>CAVYOB010000024.1:0-180802 GCA_963769925.1 uncultured Prolixibacteraceae bacterium
AAGGTCGAATTTATCAGCCTGAATCATAAAATTGATCATTTATGCAGTAAAGTTAACAGGAATTTTTTCTGTGAAATGATTTTGTTGAAACGCAGTGATTGAATTTTTTAAAAATTAAAGATTCCCGATGTTACGGAATAATTTTGAAAGCAGATTTCAGTAATTCCCCGAGTGATTCTACTGAACTTGTTAACCATATTGTTTATCTGCCTGATTTGTTGTAAATTGTTGTGATAAGAATACTGAAAATTAACTACTTAAACCTTTCATTCAAGGTTGCACTTTTAGTTTTTGCTCATATTTATCGCTTAAGATTTCAAATTTTTGTAAGAGTTTAATTTGACATTACCATGAAACTATTCCTCATTTCTTTTAAAAACAGCCTGATCTTCAAATGTATTTTGAACGTCATTTGCATTGCTCTGCTTATTTTCTCTGTTTCTTCTTGTACACCTAAAGTTGAAACATTCAAAACGGTTGAAATAAAAGGTGCGAAAGAGGTTTATAATGCCTCGAAAACGCCTGTTGTTTGCGTTTCAGACAGCATAAATCCGGCTGTAATTATGGGTAGTAAAGGAGATGTTATTTCTTTTGATGAATATGTTCTAATTCCTGATTTTGACAGATCGGACGAGGAATTTATTATTGAAACGGATGACAGCGCTGTTTATGTCAATGGTAAAATTTATTATATTTCAATCCCTAAGGATGATAAAATGATTTCCTGGTTTAAAGAAATCGGGAAAAGAGATTTATCGGATCTTCGGTTCATTTCTGTTGGTTCGACAGTACCGAAATCATACCTGCCTTATCTTGAAGAAATTGCAAAAGCCAAACAGGGAACTGGTATTTTTTGTGATGGAAATATCTCTGAAATGAGTGATTTATTCAAAATGTTTAACCCGAAATATATCATCGGTCCCGATATAAATAGCGGAGATTACGATTTACTGGCAAAGTCAACTGATCTTGAAATATTGTGGGTAACGATTTCAGATTCAGTGATTAGTGAGCCATTTCCAGCCATGCCAAAATTGAAACAATTAATTGTGAGTTTTGAGCAAAAGTATGACCGGATTATTACCAACGATATTTTTACCAATAACCGTCAGCTGGAAAAATTAAATTTACAGATAGCAGGACCACTCGATTTGAAAGTTTTGTCTCCTCTTGTCAACCTGAAAGAACTAACCATTGGTTTTGCAGATACCCTTAAAAATCTGGATGAAATCAACCGTCTTAAAAAGCTTGAAGTTTTGTCGATTACAGGAGCCGGCAAGATTTATGATCCGGCAAATATTGTATTGCCTGACCTTCGGTGGATGACTTTTGATCCCGGGTTCACCCAGGATGAATTTAATTCGTTTGTGATTCATCACCCTAAACTGGAAATGGTTGAGTTGGTTAATACCGAAGATATTATGGATTATAGTGCATTGTTAAAATTTCCACAACTTGCCGGACTTTCTATAACAGACACTGTGCTGGATATAACAACAGTTGAAGCACTGAAAAACCTGAAATACCTTTCTCTCCCTGTTGATTATCTGGATAATTCAGCCAAAAGGGAAAACCTGCAAAAAGCATTACCAGAGGCCCGCATAACAGCAAACAAAGGTTATTTGTGCCTGGGGTCGGGCTGGTTGTTGCTTTTAATTCCTTTTGTTGTAGTTTTCAGGTTATTGTTGCGCAAGAAATCCGTTAATCATTCCTGGTAAAAATTACTCCCGGAATGGAGAAAAGAAAAAAAATGATCATTCTGGCAGAGGCTGTTATTTGCAGCCTTAGCCTGATGATTTTTTCGTATTTCATTCAGTATGATTTTCCTCAAAAAAGTATTGCTTTACTGGCGCTGCTGGTTGCAGCATATCTTATCAGTAAAAGCATAAAATCGGTTAACGACCTGAAAAATATTTTTGGAGAGAACCGATCAAAAATAAAAGTATTGCTTTTAATCGTTGCCGGAATTTTGGTTGGAATTGCACTTGCATTACCATATAGAAATTATCACGACTGGCCCGTTATTCCAGAATCATTCCGGGTTTTTACTCTTGTGGCTGCTTCGATTGGTTGTATGGAAGAACTGGTTTACCGGGGATTTTTACAGGAGTTTACGAAAAACATCAATAGTACCTTTTCTGTCTTGTTCAGCACATTGTCTCATACCGGCTACAAATGCTTCCTGTTTCTGGCTCCTGTTGTAGCTGAACATACTGATATCAGATTTTTATTTTTCTGGACTTTTGGTGTGGGTTTGTTTTTTGGCATTACCCGGCATTTTACAAAAAGTATCTGGTTGCCTCTTGCCGCTCACATCATTTTTGATGCTCTGTCCTATGCTGAATTCATTCATTCTCCCTGGTGGGTTTGGTAGTTGTGAATTTGCAAGTGATTAAGATTCAGCATAAAATCGATTGTGTCCCGATTGTAAATCAGTTTATTTCTTTGTAACTTCAGTCAAGAATAACTATTATCTGGCAAGCTAAAAAACCATGAATCTTCATTCAAGAGATGATGAGACTTTTTTAACCCGCATAACTTCGATTGTTGAAGCTAATCTGAGCGATGAAAAGTTTGGAGTTAGCGAACTGGCGCGGGAACTTGGAATTAGCCGATCGCATATTCATCGTAAATTAAAATTGATTAATAATCATTCTGTTAGCCATTTTATCAGGGAAATCCGTTTAAAAAAGGGCAGGGAATTGCTCGAAAAGGGGAATTTTACAGTTTCTGAAATTGCTTACAAAGTTGGTTTTGGAAGTCCTTCCTATTTTATCAAATGTTTTCACGAACATTTTGGTTTTGTGCCCGGGGAGATAAAAAATAATTTAAGCGATAATGAAAATACTCCAGGTCAGGATGATTTTTCAGATCAGAAGAAATTTAAAAAACGATCTAAAATTGTATTATTTTCAACTGCATTTATCGTCATCATTGCATCGGGTTGGTTTATTTACCGACAAATAGAACACGCAGGGCAAAAAGAATTGTCCATTATTGTACTTCCTTTTAAAAATCTTAGCGACGATCCTTCGAATCAATATTTTGCAGATGGAATCAGGGAAGATATTCTCAATAATTTATATTGGATAACTTCATTAAGGGTAGTATCGAATACCACGGCTGAGAATTTTCGTGAGAATATACAAACAGCCCTTGAAATTGCACGTCAAATGAATGTAAATTACGTACTGGAAGGAAGCGTTCGCAGGTATGGCGACAAGGCCAGAATAAGCATTCAACTTATCGATCCGGAGCGGGACGATCATCTATGGTCTGATAATTTTGACCGGGATATGAATGATATTATTAACGTTCAGAATGAAATTGCATTGCAGGTTGCTGATAAACTCAAAACGGTTATTCCGGATAATGAAGTCAGGCAGATTGAGAAAAAATCAACCCAAAATTCGAAGGCGTACGATTATTATTTGCAGGCCCGGTTTTTACTTCACAGGGCCAATAGTCCGCAAAGATCAGGATTTGATGCAGCCGGGGTAATAAATTCGGTACAATATTATAAAAAGGCCATTGAAGAAGATCCGGATTTTGCTGAAGCATACGCAGGGCTGGCCAATGCCACCACACAATTAACTGCTTGGGGAATTGCACGTGATACAGGGATGGTAAACAAGGTTTATCAGTTGTGTCAAAAAGCATTGGAACTTGATCCGAATTGTGCAGAAGCGCATGCAGTATTGGGTTTAAACTATTGGTTCAGGCACGATTTTGTGAGGTCGGGAGAAGAACTTCGGAAATCGATTGAATTGAATCCGTATTTTGCCACAGCGCGACAATGGTATGCCCAACATTTAATGATTACAGGCCCCATAAGTGAAGCGCGCAAACAAATCGATAAAGCGTTGGAACTGGAGCCGTATTTCTGGGTAGTTAAAAATCTGGATTCGTGGATTGCATATTTTGAAAAGGATTACAAAAGATCATTGGAAGTTTGTCAGATTGCCCATGATCTGAATCCGGTGTACTCGGATAATATGTGGTTGTTTTTTCTGAATTATGTGAAACTCAATCAGGGAGAAAAAGCACGTGACCAGCTTAAAACAATAGCTAAACAGTTTTCAAGGTCTGATGATTATTCCGTCGAAATAGATGAAGCTTATGCCAGTAAGGGTATCGAAGGTATTTTCACTTGTATGATTGATATCAATAAAAACAGGCCTGTTCAGGTAGAAGGTTTGAATGGCAACCCGTTTTATATTGCCTGGTGGAATGCCATTTTAGGAAACAAACAGGAAGCCCTCTACTGGCTTGAAAAAACGATAACCTATAAATTTCCACCGTACCATTATTTTAATTTAATTATCAATCACCCCGATCTTGAAATTCTTCATGATGATCCGGGATTTACTGCCATCGTAAAAAGGATAGGACTGGAAGCCTATTTGTCCTGATAAACGGGATTGAATTTTAGCCAAACAACATAGTTGTTATAAAAACAACATGACTGATATTTCTGTCAACATAGTTGATAAGCACTGGCTTTTGCTTTTCCCGAAATTGAATGTGGATTAAATCAAGTTATAATCCGCATTGTTTAACTTAAAAATTAATATTATGAAAACAAAAGTTATTTATTTGTTCTGTCTGCTTTTAGGCATGGCATGGACACAAGTTACTGCACAAAACAAAGCAAATAATGCTGTGCAAGGCTGGACTGAATCAACTTATTATACTCCGGTGTATTGCGATGGAGAAATGGTTGATTACCTCGAAGGTGGTTGGTTAAGGGTTCACTATGTTTATCGGTACAAAGACGGTATGTTTTTTAAAGAAATTGACCAACTGAAAGGAGAAGTTACTAGCGAAACCGGGGAGGTTTTTAAGATCAGGGAAACTGACTTTACCTATTTTACTGATCACTGGTATGTAACCTGGCACTACAATCTGATAGGAAATCGTGGCAACCATTACATTGGTTGGATGACTTACAGCTACTGGACAGGGGAAATTACAGCAGGTGATACGGTATGCAACTGATTGTGATTTGTTATAAAAAAATCAAAAAGATGAAAACATTGGTAAAGCTATTATTAATGATGATTGCAATTGGACTGATGGTAAGTTGCAATAAAGATGAGTTAGCTCCAGGTAACGAAAATCTGTTGAAAAGCGCACAGTCAAAAACCATTACGACTGGTTTTAATATTGTATTCACTGGCAATTATGATTATATGGGGCCCAGTGATGTGTGTGGCGATTATCCTCCAATGGTTCGTATAATCAATACAGGACAAGGTACCGGTACACACATGGGACATTTTACCTCTTATTTTGATTTCTGTTATGATGCAACTGATGATTCCTATCCGGCCGGACATATTGAAGCTTACTTTCAAGATGAAGACGGAGATATTTTAAATGTGACTGTAGGAGGTTTTGTAATGGATGGCCGCCTTCCAGGAATGCCCAGTTTTGCCAATTCATATTTTAAAGATCCGTTTGTAATTATTGGAGGTACCGGGAAATTTGAAGGCGCCACTGGTAACGGCTATACAAACGATTACAATAGCGATAAAGATCCATACTCACATCACCACTGGACCGGTAAAATTACTCTGGTAAAAGGGAAAAGGTAAACTATTTAAACATAAAGGATAAAACGTAATAAAACCATGCGAGGGACCCATTCTTTTTGATTTAATCCATAGGTTTCTGTAAAATGCGCGGTTTTCCCCTCCGCTGTTTCAAAATAGTGGAGGGGTTTTTTAGCACAAAAAATGTCGCTGAAACCTCGGCGACATTTTTATTTTTAGTTACTTTTATTTTTAAGCTTTATTGAGTTCCTTAAGAAAGAATATATCTCCTTCAGGAGTTACTTGAAGGACAATATTTGTTTTTTGAGCTTTATTCGATAATTCTACAAAATAATTGTCAGCATTTTCGAATTGCATTCCATACAAAAATTGATCATAACTAGAGTCATAATTTTCGTTATCTTTAAAGAAATCTACTTTGTCGATCGTATAATTCTTGTATTCTTTCTTAATTTGTTTTTGAGCATCCATTGGTAAATCAGCGAAAGTTTTTGAAGTAATTGTTCCTACCAGCTTTGAAGAACTATCGTAATAAGCTTTGTATTGTTTGCCATCTTTTTTAAATATGGCTATGTCAAATAAGTTGTCTTTTTCCCATCTAACATTAGGAATATTTCCAAAGTCAGCATAAAAAGCATTGATCGACATATCAGAAACCAGGTTCCTGTCTTCTTCGCGGATTTCTTTTCTTTCCATTTTTGATTCCTTAACACCATTTTTTTCTGAGTTCAATGCTACTTTTTTTATTTCCTGTGCATTTGATATTGTACTAAACAATACCATCAGGAAAGACATTGACAATCCAATTAACTTTTTCATGACTAAATTTTTTTAATGGTTAAACTTTTTAAACTAAACTATTTTATTTGCATTATTAAGCATTGTGTAATTCCTTGAAAAAATAAATATTTCCCCTCGGATCTACCTGGATAACAATATTTTTGTTTTCAGCTGAATTTGATAATTCTACAAAATAATTATCAGCGTTCTCAAACTGAGTTCCATACAATAATATGTTGTAATCATTACCTTCATTGTCTTTATAGAAGATTACTTTGTCGATGGAATAATCTTTATACTGTTTTTTAATTTCTTTTTGTGCATCCTTTGGTAAATCAGCAAATTTTTTCTGGATGACAGTACCTACCAGTTTTGATGAGGGATCATAAAATGCTTCACACGACTTGCCATTTTTTGTAAATGTGGCTATATCAAATAAAGGATCTCTTTCCCAGGTAACATTTGAAATATTTCCAAAGTCAGCATAAAATGCATCTTTCGACAAATCAGAAACTTCATTTCTGTTCTCTTCACGAATTACTTTTCTTTCTATCCTTGATTCTTTAACACTGTTTCTACTTGAATTTGGTGCCATTGTTTTCGTTTCCCGTGCGTTCGATGTTGAAAAAAACATCACCATAAGGAATGACATTGATAATCCAATTAACTTTTTCATGACTAATTTTTTTAATGTATTAAACTTTAAAAACTTTCATTTATGAAACTAATTCTCTGCATTTTTAAGTGTGCTCTAAATCTCTGTAAAAAGATACCGTTCCCTGCGGACTTACTTCAAGTACAACATTTTCTTTTTTCCTTGACAACTCAACAAAATAATTGTCGTTGTTATTATATTGAACGCCATATAACTCTATATTATAGTCATTAGCTTCATTATCTTTATAAAAGATAACTTTGTCAACAGAAAAGCCCTTGTATTGTTTCTTAATTTCATTTTGAGCTTTTTTCGGTAAATCGGCATATTTTTTTGAGGTCATGGTCCCAACCAGTGTTGATGTATTATCATAAAATGCCTGGTATCTTTTACCGTTTTTTGTAAATGAGGCTACATCGTATAACGGCTGTCTTTCCCACGTTACATTCGTAACATTTCCAAAGTCGGCCTTAAAAGCATCTTTCGAAAAATCAGAAACCTCGTTTCTGTTATCTTCACGAATTACTTTTCTTTCTATTTTGGATTCATTAACGTTGTTTTTTCCGGCATTCGGTTCTATTCTTTTTGATTCCCGCGCATTAGATGTTGAAAAAAACATCACCATCAGGAATGACATTGATATTGTAATTAACTTTTTCATGGCTCAATTTTTTAATGTGTTAAACTTTAAAAAACTATCATCATATTGACAACTGGAACTCGCTAAAGTTTAGGATTGTTCCGAGGTTTAACAATTTTTGCACTGGAGTGAAAATTTTAAAAAAATTAACTTAAATTGGTTATGACTTGAGTCAATTCATTTTCTGCTTTTATGCAATTAAACTTTTCGGATTTTTGAAGTTGAATATTGTTTCAGAATAAAATAAAAAGGAGCGAAATGACTACAGATAAAGCAATTCGCCAATTTTTTTCATGGCTACTGCAGCTTTTCCTTTAATAAAAACGTCAGTGATTTCTCGTGTGAAGTGAGTTTCTTCAATATTGATTTCAATAATTTTAGCCCCATGTTTTTTAGCTACAACCGGAATTTCGGCAGCGGGTAAAACTTCGGCATTTGTTCCAATAATCAGCATCACATCGGCTTTTTCCGCTTCCTCAAACGATCGTTTTTTTGCAAATGCGGGAATAGGTTCGTTAAAAAATACCATAGCCGGTTTCAGGATTCCTTTGCAAACAAAACAAGTGGGAGGCAGAAAATTCAGATCGGCGAAACTAATATCGTATTCTGAACTACATTCCGTACAAACCAGCTGTGTGTAGGTGCCATGCAACTCATAAACATAACGGCTCCCTGCTTTTTGGTGAAGATGATCGATGTTTTGGGTGATGACAGCTTCAAGGAAACTGCGCTGTTCCATTTTGGCGAGTACATCATGTGCAACATTAGGTGCTGCGTTGCCAAGGGTGTCATAAAAAATCTCTTTTATCTTTTGCCACGATTGCAATGGCTTTTTATAGAAATAATCAATTTCAAGAAAAATGGGGTCGACTTTATTCCAAAGTCCGTTTTCGCCCCGAAATGGCGGTATTCCGCTTTCTACTGAAATTCCTGCCCCGGTAAAAGCAACTGCATATTTTGCTTTTCGGATCATTTTGGCAGCCTGTTCAATCTTTGCGAAATCCATATTTTACATGAAAAAATTTCCCGGCAAAGAATGATCCTCTGCCGGGAGAAATTGGTTTACATTCCTGAGTAATTAATCTTCAATCGATATATCTTTTGTTACCGAAACGGTGGTATCTTCATTAAATCTGATTTTGAAGTTTAGTTTTCGGAAAACAGAGATCATCGGTTTGTTGTCTTTGGTTGTTTCAGCGGCCAGTGTTTTGATATCCCTCATTTTGGCAATATCAAGGCAATATTTGGTTAGCGTAAATCCAAGTTCTTTTTTCTGCCAGGCATCAGTAATTAGAATGGCATATTCCATGATTTCAACATCGGGATCAGCAATTAGTCTTCCAACACCGATCAATTTTTTCTTTCCTTCTTCTTCAATTTCAGCTACGATGGCAATTTCACGGTCATAATCTATAAAACAGAACTGTGTGGCTACCTCGTGGGAGTCAAAATAGAAATCGTACCTGAACCGGTGATAAATGGATTCCTTGGAACAACTTCCCAGTAATTCCAGCCACATGGGTTCATCTTCCGGTTTAATGGGACGAAGCAATATCTCTGTACCATCTTTTAAGGTAGTACTTTTGATAAGGCTTTCCGGGTACGGACGAAGTATCAGGTGTGAGTAATCTTTTACCGGAGTTTTCATTACTTCTTCATCGACAACAATTCTGGCATCCAGTGCAATTACATCGGTTGGAGTAACAATAAGCGGGTTAATGTCTAATTCTGCAATTTCCGGGTAATCGGCTGCCAGGTACGACATACGGATCAATGTCTCAATCAGCTTGTCAATATTCTTGGCGGAATCTCCCCGGTAACCTTCCAGCAATGGATAAATCTGCAGCGATTTTAGCATTTGGTGTGCCAGTTTTTCATTTAGAGGCGGGAATTCAAGCCGGTTATCTTTAAACAACTCGGCAGTTGTTCCTCCCATCCCCACTAACATTACTGTACCAAAAATCGGATCTTTTTTTGTTCCGACAATTAGTTCAATCCCGTCTCTGGTGTCAACCATTTTTTGTACCGTTACGCCTTCAATTTTTGCATCAGGACGTTTGGCCGAAGCGGTTTTTATCATATTCCTGAAACTGGCCCGGACCATCTCTTCATCCTTGATATTCAATGCAACTCCGCCAACATCAGATTTATGGGTAATATCAGGTGAATAAATTTTCAACACCACCGGGTAGCCTTTCTGTTCAGCAATAGCCACAGCTTCATCTTCAGTTGCTGCGGGTGTAGGATGTGTTGTATCAATACCATAATCGTTTACCAGCATTTTCGAATCGTCTTCGTTCAAAATTTTTGCTTTTGGAAAGATTTCGGTCAGGTATTTTTTTCTGATAACATTTCTGTCATATTCAAAGGAAACCGGAACTTCTTTTGGCGTTTCATACAACATTTCCTGGTTTTGCGAATAATTGGAAAGTGTCATAAATGCCCGAATAGCCTGTTCAGGATGTGTGAAACTTGAGATTCCTGCATTATTGAAAATCTGGATTCCTTCTTTCATACTCACGCCTCCCAGCCATGCTGCCATAATCGCTTTGGTGGTTTTTGATGCCAGTTCTGAAATAGCCGCCGCAGTTTCGGTGGGCGATGTCATTGCCTGCGGTGTAAGGAGAACCAGTACAGCATCTACATTTTGGTCCTCCAATACGATTTCAGTTGCCCGTGCAAAACGTTCAGGATTAGCATCTCCTAAAACATCAACCGGGTTACCGTGTGACCAGAAAGGTGGCAAATAATCGTTGAGTTTTTGCATGGTTTCCTCGCTGAGTTTTACCAATTTCCCACCCATGTATATCAATGAGTCAGTAGCCATAACTCCCGGTCCGCCGGCGTTGGTAACAATAGCCAGCCGATTTCCTTTCGGTACCCTTCGACGACCAACAAGATCAGTAAAATCAAAAATGTTTCCAAATCCAAAAACACGTGCCAACCCAGCCCTGCGGAAAACAGCGTCATAAATAGAATCTTCTGAAGCCATAGCTCCTGTATGCGAGGCTGCTGCTGCTGCCGATTCGGGGAAACGTCCGGATTTGTAAACAATGATCGGCTTTTCGCGTGAAAAAGCGCGCGCTGCCGACATAAATGTCCTTGCATTGGAAAGTGACTCAACATACAGAACAATGGACTTTGTATTTGGATCCTGACCAAAGTAATCGATCAAATCACCAAAATTTACATCCATCGAGTTACCTATAGAAACAAAGTAAGAAAAACCGATATTTGATTCGTATGCCCAGTCGAGTACCGAAGTACAAAGTGCCCCTGATTGGGAAATAAATGCTACATGTCCTTTTTTAGGCATTCCGTTGGCAAAACTCACATTCATACTTAGTCCGGGAACAAGAATTCCCAAACAGTTTGGTCCAATGACCCTCATTTCAGGGAATTTAGCTTTTTCGGCTTTCACTTGTTCTTCCAACGCTTTACCTTCCGGTCCTGATTCCTTAAAACCGGCTGACATAATGATCAAACCGTGAATACCAGCTTCGCCACATTCACGCACCAGTTGAGGTACAAATTTGGCTGCGGTCATAATTACGGCTAAATCAGGAGTTTTAGGTAGGCTTTTTACATCGGGATAGCACGGAATGCCAAATACGGCCTCCCGCTTTGGATTTACCGGGTAAACCACTCCGTTGTAACCACCTCCAACCAGGTTACGCAAAGTTATTCCACCTACACTGTCGGGATTATTTGAAACACCAATTAACGCTATACGTTTTGGCCGAAAAATACTGTTTAATTTTTTAATGGGCATCGGGTTATTTTTTTGATTCTAAAATAAGTTTCTGGTATTCATTTTATTCGATTACAAAGATGTATGAAATCGATCGTAAAATTCATGAAAAAAAGTCATAACAGGAAATTTAAAGTGTATGTTTTAAATTTGTGTGAAGTAGACTAAATACGGCTAAAAATCAATAAAATAGGGGGGGTAGAAATTCAAATCACTGAATTTATGTTGAAAAACAAGTTTCAGATACCCTGTTTAAAAACATGCCTGTCTGTAAAAATGAAAAGCACCCGGCAAAAGGCGCTTTTCTCAGTATAGTTCTATAAAATGAAATTCAGGAGAAAATCAGTTTCTTGCTCCAATTGGTAAAACTGTTTTGCCCTGTGTTTCATTAATTACTTCGGCCATGGCAAGGTAAATGGCAGATAAGCCGCATAGGATTCCTTCAAACCCGGCTATTTTACCTACCACTGCTGATCCAAACCAGTCTCTGATGGCTAAAAGAAGGAATAATATCCATAAAGTAAGAAAGATGATCTGAAGGGCACGGTTGTTGCCAAAAGTGCCAATCCACATCATAA
Source organism: uncultured Prolixibacteraceae bacterium (assembly GCA_963769925.1). Taxonomy (GTDB): domain Bacteria; phylum Bacteroidota; class Bacteroidia; order Bacteroidales; family Prolixibacteraceae; genus Draconibacterium. The sequence continues at coordinate 11,960 of CAVYOB010000024.1, forward strand.
AAGTAAAAACTCCCCACATAAAAAGATACCATCCCATAAATCCGGCTGGCGGTGCTTCAAGCCAACCCATTTTTGGGAATACAATTAAAAATACCAGCGTTAGCCAGAACAATCCGTAGGAAGTAAAGGCAGTAGTTCCAAATGTATTACCTTTTCTGAATTCCAGAATCCCGGCAATGATTTGGCCAATACCACCATAAAATATACCCATGGCTAGAATCATAGAACCCATAGGGAAAAATCCCGCATTATGAATGTTTAACAAAACGGTCGTCATTCCAAAGCCCATTAAGCCAAGAGGGGCCGGATTTGAAAGTTTATTTTCCATTAGATTTAAATTTTAGTTATAATAAATGGTTTTTGTTTAAAAGTTGAATTATCGTTTTACATCGACTTTTGCACCGCTAATAATTTCATCGACAACTCCCGGATCCAAAAGGGTGGAAGTATCTCCAAGATTAGTAGCATCACCTTCACCTATTTTACGAAGAATACGCCGCATTATTTTCCCAGAACGGGTTTTAGGCAATCCGCTAACAATTTGTATCTTATCAGGTTTTGCAATCGGCCCGATGAATTTGGTTACCGTGGCTCTGATTTCATTTTCAATGTTAACCATTTCTGAATCCGACAAATCTTCGCAGATAACATAGGCATAAATACCGGAACCTTTAATTTCGTGAGGATAGCCAACTACAGCTGATTCAACAACTTTTGGGTGCTGGTTAATAGCATCTTCCACTTCTGCTGTACCGATTCGGTGACCGGAAACATTGATCACATCGTCAATTCGTCCAATGATGCGATAATAACCTTCTTCGTCACGTTTTGCTCCGTCGCCGGTTAAATACAATCCGGGGAATGCTGAAAAATAGGTCTGGAAACAGCGCTGATGGTCACCGTAAGTTGTTCTTAACATTCCAGGCCACGGGAATTTAATACAAAGAATTCCTTCCACACCATTTCCTTTTAATTCTTTACCTTCAGGATCGACCAAAACAGGCTGAATACCCGGCAGTGGTAATGTTGCCAGCGATGGTTTGGTAGGCGTAATTCCAGCCAACGGGGTGATCATTATACCTCCGGTTTCGGTTTGCCACCAGGTGTCAACAATCGGACACTTGGCTTTACCAACCAGATCGTGATACCAGCGCCAGGCTTCTTCATTAATCGGTTCGCCCACAGTTCCAAGCACTTTTAATGAACTAAGGTCATGTTTTGTTACCCATTCATCACCTTGCGCTACCAGTGCACGGATAGCAGTAGGAGCGGTATAGAATTGATTTACTTTGTATTTATCAACAACATCCCAGAAACGGCCCGCATCGGGGAAGGTAGGAACACCTTCAAACATAACTGAAGTGGCTCCGGCCAGCAGCGGTCCGTAAACAATATATGAGTGCCCGGTAACCCAGCCAATATCGGCGGTGCACCAGAAAATATCCCCGTCGCTGTACTGGAATACATTTTTAAATGTGTATTCGGCATAAACCATGTAACCTGCAGTAGTATGGACAACGCCTTTTGGTTTTCCGGTAGAACCTGATGTATAAAGTATAAACAGAATATCTTCGGCATCCATAACCTCAGCCACATTATCAGTTGAGACTCCTTTGATCAGGTCATGCCACCAGATATCTCTTCCGTTAACCATATTGATATTATCACCAGTACGGTTCAGAACAACTGTACTTTTAACTGAAGGGCATTTTGTTAATGCTTCATCGACAATACTTTTCAACGGAATTGATTTGGTTCCGCGAAATCCGCCGTCGGAAGTGATCACTACTTTTGCTTCGGCATCTATTACCCTGTCAGCCAGAGCGGTTGCCGAGAATCCCGCAAAAACGATGGAATGGATGGCTCCGATACGAGCGCAGGCCATCATGGAAATGGCCAGTTCAGGAACCATCGGAAGATAAATGGCCACACGGTCACCTTTTTCAACGCCCAGCTTTTTTAAAGCATTTGCAAACTGTTTTACTTTATCGAAAAGTTCGCCGTACGTTAATTTTAATTCTTTTTCTTTTGGATCGTTCGGTTCCCAGATGAGTGCTACCTGGTCCTTACGCATGTGCATATTACGTTCAAAAATATTTTCTGTGATGTTCAGTTTGCCATTTGCAAACCATTTAACATCGGGTGCTCCCTCGCCTGTAAATTTGTAATCGAGAACCTGATCCCATTTTTTACGCCAAAAATGGCCTTCTGCAATACTTCCCCAAAATTTGTCAGGATCTGCAACACTTTCATTATATTTCTGAAAGTATTCAGCTAAACTTGAAATTTTATTTACCATAACATTACATTTTAATTTAATGAGTCATTTGATTAGAAAAAGTTATTGTTGTTTATGAAAAAAATTACAAGCAGCAAGATTTAAAACACTCCGTTTGAACGTTTTTTCCCTGTAGAAAATATGTCGAAGTGATTTGTATATATGGTTGCTTCGTAATTATTGTCGAAGATTGGGATAAAATAATATGGTAAATAAATATAAAACAAGATGTTTTGGTTTGTTATACCAGTCAAAAATTTATCAGGGTTTGAATTTAGCATAAAAAAAACTTTTTTGAAATGAATCCGGTATATTGTAAAACACCCTTTTTTCTTCAATAAAACAGGAGAAACCATGATACTATTTCCCTGTTTTTTTATTAAATTACGGTGCTCTTCATGTGCTGAAAATCAGGCTAAAATCTCTGTTCATGATTATTCTTGTTATAAACTGCGGCAGTTCATCGGTAAAATTTCGTTTATATCAAATGCCGGAGGAAAAAATACTGGCAGCCGGGAAAGCAGAACAGAAAGGAAAAAGATACTTTCGTTTTCAGTTTTACATTTTCCCAACAGTCGTTTCAAAAAGAAAAAAACAGTTTGAATTATCAGAAGGCTTTAAAGGTAATCTTAACTGAACTTATAAATCCTGAAAACCGGTGCCTGAATAATCCGGATGAAATTGATATAACCGGTCATCGTTTGATTCACGGAGGCGAAGAGTGCATTGAGTGTACACAGATTACTCCTGAATTAAAAGAAAAGATGGAAATGTGTATGCCGCTGGCTCCGTTACATTACCCGTCGAATATGGAGGGAATTGAAGCTCTTGCTGAATATGTTCCGCACGCAAAGCAATTTGGGGTTTTTGATACGGCATTTCATCACACGATTCCTGAAAAGGCATTTCTATACGGTATTGAAAAAAGCTGGTACACCCAACAAAAAATACGCCGGTACGGATTTCATGGAACTTCACATAAATATGCTTTTCAACGTGCGTGTCAGGTAGCAAAGCTCCCAATGAAAAAATCCAGGATCATTACCTGCCATTTGGGAAACGGGTCGTCGGTAGCGGCCATAAAAAACGGAAAATCGGTTGACACTTCCATGGGAATGACGCCCGTGGAAGGACTTTTAATGGGAACCCGAAGTGGCGACATTGATGCCGGTGTGCTTATTCATCTTCAGGAAAGTGAACAAAAAACTCCGGCTGAAATTCAGGAGATGATCAATAAAACGGGAGGTTTGCTGGGGCTTTCAGGAATTTCATCGGATTACCGACAGGTTGAAAAGGCTGCGTTGGATGGAAACTCTGAAGCAAAATCAGCATTGGATGTATTTCATTACAGGGTAAAAAAATATATTGGAGCTTATATGGCAGTTTTGGGAGGACTGGATGCACTGGTTTTTACCGGAGGAATAGGGGAAAACAGCAGCAGGGCAAGACAGGAGATTTGCAAAGGGCTCGAATATGCCGGCATCCGGTTGTCAGAGAAGAAAAATAACACAGATGTCCACAGCGAAAGAATAATTAGTTCCGGCAAATCAACGGTTAAAGCTTTGGTGATTCCTGCCAATGAAGAACTTATGATTGCACGCGAAATTTATGCGGTGGCGAAACGTAAGTAAATGCTGGTTATCAGTATCATACTTTTGATGAAAACAGCAGTTTAATTTTATATTATAACAATGAAATTTTTCAGGATGGTTAAAAACATAAAAATAGTTGAGAAAAGTTGTTCATTCAAATGAATGAATGCTTTACCTTCGAAATAAAAAATGATACGAATAAAAAACTTTAACGATCTTTTGGAAGCTGCCCGTAAACAACCTGAAAAGAGGCTGGTTGTGGTGAACGGTGTAGACATAAATACATTGGAAGCACTTAATGAGGCAGTTAATATGGGTTTTGTAAAGCCAATTCTGACCGGTAGCAGGGAAAAAATTATGGATACTCTGCGAAGTCTTGGAATCGGAATAGAAAAATATGAGATCATTGATACACCCTCATCAAAAGAAGCTACTGAGAAAGCGGTGGAGTTGATTCACAATGGCGAAGCCGACCTGATCATGAAGGGGATGGTTTCCACCGATAAGTTCATGAAAGTACTTCTGAAAAAAGAATACGGGCTTGTATCGTCGCAGGGAACGCTGAGCCACATTGCTGTAATGGATAACTCAAACTACCATAAATTACTGATATTTGGTGATGCAGGTGTAATTCCTTATCCTGATTTGAAGCAAAAAATACTGATGACAGGTTATTTGATCCAGGCAGCGAAGCGATTGGGAATTGAAGAACCAAAGGTTGCAGTTATAGCGCCAACGGAACAAATTATCATTTCGATCCAATCATGCGTGGACGGTGCAACGATTGCGAAAATGTCGGAACACGGGCAAATTGAAGGCGGAATGGTTGACGGGCCGATGGCACTGGATGTAGCGATAAACCAAATGGCTGCAGAAATTAAAGGTTTTGTTTCGCCTGTGGCAGGTGACGCAGACTGTCTTTTATTCCCAAATATTGATGCTGCCAACGTTTTTTATAAAACCAATTCAAAACTTTGTAATGCCGAAATGGCGGGTATAATCGCAGGGGCAAAAGTACCGGCCGTAGTTTCATCAAGAGGCGACAGTGAAAAAACAAAACTTAATTCTATTGCTTTGGCATCATTAATCAGTTAAAAGAATGCATCGAATTCTGGCCATAAATCCGGGATCCACTTCCACCAAATTTGCGGTTTATTTCGAAACCGAATGTGTTTTGAACAAAACTATACGTCATTCTTTTGATGAGCTTTTTCAGTACGAAAATGTGATCGACCAGTTTGATTTTCGGAAAAGCCTTATCATCGATGCAATCGTTGAAGAGGGAATTGATGTGGATTCCATCAAGTTTATTGTTGGCCGGGGTGGGTTGACTTATCCGGTGGAATCGGGTGTTTATGCCGTGAATCATTTAATGTTGAAGCACGCTCGTGAAGGCGTTATGGGGCAGCATGCAAGCAATCTCGGACCGTTACTTGCGGATTTTATCGCTTTGCAAATTCCCAATGCTCACGCATTTATTGCTGATCCTGTGGTAACCGATGAGATGGAAGATATTGCCCGGATTTCAGGACATTCCCGTTTTGAGCGACGTTCTATTTTTCATGCACTGAACCAAAAGGCCACGGCCCGGGTTCATGCCCGTAAAACAGGTAAAAAATATGAGGATTTAAGGTTGATTGTTGCCCATCTTGGAGGAGGTATTTCGGTTGGCGCTCACAAAAACAGGCCGGGTTATCGATGTGAATAATGCGTTAAATGGCGAAGGTGCTTTTAGCCCGGAACGTTCAGGTACACTGCCGGCCGGACAACTGATCGATATTTGTTTTAGCAGGAAATTTACCAGGAGTGAGGTGGAAAGAATGGTTGTTGGCGAAGGAGGATTTGTAAGTTACCTGGGAACCAATAATGCGCAAAAAGTGGAAGAAATGGCCAAAGCCGGCGATGAAAAAGCCAGGCTCATCCAGGAAGCGCTTTTTTACCAGGTTACTAAAATGATTGGCGAAATGTCGGTGGTACTGGAAGGCAAAGTGGATGCCATTTTGCTGACCGGCGGGCTTGCCATATAATTCAGAAATAGAAAAATACGTCCGCAAGAAAGCCGGTTTCATCGCTCCGGTATTTGTTTATCCGGGTGAAGATGAATTACATGCACTTGCCATGAACGGGCTTCGGGTGGCACGCGGTGAAATACAAGTAAAAGAATACAAAGGGGAAATGTAATCGGAATTCCCGACAAAATTTGTATCTTCTCCGACTTTAAATTAAAGTCTATACCAACTAAAAATGAAATTTCTTATTCAGAAGATTTTTGTATTAACCCTGTCAATTTTTTTTTGTATTTCTCAGAGTATTGCATCTGATATTGATGTGGTGAAAAAGCGTGTTGTTGATGATGAAATGCAACGAGGGGTAAATGATAGTCGTGTAGAACAGCTCGTAAATTCGCTAAAGGAGGATGGAACGTGGCCCGGAATCAATTATGAAGATGTGTCGAATGAGGGTTTTGAACACCGGATTCATCTGGGAAACATGGTGTATTTGGCACGGGCTTACAAAACAAAATCCTCAAAATTTTACAAAAGCAAAAAAGTAAAAAATACCGTTGAACTTGCCTTGAAAAACTGGGTGGACCATGATTATATCTGTGAAAACTGGTGGCACAATCAGATTGGAACACCAATGAGTTTGGTTTCGCTAATGCTGATAATTGGGGATGATCTGCCAAAGGATCTGGTTGAAAAAACGCAGCCGATAATCGGAAGGGCCAACATAAATGCACCCGGCGCAAGACCAGGAGGAGATCGAATTAAAATTGCCGGAATTGAAGCAAAGAACATGTTATTTCTTGGAAACAATGAAAAATTCGATGAAGTCGTCAGGGTTATCGAAAATGAAATAAAACAGGTAGAATGGCCGGGAGCCAATTACGGATATGGTTACCGGGAAAATGTGGGAGGTTTTGAAAATCGTACAGAAAACGGACGAGGAATTCAATACGATAATAGTTTTCACCATCGTGTTGATGGAGTGAATAATACGCTTTCTTATGGACTTGATTATGCCGTAGCTTTTGTTGAATGGGCGGTTTACACCACCGGAACAAAATATTCATTTTCGGAGGAAAAACTCGATCAGCTGATTGATTATTTCCTGGACGGTATATGTAAGATGTCGGTTTTTGGAAAATATCCTGATATGGGCGCTAAGAACCGTAGCATTAGCAGGAGAGGTGCATTACATCCGTTTAGTGCAAAAGTTGCTGATGATTTAATGCTTACTACCGATTATCGAAAAAAAGAACTGCAGGAAATTGCCAATATCCGTAGTAAAGGAGCAAAACCAACGTTGTCTCATGCAACCTTTTTCTGGGATTCGGAGCATTTTTCATTTCAGCGACCCGATTGGTTTGCCTCGGTACGAATGTATTCCACCCGAAATTATAATATGGAAGTGGGTTACAACAGCGAAGGATTGAAGAACCATTATCGTGGAGACGGAGCTAATCACGTTTACTGTACCGGGGATGAATACAATGATATTGCACCGGTTTTCGATTACCGGAAAGTTCCGGGGGCGACTATTGTGCAAAAGCCGGAAATGCCGGATCCTGACCAGATTCAGAAACTTGGATTAACCGATTTTGTTGGAGCCGTTACCGATGGAAAGTACGCTGCTGTTGCGTTCGATTTTAAAAGCCCGCATGATCCGTTGATTGCACGAAAAGCGTGGTTCTTTTTTGATCATGAATATGTTTGTTTGGGAGCAGGAATTTCATGCAGGCAAAACCAGCCGGTGGCAACAACGCTTAACCAGTGCCTTCTACGCGACGATGTAACTGTTTCAGCGAATAACCAAAAAAGCGTACTTGAAAAAGGAGAAAGGGAACTGAAGAATGTGGACTGGGTTTACCAGAATGGGGTTGGTTATGTTTTTCCGGAGCCTGCTATTGTAAACATTAAAAATAACGAAGCAACCGGATCGTGGTGGTCAATAAATAAGCAGTCCTCTTCTTCTAAAGATGAAATTAAAAAAGTGGTTTTTAAATTGTGGCTAAATCACGGGGAAAGACCGTCGGATGCATCTTATGAATATATCGTTGTTCCTGCCACTTCAATAGAAAAGATGGAACAAAATGAATCTAAAAATAACATTGTGATTTTGAAAAATACACCTGAAGTACAGGCCGTTCAAAGTTCAAGATTGAACATTACACAGGTTGTCTTTTATAAAGCTGGAGAAATAACGCTACCAAACGGATTGAAACTTTTTAGCGACAATCCGGGTATCGTTATGGTGAAAACAGCTGATGGAAAAGTAGCTGAAATTTCGGTTTCAGATCCTAATCGCGAATTGAACAAGTATCATTTATCGGTTTCTGCAAGAATTGAAAAATTAGGTGAAAATTATATTTCTCTATGGAATGACCAGAAAAAAGTATCTAACATTTCCATACAATTACCCCAGGGCAATTTCGCCGGTGAAAGTACGACCATAAAGCTTTAAATATATCGAATCATGAAAAGGAAAAACGTTTTTAGCGTCTTAAAACTAATTGTTTTTTTATTAGCGATTGGGTTAATTCAATCATGTAATCAACCGGCCCCGGATTCAAATACAGGCGGGCAAATTTTTGATTTGGGAACCGGAGTAAAATCACGCTCTATCTCGTTTGAAAATCCTACCGGGGAACCGGGGAACGGGGGAAAAACAGAAAGCAATCTGGGAGTTGGGAGAAAAGGCTTCCCGGCAAAAGGAATTGCACCCGGCGAAACCGTTGTATTATGTGACATTGCAGGAAGCGGAACGATCAATCATATTTGGATGACAGGCGGATTTAAAGATGATACTGAAGCTTTACGAAGCATGGTGGTTCGCGGATATTGGGAAAAACAGGAGTATCCGAGTATCGAATGCCCGCTGGGTGATTTTATGGGCTCGGCGCATGCAAAAATCAATTCATACCAGTCGGCAGTGCATTCTGTGGGTATTAATGCGGCTTTAAATATCTGGCTTTCCATGCCTTTTGGGGAACATGCCAAACTCACATTGACAAATGAAGGAGAACGAAACATTACTTTGTTTTACCAGGTTGATTATACCATTAACGAAAAGCACCCGGATAATTTTGGAAGGTTGCATGTTTGTTTCCGGCGTGAAAATCCTACAACGTTGAAAAAGGATTTTGAGATTCTACCAAAAAGAACCGGGCCGGGGAGATTTATAGGTGCTGTGATTGGTATTCGTACCACAGATCCTCATTGGTGGGGAGAAGGCGAAATAAAAATTTATATGGACGGGGACACCGACTTTCCAACCATTTGCGGAACAGGTAGTGAAGATTACGTTTGTCTTTCGTATGGAATGCAGCAAACTCCTTTTATGTATCATGGCTGCAGCCTGAATCAGAATGGTTTTGTTTCCATGTACCGCTGGCATATAAAAGATCCGATTTACTGGGAGAAGGAATGCAGGATAACCATTCAGCAAATAGGATACAATTATGAAGACAGGGACAAAAACGGCGGTCCGTTATATGAACGACAGGACGACTGGAGTAGTGCCACTTTCTGGTACGAACCAGTTCCAAGCGAAAAATTACCTGAGTTTCCCGACCTGCAAAGCAGAACTGCAAATCTCTTTGAATAGAATCCTGATAAATTCTTTTTACTTTTGAGTTTTATACACCTAACTAATTCCAAAATGAAACAAACTAAATTCATCCTGTTGCTGTCGGTATTCAGCATTTTTACCTTGTTTTCCCATGCAAAAACTGAAGTTGTAAAATTGATTTTCGAATATCATGAAAATCCGGTTGGTATTGACGTGGTAAAACCAAGGTTAAGCTGGCAATTGGTAAGCGATCAGCAAAACATAATGCAAACTGCCTATGAAATTCGTGTTGCTGATTTGCCTGAGAACCTAAGCAAAACAAAAGCACAAATCTGGAATACAGGAAAAGTGCAATCAGATCAGTCCGTTGATGTTATTTATGATGGCCCGGCAATTGCTTCAATGCAACGGGTTTACTGGCAGGTGCGTGTTTGGGATGAAAAAAATAAACCAACCTCCTGGAGTGAACCTGCTTTTTGGGAAATGGGAATTCTGAAACCTGAATTGTGGAAAGCTTCATGGATCACCATGAAAAATGAGTCGGGGAAAAAAGGTTCAAAACCGGCACATTACTATCGCTCCGAATTTTCAACACAAAAAAAGATTAAATCAGCAAGGGTTTATGTAACATCACTTGGTTTGTACCAATTGTTCCTGAATGGGGAGAAAGTGGGGGACCAGCTTTTTACACCCGGCTGGACGAGTTACAATAAACGACTGCAATATCAGACCTACGATGTAACTGATATGTTGCAGAAGAATAATGCCATCGGTGCTATTGTTGGTGATGGCTGGTATCGGGGAAATATTGGCTGGAGTAGTCAGAACGGGTATTACGGTAAACAATTAGCGCTGTTGTTACAGTTACAGATCGATTACGAAGACGGAACCAGTGATATGGTCGTTAGCGATAGTAAATGGAAAGTTTCCAACGGGCCAATTCTTGAATCGGATATTTATAACGGTGAAACTTACGATGCCCGTTTGGAAATGACTGGTTGGACAAATCCCGGATTTGCAGCAAATGGATGGAAAGAAGTCGGAATTCTCGATCATACTAAAGATGTTTTAATTGCTCCGCAAGGCGATCCTGTGAAGGCAATCCAGGAATTAAAGCCAGTAAAACTGATTACTACACCCAAAGGGGAAACCGTGATGGACATGGGACAAAATATGGTTGGATGGGTTCGTTTTAAAGTAAAGGGAAATAAAGGAGATAAAGTTGTTTTGAAGTTTGCTGAGGTGCTCGACAGAGATGGGAATTTTTATACTGCCAATCTCCGAAGTGCAAAGTGCACAGATACTTATATTTCTAAAAGGTGATGGTGAAGAAGTATTCGAACCTCACTTTACATTTCATGGCTTTCGGTTTGTACAGCTGATCGGATTAAAATCGGAACCAACGCTTGATCAAATTACCGGAATCGTTATTCATTCTGCGATGCAACCAACCGGAACTTTTACCTGTTCCGATTCATTGATCAATCAGTTGCAACATAATATTCAGTGGGGACAAAAGGGTAATTTTCTTGATGTGCCAACCGATTGTCCGCAACGCGATGAACGTTTGGGCTGGACCGGCGATGCAGAGGTATTCAGTCCTACAGCAGCATTTAATTTTGATGTGGCAGCTTTTTATACCAAATGGACAAAAGATATTACAGCTGATCAACTCCCCAACGGAAAAGTACCTAATGTAATTCCGGATGTATTAAAGGGAGGTGGAGGAGCAACAGCCTGGGCTGATGTTGCCTTGATCGTTCCGTGGAATACTTATCTTGCTTATGGCGATAAACGTATTCTGGAAGTTCAATATCCAAGTATGAAAAAATGGGTGGATTATATGACTTCAAGAGCAGGGGATGATTTTTTGTGGACTGGCGATTATCATTTTGGCGACTGGCTGGCTTTTGCTTCAAATAGTTCGGATTATCCCGGAGCAACCACCAACAAAGATTTGATTGCCACAGCATATTACAGATATTCCAGTGGATTACTGGCGAAAATTGCCAAAATCATAGGAAAGGAAGCGGATGCAAAAAAATATGCCAGCGTTATCAGAGAACATCAAAAAAGCATTTCAACAGGAGTTTGTAACTCCTGCAGGAAGATTGGTTTCAAATACCCAAACAGCTTATTCCCTGGCGATTTCTTTTGATTTGCTTCCTGAAGATTTGATTCCAAAAGCAGCACAATACCTGGCAGATGATGTTAAGAAAATGGGGCATTTAACCACCGGATTTCTGTGGAACGCCACTTTTATGTAAAACACTTTCTTCTCAAGGATATGAGGACCTTGCTTTTATGTTGTTGAATCGCAAGGAATATCCGTCGTGGCTGTATCCTGTAACACAGGGCGCAACAACAATCTGGGAACGTTGGGATGGTCAGAAACCTGACGGAACATTTCAGGATGTGGGTATGAACAGCTTTAATCATTATGCTTACGGAGCTATTGGCGATTGGTTATACACTTATGTTGCTGGCATTAACATCGATGAAAATAATCCGGGCTACAAACATATTATCCTGTCACCACATCCGGGGGGCGGACTAACAAATGCAAGTGCAGATTTCAAATCGATATATGGTTTAATAAAATCGGGTTGGAAAATTGATAACAGTCATTTAACCTGCAATTTTGAAATTCCTGCCAACACCACGGCAACGATTCTTCTTGCCAAATGCCAAACTCACCGGGGTTCCGATTTGGAAGAAAGTTTAAAAAATAATGCTAAACAGGATGGGGACAATGTGAGAGGTAAATGTTGGCTCAGGAATATATTCATTTAATTATCCGTTCACTGTAAAAACCAATTAGTCAGCAGGAATCATGAAAAAGATTATTTTACTCATTCATATTTTTTAGCCTGATATTTAATGTATTTGCAGCTGAAAAACGTAATTTATTGCAAAAGGAAGCTGATAAAATTGATTTGGCTCTGGCACTTGTTAAAGATTTCTCGGAACTGAATTTTCCAAATTATAAAACACGTGATTTTTGGAATAATCTCCCGGAATCCATTCAAAATGAATACATTAAAAAGGCAGAAAGATACCTGAATTATGACTGGCCGGTTGTAAAAGCTACCGATTATCTTGAATTTATTCGCTCGGGTGATCGGAGACAGGAAGCTTATGAAGCGCCCCGCAGCCGCGTTAGTTTCACTTGTAATGGGAGAATTAACGGAAGGGAAAGGTCGTTTTATGGATCAGATTATAAATGGTGTGTGGTATTACAGTGAGCAAACATGGTGGGGATGGTCGGCTCATCTTGGATTACAAAAAGCACCGGTCGGCCTTCCTGATGTTAATGAACCGGTTGTTGATCTTGGAGTGGGAGAGATTGCCAATATCCTTTCATGGGCTTGGTTTTTGTTTCATGATGAGTTTGACAAAGTCCATCCGCTCATTTCAAAACGGTTAAAAGATGAGATCATGAAAAAAGCGGTCATTCCGTATTATGAACGCAGCGATTTCTGGTGGCAGGGACTGGGATCCAATCCTTCCGTAAACAATTGGAATCCCTGGACTAATCATAATATTCTGACTTCAATCTTGATACTGGAAGATAATCAACAGAAAAAGCTCGAAGGCGTTCAGAAAGTGATAAAATCACTCGATGAGTTTATAAATGAATATCCATCGGATGGTGGCTGTGATGAGGGGCCGAGTTACTGGGGACGGGCAGGGGCGTCACTTTATCAAAACCTCGACCTGCTGAACCGGGCTACAAAAGGGAAGTTTTCGGTGTTTAACAATCAGTTGATTAAGAACATGGGAACCTACATTTACAAAGCCTACATTGAATATCCGTATTTCATCAACTTTGCCGATGCCGATGCTACAACCGGCAGCCGACCGGAAATTATTTACCGTTATGGCAAAGACATTAATGATCCGGTGATGCAGAAATTTGGGGCATTTCTGGCTAAAAAACAAAGTTGGGGAGAAAGGGCACCGGGCGGAAAAATCGATGAACAAATCATGGAATTAATGCACTTGGATGAGATAAAAAATGCTCCGGCAGAGGATGCTTTAATCGCTGATTTCTGGCTGCCGGAAACACAGGTGGCTGGTGCGCGCGATAAAGCCGGAACTTCTGAAGGTTTCTTTTTTGCGGCAAAAGGAGGACATAATGCAGAAAGTCACAATCATAACGATTTGGGTTCATGTGTACTTTATTTTAATGGGAAACCTTGTTTGGTTGATATTGGTCGCGAAACCTACACTGCAAAAACATTCAGCAGCCAGCGTTATGAGATCTGGACCATGCAATCGCAGTACCACAACCTTCCCAAAATAAATGGTGTCGATCAGAAAGATGGGAGGAATTTTGTGGCAACAAATACAACTTTTAATGCACGATGCCAAAAAAGCAGTGTTTTCCACTGACATTTCAAAAGCATATCCGGAAGAAGCGAAAGTTGATAAATGGGTCAGAAGTTATACGCTCAACCGGGGAAAGAAATTTACAATTAATGATAATTATCAGCTGGAAAAAATAACCGGAGAGACATCACTCAATTTTGTAACCAATTGTAATGTTTCAGAAGCCGGACCAGGCGTTCTAAAACTTGAAGGAGATGGTTTCAGTTTACAAATAAAATATAACTCCGGGAATCTGACCCCGAAAATTGAGGTGATCAAAATTGCAGACAGAGGACTAAAAAGATACTGGAATACCATCACAAGAATTGTATTACAGGTAAATAACCCAAAAACTTCGGGCAAAAATGAAATTGTAATTTCAAAAATATAAACAATTTAGTCAAGCCCTGGCTCAATGTGAAGGTTTGACATTTTTACAATGGCTTAATTTAATAGATGAAATTCATCACGTTTCTTTTTATTATCGGATTTTTACATATTTCCATTCCATCGGAAAGCCAGCAAACTAAGAATAAATCTACCGGTGGTTCCTTTAAATGGGAATATGAATTCCCGGAGAACCAGGGATTTTCATCCGATAAGTTGAAGGCTCTTGTAGATTCCCTTGCTAAATTAGGAACCAAAAAACTACTCATCATTCGCAATGATAAAATAGTTTGTGAGTGGTTTGCCCCGGGGTTTCACGACTCTTTACGAAGTCATTATTCAGCGTCTTTGGCGAAAGCTGTGGTAAGTGGCCTTTCCCTTGCACTTGCCCTGAACGACGGGTATTTGTCGCCCGATGAGCCGGTTTGTGATTTTATTCCCGAATGGAAAAAAGAGGATATAAAATCAAAAATAACCATTCGTCAACTGGCAACACATACTTCAGGAATTGAAGATGCAGAAGTTAGTGAAGATGAACAAAAAAGAATGATTGCGGAAGGCAGGAATCCGCACATGGACATTCCCGGGTGGAAAGGAAGTTTCTGGCATCAGGATAAAAATCCTTTCCTGCTTGCGCGGGACAGTGCCCGGGTATTATTCACACCAGGAACAAATTTCGCTTATAGCAATCCGGGTATTGCGTTGTTAAATTATGTGGTTACGGTAAGTTTAAAAGGTTCGGCTTATGATAACATTAAAAGCTATTTAAAGGAAAGAATTTTTAATCCGATTGGAATTAAAGAGAATGAGTATTCACTTGGATACAATAAAATATTTAATACTGAAGGATTGCAACTTGTGGCAGGCTGGGGCGGTGGAAATTTTACCGCCAATGCGGTTGCCCGGATCGGAAGATTAATGCTGAACAAGGGAAACTGGCAGGGGGTGCAAATTATTGATTCAGCAATTGTTGATGAGGTCACCCGTTACAACGGGAATAATTTACCGGAATTCGATTTTTCTGATTCTAATGATGAGATGACGAAAAACAACGGATTTGCTCCCACTTTAGGATGGTATTGCAATCACGACGGAGTTTGGGATTATCTTCCCCGCGGATCATTTGGTGGCGCCGGAGCAGGAAACCAAATGTTAATGGTTATTCCTGAATTAAATATGATAATCGTCCGTTTTGGAGATAATTTGATTAAAGGACCCGATGATGAAGATCAATTCTTTTACAGGGCCGAAAAATACTTATTCAATCCGATAATGGAAGCTTTTATTCAGCCTCCTTATCCTAAAAGTGAATTTATTAAATCCGTTCAGTTTGAACCAACAAATTCTGTAATTCGATTGGCAAACGGAAGCGATAATTGGCCGGCTACATGGGCTGATGATGGAAATATTTACACAGCTTATGGCGATGGTTTTGGGTTTGAACCAAAAACAGATATAAAACTAAGTTTAGGAATTGCAAAAGTTGAAGGAAATCCGCCGAACATTAAAGGTACCAATATTAGATCAAGCACAGGAGAAAGAGTAGGCCAAGGTAAATACGGCCCCAAAGCCAGTGGAATGTTAATGGTTGACGGAGTTTTATATATGTTGGCCAGAAATGCAGGAAATGCTCAATTGGCGTGGTCTGAAGATCACGGAAAAACCTGGAAATGGGCAGACTGGAGGTTTGACGAAAGTTTTGGATGTCCTACATTCTTAAACTATGGTAAAAATTACGAAGGTGCCCGGGATCATTTTGTTTACGTTTATTCAGGCAATGAAAACAGTGCATATAAAATTGCTGATGAAATGGTTTTAGCCAGAGTTCCAATGAATCAAATTAGAAATAAAAGCGCTTATACATATTTCATTGGTCTTAAATCAGGAGCACCGGTTTGGTCGGAAGATGTGAACCGGAGGCAGCCTGTTTTTACAAATCCGGGTCGATGTTACCGTTCAGGAATTTCTTATAACAAAGGCCTGGAGAAATACATCTGGTGCCAGATATTACCGGTATTTTCGGGCGAAGAACTTCAGGGGCCAAGATTTAAGGGAGGACTTGGTATTTTTGAATCGGATAACCCATGGGGCCCGTGGAAGACAGTTTATTATTCGCTCGACTGGGATATTGGTCCGGGTGAAACTGCTACCATTCCAACAAAATGGATAAGCGAAGATGGAAGATCCGGTTATCTTTTGTTTTCAGGAAACGACTGTTTTTCAGTTCGTAAAATGACTTTTGAAATGAATTAAATGATCAAAAATTATGAGA
This sequence comes from uncultured Prolixibacteraceae bacterium, assembly GCA_963769925.1. Classification (GTDB taxonomy): domain Bacteria; phylum Bacteroidota; class Bacteroidia; order Bacteroidales; family Prolixibacteraceae; genus Draconibacterium. The sequence goes on from CAVYOB010000024.1 coordinate 28,431, forward strand.
ATCTTTTTATTTATCGTAATAAGTTTTATTCTGGTTATTGTTGGTTGTGGCAAGGATAAAGAGATTTCTTACATCTCAAAGGAAGAACAAAATTACGTTATTGAAACTGCAACCGGCTACCTCGATAGTTTACCTATAACTGTTACTGATGCATTTTGCAAAAGAAGTTCTGGCGGAGTTCATGATTTTTATTCGGAAGGCGATTATTGGTGGCCCAATCCTGAAAATCCGGATGGCCCTTACATTAGAAAGGACGGGGAAACTAACCCTGATAATTTTGTGGCACACCGGCATGCTATGATCCGTTTTAGCCGGATAGTGGGAATGGAAACTTCAGCCTGGTTACTTACAGGAGACAAAAAATTTATTCAGGGTACCGAGAAACATTTGGAGGCCTGGTTCATTGATACTGTAACACGCATGAACCCGAGCCTGCTGTTTGTTCAGGCAATTAAAGGCCAGGTAACGGGGCGCGGGATCGGGATTATTGATGCCATTCATCTGGTTGAAGTAGCTCGGTCCATTGAAATTCTGGAAAAGAACAAGGCTATTTCAGAAGAAATTCTTGCCGGAACAAAAGCCTGGTTTGAAGAACTGGTGGACTGGCTTACCACTCACCCGTATGCAATTGATGAAATGAATGCGAAGAATAATCATGGAACCTGCTGGGTGATGCAGGTTGGAATGTTTGCTCGTCTGGTGGGTAACGAAAAAGTTCTTCAACTTTGTCGCGATCGTTTTAAAAATGTATTACTTCCCGGGCAGATGGATGCTGAAGGTGCTTTCCCTCTCGAACTGGAGAGAACCAAACCTTATGGATATTCGCTATTTAATCTCGATGCTTTTGCAACAGCCGCAGAAATCCTTTCCACCAAAACCGATAATTTATTTCAGTTTACAACCCCTGAAGGACAGGGTATTAAAAAAGGGGCCGAATTTATGTATCCTTTTGTTAAAGAAAAAAAAGCGTGGCCATATACACCGGATGTAATGTACTGGGATGTGTGGCCGGTTCGACAACCATTTTTATTGTTTGCCGGCATGGCATATAATATCCAGCTTTATATTGATCTATGGAAAACGCTCGAAGGTTATCCTGAAAATGATGAAGTAATTCGTAACATGCCTATCCGGAATCCGCTGCTTTGGATTCTGGATAAACCGATCACACAATTTTGAAATAAATATTCTAATTTCTATAAAGTAATCTGTAGCGTAAAAAATACTCCGAACTGTGGTTTTTTCTGGTAGTTGTAATTATAACGCCAAACGCCGTCTATACGAATCACTTTAAAGATGTTTTCTATCCCGGCTGAAAACTCGGTGTATGGTTTGTTTCCCAATCCTTTCATATTTCCCGGCAACATAAGACTGTTATGATGGTTGGCATTATATTGCCCCCACAATGAACGCATCCCCACAATTTCGCGCCATTTTAGTTTTCTGAATACCGGAATTTTATTCAGAAAGAAACCTACAAAATGATGTTCCCAAAAAATACTGGCGTACGTGTCGCTAATGAATTCCTGGTAATCCATTAAATTGAATGCATATGCGTCGTACGCAAATGTTTCGTTGCCTTCATGGATTTTCAGGAAAGGGAAAGGCACATCTCCCCAAATCTTTCCGGCCTGGATGTAATACACGCTGTATCCGATAGGGTTCAATGTTAAACGATCTAAAATTCCGAAATGAACGTTGAGATAGTTACAATCGCCGCCCAGAAATCCTTTAATTCCTTTGGTTACTTCAAAAGAAATTACCGGGTCGTAATTGGCAAATGTACTGCGTTCAAAATCATCCTGTACAATGTCTTCGCCAGGAGCATATCGAAGTTTAAAACGAATTTCCCCACTATTTATCGATGGAATTTCTTCGCCAGCGGTATTTATTAGAGGGACAAAAGGAGCTGTATGAATTTGTGTTGCTGTAACACCCAGTTCATTTGTGAACCCAAGACGCCACTCTTTTTTTGCCAGAAATTCTATTTTGTCAACCATATTGAGCTTTGTATTTGGCCTTTTACTCAACAAAGTGGTCATAATATTTTGCTCCGTAAAAGCATTACTGCTTTTGCCAAGCATTTCCATGTCGTGTTGTCCTTTCACCGAAAGCATGGTTATCGGTTTTACTGAAAAGTAATATTCAATACCGCTACCGTACTTCATTTTTTTGTCGAGGGTTCCGTAAGCCCCAAATGCACTTAACCGGATATGCTGATTAAATTTATAAGTCGTACGTGCCCCCAGCCGAAACCTTGATCCTTCTACTTTATTGCTGCTGTACATGTAATAGTAAGGCCCCAGTTCCACTGTTCCCAAGTCGCGGTAGCCATAATAAAACATATAGACATAATCGGCGAAAGTCCTGAAAAGTTTCATATTTTTGATGGAATCAACCATGGCATAAATGTTCTGCTCTCTCTGTTGCAACTCAATCGGTCGGTTATCAATCCAGTACTGTTTTGTTTTATTAACGGCATCAGGAGCTACAGTAATTGGTTCTTTAAGATTATCAATTTGGTCGGTGACAGGCTCAAACTGAAAGTTCTCGTAAATATTGGTTTTTCGGGCAATAATGCCCAGCATTTCCGAATTTCTGTTTTTCTGCATATCGATATCGGCCACAATCCATTCGTTACGGGGCACCCATTTGTTATCGATTTTCTGGAATTCAACTTTGTATTGTAGGTTATTTACAAAGTTTACGTTGGCTTTTTCCGATAGTTGAATTTCAGCTTTTGTAATGGCGAAACTACCGTCTTCAACCCAAATCTTACCTTTAAATACTGGTTCTTGCGGCAGTTTGGGACGAAATGAAATTTCATAAATTTTTTGATTACCGTTAACTGTACTATCTAATAAATAGTATTTGTAAAACTGCAACCCTAGGTTATTTACCGGGGAAATAAGTCCAATGTCGGAAACGGTTAGGTAATTATCGTAAATATTAACTTCTTCATACAACTTTCCGGTAAATTGCGTGAAAATATCGGTTTTTATTCCGGAAGCCTTGTTGGCAATAATTTCTTCACGATCTTTATTGTTTTCACTGTCATGGTAATAATTAGAAACCGTTTCATTAAAAAAAACGGGCAAAAAGGTTTTCCCCCTGGCATCCAGTGAGTCAAGATAATTGAAAACAAAATCAAAATCCTTAAGTAGTTTTTTGTTTCTCAGGTTACTACGTACATTTTTTATGTCGAATTCTGTTTTAGCATAAATCCGGCTTTTCCACGATGGCAACTTTGCTGGGTTATTCTTGTCTTTGTTTGCAATAACATTTTTGAAAATAATATTGGCTGGGTTTTCTCCCGGGAGAATCTTAATTTCTCCGATACTAAAAACCTCTTCTTCCATTGCAAAATCAATGTTATTTACTTCACCAATTTTTATGGGAACCACCTGTTTTTTATAACCGATGGCCGAAACTTCAATTGTTTTAGTTGGTTTCGAAGTTGTAAGCTTGTAATCGCCGTTAATATCAGATGTAGTTCCGATATAAGTTCCTGTGAATATAATATTGGCATACGGAATCGGATTTCCGGTTCCTTTTTCTGTAATTTTTCCCGAGATAACAGTATTTTGACCTGAAACGCCTGATAGGATATAAACAGACAAAATAAGTAGCAGGAGCTTTTTAATCACTATTCTGTTTTAATCTAAAATTGTTTTCTGTTCTCGTTGTAAATGTATGTATAACACCAGATATATTGTGTTGGTTAACGAAATGTTGGTTTATTTTGGGAGAAGATTTAACGTAAGGAGTTGTCCGGATTTGTGATTCGGCAATCTCAAATACAGCTGATTCAATGGTTTATTAATGTTTCGGTGGAAAAGCCACTGATGCTTTAAATTATTTTTGTTTTTTTGTATCAAGTAACAATAAATTCTGAAAAAATTCATTCGGATAAGACAGTTTTTAAAAGATAGGAAATGGAAAATATATTTTGTCTGATTATGGCAGGTGGTGCCGGAACACGATTCTGGCCGGGTAGTAAAGTGGCGAAGCCAAAACAGTATCTCAATATTTTTGGTAACGATTCGCTGTTGCAGTCAACCATAAAACGTTTTTCCACATTCACTAATGAAGAACGCATTTATGTAGTTTCAGGAAAGGATCAGGCTAAAGTGCTTGAAAAACAAACACCGATGCTTCCAAAAAAGAATTTGATTTATGAGCCGGTTGGAAAAAACACGTTGCCTTGCATCGGGTTGGCAGCAATGGTTGCTGAAAAGGAAAACCCGGACGGAGTTATGGTTGTTTCTCCGTCTGATCATCTCATTGAAAATATTGAGTTATTTAAAGAGACGGTTTTAACTGCTGTAAAAATAGCTGATGAACGAGACGGAATTGTTACGCTTGGTATTTCACCAACTTATCCTGCAACAGGTTATGGTTATGTAAAAACGGCAGAGGAAGTTACAGGTGAAAATGAAATCAGGCAGTTTAAAGTTGAACGATTCGTGGAAAAGCCCAATCGTGAAACGGCTTCAAATTACCTTGAACAGGGTGGATTTTACTGGAACAGCGGGTTGTTTATTTTTAAGATTTCTGTATTCCTGAAAGCAGTAAAAGAGTTTGCACCCGACCTATATAGCGATTTAAGAAAGATTCAGTCCGATCTTGGAAATCCGACATTTGAACAAACGTTGGATACAATTTACATGGCTGTTAAAGGTATTTCGGTCGATTATGGAATTATGGAACATGCCAGGAACATTTACCTTGTAGAGGGAAATTTTGTGTGGAATGACCTTGGAAGCTGGGAATCGGTTTACCAGGTGGCAACAAAAGACGACAACGGAAATGTAGCATCGGGAGAAGCAATCCTGGTTGATGCTAAAAATTCATATGTAAAAACAGATAGAGGACTTATTGCCTTGATCGGTCTCAACGATGTAATTGTGGTACAGGATGGTAATACTACTTTGGTTTGCAAACGAGATAAAGCCGAGGATGTAAAAAAAATTGTCGAACAGCTTCGGGAAGAAAACAAGAATCAATTTTTATAATCAGTATATTCGTTCAAAATTATCTAACAAAACAATGATTTAAATAGAACCAATTATTCCTAAGATATGAAAAAAGCGAAAAAAGGCCTTTTTACCACGGAGGACGGTAAGAATCACGTAGTAATTTTCTTCCTTGTAGCTATTCTTTTTACATTGTGGGCAGTTGGGAACAGCCTGATAGATACCATGGATAAACATTTCCAGGATTTTTATCACCTCACCAAAGCCGACTCAGCCAATGTTCAGTTTTCGCATTATCTGGGTTATTTTTTTATGGCACTACCAGCCGGGTGGTTTATTCATAAGTTGGGCTATAAATGGGGAATTATTTTAGGTTTAAGTATTGCTGGACTGGGTTGCCTTTGGTTTTATCCTGCCACAAAAATTGATGGTTTTTGGGCTGTTCTTTTAGGAGTTTGCCTGGTAGCCATGGGTTTTTCATTCCTCGAAACAGTTGCCAATCCATATACCACTGTTCTTGGAAATCCAAAATATGCTGCTTCCCGTATTAATCTTGCGCAATCGTTTAATGCAATTGGCTGGCCAATAGCACCTTTTCTGGGTGGCATTTATTTTTACCATTCTGATCCTGCACTTAGCGCCCAGCAAAATGCTGAAATTGCTCATAAAACCATGTGGATTCCTTATATCGGTATTGCAGTTATCATTGGGCTCCTGATTTTGGCCTTTCTCAAAAGTAAAATGCCCGATGTAAAAGAGAATGCCCTTAATAACAACGAAACGGAAAGTGGAAAATCAAAACTTGAGGTATTTGGTCAACAAAGCCGGCTTTCAACAATTCTTTTATATGCTTGTGCTATTTTGTTCAGTTTTGCATTAGGAATGATCGTTCGTTTCTTTGTTCAGATATTCTACATGGACAGGGAAACACTTGCGGACCCTGGAGCTATGGTTGCATTAAATCACTTGTTAACCAGGGTGTTTTATATTGCAACAGTTATTTTTATGGTAGCTGCAGTTATTTTTATCACAATTAAAAAAGGGAAACTGACTCATAAAACAAGTATTTGGTCAGCACCTCATTTTTCCGGGGCAACTATTGCACAATTTCTTTATGTGGCTGCGCAAGCCGGGATATTCAGTTTCTTTATCAATTATATGGTTGAAGAAGTTCCGTCAATAAGTGAAAGCTTAAAATCGAGCTGGCTGATTGGTGGCGGAACGGGTTCAATCTTAAGAGACGGATCTTATTTTCTTACCGAGAAAGGCGCTACATCTCTTATGTCGCTGATGGCTTTCCCACTGTTCCTTTTGGGCCGTTTTACGGGTTCATTTATTTTAAGAATTACCAAAGCACATAATATGCTTGGCTTGTATTCATTTATAAATGTTGTTTTGATGTTTGTCATTGTGGCCAATTTAGGGTGGCTTTCGGTAGCATCTGTATTTTTAAGCTTCTTTTTCATGTCAATCATGTTTCCTACTATTTTCTCTTTGGGCATTTTTGGTCTGGGGGAAAAATCAAAGATGGCCTCTTCGTTCATTGTTATGGCCATTATGGGTGGAGCAGTTCTGCCTAAAGTGATGGGAGCTGTTGGAGATGCAGAAGGTATGTCGGCAGGATACATTGTACCGGCAGTTTGTTTTATTGGCATCGCTTTGTATGGATTTTTCTGGACTAAACTTAGTGGATTAGGAGGATTAAGTGCTTTGAAAATTGGCGCAGGACATTAATAATTTAATGTCTCGCATTTTATTGTCCCATTTAAACATTTTTAATTTGATCTGTAATGGACTATACAGAAACTACCAATTACTCTTCTTTCAAACGCTTTTGCAAAACGTTGGTTTTGAAAGACGACGATAAATTGATTGAAGAATATAAAAAAGTTCATGCTCCCGGGGCTGCATGGCCTGAAATTACACAGGGAATGAAAGAAGTAGGCATTCTTGACATGGAAATTTATATTCATGGTAACCAACTTTTTATGATCATGGACACAGTTCCTGATTTTGATCACGATAAAGCAATGAAAGAATTGGCTAAGAAACCGCGACAGGCAGAGTGGGAAGCATTTGTTTCACGTTTTCAGCAATCATCTGCCGACGCATCTGCCGACGAAAAATGGCAGTTGATGGAGAGAATTTATAAGTTTGGATTATAGCTAATATTAAAATCCAGGTTAGTCTTTTTGAAAAAGCGTTTATACATTTAAAAACCTGAAGTTCATTTTTAACTTATTTCATGTCACGCTGAAATTTTATGTTAGTTCAATAATTTTCTACTGGTTTAGCTTATATCACCCTATTTCAGAATCCGCAAATTATTTTATCTTTACTTATATTGATTTATTCTTTTGAAAATTCATAAACCAAAGGAAAAGGATTTGTATGGACTCTTATCTATTTGTAATAGGACTTTGTGTGGTTATAATTGTATCTTTTTTTACCAACATTCTGGCAAAAAAAACAAATATTCCAAGCGTGTTGATGCTGATTTTAATGGGAATTGGCATTAATCAGTTGCTTATATATTTTCATTTGAAACCCGATTTTTTTAGTACGCTTGAAGTGCTGGGTATTGTAGGATTGATCATGATTGTACTTGAAGCAGCACTTGATTTGGAACTGAAAAAAGAAAAATGGCCTATCATATGGAAGTCATTTGTTATCGCGTTAGTTTCAATTATTTTAACATCACTTTCGCTGGCACTAATACTTCAGCTTTTTATTCGGGATCTTGAATTTCTGCCGGCGGTTATATATGCTCTTCCACTTTCCATTTTGAGCAGCGCTATCATTATTCCGAGCGTTGTCAATCTCGACGAGTACAAAAAGGAATTTATGATCTATGAGGGAACATTTTCAGATATTCTGGGAATTATGATCTTTTACCTGATCATTGAAAATATCGATGTGGAGGGAATGCGACAACTTAGTTTTGCCATTGGAGGTAATATTATTATAACCATCGGGACATCGATGGCATTAAGTTACGTTCTGCTTTATATTATTCAGAATATAAAAGGGCAAGCCAAATTTTTTCTGTTTCTCTCGGTTTTGGTTTTGCTGTATGCAGTTGGAAAAATGTTTCATTTGTCATCGCTCATCATTATTTTAATGTTTGGCTTGCTGCTGCGAAACCACAAGGTGTTGTTATTCGGGAGGCTGGAAAAATGGCTGCGTGATGAAAGGATTGATGAACTCTATAATCAGTTTAAAATGATTACCGTTGAAACATCATTCCTGGTAAGAACTTTTTTCTTTGTTGTTTTTGGAATGATTATGCCAATTAATATGTTAACCAGCTGGAAGGTCTGGAGCATTAGCTTTGCTTTTCTCGCCGTTTCTTATTTATTACGGTTTGGACTGTTTTATGTGGTTGAGAATAAGAATACTATGCCTCAAACATTCATTGCACCTCGTGGTTTAATCTCAATACTGCTCTTTTTTGCTATTCCTGAATCACTGAAAACGACAGGTTTTGAAAGTGGAATTTTATTTATGGTAATTATTGCGACGAGCATTATTATGGCGTGGGCGCTGATTGTAACCGGTAACCGCAGAACAGTAACAAAAGCTGTTGATGAGGAATTTGAAGTTATAAGAGAAGGAAAAACGGAAGAGACAAATATTTCCGAATAAACGATATAATGCTGTGGAAAACATTCGGAAAATAATCCATATTGATATGGATGCCTTTTATGCTTCGGTGGAACAACACGATAATCCTTCGCTTCGTGGGAAGCCGGTAGCTGTGGGCGGTTCAAGAGAAAGAGGAGTGGTGGCAGCAGCAAGTTATGAGGCTCGCAAGTTTGGAGTTCGATCAGCCATGCCGTCTAAAGTGGCTAAACGGGAATGCCCCGTTTTAATTTTTGTAAAACCCCGTTTTTCAAGATATAAAGAGATTTCAGAACAGATACGATCCATATTTTTTGAGTACACTGACCTCGTTGAACCTCTTTCGCTTGATGAGGCTTACCTGGATGTTACTTATGCAAAAAAGGGAAAGCCGTCTGCTACATTAATTGCCAAAAAAATTAGAAAACAAATTTTTGAAGAAACCGGATTAACTGCATCAGCAGGAGTATCTTATAATAAGTTTCTGGCAAAGGTGGCTTCTGATGTGAATAAACCCAATGGTATGTTTGTGGTAACTCCTGAAAAAGCGCAGGAGTTTATTGATCAGCTTGAAATCAGGAAATTTTATGGCATTGGAAAAGTAACGGCTGAAAAGCTCAATAAAATGGGAATCTGGTACGGTATTGATCTGAAAAAACTTGAGCGTATTGAATTGATTCAGTTGTTTGGAAAATCAGGTAATTACTATTATGAAATTTGCCGGGGAGAAGATAACAGACCAGTAGAACCTGAACGTGAACGTAAGTCAGTAGGCGCGGAGCAGACTTTTTCAACTGATTTATTCTCTGATGAAGAGATTGAAAAGGAAACATTGCAAATTGCAAATATTCTTTGGAACCGAATAGAAAGATCAGGTGTAAAAGCGAGAACTCTTACCTTGAAATTTAAATATGCCGATTTTGAACAACACACGCGGAGCAAAACTATTCAAGGGTTTTTTGAATCTGAAAGTGATATTATTTCTGAAAGTATGGCTTTGCTGAAAGCTGAAGGAGGATTTATTAAAGGAATTCGTTTATTGGGACTTAGTGTTTCTAATTTTCAGCAGGAAGAAGTAAAAAAAGCAACTCAGCTTACTCTCGATTTTTAGATAGGTGTGGCGATTTGTAATCGCCATTATTGTCAAAAAAACGCGGTTGAAAACCGTGTCACCCTTAAAAAATATTAATCAATAAAAAAGGCCGCCACCGGCAGCCTTTCAATTTTATCCAAGATATGATTTTAACAACTTGCTTCTTGAAGTGTGTCGCAACCTCCGGATTGCTTTTTCTTTAATTTGACGAACCCTTTCACGGGTCAGCCCAAAACGTTCTCCGATCTCTTCCAGAGTCATCTCCTGACACCCGATACCAAAGAACAAACGAATAATGTCACTTTCTCTCTCAGTCAATGTAGCTAAAGCCCGATGTATCTCTTTGGCAAGCGATTCCATGATAAGGGCACGGTCGGCATTGGGCGAATCATTGTTAACCAGTACGTCGAGCAAGCTGTTGTCTTCACCATCAACAAATGGTGCATCAACAGAAACATGACGGCCGGAAACGCGCAATGTGTCGGCAACTTTATCGGCAGGAAGTTCCAGCGATTCGGCCAGTTCTTCAGGTGAAGGCTTGCGTTCGTGTTCCTGCTCGAATTTCGAATATGCTTTGTTGATTTTGTTTAACGAACCTACCTGGTTCAATGGCAATCGAACGATTCGAGACTGTTCTGCAAGCGCCTGAAGGATGGACTGACGAATCCACCAAACGGCATAGGAAATAAACTTGAAACCACGGGTTTCGTCGAATTTTTCTGCAGCTTTAATTAACCCGAGGTTTCCCTCGTTAATTAAGTCGGGTAAACTAAGGCCCTGGTTTTGGTACTGTTTTGCAACCGATACCACAAACCTCAGGTTAGCCCTGGTTAATTTTTCCAGCGCTGCCTGGTCACCTTTTTTTATCCGCTGTGCTAATTCAACTTCTTCCTCGACAGTAATCAGTTCTTCTTTTCCGATTTCCTGTAAATACTTGTCTAAAGAGGCACTTTCACGGTTAGTGATTGACTTTGTGATCTTTAGCTGTCTCATATAATTTTATTAAAAAAACGTGCAAATATAGAACTTATTAAATTAACGGTCAAGGAGAATTAATGTTTTAAAATTCTTTTTTAATGAATCGTTAAAACCGTTTTTCCCGGCATATTAATTTACGCCAAAAACAAAGTACGCCTGTTCCCCATTTGGATAGACGCCCTCTACGAGAATTCCTCCCTGAGCATTTCCAATCTCTCTCTTAAAATCATTCACCTCGTAGATGGGTTTTTTATTCACATAAGTGATGATAAATCCTTCTTTAAGGCCGGCATCTTTTAATTTGCCTTTGTCAAGGGTCTTTATTTTAATACCGTTATCGATTTCCAATTTATCTTTCTCTCCATCGGTCACTGTTTCAAACCGAGCACCCAAAACTACGTCATTGTCGCGTACAATTTGGGTATCACCGTGTTTATTACGAAGAGTTACCGTAAATGGTTTCTCTTTATTGTCACGAATTACAACAATTTTTACATCATCACCCGGGCGATACTGACTAATTTTTTCCTGAAGTTCAGCCATTGATTTAACAGGTTCTCCCGCTACACTGATAATAACATCTCCCTCTTTAATGCCAGCTTCTTGCGCAGCGCCATTGTTCGAAACACCTCCGATATATACACCTTCTACCTTATCAAGATTCAATTTTTGCGCTATTTCTGCGTTTATATCGCCAATATTAACACCAAGTAAAGCCCGCTGTACTTCGCCGTATTTTTTTAAGTCGTCCACAACTTTTCTTACTATTGAAACCGGGACAGCAAATGAATATCCGGTGTAAGAACCTGTTCTGGTAGCAATAGCAGCATTAATTCCCACCAGGTTTCCCTGTTGGTTAACAAGTGCACCACCACTGTTCCCGGGATTAACCGCAGCATCAGTCTGAATATATGACTCAATGGCCATTTGGTCGTTGTTTATCCCGAGGTTACGTGCCCGTGCGCTTATAATACCTGCAGTAACAGTTGATGTAAGATTAAATGGATTGCCTACAGCCAGAACCCATTCTCCCAGTTTCAAAGCGTCTGAATTGCCATAAGTTAAGTAAGGCAGATCAGCAGCATCAATTTTTAATAACGCAATATCTGTTGACGGGTCTGTTCCAACAACGTGAGCCTCGAATTCTCTTTTGTCATTCAGAATAACTTTAATTTTTTGTGCGTCCTCAATTACGTGATTATTTGTAACAATATCTCCGTCAGAAGTTAATATTACTCCTGATCCAAAGCCCCTGCTGATTTCGGGTCGACTTCTTTTTAAACCAAAGAACTCGTCAAGAAACGGATTCCCGCTTGACCATTGTCCTGTACGAACGGATTGTGTTGCAATATGAACTACAGCATGAACTGATTTCTCGGCAGCAAATGTAAGGTCAGGCAATGTAACCTGACTGTCTGCCGGGAGGCTTGCATATTTTATTGGGTGGTCTTCTTTTATGGTTACTACATCAGGTTTATCAAAGAATGTTGAATAAGCCCAAACAGCCACAAAAGCTCCTGCAATTACAAGAGAAAATGTAAAAGCAATTTTTCCGAATTTCTTCATGCTATAATCATTTTAATGTTCATTTAATTATTGTTTTACATGCATGTATAACGCAAATTTGTTGCCAGTGTTTTTATTTTGAGTAATTCAGATCCTGGTATTTTAAATATTTTAACAACTATCGTTCATTTTTGTTAATGATTGAAAAAAGAAATGCTCATTTATGAAATTTTGTCATTTCATTTCTGTTTTAGTTTTTTCTGTGGAACATTAAACCATTTGGAGTCTAATATTACCGGGGAATAATTTTTAATGAATTCCAGCGCCTCTTTAGCATTTTCTGCAATAAAATATAACTCACGGTAAATTTCTTTAGCAAAAAGTTGATTGTATGAAACTTCAAACTGTTTGAAAAGATGGTTAAAGAATCCACTGGTATTGATGAAAACAATAGGTTTGGTATGATATGAGAGTTGGCGAAGTGTGATTACTTCAAGAATTTCTTCCAGTGTTCCAAATCCGCCGGGTAATGCAATAAACGCATCAGATATCTCGCGCATTTTAGCTTTACGTTCCTGCATATCGGCGGTAACATAAACCTTGTGTGCGTTGTCGGATGCCAGGGAACGACCCTTCAACATTTCCGGAATCACTCCAATGGTTTTAGCTCCTGCTTCTCCTGCAGCAATAGTTACTGCTTCCATTAATCCTACATTGGCTCCGCCATTTATTAATGTATGCTTTTCAAGTGCAATTAACTTCCCCAGCTTCCGGGCTTCTTCGAAATAAACATCAGCGATTGCATTACTTGAAGAACAAAAGACACAAATATTCATATTTTTAGATATGAGTAGTTAGAACTTAGTATTTAGAAAGAAAATCCGAACAAGGCCGGATTTTTTATTTGAGATTGAAAAAGAGTTAGTAAATAGCCTTCAGAACTAAGTACTCAATACTTACAATCTCATATCAAGAATTAAACATCAATGTTGGCATAGGTAGCATGATCTTCTATAAACTTACGACGCGGAGGAACATCATCGCCCATCAGCATTGAGAATATATGATCGGCTTCTGCTGCATTTTCCACCGTAACCTGCTGCAGTGTTCTCTGTTCAGGATTCATAGTGGTTTCCCAGAGTTGTTCTGCGTTCATCTCTCCTAAACCTTTGTAACGTTGCACATGTATATTGCTTTCGTTTCCATCGGCCCATTCCTTGATATAATCCAGTCGCTGTTTTTCATTCCATGCATAAGCTTCTTTTTTTCCTTTTTTTACCAGGTATAAAGGTGGCGTTGCAATATACAGATATCCGCTTTTAATCAAGTCGTTCATGTAACGGAAAAAGAAAGTCATGATCAATGTGGCAATGTGGCTTCCATCAACGTCAGCGTCAGTCATAATGACTATTTTGTGGTACCTGAGTTTTTCCATGTTAAGTGCCTTGGAATCTTCCTCGGTACCAATGTTTACTCCCAGTGCGGTGAAAATATTCTTGATCTCTTCATTTTCGAATATCTTATGTTGCATGGCTTTTTCTACGTTAAGGATTTTGCCTCTTAGTGGCAAAATTGCTTGTGTCCTACGGTTACGGCCTTGTTTTGCCGTACCGCCTGCTGAATCTCCCTCAACCAGGAAAATTTCACATAATGCCGGATCTCTTTCCGAGCAATCAGTGAGTTTCCCCGGAAGACCACCTCCGGTAAGTGCATTTTTTCGCTGAACCATTTCACGGGCCTTGCGGGCTGCATGTCTGGCCTGAGCTGCTAAAATTACCTTGTTTACGATTGTCCGGGCATCTTTTGGATTTTCTTCTAGATAATTTTTTAGCATCTCGCTAACTGCCTGATCAACAGAAAGGCTAACTTCCGAGTTTCCCAATTTGGTTTTAGTTTGCCCTTCAAACTGTGGTTCTTGAACTTTAACGGAAACAACAGCTGTTAATCCTTCCCGAAAATCATCACCACTGATATCAAATTTCATTTTTGCGAGCATCCCTGATGAATCGGCATAGTTTTTAAGCGTTCGTGTCAACCCACGTCTAAACCCGGTTAAATGCGTGCCACCTTCAATAGTATTGATATTATTGACATACGAATGTATATTTTCAGAAAATGAGGTATTATACTGCAAGGCAATTTCCACTGGTGAACCACTTTTGTCAGACGAAATATGAATAACATTATCAATTAATCGCACCCGTGTTTCGTCTAAATATTCAACGAATTCTTTCAAACCATTTTCCGAGAAGTAATTATCCGATTTAAAATTGCCATCTTCATCTTTTTCGCGCTCATCAATAATCGACAATTTAATACCGGCATTCAGATAAGCCAGTTCACGCAAACGTGCTGCCAGTATTTCATATTTAAATTTGGTCACCAGAAAAATGCTGTCATCTGGTTTAAAAGTTATAATAGTTCCTGTTTTATCTGAATCACCAATAATTTTAGCTTCATAAAGTGGTTTCCCAATGGAATATTCCTGCATCCAAATCTTTCCTTCACGGTGAATCTCTGCTTTCAAATGAGATGAAAGAGCATTTACACATGAAACACCAACTCCATGCAACCCTCCTGATACTTTATAAGAATCTTTGTCGAATTTACCTCCGGCATGTAAAACGGTCATTACCACTTCCAATGCCGATTTATTTTCCTTTGTGTGTTTTTCTGTTGGAATTCCACGTCCATCGTCTATAACTGTTATCGAATTATCTTCGTGAATTACTACATCAATATTACTGCAATATCCTGCAAGCGCCTCATCTATCGAATTATCAACAACTTCATAGACCAAATGGTGTAACCCTTTTTCATTTGTATCACCAATATACATGGATGGGCGCTTACGAACCGCCTCCAACCCTTCGAGCACCTGGATACTATCGGCTGAATAATTGCCATTTCCTCCTTTTGCTGTTCCATTTTTTTCCAATTCACTCATGCTATATTCTTTAATTTATACTTGTCAATGTCTATAAAAAACAAAATAGCTTCCGGGATGAAAAAACATTGCCGTTTTTTCGTTGGGAAACTAATTGATTTTCAATCACTTAAATCCGTTAATAATTGAACCAAAAAACATGTTGCAAATATAGCAAAATAAAGCGAAGGAAGGGTATTTTTCTATCGTATGTTAAGTTAACTTTTCAACATTTTATTAACCTGAAAATGAGAGCGAAAACAACGATTTTTGAAACTAAAAAAGGGAATTGCCACAAATATTTTTTAAATCATTTAACATCTTAAAATGCGTAGCTTATTCCGGCCAGAAAATTGAAGCTTTGAACCGGGTAGCCAAACCATCTTTCGTACTTCTGAAAACCGAAATTATTGAGCTGTGCAAAAACCGAAAATTTCTGCGTTAGTTTGTATTCCCCTCGTACGTTCAGATCAATGGCTGTATCAAGGTTATACGATTTATAGACAGGTGGATTTACTGTGTCAACAGATGGATCACGGAACATGGTTTCGACAATTAGTGCTTTGCGGGTACCTACAAGAAAAACATCGGTTGAAACACTTAATTGTTCTGTTATGTTATAGCTCAACGAAAAATTAGCGTCCCAGTCCGGTAAATTCCATGCCGATTTCTGCTCATCCAGTTTGTACAAATAATAATTTCCTGAAAGTGAAAATTCCAGTTTCTCTGATGTAGAATGAAATATTTCGAGATTGAATTTGAACAGGCTCAGGTTATCGTACATCACTTTGAAATCATTATCAACCAGTATTGGGTTTGGATTAATAAGCGGGTCCTGATAGGTGTACTGATGGAGGTAATATAATGGTTGATCATCGATCAGAGAATAATCGGCTGAAATTTTAAAATTGGTTTTTGATGAAAATTTGCCGTCAATTCCTCCCAGAAAATGCAACTTTTCAAAACTGTTCCTTACATCGTGCTGCGGATCGACAAACGGATTTTCATACGCAATTTTTGAATAATGATTGTTAATGTAGTTGCCGATCAATTCCTGCATACAACTTCAATACATCTTTTACCGGGGTGTAATTTACCCGCAGGTTTGGTGTTATATGAGCTTCAGCATCAAAATCTTTATCAAGAATAAACCACGTTTTTACCCCAATCTGAAAATTTGCTTTTTCATCGCCAATAATGTATGATGGGTTGGCAAATAACCATGTTTGATTTCGGGTGCTGCCTGCAGTATCAATACGGTTCAATATATTGCTGGCCTGTGAATAAACCACTCCGGCTTCGAGCACACCGCTTCCTTTGTCAAATTCATGCTGAGCGCGTAAAGATAGTTTCCCGTAATGTTCCTTCTGATCGGTTTTGGTGTTGAAATAGTAGTATCTGAGATTAAAGCTGAAATCATTATCATCCATCTCCAGCGAAGGATTAGACAGGGAGATATTCATTCCTGCCTTAGTAAATGTCTGATGTTTTCCCTGGTAATTAATATTCTGATTGTCTTCTTTTAATGGTGCAGGAATTGATTGTTTCGGGTAGCCATAATAGTTAAATCCATCGTGGTTTAAATCGAAATTAAATGAAAGGATCGATTTTCTAAAGAACTGGTTAAAATACAGTTCTGCTTCGTTTTTGGCAAAAGGCGCATCTACACGGTCACCGCCTTCCAGGTTTATTTTTCCCAGCGAAGAAAGATGCTTGCCGTGAATTCCGAAAATGGACCGTTTGGAATTAAGATGATCAAAAAAGAATTCTCCGTAAGGTTTATTGTAATTTCCAACTCCTGCTCGAATCAGTCCGTAACCTGTATCGGGTTTGCGGTTTTCCTCAATGGCGGCCGCTTTCAGGGGAGTCACTGAAAAAGTATTAAAAATAGGCTGACTGTAAATGCTGTAATTAAATGTAGGTTTCTGATGCTCAGTCTGATCCTGTTTTGGCATGTCATTGATTTTATTGGCATCAGTAATGGTCGGTTTGAATGATTTTATCACTTCTACCTCCTGTGTTAAACTGGTGTCGCGCTGTGCGAGTGCCGGATAAAGGATTCCTGTGAACATTACCAGCAGGACATATTTTAACGTATTGAGCATAGTTTCCGTTTTTTAATTTTCTTTGATTTTGATTTGATATGAACTGTCGATGGCTTTTTGCTGTTCCATTTTTTCATTTGCCTCAATGGCCAGCAGCTTTTCTGAAGCCGCGGCAATGATTCCATCTGTTTTATTGTTGTAATTTTCTACAAGGCTTTTCAGAGTATGTTTAGCCTGAAATTCGTCTCCATTACTAATGTAAATATCCGATAACAACAAGAATGCTTTCCCAAGCCAGTACTGATAAGGCGAATTTTTTGAGATAAAATCCATGATCTCGTCTTCGGCCTGTTTCTTTTTACCTTGTTTGGAATAGATTTCAGCAACGAGGTATTTCGATTCGGCACCTTGCTCATAGGTTACATCAGAAGCAACAGCTTTCAGGCTTTGCAAAGCCTCGTTGATATTACCAAGCTCATAGTTCGATTTCCCATCGGCATAATTGGCTTCGCGTTTTAAAGCTTCATTGGCAATATCCGATTTTTTGATTTTTTTGGCAGCTTTTATTGCTTCCTCATAATTCTTTAAAATCAGGTTACACCGCATTTGTCCGGTGTTGGCTTTTAGTATGTTCCATTTCCCGTTGGCAGCAGCTTCCAGCCGATTGAACATTTCCAGCGCTTCAGGATATTTCTCTGCATTAAAAGTAAGTTCCGATGCACGCGAAAGTGCCTGTTCAGTAAAAATATTCTCAGGTTGGTTAACCACATACGTATAATTCTGGTTGGCTTCCGAATATTTCCCTTGTTTATAAAGCGATTCAGCCAGATAAAAATGAGCGCTTACGGCAAAACTTCCGTTTGGAAATTGTTGGAGGTAGCGTTGCAATTGCATTGCCGCATTCTTTCCACCCGACATATAAACGCGCTCAGCAGCCTGGAAGGTCATTGAATCCTGCTCTGAAACTGTAATATTTGTTCCTGATCCCAATTTGCGTGCGTAGGCAAAGTATTCGTTAATATTGTTTAATTCAACATAACAGTTTTTGATACCCGATAACGCAGCCCTGGCTTCCGGTGTTCCCGGAAAGTTCTCTACTACCTCTTTGTATCGAACCAGCGATTTGTCGTATTCGCCATTGTTATAATGAATTAGCCCGATTTGTAATAAGGCTTTCCGGTAGTAATTACTTTGTTTGTAGTTTTCCAGAATTTGCTGGTAGAGCTTAATGGCATTCAATGTTTCACCCATACGTTCATAGGCTCGTCCCAACTCATACAGGGCGTCATCTTCAAAATCCGATTCAGGAAATTCCTTTAAGAGCTTTTCCAGGTTTTCGACTTTTCCTTTCTGGTTACGTTCCAGTCCCTGGCAAAAAGCAATCTGAAACAACGAATAATCCGGTTCGTAGATTTTCATTCCGTATGATTGCTGATAATTCTGAATGGCTCTTTCATAATTGGTATTCAAAAAATAATAGTCACCAACGCGATTTAGTGCATCGGCGAGTTTTTCAGAGCGGTTATTTTTGTTAGCAGTTACAAACTTTCTGAAATGCGAAGCAGCTGCTTCAAAATCATCAAGCTTAAAATAAGAATACCCAAGATCATATTCTGCATCGTTGAACTCTGAAACTGTTGAAGCGCCGGGAGTAATAAGAAATCTCGTAAACGTATTGATAGCATTGTTGTAATCGCCAACCCGATAAAGTGCTTCACCTTTCCAGAACATAGCCCGCGCGTTGATCTTCCTGTCGTAACTGCCGTTTTCAATCGAGATATCGAAGTATTTAATGGCCTGGTTATACGCCAGGTTGTTAAATAATTCCAGCCCACGGTAAAACGTTACCCGCTGATAGGCTTGTAAAATGGTAGGTGTTTTCGATTTTATTTTTTCAATGGACTCTATCGCATCTTTATAATTTTTAGTTACCATATAAACTTCAGTCAAAATGCGGTAAGCCTCAGCATTTCGTTCTGAATTCGGGTAAAGGCTGATGTAATTATCAAATGCCTTTATGGTTTCATTAAAAGGTGAATACGATAATTCGTACGTTAATTTGGCATAGTTAAAAAGTGCATCTTCTTTTATGTGTTCATCAAAGTCGAGTTTGGATGCTGCGTCGAATGCCAGTTTCGCTTTTTCTTTATCGTTGGTTTTTATGTAACATTCTGCCAGATGGTAATATGCATTTTGTGCCAGTGCATCGTTCCCTTTGGAAGCTCCTTCCAGTAATGGCGCGGCTTTTTCGTATTGTTCAGTATAGTAGTAACAATATCCGAGTATGTAATTATCCTCACGGGTTTTTAGTTCGGTTGCGTTAAAATATGTTTCCAGGTAAGGAATAGCCTTATTGTATTCCTTTAAATGAAAATAAGAATCGCCGACAATTTTTGATAACTCAACCCGGTCGTCTTTATTAACATCGTCAATTACAGAAGTAGTGTAATTTACTACTTCGTCGTATTTTTCCTGTTTGTAATAAATATGACTAATATACAGTGGAATTACTTTTGAATACGTGGGGTCGTTGTTCAGTTTGGTAAATCCGGCCAGTGCCGATTCGTAATTCTCCTGTAAATACATAATGTGCGCCCAGTAATAGGTAGCTGGCTTGCTGTAAAGGTTGTTGGCATCTTTAATATCGTAAAACTCACGTGCGGCAACATCCAGGTTATCAGTCATCAGGTTCGAATAACCGTTCATATATTTAAGTTTGATGAGCTCGTCTTTTCCAAGGTCCCCTCTGTCAATATTCTGAAAAGTGCGGACAGCTACCAAATATTGTTTTCTTTCAAACTGATAATCTCCAAGGTTGTACCATGCCTGGTTGATAAATGGACTTTCCGAATAATTTTCAGTAAAACTGGTCAGCATCTTGCTTCCGGCTGTGTAACCGGCTTTAAGCGCTGCCACGGATTTATAATATTCAGCTTCCGAAAAAAGTTCTGATTTGGGATCCAGCTTTTTCTCTATTTTTTGAAACTCCCTGAAAGATGAAATGTATTTCTCTTTCTTAAATAGTTCTTTCGCTACATCAATTTTTTGCTGAACATCCCCGTAATAAGCCGTTTCCTGGCTTCTTGCAGCGGTTTGCATTAGTATAAAAACGGGCAGGAGTATAATAATCCGAAATGTTTTCATGCACTTTATTTTTAGTTTTTTACCTGTAATTGGTTCAGTTTTTCAAAAGCAAGGTTTCGTAACCAATCATTTTTCCTGACGTTGCGGCCACTTTTTGGTACACTTTTTCTGAAAAATTACTACAGACAAATTAATCTTCTAAATTAGATGTTTCCGTTTTCCTAACGTTGTTATTCTTTTCTATTTTCTTAACAAAAAACTGTTTATTACTTCGGTTTATTATACCTACATGGTAAAAAAAAAGCGTTTAACTTAGGTTGTATATTAAAAGAATGGAACCGAAAAAAATCATAGAACTTAAGGAAGCAGTGATCTGGCAAAGGGAAAACCGGATCCTTTCCGATGTTTCGATGGAAGTGAATGCCGGGGAGTTTGTTTACATTATTGGCAAAGTGGGAACCGGGAAAACAAGCTTAATAAAAACGCTGAATGCCGAACTTCCTTTGATTTCCGGGAGTGCCCAGGTTGCGGGTTTCCAACTGCGAAATATTAAAACACATGAAGTCAGAGAGTTGCGAAGAAAACTGGGTGTGGTTTTTCAGGATTTCAGGCTACTGAATGACAGAAATGTTTATGAAAACCTGGCATTTGTACTTAAAGCAACAGGTTGGAAGAACCGTTCTGAAATTGAGAACCGCATTGTAGATGTGCTCGATAGTGTTGGCGCTGCCGATAAAATTCATAAAATGCCTCACCAGTTAAGTGGCGGCGAGCAACAGCGCGTGGTTATTGCCCGGGCAGTTCTAAATAATCCGCCAATTTTGCTTGCTGATGAACCAACCGGAAACCTCGACCCGGAAACTTCGGCTGAAATTCTGGACCTGTTTTATCGCTTAAATTCAGAAGGTAAGACTGTTTTGATGGTTACTCACGATTATGCTGTCATTGCCGGAAAACCTGCGCGTACTATTGTTTGTGCAAAAGGCAGAATCTCTGATTCGGCAACAAACGAAACCATGGTTGATTTTGAAAGTTTGCTGGAGAAGAATTAATCGAAATTGTCATTTCGAAGTTGGTACGACTGAGAAATCTAATAATATTTGGTAAAAAGAAATTTCTCCTCCCGATAGCAATCGGGATCGTCGAAATGAAAAAAAACGTAATTTTTTCTACTTCTTTAGAAATCTAACAACTCTGAATAGATATCTTTTACTATCCTTTCTTCGTTTTCCCATACCAACTCTTTGGCTGCTGCCGGGAGATTTTCAACCCAGATTTTTCGTTTTTCTTTATTATGAAGCGCATCGTCAATCTTTTTTGCTAAGACTTCAGGTTCAAGCGAATCGGTGATTTCCCCGATTTTATACTGGTTTACAATTGCAGCCATTTCCGGCAGGTTGGTAACTAGTACCGGAATTCGTGCCTGGATGTAATCAAATAGTTTGTTGGGTAAAGCGTAGCGGTAGTTAAGCCCTAAATCTTCTTCAATGGAAAGCCCGAGATGTGCTGTGGCAGTGAGTTGGGGAATTTCATCGAAAGGCAGACGACCGGTAAATTCAACTTTGTTTACCAGATTTTCTTTTTCAACAAGATTTTCAAGTTGGGTTTTAATATCTCCGTCACCGGCAATAATAAGTTTTACATTTTCAAGATACTTCATTGCCATAATGACTTTTTCCAGTCCGCGTCCAACATTTATTGCTCCCTGGTATATAATTCGCTTTTCAATTGCATTTTCATCCGCAGTTGTTTGTGGTGAATATGAAACCGGCAGATTGCGAACTACTTTAAAGGGCACCCCATATTTTTCACGGTAAATATTTGCAATGGAATCGCAAACCGTGTAAGCATGCCTGATATGCGGAACTATTTTTTGTTCCAGCCATTCCCAGGTTCTTTTTACCCGCGGGCGATGAACCAACTCAGGAACTTCAGTGAAATACTCATGACTGTCGTAAACCAGCGGTTTATGTTTAACTTTTGAGGCAATAAAATTAGCTGCAAGCGTATCCAAATCATTCGAAAGAAGAAGATCAAACTGCGTAAACAACAGGAATAAATACAGTCGCAGGTTATATTCAGCATAAAACAAGGGGCCCTTTTTGAACCATAACCGGAACCGTTTTGTGGCGTATGGTCGATCTTTCAGCGGAAGACTGTCGGGCAGTTTACGGCCGATAAGTAACACTTCAAAACCCAATTCGGAAAGTGTAGTACATATTTTATGTACCCGGTTGTCGGTTACCAGGTCATTGGTGACTGATGCGATGAGGCGTTTATTTCTTTTCTTGTTCAATTCAGTTATTCAATCTGCTGTAAAGATAAAACTTAACGGTTGTAAAAATAGTATTACCTATATGTAAAAAACAGGTGTTGGTAATTTTTGATGTAACTGAGGTTGGGGCAATTATACTATCTTTGCGCAAAATATAATCAACCGATGATCCGCTTTTTTGAGAACTACCCTTTAAAATCATATAACACTTTTGGTGTTGAAGCCAAAACAAAATATTTTTTCGAATTTACAGACCCCGAAGATTTGGATGTTTTTTTACGGTCGAACCAGTCGTGGAAAGATGAGAAATTACTTTTGTTAGGCAGTGGAAGCAATATTCTGTTTGTCAATGATTTCGATGGATTGGTAATACGATCTAATGTGCCGGGTGTAAAAGAGATCGCAGAGGATCGTCAAAATGTTTGGATTGAAGTGGGCGCCGGTGAAAACTGGGATGAGTTTGTCAATTACTGTGTTGATATGAAACTGGGAGGTATCGAAAATCTTTCGCTTATTCCCGGAACCGTGGGCGCAGCACCGGTGCAAAATATCGGGGCTTACGGTCAGGAAGTTAGTAATGCTATTGAAATCGTAAAAGGCTATGATCTGGAAACACGACTGACTTTTGAGTTGCTTGCTGCCAGCTGTGAATTCAGTTACCGGAACAGCATTTTCAAACAGGCATTTAAAAACCGTGCTATTATCACTTCTGTTGTTTTCAGATTGAGTAAATTCCCTGAATTTAATTTGAGTTACGGACAAGTGGAAGAAAAGGTAAAGGAGCGGGGAGAAGTTGATCTCTGGAACATCCGTGATGCAGTGATTGAAATTCGCTCAGCGAAATTACCCGATGTGAAAGTGATTGGAAATGCCGGAAGTTTTTTTAAGAACCCGGTGGTGGATGCAACAGTTGCTGAACAACTCCTGGAACGATACAAAGATATGCCCGTATATCCGGCAGAAGAAGGAAAAGTAAAACTGGCGGGCGGCTGGCTCATTGAAAAAGCAGGATGGAAAGGTGTTCGTAAAGGCGATGTGGGTATTCATGATAAACAGGCACTGGTTTTGGTAAATTACGGAGATGCTACCGGTAAAGAGATTTATAATTTCTCCGAGAAAATAAAACAATCAGTACTGAAACAATTTGGTGTGGAACTGGAACGCGAGGTAAATTGTATTTGATGCACTTTGTCATTTCGAAGCGGACGGAATGAATGAGATTATCAGAATTGAAGAGAGATTTCTCCTCAATCATGACTTAAGAACTGGGATCGTCAAATGACATATTGGAGAAAGCTACTTCCAAATCTTTTCTGCATTCAGGGCAGCCCTGTATTTAGCTGCATTCCGGTTATGCTCGAGCCAACGTACTTGCGAAATTGTGGTATCCTGAAAAATCATCACTGGCACACATATACAGATAATTATTTTTCTCGTAATTCAGAACAGAATCAATGCTGGCTGTTTCCGGAAAATTGATCGGTCCAGGAGGCAATCCTTTATATTTGTAAGTGTTATATGGTGAGTCTAATTTCGAGATGAGAATTCAAAATGCGTTTTAGCGATGCATCGCCAACAGCATATTTCACTGTTGGGTCGGCCTGAAGCGGAATTCCCTTTTTCAGACGGTTATAATACAGCCCTGCGATCCGTGGCATTTCATCTTTTTTAGCTGTTTCGCTCTGCACAATTGATGCTAATGTGCTTACTTCCACCGGAGTCAGGTTCATAGTCTTCGGCTTTTTGCAATCGTTCAGGTGTCCAAAAACGGTCGTATTCCTTTTTCATGCGGTCGGCAAATTCTTCCGCCGAAGTAGTCCAGTAAAACTCATAGGTATTTGGAATAAACATTGCCGGGTAGGTTTCCGGTGTAAAACCATAATCTTCAATTTGCACATCATCCGAAAAAAGATTGAGGATTGACAGCGAATCGGCTTGTATATATTTACTCACTTTTCCGGCCAGGTCCTCTTTTGAATGTACATTGTTAAATGTCACATCTATCGGAGTCTGCAACCCGCTACGCAGAATATTCACTACCTGGTTAGTGTTCATTCCTTTGGTGAATTTATACTTTCCCGGTTTCATTGCCGTCGGATAATGTTTTCTTTTTGCCACCCATTTAAATGCCTTGTAACTGTTAAGTACGTCATTCTTCATTAAACTGTCGGTTATTTGTTTAAAGGTTGCATCCTGCGGCACCATCAGCACATAATCCTTTTTTACATTCTCTCTGAAAATATACTGGTACAGCTGGTAACCCCGCAAGGCTGCCAGAATAAAAGCAATGGAAACAATTACGATGATGAATTTTCCTGCCCGCGGAAACAGCATAATTTTATTCTTTCGTTCTATCGTCATGGCTTTTTCAAATTTGCCGTAAAAATAATGTTTAATCGTTAACCACAGAATAACCTTTTTTTAAATATTTGCTTTCCTGTTTTTTTCGTTGCTGCAGCGCATCAAAAATCATTAGTTTTGTAACCGTAAAATTCAACATAAACAAATACAACTATGCAAAAGGTAAATCTTGCCGACGATGTTTATTTTCTCGGTTATAACGATAGAAGAACCCATTTATTTGAAAATATCTGGCCGATTCCACACGGCATTTCCTATAATTCCTATCTCATTGTTGACGAAAAAATTACACTGATTGACACGGTGGAGCGTAGTTTTATTGATGAGTACCTCGATAATATTGAAGAAATTATCGGTGACCGGAAGATCGATTACCTGGTGATTAACCACATGGAACCTGACCATTCGGGAGCATTGAAATCGATTGTGCAGAAATATCCTGACATTACACTGGTAGGCAACAAAAAGACTTTTGGTTTTGTGGAGAGCTTTTATATGGAGCCGAAAAATGTACTTGAAGTATATGATAATTATGTGCTCAACCTGGGAAAACACAAGCTTCAGTTCCAAATGATTCCAATGGTGCACTGGCCTGAGACCATGGTTACTTTTGACGAAACAACAAATATTGTTTTTACCGGTGATGCTTTTGGCAGCTACGGAACACTTGACGGTGGTGTGTTCGACGACGAAATCAATCTTGAATTTTACGAGGTGGAGGTGATGCGTTACTTCACCAATATTGTGGGGAAATATTGTCCGCATACACAGCGCGCCATTAAAAAGCTGGCTCCGCTAAATATTAAAATGATTGCCGCTACCCACGGACCTATCTGGCGTAGCCACCTCGACTGGATTCTGACCCGCTATAATAAATGGAGTTCTTACGACCTTGAAACGGGTGTGATCATTGTTTATGGCTCAATGTACGGCAATACGCAACGGATGGCAGAAGTTATTGCACGACAACTGGCAGTGCGTGGAATAAAAAATATCCGGGTGTACGATGCTTCAAAAACACACTCTTCATATATTATCAACGATATTTTTAAATATAAAGGATTTATTGTCGGCAGTGCGGCTTACAATAATGCCATGTTCCCCAATGTGCAGATACTGCTTTCCACCATCGAACACATGGCACCGAAAAATCACTACCTGGGCATTTTTGGAAACTACTCATGGAATGGCGGCGGCGTAAAAAACCTGAAGACTTTTGCTGAAAATATTAAGTGGGAACTGGTTTACGATCCGATCGAAGAAAAAGGGGCGCTAAAATCTGATAATAAACAGGAACTTATTAACCTGGCAAATGCTATGGCCGATAAGTTGCTGGAAGTTTAAAAGTAAAAATCTTACCCCCTCATATTGAAATGAGGGGTAGTAGGATTATTGCTTTAAAGAAAGATATACTATCTTAAACGTCAACGGGCATCGAAATAGTAATTGGCTCAAGTACGGTGTGTTTTTCCTTAGCAACCTTTTCCATAACTTCCTTGTTGCTCAATAAAGCTTGCATTCCTTCAATATCTGAAACCTCTGCAACCAAAACAATTGAGTTTGGATCATCGGTATCCCGGAAAGTTTTAAATCCCTGTCCAAATTTTGAGAATAATTCTACTCTGTCCTTATGTCCCTTTAGCCAAGTGTCAAAATTTCCCACTCTATGGCGAATTACTACTGTTTGCATCATTTACATATTTAATATTTATGCTTACTCTATACGGTTTTCAGCATCCCCGTTCTTATAGATAAATTTTTAAAAATCATAGTATATACTTTACTTATTTTGAAAAGCTATTGTCACTTGACAGAATCCTAAAAAAAACTAATGAGTTTTCCTGCCAACATTTATTTTAACTAGATGAAGTTACGACATAAATAGTTGATATACTGTGAATATTTTGAAATAAAATACTAAAATATCTTAAATAATATTAATGTGATATTTAAAGAGAAAATGCAGTATATAACTGATCCTTCAGGTTGACTTTTCTTTCTTTCGTTTCAAACAGGGAGGAGTTGGATAAATGCGGGCTATTAAATCGCACAAAAGATTAAAAATAATTTAACGGTTCAGGTATAACAAATCGTCTTTAATAACGTATTTTTCATTATAAAAAAACTTAAAAATCAAAAACGCCATGTTTAAAATCAACAAACTTTTATGGTTGGTTCTTTTAAGTTTCAGCATTGTAATATTTGCCGGTTGTGGCAGCCAGTCGAATAAAGAAGATAAAGATGCCGGTAAAACTGAAGTTAATGATGAACTTTTAAAGGAACAAAATGCTTTGTATGAAAAAGCCTGTCAGGATCTTTCTGCCATTAATCAAAAGATCATTCAACTGAACGATAAAATTCATTCCTTGAAAGGAAAATTAACCGACGCTCAAAATAAGGCGATTGATGACTTTGAAGAAAAGCGCGCTTCTGTAAACACGCGGATGCACGGGCTTAAAAAAGTTGCTCCGGCCGACTGGAATAAATTCAAAACAACACTGGAAAATGACATGGATACGATTAGTACCCAAATCGATAAAATTTTAACCAGCATAAAATAAAATCAGCGTTAAGTTGATTTTTGCCGCTTCAAACGAGGGATAGTATGAGGCAATATAGTCAACTAATTTGTGGGTTGCATACCTTTTAGTCTGCCCGCGATTGATGCGACTGAACAACCTTCCATTCATTACCAATCTTTTCGTAAACAAAGGACCAAAGGAATTTTGTGGAAAATGTTTGATAGGGATTTATTTCGACTTTCGCATTGCCCGAAGCGGTTAAAAGAGCAATACGATCGGAAAGTACCGTAATTTTTTCTTTCTGAATTTTAATACTTTGACTTGCTCCGTCCTGAGTGTTTGCTTTCATTATGCGGGCCAGCGAATCATATGTTGGGAAATAGACACTATTTACAATAAATCCTGCATTATACCTGTCATCAACGCCAGTGCTTAATTTATCGTAATTCAGGCTCTCAGCCGCTTTTATCATGGAGTGAAACACAGAATCTACCTCTTTTTCGATCTTTGATTTTTGCTGGCTTGTCAGGTTTTGCCCGTTTGATTGTTCAAGGAATCCAATAATAAGAAAACAGGCTAATACGATGGTTAGTAGATTCTTCATGGTCCGGTTTTTTTTAAATTTTATTTAAAGATAGTGCATTGTGTATTACAATGAAATATATTTTGTCGTTTCAAACGAGGGGTAGCAGAGTTGAAGCGGGCTACAACCGCTTGAATACGCATTACATCGGCTATTATTTTTGCACATCCCATGCATCGTTTTTTTACATTGGTGGCGGTGGTG
This sequence comes from uncultured Prolixibacteraceae bacterium, assembly GCA_963769925.1. Taxonomy (GTDB): domain Bacteria; phylum Bacteroidota; class Bacteroidia; order Bacteroidales; family Prolixibacteraceae; genus Draconibacterium. Next base: position 56,605 of record CAVYOB010000024.1, read on the forward strand.
GAGGCGGTGGAATTTTTTCAGTCAGTTTCTTTTCATTATCAAGAAATGAAATCATTTCCGATGCCTTGTTTACCACTTTTATTATTGTCCCATTTTTATCCACTATTAAATGAGTCGGATAGATATGTAGATTTAATTTTTTTTCGATAAACTCTTTTTGATTGGGAACTACCTTATATTCAAAATCTTTTTTCTGCAAAAAGCTCTCTAATTCAGCTTTAGAATCCAGTGCTAAACTCAAGAAAACCATGTCAGTTTTTGTTTGTATTTTTCGACCAGTTCATTTAGTTCCGGAAACTCAGCTACACAAGCTTTACAGTTAATAAACCAGATTTTTAGGATTATGGTTTTTCCTTTGTGTTTTCGTTGGTGTAAATGTTCCCGTTTAAGTCGGTAAAGTCAAATTCAGGAAGGGGCAATCCTTCCATTTTTAAATGTTTAAGGTTTGTCAGCGATTCATTTTTTATTGTGCTTCCAATACTTTTGTCTGCATTAGAGTCCAGTTTAAAAAGTTTGTATGTTTCAAATCTGTCATTTGACTTTAATTTTAAGGGAATGTAATAGCCGGTGATTAATTTTTCCAAAAATTGTTTTCTGTCAATCGTATCGGTCTTTTCATTCAAACCTATAAAATTTGATGATAAAGAAATGTTATATGAATGGTAAGTCCACCATATAATAAAATCAGATTCAATTTCATTAAAATTAACTTTGGGTTCAAGATTTTCAACTTTTTCGGATATAGATTTCTTTTCGGACTTTTCTTTACAAGAAAATAAAAGAATTGACAGAATTAGTATGGCAATTATTTTGGATACTCTCATTTTATTCAAAATTATGACTAACGGTAAATTTTCATTATAAAAATACTCTAAAATTTTCTCCATTAGCATAAGTAATTAATAGAGTTTCTTTATGTGGGGGAATTATGCGCAACGGTCATGATAATGCGTTTTAATGTATTTTATCTAATGTTGTGGATGTCTTTATTGAGGAACTGAATAATATTATCCAAAAATGAATAGGGTTGTTTGCGCCATTCCCAATATACTTTTGGCCAACTCCAATTGTCACCATTTAGTCCCTGAAATGTTTTCATGTCATGCAGTGTTCCCGGAATTACCTTTATATCAAACTCAATTCCAGCCAATGTTAAGTATTCCCTCATTAGGTTCTCATTTTCTTCAGGTGGTACAAGTGGATCATATTCACCAAACAAGCAAAGTGTTCTACACTTCAGATTTTTCAGTGTTGTTTCTGGATCATAATTATTGTTTCTCCACCATTCAAAATCATCCTTGTTATCAGGAATGTTAACATACTCCACCCAATCCTTATTTTTTATGTCTTTTGAGAATTTATCAAGTTTTTTCCATGTTTCAGGAGAATTATCCTTTACATATTGAAAATAGAGTTCTGAATATAATACTGCCGAATCTATTGATGCTTGGTCCCACCCATCATTTTTCATAGAGTATTCCACGCGATTGATATCTTGTTCAAAAACGGAAACAGCTGGTCCAACATTTAGAATGAGAAAGTCGCAGTCCTTATTTTTATTAGCTGCAATAGGAGCAATCCAGCCACCTTGGCTAGTTCCAAGAAAGCCAATTTCAAATTTCTTAATATCCTTCCTGTTCTTCAGGTAGTTCAATGCAGCTAACGCATCATTGGCTAGATCTTCCATTGATGCACTTTCAAAATTTCCTGATGACAGTCCTGTTCCGCGCTTATCGTATAGTAAAACACCAAATCCATTTTTCGCCAAACTATACCCTAATGAAATGTAATAAGGTGAAAAACGATCTTGTGCTCCTGAACCGTGCACCAAAATCACGTAATCCACAGCTTGACCAATTCGATTCTTTGGATTGTAAAGCATTCCTGATAGATTGATATCTACCATTGTTGAATGATATTTCTTCTTTGACGTATGGTTTTTCCTTAGCAGGTGTTTTTTTTACATGAAGACGAATTTTGGGATTCCATTTTTCACTTATTCCTGTTATTTCATCTTTGTTTTCGTTTAAAAAACAAAAGAAGTTGCCAAAGTAAAATTTGATATTAAGCGTATCATGTTTCAGTTCAATTTTATCAATCGGAACATCAAATGATCCATTTTCAGGGATTTCATAGGTTCCCGTTTGGATCCCGTCTTCAGAATAAAAGTCAAAATTTACAAGCTGAACTGAGCCATCTCGTGTAACTGCCCCTTCAAATCTCCCATTTAAGTTTTGACTATGAACGTAATTAACCATTAACAGCATTAATAAAATGCTTTCAATTTTTTTCATTGTCCGTTGTTTTATGTTTTAAGCAAAAGTATAAAAGACATTATCAGGCTGTGCTTTAAAAAACCTTTAGAAAATCTTTTCTTTTTCTATTGAAACACAATACATGAGTTATAATCATTAAATTTGAAAATTTAAATTGTTAAGGCATGATAAAGATTTCCAATGATTTAGGAATCAATTTTGAAACAAATGAAATAATCGAAATGACTGAAAATGATTCTAATATTCGAACAAAAGTAGAACCAAGGATAATTCATGTTCTACAAATATTAATAAATAACAGTCCGAAAGTAGTTTCAAGAGAGCATCTGATTTCTGAAGTCTGGGATGATTATGGAGGAGCAGATGATGCTTTGAATCAAACTATTTCTCATTTAAGGAAATTGCTAAATGATACGAATAAAGATAATCGACTAATTGAAACTGTTGTTAAAAAGGGATATCGCTTCACTGGAGCAACAAAATTAGTGATAGAAGATAGGAAAGAGATTATTCATAAGAAAGAAAAATCAAGGCTTTGGTTAATAATTATTGCCACAGTTTTACTTTTTCTTATTTATATAATTTACGTTATGAGCTCCAGGAATACATATGCCCCTACTGCGCCCGTAGATAAAAAGTCAAATGAAACTATAACTGCTCCAGAAATATAGCAAAATTATTCATAATGGTTGGCAGTATGTTTAGTGCCGCTTTTCAGATTTATAATTAGGTTTTGGTTCTTCTATTTTCAAATCGTAATATCTTACTTGCATTAGAAACGCCATTAAGTTTGACCGCATGCTATGCAAAGTACTTGTTATCTAATGTTCTGAAAAGTAATACCTAATACTATAAGTACAAAAAAGGTAAGTATTGAATACCAGACCATCTTTTTAATCTTAGTTTTATATAAAGTCTTATAAAAGATAAAAACAATGGCTAAAATTTCTAAAAAGTATACCAAATTGTAAATCAGCAGTTGCTTCAGGGGAATATCTACATACGAAAACAACGCTAAAAAATTACTGCCTGAATAAAGAAGGCCAAAAATCAGAGAGAAAATGGTTACCTCTTTTCTACTTGGCTTGGATTGATATATTTTAGTGAATGAATAGCCAACCAATAATGTTAGTAATAGAAAGCTTAAGTATCCGATTGGAATAAGAATAAATAAATCAGTCGCTGGTTTTATGGCCTCAATTTCCTCCTGCCATAAAGATTCAAGAAGGGAAGCGTGGAAGAAGAAATCAATTCCAATAAAAACTATCCATGCAATAATTGCAGTACTCCAAAATCTTCTTTGTTTTATCATTTTATATTTATTAACCCTAAGGTTTGGTGTATGTTGCGGAAAAATCCGCAGTATTATTCCTCCATAAAACGAAGATACCAAAAATGTAGGATTTCCCGTGAGAAAAATCCGCCTCATTGAATTATAGCCGTTGTTGTGCATTCCCCACATAAAGAAACTCTATTAATTTCTTATGCTAACGAAGAAAATTTTAGTGTATTTTTAAAGTTAAAATTTTACCGTTAGTCAGAATAGTATTGTTAAAGCACAATTCTTTGCATTATACCGTTATCGTGCCATTTTGAATTTTGAAAATTACGCCATTTAATTATATTCAAGAAAACCAAATAGTTTTGAGTTCAATTCAAATTTCGTCCTTTTTCCTTTGCTTCATTACAAAATAGATAATCTGTATAGTTACGATCGTATACCATAAACCACTCACTGGTCCAGGGTCGAATAGGCCAGCATCTTTAGGAGGTGTAGGGAAAGAATAAAAATTAAAACCTAAAATCACAATAGAACCAATCAAGATACCTAGTATACCAACTATTTTACCAAACCTTACGTCACGTAACATGCTAATACCGAAAAAGATTGTTCCAAGTCCAATAAAGACATCAAAGGTTACGTCCAGGCCCAATACCACATCCCAAATTCTATTAATAATAAATTTATCAAGCTGCGGGTCATAGGAAGGAACAGTTGAAAATCGAATAGCAAGTTGCACAATAATCATGGCGGTGGCAAATGCCGCGGCAATTGTATTGGAAATAGCCCCTAGCTGTGCGGAAACGGACCAATTTCGCTCAAGCAGGATTTTTCCCAAGGCAATGCTGGCAATCGCTAAAGCAGGGCCAAAGCTTGAACCAACTATAAGGGTAAATTGATGATTTGTTATTGGCACAAAAATGGCCAATGGATAGACAATACAAGCAATCACACCTGCTATGATTCCTGTATTCAGCCAGGCTTTTATTTTAAAAGTTTCTGCCTTGTTGTTAAATGTAGACATAGTGATAAGTTTTGATCAAATCTAGGCTTAAAACTAATGACCACTTTATGATATTAAGAGTTTGGGATAAAACACTATAGATTTTGGGATGAATTTGCGTTGAAAGTATTCAAAATAATTTTGGACCTTTCTATAGAAACTGGCAATGTAAGTCCATATCCAATCAATTTAATCTCATATTTGCGTTTTTTTTTAGTTATTTGAAGTATATGGTTGGTGTTTACAATATATGATCTGTGACATCTTAGGATAGGCGTATCTTTTAATTGAAGTTCAAAATGTTTAAGGGAGCCTCTAAATAAAACATACTCATTGTCTGTTAAATGAATTGACGTATAATTGTCTTCAGATTTTAGATATAATATGTTATATGCGGGAACATTAAGATTTTCTATTTTCGCCAATCCTTGTAATTTTATATATTTTGATTTGTTCAAGTCAGTATATTTCTTTTTCAATTCTTCAAGTTTATCTCTCTTTTCTTTAAGCGCCCTGTTTTTTTGAAATACAATCAGAACTAATAAAGGAAATAATGCTACGGCTAAAGTGTATAAGAAAACGTTGAAATATTCTTGTATTGGACCTTTACCTCCACTAGACATGTACCACACATATACAATGTTTGCAATTGCAATAAATAAAATATTGCACAAAACAGTAATCCAAAAAGAAGATTTGCCCGTATAGCGATTAATAATGGGCACCACAAAATATTCTGATAAGAAAGTAAACAAGAATGTAATAATTCCGAAACCTATCAGATAAAGATTCACCTGCCATGAGTTGTGATTAATACCGAAAGGCTTAAAAATTACAAGAAAAGCGCTGACAACGAAGCCATTAATTAAACTATGCTGTAGAATTACTGTTTTATTAGTTTTTCCCTCATATTGAAAAATGGATTTTAGTCTGTTCATCATTTTCTGCAATTACCAATTATAAAGATGAATCTCAATAAATACTTTCATGCTAAGCACGACATTAAACATTCATTTTGCCTAATAATTTTATTATGTACAACCCTTTAATTTACTACTGAACTGGCTATTATTTTATACATTATTTTATGCCGTTTTTTATTCAATTTTTTTATTTTTTACTTTTATAATCCAATAAATTCCTCCTACGACTAATCCAATAAGAAAACCAATTGGTCCTGTAATAAAAATACCAAGCAAAGGTCCCTGGTTAGCAGATGGGCTAAATATAATTGGACCAATAAATCCTAATATAAATCCGATACTTCCAATTATAATTCCTCCCATGATAATGTATTTCAACAAGCCGTTTGAAATTGACCCTGTCTTTTTCCATACAAAAACCCCAATGCTTATTGCTATTATTAATGAAACAATTACGGGGATGGCAGGAATATTATTAGCTCCCGGTATTAATGAAAAGGGCACACAAAAAATAAAATAATAAAGCTGGCAACAACTGATATGAATGTTAAGATTATTCGAGTTAAGATTTTCATAATATATTAGTATTAAAAATAATTTATAAAACTTATTTATTTTATGGCATATAACGGCCTAAATAAACGGTCGTTTTAATGCCGTTTATTTTTTGTTGTAGTCTGTTTTTTTTCTGTATTTCAAATTAATATAGTATCCTCGTCTGAGTTAATTTATTGTTGTAAATTATTTATTTCTAAACTTCATAAAGGGAATACCAATAATAGCACTAATTCCCAAAGCTATTAATCCCCCTATAAATAGAGCAATAATAAAAAATGGGTCTAGATATCCAACGTGTATATATGCAGCTATTTGAAAAGAAATAGTGGCTATTATTGCAGATATTATTAATGCAAGTAAATATTTCTTTATAAAATAGTGTGCTACGAAACTCACTACTATCGAAATAGATATTAAAACAATTATTCCAACGGTCGCTTCACTCATTTTTATAGCTATTTATTTTTTTTAACATTGGTTACCGGTCACGGCTATGGGGCGTGCCGTTTTTTTTTATTAATTGTCTTTGGTTCGAATCATTCAACAGTAACGATATTATTCTTAATGTTGGAAGCGAAGGCATGCGCTATAGCCATTGTTAGGTGTAGTGTTTTAATTATAATTTCATTTATTCTGTAACAACTACCCGATCATCTTTCATTGATTTTTTTTGTATTAATTTTAGAATAAAAAGAGTAATTATCCATAGTACACCTCCCCATATGATTAACCAGATTAAAAGATCTTTTCCTGTTAAAGTCATTGGTACAATAACTGTTGTTGTGAAAACTAAACTAGCATGTGTTAACATTGTCAACAGTAGACTCTCTGTACTATTGTAAACCCATACCATAATAATTCTGAAAGGCGGTAGCCAAGCAAAAAGACGCCCAAGTAGAATTAATATTGGGAGTAGTTTAAAAAAACTATCTTCTTCCCAGAATAATATGAAATGCCATAATCCCCAAAGAACACCAACAATTAGTCCCGTCTTAAGAATATTATATCTTAAATTTAGTCGAGGAATAACAAAGCCTGTCCAACCAATCTCCTCAAAGATTCCTACCATAATTCCAGCAATAATACCGTTAATAAACAGTGCTGCTATATTTTCAGAGTTACTGAATCCAAATTGAAAGTTAGGGTTCAGAAAAGACAACATTAATAGAATCATAATTGCTAAAAACGGGGCAGTAAAAAGAGCAAAAATATACCACCAAATATTAACTCGCCATTTCAGAAAGCTTGATAAAAGTTTGCGATAACCATTCTTGCCTTCTATTAACCCAATCATAAGTAGTCCTGCTAAGCTTGGCCCAACAAGCATAGATACGTACAATAGTGGTAATAATTCTTGAGACTTTTCAGGATTAATTGGAATATTACCTGGACCAGCAAGAATTCCAACTAAACCCCATGAGAATAAAAATGCTAGCAAAAAGTAAATGATTATAGAATGTTGCGTGGCAAGGTTTTTCCATTTCATTTTTATCATTTTTATTAATTAATAATGCAGGTCATTTTTAACATTACACCTAACGTATGTGTATGGTACACTTATACCTTATTATCTGTTAGTCTTGTAAGTTGTTGTTATCGTGTTTTTTATCTCTTAAAATTCGGTCTAAAGGACTTTTGATTTTTCCCAGAGACCTTTTACTTATATGCGTATAAATCTCGGTTGTTTGCCTCATCTCATATTTCAGCAAGCCCCGGTCATAACAAATACCAAATTCATATTCAGGTAAATGTGTAAGATTTGAATGCGCTATTTGAGGTCGGGTCATTAATTTATTTTAGGTTTTCGTTTTAAAAATAATCAGATTTTCAATACGATGGGTCGGGGAGATGGATTTTTTTCGGGTTGCAGGTTACAGGTTCAACCCTTCCGTCCTGTTACTTGAGGAAAATAGAGAGTTGGGGAAACAGGAGATTTCTCCTCCTTCATCGTCGAAATGACAAAGAGAATTTTTCAGACAATTAAAAATGATATTGCCAGCGGATTTCTTCCAGCCGGACCCTGGAAGCAGGATCATGAATAAAATGATGTTCCAGCATCTCGCATGGAAAATCAGGGCACAATCCGCAACTTTCCATGTTTCTGGCTGTAGCACATTTTTGAATTTCACAATCAATGCAGCCATTAAAAATTCTGCCGGTGTTGGCTTTGCACCCGTCACAGTCGGTAATTTCTTCTGCATCCATTTGAATGTTATACACTTCGTTGCATTTTTTTGCAATCGAATTACGCATTTCCGATTGAATTGCTTTATCGGGTTCCAGCGTGGCGACATGTATCGGGCAGGTTTCACAGTTTAATCCGCAGTAGGCGATTATAGGTTCCATTGGCAAAGAATTGTTTTGGTTTTTAAATAAAATAAGTTACGGCTTTTTGATATAAAAGGGCAAATTTTTTTATCAGTATTTATCCACTCTGTTTCATTTAAAGTTAAAAGGCAGAGCGTAAGGAAATAAATGTGTACAGAAGAACGGGAAAGCTATCCACACTTAAAACAAACTTGTGAGAAGAAGATTACCGCCTGCTGAAGAGCAGTTTAACCCCGATAAAACAGTTATTCAAAATTATAATAAAAGGGAAAGTACGAAGCTTAATTTATCTGTATTACAGCATTATGCGAAGAACTTCCTGCCGGATTTAAATGGAACAGCAACTGCAGAATCGTAATCTTTTTGTTAAGAATTACAAGGGTATTTTGTTTAATCCTTTTTTTGTTCCAATCCACGCTATATTGCCCTGGAATGTAATAGCAGTAACAAAATTATTCGTAAGGATTTCGGTTGAAGTATTCCAGTTGGTGCCGTTAAAAACAGATATCCCATTTTCGGTGCCGCACCAGATATCTCCGTTTGGTGCTTCTGCTATGCAATGTACATTTACATCAACCAATTCATCATAGTAAGAAGTGTTGTCGCTTTTGGAATTATGGCCAATATGAACCTGGACACCTTCTGTTCCTCCAAACCATTGCTGACCTTTTGTATCGATAAATACTGCATACATGGTATCGGTGATAGCAAAGCCATTGTAGGGGAAATCCCACATGGTTGCTCCCGAAAATGCATCTACCGACTCATTCCAGTCGAAAGTGCGCCATAATTTGTTTCCCGCGGTGGCAAAATAATAGTCGCCATCCCAAATGCCAATAGAATTAACAGACACAGAGTAAAAGGCCAGATTCGTTATGTCGCCGTTTAAACTATTCTTGAAATTATCCTTCTGCCAGCTGTCTCCTTCGTTTCGGGTAAATCCAATTTTTGTTCCAATCCATCGAACCGAATTCTCATCGATATAAACGTCTAAAATGTTATTATTGCTCAGCAAATCATCAGAAACAGCAGATTTTACCGTATCGGTTTCTTCCGGAATAATTTGATAAAGACCCTGTTTGGTTCCGGCCCAAATAATATTATTATTGTTTTCGTATGCCAGTGCAGTTACAGGTAAATCTGTATCCAGATTAACCGGCGAATAACCATTGGGAACCGTCACAAAAAGTCCACTGTCACTTGCAATCCAAAGTGTATTTGTTCCATCTACAGCCAATGCTGATATTTCAAAATTATCCAGGTTTTCTAATACAACCGGTTTATTTATTTCAGGAGTCACCGGATCTTTTTCACAGGAAAAAAGGATTAGCAGCACTGAAACAGCGATAAGAAGGTATTTTTTCATGTGGTTAAAGTTTGTTCTTTTTATGTGATAATATTAGTTTACCAGGAGTTTAGTCGTGGTAATTTCTGATTCTGAGTTAGTTGTTGATTTCGTTACAACGATATAATTTCCTTTTTGCCATCCTGTAGTACTTATCTTATATGTCTGTGCGCCGGCAAAATACTGAACAGGAGAGTAACGTTGTACTGTCTGGCCAGTGGTATTTATAATACTAAATTCAACTTCAGCATTATTTTTTAACGTAAAGCTAATTACAGCATAATTGGTACATGGATTAGGATAAACCTTAAGCGTTGAAGCAAAATTGTTATGCTGTACAATTCCTGTAACATTATCAGGATTATAAAGTTCTATGCCAGTTTGCCTGCAGGTCGAGGTTTTTGGAGTATTGTTTATCGAAGTCATTATTCCAGTGCTCGTGCACTCCAAGACTAGCCGGCATTTCAGTGCCGTCACCTTCAGGGTCGTAAGTTATCCCGGGTGCCCAGTTGGCCTTGTCGGCAGCCTGGTGCAAATAATCATCAACTGCCGGGAAAAAAGGACGATCCTTAAAGTTCCAGTTAATATTAGCTTCAGCACGAAGGAAATCAATGCAGACAGATTCCAGCGCAACTTCATCCTGGGAAACAAACAGTGAGTTGGGGAAATCGTAATCAAAAGGTTCCGATTCCCATTTAACAGGCATATCCGTAGCTTCAATACCTCCCCATAAACCATCAACAACGAATAACACGGTATTTAGTCCGAGTTTTTTATGTCCCATAATATCGGTAAGTACACGGTACATGCCGTAATCGCCACGTACACCATGATCAAGAACATCGTTATCCACGGTTGCTATTAAACCTGCATGCAGATGAAATGACCCCCAATCGTACCCCGGATGGTAACCATGTGAACCGAAATGCAGTTTGGCATTCAACGTTACACCTCCACGTGCATGAGCTTTTAATGCTGCTATGTTAATCATATAATCAGCATTATACATTTCATTCATTAAAGCATCGGATATTGCATCCGGCATCTCAGTTCCTTTATCGGAGTATATTATGGCATTATTATGCCAGCCGGATGTGGTTGTCCTGCCCAGGTTAGTGTGATTTTCCTTATCCATTATTTTTACTTTCGGATATTTGGAATGGATTACATCATACATGCTTTTATAAACATGAGTCATTGGTTCTCCTACGTAAATATTTCCCTGAGGTATTCCGCATTCATCGACTAGCTGGCGTATGTAAGCTAAAACAGTTGCCGGGGTAGTACCTGACATTGCCGCATTTCTTACACCGGTTGCCGAGTATGTTCCTGTCTCCGACATGTCGCTCATATTAATTGCCCAACCTGCCTGACCGTTATTTACCTTAATAAAAATGGTCTGGCCGGCAGTGTATCCGCCATCAATACCTTTTCTTTTGCTGTTGAAACTTTTAAAAATTGCATCCCATGAATCTTTAACGGTTTCCTTCCCTCCAATAGCTTTTATTGATTTATCAGCCATTTCATTAATAACCGTTTGGTTATTGTTTTTTGGCATGAAGTAGGCGTCAGTAATGGTGTTTGCGCAATCTTCATTGGTTGCATCAACATCTCGTACCCAGGCAACTCTACCCGGGAAAATTCCCCAGCCTTCACCCATAGGATTATTTGGCCCGTCAGGAAGCTCTGCTCTTACCCAGGCAGCTTTTTTTGTACGCGAAAACGCACTCTCGGCACTTTTATAATTGAAAAAAATGACTAACCCAATACTTACCACAAGCGCCATGGCTGCACCGACGTAACGTGCCTTATGCAGCATTTTTAAAGCTTTTTTGAAAAATAAAACTGAACCTCCAAGAGATAACAGATACATAACGAATCCTGACATTACCGGTGCGGCCGCTTTCATACAAGGATACCCTGCACGTTGGGGTTTTGGTATCACCCTGATCAGGAACCAAATGGTGGAACTAATCCCCATAAAAAAGAAAATAAGTCTGGCAGAAAATTTTGAGGATGAAAGTTTATTTCTGATGCGAAGTAATTTAATAAAGAATTTTTGTTTCATTATTCAGGTTTTATTTATATGTGCTAGTTAGATTTCCTAAAAATAGTTACTATTTAAGGAATAAGAAAAATAAAACCGTTATTTAGAAACATTTAACGACGTATTAATAGTTGGATTTGTAGGGTTGCAGGTTTCAATTTCCTTGTTCGATCCGGCTAAGTTGGCAGATGTCGGGATGACAGGAAGGAAAGCGAATCTTTGTGTTCTATGTTAATCCTCAGCGTTCTCTACTGAATTGAAAAGTTATTTTTTGTAAAACAGTTTTCCTGTGAGTAGTAAGCTGCCAAAAACCACCGCGCCAAACAATAAGCTGCTAATGCCAATTGCATTCCGCCTGAAATTACATGTCCGCTGGTGCAGCCGCCTGCCATACGTGCACCAAAGATCAGGATAAATCCAGCGACAAATGCCCAAATGCCACGATTCACTTTTGAGGCGCCTTTGTATTTTTCCCAGTTTTCGTGTACAAGCGTAATCCGGAAAGTTTTTTTTGCCAGCGAGAATACAAGTCCTGCCAGGAAAGCTCCGGCAAGGAAGATCAGTTCCCAGTGGCCGGGTTTTTCAATTTTGGCAAAATAGTCGTTTTGCGTTACTCCGGCCAGCATGTCAGCGAAGTACGGATACGATGTTGATGCCCCGATAGGACGGTTGGAACCGTATTTTGAGAATACAAAAACATTGAGCACAGCCAGTGCAATACCGGCTGCCAGCCAGCGATAATTTTTTGTTTTTTCGATTTTTTGCAGCCAGAATGCAATGCCGATAAACATGATGCCCAACACCAGCACAAGCAGATAAAACAGCGCTCCGTTTCCAGCCAGTGAGTTAATGGAAACAGTCCCCAAATCGGGGCCAAGAATACTTTTGATAGAAGGAAGCAGCAATGTATAAATCAACCCGCCAATCAATCCGCCGATAATGCCGAGTAAAGCATCAAGCGACCCTTCACCGAGCGAAACTGCCATTGTTCCGGGGCAGTATCCAAGAATGGCCATTCCGGCTCCAAAGAGAATTCCGCCAATAACTACACCGCCCAAAATCAAAGGTTTTACATGGTACGAAGCTATTCCAAGTCCAATGGCAACATTCAGCAAAATTGCCCCGACACCAATTGCTACTGCAATAGCTTTTGCGACTGTAAGGTCGTCGAGCGTTGCCATTCCGCTGATCGTGTTATACCTGTTCAGCGCAGCGTACTGAAGAATTGCGCCAAACAAAAATCCAAGAATTAAAATCGTGATTATCATTTTTGGTTTTTTTAAATTATGATTTTTAATAACGTTTCTACTTTAATTTAGTTCTCCTGCTTTTTTCAATGACATGTGCGAAAGTATAGGGCCAATAATTTCGTGTATCAATGTGGCACCTATTACAATTCCAATGACAAGTGAACTTATGGAATGATAAAGTTCATTTTTCATTAGTAACAAAGCTAGCCCAATTACAATACCACCCTGCGGAATTAATCCACCTGCTGTGTATTTCTTAACTTTTGGGTCGGCCTTAAATTGTATAGCGCCAACATAAATTCCGGCAAATTTTCCAAAGGCACGTGCAACAATGAAAATAGCAATAATCAAAAAGCTACCTGTTAATGAAGACAACTGTAAATGCAACCCCGAAAGCGTGAAAAAGATGACAAATATGAGTTCATCGGTGTAGCGTTCAATAAGTTTAAATATATTATCTGCCAGCGGATTCAGGTTTACAACAATAGCCCCAAGTGTCATAGTGGAAAGTAATGTTTCGAAATTAAAATAATCGGCTATACCGTAAGTAAGTAAAATCACACCCAAAGTTATGACAATGAGTGACCCGTCACTTTCATTTTTTAATATTTTAACCAGAAAATTGAACAGAAATCCTATAACTGTTCCAACTAGAATTGCCCCACCTATATCTCGTCCCATTTCAACAAAAACGTGAGAAAAATGAAGGCCTGTGTCGCCCAGAAAATAGGAAGCAAATGCAGTTGCCAATGTATAGATTATAATTCCTGTAATGTCATCAAATGCAGCAATATTGAGAACGGAGCTACTAACAATTCCTTTGGCTTTATATTCATGGATTACCGCAAGTGTCGCTGACGGATCGGTAGGGGAGGCAAGCGATGCTAAAATCAGACTTAAAGCTAAAATTACATATACCGACTGAAAGGTATGAATAAAGAAATAAAAGCTGAAAAACATAAATAGAAATACAAATAAAAATGCTGAAAGTGCTTCATATAGGGTGAGAAAAAGTACTGTTTTTCCTGCAGCTTTTAAATTTGCTTTTGATAATGTTCCACCAATTGAAAATGTAATTACTGACAACGCAATGGTAAGTAACGGGTCAGTGTGATCCACAAACTGATTTGACATAATTCCCAGCAGGTCAGGATTTAATAAGATTCCTGCCAAAATGTACCCTGAAATTTTTGGTAGTCGAACTTTATTTGCTAGTTCTCCAAAAATAAAGCCTGTGAAAATTAGCAAACCTATGCTTAAAACGATATTCATTTACTTTATTTGAAAATGAGGAAAGTATCCAAATTAAATGTCTGATTTAAAAATATGAAATTAACAAATTTCTTTAAGAATAATGGACTTATTGCAAATGGAATTTAATTGTAAATTATTTCTTTACTTCAATTCGGAAATGGCTTGAAAAAAGTCCGGAATTTAAATTAGCCAAGAGTCATATTATCAATATTTCCAGGTTGGTTTCTTTTCCATACTGATTTTTCTTTCTATTTTTAAGATTCAAATTTATAAATCTTTTACCAATGAATTTTTCCCGTCGTCGCTTTATTACACGTTCAGTAGCCGGGGCAGCTGCGTTGGCAAGTATTCCTGCCATTGTTACTAACGCAATCGGCAGTACAACCGTTGCAGGGAAAAGTAAGTACAGCCTATTTGAAAAAGGGAAATACGGTCCTTTTCCAGGGTGATTCAATTACTGATGCAGGCAGGGATAAAGAAAAGGAATTGCCCAATAATCCGCGTTCATTCGGGCAGGGTTATGCATTTCTTGCAGCTTCAGCTTTGTTAAATGCTTTGCCTGAAAAAAGCCTGATCATATATAACCGCGGTATCAGTGGAAACAAGGTTTTTCAGTTGGCTGACCGATGGCAGAAAGACTGCCTCGACCTGAACCCTGACGTGCTGAGCATTCTGGTCGGTGTGAATGATTACTGGCACATGCGCGATGGTCATTACGATGGTACCGTTGAAGTATATGAAAATGATTTTCGTGCGTTGTTAAAACGTACCAAAGAAAACCTGCCGCAAGTTAAACTGGTGATTTGCGAGCCTTTTTGTGTACTTGGTGCTTCCACCGTGGATGAAAGCTGGATTAAGCCATTTAAACCTTACCAGGAGGCTGCAAAAAAAATAAGTGAAGAATTTAACACACTCTGGGTTCCTTATCAGTCGGTTTTTGATGAAGCTGTAAAGCATGCTCCTGCTACTTACTGGACAGCTGACGGTGTTCACCCAGCTATGCCGGGCGCACAGTTAATGGCTGAAGCGTGGCTGCGGATTGTTGAATAAATTAATTCTTTTGAATTTTTCCAGTATCAATTTTTTCCTGCATCATTTCCAAAACCCATTTTGCATCGTATCCTTCGCAATGGCCGTTCATGGGTTCGAAAGTTACTTTTGCATCCGATTTTGGATTTGAAGTTGATTTAAGAAAAGCATCCATTTGACGCATGGCATTATTGAGGTAAAAATTATCCATATCACCCATCCAAATCCAGATTTTATGCTGAAGTTTTGGCCCAACAACCTGCCAGTTGGTTTTAAGATAGTTGAGCAGATCATATTTATTCCACTGAACAGCAACGGTTGAATCAATAACTCCTGTAACCGTATTCCAAAGCGGAACCGGAAGCCTGTCTTTCCCTTTCGGGCCATAAACAGCATTCCATGCACCCCACTGCCCGTGTGAAGTGGTATATGAGTTAGTGAATGAAATAAGATTCTCCCCGGCAACTTCGTCTTTTATGGATAAAAGTGGCTGCCCTGATTTATTTCTCATAGAAGGTGTTTCGTATCCAAAGGAATTGTAATAAAAGTTTTTATCCTTATAAATATTAACCAGTTGCATGTTGTTAAAATCAACCGGATCGGCACTGAATGACCAGGCCCCGTTAAAATAATCGGGATAGAAAACCTGGAGTGCAAACGATACCCATCCTCCTGTTGAGCATCCGTCGAGAAACCGGGATTCGGGCGTGCCTATTGCATTGAATCTTTTCTCAATATATGGAATAAGTTCTTCAGTAAGTGCTTTTCCATAAGGACCGTTATTCTCCGAATCTACATAATATGGGTCACCGTAAGGGCCGTCGCCATCCAGAAACAGGTTGATGATTTGAGGTGCTTCTTCTGAAAACCACCATTTTGAAAATTCAGGATTACGATCTGTCATCCGGATAACACGAGTGCATTTGCTCCCGTAACCTCCGATGTTTACCCGGAGCGGGAATTTTTCTCCCTGATTTTTGTAGAATTTTGATGGTAGCAGCACTGAAGCTTTCAGATTCATTGGCTTTCCCCACCAATCGGACAGTATCTTACTTTTTATCTCAATAAACTTAACAAACGTAGTATCTTTTGGCTGAGGTTGATTTCTTCCTTTAATCAGATCAGATAAACTGAGGATAATCGGGGTATCTTTTGTCAGTGTTACTTTTACAGCGATCGAAACAAGATTTCCACCGGCTATCATTTCTGGTTCGTCAGAAAGATTAAGCACTGCCTGAACAAACCAGGTTCCTTCAGGAAAACTATTGAGCGAAATGTCCCTGGTTGAAAAAACATCGTCACGGCTGTTCAGATTAAAAGGAGACGCAAATTGATTTTTTACAGTATTCACTGCAAAACCGATTCTCCCATCTGAAAAATTACGCTGATAAGCTGGTCCGGGATTTCTCGTTTTACTAACGATGACCATTAGTCTGCCCGATCCTTTTACATCCGAAATCCGGGTATCAGGAACATTAATATTTATATTGAGTCTGTGTTGATTCTGCGAAAAAAGTGTTAATGCAGAAAACAGAAAAAAAAGAAACGTTAATTTTTTCATTGAGAAACTTACTTTATTTGTTTTTCAGGAATTCATCTGCTGTTTCAACAACAGCATAGCTTTTCAATGTAGCCAGGGTGGAGTAATGGACATCTGCAGCTTTTACGACAACATCGTCAAATTTCAAATCGCGTGTAGCACAGGCATCTCCAATTACAGTGCATTTATAACCAAGGTCGTGTGCAGCGCGGGTTCCTGCTTCCAGACACATGTGGGTTTGCATTCCACACAATACTACATTTTTAATATGATTTTCCTGTAAATAATCATTCAAGCCTGTATTTAAAAAAGCATTCACCTCTTTTTTTGTAAAGACTTTTTCACCTATCACCGGATTTACCCGTTTGTTGATATTACCGCCGGGTTCATAGTCATGACGAATGTGTACAACCAATCCGTGGTTTTTACGAAAATACTCCAGAATTTCCTTTGCATGGTCAGCAGCTTTTTCTGGTTCCACCAATGGGGCATCGCCACCGGGAAAGTAAAAATCCTGAATATCGATGAGGATTAAAGCTGTGGAATCGAGTTTCTGCGAAAAGCCAGAGAAGGAAAAAATCACAAACACAAATAACAAAGTATATTTCTTCATAATGCCTTTGTTTAATATATCAATATTAGTATCAGCCAATTTAACAATTAAATCCGGCATTTTGTTATGATCAGATTCAATCGGTAAATTGTATGAGTAGTGGCAGATTGCGTGGCACTTTCCTGTCAATACGCTACGCAGTTTGAGCGAGCTACAAACCTTGATATTTCCACATTGCCTGCCATTACTTATACAAAGTGTTACGTGCTGGTGTTAAAAATATTCTTTCATCGCTGCTGTCAATAATAACTTTCGGTTCATTGGTAGATAATTTGCTTTTACTTCTAAGTCGGTAAAATTTAGTTTAACACACCTGTTGGGATTTCAATTTGTTCAAATTTACCGTCAAGCTTGTAGCTTGAATTAACTCCCTTCAGTCTAATGGCCTCGCCCCAAAGACTATCGGTATAAGCTTTGGTAATGGTTTCCCATCCAAGGTTTAGGTTTTCATCACATACCTGCCTCTTTAAGGAAGAATGCCGTCATTTTACCAAATGTTTCTTCATTGAAAGTCACCGGACCGTGTTGGCCGTCGGGAACTGTTATAAAATCATCGAGCAAACCGTCCTTTTTCAAGGCTGCCGCAAAGAATTCACTCTGGCAATGAGGTACCACATTGTCGGCATCACCGTGAATTACCAGAAACTTTGGATCTGTCTTATCTATATAAGTCATCGGGCTGAGTAATGCCAACATGTCAAGATTATCGGCCGGTGCACCACCAATCAGTATGGCTTCAGGTGACTTCTCGTCATTCACGCCCTTACATTCCTTCATTGTCGTCATATCGATAGGACCGAACCAATCTACAACGGCATTTACCCGACTGCTGTAATTGGTATAGGAGCCCAAGTTACCCTCAATATCAAGGGTAATATCCCCTACTGTATACTTTTTAACATTATTGGTGGTTCCAGCCAATGAAGAAAGGTGACCACCTGAAGAGAAGCCGGTAATACCGATAAAAGAACCATCGATGTGATACTTGTCTGCATTACCTCTGAGAAAGCGAATAGCTGCCTTCACGTCATTTATCTGTGCGGGATAATGTGCTTCCATACTTGCACGATGGTTAATGGATATAACAGCAAAGCCACTATTTATAAGCGTTTTCCCCATTGACTGAAAAGCCATCTGTTTCATATTATTAGCAAACCAGGCACTTCCATAAATCAGCACCACTGCCTTATAATTGCTCTGTCCCGTAGGTGGCAAATGAATATCCAGCTTATGTCCTTCAATACCATCGCCCACGTAATCGACGTCAAGCCATTCTGTTTCCTGACCGAAAGAACATAGGGCAGGAATCAGCATCAAAATGAATAATAATTTTCTCATAATAAAAAGTTAGTTTAAATCGATTTCTTTAGTTTTAAACATATCGTAAATTCAAGCAGCAAATGCAACAAATTTTAAAAACATGTTTTTTGGCAACTTAAAATTTAAGTTCTTCCTGGGTCTTCTGTTGATTTTGTATTGTACTTGTTTTATAAAATCATCGTCAAAAATATCAAAGTTTGATTGTTTTGGGATGTACTGCCTGATTAATTTATTAGAATATTCACTAAAACCTCTTTCCCAAGAAGAATAAGGATGAGCAAAAAAGAACCTAGCTTGCTGTTTTTTCGCAATTTTTGTCATGTACTTAGCTAATTCTAAACATTATATCAAATGCAATTCACTTGCACCTAATACAAAAAAAGGTGTCCCGTTTCCGAAACACCTTTCTCACTAATAATTATCTTTTCAGGCCAGCATTGCTTTTACCTGCTTGTAAACATTTTCTCCGTTAAATCCCAGCTTTTCATCCAGCACTTTGTATGGTGCGGAGAATCCAAACGATTCCATTCCCCAGATTTTTCCATTTTCTCCTACCAGTCCGGCAAGAGTAACAGGCAACCCGGCAGTCATTCCAAATCGTGGAATACCAACCGGCAGAACCGATTCCTGGTATTCTTTTGGCTGGTTGCGGAATAATCCTTCCGATGGTGCAGAAACGATCTGTACTTTCAGCCCGTCATTTTCCAATAGTTTTGATCCTTCTACTAAGGTTGAAACTTCCGATCCACTGGCAACAAGAACCACATCAGGAGTTCCTTCACTTTTTTGAACGACGTAAGCACCTTTTTCAGCCTGTAAAGCGGATTCATAAGCATTACCACTCACCGGTAAATTATTTATATTCTGGCGGGAAAGAATTAAAGCAGTTGGAGTGGACGTGTTTTCCAATGCCATTTTCCATGAAACTGTAGTTTCAACAGCATCCGCCGGACGAAGAACAAGCATCCCGTTTCCTCCATGATGATTTTTCAGTTTTTCCAGTAACCGAATCTGTGCTTCCTGTTCTACCGGCTGGTGTGTTGGGCCGTCTTCTCCAACACGAAAAGCGTCATGTGTCCATACATATTTCACTGGCAACTCCATCAATGCAGCCAGACGAACTGCAGGTTTCATATAGTCGCTGAAAACAAAGAAAGTTCCGCAAACCGGAATAACACCGCCATGCAACGCCATCCCATTTGCAATACAAGCCATCGTAAGTTCGCTTACGCCAGCCTGCAGGAATGAACCGCTAAAATCACCTTTTTTGAAAGCGGTGGTTTTTTTCAGAAATCCGTCGGTTTTATCGGAATTGGAAAGGTCGGCAGAAGCAACGATCATATTTTCAACATTTTCTGCAAAAGCAGCCAGCACAGTACTTGATGCTGCCCGGGTTGCTACATTATCTTTTTGCTGAATAGCTGCAAAATCGAATTCAGGCGCCGTTTTTGAAAAGAAAGAATGTAGCTTGGCCGCCGATTTCGGATTGGCAGTTTCCCATTCTGTTTGTTGCGCTTTTTTCACTTTTGCTGCCGCAATCAATTCAGCTTTTCTTTTTTCATAAAATTCTTTAACATCATCGAAGATCACAAACGGATTTTCAGGATCGCCACCCAGGTTTTCAATTGTTTTGGTAAAAGAAGCACCTGCTTCTCCCAGCGGCATTCCGTGGGTTGAGGTTTGCCGTTCAAAGCTTTCTCCCGATTCGGTTAATGCCCCTTTCCCCATAATCGTTTTTCCGATGATCAGGGTTGGTCGTTCCGTTTCACTTTGAGCACTTTGCAATGCTTTTCTTATCTGGTCAGTGTTGTTACCTTCAATGGTCATTACATTCCAGCCCCAGGCTTCGTATTTTTTTGCCGTATCTTCATGGGTTACCACATCGGTAGTGGTTGAAACTGAATATCGTTGGAATCGTAAAACATGATCAGGTTGCTGAGTCCTAAATTTCCTGCAATACGACCGGCTCCCTGAGAAACTTCTTCCTGAACACCTCCGTCGGAAATAAAAGTATATATTTTATGGCTCATCCATTTGCCAAAACGTTGCGTCAAAAAGCGCTCGGCAATGGCAGCACCAACAGCCATCGTATGTCCTTGTCCGAGAGGCCCGGAAGTATTTTCAACACCACGGGCTAACATCTACTTCCGGGTGTCCCGGAGTTACACTTCCCCATTGACGGAAATTACGTAAATCGTCCATGTTGTATGTTCCTGCCAATGCCAGTACGGAATACAACATTGGAGACATATGTCCCGGATCAAGAAAAAAACGATCTCGGTTGATCCATGTCATATCCGACGGATCATAATTTAAAAATTCACTGAATAAGATGTGTATAAAATCAGCACCTCCCATGGCACCACCGGGATGACCTGACTTTGCTTTTTCAACCATGGCTGCTGAAAGAATGCGAATATTGTCAGCCGCTTTTGTCTCAATATTTTTACTCATTATTTAATTTTTTCGGTTATTTCAGATTTAATAACGATTAAAAAATAAATGCCGGACTGTCATTTTTGTTTCAAAGTTAAAAAAGCAATCCGCTGCCCTAGGAGGTACCTCAAATTACGAATGAATGATTCGAACGGTGATAATTCCTTCAATTGCTTTCAGTTTATCCGATATACTTTCATCAATGTTCTTTTGTGCGAGGTCAATAATATTATAGGCAATTTCATCGTATTTTTTGTTCAGCATATTGTCGATGTTTAATCCTGCATCACCCAGTACTTTTGAAATCTGGCTTACCATTGTCGGGATATTTTTATTGGTGATCAGCAGTCGGCAACCACCATTGCGTTCCATTGTTGCTGCCGGGAAATTTACAGAGTTTACAATGTTTCCGTTTTCAAGATAATCTTTTACTTGTTTAACAGCCATAATTGCGCAGTTGGTTTCCGATTCCTTTGTAGAAGCCCCAAGATGAGGCACAGAAATTACATTTTTCATTTTCAGCATTTCTTCATCCGGAATCCATGTCATGTCCGACGGGTCATAATTTAAAAATTCACTGAATAAGGTGTGTATAAAATCGGCACCTCCCATGGCTCCACCCGGGTGACCTGACTTTGCTTTTTCAACCATGGCTGCTGCCAGGATGCGAATATTGTCTGCTGCTTTTGTCTCTATGTTTTTATTCATTATTTATTTATTTTCGGTTATGTCTGATTAAAAGTGATTAAAAAATACTTGATCGTGTTTCTTTCAATAAAATAATAATCCATCTGTTTTCGGAAGTTCCTAAAATTACGGACAGATGATTCGAACGGTGATAATTCCTTCAATGGCTTTCAATTTATCCGATATACTTTCATCAATATTCTTTTGTGCGAGGTCGATAATATTATAGGCAATTTCCTCGTATTTTTTGTTCAGCATATTATCGATGTTAAATCCTGCATCTCCCAGTACTTTTGAAATCTGACTCACCATTGTCGGGATATTTTTATTGGTGATCAGCAGTCGGCAACCACCATTGCGTTCCATACTTGCAGCCGGGAAATTTACAGAGTTTACAATGTTTCCGTTTTCAAGGAAATCTTTTACCTGTTTTACAGCCATAATTGCGCAGTTGGTTTCCGATTCCTTTGTAGAAGCGCCAAGATGGGGCACCGAAATTACATTTTTCATTTGCAGCATTTCTTCATCCGGGAAATCGGTAATGTATTTGGCTACTTTCCCGGAATCAATAGCCTCTTTCAAATCTTTGATATCAACAAGTCCGCCACGGGCAAAATTCAGAATTCGTACGTTGTCTTTCATCATTCTGAATTTATCCTTATTGATATAACCTTTGGTTTCCGGCGTTAACGGAATATTGATCGTAACATAATCTGCATTTGACAACAGTGGCTGAATTCCCTCAACCCAGGTAACTTCACGACTCAGTTTTAAAGCATGCTGCACAGAAATGTACGGATCGTAACCAATTACATGCATTCCTAAGGCTTTTGCTGCATTAGCTACCAAAACTCCGATGGCGCCCAGCCCGATTACAGCCAGTGTTTTTCCCTGTATTTCCTGACCTGCGAAATCTTTTTTCCCTTTTTCAATAAGAGCAGGAACCTGGTCTCCTTGCCCAATGAGGGTTTTAGCCCAGCTTGCACCATCAATAATGTTACGTGAAGTCAGCATCAACCCAGCT
This sequence comes from uncultured Prolixibacteraceae bacterium, assembly GCA_963769925.1. Taxonomy (GTDB): domain Bacteria; phylum Bacteroidota; class Bacteroidia; order Bacteroidales; family Prolixibacteraceae; genus Draconibacterium. Next base: position 79,520 of record CAVYOB010000024.1, read on the forward strand.
ATAACAAGCTCTTTTACACCGTTGGCGTTAGCTCCCGGAGTATTAAAAACCACAATTCCTTTCTCCGTGCATTTCTCAATGGGAATATTGTTTACTCCGGCACCGGCACGTGCTACGGCCTTTAGATTGGATGGCAGTTCCATATCGTGCATTTTAAAACTGCGCAGAATTAAAGCATCCGGATTTGGAATCTCGCTTGCAATTTCATATTTACTTAACGGGAAAAGGCTCAGACCTTCGGAATCGATTACATTTAAGGTTTGAATTTTAAACATCAGATGTATATATTTTTGGTTACTATCTCAAACGATTTGTTGTAAGGGCAAATATCCACAAATTATTGAAAAACACCATTCTTCATACAAAGATAATTTTCAAATTAAAATTAACATTAACTGAGAAAGTGTGTAAATATTAAGTTGTGTTAGATGGTATTTTATTTAAAGTTTTTCTTTCAGGAAAGTAATATTAAACTTCAGGGGTTATCAAAAATTGATTGATAAAGGTTTTTATCATTACATATTTGAAGACTATATTAGGGAGAACTGGTTTATTTAAACAGATAATTTGGACGATTTATTTTCGTTCTGTTTCTGAAATTCGAATGGGGTTAAACCATAACTTTTTTTGAAACATTTTGCAAAATATGACGGATTTGAGAATCCAACTTCAAAAGCTATTTCTGAGACATTCCCGAATTGGTTTTTTAACAATTCGGCAGCCCGTTTCAGCCGGATCATTTGGATGAATTTTGTTGGAGACATATTGGTAAGATATTGTATTTTCCGGAAAAGAGTACTGTGGCTCATGCTGAGTTCTTTTCCCAAAGCTGATGTGTTAAAAAGTTCATCATCCATATGATCTTCGATTGTTTTAATCACGCGATTAAGAAACTGTTCATCGACTGACGTTATTTTTAAATTACCCGGTTGAAGTAATATTTCATTACCGTATTTTTCCCTGAGTTTTTTGCGTTGCATCAATAAATTACTGACCCGTGCCATTAGTTCTTTTGTGTGAAACGGTTTGACGATATATTCATCTGCACCGTAACCATATCCTTCCAGTTTATTATCAAGTGAGCTTTTGGCTGTCAGCATAATAACCGGGATATGATTTGTGCGCTCGTCAGTTTTTATCTTTTCACAAAGTTCATTTCCTCCCATGCGTGGCATCATAAGATCAGTAATAATTAAATCGGGTAATTCTTTTTGAGCAATTTTCAAACCTGCACTACCGTCAATTGCAGCATAAACCTGGTAATGTTCTTTTACTATTTCAACAATAAAGTTTCGGACTTCAGCATTGTCTTCAACGACCAAAACGCGGGGAGTTTCCTCTTTTTCAAGAACATCATCTGTTAAATCTTCCTCAATTAATTTTTTAACGGTTTCAGATTCTCCAGGTTCTTTTACCAAAGTTTTCTGTTCTTTTAAAATATATTCTGATTCTTTTAGGTGTTTGTATCCTAAAGGTATAACCACTTTAAATGTAGATCCTGTATCAGGGTTACTTTTGACTGATATCGTTCCGTGCAATAAATCCAGCAGATCTTTTGTAAAAGATAAACCGATCCCGGAACTGCCAATGTAAGATTCTCCGTTTGTTTCGGATTGATAAAAACGCTCAAATATTTTATCAACTTTATCCGCAGGAATTCCAATACCACTGTCTTTTACAGTAATTTCAAGTTTGTCATATTTTGTCAAATTTATCTTTGCTGAAGTGTAGTCGACCAGAAACAGAATTTCCCCTCCTTCGGGTGTATATTTAATTGCATTCGACAGTAAATTGTAGAGAATTTTCTCTAATTTATCCTGATCATAAAAACATTTTATTTCGGGTTCGGGCAACTTGCTCTCAAACAAAATTCCTTTTGTATGGGCAGCTGATGAAAATGATCCGCTAATTATTTTTAATTGTTTTGTGAGTTCATGCTCCGAAATATTTAATTTCATCTTACCACTGTCGATACTCGACATTAATAAAAGTTGATTTACAAGCTTTAATAGCCGATTTGCATTCTGCAAAACAATTCCAAGTTTTGTTTTCATCTTCTGAGGTAATTTATTTTTCTCTAAAAGATCTTCAACAGGTCCTTGAATAAGGGTAAGAGGAGTTCTGAATTCATGCGAGATATTGGTGAAAAACCTGGTTTTCATTTTGTCAAGCCTTATAATCTCTTCGTTCTGACGTTCCAGGTATTTTTTTTGTGTTTCTATCTGTACCTGGTGTTCCATTAACTGGCTCGTTCTTTCCTTAACTTTAGCTTCAAGCAGAACCTGATTCCTTTTCAAATTGCGGATCCGGATTCTGATATAAAGGTTTATCGTGGCTATTATCACTATAAAATAGATGATGTAGGCTAAGTTGGACCTCCACCAGGGTGGTATTATTTCAACCACCAAAGATTTTCCTTTATTGTTCCAGACACCATCATCATTTGCACTGGTAACCCAGAATTTGTATTTTCCCGGTGGGAGATTCTTATATTCGGCAAAATTCTTTGTCCCCGAATCAACAGTGTCTTTTTCAAAACCTTCAAGGAGATATCTGTACTGATTCATATCCTGATTAAGATAATTAATACCGGCAAACTCAATTGTAAAATAGTTTTGTTTAAAAGGCAGAACAATCGTATCAGAATAAGTAATTGATTTTTCAAGAGGAGAATCCGGATCATTAAGGACTGATTTATTTTTAATTTTCAGGTCGGTGAACATTATATTTGGGTTAATATTGTTCTGCTTTATGTTTTTGGGATAGAACCAAACGACACCATTGTTGGTACCAAAATACATTTTGCCATCTTTACTTTTAGTTGCTGCAATAGACATATGGAAATAATTCGAAGGAAGACCCTGGTTAACGGTATAGTTTCTGAAAGAATACGATCTTGGGTTGAATTCGGATAAACCATTATCGGTGCCTATCCAAAGATTGCCTGTAGTATCTTCCAAAATTTCAGCGATGTAATTACTGCATAATCCGTTGTCAATGGTAAAATGTTCAAAGCGGATGCGATTCAGGTCAGTGCCTTCAACCGGTTCGAAAACCAATTTATTGATTCCCCCTCCCCAGGTTCCGAGCCATATTGTTCCCGGGTCATAATATTGACTGATCAGAATGTAATGTACTTTAATACAGCTAAGGCTACGATCATCTTTTGGATCAGGAACAATACGAATGATTTTATTTACTTTAAAAGTGTCGTTAACGATTTTAAAGGGTGGAATAAACCGGTATAATCCTGTCCAGTTGTTTAACCAGTATTCTCCGGGGATAGGTCCTGTTTGAAGATTTTCTTCACTCGCCAAATCGTCATAATATCCTTCCTGGAAATAGAAATTATCTTTTTCCCGATTATAAACATCTCCGTATATGGTGATTAAATATTTACGATTGATTTCTTTAATAAAACCGATAAAATTATTCGAAATACTTGTTGGATCAGAAGCATCAGTTTTATATCTTACGAAATGAATATCTGCCTTATTTTCAATAACCCTGTTTAATCCATTATTTGAAGTGCCAATCCAAAGCGTACCATGAGAATCGCGGAAAATTGATTTGATTAGATTACCACTGATTGACTTAGGATCATCAGGATCATATTTGAGAACCTTGCATTGATTTGTAATCGTATTATATCTGTTTAAGCCATTTGTTGTTCCAATCCAAAGAATATCATCATCTGAAAGCAATGTTGTAATAATGTTGGAACTTATACTGTTTTTATCTCCGGGTTTAGTCTGGATATAATGAAACTCTTTAATCCGGGAGGAAAGCCGGTATAATTTGTTTTTTGTCGCATACCAAATAATATTATTCTTATTGATATAAAGTGTGGATAGCTCTGTGAAGCTATCTGTATCATCATCAATCTGAAATTTACTTCGTATGCCTGAAACAGGATTAAAAACGTATATTGTTGAAAAAGCTCGTAACCACAGATCACCACTTTTGTCTTCTTTTATTGACCAAATACCCATCATATCTTTATTTGAAATATTCGATTGATTTAAGGTAAAATGTTGAAAAACCTGCCCGTTTTTCGGATCAAATGAAAAGAGTCCTTCTTTTGTTCCAATCCAAAGTGTTCCTCTTTTATCTTTATACATTGAACAGATGCAGTTATCAGGTGTCTCTTGCTCTTTACTAAGAGGATAATATTTATATGAACCGGCCTGGGTATTGTACCTGTAAAGACCTTTTACACTTCCTATCCAGAGATAACCATCATTGTCCATTTCCAGCCCTGTGATAAAAAACGGGATGATAAGTGCCTTAACATTGCTTAATGTGGAATCCAACTCAATTTTTGTATATTCTCCGGTGGTTTTATTGAATTTTACCAAAAAATTAAAATTACCACCAAGCCAGAGATTCCCTTTTTGATCGTCTAATACTGAGCGTGCGCCAAGATAATTTTTCGCCGGGTCATGAGAAAAAGATGGAAACGGGTACCTATCAAAAATTTCCTGATTTGAGCTAAGATTTAATCGGCACATTCCGCCAATAGTTGCTGTCCACAAATAATTATTTTTGTCAATGTTTAAAGAATAAACAGCGTACTCCAACAAGGAAGTTGTATCATAAGGTAAATGTTGATAGGTTTTTAATTCATTGCCGTCGTACCTGAATACGTTTTGAAAACTTCCGATCCACATAAATCCCATGTTATCTTCTTTGATCGATAAAATGAAGTTATTTAATTCAAGAATTTCTTTTGACTGGTATTTACTTAAGTCAATTGACGCAGTATCCGGTGAAGAAACTGCAAAGCATTGAATCATCGAAAAAGATGACAGAATAGCAATAACAGAATAATACTTTTTAAATTTTTGAATGGTTTTAAAAAAGTATTTTAAAAGAAACCTACCTGTTATGTAATAGGTGTTAAACATTTTAATGCGTTTTAATAAAATTACGCAATTCAGAGAGCAATAACAATTAATATATTAAAATGTGGACATTGCCATTAATGAGATTTATAATTAGATATAATATATGAAAAGGAAGGTAAAGAATAAGATGTTTTTGGCAATTAACAGGGAAAATCGGTCAATTTATGCAACATACAGACCGATTCTGATTTGGAAATGTGAATTGTTAATAAAATTTAAAAAAGAAAGGGTCCAGAAATAGACTGGGACCCTTGTCTATGCGAAAAATCTACCCGGTCATTACCGAATAGCTGTTAGTTTTTTGAAGCGATCATAAAAGCACCCAGATGGCTTGTTGTTCCGCTAACACAACATTGCAATGTATTAATGGAGCAATTTTTTAATTCTTCTTTGATGATATAATTTTGGGGATTTGTTGGATCATTGGCACTAAAATCGGGCAACCAGTAAATCTTTAGATCATTGTCATTTAAAGTTTGCTGATCATATCCAATCTTAAGTAAGGCTGATTTGTGAAATTGCAGTTTTTCAGGTGATATAACTAAAACTTTGTTATTTAAGTTATCTTCATTTTCAGTATCAAGTATCCAGCTTTTAATTTCCAGAGTGGACTTTATTATTCACTGCACCTTCTGGTACACTTATTTGTAAGCTAAATTCAGGAATGCTAAGTGTAATGCCTTCAGGTATAAGCGTATAATGAACAGATGGGATAGGGGATGGTAATTCATTTTTTTCACAACTACATAAAATGAACGCGGAAACCATTATCAATATGGTTGCTCCGCTTTTTTGAAAGATGTTTAATGCTTTTGTTTTCATTGTATTTTAATTTAAGTGACTATTTTGATACAGGACCAATAAATTTTGTCATCAGTCCGGGGTATCGATTAACTACAATAAAATTACAATGAGCAATGACCTGATTTCAACTTCATGGCTGTCAATAACAGGTAATTATCGCCCAGTAGAAAATACCGAACTCGAATCAAATAGATCATCAGAAAGATTAAATGAGCATAAACATGCATTCAGGTAAAACAGCTAATTTCGGAGAAAAATTTAATCATGGATTGTTGAAGAGACGATAACAAAAAAAGAAAAAGCCAGATTCCACTGAATCTGGCCTAACAACCTTCAACTACTAACCGATTTTATAACCCAAAAAATTATGAAGTAATAGTTTTGCAACTATTTACCTTTAATTGTCTGCTGCAAAGAAATGAAGAGTTAGAAAGATTAACTGTAATCAAAGTCACAAAAGATTGGAAAAATCGATAAAATTTCTCGACAACTTTATTTTTCCCTGTTTTTCTAGTTTTTTAAGCAACCTTGAAATGACTTCGCGAGATGAATTTAACTGTAAAGCCAGGTCCTGATGTGTCCCTTTAAAAGTAGTTGATCCCGATTTTTTCCGTCGGTAGTCAAAATAGTTTACCAGCCGTTCATCCAGTTTCAAAAATGCAATAGAATCTACCGTTTCAATTAGTTCCCGAAACCTTACCTGGAAAGTTTCCATTACAAACTGCTTCCACGAAGGATACTGACAAATCCAGTTATCGAGCATAGCAACCGGTAACAACATAACTTCGGTTTCTTCCTCAGCGATAGCTTTTACTGTGCTTTTCAGGTTGGCCATGCAACAAGTGAGCGACATGGCACATACTTCATTTTTTTTCAAATAATAAAGCAAAAGCTCATTCCCGTCATCATTATTCCGGGTAACTCTTATCAGTCCGTCGAGAACAATTGGAAAGCTCGAAATAAACTGGCCTTCACGGATAAGAATTTCACCGGGCAGGTAAGTTTTTAGTGTACCTGTCTTTAAAATTTCATCTTGAAGATCCTTTTCAAGAAATTGATATTGTTGATTAAAATCGATCACGGTAGCTGTTTGTCATTTGCAAAATTAGCGAAGTATGAGTTTTGTGCAAGAACAATAAAGAACAATCACCTTGATTTTTATCAATGTCCTTTATCATGGTTAGCAGATTTAATTTTTAAACGTCCTAAATTAATAAAAACTAACGACTGCAAGCCAAAAATAATAAGAGAGAATTATTCAAATATATCTCTCATTTTCTCAAAAAAAGTTTTTTCAGAAGCTGAAGGGCCTTCCTGAAATCCTGCTGAATTCTGCAGTTTTTCCAGGATTCTTTTTTCTTCGTGGCTTAACTTTTTTGGGATCCAAACATGTACACGGACAAGAAGATCACCTCTTCCATAACCGTTTACATCAGGGATACCTTTTCCTCTTAACCGCAGTATTTTCTCCGGTTGTGTACCAGAATCGATTTTAACTTTTACTTTCCCTTCAGCAGTTGGAATTTCAGATGTGGTCCCTAAAGTAATTTCAGGGAATGAAAGAAAAAGATTGTAAATCAGGTTATTCCCATTGCGAACCAAATCAGGATGTTTTTCTTCTGTAATAACCACCAGCAGATCACCATTAATTCCGCCTCTTCGGCCTGCATTTCCCCGCCCGGAAACATTTAGTTGCATTCCTTCTCCAACACCGGCAGGTATCTTCAGGCTGATCACTTCTTCGTCACGAATAACACCTTCTCCGGCACAGTGAGAACATTTATCGGTGATGATTCTTCCTTCACCCTGGCAGGTAGGACAAATGGTTGACGTTTGCATTTGCCCCAGTAATGTGTTGGTAATCCGGGTTACTTGTCCTGTTCCCCGACATGTTCCACAAGTAGAATGTGCTGAGCCGTCTTTTTCGCCTGTTCCGTTGCAATGGGTACAGGCAACATATTTTTTTACCTTTATTTTTTTCTCGGTACCATGAATTATCTCTTCAAGATTTAGTCTAACTTTTACCCTTAGGTCTGAGCCACGACTAACTCTTCTCCCCGAACGGGAGGAACGTGAGCTTCCAAAACCGCCGAAACCGCCAAAATGTCCGCCAAAAATGTCTCCGAAAGCTGAAAAAATATCTTCAATATCAGAAAAACCACCCCCGAAACCAGTGGCTGAACCGCCCATTCCGGCGTGGCCATACTGGTCATATCGTTGCTTCTTTTCCGGATTGCTTAACACCTCATATGCTTCAGCTGCTTCTTTGAACTTCTCCTCTGCTTCTTTATCATTAGGATTTTTGTCCGGATGAAACTGCAATGCCTTTTTTCGGTATGCTTTTTTTATTTCTTCAGCGGTGGCATTTTTGCTCACCTCCAACACTTCGTAATAATCTCTTTTTGCCATTTTCAGCGTTTCAAAAAAGTTATTCTCCGATTACCACTTTAGCAAACCGGATTACTTTGTCGTTTAACAGGTAGCCTTTTTGTATTACATCTACCACTTTTCCTTTTAGCTTTTCATCGGGCGCAGGAATTTTAGTGATAGCCTCATGAAGGTCAACATCAAAATCCTGGTTCATTGCTTCGATCTCTTTTACATTATTTTGTTTCAGGAATTCTTTGAACTTGTTGTAGATCAGCAAAGTTCCCTGTTTCCCAATATCTTCTTCCGAAACCTCTTTCATTGATTCCAGCGCACGTTCAAAATCGTCGATAACAGGTAAAATATTAACCAGTACCGATTCTCCTCCCGATTTTATCAGGTCCGTCTTTTCCTTTATCGTGCGTTTCCTGAAATTGTCAAACTCAGCTTGCAACCTCAAATGTTTGTCTGTCAGTTCTGTAAGCTTTGCATTCAAACTTTCCAGAAGTTCATCTTTTTTATCTTTTTTGAATTTCTTCTTTTTGCCCGATTTTTCATCCTTATGATGTTCGGCATGTTCCTCCTGGTTCACTTCTTTTTCATCCTCAGGATTAACTTCCGTATTTTTCTTTAAGTCTTCTTTTTCCATATTATTTTACCAACTATAATTCGAGTTTTTAACACACAATTATTTCACGGCTTAGCGTGTGGCTATTCATATCAAATTGTTTGCCATGTAAATATAAAAGACAAATTGACACCCATTTTAATTGTATGAATGTCAATTTGAGAAGTTTAGATTTTTTTCGGACTTAGCTGAAAAAATTTTATTTCAGATATTTCTTTAAGGCTGCTTCCAGCATTGGCCCACGCAAGTCTCTTGCAACAATAATTCCGTTCTCATCAATCAAAAAATTAGCCGGAATACTGCGTACGCCATAAATAGCAGCAAATTTCGAGTTCCAGTACTGTAAATCGCTTATATGATTTGACCATGAAAGCTTGTCGTCTGCAATCGCTTTCTTCCACATATCAGCCGTTCTGTCTAGCGAAACACTGAAAATAGTAAATGATTTACCATTCGTAAATTTTTTGTCCTTGTATTCATTATACGCTTTAACCACATTCGGATTTTCTCTGCGACATGGCGGACACCATCCTGCCCAGAAATCGAGTAAAACAAGTTTTCCTTTTGTATCGGAAAGTTTTAGAGTTTTGCCTGTTGGTGATTTTCCAATTAATTCAGGTGCTTTATCTCCAATGCTTGTCCCAATTTTTTGCTGGGCAAATGTTGCTACTGAAAATGCAACAACTAGTGTAAAAACGAAAAATAATTTTTTCATAACAATAATTTCCTTATAGATATAATTTATAAAATAACACTTTTATTGTTGGAAAGTTTACAAAAACCAGACCGTTCATCTTAATCTGCTAAATTCGGACAATTTTTGCACCTAATTGGTTTAATCGTCCTTCGATATTTTCATACCCACGGTCGATTTGTTCAATATTCTCAATTGTACTTGTACCTTTAGCCGACATGGCCGCAATCAGTAATGCAATTCCGGCACGTATATCCGGCGATGTCATTTTTGTGGCACGCAGGCAATGTTCACGATTTAAACCGATAACAGTTGCGCGATGCGGATCACACAAAATGATCTGTGCTCCCATGTCAATGAGTTTATCTACAAAAAACAACCGGCTTTCAAACATCTTCTGATGAATGAGGACACTTCCTTTGGCCTGGGTAGCTACCACCAGTAAAACACTTAAAAGGTCAGGTGTTAGTCCGGGCCACGGTGCATCCGAAATAGTCATTATACTTCCGTCAATATATGATTCGATCTGATAATGTTCCGTGTCTTTTACCATCAGATCGTCGTTAACCTGTTCAACTTTGATCCCCAACTGTCGGAACGAATCAGGAATAATTCCCAGGTTTTCCATCCCAACATTTTTAATTGTAATTTCGGAAGCCGTCATAGCTGCCAGTCCGATAAAACTTCCCACTTCAATCATATCGGGAAAAATGCGGTGATGACAACCATTTAGAGAAGCGACACCTTCAACGGTTAAAAGATTGGAGCCGATTCCTGAGATTCTGGCTCCCATCGACACCAACATCTTGCTTAATTGTTGTAAGTAAGGTTCACAAGCGGCGTTATAAATAGTAGTAGTTCCTTCGGCCAAAACGGCAGCCATCAAAATATTGGCAGTTCCTGTCACCGAAGCTTCGTCAAGTAGCATATAAGCGCCTTTCAGCCTTTTGGCGGAGACATAATACCAGTGTTTTTCAGCGTCAAAATCAAAAGCTGCACCTAATTTTTGTAACCCGATAAAATGTGTATCAACACGACGACGACCAATTTTATCGCCACCGGGCTGCGGAATAAAACCCTTGCCAAATCTGGCCAGCAGCGGACCAATGATCATGATTGAACCTCGCAGGCTGGATGCTTTTTTTGCATATTCCGTGCTTTTCAGAAAATCGATATTAACATTAGCAGCATTAAACCGAAAAACGCCTTTTTTAACCCGTTCAGTTTTTACACCGATATCACCGAGAATTTCAATCAGTTTTAATACATCACTGATTTCTGGTACATTTTCAATTACCACATTTTCTGCTGTCAGTAATGAGGCACAAATCACCTGGAGAGCTTCGTTTTTTGCCCCCTGCGGTTCAATGTTTCCTTTTAAACGGTAACCACCTTCAATTGCGAACGTTGCCATTTGAAACGGATAAGAAAATTATTTCCTTTTTGATTTCTTCTTTTTGGGTTTTCCCAGAATTGCTTTTGTTTCTGCAAGCTGAAGATCTTTACTTATTTCGACATTCCCTTTCGAGAGTTCTTCCAAATCCAGAAATATCTTTTCATCTTCAACTGCATCTTTATTCCATACCAAATAAAGTTTTTTCATTTGGTTGGCCAACTGCTCAATAATGATTTCCTTTTCTTCTCCCTCCATTTCAACAGCTTTTTTTATCAGCAGTTCCATGGTATAACCGTAATGCTTGTATTTAATATGGTTTTGGTTGTACGGAACCTTGTTTGGCCTTTCGTGCATTTTATCCGGTGTGGGCGGATCATACGGATAATCAATGTCTAATTTGAAATCGGACATAATTGCCAGATGATCCCACAACTTGTGTTTGAACTCTGCAACGTCGCGTAAATAGGGATACAGGTTTCCCATTACATCGATAACGGTTTGAGCCGATTTATTTCTTTTTTCCTTATCTTCAATGGTGAAGAGGAAATCTACCATGTTCTGAATATTTCTTCCGTATTCAGGAAGCGGAAGTTTTTTTCTGTTTGTATTATAATCCATTTCTATTTTTCCAGTTATAACTTATTTGCTTTCAGTTCTCCGGAGGTTAATCATTGAAGTTGGTGCAAATCTAACGATTTCTTGTTAATTCACAATTTTTGCTGAGGCTTAAACTTTGATTCTCAGTTTTGCAAATTTTAACAAAAGCTGTTTTTGACCGTAATTCTGAAAAAAAATAGTGGCTTTGATATTTGGCATTACACCCTCTATTTTTAATACTTTCCCTTCCCCAAACCGCTGGTGTTCCACAGTCATGCCGGTTTGTATTTTGGTCGGGTCATCACCTGTAAATTCAGCCTGTTTTTCCAGCGAATTGTTTAATTCTACCAGCTTTCTTCCCATTCGGTTTTGAGGATTCCCTGAAATGTATTGGTCAAAAGAGTCACGACGACTAAAAACCTGCCGTTTCGGTTCCGGCTGCTGTCGAACGTGTTCCACGAGTTTGTTGAAAGTTTTGAAGTGAGTTATTTTCAATAAATTTTTCATCAATTTCTTCCAGAAAACGGCTGGGTGTGCAGAAATCCAGGCTTCCCCAACGATAACGTTGATTGGCATAGGAAAACCAGGCATTTTCTTCTGCTCGCGTTAATGCCACATAAAACAGGCGTCGTTCTTCTTCCAGTGCATCGTCGTTGTTTTTTTCACCGGGTCGTTGCGAAGGGAAAAGGTTTTCCTCCAATCCAACAACAAAAACATTTTTAAATTCCAACCCTTTAGCTGAATGAATAGTCATTAACGTCACTTTATCCCGGTCTTCTTCTTTTTCCGTATCCTGATCGGTTAAAAGAGCCACATCTTCCAAATAATTTTCCAGTTTGTCGGGTTGGCCTTCTTCGCGTGCATTCATACTAAATTCCTGGATACCATTTAATAATTCCTGAATATTTTCATGCCTGCTGATTCCTTCCGGTGATTTATCGTTGTACAATTCTAAAAGAATGCCGGTTTTTTCGGCGATCATCTTTGCCGTGTCAAATGCCTGATTCTCCTTATCAAATTCCCGGAATTTTTGTATCAGTCGGGCAAAATTCATTACTTTGGTAACGGTTCCTTTGTTCAGTTTTGCCGGATTTAATTCTTCAAGTTGCAGAATAATGTTCCATATTGAGGTTTCGCCTGCGATGGCAGCATCTTCAAGTTTTAACAGGGTAGTAGCTCCAATTCCACGAGCCGGATAATTAATGATTCGTTTAAGTGCCTCATTATCCGCAGGGTTAATTGTCATTCTATAATAAGCCAGCAGGTCTTTAATTTCTTTTCGCTGATAAAAACTTAACCCGCCATAAATTTTGTAAGGAATATTTCGTTTCCGAAGCGCTTCTTCAAAAATCCTTGATTGGGCATTTGTCCGGTACAGGATGGCATAATCGGAATTCCGGTAATGGTTGCGCAGTTGTGTTTCCGCAATTTCCTGAACCACCATAAAACCTTCCTCGTTGTCCGTTAAAGCAGCGAGGATTTTTATTGCATTTCCCTCTTTTTTTTCGGAGAAAACGGTTTTTGGAATTTGACGTTTATTGTTGGCAATAATGCTGTTGGCGGCATTTACAATCGTTTTTGTGGAACGATAATTTTGCTCCAGCTTGAATATTTTATGTTCCGGGTAGTCGTTTTTAAAATTGAGGATGTTTTCGATACGTGCCCCTCGAAAGGAATAAATACTTTGTGCATCGTCGCCAACTACACAGAGATTGTTATTTTTCGATGATAATCGTTTTACAATCTGATATTGAGCAAAATTCGTATCCTGGTATTCGTCAACTAAAACATAGTCAAATCGTTCCTGGTATTTAGTAAGAATTTCAGGATTGTCACGAAAAAGCAGGTTGGTCTTTAACAGCAGATCGTCGAAATCCATAGCAGCGGAAAGAAAACAACGCTTGGTGTATTCTTTGTAAATATCAGCAATGGAGGGCATTCTCATATTTTTATCCACCAGCCTGATCTCATTTGTGTTAGCATACGCTACAGGAATAATTAAATTGTTTTTTGCCATTGATATCCGGCTTGCAACTACACCAGGCTTGTACATTTTGTCATCAAGTTGCATGTTTTTTATAATGGTCTTAATAAGACTCTTACTGTCGGCACTGTCATAAATTGTGTAGTTGGACGGGTATCCAATTGTTTCATGTTCGGTGCGTAGCATGCGGGCAAAAATGCTGTGAAATGTCCCCATCCATAAATACCTTGCCATGTTTTCACCAACCACTGCGGCTATACGTTCCTTCATTTCACGGGCAGCTTTGTTGGTAAAAGTAAGCGCCAGAATGCTCGAAGGCCGCGCTCCCTGTTTTAGTAAATGTGCAATACGATAAGTTAAAACCCGGGTTTTCCCAGATCCTGCACCCGCAATAACCAATGCCGGACCTTCTGTTCGGATTACTGCTTCGTACTGATTCTTATTAAGATCTTTTAGATAATCGAGCACAGTGGTTTGTTTTTTCATTAAAAGGAACAAAAGTAAAAGTTGTTCACTGTTTTTACAGGAATTAGAAGGTACTTTTATTAACAAATTTGAAGTTGGTTCAAAATTATTATTTAAAGCGGATTTTTGTGGGAAACCGGACAATTAAATAAAAATTATACGTTATTATTGTAGCTCAAATGATTGAACTTATGAATAAGTTTGGATTAGTAATAATCACTGTTGTTACACTTGTTTTTTTGAATCCAATGCTGCTTACAGCACAAATTTCTGCTCCGGGAGCTTCAGGTTCGGATAAAACAGAATATACAGGGTTTGCAGGAACCGATAGTATTTATGTTTTTTGTGCTGATAATGAATCGGATGCTATTGGTCGTCTCCAGGCTACAACTGCTTTAACAGGTACCAAGACTTTTCTTTGGGAAAAGTATAATCCACTGGCAGCTGCATTTGAGTTTTATTTTTCCGAGTCAGTCGACAGAGTTTCATCAGAAATAAGTGGGTTATCAGATGGATGTTACCGTGTAACGATAATACAAGGTGCAACTTCCGAAGTTTACCGTGCCTGGGTTTTTAACAACTGGTTTACTGTGGAAGGTTCTGTCACTGAATCGAATTGTGAGTGGTTTAAAATGGAAGGAGCCTATTCAACTGCCGAACTAAAATATTACGATCTTGCAGATAATTCTGAGTTACAGGTCTCAAAAAATGTACAAACACAGTGGAAACATGGAAATGAAGTAATTTCATCTTTTCAAACCACGCAGATTTTAGATCCGCCAACCCAAAATACAGATTATACTTTTAGGGTTTTTGATCAGTATTCCTGTGAAAAGACAGCAACAGTAACCTATGAATCAATCGTTACCAAGGCGAAATTTACTGCTGACCCTATGAGCGGGGAAGGTCCGCTGGAAGTAACATTTTCAAACCAGTCGGAAAACGGTGACCCAAACCAGTACGAATGGTTTTTCTTTTATAGTTTAGATCATTTGAAAGAAAATCTCGGAGGGAGTACCAATCCTGATGACAGTATAATGTTGATTGCTTACGATCAGAATCCGGTTTATGTGTATCAGAACTCTGGTAGTTACATGGTGAAACTGGTTTCAAAGAAGATTACCAACGATACTACTGTTTGTGTAGATACTACCTACCTTGGAGATTACATTGTTGTGGATACTTCTTTTGTGGCTGTTCCTAATGTTTTTACACCAAATGGAGACGGAACCAACGATTTGTTTGTGGTTAAGTTCTGGTCGATGAAAAGTATTAAGATCAGTATTTTTAATCGCTGGGGGCAAAGAATTCATTTCTGGAAAAGTGGCGATGTACAGGGATTTGAAGGGACCTGGGTTGAAACTGTCTGGGATGGACGCTTGATGGGAGGAAAAATGGCCAGCCCCGGGGTATATTATTACAGCGTTGATGGTGTTGGACGTGATGGGAAGAAACGACGAGCGCACGGATTTTTCCATCTTTTCAGGGATAAAGGCTAGCCCAAATTCACAAAGTTTTTAACGCATGAATTAACTCTCTGCGGAGTTCTTCATTGGGGTAGTTTTCAACGCGAAAAACAGCGACAGGTTTTAACCCAAATTTTTTAGCAACTTCATCGATAACTTCTTCACGAACCACTAACAGCAAATGTTTTTTTGATTCGTTTGCCATATGCTGAAGTACGTTGTACCATCCTTTTTCCTGAAGTTCGAGTCGGCCAACTTCATCGAGCAAAAATATTTCATCTGAATTATTCCTTGATGCTTTTTCAAACAAAGTAAGTGCTTTAGGGTAAATGTAATATTTGCCAATTTTTGATTGTGTTGAATTACCTTCTGTGCGAAGAAATTTAACCTTTTCTCCTGATAAAATATTAACCACATCGTACCCTGTTGTTTGACCGTTTTTCATGATTCTTTCAGAATAAAAACCCGAAATGCTGAAATTTTCTTTTCTGAGTTCTGAAACGACTTCTTTTATCAATCTGGTTTTTCCTGATTCTACTTCACCGGTTACAAAAATGGATTTTGGCTTTTGCCCAAAAGATTTTACTTCATCCAGGCGAAGTTCAGCATATATCATCATATGATGAATCACTTTTACCGGATTTTTTAAGAGGGTTCTTACATCGGGTGTATTGGCAATCATTTCTGGCAAACTGTCGAGCGAAAGTTCAAGAGCCAGTAAAAGTTGCCGGAAATAGCTGTTGCTGAAAAAGTACCTGATTTTTGGATGGTATAATTCTGTTCCAAGCACCGAAAAACCCATGATCAGAATAATGGCGCGCAAATTCATTTCTACACCAATTAACATGGCATTCATCACCGATGTAGTTTCCGCCTGTAATTGAGAGAAAACAAAAGCAGCGATCATGGTGATCAGAATAAAAAATATCCAGAGTTTTGGTCTTACTAACTGCCGTAAAGCTCGTTTGTAACGAAACGCCCATGCAATCGCGATAATGACAACAATAATGACCCAGATCCCAAACGGTATCCTGCCGATAAGTATTAAAGTTCCAAACATTAAAACTATATTCATTATAAGCCAGAATAACGAATAGGGAAATTCTTTTTTCTTTCGGTTTGTATTATCTCGATTATTGCTAAAGTTTAAATTTTGAGTTTCCTTTGAATTCATCAGTTTTCTTCCGGTTCTTATTCCAACTAATGCGGCAAATGCACCAAACAATGCGTATGCAATAAGCAACAAAAACAGAGGTGCCCAAACAGCATCGAATTTCAGTTGTAGTTGTTTTTCGGCATATTGCATCAGGTTGGTATATACTTCAACAATATTGTAGCCGTAGAAAATAATGTAATTAAAAATTCTCTGTACCAGGTTCCACGACATTGCTAAAACCGAACCGAGTATGAATGCGGGAATTGTCCTTCCCAGAATACGTACAGAAAACTCCAGCAGAAAAGCTTCACTTGTAATCGCGATCATTGGACCGAAAATAACCGCACTGGGTGACATAGTCTTCATTAAGGCACAAATAACTCCGGCCCTCCAGAAAAGCCCTTTTTCTTTCCATTTATAGTTGGCGGAAATGAGGATAATTAGCCCGATAGCTGTTAAAATATTCCCGCTAAAAGGAATTCGAAGATTGTGGAGGAAGCTGCCCAGAACAATTTCAGACGAAGCCCAGATAGTACCAAGTATCGATGCTTTTATCCATTTATCGCTGAGTTGTGTCACAGATTCCCTGAAATTTAAATTGCAGGTAAAAATATTATTTATTCAATTGAAATAACAGTTTTACAAATGCATTTCTATTGGGAACTGTAAATCCTTCCTTATAGGCGTAACCAAAAGTTATAAAACAGCTCAAATCCAAATATCATCATAAGTAATGTAAATCAGAACTCTATTTTAAATTTTAAACCTCTATTACATCATCATCTGCAACAGTGGGCAAAACATTATAACGATCGCCAAACTGTGCCAGAAACTCAATGCTGAACGCACGGAAAGTATAACTTACAGGTAAAAGTATTACAGCTCCGATATATGGAATTGCTATCAGTAAAAGTCCAATGCAACAGGTAAACAGAGCTAGGATAATAACACCAATTGCAACGGCAATTCCCAAAACAAAAATAAAGAGGCCATAACCAATAAAAGGGAAAAAGTGAGGGAAAAAGAGTTTTAAAAATTCTCCCCAACCTCTAATTACGCCGACACGGTGTTTGTACATTATAGGAACTACAAAATCTTTTAGGAATAATGAGATGTAGCCAAATATTATGAGATACCCGATAAACATTAACACCATCATTGCAACGGCCCAGAAAATGGCAACATTGGGCAAGTCGGCATAATACAGATTTTTAGCGGTAACAAAGCAGTAAATAAGAAATAGAATAAAAACTGCAACAGCAAACAAGCCGAAAATAAATTGCCAGAGAAACAGGGAATTTCCTTCTTTTTTGTATTCGTGCCATGGTTCACTAATTTCAGATTTGTCGTAGATGACGTTATGCAAAAACATAAATTTTCCACGGGAACTTACCCATGCCACAACGGCAATTATTACAAAAAGTAAAATTATCCCGACGATTATCAGGTTAAATGCTACAGGATGGTCCATCAGCCAGTTCCACGCAGTTTGTGGAAAACTGAAAAAATCATTCCAGGGATCGTGGATTCCCTGACTGTAACCATTATTATTTCCACTGCTTCCACCGTGACAATCGGTTAGTCCGGCGAGCCACGCCGTAAAACCTACGCGAAACCATTTGGAAAGATCGAAGGGTTGAAATAATGCTTTTTTCATTCGGGTCCAACCATTGGAAAGCGGGCGTGAATAACTTATACTCATGTCAGGTAGTTTTTGGTTTTTCTCAATTTACAATAATTCTCTTTTATATGTATGAAGATCAGTTAGAATGTTACAAACCGATTATAAGAGGTAGTGCTTTGGTTACTTCATTTTTTTAAAACCGAGAATATAAGTTTAGATTAGATTTTTTGGAAAGATATTTATTGTGGTATTTCAAAATCATTCAAAACAGGAAGTGCCTTGTTTCCAAAATCATACAGCGCCTGGTTTTCCCAGGGAGAACCATCTGTTGCGTCTGAACCTTTAAAGGCAACCATTTCGCCTCCCCAGTAACAAAACCCGATACCTTTGTCAACTGCTTGTACAATTTCTTTTAGTCGCGCAATAAAATCCTGCTGTCCTTGCGGAGTAGCCGGATACTGCGGGAGAACAAGTTGTGATTCAAGTCCGACAATATTATTGGTATTGTCATTCCAGTCCAGTGTAAAAGGGTAAGCCATTTCAGCAATAGCAACTTCTTTATTATAGGCAATACTCAGGTTTTCCATTGTAGATTGCAATATTGAAAGATTTTTCCCGTGCCAGTATGGATAATAGGAAAGGCCAATGATATCGTAGTCAATATTTTTGATTTTGTCGAAAAACCAATCAGCGCCATCAATTCCGGCAAAATGAATCATAATCTTTGAATCTGGCGAATTGTAACGAGCGGCAGTAACACCTTTATCAAGTAATTCGAGAAAAGCAGCCGGAGCTGTGTTGATGTTTCCAAACGGGAAAAGAAACCCGGAGTTGATTTCGTTCCCAATTTCAATAATATCAGGTTGTATTTCTTCAGCAACCTTTTTTGTGTAAGCATAAACACTGTCGCTAACTGCATTTAAAGACAATCCCTGCCAGGTAATTGGAGGCTCCTGGTGACCCGGATCAGCCCATGTATCAGAATAATGCACGGTAAGCCACACTTTTAATCCCATCGACTTTATACGATCAGAAAACTGTTTAACTTCATCAAAACCTGAATGTTTAGTTGCCGGGTAATTCCAGATACGCAAACGGATGGTGTTTACTCCGCTGTTTTCCATTGTAGTAAGAACATCCTCCGGGCTACCTTCCTGATTATAGAAAATGGTTCCTGTAGAGTCAATTTCGGGTAATGAAGATAAATCGACTGCACTAATCGAAAATGCGTTTTCCGGCTCAATGGGATTCTCAGTTGTATCGTCTTTTTTACAGGAAATTAGTGCCAGAAAGAAGACCAAAAGACAGATTTTCATCTTGTTAAAATTATTCATTCTTTATCGTAATAATATGCCTGCTTTGACAAGAGACGCGTAACTCGTCCCAAATATCAGAGACTTGTTTCAATCGTTTAAAACTTTAATTAAGAACACTAAAAATAACAACTTTAATGCGTTACCTGGAAAGAATAATATTAAATAACACGATTTAATTACATAGATTCAAACGATAACTTTCTGATTTTATTTCTTTGAAGTAGTTCGTTGCTTCAGCTCTTCTATCATAACCTTCACTCCAACTTCCGGCGGAGTGGCTGTTATTCCAAATTTTTTTTCAAATTTACTGCTGTCGAAAATATAATCCCGATCATTTTGGTACATCATTTCCGGGAATTCGCGCATTACAGGGATAAAAATTCCGATTAAACGGACCATCCAATCAGGGACGGGCTGAATACGAGGTTCAACATCCAGTTCTTTGGCTATTAGTTCGATCCATTTTCTTACTGTAAGTTTTTCTTTGGTGGTGGGCACGTGCCAAACCTGGTTCCAGGTATCTTCAGCGTTTCCAAGTATTGCAGTGGCTTTTGCAGCATCAGGTGTGTATGTATAAGTGTGAATTGTATCAATATTTCCAAAACTTTGTGCCTTTTTCCCTTTTATCAGGTTTTCTGCTGCCATAATTGACAGTACACTTCCTTTGTTGTCAGGGCCATAAAAATCAGCAGCTCGGACGATTTGTGCAATCAGATTCTCTTTTTCCACTTCATTCATGATCATTTCATGAAGTTGAAGCCGGATTTTCCCTTTTTTGCTTGGCGGATTTAAAGGTGCCTCTTCTGTCATAAAAGGTATAGCCGTTTTATCATACGCATAAATATTATCGAAGAAAACGAGCTTTGACTGATGTTTTTTACAAGCTTCAATTACTTCTTTTATAAACGGTGGCCATATTTTTTGCCATACTTTCAACAGGTATTCAAAACCAACGGTAACATAAACTACTTTGCTTCCCGCGATCGCTTTTTCAATTTGCGTTAAATCATAAAAATCGAGAGGAAAAAGTTCATCCGTGTCGTTCATTTTTTTAGGATTCCTGCTTACCAGTCGAATTTCATCGGTATAATTTTTAAGTTCGCGAGCCAACGGAATTCCAATAGCTCCTCCCGATCCCAGAATTGTTTGTACCATTTTTTGATTATTTTAAATACAATTGTTGAAGATAAATTTGAATCACCCTAAATAACAGATAATAAAGTTACATGTTTACGGTGATAAAAATTAAAAATTCTATTGGATTGATTGGATGATTTTTACCGCTTCTTCCAGATATTCTTCATAAACTTTTATTTCAATAGAAATATTCGAGGGGCCCATTGGGAACTGTTTTAGCGACCGGGCATTTTCATTCACAACTAAATATGGAATTTTAGCCTGATCGAGCATATCTTTAAATAAGCTGTATTTAATATCGAAAGTGTTTGAAAACACTGCTACTGTAATCAATTGTTTCATTGGCTCAACGTTAAATTTTTTATATGGGTATTGATTACCGATTAAAAGTAACAATTGCCTGAAAAAATAGCGTTGATTTTTACCCAAAAGAAAACCCCGTCACTTTCGCGCCAGGGCTTCCGTTTAGTTTATAGTAAAATGGATTAGAAAATTTCTATTCTTCTTCCTGCTCTTCAGCGTAAGCTTTCAGCAGCTCATCCTGTACATCTGAAGGTACTTTTTCATAACCGTCGAAATCCATCGAGAATACGCCACGACCTGCAGTAATTGAACTTAGTGAAGTGGTATATTTATTCATCTCTTTCAACGGAACTTTTGCAGTAATTTTTTCAAGTCCTTTTTCCGATCCCATCCCCATGATCATGGCACGGCGTCCCTGCAAGTCGCTCATTACATCACCCATACGATCAGAAGGAACCCAAACGTTCAGGTTATAAATCGGTTCAAGAATTTTAGCACCAGCATTTTTAAATGCTTGGCTGAATGCGTTTCTTCCGGCCAGTTTAAACGAAATTTCGTTGGAATCAACCGGGTGCATCTTACCGTCGTAAACATAAACAATAATATCGCGTGCATACGAACCGGTAAGCGGACCTTCTTCCATTTTTTCCATGATCCCTTTCAAGTATAGCCGGCATAAAACGTGCATCGATTGAACCACCAACAATACAGTTGCAGTAAATCAGTTTTCCGCCCCATGAAAGTGGATGTTCCTGCACATCACGAACAGAAAGTTTTTGTTCTTTGTCGCCAAATTTGAACATCGTTTTAGGCTTGGCACCTTCTTCATATGGTTCAATAATCATATGTACTTCACCAAACTGACCGGCACCACCTGATTGTTTTTTATGACGATAATCGGCCTGTGCTGCTTTGGTAATGGTTTCACGGTAAGGAATTTTTGGCGTTAAGAAATTAACTTCGATTTTATGCACATGATCAAAATACCATTTTAGTATGTTCATATGATATTCGCCCTGTGAATGAACCAATAACTGTTTTAGTTCCTTTGAATATTCAATAATAAATGTTGGGTCTTCAAATTTGATTTTATTCAATACTTCGCCAACTTTTTCGTCATCAGAATCGTTCTCTGCTTTTACAGCAATAGTAAGTCTGGGTTTCGGGAAAGAGATTGGCTGAAATTTGGTGTCGTCTTCTTTGGTAGAGAGTGTTTGGTTATATTTTGTTTCTTTTAGTTTTACAGTACAACCCAGGTCACCTGCAACAAGTTCATCAACTTTTTCACGGTTTTTACCTGCCGATGTAAACACTTGTGAAAGGCGTTCCTTGGCCCCGTTGGTAGAGTTTACTAGATCCATTCCTTCGGTAATTTTCCCTGACATTACTTTAAAGAATGTAATTTCACCAACATGTGATTCAACAGCGGTTTTAAATACAAAAAGACTTGGTTTATCCGATTCTTTCATTTTAGGCTCATTCCCATTTATCACCGGAATCATTGCCTTTTCATTAGGTGCAGGTGCAATATTTGCAATAAATTCCAGCAAACGGCCTACACCAATATTTTTCTTGGCTCCTGTGCAGAAAACCGGGTAAAGGCTACGGTCGATAAGTCCCAGTTTGATACCTTTCCGCATTTCATCTTCGGTGAGTGAGCCTTTATCGAAATACAGTTCCATTAACGATTCCTCGTTTTCTGCTGCCATTTCAACCAGTTCGTTATGCAATTCTTCGGCTTTGTCCTTTTCAGATGCCGGAATGTCAACAATTTCAGGTTTTCCACCGTCAGGACCGTATTTGAACATTTTCATTTTCAATACATCGACGACCGAAGAAAAACCGGGACCTGCATCAACCGGATACTGGATAACAGTTACTTTGTTACCAAATGAGTTTTTACACTGATCGAGGGCAGAGTCGAAGTTGGAGTTTTCATGATCAAGCTGGTTAAAAACAAGTACCAGAGGAGTTTTTGCCGCATCTGCATGGCGGTAAGCGCTCTCTGTTCCGGCTTCAACACCATTTGATGCATTTATAGTTAACAACCCCATTTCGGAAACGTACAGTGATGAAACAACGCTTCCACACAGGTCGTCCATTCCGGGCGCATCGAGAATATTTATTTTCTTTCCGTTGTATTCGGTTGCCAATAACGAAGCAAAAACGGAATTGCCATAATCCTGCTCTATCTGGTTGTAATCGGAAACCGTATTTTTAGCAGTTACTTCACCTCTGCGATTAATTACTCCACCCTCAAACAGCATGGCTTCTGCAAGGGTGGTTTTCCCACTGCCGGCATTCCCTATTAAGGCGATGTTCCGGATCTGATCAGTCTTGTAAACTTTCATTTTATATCGTTTTTGATTTGATTTTTTATCCCTTTTTCACAAAAATTCCCGTGAAAGGCCACCAAAAATAGTAATAATTTATTAAGAATCAAGAGCATGAAAATCAGGATAAAATGTTTTACAAAACAACAAATTCCTTTGGTTATAATTAACTGTATGTTTATGAGGGATTTAGAAATGTATTTAATATGCTGAAAAACAGTTTAAATCATTAAAGATAAGGAGCTTAACATTATGAATTTTATCGCAAAAATCTTCGGAGAATTACATATTCCTCCTTAAAACAGAGGCTGTTTGGTAACCTGTTTTCTTTAAAATACTGATGGAGTAATAAATCCAGATTAAGGATATACAAAACCAAAAAGTGAAAAATATTTAAAAATAAATTCACACATGGCTGGCAAATTATCCGGATAAAAAACTAAGTCAAATTTATTAAGGAAGGTCAATTTATTTTCTTCATAAACAGGGTTTCAAAAAGCATCTTTTAAAAATTGGTTTATTCCCCCGGAATATTTTTATTTTTGGGACTTCGAAATCAGTAAGCATGTTCGAAAAATTAATTCTATTTTTCTTTGCAGTATTGTTGACAGTTAATGCCTGGTCTCAGGAGGAAAAACTGGTCATCAGCGGTCATATTAGCGATGCGGCTACCGGAGAAGACCTGGTTGGCGCAACAATTGTAGTGGAAGGACTTCCTAATACCGGCGTGGTTTCGAACAATTACGGTTTTTATTCTTTAACGCTGCCGAATGGAAATTATGTTCTGAGGTTCCAGTTTGTGGGCTTTACTTTACAACAGGTTCCTGTGGCTTTATCCAACAATGTAAAACTTGATATTGAACTCATTGAAAATCCTGTTGAGATTGGCGGAGTGGTTGTTACCGGTGACCGTCCGGATAGGAATATTTCTTCGCTCAACATGGGGAATGTAAAAATGGTGCCAAAACAGATTGAAAGTATTCCTGTAATTTTTGGCGAGCGTGATATTTTAAAAACAATACAGCTTACACCGGGGGTAAAATCAGCTGGAGAAGGAAGCTCCGGATTTTATGTTCGTGGCGGCGGTATTGATCAGAACCTGATCCTGCTTGACGAGGCACCGGTTTATAATGCTTCGCACTTGCTTGGTTTCTTTTCCATTTTTAATTCCGAAGCAATTCGCGATGCAAGTTTGATGAAAGGTTCGATACCTGCAGAATATGGTGGTCGTGCTTCATCTGTTTTCGACATAAAAATGAAAGAAGGTAACCTGAAAAAATATGAGGTAACCGGGAGTGTGGGGCTTATTTCGTCGAACCTGGCCGTGGAAGGTCCTATTGTAAAAGATAAAGGATCGTTCATTATTAGTGGCCGGCGCACGTACGCAGATATGTTTCTTGCCTTTTCAAAAAACAAAGATCTGAAAGACACGAAACTTTACTTTTATGATCTGAACATGAAGGCCAACTACAAGATCAATGATAACAACCGTGTTTATCTTTCCGGTTACCTTGGGCGCGATAATTTTGGCTATTCAGACCGATTTGGTTTCGATTGGGGTAACAGTACCGGAACGTTGCGATGGAATCATAATTTCAGTGAAAAGATTTTTTCGAATGCATCATTTATCGTAAGCCATTATTCTTATGATATAAATATTATGGGAGATTACGATATTGTTATACGCTCCGAGATTAATGATATTAATCTGAAACAGGATTTTACCTGGTACCTTAATACACATAACACGTTAAAATTTGGAGCGAATGTAATTTTTCACAATATACTTCCTGGTGAAATTATTGCCAGTGAAAATTCCGGGATAAACCCTGAATCCATATCCAGAAGAAGAACAATTGAGTGGGCGGCCTACTTATCCAATGCACAAAATATTTCCGAGCGGTTGAAATTGTACTACGGGTTAAGATTGGCGCTTTTCAGTAATGTTGGTCCAGGTGAGTTTTATGAGTTTGATGAGCAGGGGCGATTGATAAATACGATCAACCTTGACAATTTTAAATTTTTCAAAACTCAGGGCGGACTTGGCCCGCGACTCGCTGCCAATTATATTATAAACAACCAAAGTTCTGTAAAGGCATCTTATAACCGGATTTACCAGTTTTTACATTTGCTGTCGAATTCAACCACTACAACACCAACCGACTTGTGGTTGCCAAGCAGTAATAATGTTAAACCGCAGATTTCTGATCAGGTTTCGCTGGGCTATTTTAGAAATTTTAAGGACAATGAGTTTGAATCGTCGTTCGAAATATATTATAAAGGACTAAAGAATCAGATCGATTATAAAAATGGGGCAGAACTGGTTTTTAACTCAACGGTAGAATCTGAACTTGTTTTTGGCCGTGGTTGGGCGTACGGAGCCGAATTCATGTTAAAACGGAATTTTGGTCGTTTGAATGGTTGGATTAGTTATACTTTAAGCCGAACTATGCGGCAGTTTGATGCGATAAATAATGGTAACCCTTTTCCTGCCCGAAATGACCGAATTCATGATGTTGCCCTTGTGGGTATTTATGAAATAAACAAAAAATGGACACTTTCAGGTACATGGATTTATTATACAGGAAATGCCGTAACTTTTCCGGGTGGAAAGTATGAAATTGAAGGTATGTCGGTGGGCTATTATACCGAGCGTAACAGTTATAGGATGCCGCCTTATCACAGGTTAGATCTTGGTTTGACCTGGCAACTAAAGAAAACAAACAAGTTTGAGTCAAGCTGGAACTTCTCAGTTTACAATGCGTATGCGCGCGAGAATGCGTATTTCATTCAGTTTCGGGAAAATGAAGATAACCCGGGAGTAACAGAGGCAGTGCAATTTGCCTTGTTTAAAGCCATTCCTTCAATAAGTTATAAATTCAAATTTTGACCAATGACTAAATCCTGTTTCATATTTCTGATGCTTGTTTTGCTACTTTCAGGTTGTGAGAAGGTAATAAATGTTGATCTGAATGAAGCAGCTCCTGCTTTGGTTATCGAGGGAAATGTTGATGCTTTGAGGCACCGGGCAGAAGTTAAGATTTCAGAAACTTCCAGCTATTTTAATCAGTCGGAAAGCGAAATGGTTTCTGGTGCTAAAGTTGTGATTACTATGGATGGCCGGGATAGCTTTCTTTTATCGGAAACACAAAATGGGATTTATACTTTTGAAAACATCTTTGTTAGAACAGGCGCAAAATATCATTTGACAGTTAATTCAAATAATAAGATTATTGAAGGAACTTCGGTTTTGCAACCTAAAGTGCCGATAGATACATTATGGTATTACAATGAAGATTCATACTCATTTTTCGACAAAGGTTATGTTGTTAATGTTTATTTTGATGATCCACCGGAAGTAGATAATTATTACCGGATAAAAGTATTTGTAAACGGTGATCTTAGAGATAAAGCCGAAGATTTTGTACTCTTTTCCGATCGCTATTTTGATGGACAGTTTGTGACGATCGACTTGCGGGGCTTTGATATTAACCCTAAAGATACTGTAGATATACAACTGATTTCGTTGGATGAAAAATCTTATGACTTTTATAATACGCTTATTGATTTGATTTACAATAATCCCGGATCAGCAGCACCGGCAAATCCAAACACCAACTTATCAAATGGTGCGTTGGGTTATTTTTCGGCCTGGACTTCGGATAAACAAAGAGTTATTATAAGGAATTAAATATCTTCCGCATTTATGCAAAATATAAATTAACTCAATTTCGTTTTATCTTTAAAAGACTTTAACTGCTTTAAAAATGGAAAAGAATAGAATTTGTTGCCGTATTTTTCCGATTATTCTGATACTTGCTTCTTTTGTAATTTCTCTTGGTATCTGGTATTTTGATAATGGAACTCATTCTTTTACTTTTCTAACAGATAAAAATCAAATTTTTAATTTTATCGGAACCGTTTTATTTGCGGCAGTAATTCCCATCGGAATTTTTTACTGGCTGAATGATAATGAGAAATACCAGTCAAAAGCCAGGGCAATTTCTCTGATAGGATTTCTGCCTGCCATTTTGGTATTGCTTATTCTTTTGTAAAACCTTTTATAATTCTGAAAATATTAAACGTACTATGTTAACAACAGGGTCGGCAAAGTATGGAATGAATTCAATCAAATTACTATCTTTCGGAATCAAAAGAACCGAATGAGCAAATTTCCGCATTATCTGCAACCCGATGCCATGGACTGTGGCCCCACTTGTTTGCGAATTGTGGCCAAACATTTCGGGCGGCATTATAACCTGGAAACATTACGTGAACTGACCTGGAAAACGCGGGAAGGTGTTTCTTTGCTCACGATCAGCGATGCGGCAGAAAAAATTGGTTTTCGTACCCAGGGTGCACGGCTGAGTTGGGATAAACTGCCGCAGGTACCATTGCCGGTTATTTTGCATTGGAACCAAAATCATTTTGTGGTTCTTTATAAAATAAAAAAGAAAAAGAACGATTTTGAATATTATATTTCCGATCCAGCACATGGGTTGGTCGTTTATAATAAAAAGGATTTTCTGAAAAGCTGGGCTTCTACAACTCAGGATGAAAAGCCGGCAGGAATTGCCCTGTTACTCGAACCTACAGCCGAATTTTATACGGAAGAAGGAGAAGAGGTCAATAAAACCGGGTTCCGTTACCTGCTTTCCTATGTTAAGCCTTACCGGAAACTAATCATCCAGTTGATGCTTGGCTTTCTTACCGGAAGTATCCTTAGTTTACTATTCCCTTTTCTTACACAGGCAATTGTAGATGTCGGTATCACAACCAACAACCTGAGTTTTGTAATTCTGGTATTAATTGCCCAATTGGTATTAACGGTCAGTCAAACCGCGGTTGGATTTATCCGAAGCTGGATTATGCTTCATACCAGTACAAGGATAAGTATTTCGCTAATTTCTGATTTTCTTATCAAGCTGATGAAGCTTCCCATCCGGTTTTTCGATACAAAGCTTATTGGCGATTTGCGGCAACGAATTGAAGATAATGATAGGATTCAAACTTTTCTTACCGGGAATTTGGTAAGCATGTCGTTTGGCATTTTTACCTTTATTATTTACAGTTTTGTAATGGCATATTACTCCTGGATGATTCTTTTGGTTTTTTACCTGGGGAGTGTTTTTTATGTAATGTGGATTTTAATGTTCCTGAAAAAAAGAAAGGAACTTGACTATAGACGGTTCTCGGTTGCATCCGCAAATCAAAGCAATGTTTATCAGTTGATTACAGGGATGCAGGAAATAAAACTGAATAACTGCGAAAAACAGAAAAGATGGGAGTGGGAGCGTATTCAGGCTCGGCTGTTTAGGGTAAGTGTAAAAGGATTAATGCTGAACCAGAACCAGCAGGCGGGCTCAATTTTCATTAACCAGGTCAAGAATATTCTTATCTCGTTTATTGCAGCTAAAGCGGTTATTGAAGGAAATATGACCCTTGGGATGATGATGGCCGTGCAATATATTATTGGGCAGTTAAATAGTCCGTTGAATGAGTTCATTGGTTTTATCCGTGCCGGTCAGGATGCCAAAATCAGCCTTGAAAGACTGGGTGAGATTCATATGAAAGAAGATGAGGAAGATGAACGATTTAAGAACTATGAACTTCCTCCAAAAAAAGACATTACGATTCAGGGACTTGCTTTTCATTACGAAGGACCAAAATCACCAAGGGTACTTAATAATATTAGCCTGAACATTCCCGAAAATAAAATTACGGCAATTGTCGGTGCCAGCGGAAGTGGTAAAACTACACTTATAAAATTAATGCTGGGTTTTTATCCTCCCGATGAAGGAAAAATTGAAATTGGAGGGATTAGTCTTGCCCAATTCAGTATGGAAATGTGGCGCAGTAAATGTGGTGTTGTTATGCAGGACGGGTTTATTTTTTCCGATTCAATTGCCAGTAATATTGCAGTTGGTGAAGATCATCCTGATAAAGAATAAGTTATTGTATGCAGTTAAAATGGCTAATATTCATGATTATATTGAAAGTCTTCCGTTGCGTTACAATACTAAAATCGGGCAGGAAGGTGTTGGACTTAGCCAGGGACAAAGGCAACGGATTTTAATTGCCCGCGCTATTTATAAAAATCCTGAATTCCTGTTTTTTGACGAAGCAACAAACGCCCTGGATGCCAATAATGAAAAAGTTATTGTTGAAAACCTGAATGATTTTTACGAAGGTAAAACAGTTATTACTGTTGCTCACCGTTTAAGCACGGTAAAAAATGCGGATCAGATTGTTGTGCTAGAAAAAGGTGAAATTGCCGAAGTTGGCAAACACCAGGAGTTAGTAGATAAAAAAGGCGCCTATTTCAACCTGGTAAAAAACCAATTGGAGTTGGGAAACTAATGACGAAAGACTGATGACTGACGACAAGAATAAAATAGAAATTCGTTCCGAAGAAGTTCAGGAAATAATGGGTACTCCACCAAAATGGATTGTGCGGTGGGGAATCGTAATTATTTTGCTGGTTGTGGTTATTTTGCTTCTGGGAAGTTATTTCTATAAATATCCTGACATTATTGAAGCACGGGTAACAATAGTTTCTGAAAACCCGCCAATTCAAATTGTAGCCCGCTCCGATGGGAAACTGGATCGTATTTTTATTACTGATAAACAAAAAGTAGAAGCTGGTGAGCTTTTGGGGATCATTGAAAATCCAGCCAATTACGAGGATGTTTACTCTCTCAAACAATTTTTAGATTCTATTCAGCCTGATTTTGCAGAGCCCGAAGCTTTCAATAACATTCGATTAAAACAGGATTATCAACTAGGGCAAAATCATTCGTTATACTCTTCGTTTATTAGCCAGCTAAAAGATTTTCAAACATTTATCAGGTATAATTCATTTGAACAGAAGATTCGATCATTGGAAAGGGAAGTCCGGGATTACCGAAATTATAATGAAAAACTCAGAAGTCAAATTAATGTTTTGAACGATAATTATGTGCTTGCTAATAATCAATTTATGCGTGATTCCGCATTACACGCCAAAAAGGTAATGTCGGATGTTGATTTTGAGAAATCAAAGGCAGCTATGCTGGAACAAAAATTTGCATACGGTGATGCACAGACCAATTTGGCCAATACGCAAATAACCATGAATCAGCTGAACCAGCAGATTCAGGAGCAAAAAGTATTAAAGACCGAAGATGAGAATAAAAAGTTAGCTACATTAAAGGAAAAATATGGCAATCTTTTAAACCAGTTAAAAACATGGGAACAGGATTATGTTCTTAAAACACCGATTGCAGGGCAGGTTACTTTTAACAATTTCTGGAGTGTAAACCAATTTGTTTCTAATGGGAATATTGTTTTTACTGTAGTACCCGATAAAGATCAGGAAATTATTGGGAAAGCAAATGTGCCGGTGGCCGGTGCCGGAAAAGTTTTATTAGGACAGCGGGTAAATATAAAACTGGATAATTTCCCTTACCTCGAATTTGGTATCCTTGAAGGCGAAGTTTCCAATCTTTCGATGGTCCCGGTTTCAACCGAACAGGGAAGTTATTATACCGCCGAAATAAAGCTAAAAAATAAGCTGATAACCAATACAAATAAACGACTTCCGTTAAACCAGGAAATGCAGGGATATGCCGAAATTGTTACCAAAGACAGGCGTTTGATCGAACGCCTTGTTGAACCCTTGGTTTCTGTGTTTCGTGAAAAATTTTAGTGAGTCTCTAATACAATCTCAATCAACATTTTTCAACTTTAATTTTTTGAAAAAAAAACAAAAAAAGTATGGTTCTTAAATAAGAAATTGTACTTTTGCCAGCCGTTTTAGGGGGATGATACGCATTTTCTCCCCGAAACTTATTGTTTTTGAGGATTTTTGCATACTTTTGCAGTCCATTTTTGAAAAATATTATTAACGTTATAAAAAAGAGGTATTTATGCCAACTATTCAACAGTTAGTTAGAAAAGGAAGACAAAGTAAAGTTGAGAAGAGCAAATCTCCGGCTTTAGACTCATGTCCGCAACGTCGCGGCGTTTGTGTTCGTGTTTATACGACCACTCCTAAAAAACCTAATTCTGCAATGCGTAAAGTTGCCAGGGTAAGGTTAACTAATGGTAAAGAGGTAAATGCTTACATTCCTGGTGAAGGACATAACCTGCAGGAACACTCAATTGTATTGGTTCGTGGTGGCAGGGTTAAAGACCTTCCAGGTGTGCGTTACCACTTAATTCGTGGTGCACTTGATACCGCAGGTGTTGAAGGACGTTTACAACGTCGTTCAAAATATGGAGCAAAACGACCAAAAGTAAAAAAGTAATTAAGTTAGAAATAAAGTTATTTGTAGTGGTTTGGTTGAGTAAGTTTTTTCTTCAATTGTCTTCCTGGAAAAAGCTGAAGACCGCCTTAGGGCAACCAATTTAAATAACACTAAAAACAAAAGAAATGAGAAAATCGAAACCAAAGAAGAGACATTTACTGCCGGACCCAAAATTTAACGATGTTTTGGTAACCCGGTTTGTCAACGATCTAATGTTAGACGGTAAAAAATCTGTTGCTTACACTGTATTTTATGATGCTTTGGAAATGGTGTCAAAAAGGGCAAAAGATACCGAACTAACGCCACTTGAAATCTGGAAAAAAGCGTTGGAGAATATCACTCCTGCTGTTGAGGTGAAGAGTCGTCGTGTGGGAGGAGCAACTTTCCAGGTGCCAATGGAAATCCGTAATGAAAGAAAAACTTCCATTAGTATTAAAAACATGATATTATTTGCCCGCAAACGTTCAGGTAAATCAATGGCCGATAAGTTGTCTGCTGAAATTGTTGCTGCATTCAACGAAGAAGGTGGTGCTTACAAGAAAAAAGAAGATACCCACCGTATGGCCGAAGCAAACCGTGCATTTGCCCATTTCAGATTTTAATAGCCACGTTTATTTAGTTTATAGGATAGAAAATTAGGATTAGAAAATATTTTTATGGCTAAGCAAGATCTGAAATATACAAGAAACATTGGTATCATGGCTCACATCGATGCCGGGAAAACTACGGTAACAGAACGTATTCTGTTTTATACCGGGTTAACCCATCGTATTGGTGAGGTGCATGATGGTGCTGCTACTATGGATTGGATGGAGCAGGAGCAGGAACGGGGTATTACAATTACCTCGGCAGCTACCACAACGTTTTGGAAATATAAGGATGTTGAACATAAAATCAACATAATTGATACTCCCGGACACGTTGACTTTACTGTTGAAGTTGAACGTTCGTTACGAGTGCTTGATGGGACAGTTGCATTATTCTGCGCAGTTAGTGGCGTTGAAGCCCAATCGGAAACCGTTTGGCGCCAGGCAGAAAAATATGGCGTTCCACGAATTGCTTTTGTAAATAAAATGGACCGCTCAGGTGCCGATTTCTTTAAAGTTTACAACGAAATAAAAACAAAATTGGGTGCAAATCCAATTCCTGTTCAAATTCCAATTGGTGCAGAAGAAAAATTTGAAGGAGTTATTGACCTTATCGAAATGAAAGCTGTTCGGTGGTTCAACGACGAAACTATGGGAACCAACTATAGTTTGGAAGAAATACCTGAAGATTTGTTGGAACTGGCTGAAGAATGGAGAGAAAAGCTGGTTGAATCGGTTGCTGAACTTGACGATCATATTATGGAACGCTATTTTGACGATCCGGAGTCAATTACACCAGAAGAAATGCTTTCAGTTATCCGCCGTGCTACTATCGAAGGAATTATTGTTCCGATGATGTGTGGATCGGCTTTCAAAAATAAAGGGGTTCAGCGCTTGCTCGACTCTGTTTGTGCATTTCTACCAAGTCCGCTTGATAAAGGTCAGGTAACCGGTATAAATCCATATACTGATAAAGAAGTTACTCATACTGCAGACGTTGAAGAACCACTTGTTGCTTTGGCATTTAAAATTGCTACTGACCCGTTTGTTGGAAGATTGGCTTATATTCGTGTTTATTCTGGTAAAATTGACGCAGGTTCGCAGGTTCTGAATTCACGGACTGACAAAAAGGAAAGAATTTCCCGTTTGTACCAGATGCATTCAAACAAGCAAAACCCAAAAGATGTAATTGAAGCAGGAGATATTTGTGCTGCCGTTGGCTTCAAAGATATTCGCACCGGCGATACGCTTTGTGATATTAAACATCCGATTGTTCTCGAAAGCATGCAATTTCCCGGAGCCTGTTATTGGAATTGCAGTTGAGCCAAAATCACAAAAAGATATAGATAAATTATCTAATGGACTGGCTAAATTGGCCGAAGAGGATCCAACTTTCCGCGTAAATACGGATCCTGATTCAGGCCAGACTGTAATTCGCGGGATGGGCGAATTTCACCTTGAAATCATTGTTGACCGGTTAAGAAGAGAATTTAAAGTTGAATGTAACCAGGGAGCACCTCAGGTTGCATACAAAGAAGCTATTAGTAAACCAGTTGAATTACGTGAAGTATTCAAAAAGCAAACTGGTGGTCGGGGTAAATTCGCCGACATTAGTGTTAAGATTGATCCGGCCGATGAAGGACAAGTCGGACTTCAATTTATTGATGAAGTAAAAGGAGGAAGGATTCCAAAAGAATATATTCCATCGGTACAAAAAGGTTTTCAAGAAGCTATGTTAAATGGTCCGCTTGCAGGATTCCCAATCGATAGTTTGAAAGTAACCTTACTTGATGGATCGTTTCATCCGGTTGATTCAGATCAGTTGTCATTCGAGATTTGTGCTCGCCAGGCGTTTCGCAGTGCAGCTTCAAAAACAGCTCCAAAATTGCTTGAACCGATCATGAAAGTTGAAATTGTTACGCCGGAAGAATATATGGGCGATATTATTGGAGACCTGAACCGCAGGCGTGGTGACGTTTCAGGAATGGAATCAAAAGGTGGTGCAAAGGTGATTACGGCCAGGGTTCCGTTGTCGGAACAATTTGGTTATGTTACCGTGTTACGTACGCTGTCTTCAGGAAGAGCAACTTCTTCCATGGAGTTCAGCCACTACCAGGAAGTACCGAAAGCGTTGGCTGAAAAGGTACTTGAGAATGTAAAAGGAAGAATAGAATTATTACAATAAAATAATATTAATAATTTCTCATTATGAGTCAAAAGATCAGGATTAAGCTTAAATCGTACGATCACAATCTGGTTGACAAGTCAGCTGAGAAAATCGTAAAAACGGTAAAAACTACCGGTGCTGTTGTTAGTGGTCCTATTCCGCTTCCAACACATCGCAGGGTATTTACTGTTTTGCGTTCAACTTTCGTGAATAAAAAATCACGGGAGCAGTTCCAGTTGTCTTCTTATAAAAGATTGATTGACATTTACAGCTCAACCGCAAAAACCATTGACGCCCTGATGAAGCTGGAATTGCCCAGTGGCGTTGAAGTAGAAATTAAAGTTTGATAACTAAAAAGTAGTCGAAATGGCTGGTATTATTGGAAAAAAAATCGGAATGACATCCGTATTCAGTGTTGAGGGGAAAAATGTCCCATGCACTGTGATCGAAGCCGGTCCTTGTGTAATCACACAGGTTAAGACCGTAGAAACCGACGGCTATAAAGCACTGCAACTTGCCTATGGCGAAAAGAAACAAAAGAATGTTACGAAAGCTGAATTTGGGCATTTTAAAAAAGCAGGTGTAACACCAAAAGTAAAAGTCGTTGAGTTTAAGAACACCTATCAGGAAGAATTTGAAGTGGGACAGGAGATCGACGTTAGCATTTTCCATGAAAACGATTATGTTGACGTTGTTGGTGTCTCAAAAGGAAAAGGTTTCCAGGGCGTAGTTAAAAGACACAATTTCCGAGGTGTTAATGATGCAACTCACGGGCAGCACAACCGTTTACGTGCTCCGGGTTCATTGGGTGCATCTTCATGGCCATCACGTGTTATGAAAGGAATGAGAATGGCCGGGAGAGACGGCGGTAAAACCATTACTATTGAAAACTTACTGGTAATGAAGATCATCCCGGAGAAAAATATTATTGTGGTGAAAGGTTCGGTACCTGGCGCCAAAGGTTCATATATAATGATTAGGAAGCAATGGAACTAAGTGTACTGAATAAAGAAGGAAAAGATACCGGAAGAAAAGTCATTCTGAATGACCAGATTTTCGGAATTGAGCCCAGCGATCACGCCATTTACCTCGATGTAAAACAATATATGGCAAATCAGCGTCAGGGAACGCATAAAGCAAAAGAACGTGGTGAAGTTGCCGGAAGTACCCGTAAAATTAAACGTCAAAAAGGTACAGGTACAGCTCGTGCAGGTAGTATCAAATCTCCGATATTCCGTGGTGGCGGAACTATTTTTGGTCCGCGTCCGAGAAATTACGGTTTCAAACTGAATAAAAAGGTAAAACAACTGGCACGTAAATCGGCACTAACTTATAAGGCAAACGAAAACAGTATTCTTGTTCTGGAGGATTTCACACTGGAAACTCCAAAAACCAAGGAAATGGTGGCTATTGAGAGGGAATTTGAATATTACAGATAAAAAGTCACTTTTCGTTTTACCGGTAGAAAATAATAGTATATATTTGTCCTCCAGAAATTTAGAGGACGTATCGGTTGTAATTGCTTCTGATTTAAATACTTATCAGATTCTCAACGCAAAAACTATTGTCCTTTTCGAAGGATCTGTGAAGAAAATTGAAGAAGCTTTAACTGTTTAATACGATTTTGAAATGGATATTTTAATAAAACCATTGGTAACCGAGAAAATGACTAACCAGGCCGAACGATTCAATCGTTACGGTTTTGTGGTAGATCGCAGGGCAACAAAGCCACAGATTAAAAAAGCCGTTGAAGGCCTTTATAATGTGACAGTTGATTCAGTGAATACCATGGTTTATGGAGGAAAACAAAAGTCCAGATATACCAAAGCCGGCATTATTTCCGGTAAAACTGCTTCCTATAAAAAAGCAGTGGTTACACTGGCCGAAGGAGAAAGTATTGACTTTTATAGTAATATTTAATAACAAATGGCAGTAAGAAAACTCAAACCAGTAACTCCGGGTCAAAGGCACAAAATAATTGGTGCTTTTGATACCATTACTGCATCTACACCTGAGAAATCATTGTTGGAGCCCCTGCGGAAATCTGGCGGACGAAACAACCAGGGCCGCATGACAATGAGGTATAGAGGTGGGGGACACAAACGTAAATATCGTGTTATCGACTTTAAGCGAGATAAAGACGGTATTACGGCTGTTGTCGATTCAATTCAGTACGATCCAAACCGTACTGCCCGTATCGCTCTTCTTCAATATGAAGATGGCGAAAAAAGATACATCGTTGCGCCTAACGGGTTGCAAGTTGGCCAAACGATAAAAAGCGGGTCCGGTGTTGAACCTGAAATTGGAAATACACTCCCTCTGGCAGAAATACCTCTTGGTACATTGGTACACAACATTGAATTACACCCCGGTCAAGGCGGTGTTATGGCTCGTAGTGCAGGTGCTTATGCACAGCTGACCTCCCGTGAAGGTAAATATGCAATTTTAAAATTGCCTTCAGGCGAATCTCGTATGGTACTGACCTCTTGCAGGGCTACAGTAGGAACCGTTGGAAACACAGAACACAACCTTGAAAAATCGGGTAAAGCCGGTCGCTCAAGATGGTTAGGCAGAAGACCACGGGTACGTGGTGTCGTAATGAACCCGGTTGATCACCCGATGGGTGGTGGAGAAGGCCGTTCTTCAGGAGGACACCCGCGTTCACGTAAAGGACTTCTTGCTAAAGGGTACAAAACCCGTTCAAAGAAGAAAGCTTCCAATAAATATATTGTAGAACGTAGGAAAAAATAAATAGAGGATAATTATGAGTCGTTCATTAAAAAAAGGTCCGTTTATCGATTTCAAACTTGAAAGAAAAGTGTTGGCTATGAATGAAACCAACAAAAAATCGGTAGTTAAAACCTGGGCCAGGGCATCAGTAATTTCCCCTGATTTTGTAGGTCATACTATTGCGGTACATAACGGAAACAAATTCATCCCGGTTTATATTACTGAAAACATGGTAGGACACCGTTTAGGAGAATTTGCACCAACCCGTACATTCAGGGGGCATGCTGGTAATAAAAAGAGATAGGCATTAAAATTTAAAAAGAAAGTACAATGGGTGCCAGAAAAAGACTAGCAGCTGAAAAAAGAAAAGAAGAAAAAAAGCAACAATATTTTGC
Organism: uncultured Prolixibacteraceae bacterium; assembly: GCA_963769925.1. Lineage (GTDB taxonomy): Bacteria > Bacteroidota > Bacteroidia > Bacteroidales > Prolixibacteraceae > Draconibacterium. The sequence goes on from CAVYOB010000024.1 coordinate 116,864, forward strand.
TGTTTTAAGAAACTGCCCTACATCTCCAAGGAAGATGAGGCTTGTGGCCGATTTGATCCGCGGCATGGAGGTGAATAAAGCACTTGATGTATTGAAGTATTCTTCAAAAGAAGCATCAGGCAGGGTAGAAAAACTTCTTCTTTCAGCCATTGCCAATTGGCAGGCGAAAAATGAAGGAGTTCGTTTAGAAGAAAATGAACTTTACGTATCTCAAATCATGGTTGATTCAGGCAGAATTTTGAAAAGGTTACGTCCGGCTCCCCAGGGTCGTGCACACCGGATCAGAAAACGTTCGAATCACGTGACGATATACGTAGACAGGAAAGAAAGTGTTGTTGAAGAAAATCTTAATTCGTAATACATGGGACAAAAAGTAAATCCGATTGCAAATCGTTTGGGGTTCATTAAAGGATGGGACTCCAATTGGTTCGGTGGTGACGATTATGGCGATAAACTGGTCGAAGATCAAAAGATCAGGGAATACCTGAATGCTCGTTTGGCCAAAGCCAGTATTTCAAGAATCGTAATTGAACGTACCTTGAAACTGATCACGATCACTGTACATACTTCACGCCCAGGTATTATTATTGGTAAAGGTGGTCAGGAAGTTGACAAGTTGAAGGAAGAATTAAAGAAAATTACCAATAAAGAGGTTCAGATCAACATTTTCGAGATCAAACGCCCGGAACTCGATGCAAAAATTGTGGCAATTAACGTTGCACGCCAAATCGAGGGTAAAATTGCTTACCGCAGGGCGGTGAAAATGGCCATCGCATCCACCATGAGAATGGGAGCCGAAGGAATCAAAATTTTGGTTTCAGGTAGGCTTAACGGAGCAGAAATGGCCCGTTCTGAAATGTACAAAGATGGCCGTACTCCGCTACATACGTTGCGTGCCGATATCGATTACGCATTGGCAGAAGCTTTGACTAAAACCGGTTTAATCGGTGTAAAAGTCTGGATTTGCAAGGGTATGGTTTATGGAAACCGAGATCTGTCGCCAAACTTAGGACAAAAACCTGGCCGTGGCGGTGATAAACGTGGACCGGGTGGTGACAGAGGACGTGGTAGAAGAAGAAAATAGTGGTTTAACACTCATAAATTAAAAGGATGTTACAGCCAAAAAAGGTAAAATTTAGAAGAGTACAAAAAGGCCGAATGAAAGGCAACGCCCAAAGGGGTAATCAACTTGCATTCGGTTCATTTGGAATAAAGTCGTTGGAAGAAGACTGGATTACCGGTCGCCAGATTGAGGCAGCCAGGGTTGCAGTAACTCGTCATATGCAACGGCAAGGGCAAATATGGATACGAATCTTTCCTGATAAACCAATTACCAAAAAACCCGCCGAAGTTCGTATGGGTAAAGGTAAAGGTGCTCCTGAAGCATTTGTTGCTCCGATATCTCCGGGTAGAATAATTATTGAAGCTGACGGCGTTCCGTTTGAAATGGCCAAAGAAGCTTTACGGTTAGCTGCTCAGAAATTACCGGTTAAAACAAAGTTTGTGGTTAGACGTGATTATGTTGAAGAATAAAAAAAGAGGTGAATAATGAAAACATCTGAAATCAAAGAACTTTCGAATAAAGAAATTGTCGAAAGATTACAGGTTGAAAAGGAAAACCTTGTTCGCCTTCGGTTGAATCATGCAGTTTCTCCGCTCGATAATCCTGAAAAGATTAAAGAAAGCAAGAAAAACGTTGCACGTTTAAAAACCATTCTTCGCGAAAGAGAATTAAAAGAAAATCAGAATTAATTCACGATGGAAGAAAAATTAGTGAGAAATCTCAGGAAAGAAAAGATCGGGGTTGTTGTCAGCGATAAAATGGACAAATCGATTGTGGTGGCTGTTAAACGTAAAGTTAAACACCCTATTTACGGTAAGTTCGTAAACAAGACAACAAAATTACATGCCCACGACGAGGAGAATACATGCAACATTGGTGATACTGTGCGGATTATGGAAACACGTCCGTTAAGTAAATCCAAATGTTGGAGACTAGTAGAAATCATTGAAAGAGCGAAGTAATCATGATACAACAAGAATCAAGATGTTCAGTAGCCGATAATAGTGGCGCAAAGGAAGTATTGGTGATCCGTGTTTTAGGCGGAACCAGAAAACGTTACGCTTCATTAGGTGATACTATTGTGGTTACTGTTAAAAGCGCAATGCCGGGTACTGAAGTTAAAAAAGGAACAGTTTCTCGCGCTATTGTTGTTCGGACGAAAAAAGAGGTTCGTCGTGGCGACGGTTCATACATTCGTTTCGACGATAATGCAGTAGTGCTTTTAAACAATACCAACGAAATGCGTGGAACCCGTATTTTCGGCCCGGTGGCTCGTGAATTGCGTGAGAAGAATATGAAAATTATTTCACTTGCGCCGGAAGTACTGTAAATTGAAAAAAGCTCAAAAATGCAAAAGAAGTTACACATAAAAAAAGGTGACACTGTGGTTGTGATTACAGGAAATAACAAAGGCCAGAAAGGTCGTGTTTTGGAAGTAATCAGAAAAACAGACAGAGCAATAGTTGAAGGTGTTAATATGATTAAAAAACATACCAAACCCAATGCGAATACGCCGCAGGGAGGTATTGTTGAACAGGAAGCACCTGTACATATCTCAAACCTGATGCTGTTCGACCCGAAATCTGACGGTCCGACACGAATTGGGAGGAGATTGGATGACAAAGGAAAATTAGTTCGTTATTCCAAAAAATCTGGAGAGGAGATTAAGTAATGGCTTACGTACCAACTCTTAAAAAGAAATATCAGGAAGAAATCGTTCCATCGTTGAAAAAGGAATTTGATTATACTTCCATTATGCAGGTTCCGAAATTGGAAAAAATAGTTTTGAACCAGGGTGTGGGAGCTGCAATCGCTGATAAAAAGCTGATTGAAGTTGCTACTACTGAAATGACAATGATTGCCGGCCAAAAAGCCGTACAAACAGTGTCAAAAAAGGACATTTCTAATTTCAAACTGCGTAGAAAAATGCCTATTGGCGTGCGTGTTACATTGCGTCGCGACCAAATGTATGAATTCCTCGACCGGTTGATTTCCGTTGCATTGCCACGTATCCGCGATTTTCGCGGTGTGGAAAGTAAAATGGACGGACGGGGTAACTACACTCTTGGTGTTCCTGAACAGATTGTTTTTCCGGAAATTGTACTGGATAAAGTAAGTAAGATCAACGGGATGAACATTACCTTTGTTACTTCAGCAAACACCGACGAAGAAGGTTTTGCTTTGTTGAAAGAATTAGGTTTACCATTTAAAAACGTTAAAAAGAACTAAATAATGGCTAAAGAATCAATGAAAGCCCGCGAAGTAAAGCGTGCACAATTAGTTGAGAAATATGCCGAAAAACGCGCCAGGCTGAAAGAAGAAGGTGATTGGGTTGGTTTGCAGAAACTGCCGAGAAACTCATCGAAGATTCGGTTGCATAACAGATGTAAACTTACAGGAAGACCTAAAGGTTACATGCGCCAGTTCGGAATCAGCAGGATTAATTTCAGGGAAATGGCTTCATCAGGCTTAATTCCCGGAGTTAAAAAGGCAAGTTGGTAATCGATTAAAGAATTTGAGACAATGAGTAAAGTATCAGATCCAATAGCAGATTATCTTACAAGGGTAAGAAATGCGATCATGGCAAAACACCGTGTGGTTGACATTCCTGCATCAAATTTGAAAAGGGAAATGACCAAACTTTTGAAAGAGAAGGGTTATATCTTGAATTACAAATTTGAAGACGAAGTTGGCCATCAGGGAAATATTAAAATTGCTTTGAAATATAACCCGGAGACTAAAATATCTGCAATAAAAGCGTTAGAACGTATAAGCAAACCAGGTTTGCGTCAATACTGTGATTCAACCAATATTCCAAGAGTACTAAACGGATTAGGCATAGCAATTATCTCTACCTCAAAAGGTGTTATTACCGATAAAGAAGCTCGTGAGCTGAACGTAGGTGGAGAAGTATTGTGTTATGTGTATTAAAAGGAGGAAATGTAATGTCAAGAATAGGTAAATTACCCGTTAAAGTTCCTGCAGGGGTCGAAGTTAAGGTTAGCGACGATAATGTTGTTACCGTAAAAGGACCTAAAGGGGAACTCACGCAAAAAGTTGATCCTGAAATTCAGCTAACCATTGAAGATGGTACCGTTGAATTGAAAAGGGCTGGCGAAACAAAACGCCATAAAGCGATGCATGGCCTCTACCGTGCTTTAGTAAACAACATGGTTATTGGTGTTTCACAAGGTTATGAAATAAAGCTTGAACTGGTAGGTGTTGGTTACAGGGCTGAAGTGCTTCCGAATAACGTGCTTGACCTGGTTTTAGGTTATGCTCACCATACATATCTGCAACTTCCGCAGGAAGTAAAGGTGGAAGCAACATCTGATAAAAGAAGTAATCCGATTATTACTTTAACCAGTAACGACAAACAATTGATTGGTCAGGTTGCTGCAAAAATCAGATCGTTCCGTAAACCAGAACCTTACAAAGGAAAAGGTATCAAGTTTGTTGGCGAAGTATTAAGACGTAAGGCTGGTAAAGCAGCAGCTAAATAATTTTTTATAAATTAATTATTATGGCAATAACAAAAGTAGAACGGCGTACAAGAATTAAAAATACAGTACGCACGAAAATATCCGGAACAGCTGATCGGCCACGCATGAGTGTATTTAGAAGCAATAAACAAATTTATGCTCAACTTATTGATGATGTACAAGGTGTAACCTTGTTAACTGTATCATCGAAAGCGAAAGAAATTGCTGGGAAAGAAGGAACAAAAGCTGAGAAAGCAGCATTGGTTGGTAAACTGGTTGCAGAAAAAGCTGTAGCTGCAGGAATTACAAATGTTGTATTCGACAGGAATGGATATTTATACCACGGAAGAGTTAAACAATTAGCTGACGCTGCCCGCGAAGGTGGCTTAAAATTCTAATACATTATGGCGAAAATCAGTAATAAAGTAAAAACAAGCGACCTCGATTTAAAAGACAGGTTAGTGGCCATTAACCGTGTAACAAAAGTTACCAAAGGTGGACGTACATTTAGTTTTTCAGCCATTGTTGTTGTTGGAAATGAAGATGGAATTGTTGGTTGGGGACTTGGAAAAGCAAGCGAAGTAACCACAGCAATTGCCAAAGGGGTAGATGCAGCTAAAAAGAACCTGGTAAAAATTCCTGTAATTAACGGTACAATTCCGCACGAACAGGTTGCAAAATTTGGTGGAGCCAATGTTTTGCTTAAACCTGCATCGTCAGGAACCGGGGTTAAAGCAGGGGGTGCTATGCGTGCCGTACTGGAAAGTGTTGGAATTCATGATATCCTTGCAAAATCAAAAGGTTCGTCAAATCCACACAACCTGGTAAAAGCTACTATGGCTGCTTTGCTTGAAATGAGAGATGCTTATGCAGTAGCCCAACAACGTGGTGTTTCATTAGAAAAAGTTTTTAAAGGATAACACAGTTATGGCGAAAATAAAAATTACACAAGTAAAAAGTAGCATTGGCTCAACCAAACGTCAGAAAGCAACACTTGAGGCACTTGGGTTAAAAAAATTGAACAACCCGGTTGTTCATGAAGCTACTCCTCAGATTATTGGAATGGTCAATAAAATGAGGCATTTAATTAGTGTTGAAGAAGTTAATTAATATTCTAAAAATATTAAAAATGAATTTGAGTAACTTACAACCTGCTGAAGGTTCGACAAAAACCCGGAAACGTATTGGAAGAGGTCAGGGCTCAGGCCGTGGCGGAACATCCACTCGTGGACATAAAGGGCAGAAATCAAGATCAGGATACTCCAAGAAAATTGGTTTCGAAGGTGGACAAATGCCTTTGCAGCGTGTTGTGCCCAAGTCGGGATTCAAAAACATCAACCGGGTGGAATATAAAGCCATCAACCTTGATGTTTTACAACAATTGGCTGAAAAGAAGAAACTCTCTGTTGTTGATACCGAATCATTGGTTGCAGCAGGTATCGCATCGAAAAGGGATAGAATTAAAATCCTGGGTGGCGGGACATTATCTGCCAAACTGGTAGTAAAAGCACATGCCTTTTCGAAAAGTGCTAAAGAAGCAATAGAAAAATTAGAAGGAACAACTGAAATACTTTAAACCGGAATGAAACGTTTTATCGAGACCCTAAAGAACATCTATAAGATAGAAGATTTGAGGTACCGCATCGGGATAACCCTGTTATTCCTGTTAATTTACAGGTTAGGGGCTTTTGTTTCGTTACCCGGGGTAGATCCTGCCCAGCTCCAGAATTTGCAAAATCAAACTAATGATGGTTTGCTGGGCCTGATCAACATGTTCTCTGGCGGTGCGTTTGCCCAGGCTTCTATTTTTGCTTTAGGTATTATGCCGTATATTTCTGCCTCAATTGTGATCCAGTTACTTGGAATCGCTGTACCCTATTTCCAGAGGTTGCAGAAAGAGGGTGAGTCAGGAACAAGGAAAATTAATCAGATCACACGGTACTTAACTGTTTTGATACTGATTCCTCAGGCATCGGCATACCTTGCAAATTTACATGTTCAGTTGCCGGCCTACGGCTTTCGCAACATCGGGATTAATGTTTAATATTCCGTCAATTGTAATTCTTACTGCCGGTTCAATGTTTGTTCTTTGGTTAGGTGAACGAATCACTGACAAGGGAGTTGGGAACGGTATTTCTCTAATCATTATGATCGGTATTATTGCCCGTTTACCTCATGCAGTAGTAGCTGAATTTGCTCAGCGTATTGAACAGCAAGGGGGCGGTTTGGTAATGTTCCTTATAGAGTTTGTTATCTTGTTCATTGTATTTATGGCTTCTATTATGTTGGTTCAGGGAACCCGCAAGATACCAGTACAATATGCAAAACGAATTGTAGGTAACAAACAATATGGTGGTGTACGTCAGTACATTCCTTTAAAAGTGAATGCTGCAGGTGTAATGCCCATAATTTTTGCGCAGGCAATTATGATGGTGCCTATTACAATTGTTGGCGTTGCTAATTCTGAAAACCTTCGTGGTGTTGCGGCTGCTTTAACAAACATGACGGGGTTTTGGTACAATTTTTCGCAATTTTTATTAGTGGTCGCTTTTACGTATTTTTACACCGCGATTACTATTAATCCTACCCAAATGGCGGAAGACATGAAGAAGAACGGCGGTTTTATTCCGGGTGTCAAGCCTGGAAAGAAAACCGTAGAGTTCCTTGATACTGTGATGTCGCGGATAACGTTGCCAGGATCGATTTTCCTTGGTATTGTTACCATTCTTCCCGCATTTGCAATGATCATCGGAATCAACCGGTCGTTTGCACTGTTTTACGGTGGAACTTCTTTGCTGATTTTGGTGGGAGTTGTTTTGGATACATTGCAACAAATTGAAAGTCATCTGTTGATGCGCCATTATGACGGTTTGATGAAATCGGGCCGGATTAAAGGTCGTCCGGGGATGATGTAATTGATAAACATGAGGATTTAACCATTTAAATTTTATCGTTTATTTATGTCAAAACAGGCTTCAATAGAACAGGACGGAACAATAATAGAAGCATTGTCGAATGCAATGTTTCGGGTAGAACTTGAAAACGGCCATGTTATAACAGGGCACATTTCGGGGAAAATGCGTATGCACTACATTAAAATCCTTCCTGGCGATAAAGTAAAAGTGGAGATGTCTCCCTATGATTTAACAAAAGGTAGAATAACATTTAGATACAAAAACTAAAGATTTTCAAAAATGAAAACTCGTGTTTCAGTAAAAAAACGTAGCGCCGACTGCAAAATCATTCGCAGAAAGGGACGTTTATATGTGATTAATAAAAAGAACCCGAAGTTTAAACAACGGCAGGGATAACATTAAGCTGAAAAATTAAAATTTATGGCACGTATTGTTGGTGTTGATATTCCAAATAATAAAAGAGGTGAGGTTGCTCTTACCTATATTTATGGTATTGGCCGCAGCAGGGCAAATACAATCCTTGAAAAAGCCGGTGTTGATAAAGACATGAAGGTACAGGATTGGGAAGATGACCAGTTCGCTGCTGTTCGAAAAGTGATTAACGAAAGCTTTAAAGTGGAAGGTGAGTTGCGTTCCGAAGTACAGTTGAACATCAAACGACTTATGGATATTGGTTGTTATCGTGGTATTCGTCACCGTATTGGTTTACCAGTGCGCGGACAAAGTACCAAGAACAATGCCCGTACCCGTAAAGGAAAACGTAAAACTGTTGCTAATAAGAAAATGGCCACTAAATAAGGAATTTGAATTATGGCAAAAAAAACAGGTACAAACAGAAAGAGAACAGTGGTTGTGGAAGCCAATGGAATGGCTCACGTTCACTCTTCTTTCAATAATATCATTGTTACGCTGACGAATATGAACGGTGAAGTAATTTCATGGTCGTCGGCAGGGAAGAAAGGTTTCCGTGGTTCCAAAAAGAATACTCCTTATGCTGCTCAGGTAGCTTCTGAAGAGTGTTCAAAAACTGCTTACGACCTTGGACTTCGTAAAGTGAAAGTATTCGTTAAAGGGCCGGGTAATGGTCGTGAATCGGCTATTCGTGCGATGTCAAGTATGGGCATACAGGTTACTGAAATTGTTGATGTAACTCCGCTGCCACATAATGGATGCCGCCCACCCAAAAGAAGACGTGTATAATTATTTAAACGAAAAAAGGTTATGGCAAGATATAGAGGACCAAAGTCAAAAATAGCACGTAAGTTCGGTGAACCAATTTTCGGACCGGATAAGGTATTTGAACACAAAAACTATCCTCCGGGAATGCACGGTTTAGCTTCAAAAAGAAGAAAAAAATCGGAATACGGGCTTCAGTTGAAAGAAAAACAAAAAGCAAAATATACCTATGGAATTCTGGAACGTCAGTTCCGCGGTTTGTTTAAAAAAGCACAGGCTTCAAAAGGTGTTACCGGTGAAGTATTGTTGCAGTTACTTGAATCGCGTCTCGACAATGTAGTTTTCCGTTTGGGTATTGCCAAAACACGGGCTGCTGCCCGTCAGTTTGTAACACACAAACATATTGTAGTAAACGGAAACGTAGTAAACATTCCATCGTATTTACTGAAGCCGGGCGACATTGTTGGCGTTCGTGAAAAATCAAAATCGATGGAAGAGATTACCGACTCATTACATTCGCGCCGGAGTTCAAGATATGAATGGCTGGAATGGGAGGCCGACCAAATGGTCGGGAAATTCCTGAACCGCCCCGAGCGCGAAGAAATACCGGAAAACATCAAAGAACAGCTTATCGTAGAGTTGTATTCAAAATAATAAATTTAGTAAGGTTATTATGGCAATATTAGCATTCCAAAAGCCTGACAAGGTGATAATGTTAGAATCCGATGATAAAGTCGGAAAATTTGAGTTTCGTCCCCTGGAACCTGGTTACGGGATTACCGTGGGTAACGCTTTACGTCGAATCCTGTTATCATCGCTGGAAGGTTATGCAATTACAACCGTGAAAATTGAAGGTGTTGACCATGAATTTTCTACGATTAAAGGCGTTATTGAGGATGTAACCGATATTATCCTGAACATGAAACAGATTCGGTTCAAAAACGAAGTGGATGATTTCGACAGTGAAAAAGTATCGGTAACCATTACCGGGCAGGAAGAATTTACTGCCGGCGACATCAACAAATTCATGACAGGTTTCCGTGTTTTGAATCCTGAATTAGTGATTTGCAGAATGGAGCCCGACGTAAAACTTCAGATGGAAATGACCATCAACAAAGGTCGTGGTTATGTTCCCGGTGTAGAAAACAAGCCGGTGGAAGCTGAATTCGGGATAATCCCGATCGATTCAATCTTCACACCCATCAAGTCCGTTAAATATGCGGTTGAAAATTATCGTGTGGAACAGAAAACCGACTACGAAAAACTGATATTGGATATTACCACTGATGGTTCAATCCAGCCTAAAGATGCATTAAAAGAAGCAGCTAAAATTTTGATTTATCACTTCATGCTGTTCTCCGATGAAAAGATTACACTTGATTCTGACGAGAAATTTGCCAATGAAGAGTTTGATGAAGAAGTGCTTCATATGCGCCAACTCCTGAAAACAAAACTGGTTGACATGGATCTTTCGGTACGTGCATTGAACTGCCTGAAAGCAGCCGATGTTGACACGTTAGGAGATTTGGTTACTTACAACCGTAACGATTTACTGAAATTCAGAAATTTCGGTAAAAAATCGCTTACTGAGTTGGACGACCTTCTGGATAATATGGGATTGAATTTTGGAATGGATATTTCGAAGTATAAATTGGACAAGGAGTAAGACGTAATGAGACATAATAAGAAATTTAATCATTTAGGACGTAAGAGTGCGCACCGAAAAGCAATGCTTTCAAACATGGCAAGTTCGCTTATTCTTCATAAGCGAATTAACACAACTGTGGCAAAAGCAAAAGCTTTAAGAATGTATGTTGAGCCACTGATTACCAAAGCTAAAAGTGATACTACACATTCACGCAGGGTAGTGTTCAGTTATTTGCAGGATAAAGAATGCGGTTTCGGAATTGTTCCGTGAGATTGCCGCTAAAATTGCTGATCGCCCGGGAGGTTACACTCGTATTCTGAGAACAGGAAACCGTTTGGGTGATAATGCCGAAATGTGTATCATGGAGTTGGTGGATTACAACGAAGCAATGCTGGCCGCCAAAGAAGAAGCTGCAAAACCGAAAAAACGTCGTTCTCGTCGTGGTGGTGGTGCTAAAAAAGCTGATGAAACTCCGGTGGCGAGAAACTAAAAAACCAGCTGCTGAAACCACTGAAGAAACAAAAGCTGCTGAAGAAGTTAAAACTACAGAAGAAGTGGAAGTAGTTGAAGATGTAACTCCTGTAGAAGAACCCGTTGAAGAAGTGGCTTCGGAAACGGTGGTTGTGGCAGAAGAAACTACTGAAGAACCAAAAGCAGAAGATGCTTCGGAAGAAACTACTGATGAAGCTGACACTGAAGAAGAAAAGAAAGAAGAATAATATTTTCAGAATATCAGAAAGAAAGCCGAACCTTTAAAGTTCGGCTTTCTTGTTTTATGCGAGTTTCTACTTTTTATTACATTTCTTCCAGAGTTAATTTGGCTGCCCAGTCATTTTCAGAAATATCCTTTCCTGAAGGAAATGCGGGCATTGAGATTTTCCCATGCTGATCTGCCTGTAATTTCCCATCTAAAATGTTTGTCCATTCTCCGGTCCGGGTATTATACCATTGGGCATTATAAACTGCGCCGGGAGTAAGATTCCGTATCGTCTGGCGCTTAGCTTTATTCTCAAAGAATAACAGAACTATACTATTATCAGGAGATTTTAGCATATATGACCACTCATCAAGTACATCGGAAGAATTTCTTGGACTGGATAAATCATCATATGCTACAATCATTGTTCCGTATATACTATTTAGTCCATTAATGAAACGCTTAAAAAATTCTCCCTGTTTAAGTGCTTTATTATTGAGAGCTTCCCATATTTTTGGCCACGGTGCCGGATCTCCAATATAACGTTCTTCTCCAACAGTACCTCCACCAAATGCTCCGGTTCCAAAAACATGTCCTCCCAAAGCACCTGAAAAAAAGTTATCATACATATGAACCCTTGCAAAATAGTTGTCCCTGTCGCTGTTTGGTTCAATATCTTCACCGCCGGCGCGGTTCCACGGAACATCGTGTATAGGATAATAAGGTTCATTATTAAATCCGGGGACTTCCGGTTTCTGATCGTAAAATGATTCAATATTTTTTAAAATACCATGTCCCCTGTTTGAATTTCCTCCACTGTGGCAAGTTAAATACGGAGCTACATCAACATGTCCAAGATAATCCAGTGAACTTTCTACAATCATTGCAGTTACAGGCTGTTCAAAAGGCATTCCTCCATACTTTAAATAATAATATGAAAAAGCCCCCTTCAAGTCACCAATGGTAACTCCGGGTTGCTCCCAATCCCAGTGAACAAGGCTGTAAATAAAATTATAAGTTCCGTATCGTGCTTTAATGTAGTTAAGGTAGCGGGCGAACGATTCATTAAAATCATAATAGTGGACCCAGGAAGAAAGGTGATCACGACGAACCGTTTCGATGTAAGGCACAAATCCGGAGTTCCATAAGTAATCCATTTTTGTATCCATATTTTTCCAGTAGGCAGGATTGATGCTGTCATAGTTGGCACACATATCTGTTTTTCCTGCGCATTTCCCCGGGAAAAAGAAAGGCATGTTCCCGTCATCATCGTGCATATCTTTTACATGCTCACCAAGCGGCGGTTTTCCCCAGGCTTCTGCTTTACGCAAGTAAATGCCGTTGTCGTCGGTCACTACTCTTCCTCCTTCATCTATTTTCCAGTTCGGAAAAGAAGCAATCATGGCAATTGAATTGTACCCATGTCTTTTCAACCAGTTAATGCCGCCTTCAAAGCTCCAGTTATTCTCTGCCGGAACATAATTATTAGGAATTTCTATTCCTCCTTTAAAAGGATATCTCCAGGTCATTGTAGCCCACCATGTGTCGGCGAAAAGATAAAACGGCGTTCCGTCGGCGTACATAAATGAATGTGGAGCATTTGGATTCGTCCTGATTGTTCCTCTTCTGTTTGGGTTTTCTGCAATCTCCTTTTCTGTCCAGGCAGTTGCCTGAAAAGTTCCTTTTTTACCGTTTAATCCTTCAACTGCTGGATTTGAGTAACTTTCCCACGTATATTTTCCCGGTTTTTCAGCCAGTACGCGTACCTTAAAATCATTATCACCGTCCCAAAAACCCCAAACTTTCCTGGTTTCGCCAGGTCCTTTTAAAATAACCCAGAGTTCAACGTCGGTATATGGATTTGGAAATTCTTTTGCGGAAGTAAAAGATAGTTCAACTTTCTCCCACACTTTTACAGTTTGTGCGTTTAAAAGAAGAGTAGAAAATAAAAAAGAAAATAAGAATATAGTTTTCATGATAATTGGTTTAGTTGAATTTTTAAATTGATCTGGTAACTTCTTACTGTAAAAATAGAATTTTTATTCCTGCAATAAATTCCTGAGATATGCTTTTTTAAATTTTTACCGGAACCACTTTTTTTCCACGAATGAGTAACCAAAAGGCAAATCCTATTTCAGCAATAGCCATGGGCAGGCTGAGTATCATTTCAACAGTTGCAATTTGAGAATTAAATGCAGGTAGAGAATTTTTAGCCAGGTGAATTACGAAATAACAAACGCCGGCGAAAAGAAGCAGCCATCCCCAAATACGTGGTATAGAAGTGGAGTGAATAGCCAAATATCCTATTCCGAGCAAGTGAATACCAAAAATTATTAGTCCAAGTGACCAGATTTTTTCAAATAATTCAAGGTGTGAAAAAATAGTCGAAACGGAAGATGGATTATTTTCTTCCATTTGGATAACATTTTGAATTTCAAAAAGCTGGAAAATTGCGAATCCTAAAACAGCTGCATAAAACAATCTTAAAAGGGCAGTTCCAAGAGAGATATTATTTTGAACTTCCTTTAAATAGTGATAAAGCGCCGAGGCCACAAGTACATCACAGATTAGAATGAATACCCAACCGGTTATTTCTGCCAATAAAAGATTTTGAGAAGTATTAAGATTTGCAAAAATCTCATTTGGATTACCAGATTGAAATAAACTGTTGTGCGCATAACCGAACGAAAAAGCTGCCATGGCACTCATTACAAGTAGTGAAATACCCGCTGTTAATGCATATTTTCTTTTTGACGTTTTCATTATTCTCTGTTTTCATTTTTATCAGATATGCTCCAGGTATTATTTATTCAAATTGTAATAAATAATTATTCAGATCTGGTTTATCTATTTTGACTTTTTTGGGTTCTAACAATATAAAATTACGGAAATTGAAGGGAAATAACACAAGTTTCTAATAAAATTGAAAATGATTGATTTACAAGTTGAAGGGTTAAATGATTTATTTTTGCCCCGATTTTTTAAAATATTTCTGTTAAATTTAATGTCACTTAAATCAATGGTAAAATCTAATAATTATGGAAAAGAATGAAATAAATTCCGTTTCGAGAAGAAAATTTTTAGGAACCACTGCGTTGGCAACAGCAGGATTAGCATTTGCTCCGCGGGCATTTGCTGCGGTTAAAGGTAAACCCAATTCAAATTTCGGAGGAGTACAAATTGGCGCCATTACTTATAGTTGGCGGAGCATGCCCACGAGTGCAGAAGACATTTTGAGGTATTGTGTTGAGGCCGGAATCAGTTCGATTGAAATGATGGGAGATGTTGCTGAAAATTATGCCGGACTTCCGCAGGGAGCTCCGCGTCCTCCGCGAGATGCATCGGATGCCGAAAAAGAATCGTCCCGGAAGAAAACAGAAGAAGCACGGGAAAAACAACGCGAATGGCGTCTTTCAGTTTCCATGGATAAATATAAAGCGTTGAAAAAAATGTACGATAAAGCCGGTATAACTATTCACATTGTAAAATTTGCACCTGCCGAGTGGAGTGATGATGAAATTGATTATGCTTTTGACGCAGCTAAAGTTTTGGGAGCTAAGGGAATTACCAATGAAATAGGAGAGGAAGCCTGCAAAAGATTAGGGAAGTTTGCTGAAAAACACGATATGTATGCGATTTACCATCAGCACTTACAGCCGGGTGATCCCAATTTCAGTTTCGATAAATTCCTGGCTTATTCACCAAATAACATGCTGAATTTTGATGCGGGGCACTATTTTGGTGCTACAGGAAAACATCCTAACGGGATTATTGAACGGTTGCACGATCGTATATTCAGCATTCATATAAAGGATAAAACCGGGAAAAATGGAAATCCGCCAAATACAAATATGCCTTGGGGACAGGGAGATACACCAATTGCCGACATGTTGAAATTGGTGCAGAAAAAGAAGTGGCCCATTATTTTTGATATTGAATTGGAATATCCGGTGCCGGAAGGTTCTGATGCACAAAAAGAAGTAATTAAGTGCGTTGAGTATTGTAAAAAGATTTTGGTTTAAAGGTGTAGTCGAATGTTCATTCGCTAACAATAAGCGGTTTCGGCAACCTCTTCATCTATATTAAAACCGTTCTCCCCACCACTTTTTCAATCGTTCCAGAATTTTGATTTCGGAAGCATTGTTTTGTGGAAAATAGAGTCGTTCCTTTTTTATTTTTTCAGGAAGAAAGTCCTGTTCCACAAAATTACCATCGTAAGCATGCGCATATTTGTAATCTTTTCCATATCCAATCTCTTTCATTAGTTTGGTAGGTGCATTCCGAATATGTAAAGGAACTGGTTGGTCGCCGGTTTGTTTAACCAAAGAAATCGCACTGTCAATGGCTTCGTAAGCCGAATTACTTTTAGGTGAAGTAGCCAGATAAATCGTACATTCCGAAAGAATGATCCGTGCTTCAGGATACCCAATTTGATGAACAGCATCGAAAGTACTTTGTGCCAGAAGCAGGGCATTTGGATTGGCCAGACCTACGTCCTCAGCAGCAAGTATTAAAAGCCGCCGGGCAATAAATTTTACATCTTCGCCACCTTCAATCATTCTTGCCAGCCAGTAAACTGCTGCGTCGGGATCACTTCCGCGAATACTTTTAATAAAGGCAGAAATGATGTCGTAATGCATTTCACCTTGTTTGTCGTAAATGGCAAGGTTTTTTTGCAGCCGGTCGGTAACTTTTTCATCAGTGATTTCAATCTTTTCACTATCTTCGCCAAGTATAACCAGTTCAAGTACATTCAGCAGTTTCCGTGCATCGCCACCGGAAAAACGCAACATTGCCTGATCTTCTACAATCGTTATTTTTTTCTTTTTCAGGACAGGATCTTTTTTCAATGCCAAATCCACAATTTTCAAAAGATCATCTTTGTCGAGATGTTTCAGAATATAAACCTGGCAACGCGAAAGGAGTGGGGAGATAACTTCAAACGACGGATTTTCAGTGGTGGCGCCAATTAATGTAATTGTTCCGTCTTCAACGGCTCCAAGCAGTGAGTCCTGCTGTGATTTGCTGAAACGATGAATTTCATCGATAAAAAGAATCGGGATTTGGCCGGTTAAAAAACTGCTGTTTTTTTGCTTTGTCAATAACTTCACGAATATCTTTTACGCCCGAGTTAATAGCGCTGAGTGTGTAAAACGGACGTTCCAGTGTATTGGCAATGATTTTAGCCAGCGTGGTTTTACCAACTCCCGGGGGACCCCACAAAATCAGCGATGAAATATTTCCCGATTCGATCATTTTTCGTAGCACCGCATTTTTCCCCACCAGGTGTTCCTGCCCGATGTAATCATCGAGAGTATTGGGTCGAAGTCGTTCCGCCAATGGCTGGTTGCTCATCATTTTAAAGTTCAAAGTAGTTTGTTGCAGATGCTAAAAGTACCAAAAATCTAAAATAACAGGAGAATTTATTTTGTCAGATTAAAAATGATTAGAGAAAGAATCTTCAGCTTCGAAATTCAATAATTCTTGTAGGATAAATAAAAACATATCTTCAAAAACAAACTTCATTCGTAGATTCACAGCAAACTATATGCAAACCAAAGAACGGGTGCCTGACCATGAAGATCGCCGGTTATTCTGGGCCGGTTTAGGTAGAAGTTAACATCCGTGCTTTGCCCGGTCCCCGCACATACATTACGAATTTGTCCATTCTCATTAATATATTCAGTAAGTGCATTCCATGCTTTTTTTGAAGCTTCAGAATATGGCTCTTCAGGCAGCAGCCCTTTTTTTACGCCAACAGTCATGGCAAAGCCAAACATTGCTGTTGATGAAGTTTCTTTAAACGAATTTTTATGGTCAATTAGCTGGTGCCACATCCCATCTTCATCCTGGTTATCAACAAGTGTTTTCATCATTTTCCGGTAACCCTCCAGAATTGAATGATAATGAGGATTATTTTCAGGAAGCTCAGTCAATAACTCAGCTAGCCCTGCAGCGACCCAACCATTTCCTCTTCCCCAGAAAAAGGGTGCTTTCAAGCCATGGTAAAATAATCCATTGGGTTGCTGAAGTTTTTGAATATAAGAATCGATTTCCAGGGCGGCTCTTTCAAGGTAAATCATATTTCCGGATGCTCTGTACGCCTGAACCTGTAAACAACCAATCATATAAACATCATCAATCCAGTACCTGGTTTGTGCGGTAAGCCCATCCGGTAACGGATTTTTCCACTGTCCATTTGCAAATTCAATCCCCTGATCCAAATATTTTTGGTTTCCGTTTTGGAGATACAATTCCAGCGGTAGAATTCCATAAACGTTAACATCAACATGATTCGCCGTATTCATAATTTTTTCGTCAATTACTCTGTCGTAACGTATTGTAAGTTGCTTTAAAGTTTCTTTATCATTCAGCAATCCGGCGAGTTTTACAGCACCATAACCTGCACACGCTTCAGCATAATGTACACCTTTAACGTCGGGTGTTCGGTACATCATAAATTCATGCCTCGAAAGCAAATCTGCAGTAACCAGTTTCCCGATTTCTTCAGGCGATTTTTTTAAGCCGGAGTAGCTTAATTGATTGCTGCCTGAAAATAATATGATTGTACAAATAAGTATTGCCAGGTTTAAATTTGCTATCATTTTGATTAATTTTTTTAAAGTTAATCAATTATGAAGACAATGATTTGCTGTTAAAAGCAGAAATTGCTGTATTTAAATATTGCTGATTCTTGACTCATTAGACAGACCAGGTTAATCGCAATATCTTTTGATAATATTGTAAGCGCCTATAATTCCTAATTCACCTGCACGGCTCAGGTCGAGTGCACCACCTTCAATATCGTCCATGAAAATTTTGGTAAGACCACGATTAAAATAGGCTTCGGCGAATTCGGGTTCCAGTTCAATTGCCCGATTCAGATCTTCAATAGCACTTTTATATTCTCCCAGCCGCAATTTGATATATGCCCTGTTGTAATATCCAAAAAAGAACTTTGGATTCAGGAAAAGGGTCAGCTCATAATCACCCAGAATTTGCTTGTAATCTGTTGTCGTCAGGGGGTGTTCAGTATTTTCAGCTGTTTTATTCGGTTTCACAGAAATGGTTAGATCGTTTTTGGAGGCTCCAAGTAGCTCTATTTGTTCCAGCATTTTATACCTGCAGTTGGCTCGTGTGAAGTAAGCTATTCCCTGCTTATCATCCATTTTTATTGAGCGGTTTAAATCGGCTAAGGCATCATTGTAATCTTTCGTTAAAGTATAAAAAATACCACGGTTGAGATAATTATATGCGCTTGCCTGAATTTTTATCCGGTCGTTAAAATACAAAATGAAGTTTTCAAAAATATTTTGGTACGAATCCACCGGTTTATTGGTAATGGTAAGCAACGGATTGTAATTACTTTTCTCATTCATTTCATCTATGGCCATATTGTAATACTGAAACCGGTCATAGTCCACTGCATTTTTCTCAAATGCTGAGATCATAAAAATAGGTTGCAGCTCAATCACGATATTTTTATTTTGAACCAATCCGTCATCGGCTTCTTCTTCGTTGCTATTTTCCGTAGGAAGATCCCTTGAATCTTCAATGATCAGGTTCATCCGGCGCCGGTGTTTTTTTGCTTCCGATTCTTCTTTCTGGCTGTTAGCATCCTGATCGTTAGTATTGTTTTGTGCCAGGGCATTCTGCCCGTTGGAAATACTATCGTTAGCTGCCGTATTCGCATTACTTTGTGGTTGGTTGCCTGAAGTATTTGGTTTATTCCCGGCATTTTTTTGCTGACTTTGCTGGTTCTGTTGGTTTTGTGCCAGTTTTTCAGCATCCAGTCGCCGTGCTTCCAGATCAAACTGCGGATTAAGCTGGGCAGCAATTTTATAATCTTCTTCATAACCCGGACGACTAAGAATTTCACGTGCCATCGCCCGGTTAAAATATGCACTTGCCATTTCCGGATTTAATTTGATTGCCATATCGTAATCTGCAATGGCACCTGCGTAATCCTCCAGTTTTTGTTTTACAATTCCACGGTTGTTAAAAGCCATGGCATTTTTTGGATCAAAACTGATACTCTGATCAAAATCCCGCAGTGCCGAAGCATAATCTTCCAACTCGTACCGTGCCAGCCCCCGGTTCAGGTAAGCAGCAGCATAATGCGGTCGTATAATTATCACTTCATTCAGGTCGCGGATTGCACCTTTTATATCGTTTTGCACAATTTTGGCATTACTTCGGTTCATCAGTGCATAGGTCGATTTTGGGTTGATCTCCAGGGCTTTGTCATAATCCTCAACTGCTCCTTTCAAATCTTTCAGTGCCAGTTTAGCAATTCCACGATTGTTATAAATATTTTCGTTATTCGGATCAAATTCCAGCGCTTTATCGTAGTCTGCAATGGCTTTTTTATAATCTTTAAGGTTATGATATGCCATGCCGCGGTTCATGAACGCCTGCGGATAATAAGGTTTTATTTCAATGGCTTTGTCGTAATCCTGAATAGCACCCCTGTAATCTTCAAGTTGATGTTTGGCAACTCCACGGTAAAAATATGCTTCCGCCAGATGCGGTTTAAACTTAATGACAATATTAAAATATTCGATGGCACCGGTATAATTGCCGATTTGCGTTCGGGTTTGCCCAACCCGCATATAATAGTTGATGTTTAACTGCGCTTCAGTTGTAAGAAACAGTGGCAACAGCAAAAATATCAAAAGTGCTTTCTTCATTCTTTATTTCTGAACGAGCAAAAATAACATTTTACTATGACAGCACCTGTTTTGATTAATTTTATTTAACTTTTCCCTCAAAATATCTGCTTATGTGTGAGAGATGCAACTGGGGAACTACCAGCGAGAGAATGATCAAATATCACGATGAAGAGTGGGGTGTACCTTTACACGACGATCGTTTATTGTTCGAATTTTTTGTTTTGGAAGGATTTCAGGCTGGTTTAAGCTGGTCGATTGTATTAAACAAACGCGAAGCTTTTCGGGAAGCTTTCGATCATTTTAATCCTGAAATAATTGCACATTACGATCAGGTAAAAATTGAGGAACTGGTTCAAAACAAGGCTATTATCAGAAACAGAATGAAAATTGAAGCCTGTGTAAACAATGCACAACGTTTTCTGGAAGTTCAGAAAGAATTTGGCAGTTTCGACAAATACATCTGGGGATTTGTTGATGGAAAACCAATCGTAAATAAATTTTCTTTGCATAGTCAGTTACCGGCAAAAACAGAATTATCGGATAAAATTTCCGCTGATCTGAAAAAGCGTGGTTTTAAGTTTGTTGGTTCAACAGTGATTTATGCGCACATGCAGGCTACGGGAATGGTAAACGATCATTTAATATCCTGTTTCCGATACAAAGAAATTAATAAAATGGATTATTAAAATCTGTTTTGGCAAAATAAACGATTTAAAATACGAACCTTAATACTATTCAGAAATGAAAACAAAAAAAGTAGCTTTTAAAATAATCGGTATAATGTATTTACTATTTGCGGTTGTTCTCCTGACAGGATGTGCTCATGTAACCCAAATCCAGGATTGTGTAACCGAAGAACCTTACGGTTTTTTTAGTGGTCTGTGGCATGGTTTAATTGCACCGGTTAGTTTTATCGGGAGTCTTTTTAGCGATAAAATAGCCATGTACGCAGTAAATAATAATGGGGGTTGGTACGATTTTGGTTTTGTTCTGGGAGCCGGAATACTTTTTGGCGGAGGTGGGAAAGCAACTAATTGATCATCAGCTTTTAAACATAATAAAATTTATTGCTTTGTAAAGGGTAGTGCATCCCAAATATTTACCTTTTTATGGCAATTTATAATGGTTCTATATGTCCAAATTAATTTTATTGCTAATTTAGCTGGCATTCAAATAACAGGGAAAAAACATTTATTTTATTATGAAATTGCGCGTTGTTTTTACTGTTTTACTTACAGTTGTTGGGATTATTTATGTTTTTGGGGAGAATAAGGATAAAGCAGATAAAAAATCTGTTGGTTATGAATTTACAGATGAGATTGTTTTGCCGACAACACCGGTGAAGGATCAGTATCGGTCGGGAACCTGCTGGTCATTTTCGGGAATATCTTTTCTTGAATCGGAAATGCTTCGTTTGGGAAAACCGGAAGTCAATCTTTCGGAAATGTTTGTGGTATGGCATACTTATTCTGATAAAGCAAAAAAAGATGTTCGAGTACATGGCAACCTGAATTTTGCTCCGGGTGGTGAGTTTCACGATGTTACCAATGCAATAGCAAAATACGGGATGGTACCGGAATCAGTTTACTCAGGGTTAAATTACGGCGAAACAAAACATGTTCACGGAGAGATGGATAGGATGTTAAAAGACGAAGTTGATGCCGTTATTGCTAATCCAAACCGGAAGCTAAGTACGGTCTGGCATGAGGCTGTGGATGCAACGCTAAACACTTACCTGGGGGAGATTCCGAATTCTTTTGAATATGATGGAGAAACATACACTCCACAAAGCTTTGCTATCAATTATATGGGACTGAATATGGATGATTATGTGGAAATTACATCTTACACACATCACCCGTTTTACTCAAAATTTATTCTCGAAATTCCGGATAACTGGTCTTGGGGCGAAGTTTATAATATCCCGCTAAACGAGTTGGAAGAAATAATTGATTATGCCTTAAAGAATGGCTTTACCATAGCATGGGCTGCCGATGTAAGCGAAAAGGGATTCGCAACCAGCAATAAAGGTGTAGCAGTATTACCTGCAGCCCCGGCTGAAGATATGAGTGATGCTGAGATTGCCAAATGGGAGGCATTGCCTGATAAAGAAAAGGAAAAAGAGCTGTATTCTTTGGAAAAACCGGCACCTGAAATAGAAGTGACACAGGAGATGAGACAAGTGGCTTTCGACAATTATCAAACTACCGATGATCATGGGATGCACATTATTGGAACTGCAAAAAATTCTGATGGAAAGATATTTTACAAGGTGAAAAATTCGTGGGGCGACTATAACCAGTACCATGGGTTTTTTTACGCGTCGAAACCTTATGTAGCATATAAAACCATGTCGATTATGGTTCACAAAGATGCTATTCCGCAAAGTATTCGTGAAAAACTGGAGCTTTAGCAAAGAGCCCTTCAGAAATTCTGAAGGGTTTTTTTATCTTTGATTTTTCATCTGAATAAAAATGAAACATCGGTTTTTTCTCATTTTGCTTTTGTTGATTTCTAACCTGGTTTTTGCGCAGAATTCTGGTGCAGATTACTCCTGGTGGAACAAATTACATGGCTGGAAACAAGGTGATCCGGGATGGCGGAACTGGATCATTGTTTCGCCGGGTTATCTCGGTCCGAATGCTTTGCCTGTTCCCGAAGTGAAACGGGGATTTCTCCGGGATAAAACTGAAATGGAAATTACAGCTTCAAGCCATTTTAGTGCTGATGATCCGACACAGGATATTTCAGGACGGGTTTATGTTCCGTTTGCAAAAAATAAAATAGCGGTTGAAGTTTATGGTGTAATAGGGGAGCATTTTGCTTTTTCCGACAGTATTCGGAATGAACGCTTTTCACGTATTGAAAATGGAAAGGGTTTTGCTTTTGGTGACCTTTATTTCAGCACGTTGATACAAATTTCAAAAGATCGCAAATTTCCGAATACGTTGTTAAGAATGGCAGGCAAAACAGCTTCGGGAAACCAGTTGGAGGGCGCCCGTAATACCGACAGCCCTGGTTACTTTTTCGATTTGAGTTTCTCAAAAGATTTGGGAACAACCGAAACTCTTCTTTTTCGTCCGTTTGGCCTGGCAGGCTTTTACAGTTGGCAAACCAACGATGAACTTAATCTTCAGAACGATGCCTTTTTATATGCTTTAGGAGGCGATCTGGTTAAAAATAACTGGCTGTTTTCAACTTCGTTGGCTGGTTATTCCGGTTACAAAAATCAACGCGACAGGCCAATGCAACTCAATTTCGAAATTCGGTACGATTGGGAAAAATCTGCTTTTAGGTTTCAGTTTATCCACGGGATTCGTGATCATGATTATGAAACACTTCGCCTTTCATATATCTGGAAGATGAAAGGGGTAAATTAAATCATAAAAATTGAACCTGATTTGATTAACTTTGCCACAAATTCCGAGAATTCCTTTTTCAGAAATTAAACAGGAAAGAAAATGAAGAAGCTATCGCTGGTAATTTGCGTTTACAACGAAGAACCTAATATCAAACCTCTGGCAGAACAAATAAAAGTTGCACTAAAAGATTACGATTTTGAGGCCATTTATGTTGATGATGGTTCAACTGACGGCACCAGGAAGGAAATTCTGGATATTAATGACGACCGTTTTTTACTGGTAGAACTAAAACGTAACTATGGACAGAGTTCTGCTCTTCAGGCCGGAATAGATCAGGCGGAAGGGGAATATGTGGTTTTGCTCGATGGTGATCTTCAGAACGATCCGGCAGATGTACCAATGATGCTGAAAACGATAGAAGAGGGCGATTGGGATATGGTTGCCGGAGTCAGAGCCAACCGCAAAGACGGTATGTTTTTACGTAAAATACCTTCCAAAATTGCCAATTATATGATACGCAAATCCACCGGGATTTATATGAAGGATTTAGGTTGTACCCTGAAGATCTTTACCAATGAGACCATTAAAAGCATTCACATTTATGGCGAGCTTCATCGTTATATTCCGGTGCTTGTAACTTTGGAAGGAGGCACAAAAATTACACAGGTGGATGTAAATCACCGGCCTCGTCAGCATGGTAATTCAAAATATAATCTCAGCAGGACAACACGGGTTATGAGTGACCTCATTCTGATGCTGTTTTTTAAGAAGTACCTGCAACGTCCAATTCATTTTTTTGGATCTATTGGCATCATTACATTTGGATTAGGTGTGCTCATCAACATTTATATGCTGGTGTTGAAGGTTCTGGGACATGATATTTGGGGAAAACCTTTGATGATGCTGGGAATTCTGTTGGTTTTGGGAGGTATTCAGTTTATTACCATTGGTATTATTGCCGATTTGCAGATGCGAACCTATTTTGAATCGCAGGGGAAAAAACCATACCGCGTAAAGCGTGTAGTAGCGACAAAGAAGGAAAAATAATTCTTGGTCAAAAATATAAGTTTTCCTTTTTTACTTGTTTTGGCAGAAAAATTGAAGCGTAACCATAAATTTGTATTATACCGTTCAAGAAAATGCACCATGAAAAAAATTATTTATTATGTAACAATATTGTTTGTTGCAATCTTAACAGCCACAAACAGTTATTCTCAGGAAAGAATCATTCACGGACAGGTATTCACTTTCGATAGCATTGCTTTGGTTAATGCACAAATTAAAGTGAAGAGTACCAAACAGATTGTTTCTTCTGATACACTCGGAAGGTTTTCAGTGGCTTGTAATGCTGAAGATGTACTTTTTGTTTCCGCCAGGGGGTTTTACAGACAGAAAGTGAAGTTGAGGAAAAAACATCAAATTGGTCCTTGTCAATCTTAAGCTTAAACCTGGTGTAAAAAACAGGGAAATAGCCATTGGTTACGGATATGTAAGGGATGCGGATAAATTAACTGCAGCTGTAAGCTTGAATAATAACGATTTGGATTTTTCACAATACACTAATT
The DNA here is from genome assembly GCA_963769925.1 of uncultured Prolixibacteraceae bacterium. Lineage (GTDB taxonomy): Bacteria > Bacteroidota > Bacteroidia > Bacteroidales > Prolixibacteraceae > Draconibacterium. Next base: position 141,444 of record CAVYOB010000024.1, read on the forward strand.
TGTATGATATCATTCAGGGACGATTCCCGGGGGTGCAGATAGTTAATGGAGAGATCCATATTAGAGGAACTCACTCGCTTTTGGGTAGCAGTGCGGCGTTAATCGTTGTCGACGGGGTCCAGGCTGATAACAGTGTTTTAACTACACTCCCTCCCATACAAGTAAAAAGTATCAATATTCTTAAAGGTAGTGGTGCTGCCATTTATGGTTCCCGGGGTGCAAATGGCGTAGTAATAATTGAAACCAAAAAGGCAGGTGATTAACAGGAGAGATTTCTTAGAACTATTAATGTCAAAATATTAAACATGTATAAACTTTCGAGATTAAATCCACAACCTTTATTTACTTATTTTGAACAGATATGCCAGGTTCCAAGACCTTCAAAAAAAGAAGAAAAGATTCGACAGTTTTTGATTGAATTTGCCAAAAACAACGGGCTGGAAGTTAAAATCGATGAAGTTGGAAATGTACTGATCTCGAAACCGGCTGCGTTGGGTAAAGAGTCAGCACCAACGGTAATTTTGCAAACTCACATGGATATGGTTTGTGAGAAGAACAGCGATAAGGTTTTTGATTTTGACAACGATGCTATTGAACCAAGGGTAGTTGATGGCTGGATAAAAGCAAGTGGTACCACCTTGGGAGCAGATTGTGGAATTGGTATTGCAGCACAATTGGCTGTACTTACTTCTGATGAAATAAAACACGGACCATTGGAGTGCCTGATTACAGTGGATGAGGAAACAGGATTAACGGGTGCATTTGCATTAAAACCCGGATTTATGAACGGTTCTATATTACTTAATCTCGATTCAGAAGATGAAGGGGAGATTTTTATTGGTTGTGCAGGTGGAGTAGATACACTGGCGACATTTTCTTTTTTACGTGAGCCCGTAAACGCAAATTCCGATGCGGTCAAAATTTCTGTTTCGGGTTTGTTGGGAGGCCATTCCGGCGATGATATTCATAAAAACCGTGGAAACGCCAATAAAATACTGACCCGGTTTTTGTGGCAGGCTAATCAGAAATTTACGATACAACTGGCTGATTTTAACGGAGGAAACCTGCGTAATGCTATTCCACGCGAAGCATTTGTTGTAATTGTAATTCCCAAGGCAGAAAAAGAACAGGTAGCAGCCTTGTTTAAGGATTTTTTGGAGCAGGTAAAATTTGAATTTGAACGTTCTGAACCGGGACTGAAAGTTGTACTTGAAGGTGCAAGTATGCCTGAGTTTGTTGTTGATAAGAACATTCAGGATAAGCTGATTAACGCACTTTATGCTTGTCCTCACGGTGTTTTGGAAATGAGCACACGTATGGAAGGCATGGTGGAAACATCTACTAATCTGGCATCAGTAAAATTTGAGCAAGACAATAATATTATTGTAATTACCAGCCAGCGCAGCGAACTGGAAACACGAAAATGGATGGCAGCAGAAATGGTTGAATCAGTATTTCAACTGGCCGGAGCAGAGGTAGTGCATTCCGACGGATATCCGGGATGGACACCAAATCCCGATTCGGAAGTACTGAGAACAACTGTAGATTCGTATAAGAAATTATTTGGGGTTGAGCCAATTGTCCGCTCAATCCATGCAGGACTTGAATGTGGGCTTTTCCTTGAAAAATATCCGCAACTTGATATGGTTTCTTTTGGTCCTACCATTAAAGGAGCACACTCACCCGACGAACGGCTTGATATAAACACTACCGAAAAATTTTGGAAATATCTTGTAGATGTGCTGGAAAAAATTGAATAACCGGGTGCCGGACTTTTTAAGTCCGGTTATTTTTTGTGAGTTGAAATTAATCGTTTAAATACTGATGTTTCCCGGGAGTCCAGCCTTCTTTGCTTAGCCACCTTTCGCCCGACTCAATAGCCCCGCTTTCCATCTCAGTGCCCATCGAATCGTTCCAGCGGTTCAGGTAACCAAACAAAGCTACCACACCAGTGATTTCCACAATCTCACCTTCGTCCCAGTGTTCGCGAAGATTTTCAGCCACTTCATCAGTTACCGAATTGGGAATAGTTGATGACGCAAAAGCAAAATCGAGTGCTGCTCTTTCGGCTTCCGAAAATGCCGAATACGTTTTGTAATCCCAGATATTTTCCAGCTTTTCATTTTCAGCTCCGTAGCGTTCGGCAGCCCTTACAGCATGTGCCTGGCAATACCGGCAACCAGCCACGTTACTGCTGATATAGGCAATCATTCGTTTCAGCGCACTGGTTACCCGTCCATGGTTTTCCATCACTGCTTTATTCATTTCAATAAAAGCGTAAGCAATACGTGGCCGGTGATGCATGGTTTTTATGCTGTTTGGGCAAAACCCGAGCGTTTCATTGTAAAATTTGATCAGTTGTTGTAATTCCGGATCATTTTGCCCTGTTTTGGGAAATACTAAAGGTTGTTTCATTATAAATCAGTTTTTGAAAGTTTAAGCTGTTATTTTTCATCCATTTCAATAAATTCATCTACTTTATCAAGCATCAGCACTTCAATGAGTGTAGCCATCACCTCGGGCGATTCTTTTAATTTCAGGTACGATTGATTTGAGTCTTTGCTGTTCACCCATTTGTTTCCGCCATGATCGTCGGCTTCACAATAACCGCCGGTAATCCGGTCCCAGTATTCTCCAACGCCGCCTTTAACCGCGTACAAGATAGCTGTTTGATCAAAAGTGGAATTAGGCAGGATTTTCCCTTTGAAATCAGCTTTAATCCAGGGAGCATGGCCGCTGAAATACAGGAATCCAATATAAAGTGGGGTTTCATGATCAATGTTGTTAAAAATCTCGCCGGTTTTAATCTGGCTTCCCAGTTCAAATCCCGAAAAAGTGATTGGCACTTTTAGATTTTCCAGAACGAATTTGGTTACACCGGGCATGTCACCGTTAAAATTCCATTCATTTTTCCCTTTTGGAAACTGACCTCCCATCATTACAAACTCTTTTACTTTTTTTGAGATCAGTTCTGATCCTTTTAACGGAGAGTATTTGTCAGGGCCAGATTTTATCAGGTTCTCTATATTTTTCAACGGACCGGTAGTTACAATGGTAATGCTTGTATCTGCAGCGGCAGACAGAATTTTCCGATACAAATCCGTTGCATCCGGAACATCGTTGTAAGTAAGCTTAAAAGGAAAATTTTCAGCAATAACACGGTTGTAATTCGATTCATCTTTAAATGTTTCACCTTTTCTGGTTCCGATTGGAATATTTGGGTGAAGGTAAAACCGGTCAATCGCATCAATTGCCGAAACGGCATTTTCTTCAAGTGTCCAGCTCATTATGGCAAGTAATTCACAATCGCCACGTTTAATAAACGTATGTAACATAGCTAGCGCCCCCAGATCGTCAGCATCACCGCCAATATCGGTATCAAATATTATTTTTGGTTGCGCTAACAATGAAGTACTGTTCATAATCACAAACAGCAAAATCAATAACGGCAAATATCTTTTCATTCTCACTTTATTTCTACTTGTTTTTATCTTCTTTACGGATTTTTTCCGGTATGACTCATTAATATTGCCAATGGTTGGGTGCCCGGGAATTCCGACATAATAATGATAAGAATGACCGTAATTGGCACACTTAGCAGCATTCCGGTGATGCCCCACATTACACCCCAAATAGCCAAAGTAAGCAGCACTACCAGCGGACTAATATTCAACGAATCACCCATTAGTTTTGGTTCCACAAAATTGCCAATCACCAGTTGGATTGACCCAACAATTGTGAGAACAAGTATTCCGGGTGTGAGATCGCCAAACTGCAGCAAGGCAAATATAGTTGGAAACAACGTGGCAATTAACGAGCCGATTGTAGGGATGAAGTTCAGGATAAATATCAAAAAGGCCCAGAAAAATGGCGCATCTACACCGATAAACAGCAACGCAAAATAACTCAGAAATCCTGTGAGAATGCTCACCAGTGTTTTTAGTGCAATATAGTTTCCTATAGAATGGTCGATCTTATCGATGAGGCCGGTAACATTTTTGTAACTTTTTTTATCGGGGTACATGGCCTTGATTTTTTTTGGGAAAAGCGGTTCCTCAAGCAACAGAAACAGGAGGTAAAGAATAACGGTAAAAGCATCGCCGAAAATACCTGTTAATGCTGAAAATACACCGGCAAGAATCTCACCGAACTTAAAATCTTTGGACATGTTGGTGATCATGGTTCCAAGGTCAATATTAAAACGTGTGTTAATGGCATTGGTAATCTTGGTTACGTTGGCCTGGTAAACCGGTAATGTGTCTGTTAGCTGTCTGATGTTTTGTGTAATTAAATCTACTGCCAGAGCAAGGAAACCAAGCAACAGCAACGAAGAAAAAACGGTGAGCAGCCAGCGCGGCAGTTTACGGATGAATTTTACCCGCAACAGCAAATTCTTGATTACCCGGATGACAAACCAAACGATAATAGCCAGGATAAACGGGATGATAACCGACTGTGCGTAGATAAGCACGACCACGGTTGTGATAACGATCAGTAAAACATAAATTTTTCGCGAAGTATCCATGTTGCATATTTTGAGGCGACAAAATACAAAGGATTTTTTGAACTCTGTTTTTTGAGAACTCTAATTTATCTTAAAAGCTGTCGTTTGCCTGAATTAAATATTGCCTTTATCCGTACGGCTGATATTAATTTTATAACTATTTTTAAGGGTATATTAAAACCAAAGACCATAACACATGAAAACTTTCTTGCAAAAATCAAAAGCCAATTTGATCAAAGATTTGCTTATAACAAACAAGATAACAGTATGTTAGGAAGTGTTTGTGTAATAACGTATAAATTACATAGTAACATACAAATATGTTATAGGCAAGCATGAGGTGTGATGTCAATTAAAATCTTTAAAAATTAAAACATGGAAGATCAGAAAGTGAAATTACATCAATATTTTGGAATTATTGAAAGACACATATTTGAGCCTATCGAAAACACAGATCTCTCAGAAAGTTGTTATGCTTCAATAACCTTGCTTTTTTCAGTAATTGATGGACTAGGAAAGCTTATTCACAAAAAGGGAAAAGCCAAAGTGGGTGAGCGTTTTAAGTACTTACTCGATTGTTTAGGTAAAGATTACGGGAATGTTAAGGATGAATTGTGGAAATTTCGGAATTCATTGATCCATAATGGAATTAATAATATTTCCTATATGTCTGCAACCCAAAAAGGAGAAGACGAACATTTAAAATGTTCTGATGGAAATGAAAGAATATTTATTAGTTCAACTAGACTTTTACAAGATGTGAAAAGTTTCACAATCAAATTGAAAGAAAAAATATTAATGGATGAAAATTTAATTAAAGTCGCAGCTAACAGACTCGAATGGAATCAGGATGAACCTTCTGTGTACTGGAGTCAGTATTCAACTCCTCCCGGACCTGTTCGTTTTGTGACTCAACAATAATAATAAATGCCAGCAGCTAACAAATTGTAATATGGCAGGCCGGGTGTTTAGCGATCTGACAAGTCAGACCACATACAAGTGACCGTTAGGTTTAATTTTGAAAAAAGATTGCAGCACAAACAATTATGATTATTTTTGATAGTGTCAAATGATAGTATCAATAATTTAAACTATGAAACGACCTCGCAGAAATAATTTACAAAAAAATACGATTAAAATCATGGGAGTTACATCGAATACAATTATTAACTAACATTTTAATGAGATGAAACCACCATACGAAATAACAAGTAAAATTTTAAACTTAATTACTTCTATTTCAGAAAAAATTGGAGAAGTAAATGCTGCTCATTTAAATAAACCTCCGACTGAATTAAGAAAAAGAAATCGGATAAAAACCATTCAATCTTCACTTGAAATTGAAGGAAACACTTTGACAGTCGAGCAAATTACTGACTTACTTGACAATAAAAGAATTCTTGCTCCAAAGAAAGATATTTTAGAAGTAAAAAATGCAATCAGTGTTTATAATCAACTCAATAAATTCAAAGTCTACGAATTAAAATCGTTGTGCAAAGCACATGAGATTTTAATGAAAGATTTGATTGAAAATCCTGGAAAACTTCGAACCGGCTCAGTTGGAATTGTAAAGGGCAGCGACATCGCCCACATTGCCCCTGCCGGAGAAATGGTTTATTCTTTAATGACTGATTTATTTAAATATCTCAAAAACGACGATGATTTAATTCTCATAAAAAGTTGTGTATTCCATTACGAATTTGAATTTATTCACCCGTTTATTGATGGTAATGGCAGAATGGGGAGACTTTGGCAAACCATGATTTTAAAAGAACACTCTCCTGTTTTTGAATTTCTTCCAATTGAAAGTTTGGTAAAATCAAGACAACAAGAATATTACAATGTCCTTGGGAAATCAGACAAACAAGGAACCTCGACTGCATTTATTGAATTCATGCTGGAAATTATAAAAGATGCTTTGGAAGAGTTATTAAAAGTTCAAAATATAAGTTTAACTAACAACGACAGAATTTTGAATTTTAAAGAAATCATTGGGACAAAAGAATTTTCCAGACAAGATTATTTAAGGGCATTTAAAAATATATCACAGGCAACTGCCAGTAGAGATTTAAAAGTTGCTGTTGAGGAAGGGATTATCGAAAAACATGGAGATAAAAGAACAACAAAATATAGATACAAATGAAAAAACTAAACCTAATTGTAAATTGCATTGCGGGGTTGGTGTCCCGATGGCTATCGGGATTGTCTCCGCTCCTTTCTTGACCGTCATCCCGATTCCCGGGACTGACACTCTTCGATCCCGATAATTATCGGGACGCAACGACAACTTGCAAGTGACCGTCAGCCTGTCTAAATGAACGAAACTGACATAAATTTGATAATTAATAAACTATAAACTGGAATGAAATGGGGAAAAAAGGACCAATGCCAAACTTCAAAACCGTTGACGACTATATCAACAGTCAATCAAAGGAAGCACAAATAATTTTGCATGAATTAAGAAATATAATCAAAGAAGCTGTTCCGGAAACGGTCGAAATTCCGAACTATAAAGTTCCTTCTTTTACGCTAATTCCAGGAACAAAACCCGAGCAGCAAATGATGATAGTCGCTTATGCGAAATATGTAAGTTTTTACCCTTTTCAAGCTACCATAGACCATTTTGCGGACGAGTTAAAAAGCTTTGAGTTGGGAAAGGGTACTGTTAAGTTTCCATTTAACAAACCTTTGCCGAAAGAACTAATTAAGCAAATGGTTAAGTTCAGAATAGAAGAGCTTTTAAGTGAATTGAAATGATTTGATTGACTATGCTTAGTTTAAAATTGGACTGATTTGAAAAAAATACGTGCTACAACATTGCATATAGCTTATGGAGGGTGAAACGCTAAATTCAAGGTTTTCGGTTCTTATCCAAGTTCGTCTCGGGTGGACAGTGAAGTGCTTCGAAAACCGCCACGACAACTTACAAATGACCGTTAATAGCTGATATATAAAAACTCCAAACTAAACACTTCGAAGATTGTTACAATAACGATAAAATTCCGTAATCAAGGTAACAATAAATCAAATAAAATATGGTGATAATAAAGAAGCCGGCGCTTTCGTGGTGTTAAACGGAGTTCGGTTGTATTATGAGATGTATGGTCAGGGTGAGCCTCTGGTTTTAATTCACGGAAACGGTGGGAACATTGCCGGAATGAAATTTCAAATTGAATATTTTGCCAAAAATTACAAAGTGATTGCCCTCGATTGCAGGGGCAGGGGAAAGTCTGAATTAGGCAATGAGCCGTTGTCTTACGATAATATGACGCGGGACGTTAATTCACTTTTGGAACTACTTAATATTGATTCGGCATACATTGCAGGAAGAAGTGATGGTGGAGTTATCGGGCTGTTAATGGGAATATATTATCCTGGAAAAGTCAAAAAAGTTGCGGCTTTTGGAGCAAATTTGTGGCCCGATTCTACTGCACTTTATCCCCAGACAATTGAAGAAGTAACAGAAACCAGGAAACATGCCGAAAACAGGATTGCGAAAGGCGATACTTCGCAGAACTGGAATTTATTGAAACAACGCATGTTGTTAATGGAATTTCAACCTAACATAACTGCCGAAGATTTGGGCAAAATAGAAGCGCCCGTCCTTGTTTTGTCGAGCGACAGGGATGTTATACGGGAAGAACACACATTGTTTATCTACCAGCATATTCCCAAATCAAATCTTTGCATTTTCCCGGGCGAAACCCATTGGATCACAAATACAAATCCCGATCTGTTTAACCAAACAGTGGACAAATTTTTTCAGACAGATTACCAGGGAGAAGAAATCAGGAAATAAATAAACGAACCGGTACTTCTCAACTTTTTATTCAGCAGGTTGTGTTGCAATCATTGGATGCTGAAAAGTGTACATGTCTTTTACTAGGTTACATTTTTATTTTGCATTTATTTCGATTTTCGATCGGTTCTTCAGCAACCCGTTTAAAAGACCAACCACAAAAGAGGTGGTGCTAAATGGTAATTGAAACTAATCTTATGATCAACAATATTAGGTGTGTATGTGTTAAGACTTTGTTCAATGTGCACTTAAAGCGTCCTAGTAATCATATTTTACATCAACTTTTGAATGGCTGAAACAAAAGAACATCTAAAAAGGGAAATTGGAATTTTCGGTCTCAGCACAAACATTATAAATACGATCATTGGAGCAGGAATATTTGCTTTGCCCGCTCTGGTAGCAGCAGGATTGGGTCCTGCAAGCATTTTTGCTTATCTTTTTTGTGGAGTTTTAATGGCACTGATAATGCTTTGTTTTGCCGAGGTAGCAAGTAAAATAACTACCTCAGGAGGTACATATACTTACATTGAAACGACATTCGGACCCTACTGGGGATTTATAACCATCATTATTTTTGTTCTTGCTGCAGTTGCATCTGATGCAGCAGTAGCAAATGCTTTGACAAATATAACGGAATCAGTATTCCCTTTTTTTAATACAAAATTTCTTCGGATCATCTTTTTCCTGGTAATATTCGGAGGTCTGGCAATCATCAATGTTAAGGGGGTTAAAGAGGGAATTACACTGGTAAAATTGATTACGGCTGCCAAGTTAATCCCGCTTTTAATTCTGGTTTTCTTTTCGTGGGGAAAAGTATCGCCTGGTAATATTATAATTGATGCTTTTCCACCAATGTCTGATATTGGTAAAACTTCACTTGTCTTGTTTTTTGCCTTCCTGGGAGCTGAGTCGGGTCTTTCGGTAAGCGGAGAGGTTATAAATCCTCAAAAAACAATACCAAAGGCTATATTTATAAGTATCACGGTAATTTTGATTTTATATATTCTCATCCAGACTGTGTCTCAAGGTGTACTCGGCGACACGTTAAAAGATTATACGGATAATCCTCTTGGGATCGTTGCCAAAAAAGCTCTTGGTCCGATTGGTTTTACCATTATGACAGTGGGGGCGGCAAATTCGATGTTTGGTAATTTAAGTAGTGAAGTGCTGGGTTTACCCAGGATGATATTTCGAGCATCAGTAGATAATGTGCTGCCTTTTAAGTCACTTTCAAGGATTCATAAAAAATTTGCAACTCCTTATGTAGCAGTAATTGTTTATGCTGCAATCGGATTTTTATTTGCCTTGATAGGCGGGTTTGAGAAACTGATTATTTTAGCCAGTGAAACAGCATTACTGTTGTATTTGGGAGTGTCTCTGTCGGTTATTAAATTAAGACGAACGGGAAATTCGGATTCCGGTACATTTAATATACCCGGAGGTTATACTGTGCCGATATTATCTTCTTTTGCAATTCTTTGGTTTTTGTTTCATTTTCCAGGCATGGATTTTCTTTGGATTGTGTTATTTATTATGGCACTGACTGTGATTTATTTTCTTAGAAAACAAGCAGAACTCCATAATGCAAATAAAAGAGCTTAAAATATTTTCATCGAATTTAAAGGAACAGGTTGAATTTTATGCTGAAATAATTGGATTGAAATTTTTTGAGCAATCCGAATCAAAAGTTGTTTTTGAAATTGGAAGCTCAAATTTAACAATCGAATATAGTCCGGTAACAACTCCATATCATTTTGCGGTCAATATCCCGTCAAACAAAGAAACTGAAGCATTGGCCTGGTTAAACGAGCGTGTTCCGGTGTTAGAGGATAGTGAGCATAAAATACAGAATTTTGAGTCGTGGAACGCAAAAGCCATTTATTTTTACGACAGGGACCGGAATATTGTGGAATTAATTACCAGGAAGAACCTTCAAAATCCGTCATCCGTAAAGTTTGATCAAAGCCTGTTTTTATCTGTTTCTGAAATTGGTGTTCCGGTTAACAATATTGAAAGAGAATTCAATTTTTTACATACTTTGACAGGAGTTGAAATATATGACGGCACATTCGAACGATTTTGTGCAGTCGGTGATGAAAACGGACTTTTTATTTTCATCAGTCCGAAAAAGAAGGAATGGTATCCCACCAACGATAAACCACATTCTTCAACATTTGAAATAAAGATAAATGAAAAAGGAGCTGATTATCAATTTTCATTTCTAAATGGAAAATTACGTTCGATTTAATTTATATTTTTCAATCCTTCATTTTAACAAAAACAGATTGTAATCTAAAACGAAATTCAATCTGAATAAATGGCCTGACTTTTGTGTCTTTTTATGTTAAAAACAATATGAAAAAATCAACTTTAATACTAATAATCTTCATTCTAACTGCAACTGCTATTTGGGGCCAGGATTCACCGGTAATAATGAAGAGCCCGAATTCCGTGTCAAATGAAACAAATCAAACTGAAAAAATAAAGACTTATTATTTTCATGAAGTCGGGGTTGATTCAACCTTATTTGATAAGGACAGTATTGTTTTATATACAAACCGTATTGATCATGAGAATCCAAAATTAGAACTTTACGATAATTCAAAGTTTCGGCTTTTTTATAATATTAAGATACAGACTGTTGAAAAGACAAACGATGAAACCGGGGAGAGAACAATGCTCACCGTTCAAAGTAACGATGAACTTGCCGGTACCTACAGTATAATGCAGATAGAAAGTTCACCGGGTAATGTTCAGGATGCTTTTATAAAGTTTATTCTTAAAGACAGTAGAATTTACTATTATGATATTATCGACAAAAATGATCTGCTTTTATTAGTTAAGAAATAAATCCAGGTTTCTTGTTCTGCAATTAGCTACCCTAATTTTTCACTTTCCGGCAGTCCCCATTTCTCCACCATCGAAATGCCGAGCGTTTTAAGCTCATTTAAAACCGGCTCATAAATGATTTTTGAAACTGGAATATGAACACCGGTATCGCTGATTTTTCCATCCAGGATCATTTTTACAGCAATGGCAGCAGGTAAAGCAACGGTTCGGGCAATCGAAGTATCTTCTTTGGTGGCAAAATCCAGTAACCGCGATTTTATGACCTGTTTTGACCCGTCGGCATTTTCAACGAGAAATGAGTGTAGCATGATCACCATATCGCGGGCACCTTCAGAAAGCATCATTTTTTTCAGCATTAAGTCAGCGGTCAGGTCAAAAGTAGAGCCCACTGAAACTGGTATCCTTTCGCTGCTGAAAAAACCAAGCCAGTCCATTGAAATAATAGCCGGATCATGTATATTCAGATTTAGCTTTTCCGCAACCTTTTCCTTTACATTTTTCGGATAAACATTAATTTGTTCTGCTACTAAATCTTTGTATGTTTTCCCATCAAAATTTTGTTTATTGGATTTTACTAATCCAAGTGCTTTTATGGCATCCATTGTTTCGCACCAGTTAGGATATCTGAACGTTCCGCGATACATCGTCTGAATATTGGGCAGATCATACATGTCAATATAAGCCAGTGAATTGCGGTTTGGATAAACTTCCATCATTTCTACACCAGGGAAGTCAATCTTTAACGGATTCTTAAACAGATTTTCGGTTGGGATTTCTATAATGTTGCCGTCTTTCAGGTATTTGGCGCCGTTATTTCCTGCCATCAACACTCCCTGGGCGACCAAGTAAATTTATACCGAAAGGGATTGTCTGCTGCTTCCGGTGCAGCCAATGCACCACAAAGTGAATAGAACTCCTTTGATTTTTCCTCCCTCCGCATGTACTTTGTCTATAATATGCATCGCTGTCATGTGGTCGAAACCTGGGTCAGCACCTATTTCATTTAAAATAAGAATTCCAGCTTCCTTTGCAGCTTTATCCAGTTGTTTCATTTCAGCAGAAACATAAGAAGTTGTTACCATTGGCTTTTTATGTTTAATACATGTTTTTGCAACGGTTACATGGAAAGTGTATGGCAACAGACTTACTGTTAGATCGTGTTCATCAACAAGCCTGTCAAGTGTTTTATGGTCATCCAGTGTCCATTCAATGCTTTGCCATTCGGTCTTTTATTAATAAGTTTTTGTGCTTTTGACAGGGTGCGGCTCGCAATGGTCAATTCAAAACCATTGTTAAGGATATAATCGGTTATAGGTTTGGCCACCATCCCGGCGCCAAGCAATAGTATATTTTTCATCTTACTCGTTTTCTGTTAACTGAACAGGTATAATACGTTCAATTTTTAAACCTGTTACAAATATTAACCAGCTAAAGGTGGTTATTTTTTTTATCATAAATCTGAAATTAATGTTACTTCTAGCAGATAATCATTGTTATATAACATAAAAAAGCTTATTCCCAGTAATTGTTACAAAACACATTATTTCGTTGAACAGAGTGTTAAACTTTTACTAAATTAGGCACATGATTCAATCGTATTCATGTCCGGTTTTCTTTTATCTCGGGATGCCCGAATGTCTCGATGATGATTCGGTTTCACATTAGCTGCGTCCGTAGCGGATTATATCTTTCAATTTTGAATTCTGACTGTTCTTTGCTCTGTGGTGTTTGATTTCGGTCATTCGTGTGCATAGGTTTTCAATTTTCAATTTAATTTTTTCAACATGATTGTTTCATCCGGGAATAAGGGTGATGCTGTTCGGTCCGATTGTTACATCGAGATCAGTAAAGAAACAGGTTCATCCAATCAGATATTCCTGAAAAGTAAAGTTAAAGCGCTTTACGGAAAGTCTATCGAAGAATTATGTTTGGACATACTTCAGTTTTTTGAGATTGATGGTGTTACAGTTCAGGTAGATGATTCGGGAGCTTTGCCTTTTGTAATTGCTGCGCGCATGGAGGCAGCTATTCGTCAGTTGATTTCAACCGATAAAAAATATTTGTTTGAACCGCTTTCTGAAAACAATTATCCAATAGAAGTTGACCGTTTCAGACGAACCCGTTTATATGTTCCGGGAAATAATCCAAAAATGATGATCAACGCCGGAATTTATGGCAGCGATGCAGTCATTCTCGATCTGGAAGATGCTGTTCATCCGGCAAAAAAAGCGGAGGCCCTTTTGCTTGTTAGAAATGCGCTTTCGCAGGTTAATTTTTATGGAGCAGAAAGAATGGTTCGTATAAACTCAGTTCCTGATGGTTTGAAGGACCTGAATGCTGTGGTACCGTTTGGAGCACACACCATTCTCATTCCCAAATGCGAATCGGCCGACGATATTTTGTTTGTGGAGCAGCGGATTCAGAAAATTACCGGCAGAACAGATGCTGTTCATTTGATCCCGATCATTGAAAGTGCTTTGGGGGTTGAAAATGCCTTTGAAATTGCCATTTCGTCTGAAAATATAGTTGCCATGATTATCGGTTTGGAAGATTATACCAATGATATTGGAGCACAACGAACTGAAGCTGGAAATGAATCTTTTTATGCCAGAAGCCGGATAATTAACGCTGCACGTGCTGCCGGAATTCAACCGCTCGATTCGGTGTTCTCCAATTTTGAGGATATGGAAGCACTATCAAAAACAGCACAGAATTCAAAAGCGCTTGGTTTCGAAGGACTTGGATGTATTCATCCGGGACAAATAAAGACGGTGAATGAAAGTTTTTCTTTTTCTGAAAAAGAAATTGAAAAAGCGAAGAAAATAGTTTTTGCCTTTCAAAAAGCTGAAAAAGAAGGGTTGGGGGTTGTAGCTGTTGACTCAAAAATGGTAGATGCACCTGTTGTGAAAAGAGCACAAAAAACCATTGAGAATGCCATTTTATTTGGAACGTTGAACAAAAATTGGATGGAAAGCTATGGAAATGAACTGGATTAAAAATGCTGCCGGTAGATTGGTTCCCGATCGGGTAAATGGTGAGCTGGCCATTCCTTTTCAGGGAGTGGGGAAATACCGTTCTGAAGGAAAAAAATATGCATCGGCAATTCCTTCTTTAGTCGATTTTCCTGAAGATGGAAATAAAGTGGTTGATTCATTAAAAGTTGCTTTACAAAAGGCCGGGTTAAAAGACGGAATGACCATTTCTACACATCATCATTTTCGCGATGGCGACCTGATTTCAAACCAGATTTTTGATATTGCAAAAGAGCTGGATGTTAAAAACCTGCGTTGGTTTCCGTCGGCATCTTTTCCCTGCCACAGCCATTTGATCCAATACCTGGAAGACGGAACAATCCATCATATTGAAGGAAGTATGAACGGACCGCTGGGGAGATTTGCGTCGGAAGGGAGAATGCAGGGCACAGCGGTTTTGCGTTCGCATGGCGGAAGATATCAGGCTATTCAGGACGGAGAAGTGAAAATCGATATCGCGGTGATTGCTGCTCCTACTGCCGATCCATTTGGTAATGCAACCGGCGACCGTGGGCCTGCGGCTTGCGGGCTGCTTGGCTTTGCCCTTGCCGACTCACAATATGCTGATAAGGTAATTGTAGTTACCGATAATCTGGTACCTTTTCCTTGTGTGCCATGGCAAATCCAGGGAAATTATGTGGATTATGTGGTAAAGGTGGATATAGTAGGAATTCCGGAAAAAATAATTTCAGGAACAACACAGGTTACGCGCAGTCCTGACCGGCTCATAATAGCAAAGATGACTGCCGAATTTTGTGATAAAACCGGATTAATTTACGATGGGTTTTCATTTCAGGCAGGTGCCGGTGGTACTGCACTTTCGATCGGGATTTATTTCCAGGAAATCCTCAGAAAAACCGGCCGGAAAGCGCGTTTTATCAGGGCGGGAAGTAATCAGTTTGCGGTTAAAATGCTGGAGGAAGGACTAACTGATTATATTCTCGACGGACAAACTTTTGATCTCGAAGGCGTTCGTTCTATGCGTGAAAATGCAAACCATTTGAATACCAGTCCGTTTACCAGCTACAACTACCATGGGAAAGGGAACTTTGCCCAGCTGGTCGATATCGTCATTTTAGGAGCCACTGAGGTGGATCTGAACTTTAATGCCAATGTAGTTACTCATTCTGACGGTTATCTGCTGCATGGAATAGGCGGCTGGCAAAATTGCCTGTTTTCAAAATGTGTGATCCTTCCATTACCGCTGTTCCGCGACCGTATTCCTGTAATTGTAGATGAGGTGACAACCCTTTGCGGACCCGGTGAAATGATCGATGTAATTGTCACTGAACGTGGTATTGCAATAAACCCTTTGCGTACCGATTTGATTGAAAAAGCAAAGGCAGCCAATCTTCCATTGAAAACCATTCATGAATTAAAAGAAGAAGCCGAGCGCATTTGCGGTAAGCCAGAAAAACCGCAATTTACCGACAAAGTAATTGGTGTTGTGAAATGGGTGGATGGAACGGTTATCGATGTGATACGTCAGGTGAAACCGGAAGATAAATAAAACAGGTTTACACGAGGTTAGAAACTGAGTCAGAATTTAAAAGATAAAAATGAATATTATATGAAACGAACCATTGTAAAACTTCCCGGTGACGGGATCGGGAAAATTGTTCTCGAAGAAGCTATCTGCGTGCTTGATGCAGCAGGTTTTAAAGCCGAATATGTGGAAGGAGATATTGGTTGGGACTTCTGGTGTAACGAAGGAAATCCGTTGCCTGATCGTACCATCAAACTTCTTGAAAAACATAAAACAGCCTTGTTTGGCGCGATTACGTCCAAACCAAAAGATGAGGCTTTTGCCGAACTTGCCGCTAATTTAAAAGATAAAGGTTTGATTTATTCCAGCCCGATTGTGGGTTTACGACAGCATTTTAACCTTGATATTTGTTTACGTCCATGTCGTTCGTACAAAGGGAATCCGCTGAATTTTATACGACGTGGATCATGGTGGAGCGGTTGAAGAACCGATGGTTGATGTTGCCATTTTCAGACAAAATACAGAAGGATTGTATGGTGGAGTGGAATGGAGTAATCCTCCTGCAAAAGTGTATGAGGCGCTGATGACACATCCGAAATTTGTAAAGAATTTTGGAAATGTACCGGTGGATGAACTTTCTGTTTCTACACGCATTTTTACAAAAAAAGCCACTTCTCGGATTTTATACGCTGCTTTTAATCATGCCAGAAAATACAATTACCGTTCAGTTACCCTGTGCGAAAAGCCCAATGTTATCCGTGAAACTTCGGGGATGATGTATAAAATGGCAAAGGAAATTCAGAAAAATGAATATCCCGAGATTGAACTTTGGAATACCAACATTGATGCACAAATGATGTGGCTGACAAAGAATCCGGAGGATTATGGTGTGATTGTGGCGGGGAATATGTTCGGAGATATTGTCTCCGATGGTTTTGCCGGTTTGATTGGCGGTCTTGGTTTTGCCTGTTCCGCGCAAATCAACCCTGACACCGGAATCGCGGTATTTGAGCCCACGCACGGGTCGGCACCAAAATATGCTGATTATCCGGTCTCTATTGTCAACCCGGTGGCAATGATTGAATCAGCTTGCATGATGCTTGATTATCTGGAAGAACAGGAAATGGCCGAAAGAATTCGTAAGGCTGTTGCAGAAATAATCAGGGAAGGTAAAGTCCAAACTTACGATATGAAAAAAATGTCGGGAAGCCAGGAGGTACTTAGAAAGGGAGCTGACTCAACCCGACAAATGACAGATGCAATCATCTCAAAACTTTAAGGAGAGAAAGCGATGAAAGAAATAGTTGAATTGTGGCCTGAATTGAATTGGATACAGAATAAAGAGCTGAGGGAAAAAACTGCAAAAACATGGCAGCTTGCTTTGGAGAAAAGTGTTTTGAATGTTGAAGATCTTAAACGTATTCCTTTTACGTTGCTTTGTGGCCCTGATCTGAAAGTTTCGTTTATGGATCATAAAAGGGCAGTGATTCACATTGCCCGCGATTCAGGAGAAAAGATTCGTAAATTTTTTAAGGATGAATTACCGGTAAATATGGATGTGCTGATTGCCGGGGCAATTTTAGCGGATGTGGGCAAGCTGCTCGAATATGTTTTGGATGATAAAGGAAACGCTGTTCAGGGGACTTACGGTAAATACCTGCGGCACCCGTTTTCAGGAGTTTCGCTCGCCGAGTCCTGCGATGTGCCACCCGAAGTATGCCATATTATTGCTACACATGCCGGTGAAGGTGATATGGTAAAGCGATCCACTGAAGCTTACATCGTTCATCATGCTGATTTTATGACATTTCTTCCTTTTAAAGAGCGGTTAAAAATCGGGGAATTATGAATATCATTGAAAAAATACTGGCAGGCCATTCAGGGAAAAAGGAGCTTCGTCCCGGAGAAATTGTAGATGTGGAAATTGACGTTCGGCTGGCGCGTGATTTTGGTGGTGCCAACGTGGTGAAAAACATTGAGATCAACGATCTTGATATTGCTGACGCTTCGAAAACCTGGTTTACATTTGATTGTAATCCAACCGGTTCCGATCAGAAATATGCGGCCAACCAGCAATATTGCCGGAATTTTGCCAGGAACAACAGCATTCCGGTTTTTGATATTGATGCCGGAATCGGAACACATCTGGCCATTGACAAAGGACTGGCTTATCCAGGATGCACGTTGGTTTCCACCGATTCACACGCGAATATTCTTGGTGCTATCGGAAGTTTTGGGCAAGGTATGGGAGATCAGGATATTGCGGCTGCCTGGGCTACAGGAAAAGTCTGGTTCAAGGTTCCTAAATCGGTAAAAATTATTTTGGATGGCACTTGTCAATCGGGAGTTTATTCCAAGGATGTAGTTTTAAATCTTCTGCGGCATTTTGGAGCAAATTCGTTGCTGGGGAAAGCAGTTGAAATTTCGGGCAACAAACTCGAACAATTTACGCTTGATCAACGGATAACCATTTCTTCCATGGCCACTGAAATGGGCGCTATTGCTGTTCTTTTCCCGCCTTCCGAAGAGATTATTGAGTTTTGTAAAAAGCGTTCGGGAAAAAAGTTTGAACCTGTATTTGCTGACGAAGATGCTGTTTATGCAGAAACTTTTCATTTTGATCTTGCTGATTTTGTTCCGGCAGTTTCAATGCCCGGGAAGCCACATGATGTAAAAGATGTTACTGAAGTTTTTGGTGAAAAAATAGATTCGGCTTTTATCGGGAGTTGCACCAATGGCAGGATGGAAGATATGATTGTAGCTGCCAGTATTCTGAAAGGGAGAAAGGTAGCTCCCGGAGTAGTGTTGAAGATTGTCCCTGCAACCGATGAAATATGGCAAAGATGTCTGGATGAAGGATTATTAAAAATATTTAAGGATGCCGGGGCATTGATTGGAAATGCGGGTTGCGCAGGTTGTGCCGCCGGACAAATCGGACAGAACGGGCCGGGAGAAGTTACCGTAAGTACCGGAAATCGAAATTTTGAGGGTAAACAGGGAAAAGGAAAAGTATTCCTGGTTTCACCTGTTACAGCAGCAGCATCAGCGGTTGCCGGACACATCACTATTGAATCCTACCTTCCCGATTCTCCGACTCTTTTCGTTCCAAAGAAAATGCAAAAAAGTAAATCGGAGATACTTCCTGATAAAAAGGAAAGATCGGAAATAATT
Organism: uncultured Prolixibacteraceae bacterium; assembly: GCA_963769925.1. Lineage (GTDB taxonomy): Bacteria > Bacteroidota > Bacteroidia > Bacteroidales > Prolixibacteraceae > Draconibacterium. Next base: position 160,286 of record CAVYOB010000024.1, read on the forward strand.
ACCGGAAAAGTCTGGATTATTGATGAGGATAATATCGATACGGATATGATCTTTCATAATAAGTATTTAGCTATTACCAATTTGCAGGAGATGGGGCAGTTTACTTTCGGTAACCTGAAAGGTTGGGAAGATTACGCACAAAAATCGGAACCCGGAGATATTGTGATTACCGGGAAAAATTTTGGCTCAGGAAGTTCGCGACAGCAGGCAGTCGATTGTTTTAAAGCGTTGGGAAACCAGGCTATTCTTGCGAAATCATTTGGGGCTATTTACGAACGGAATGCCATTAATGTGGCTCTTCCGGTTTTGGTATATGAAAGTCTGGATGATTTAAAGCTTAATAACCGTGACCGCATTCAAGTTGAACTTAAAAGCGGGAAAGTGACCAATCTGGAAAATGGTCTGGAAGCCTGGATTGAGCCATTCTCGGATGTACAAATGAAAATTTATAAAAAGGGTGGGCTGTTAAGTCCGATGAAAATTTAACACACTTTAAAGTCAACTTTTAGGGGATTTAGGGGTAAAAACAAATACCATGGCAGGAAAAACATTTGTTGAAAAAGTACTGGAAGCGCCGGCAGAAGAGATTGTCTTCCGAAAACCAGATCTGGTGCTGACACACGATAACACTTCCAGCATTGAAACTATTTTTCGAAAAATGGGTGGTGAAATGGTGGCCGACCCTCAACAACTGCTGGTGGTTCTTGATCATAACGCACCTCCAACTGATTCTGGCCTGGCCAATAAATACCAGGCCATTCGCAATTTTGTAAAAGAACAGTGTATCAGAAAATTTCATGATGCCGGCGATGGAATTTGCCATCAGATCATGGCAAAATATGCAAAACCGGGAATGATAGTGGTTGGTAGTGACAGTCACACATGTACTGCCGGGGCATTTAATGCACTTGCTGCAGGTATTGATCGAACTGAGGCTGCCGGGATTTGGAAAACCGGTGAGACATGGTTTAAAGTTCCGGAATCCATAAAAATTAACCTTGTTGGTGAGCTTCAAAAATATGTTTCGGCTAAAGACCTTGCGCTTTACATTATCGGTATGCTGGGTTCCAGCGGAGCGGATTATCTCTCGGTTGAATTTCATGGAAACGGGGTAAGTAGCTTGTCAATTTCAGACAGGATGACTATTGCCAACCTCGCTTCCGAAATGGGGGCAAAAAATGCCGTTTTCCCGCCCGACAGTGTATTAAGCATGTTCCTCGGTTACGATGCACAGGGAGAGTGGGCTGATCACGATGCAACATATTTGAAAGAATTCACTATTGATCTTTCTGAAATCGTTCCGTTGGTAGCTTGCCCACACCACGTTGATAATGTAAAGACGGTTGCTGAAGTGGGTGATATTCAGGTTCACCAGGCACTCATTGGGACTTGTACAAATGGCAGAATTGAGGATCTCCGGTTGGCAGCAATAATTTTGGAAAATAACAAGATACCGCAAGGATTTCAGCTACTTATCACACCAGCATCGCGTGAAATTTATTTACAAGCTATTCATGAAGGATTGGCTGAAATTTTCCTGAATGCAGGAGCCAGCATTCTTTCTCCTTCCTGCGGGCCGTGTTTGGGAACCGGGCAGGGAATTCCTGCGGATGATATGAATGTGGTTTCTACAGCTAACCGTAATTTCCTGGGAAGAATGGGGAATAAAAATGCCAGTATTTATCTTGCATCACCAGAAACGGTTGCTTATTCTGCCGTTCAGGGCAAACTTTCAACGCCGTTCACCGGTAGCGGAATAAAATCTTTTCCCTTTCAGAAAAAGCAGTCTGAAAGGGTAGAAATCTCCGTTAAAGAAAATCGAAAAGAAAATGGTGTTTGGGACTATTCGGATACAGATAATCTGAATACCGATCAAATGTTTGCTGGAAATCTTACCTATAAAATAAGTAGTGCGGAGCCGGAAAATATTGTTCCGCATCTTTTTGCAGGCTTTGATCCGGCTTTTTCTCCCAATGTGAAAAAAGGTGATATCCTGGTTTGCGGAGAGAATTTTGGATGCGGCAGTTCACGCGAGCATCCTGCTGTTGGGTTACGGCATGCCGGTGTTCTGGCAGTGATCGTCAAATCTGTTTCACGTATTTTCTTTCGCTCATCAATTAATCAGGGGTTACCCATCATCATTTTACCGGAAGCGGTGGATTATTTTTCCAAAGGCGATCCTGTTTCGGTTGATCTTGCGGCCGGAAAGGTCACAATAAAAAACAGGGAATTTTTATTTGCACCTCTGCCTGAGAAACTGCTGAAAATAGTAAACACAGGAGGTTTGGTAAACAGTATGAATATGCAGAAAATATAATTAATCGTATAAAATCGTTAAAAATGAAATTTGAATTCAGTATTAAAGATGTATTAAAGGAGCTGGGAATTGAGCTGGTCAACAAAGGTGCTTGCACCGGCACTGTTTGGAAAGAAACCAAGGGCAATTTTGTTGAATCATTTTCTCCCTGCGATGGTGAATTGATTGCCGGTGTGCGTCAGGCGACAAGAGAAGATTATAAAGAAGTGATTGAAACAGCCAAAAGTGCTTTTCAGGATTGGAGAATGATCCCGGCACCCAAACGAGGTGAAATTGTCAGGCAAATTGGCTTGGAATTACGGAAATTCAAGGAACCGCTGGGAAAACTGGTTTCGTATGAAATGGGTAAAATACTACAGGAAGGTTTAGGTGAAGTGCAGGAGATGATCGATATCTGCGACTTTGCTGTTGGCCAGTCGCGGCAGCTGTATGGTTTTACGATGCATTCTGAGCGGGAGCTACACCGGATGTACGATCAGTATCATCCACTGGGAATTGTGGGTGTGGTTTCGGCTTTTAATTTTCCTGTGGCAGTATGGGCATGGAATGCTATGATTGCACTTGTGGCCGGAGATGTGGTAGTTTGGAAACCATCCTCAAAGGTGTATCTGTGTGCAGTAGCAGTGCATAAAATAATAGCTAAAGTTTTAAAGGAAAACAATGTCCCTGAAGGCGTGCTAAACCTGCTGGCTGCAGATTCCGGACAACTGGGCGACCAGTTCTTTAGTGACAAAAATATTCCTTTGATTTCGTTTACCGGATCAACCAATGTAGGCAAAAAGGTTGGGCGTCTTGTTGGCGAACGTTTAGGAAAATCGATCCTCGAATTAGGTGGAAACAATGCAATTATAATTACACCCAACGCTAACCTGGATATGGCGCTTCATGCAGTGGCTTTTGGAGCAGTGGGAACCTGTGGTCAACGATGCACTTCAACCCGGAGAATTATTGTCCACGACTCGGTTTATGAAACTTTTAAAGAAAGGTTGCTGGCAGTATATCGTCAATTGAAAGTCGGTCATGCCTTAAATCCAAAAACACTGGTCGGTCCGATGATCGATAAGAAAGCTGTTAAGAGCTATTTGGATGCAATTGAGAAAGTGAAAACTGAAGGCGGAAACATACTTGTTGGAGGCGAGGTGCTTTCAGGAGAAGGTTTTGAGTCAGGGTGCTATGTTGCACCTTCGGTTGCTGAAGTTGAAAATCATTATGAAATCGTTCAGGAAGAAACATTTGCGCCACTGCTTTATATGATCAAATATACTGAACTGGAAGAGGCTATTCGCCTGCACAACGATGTCCCGCAGGGCTTATCTTCCGCCATGTTTTCGACCAACATGCTGGAAACCGAGCAATTCCTGTCACATCAGGGTTCGGACTGTGGAATTGCCAATATAAATATTGGAACGTCGGGTGCTGAAATTGGTGGCGCTTTTGGTGGAGAAAAAGATACCGGAGGTGGCAGAGAGTCAGGGTCAGATGCATGGAAAGCGTATATGCGAAGACAAACCAATACCATTAATTTTAGTACGGAGTTGCCATTGGCGCAGGGAATAGAATTCAATGTTTAGTGTTCTGCGTATTGTTGTATCCTGATAATTTGTTGTGATAATGAAGAAGATTTTAATTATTGGAGCAGGCCGGTCAAGTAAAATCCTGATTTCGTATTTAAAGGAACATGCCAGTCAGTTTAAATGGAAAATCCGGGTAGCTGATATCCAGTTTAAGGAAGTTGATCAGCAGAACGGGATTGACTATACAGTCATAAATTTTCAGGATGAAAAAGAACGGAATGAAGCAATACAGAACGCTGACCTTGTGATTTCAATGTTGCCGGCACGGTTCCATATTTTGGTGGCTAAATCCTGCCTGAAATTTTCAAAAAATCTATTGACAGCTTCGTATGAAAGCCCTGAAATGAAAGCGTTAGAGAAAGAAGTAAAACAAAAAGGGTTATTTTTTCTGAATGAGTGTGGTCTCGATCCCGGCCTCGATCATATGTCGGCGATGAAAATCATTAACCGAATCAAAAATAACGGGGGAAAGCTGCTAAGTTTTGAATCGTTTACCGGTGGACTTGTGGCGTCTGAATCGGACAATAACCCGTGGCATTATAAATTCAGCTGGAACCCGCGAAATGTGGTTTTGGCAGGGCAGGAGGGCCCCGCAAAGTTTATTCAGAACGGAAAATATAAATATATCCCTTACAGCAGGCTTTTCCGAAGAACTGAATCAATTGAAATTGAGAATTATGGCTGGTTTGAAGGCTATGCGAACCGGGATTCATTAAAATACATCGAAAAGTACAATTTGCAGGGAATACCAACTATTTATCGCGGAACACTTCGCAGAACAGGTTTTTCAAAGGCATGGAATGTGTTTGTGCAGCTGGGAGCTACTGACGATTCCTATTTAATGGAAAACGTGGAAAACATGACCAACCGCGAGTTCATTAATTCATTTTTATATTATCATCCGACAGATTCGGTGGAACTCAAGCTTTATCGTTACTTGCACATCGATCAGGATTCAGACATCATTCAGAAACTGGAGTGGTTGGGCATTTTCGAGGACACGAAAATAGGGTTGAAAAAAGGAACTCCGGCTCAGATACTTGAGCATATTTTAAAACAAAAGTGGCAATTACTTCCGGATGATAAAGATATGATTGTGATGTGGCACAAGTTTATTTACCAAGAGGCTGAATCAAAAAAAGATTTACAATTAACCAGTTCATTGGTTGTAAGAGGCGATAACAGTAAACAAACAGCTATGGCAAAAACAGTTGGGCTGCCGCTCGCTGTAGTAGCAAAACTGGTTTTAACAGAAAAAATAAAAATGAAAGGATTGTATATTCCTACACAGCCTGAAATTTATAAGCCTGTTTTAGATGAATTAGAAAACTACGGAATCCAATTTTCAGAAAAAGTGTTTTCATAACAGCAGGTTTAAACTGAAAGGAGGTAAAAGCTGAGCTTTTGGTCACTGCTTTCTTCACATTTTGTTTTCCCATTTTTTCGGTTAACTTTGGTTCAATCATCTAAACCTATTCTTATGGACCGGAGATTTTCGTTAATTCTTATTGCTTTTTTGTTTATCTGTAATTTTTCATTGGCTCAGGATTCAAATAACTGGACTCATTTTCGGGGTTCTGATTTGGATGGTCACGCGCAAGTTTCAAAAGCGCCGATCCACTGGAGCGATTCGACAAATGTGGTTTGGAAAGTTCCTGTGAAGGGTTTGGGATGGTCGTCGCCGGTGGTTTTTGGTAACCAGATTTGGCTTACTTCAGCAGCCAAAGACGGCAAAGAATTTTATACGCTTTGTTTTGATTTGGAAAGCGGGAAACTGCTCAGTGAAAAAACAATTTTCACCTGTGAAGAGCCGCAGAATATTCACGGTACAAATTCGTACGCTACACCAACTCCTTGTATAGAAGACGGTTTTATTTATGTGCATTACGGAACTTTTGGAACCGCATGCATAAATACCAAAAACTTTGAAGTAGCCTGGAAAAGGGAGGACCTGAAATGTGATCATATGCAGGGGCCGGCGTCTTCTCCAATTCTGTTTAAAAATATGTTGATTGTGCATCTGGAAGGAACGGAAGATCCTTACGTGATTGCATTAAATAAGGCTACAGGAGAGACTATTTGGAAAAGTATTCGTCCAAAAGAGATTTACGACACTCTCGAGCCGGTTTACAGAAAATCTTATCAAACGCCAATTGTAATTAATGTTGATGGCAGGGATTTGCTGATCAGTAATGCGTCATTCATGTGTTTTGCTCACGATGTTTATACCGGCGAAGTAGTTTGGACAGTGGAATACGGTTATGATTCCACGGTTAGCATGCCATTGTTTTATGATGGTCTGGTTTATGTAAATTCAGGTTGGATCTTTCTGGATAACAAACCCTACTTCACTCGCGAATATGCTATTGACCCAACCGGAAAAGGAGATGTAACCAAAACTCATGTGAAATGGATTTATGAGGATGAAGTTCCGCAAATTCCGACACCGGTGATTGCAGATGGGAAAATGTACATGGTTCACGACCGCGGCATGGTAAGTTGTATCGATGCGAAAACATCGCTATTAATCTGGAAACAAAAATTAAAAGGCAATTTTAATTCATCGCCGGTTTTTGCTGCCGGGAATATTTACTTTTTTAATGTAAAGGGAGAATGCACAATCATAAAACCCGGCAATTCTTTTCAGGAAGTAGCTGAAAACAATATCGGTGAAATGGTAAAAGCAACATCGGCATTTGTTGATGATAAAATGATTTTACGTACCGAAAAACATCTTTATTTGATAAAATGAATTTTTTTTGGTCTAAAATTCCTCAAAATCCGTCCCGATCGTTGAATAAATTTCTCAAACTGTTGAAAATATTTACATGTGTTGAATTTCTTAACAGTCAACTAATCTTCTGATTATTAGTGTAAAAGCCCAGTTTATTGAAAAAGTGTAAATAAACTCAACACTTAATATTGTTGAAATCATTTACATTTTAATCTGTAATGTGTTTAATGTCAATCATTTATGATCATTAATTTTCTTTGGTATCAAAATTGAATTTATAAGTTAACGTTGTTTCTAACCTGATTTTTTGTTCGAAACAGCACGAATAAAAACTTATAAATCAATACACAATGAAAACCAGAATTTTAATGATTATCGTATTGCTTCTGCTGGTAATTGCCGGAACGAACAGCAATGAAGCCGTAAATTCGGCATCGGATAATGAAACCATACGGATTTGTACAACATCGGGAACCCGGGGATTGGCCGAATCGTGGATCGCTGAATACAATAAAACAAATCCTGAACAGAGTTTTGAGGTCAGACAACTCAATTTTTCCGAAGTCAGGGAAGGAGTAGCTGAAAATAACTCGCTGGGTTTTTTGATGCAAAGACCTGACGTTTCAATGGTAAGTGGATCTATGTGGCGGTTAACGGTTGGTCGCGATGTAATTGTTGCCGTTATGAACAAAGAAAATCCTTTTGCTGAAATGCTGGACAGAAAAGGAGTTTCAGCTAAAGAGTTGGCAAATTTTATTGAAAAGGAAGGTGACAGAACTTGGGGAGCTCTCATTGGAAAAAATCGTAAAGAGCAATCAGCAAAATTTATAATTTTGGATGAACCTGAAGTTCAACTGTCAGTTTCTAAGTTTCTGGAAATTGATCCATCAGTTTTAGTTTCGGTTGAAAAAAAGTCAATAAATGATTTTCTTGAAATCCTGCAGCGAGATAAGTATGCAGTAGGTTTTTGTCGACTGGCAAACATTACGGATACTGAGCAACATGATTTTATTGCAAATGTAAAACTGCTTCCCATCGACAGGAACGGGAACGGACACCTGGACTACAATGAAAACATTTATGCTGATCTGGAGCAATTTGAAAGGTCGGCCTGGATTGGTAAATACCCGCGGTCGCTGGTATATAATATTTATGCAGTTGCTCCGACTTTCCCTGAAAATCAGGAAATAACTGATTTTTTGAGCTGGGTTGTTACCTCGGGGCAAATAGTTGTTGAACAGAGCGGTTTTACCGATTTAGTTTATAACGAGAAACAATCGAATCTGGAAAAACTGAATCCCCCTGTATTAATGGCAAAGCAACAACCGGAAGGAAATTATCGGTTATCAATGATTCTTTTGGTAGCGTTGGTGCTTGTTGTCGCCGGAATAATTATTTTTCTTATTCGGAGGAACAAAAGCAAATCTGCCAAACCGTTACACGATAATGTAAGTCGTTACAAAATTTTTAATCTGGAATCGCTTAAAATTCCCAATGGCCTGTATTACGATAAATCGCATACCTGGGTTTTTATGGAAGAAGAAGGGTTGGTTAAACTGGGAATCGATGATTTCATCCCTAAAGTAACGGGTGATTATACACGCATTATCCTAAAAAACCCGGGTGAAAAAGTGAAAAGAAAAGAACCCGTTGTCACTTTGGTTCAAAAGGGGAAACAAATTACTATAAGTGCTCCCGTTTCAGGAACAATAAAAGAAATTAATGAAGCTTTGGTTACAGATCCGTTCATCATTAACCATTCGCCTTATGGTGATGGATGGGTTTACAAAATAGAACCTTCCAATTGGTTTCGGGAAATCAGGTTCTTTAAGTTGGGAGATGCATATCGGCACTGGATGGAAAACGAATTTACCCGGCTAAAAGACTTTTTGGCCTGTTCATTCAACATTAAACATTTGAAAGAGGGAAAACCAGCCTTTCAGGAAGGCGGAGAGTTGGCTAGAGAGCCATTGAAAGAAATGGGACCTGAAATTTGGGAGGATTTCCAGAGCTATTTTATCGATTCTTCTGACAAATATTAATGTTCGTTTCTTAAGCTAAAATATTTCTGCATCCCCCAAAGATATGTGAAATACCAAAATTAAAATCGGAAAAGAATTGATTTAAACAACTTTCAAAAAATGATATAACCATGAGTATTAATCGAAGAAATTTCTTCAAAGTGCTTGGAGTAACGGGTGCGACCCTTGCCATCGGTAATGAAGCGAAGGCAAAACCTTCAGGCGAAGAAGTAAAAGAATTTAAAGCCATTCTTTATGATTCAACCCGATGTGTGGGTTGTCAAACATGTGAGTTTTCGTGTGCCGAGGCTCATGATCTTCCTGAGCCTGAAGATTTCCCTGAGGTTGGAGTTACGCGAAAGACAAATGAAAACCGGCGAACGGTTGTAAATGTTTATGATACCTCGCAAGGAGAAGTGTATGTAAAACGTCAGTGTATGCATTGTAACCAGCCAGCTTGTGCATCGGCTTGTTTAACACAGGCAATGCATAAAACCAAGGAAGGTCCGGTAATCTGGAGGGAAGACAAATGTATGGGATGCCGCTATTGTATGGTTTCCTGTCCGTTCGATGTTCCAAAGTTTGAATTTCATAGTGCTAATCCGAAAATTGTAAAATGCAATATGTGTTTTGAGCGACAAGAAGAAGGCAAATTGCCGGCTTGTGTCGAAAATTGTCCTGCTGAAGCTTTAGTGTTTGGAACAAGAAGGGAATTAATTGCCGAAGCACGCAAAAGAATTGCTGAAAACCCGGATGTTTATTACGATCACATTTATGGAGAAACAGAAGCAGGAGGTACTTCATTTCTCTATTTGTCGCCGGTGCCATTTGAGGAACTTGGGTTTAATACGAATGTACAAAATGCGTCGTACCCGGCACTAACAAAAGGATTTTTATACAGTGTCCCGGCTGTTTTTGTGCTTTGGCCAATGATTTTACTGGGAATTCAGGATGCAACAAAAAATAACGCTAAAAAAACCGATAATGATGAATAATACAATTAGTGTTCCGCTAAAAGAAGAAAAAGAGAGCCGTTTCAAATTTCTGATGGGTGAATTGAAACCAAAGGGAAAAATGTTTACATGGTTTAATGTGATTTCACTTCCAATCATGATTTTAGGTCTGGTTTTAATTGTCATCCGTTTCTGGAAAGGGATCGGTTCCATAACCAACCTCACCCAGGAAGTTCCGTGGGGATTGTGGATCGGTTTTGATGTGGTAACTGGTGTAGCTTTTGCCGGTGGCGCTTACGTGGTTACATTTATGGTTTACATTCTGAATATGCGCAGATATCATTCCATTGTCAGGGTAACGGTGTTAAATGGTTTTCTGGCCTATGTATTTTATGCGGGTGCGCTGCTTCTCGATCTTGGCCGTCCGTGGAATGTTATCAACCCGATCATCGGTAACGGTTTCGGAACCAGTTCAGTATTGTTTCTGGTGGCATGGCATTTTCTGCTTTATATGATTGCTGAACTAATCGAGTTTTCTCCTGCAATTGCCGAGTGGCTTGGTGCAAAACGCGCAGTTAAAATACTTTCAGGAATGACCCTGGCTGCTGTTATTTTTGGAATAACGTTATCGACTTTGCATCAATCGGGGTTGGGAGCGCTTTATCTGATGGCTAAACAAAAAATACATCCGCTGTGGTATTCCGAATTCATTCCCATTTTGTTTTTTGTATCCAGCATTTTTGCCGGACTTTCCATGGTAATTTTTGAGGGATCGATCACCAATAAGGTTTTCAGCGATCAGATCAGTGAAAAGAAACACCATGATCATAATAAAATCATCCGTGGATTGTCGAAAGTATGTGCGGGTGCCATGTTTGCTTATTTTTTCCTGCAAATACTGGTATTTGTCCACAGCAAAAACTGGGCTTATTTGAATACAAAAATGGGTTACTGGTATCTAACCGAAATGCTGGGATTTGTGCTTGTCCCTATGTTGCTTTTCTATTACAGCTATCGAAGGAACAACACTTTGCTGATTAAAATTGCTGCTGTAATAACCATGGTCGGAATAATTATTAACCGGCTGAATATCACAGTAATCGGCTTTAAATGGGATGCTGCTACGCACTATGTCCCTTCGTGGATGGAAATTGTAGTTACCCTGGCGGTAATTTTTACTGAGATCTGGATTTTCCGCTGGGTGATCAACCGTTTACCGGTGTTGCGTGAGTCTCCTTCATGGGCAAAAAATGGACATTAAAACAAGAATTTTTCATTTAAAAGAAAATAAAAATGGAAGCATATACTTATTCAAATTTATTTGATACTAAAGGAATTGAGTACATCATTATTATCTTTTTCCTTTTAATACTGATTCCTTTCTGGGTTTTTGTAAACAAAAAGAGTGGAGTTGTTAAACAAATTCAGCAAACTGTTGGAGCATTAACAGCAAGTGTTTTACGTATTCCGCAAGGATTGTTTTTTAGCAAGAACCATACCTGGCTTTATCTTGAAAAATCGGGAGAAGCAAAAATTGGCATCGATGATTTTCTATTTCACATGGTTGGAAATGTTAAAATAAATCCGCTAAGATCGATTGGAGAAAAGATCAGTAAAGGCGATGTTGTGGCTGTGCTTGAACAGGAAGGAAAACAGCTTCGTTTGCATTCACCGGTCTCAGGTGAAATGATGGAAGTAAATACAACCATAACTGAAAACAGTGACATTTTGCCTTCCGATCCGTATAACGAAGGCTGGTTGTTTTCGGTAAAACCATCCAACTGGAAGAGAGAAACCTTAGGTTTTTTTCTCGCTGAGGAGGCTTCAAAATGGATTGCAAGTGAACTGCAAAGGATGAAAGATTTTTTGAGTGTTGCGCTCTCAAAACAGGCAGCAGCATCTCCTATGGTTGTTTTTCAGGAAGGTGGTGAACTTCAAATGAATCCGTTGTCAGGACTAAGTTCCAAAATCTGGGAAGATTTTCAACATGAATTTTTGGAACAAACCAGCTGATTTATGACTAATGTTCGTTAACCCCTGTATTCTTTTTTGTAAATTGCAAGGCCTTTAATAACAACAGATCGACTGACCTTGGAATGAAAAATAATCCAAAAAATAGTGGGAATCAACCATCTCCGAAAGAGAAAAATTCGGTAAAAAAGTTCTTTAGCAACTATTTTAGTTTCCGTTCATCGATTTATGCCAGGGTCGTTTACATCATTGCAATTCTTTCCGTATTCCTGTTTATTTCTTACAGCATTATTTTTAAGTCGGTTTATGAAGGGTACCTTAATACGGTAATACGTCAGCGAGGGGACAATGTAGGATCGGTAATTGAAGGATCGTTATATTATTCGATGCTGAAGAATGATAAAAGTGCACTGCAAAGCACGCTCGATATCATTAATGCAATGCCGGGAATTGATGAAGTCAACATGTATAACAATTTCGACAGCCTGGTATATTCCTCTTTTATTTCAGACACCGTTGTTCATGGTAATCCAAATTGCGTGAGTTGCCATACCGATTTCGATAAAATGTTCCCGGCAAAGCAGAAAACTTACCGGATTATCGACTACAAAAGCGCGTGCATTATGAACCAAAGTGACCGGGGGCATCGGCAACTGCTTGTGCGAACACCTATTCTGAATGAAAGGTCGTGTTATGTAAGTGCCTGTCATGCGCACAGTCAGGATGAGGAAGTACTTGGGTCGCTAATTATAAAAGTTCCGTTATCTGAGCTTGATTCGGCCGTTACAAAATCTTCCACCGAATTCTTTATACTGGCGATTATCATTACTGTTGCTCTTGTGTCGCTGCTGATATTTTTTACCCGGAACAAAATTCAGAAACCGTTGAACGAAATTATTTCAGCGAGTGAGGCCGTTTCCAAAGGAGATCGAAGCCGTCGTTTGGAGATAAAACCTTATTTGTTAGAAGATATGAAGTTGGTATCACTGGCATTCAATAACATGCTCGACAACCTGGATGCAGCCAACCGGGAACTGGAAAACTGGTCGCGACAGTTGGAATACAAAGTGCAGAAAAAATCGGAAGAGCTGGCTGAGATTCAAAATGAACTTATCCATATTGAAAGGATTACATCGTTAGGGAAATTGTCGTCGTCGGTAGCACACGAAATAAATAATCCGCTTTCAGGAATTTTGACATACAGTAAACTTGTTGCTAAACAATTAACAAAACTGGAGGCACCGGATCAACTGAAAGATTCAATGTTAAAGTACCTGAAAGTAATTGAAAATGAATCAAAACGGTGCGGTGATATTGTAAAAGGGCTTCTTGATTTCTCTAGAAAAGACCAGGATAATTTTGTGCCATGTCATCTGCACAAAATTCTAAAGGAAACGTATCATTTAATGGCACACCAGATGCGGATCGCCGGCGTTCATTTTTATACTGATTTTGCTGCAGAATCCGATTTGATTTATTGCAACGATAATCAGGTGAAACAGGTTTGTGTGGCGCTCCTGGTAAATGCACTGGAAGCCGTTACGGTAAATGGGGAAATACTGATAAAAACTTCAAACACTGATGAAGATCATATAAAAATAGATATTAGCGATAACGGAGTAGGAATTGCTGCGGAAGATATTTCCCGAATTTTTCAGCCGTTTTATTCAGCAAAACAAAATGCAAGTGGCATAGGGTTGGGACTGGCAATCGTTCATGGAATTGTCCAAAGTCACAGCGGGAAGATCGAAGTTGTTTCAGAACCGGGTAAAGGGACTACAATGTCAGTGCTTTTCAAATTGTTAAAAAATGAAATAAAATGAAGACAACAATTTCAATGCTGATTGTTGACGATGAAGAGTCGGTCAGGGATTCGTTGTACAATTGGTTTATCGAAGATGGTTACCAGGTGGATTGTGCTGCCAATGCAAAAGAGGCGCTTATAAAAATTGAGTCAGGTAATTTCGATATTATTCTGGCTGATATAAAAATGCCGGGAATGGACGGACTTGAAATGCACCGCAGAATTAAAGCCATAAACAGCGATTCTATTGTAATTGTTATGACTGCTTTTGCTTCCGTGGAAACGGCAGTTCAGGCGCTGAAAGACGGCGCGTTTGATTATATCACCAAACCTTTTGATCCCGACGATCTTTCTCATCTCATCAGGAATGCTGCCCATCAGATATCCCTCAAAAATGAAAATGAAGCGCTGAAAAATAAGCTGGTTTCGCTGGAAAATATTGAGGATATAATCGGCAACAGTCAAAGTATGATAAGCGTGTTAAAGGAAGTGGAAAATGTAGCTCCCACCAATTCTTCAGTGATCATTACCGGAGAAAGTGGAACCGGAAAAGAGTTAATTGCCCGTGCGATTCACTCCAATTCCCCTCGAAAATTTTTCCCGTTGGTTACGGTTCATTGTGGCGCATTGTCGGAGGATTTGCTTGAAAGTGAACTGTTTGGGCATGAAAAAGGTGCTTTTACTGGTGCCATGTTCAACAGGAAAGGCAGGTTTGAGATGGCGGACGGCGGTACCATTTTCCTGGATGAAATTGCTACTATTTCTGGAAAAATGCAGATTGAACTATTGCGGGTTCTCGAGTCAAAAACATTTGCCAGGGTAGGCGGAAATAAGGAAATAAAATCCGATTTCAGGGTGATTTGTGCTACCAATAACGACCTGAAAAAAATGGTGGAAAAAGGTACATTTCGTGAAGATCTTTATTACAGGCTCAATGTGGTAAATATTCTCATCCCTCCGCTCAGGGAGCGAAAAGAAGACATTCCGATGCTGGTAAATTATTTTATAAAGAAATATTGTACTGCCATGAGTCGCGATCTGATTTCAATTGACCATGCGGCATTACGACGGCTTGGAAGAATACCAGTTTCCGGGAAATGTACGTGAGTTGGAGAATATGATCGAGCGTGCCATTGTTGTCGGAAACGGAAAAGAGATCAGGTTAAAAGATCTTCCGCTGGAAAAGGATGTGATCACTGATTCCAACGACAGCCTGAGTGACCTGGAAAAGAAATACATTTTGAAAACGCTGAATAAATTCAACTGGAACATCAGCCGCTCGGCAAAAGCTTTGCAGATTGATCGTGTTACGCTTTACAGCAAAATAAAAAAGCATCATCTTACTCCACCGGCAAAATAGGCACTTGCAACAGATTGCCGAAATATTTTGTTATTCAATCTAAAAATAAATCCGTTTGAAGAAAAAAGGAATTACATTGGTTTCACATGGGCGGTTCGAGAAAAAATTTCTTGAACGACTGGCAAATGATGTGGAAACAGGTTTTGGAATTCCTGTAAGTATCGCTTTGGTTTATCATGATATAGCATCCTGTTTTGATCCGGCCCGAAAACAATACGATGCAAACCTGCTCCTTCAACTTGTTCATTCGGAATATACATCCGGTTCGCTGAAAACCATTGGGTTATTTCAAGTCGATCTGTTTATCCCGATACTGACTTATATTTTTGGGCAGGCACAATACAAAGGAAATTCCGGAATTGCTTCAGTTTACCGGTTGAGAAACGAGCAATATGGATTAGCGGCTAATGATAAGTTGCTTTTTGAGCGATTCAAGAAAGTGGTTATCCACGAGCTGGGGCATACTTTTGGATTGATCCATTGTCACATTCCTAGTTGCGTGATGCGGCCGGGAACTTATGTAGAAGATATTGATCAGAAAAAATGTCTGTTTTGCAGTAAATGCAGGGGCGAATTGGATACCGCCATTGCCGAACTTAATTTATGAACACGGTTTTGGTTATTTTTTCACTTTTAAGGCAGTAAGATGTACCGGTGTTCCAAAAATATTCGCCTCGGGAACATCTTTGATTTCTGCATCAAAGATCACTTCCAAACCTCGTTTTTGATATTCAGCCGGCAGGTTACAGGCAAAAATTATCTCACTGTTTCCTTCAGAATTTGTAATGATAATCAAATTTGCCTGGTCGTTTTCAGTAGCAGATTGTATTTTCCCATGTTGCCCTATAAAATAACCGGTAGTTGGAAATTGATCAAAACACTCTGAGCTTAGTTCAACGTCGGTATATTTATCGCATCCGGCAATCAAGAAGAAAACTAAAGAAATAATGATTAAAAATATTCGGTTTTTCATAAGATTATTTTTGGAGTTGTTTTTAATGAATTGATTTAATGGTAAATATTAGCTACGCTAAAATACAATAAATTTTCAAAAAGAGTATATTCTTACAAAGTAGTAAACGGACATATTTGATATTAATTCTCTAAACAAATAGTTCAAATTAGGCTCATTTTCATTATTCAGTAACAAAACTTTCTTACTTTTGCGCGCCCGTTAGCAAGGAAAAAAGAACCGTTCTCTTAAAAAGAACGGTAGCCTTATCCAACAAAAACATTTTCAGGCAAATCGGGTTTAAGTTTTAGTAAAATTGGAACATGACAGAAATTAGAAATATTGCCATTATTGCGCACGTCGACCATGGAAAAACAACACTGGTTGATCGCATTTTACACCAGGTAAATCTTTTTCGCGAGAATCAGGACATGGGTGACCTTATCCTCGATAGTAACGATTTGGAACGTGAACGCGGAATTACTATTTTATCGAAAAACGTTTCGGTTCGGTATAAAGACACAAAAATCAATATTATTGATACTCCCGGGCACTCCGATTTTGGCGGAGAAGTGGAACGCGTACTTAACATGGCTGACGGCGTTTTGCTGATTGTGGATGCTTTTGAAGGCCCCATGCCGCAAACCCGTTTTGTTTTACAAAAAGCCATTGAACTGGGACTAAAACCCATTGTGGTGATCAATAAAGTGGATAAACCCAATTGCACACCTGATATTGCTCATGAAAAAGTTTTCGATCTGATGTTTAGTCTTGAAGCTACCGAAGACCAGTTGGACTTTCCAACCGTTTTTGGCTCTTCAAAGGCTGGCTGGATGGGACCCGAATGGAAAACACCGACAACAGACATTAGTTATCTTCTCGATGTTATTCTGGAAACGATTCCGGCTTCAACACATAAGGAAGGATCGCTTCAAATGCGGATTACATCGCTCGACTATTCATCGTACACCGGACGGATTGCCGTAGGCAAAGTAACCCGAGGAAACCTGATTCCGGGATCACCGGTTTCGTTGGTGAAACGTGACGGAACGGTTGTGAAAACTGTGGCGAGAGAGGTTTACCTTTTTGAAGGATTGGGAAAAGAGAAAATAAAAGATCCGGTTCCATGTGGCGAAATTTGTGCGGTTCTTGGCCTTGATGGCTTTGATATTGGCGATACCATTGCAGATGGAGAAATTCCCGAAGGACTGACACCAATTCGCGTTGATGAACCAACGATGAGCATGTTATTTGCGTCTAATAATTCACCCTTTTATGGCAAAGACGGAAAATTTGTAACCTCACGTCAGTTGCGCGACAGGCTCTATAAAGAAACAGAAAAGAACCTTGCACTTCGGGTTGAAGATACCAATTCTGCCGATTCATTTTTAGTTTTTGGTCGTGGAATTCTGCACTTGTCTATTCTTGTAGAAACCATGCGTCGCGAAGGTTTTGAGTTGCAGGTTGGTCAACCTAAAGTTCTTATTAAAGAAGTTGACGGCAAAAAACATGAGCCTATTGAAGCTTTAACCGTACATGTTCCCGAAGCGTTTTCGGGGAAAGTGATTGAATTGGTAACCCAGCGAAAGGGCGATATTGCCAATATTGAAATAAAGGGAGACAGGGCACACCTCGACTTTCTGATTCCTGCCCGTGGCTTGATCGGGTTGCGTAATCAAATGCTCACAGCTACCGAAGGTGAAGCAATTATGGCCCACCGCTTTTATGGTTACGAACCATGGAAAGGCGATCTGGGTGTTCGCAGAAACGGGGCTTTAATAGCCCTGGAAACCGGGACTGCAATTGCCTATTCAATCGATAAAATGCAGGACCGTGGTCGGTTCTTTGTTAATCCGGGCGAGGAAATATATATGGGGCAGGTTGTTGGCGAAAACACACGACAGGATGATTTAACACTGAATATTGTTAAAACAAAAAAATTGAGCAACATGCGTGCTTCCGGTTCTGATGAAAAGACAAGTATTACACCGGCAATCAAGTTCTCTCTGGAGGAAGCAATGGAATACATTCGGAATGACGAGTACATTGAAATTACCCCAAAATTTATGCGGATCAGGAAAATTTTGTTAAATGAACACGACCGGAAAAGACAGGCAAAAAACTAAATTGTAATCATAAATTTCACTAAAAAGCTTCGTTGAGAAACGGGGCTTTTTTTGTTTGTACCGAAAGTTTTATATCGTTATAAATCACACTATTTAGACATGTACTAAATAAGAGGATCAGATTGTAAATGTTGCGAATTGGTTTTATTTTAGCGTTTCATTTTTTTAGAGGAAAGTCATGACGAATAAACAATTATTTTGACCGTATTTCCTGTTTTAAGTATTTGAAAACCAACTAAAAAGATATATGAAGAAATTAATTCTGATTTCCATATCTGTTTTTTTATTTCAATCTGTATTTTCACAGGTAATACAATGGCGCGGTACAAATCGTGATGGAATCTTTCCTGAAACCGGTTTGTTGAAGGAATGGCCGCAAAACGGGCCAAAACTTTTACTTGAGGTTGATAAGCTCGGAAAGGGGTGGTCTTCACCAATTTTGGCTGATGGGATGATCTATATTACAGGGATGAAAGATACGCTGGATTATCTTTCTGCGGTTGATTTGAACGGAAGCATAAAATGGCAGGTTCCTTACGGACGTTCATGGGTTAAAACTTACCCCGATACCAGGAGCTCCGCCACTGTTGATGGTAACAGAACTTATGTTCTGAGTGGGATGGGACAGATGAGTTGTATCGATAGAGAAACCGGGAAGACCATCTGGACAGTTGATGTGGATAAAATATATGAAGTGGAATACCATGAATGGGGAACTTCGGAAACTCCTCTGATAGTTGATGATAAAGTGATCTGCACACCGGGAGGAAAGAAAACCAGTGTTGTGGCTTTAAATAAAATGACCGGAGAACTGGTTTGGCAGAGTAAATCGGTAGGTGGGCCCCGTTCTTATGTTTCACCAACTATTTATGAGTTTAACGGTAAACGATATATTCTGGCTGCAACGGCAAAAAATTTGATTGCACTTAGTCCTGAGACGGGAGATGTAAACTGGACTTATCAGTATTGGCAGGCCGAAAAATGGCCATGGCAGGATAATGGACTTATCTGGGCAAATACGCCGCTTTGTAAAAACAATGAGATTTTCCTTTCCATGGGCTACGACTATCCGGCAGTGATGCTTTCGATGGATTCAACCGGCACTTCAGTTTCTGAAAAGTATATCGATCATACCCTGGATAATCATATTGGCGGCCTCGTTCAATACAAAGGCTATGTTTACGGGTCCAACTGGTACAACAATTCAAACGGTCGCTGGGTATGCATGAACTGGGATACTGGCGAAATAAAATATGTGTTCGACTGGGATACAAAAGGACCAATTGTAATGGCCGATGGAATGTTGTATTGTTACAACGAACGTGGTAAAGTAGCGTTGGTAAAACCCGATCCTGATGGATTTAAGATCATCAGTGAATTTAAAATAACCAAAGGTTCAGGGCCGCATTGGGCGCATCCATTTATTGCCGACGGAAAACTATTGCTTCGCCATGGCGAGGTTTTACAGGTTTATGATATTAAAGAAAAGTAGGGAGTGGGGGGTACATTGTATCTCCTTGTGAGTTATGAGATTTATTTTTGTCATATTATTTTTATTTATTTCTTTTTCACTCTTTTCGCAGGAAAAGGTTGAGTTCCGCGGAGTAAACCGTAGTGGGCATTACATCGCAACCGGATTGTTAAAGCAGTGGCCGGAGAATGGCCCTAAACTTTTGCTGACGATTGAAAAAGTTGGAAAAGGATATTCGCAACCCATCGTATCAGAAAATAAGATTTTTATTACCGGAATCAAGGAAGATACAATCGATATACTTTCAGCGTATGATATGCAGGGCAAAATGCTTTGGGAGACTCCTTACGGCAGGTCATGGACGGCTTCGTACGTCGATAGCAGAAGTACTCCGACGTATGAGAATGGTAGATTATATGTTTCCAGCGGCACCGGTCAGGTAAGTTGTATTAATGCAAAAACCGGGAATCAGATTTGGCAGGTAGATGCCATTAAAAAATATCACGGTGAAATTTACACGCACGGTGATGCTGAAAGTCCGGCGCTTATTCCTAATGCAGTATTATACACAACGGGTGGAGAAGAATGTACTCTGGTGGCGTTGGATAAAAATGACGGGTCGCTGGTGTGGAAAGCAAAAAGTTTGGGTGGAGCAAAATCGTATGCGTCTCCTTTGGTGATTGACCATAAAGGGAAGAAAATCATTCTGGCGCAAACGGCACAGAATTTAATTGGAATTCAACCGGAAGATGGTAAAATTCTTTGGAGTTACAACCTGATCCAGTATCATACTCACAGCCAGGGGAAAGGTGCTCAGGCTAATCCGCCCATTTATTACAATGGCGACTTCTTTATTACCAGTGGATACAATCATCCCGGAATTCTTTTTTCACTTTCCGATGATGAAAATTCAATTCGGGTAAAATGGATGAATGACACGCTGGACACACATCACGGAGGTGTAGTTTTAGTTGATGGAAATTTGTACGGTTCAAACTGGGAACACAATGCAAAAGGAGCCTGGGCCAGTGTTAACTGGGAAACAGGCAGAACAAATTGGGAACAGGACTGGATCAATAAAGGATCTACCATATTTGCTGACGGAATGCTTTACATGATGGAAGAAAAATCAGGAAATGTGGCGCTGGTGGAACCCAGTTCTGAAGGAATGAAAATAAAAAGTACGTTTAAAGTGAAAGGAGGAACCGGGCCGTTTTGGGCTCATCCTGCGATT
>CAVYOB010000025.1:0-320580 GCA_963769925.1 uncultured Prolixibacteraceae bacterium
TAAAGGTATTTAAGAGTGGTTTTATTGCCAGAGAGCAATGTAAAAACAAGCCATTAACGATTTTAGGTGGCTATAGCGGCGGGGCACCACCTCTTCCCATACCGAACAGAGAAGTTAAGCCCGCCAGCGCCGATGGTACTGCGTAACAGTGGGAGAGTAGGCCGCTGCCAAATTTATCAAGCCCGTGTTCTTTTGAGCACGGGCTTTTTTCTTGTTAATAATCGTGAAAAGTTTAAATGTTATATCTTTTGCTTCGTTGCTTTTTTTAGTTTTGTGCAACAAAAATTAAAAAGTATATTGTTCGGCGGGGCACCACCTCTTCCCATTCCGAACAGAGAAGTTAAGCCCGCCAGCGCCGATGGTACTGCATTTTGTGGGAGAGTAGGTCGCTGCCAACTTTATTCGGCCCGTGTTCTTATGAGCACGGGCCTTTTTTATGTTTATACCTGTTAATTATCGTGAAAAGTTAAAAACTTATGGTTTTCACTTCGATGCTTTTTTTAGCTTTGTGCAACAATAAAAAGAAAGTATATTGTTCAACTAAAATATGATATATAGATAGACGAAAATCTTGAATCGATTAATTATTTATAAAAGTTCTGCTAACATGAAATATGACATATAAATTCCTGATTTAAGGAATCATATTTATTAAATAATGATTATGAAAGAAAAATTCATATCAATCCTTTTTTTTCTGTTTCTGATTATTGCACCTGCAGTTTTGCATGGTCAGATTTTGGGTGATATGAATATGGATGAAGAGGAAAAACCGGAAGAAAATGTAAAACAAATTAAGCCAAAATTTCAATTATGGCAATTGTCTGAATATGGTGCTTTCCAGGATTCGACTACTTTGGATACAATGATGGATTTTTTCCAGGTTTATAATCCCGTTTTTAAAAATGCACTTACAGTCAACATATGTTGGAAATTATGGAACACCGGCATTGAATAATGATTTTTTTAACCGGAAATCAAATATTGATTTTTTATTTCTTAGGTCTCGTTCATTTTATTTGTTAACACCTGCTCAGGTTGTATATTACAATACCCATACACCTTATACCCGTCTCGATTTCAGCCAAAGTGAAAATAAAAGTGTTAAAAATGAAACCCGTTTTAATGTGTTCCACTCACAAAATATAAACCCGTATTTAAATGTTACGTTTCTGATGAACATGGGGAAATCGGCCGGGCAATATAACTTTCAGAAAAGTAATAATAACTTTATTACATTATATTCCAATTATAATAAAGATAATCTTAGTATATACGGTGGGTTTATTTCAAATCTTATCAGAAATAATGAAAATGGGGGACTTAACAAATGAAAGCGATCTTTTTAATGGTGCCGATTCAGAGCTGTTGAATGTAAATCTAAATGCCAGCAAATCTCAATTTAACAGTGTGTATTTTTATGCTAATGGCGAATACAGGTTTGGAAAAACGATAGAAATTGATTCAGTAAAAACTTTATTCAGACCAATTTTTGGTATTCTTTACGATGCCATTTATCAGCGAAATAAACAGGAGTTTACCAATGATGAAACCAATGAAAATACTTTTTTCAAGAATACTTATTACGGTAATAATTATACGAAGGATTCAATTCGTTTTAATAAGTTAGATAATATTGTTCAAATAAAACAATATGAAAATGCCAATCGAAAAGCCAGCTTCGGGAAACGTGCTTTTCTGGGAATGGAAACGGTTCATTACTCCATGCCCGGCGACAGTTCCAACATTGCTTCACGGATAAACAATACCTACTCAAATATTTATACAGGAGGTGGAATTTTCAGAGAAACAGGGAAATTCTGGACATGGAATTTTTCCGGTAAAATTTATTTACTGGGAAGAAATGTTGGTCAGACTGAATTAAAAGGAGTAATTTCAAAACCATTCCGTATTCTGGGCGATTCACTGGCGGCACTTAGTATTCACGGAAACATCAGTAACAAGGTAGCGGATCCGTTTCAGGAAGAATTTTATTCGAATCATTTTAATGGGATAATAATTTAAAAATGGAGCAGCGAATGGTGGCGGGTGGCGAGTTTGATGTTCCCAATAGAAACCTGAAAATGGGAGCAAACTATGCGTTGATCAACAATTATATTTATAACAATAATGAGGGAATTCCTTCGCAAACAGGGAAAGAACTTTTAGTGATCTCTGCTTACGCCGACAAGGATTTTAATATTTGGAATTTCCATTTCAGGCCTCGTATTTTATGGCAACAAGCATCGGACGAAACATATATACATTTGCCCAAATTTTCAACATTTATTTCAACCTACTACAAATTTATCTGGTCGAAGGTTATGCATGCACAAATAGGCTTCGATGTGAGGTACAACACATTATATTATGCTGATGCATACTCGCCTGCCACTGGTTTATTTTATCTTCAGAATGAAAAGAAATATGGAAATTATCCGTATATTGATGCGTATGCAAATTTACGGTTAAAACGGACCACCGTATTTTTTAAGATGATGAATTTAGGAACCCGGTTTTTAGACGGAGAATACATTACTACTCCACATTACCCAATGCCAAGATCAGCATTTCGATTTGGCATAACTTGGGTATTTTATGACTGATGAAATTTGAATGCAAAAATAAAATCCCATGGTTGAGGTCTTTCTTTATTTTGATGACCTTGAGCTTGGTTTTTAGTTGCGGGTATTGGGAAAAATCAGAAAAAGACAGCCAGAACAACACTGCTTTCAAAGACGATCTTGAACGTATTAAAACAACAGGCATACTAAAGGCAGTAATCGATTACAATTCAACCAATTACTTCGTTTATCGTGGAAGACCAATGGGTTTTCAGTACGAACTTTTACAACAACTTAGTAAAGATCTTGGGGTAAATCTAAAAGTGATGGTCAGTAATAATTTGGAAGAAACTTTTGACGGACTTGAAAGCGGGAAATATGATATTATTGCTAAAAATCTGACAGTTACCCAAGCGCGTAAACAACGTGTCGATTTTACGGTTCCGTTGCAATATACCCGGCAGGTGCTGGTCCAGCGTTCAAAATCGAAAAAAGGAGATGATTCAACTTATGTTTACTCCATCGTCGACCTTGCCGGGAAAACAGTATATGTGCAAAAGAACACGGCTTATTATCGCCGCCTGTTATATCTTTCTGATGAAATAGGTAAGAATATTGGGATTGCCGAAGACAGTATTTACGGAGTAGAACAATTGGTAGCAAGAGTGGCTAAAGGAGAAATTAATTATACCGTTTGTGACGAAAATGTTGCTTTGCTGAATAAAACCTTTTATCCAAATCTCGATGTTTCTTTAAGGTTGAGTTTTCCCCAAAAGATTTCATGGGCGGTAGAAAAGGGTTCTTCTGCCTGGAAAAATTACCTGGATGAATGGATTACAAAATTTAAAGGAACACGTAAATTCAGAATTCTGTATCACCGGTATTTTGAGAGTTCCCGAATTGCTGCTCGGATGGAAAGCGATTTTCATAGTCTTTCAGGTGGGAAAATCTCGCCGTATGACGATACAATACAAAAAATTGCGGCTGAACATCACTGGGACTGGCGGCTGATAGCTGCGATTATTTACAATGAATCGAGATTTAATAAAGATGCAGGTTCGTGGGCAGGTGCTTACGGATTGATGCAACTTATGCCAGGTACTGCAGAAGCTTTCGGTATTGATAATTATAAATTGCCCGGGCAGAATATAAAAGGGGGTGTCATGTTTCTCGATTGGCTGAATGATCGTTTTAAGGAATCGATTCAGGATTCGACAGAAAGAATAAACTTTGTTTTGGCTGCATATAACGTCGGTCTTGGGCATGTTGAAGATGCCCGGCGGTTAGCCGAAAAATACGGTAAGAATCCAAATGTCTGGAAAAACAATGTGGAAGATTTTCTGCAGAAAAAGTCAGTAGAAAAATTTTATAACGATTCTGTGGTTCAATGGGGATATTGCCGGGGAGAAGAAGCAATTAGTTATGTTGCTCGGGTGAATAACAATTACGAACACTATATGAATGTTACCAGTCGGTAATTTGCTGATTTAAAATATCGGTAAATTCTGAAAGAAGCATGGCCGTTGCCCCCCAGATAATTTCACTTTCAAACAGAACACAGGGAACTTTTAATTTTCCTCTTACCGTTTCCAGTTCCACTTCATCAGGACAGGACAAAAATTGTGTTAGAGGGAATAGAAGAATTTTTTCTACTTCGTTGCTGTTCATTTTAAAATCAGGTTTTTGCGGAAGCCAACCCACAAAAGGATGAATAATAAAGCCGCTTACCTCTACAAACAATTCTGAAAGTTTACCTAAAATTTCAATGTTGGAAGTGTCGATTCCAATTTCTTCATTGGTTTCACGTAACGCAGTTTCAAGCGCCGTTTCGCCTTTCTCGATACGTCCGCCAGGCAATGCAATCTGTCCGGCGTGGTTTTTCATATGCTGAGGACGCTTAATTAAACAAATTGTAAGTTCTTCTTTTTCGGGGAAGAGTAACAACAAAACACTGCTATGCTTAATGTTTTTTTTATCCGAAACAGCTTTCAATAAACGCTTTTTGGGCAACATTTTCAAATGTGATGTTGCCCCCGGTAAATGTTGTAACAATGCTTTTTGTATATTTTCCTTGCTTATCATCAAAAAGTAAAAATAAAAAAAAATACCTGCCGAAACAGGTACTTTTCCTCTAATCAAAATTGCAATATAATAACACAACTGTTATTTGCTAAATTTTTAAACCTAAACCAACAAAAACTGTTAGCCCTGGTGTGCCATTATTATATCCTCCGCTTTTATCAATAAAGTTGAAAATATTGTCGATGCCAAGTTTAAAATAGTAGTCAGATTTAAAAGTGTGGGTGGTGGTCAGTTTCCATAACGAGAAACTATGTAGTTTTACCTCATGTACCTCATAAGTATTTTCATCCATAATACTCATTGTTTTTCCTCCATAGAAATCGCTCTGAAGGTTTGCATCTAACATGTAAATCCCTTTTACCACCGAATAGTCAAGATTAAATTTTCCACTGAAATTACGCACGTTCTTAAATTCTTCATGAAGAACCTCGTTATATTTTTTTGAGAGAGAAACCGAACCATTAAAATAGAGGTTGTTAATTATTTTAGTACGTAAAATTAAGTCTATACCCTTTAATAAAACATGATCATAATTTCTATAAGGGTATTCCA
Source organism: uncultured Prolixibacteraceae bacterium (assembly GCA_963769925.1). Taxonomy (GTDB): domain Bacteria; phylum Bacteroidota; class Bacteroidia; order Bacteroidales; family Prolixibacteraceae; genus Draconibacterium. Next base: position 5,199 of record CAVYOB010000025.1, read on the forward strand.
TTATTCCTCCTGGTTTAAAAACGGGATTCTCATCGTCAGTTGAAATCATATTACTGATATTGTTATGATAAGCCGAAATTGATAAGGATACATCCTGTCTTGTATATTCAGCAGAAAGTGATGTATATTTTGAGGTTTCAGGTTTGAGACCTTCATAACCTACAACAAACATTGGTGGGCCAGGTGCAGGAATCTGGAATGACATATATTTTTCTTTTAAGGTTGGCGTTTTATAACCCATACTGTAGTTTCCACGGAATGTAAAGTGCCAGATTTTATACATGCCTGATAGTTGTGGAGTAAAATGCCATCCGTATTGTGAATTGTTATGAGCCCTGAAACCACCAATAATTTCTGCATTGGGACCAAGCTGCATGTCCTCCTGCCCGAAGACAATATAATCTGTATTAGTTTTATCGTAAATATTATTTCTTGGGGCCGTCATATTTTCTGAGATGTATTCAGTTCCCAAAGTTAACATGTTCCAGTCGGCCAGGCTGAAATTACCAAGTAAACGTGCGTTATCGTATAAATTATTATAATCATTGACTAATGAATCGGGGGTCACTTTATTTAATAATTTGTAATTGTCGGAGTGCCAGGTTAACTTAAGGTTACTTTTGGTATCAATAAACCATGTTGCTTTAGCACTGTAAGTTAAATCCTTGTTTCTTCTGTCGTAAAGATCGGGTGATGTATTATCACGATTTTTATTCATAAATGAAAGATTCCCTTCGATTTGAAAACTTTGTGAAGGTGTAAGTTTCAAGTGTTCATCAACAACCAAAGCATCTTCACGTTCCTGCGTACGATATGAGTCACCTGGCAAAAGATCATAACCATCAGTTTTATCATAAACTACAGAAGTTTGTGTCGAGAACATTCCTAATTTTGATCCTACACTTAACTGATGGTTTTGCGTATTGTATTTGGAATAACGGGTTGAAGCCGTCAAATCAATTTTTTTCGACGGTGTCTTTGTGATCACATTAATAACACCACCAAGGGCATTTGATCCGTAAAGGGTTGAGCTTGCTCCCTTTACAACTTCGATATGATCAACATCAGCCATATTAATTCGGCTGTAGTCGATATCGCCATAAGTTTCACCGGCAAGGCGTTCTCCATCGACGAGGAATAGCATGTATTGAGGATCAATGCCTTGTAGCGAAATTGATTTGCCTGCTGCAGTGCTTGCAAATTCCAGTCCCGGAACCATTAATTCTAAAGCCTGTGTAACATCAGTAATATCTCTCTTCTGCAAATCGATAGAAGAAATAGATTGTGTTAAAACCGGAGTATTCATTAGTGTTTTTTCCGTTCTTGTTCCGGTAACGACTACTGCATTGAGGTCAATAGAGGTTTCAATCATTTTAAAATTCATAGTAATATCGTGACCAGAAATAGTAATTGGTTTTTCAATTGTCTGATAACCAAAAAAGCTAATACGGATTAAGTAATCACCATCTTTCAGATTGGAAATTTTATAATTTCCTTCGTCATCCGAGGCAGTTCCTAATGTAGTATTTTCAACGACCACATTTGCCCCGGCTAAAATTTCATCTTTATTGGAGCGAATTTGACCTGAAATTGAATACTGGGCGAATAAGCTTTGAACATTGATTAATAAAATTACTACGATTGCTAAAACGTTTTTAAAGCGTAACATTTCATAAAAATAAAAGGTTAATATTCCAATTGTTAAAAGTGTTTCATGTTTGTGATAGGAACATGAAAATAGTTGCATAACCTGAATTACAGGCAGCAATAAACCATTCAGACTAAAATTCTGTGATGGTTAACAAAAATAATGGAATACCGGTGGAGCTTTGTTTCCGCTACTGTCAATATAAAATGATTCCCTTTTTACATTGAATTCGCGGAGGGGTATCTTTTCACATGTGCAGTTGTCTATTACAAGATTACAAAGCTGGCTTTCTGCAGCATTGGCTTCTGAATAGGAAACTGAATCTATTTCGTTGTGAATAACTTCGTGTTGAATTTGACGAACTTCAATTTGAAGCGATGAATCAGATATTTCAATGTTCCTGGGCCCCGAAAGAAAAAATACAAACGGTAAACAAACCGTCAGTATCAGGGTTAAAAGTTGTCCGGTAGCACCAACAAAAAACATATCTTTCTTTAAATTGAGACCGGCAAAGTTAGATTTTTATTTAAGTAATTTTGAATAAAAAAATTGATATTAATCAAATCGCATACTTTTTTCGGGTGAAATTTTACTTACCAGATAGCTTGGAATCACCAGCATTGCCGTGGTTATTAGCAGCGTTCCTACATTCAATAATAAAATATGAATTAACGATAAATTAACAGGAGCAACATCAACATAATAAGTTTCAGGATTCAATTTTACGATATGAAATGATTTTTGGATCAGGATAAAGGCAATACCGATAATATTTCCCCACAGCATTCCGCGTCCGGTAAGAAACATGGAAAGATAAAGAAACACTTTCCTGATGCTCCAGTTTGTACACCCCATTGATTTTAAAATCCCTATCATAGTAGTTCGTTCAAGGATGAGTACCAGTAATCCTGAGATCATATTGAATCCGGCTACAAGTAACATCAGGATAAGGATAACCCAGACATTCATATCGAGTACTGCCAGCCAGTCGAAAATTTGCGGGTAATCACGAATAATGTTTTCAGTTTTTAACACCGATTCTTCATCATTGCTGTAATTAATGACCTTGCTTCGTACTTGTTGTTCTATGTGATCGATGTTGCGATAATCGTTTACCAGGATTTCGAAACCACTTATTTCGTTACTACTCCAGTTGTTCAACCGCTGAATTTGCTTGATGTCTCCAATAACATACAGGTTGTCAAATTCTTCCATGCCTGTACGGTAGATTCCGCAAACTTTTAGCTGAAGCATTCTTGGGGTGGTCTCATTTTCATTAATAAAGTAAATAACTGCCAAATCGTTTAAACCGATTTCCAGTAGATTCGAAACATTTTTCGAGATAAGAATCTCATTTACCCGCACTGAATCATTAATTTGCGGTAATCGACCAGCCACAAGATTTTGTTTGAAGAAGTCCCAGTCATAACCGATATCTACACCTTTAAGAACAATTCCCTGGATGTATTCGTCAGTTTTTATCATTCCGGGTTTTGTGGCAAAGGCCTGGACATTTTCAATTCCCTTAATGTCTTTTAAGTCGGCAAGAAATGGCTGGTTTTTTGAAATAGGCGGAAGTTCATAGGAGTTCTGTGCATTAAAACTTACAATTTTTATATGTCCGCCAAAGCCAAATACTTTATTTCGAATTTCCGTTTTAAAACCGGTAATAACTGCTACAGAAACAATCATCACCGCCAGTCCAAGTGCAATACTAAAAAGAGCAATCCGAATAATACGTTGCGACAGCAAGTGTCGGTTCGACCGATCGAAAAACAATTTATTAGCTATAAAGAATTCGGTATTCATCCGAAAAATTATATTTTATTTCGGAAAGTCAGAGGTATGATTCTTGTTCATCAACATCTTTCCTTCTATTTATAAACGGCAATATAAGCAATGAAATTATCCCAACAATAATAATCATTCCGGTGGTTATAGACCATGCCAGTAAAGCAAAGGTTTGACCATCCAATCTTGTAACATCATATAACGACAAAGCTTCAATTGCCATAAAATGCCAGGCACCAATGCCTCCCTGAACTGGTGCTACCATACCAAAACTTGCAAAGACAAATGTTGTCAGGCCGGCAATAGGCGACAAGTGTTTAGTAAAATCGAAGGCAAAAAATACCACATAAAGCATTAAATAATACATTAACCAGATAAAAACAGAATGAAAATAAAACCATCCTTTTCGTTTAATGGAACGGATAGAAATAAAACCTTCCTTAAAGTTGGTTAGTATTCCTTTTAACTTTTTAAATACAATATTTTCCTTGATGGCGCCTCGAAAAACAATTATCAGAATAACAAATAAAACAATGCCGATAATTAGGTAAGGTGATGTGATAACCGACATGAGTTTGGTCTTTATTTCAGGATTGTGATTCAAAAAAGTAATCATTTTTCCGAACTGAGATAAAATAACGATAACAAGTAAAATAATTAGCGAAATCACGTCAATGAGACGTTCAGCAACCACTGTCCCAAATAATTTTGAAAATGAAATCTTTTCATATCTTGTGAGCACTCCACATCTTGAAACTTCGCCCATTCTCGGGATTACCAAATTCATAATATAGCCAACCATAACTGCAAGGAATGTATTTATAAACCTTGGTTTATGTCCGATTGGTTCTATCATTATTCTCCATCGGGCGGTGCGGCTAATATGACTTATTAAACCAATAAGTAATGAGACAAGGATCCATGAATAATTAACACCGCTTTTTAGTGTTTCGATAATTTGTTGTCTATCTTCATATTTTGTTTTAATAAAATATAAATAATAAAATATACCCAGACCAATAGTTAGGAATGTGAGAAATTTTAAAATTTTTAAGACTTTTTTTTTCAAAATATATTCATTTAAAGGCTGTATATTTATCCTGTTATTGATTTCAGGGATTTTCCCGATTTACAAGTCAATAAAGTTCGGTTACAGCAATTTGTAGCGAACAAAAATATAAATTTGTTTTGTTAATTTTCATCATTTGGCAACTTAGTAGTAACAGAAATGGACGAATCGGAGAGTAATGAGTTTTGTAAAACCAAAAAAAAGTCTTGGACAACATTTTTTAACGGATCAGAATATTGCCCGTAAAATTGTTGACAGCCTGGGTTCCCATTTCCCGGATGTTCTGGAAATCGGACCAGGAATGGGAGTGTTGACTCAATACCTTTTACAACGTTCAGAGTTAAATATTAAGGTTGTTGAAATCGACCGTGAATCAGTAGCTTATCTTAAGCAAAATTTTCCTCAGCTTGAAATCTTGTCGGGTGATTTTTTGAAAACCGACATTCCCGGGAATTTTAAAGGGTCATTTAGTATAATTGGTAACTTCCCTTATAATATTTCGTCGCAGATATTTTTCCGTGTGCTGGAATTCCGGAGTCAGGTTTACGAAGTAGTAGGGATGTTGCAAAAGGAAGTGGCAGAGCGCATAGCAGCACCACATGGAAGCAAAACTTACGGAATATTGAGCGTTTTACTACAAACGTTTTACAACATTGAATACTTGTTTACGGTTTCTGAAAAAGTATTTGTACCCCCTCCAAAAGTAAAATCGGCAGTGGTTCGGTTGGTCCGAAATGAACGGGAATCGTTGCCTTGCAACGAAACATTGTTCATAAAAGTGGTAAAAGCTGCATTCCAGTTACGAAGGAAAATGTTGCGCAATTCATTACATAAAATTTGTACAGATGTTCCTGAAAAGTATGCTGAGAAGCGTCCTGAACAATTAAGTGCAGAAGATTTCATTGAATTGACAGTATTGATTGAAAACCTCGAAAAAAACAAAGCTTATGCAATTTGAAAATTCCAGGGAATTCATTGATCAACTCAAAGAACTTATTGAGAACAAACAGGAAAAAGAAGTAAAAGAACTGATTTCAGATCTTCACCCGGCTGATATTGCTGAAATAATGGAAGATCTTTCCATGGGCGAAGCCCGGTTTATATACATGCTACTGAACGATGAAAAAGCATCCGATGTTTTAATTGAAATACCTGAACAGGACCGGAGACGGTTTTTACATGCCCTGCCTCCTGAAATCATTGCCAGCAGATTTATTGAACACATGGACTCGGATGATGCTGCTGACATCGTGGCCGATCTGGATGAGGAACTGAAGCTGGAGGTTTTAAAAGAAATTGAAGATGTTGAACAAGCCGGTGATATTGTTGATCTTTTGGAATACGAAGAAGATACTGCGGGTGGTATTATGGCGAAAGAATTGGTGCAGGTAAATGAAAACTGGACAGTGGCTACTTGTTTAAAGGAGATCAGTAAACAGGCAGAGGAGGTGGATGAGATTTATTATATTTATGTGGTTGATGATACTGAAAAACTTAAAGGGGTTCTCTCACTGAAAAAACTGATTACGACCAATACCAACACGAAAATTTCGAACCTTTATAATACGGATGTAATAATGGTTAACACTTCAGTCCGGCAGGAAGAGGTGGCCGAAATTATGGATAAATACGATCTTGTGGCCATTCCGGTGGTGGATGAAATTGGCCGGCTAAAAGGAAGGATTACTTTCGATGATGTAATTGATTTTGTTCGTGAAGAGGCGGAAAAAGATTACCAGATGGTTTCGGGTATTTCAGGTGATGTTGATCCGGGCGATAAGGTTTTTCACGTAATAAAAGCCCGCTTTCCATGGTTACTCATCGGAATGTTCGGCGGGATTTTAAGTTCACTGGTTCTCAGTCGGCATGAAGCGGCAATTAATAAGGTAACGCAAATGGCATTTTTTATTCCACTTATTGCTGCTATGGGTGGAAATGTAGGAGTACAGTCATCATCTATTGTTGTAAAAAGTATTGCAAGTGGGGTACGTGATATTGCAACTACTTCGCAAAAACTGGTAAAAGAAATACTGGTGGCAATAATAACAGCTACTACTTTTTCTTTACTGATTTTTGGATATAATTTTATCCACCAGGGAAACTCAAGTCTCACTTATCTGGTATCAATTTCCCTGTTTTCGGTAATTTTATTTGCGAGCTTTTTCGGAACAATGATTCCATTGGTATTGCATAAATTTAAAATTGACCCTGCGGTGGCAACAGGTCCGTTTATAACTACCATGAATGATATTAGCGGACTATTTATTTATTTTACTGTCGCTCGGTATTTTTTCGGGATAATTTAATTTAACAACGTGAAAACGGTAAAATTATCATAGGTCGTAAAGATGTGGCAGATTTCAGAAAACTGAATTTGCATGCTATTGAAGTAAAAATCGATTCAGGTGCATATACATCCAGTTTTCATTGTCATAAAATTGAAAAAGTAACCAGAAACGGAAAAGAAATTTTGCGGTGTAATTTTTTGGATCCCGGGCATCCACAATACCACGAAAAGGAATTTTTTTTCGAAGAATTTAAAATTCGGAATGTAAAAAGCTCAAACGGAATAGTTGAAGAACGATTTTCCATTCATACTGAAATAACCATTTTCAACCAAACGTTTCCCATTGAACTGACGCTTACCGAACGTCCTGATATGAAACATCCGGTTTTATTGGGGAGAAAATTTATTTCAAAAAAGTTTTTAATTGACACTTCAAGAAAGAACCTTTCACTTAAAGGAAAAATAATTGAAATAAAAATAGAAAAATAAGTAGAATTAATTCCAAAAGCAGATTTACTTTGGCGCCGCAATAAGCCAGAATGGAAATTATTATTTTAATGGCAATAAAGTAAGAAATCAAGAAAATGAAAATTGTAATATTATCAAGAAATTCAGGGTTGTATTCAACCCGGCGAATTGTTGAAGCCGGTGAAAAACGCGGACACGAAATGTTGGTTGTTGATCATACCAAGTGCGATCTTATTATTGAAAAAAAGAAACCGGTAGTTATTTATAAGGGTACACAGCTCAATGATGTTGACGCTGTAATTCCACGTATTGGGGCTTCGGTTACTTTTTTCGGAACAGCTGTGGTCCGCCAATTTGAAATGATGAAGATTTTTACAGCGGTGGAATCTCAGGCATTAGTTCGTTCCCGTGATAAACTTCGTAGTCTGCAAATCCTGGCACGTGCCGGTTTGGGCCTGCCTAAAACGGTTTTTAGTAACTATTCAAAAAATGTAAAAGAAATTATTAAAGGTGCAGGGGGTGCTCCAGTAGTAATCAAATTATTGGAAGGAACCCAGGGGTTGGGTGTTGTGCTTGCTGAAACTGATAATGCTGCCGAATCAGTGATTGAAGCCTTTAATGGATTAAAAGTGCGGGTAATTGTGCAGGAATTCGTTAAAGAAGCACACGGGGCAGATATTCGCGTTTTTGTGGTTGATGGAGTAGTGGTTGGCTCGATGAAGCGACAGGGTAAAAAAGGGGAGTTCCGGTCCAATCTTCATCGTGGAGGATCAGCAGAAGTCATTGAACTTTCAGAGGATGAAGAGAATGCTGCACTTAAGGCAGCACGTGTGATGGGACTTGGCATTTGCGGCGTTGATTTGTTACAGTCAAATCACGGTCCGCTGATTTTGGAAGTGAATTCGTCACCAGGATTAGAAGGCATTGAATCAGCCACAGGCAAGGATATTGCAAAAAGTATTATCAGGTATGTTGAACGAAATGTTTAAATAATGGCAAAGCCGGAGCGTAAAAAAATCATCATATTAGGAGAGCAGGTACCTCCCGGGCAAAAAAGGATTTTATATCTCGATATTGCCCGCCTGCATACGCATACGAAAATAGAAATTCCTGTAATTGTTGAGCGGGCTCGTGAGGACGGACCCGTACTATTGTTGAATGCAGGAATTCATGGTAATGAATTAAATGGTGTTGAAATCGTACGGGAATTGTTGGTGAATAAATATACGAAGCCCGAAAAAGGAATGGTGATCAGTATTCCTACCCTGAATGTATTTGGATTTCTGAACCAGACCCGTGAATTTCCCGATGGCAAAGATTTGAACCGTTCTTTCCCGGGATCAAAAAATGGTTCACTGGCAAGTATTTTTGCGTATCATATGATGAACGAGATTGTTCCGCATACGGATTACTGTATCGATTTTCATACCGGGGGCGCACAACGGTTTAATACTTCACAACTCCGGATTTCCAGGAATGATAATGAATTGCTTGAACTGGCAAAAATATTTAATCCGCGGTTTATTGTGTATGCCAACGAGCGCGACAAATCATTCCGGCAGGCAGCCGGCGACCTGGGTAAAAAAGTACTGCTTTTTGAAGGGGGGAAGTCGCTTGATTTTAAACAACGTATTACTCAGCGGGGAGTTACCGGAACATTGCGGGTAATGCATCATCTTGGTATGAGAGATTTCAGTAAAGAACTGGAGAGTTCAAAAAACAACGGAGCGGTTATTATTAATGAATCAACGTGGTTGCGGGCAAAATATGCCGGGCTATACCGTTTCTTTGTTAAAGACGGAACAAAAGTGGAAAAAGGTGATATTGTTGGTTCTATTTCCGATCCGTACGGGAAATTTGAATATAAAGTGAAAATGCCAAAATCGGGTTATATTATCGGATTAAACCATGCACCAATCGTTTATAAGGGAGATGCAATTGTGCATTTGGGATTCGAATAAACAAACTAGATTCTTTCTGCAAGAATCATACAGTATTCATAGCATTTACCGGGTCAAGTTTAGCAGCTGAGCGAGCCGGCATTAACCCGGCAATAAATCCAATAACACTTGAAATTGTTAGCCCAGTAATTATATTGTCAACGGTAAGCATTATCTCAAAATCAGAAATATTACGGACAATTATAGTACCGATGAAAATGAGAAATAGCCCCAGAATTCCGCCAATGACTGAAAGGACTACAGCTTCGAAAATAAACTGAAGTAAAATAAAGTAGCGTTTTGCCCCCAGCGATTTTTGTATTCCGATAATTTTTGTTCGCTCTTTTACCGAAACAAACATGATATTGGCAATACCAAATCCACCAACAATAATAGAAAATCCTCCAATAATCCAGCCAGCCATTTTGAATAAGGTGAAAAACTGATCAAACTGATTGGCGATAAGACTAACTTCATTAAGTGCAAAATCGTTGTCTTCCATGGGTTTTAACCGGTGAAGCGAGCGCATAATTCCTTCCAGTTCTGCCTTAAATTTGTCATTGTCGATATTCGGCTTCGCTTTAACACAAATGGTTTGGCCCCGGTCGTGGTTTCTTACATCGACCATGTAAAGCGATTTAACCACCGGGATATGAATATTTTTATCCATCGAACTTCCAAAGGCGTCCTGTCCCTTTTTCTCATATACCCCGATAACCCGTAATTTATAACCCTGAATTTTTATTTCGCGGTTCAGCGGGTTCATATCCGGGAATAGTTTTTCAGCAATATCGGCTCCAATCACAGCTACAGGTGTTCCTGTCCGCATTTCAGTTTCGGTAAAATACCGGCCTTTTTCTACTTTCAAATTCCACACATCAAGCAATCCGTACGTTGTGGCCATGATGGTAACATTTTCCAGCTTATCACTCCCTGATTGAACAGTTCTGGAAAAGCCATATAGAAAAGCTGTATTTCCAATGGTTTTTCCCATGCGCATAATTTCATCGGCCTCACCAAGTTCAGGAGAGGGCCGGTTCATATATCTCCACCAGGGGTACTCGGTTTCACCTTCAGGCGGAGTCCATGGCCATTTCTGAATATACACCATATTACTGCCCAATCCCTCCAGACTATCACGAATGAACCGCTCCAGAGAATCGATAACTGTGAAAACTGAAATAATAGCAAAAATACCTACAGTTATTCCCAACAACGAAAGGAAAGTACGCAACTTGTTTGCTTTTAGTGAGTTAAATGCAAAAACAAAACTTTCATATATGAGTCGGAGAAGTAGCATATTTAAATGTCAAAAAATCGCGGTAAAGTTATCATTTGTTTTGTTACGATCATTTTATTCCGTGTGTATTACTAAAACATTTTATTAGTGTGTTTTTTTGAAAAAGATTACAAAAGAATATTAAAGTTGTTTGAAATCTTTGCATCTTACAGAATAAATTTACAAACCGGTAGTTTTTTATATTAAAAACTACTTTGATTTTTCTATCTTTGCATGCGAATACGAAAAATGGAATAAATGGCTGATAATAAAAAAATTAAGACTGCTTTGGTTTCAGTCTTTCACAAAGCAAACCTCGACAGTATTGTTCACAAACTAAACGATTTGAATGTTAAAATATTAAGCACCGGCGGAACAAAAACTTTTATCGAATCGTTGGGTGTTGAAGTAACTTCAGTTGAAAGCCTGACCGGTTATCCTTCCATTTTGGGCGGACGTGTTAAAACGCTTCATCCAAAAATATTTGGCGGTATTTTGTCGAGACGTGAAAATCAGGGAGATGTTAGCCAGTTGACCGAGTATGAAATTCCGGAAATCGATTTGGTCATTGTCGATCTTTATCCGTTTGAAGATACTGTTGCTTCAGGTGCAGAAGAGCAGGAAATTATTGAAAAAATAGATATTGGCGGAATTGCACTTATAAGAGCTGCTGCAAAAAATTTTAAAGATGTTGTCATCGTTCCCTCACAAAATGAATACGAACCATTACTGAATTTACTGGAAGAAAAATCGGGCGAATTTTCGCTTGCTGACAGAAAATGGTTTGCAGGGAAAGCTTTCTCTGTTTCATCACATTACGATGCCGCTATTTTTGGTTATTTCAACCAGAGTGAAGATGAAGCTACTGAAAGAATAAGTTTGAATAACGGTCATGTTTTGCGGTATGGTGAAAACCCGCATCAGAAGGCTACTTTTTATAAATTTAAAAATTCACCACAGGAAGTTACACTGGCCAATGCTGAAGTTTTGCAGGGGAAAGCGCTTTCGTACAATAATATGCTTGATGCCGATGCAGCCTGGAAATCAGTCAGCGATGCTTATCATTCAGTAACACACATTGAGAATAAAGTTGCGGTTTCAGTAATAAAGCATTTAAACCCATGTGGTTTGGCTGTAACAGGAAATATACTTGAATCGCTTGAACTGGCATGGGCAGGTGACCCCATCAGCGCTTATGGCAGCATTATTTGTTTTACCGATACCGTGACACGGGAAGTTGCTGAATGGTTCGGAAGTAAATTTGTGGAAATTGTTATTGCGCCCGAATTTACTCCTGAAGCGCTGGAAGTTTTTGAAAAAAAGAAAAATTTACGTTTATTGGTTACCCCGGTTAAAAAAGAGATTACTGGTGAAAAATTATATCGCTCAATTAGTGGCGGAATGTTGGTTCAGGATGAAGATGAAGGTCTCGATAGCCAATTTGATACAGTTACTGAAAGAGAATTTGAACCTTCAAAAATAAATCTGGCAAAGTTTGGAATTACGGCTTGCAAGCATTTAAAAAGTAATGCAATTGCTGTAGTTACCGAAAATGAAAATGGCTCGTTTTGGTTAACAGGTGCAGGAATGGGACAACCAAACCGGCTCGACAGTTTACGAAATTTAACCATGCCAAGATTTGAAATGAAAGGTGGATTGGATATACAGAATTCAGTTTTAATTTCAGATGCCTTTTTCCCTTTCCGCGATAGTATTGAAGCAGCCAATGAATATGGAGTGAAGTATATTGTTGAACCGGGCGGTAGTATTCGTGATAAAGAAGTTATTGAGGCATGTAACGAGTTTGGAATCGCGATGGTATTTACCGGAAGACGACATTTTAAACATTAATAAATCTTACTTAAGCTTAAGATCAAATAACTAGGAAACTCAAATGGGACTATTTTCTTTTTTAACACAGGAAATTGCCATTGACCTGGGAACGGCTAACACCATTATCATTCACAACGATAAAATTGTAGTTGACGAACCCTCAATTGTGGCTATTGATCTGAAAACCGAAAAAATGGTTGCCATTGGCGAAAAAGCCAGGCAAATGCAAGGGAAAACGCATGCTAACCTGAAAACAATCAGGCCATTGCGTGACGGGGTGATTGCTGATTTTAACGCAGCAGAGCAAATGATCAGGGGGATGATCAAAATGATTAATCCAAAGCCGAAAGTTTTCTCTCCTGCGTTGAAAATGGTTATTTGTATTCCTTCCGGAAGTACGGAGGTTGAAATACGTGCCGTTCGTGACTCAGCTGAACATGCCGGTGGGCGTGAGGTTTACATGATTTACGAACCTTTGGCAGCTGCCATTGGAATTGGCCTTGATGTGGAAGCTCCCGAAGGGAACATGGTAGTTGATATAGGTGGTGGAACTACCGAAATTGCTGTTATTTCATTAGGAGGTATTGTTACTAACAAATCTATTCGTATTGCGGGAGACGATCTGACTGCAGATATCATGGAATACATGCGTCACCAACATAATATTAAAATTGGTGAACGTACTGCTGAAGAAATAAAAATCCATGTTGGCTCAGCGCTTTCACAATTAAAGGAACCGCCGCAGGACTATGTTGTTCAGGGACCAAACCAGATGACTGCCTTGCCAATTGAAGTTCCGGTTTCATATCAGGAAATTGCCCACTGCCTCGAAAAATCAATCTCAAAAATTGAAACAGCAGTATTAAGTGCGTTGGAACAAACACCGCCTGAACTGTATGCTGATATTGTAGCAAAAGGAATTTGGCTGGCTGGAGGGGGCGCACTCTTAAAAGGACTGGATAAAAGATTAACAGATAAAATAGGTATTCCTTTCCACATTGCAGAAGATCCGTTGAGAGCCGTAGTTCGGGGAACCGGAATCGCATTGAAAAATGTGGATAAATTCTCATTCCTGATCAGGTAAATGATGGAAATTTTATTAATAAGCAATGAGAAGTCTGCTCAGGTATTTACTAAAAAATTACGCGTTTCTTCTTTTTTTACTGCTGGAAGTAGTTTCATTTATATTCATATTTAATAATAACAGCTACCAGAAAGCAGAATACCTGAATTCTTCCAACCGGATCACAGGGTCCATTTACAAATCGTACAACTCAGTTATTAATTATTTTGGATTGGCTCGTGTTAACCGGCAGTTGTCTGAAGAAAATGCCATGCTGCGTTCACAACTAACAAATTCTTCTCATTTAAATGCCAATCCAGCCAGTATTCAGAATCTGAGCCAAAATGATTCTGTTTATCGTTTTATTTCTGCGCAGGTAATTAATAATTCGGTTAACAGGCAAAATAATTATATTACGTTGAACAAGGGGAGTAAAGACGGGATAAAGCCTGACCAGGGAATTATCAATTCGGAAGGAGTTGTTGGATTGATTACCAATGTGTCGGAATCTTATTCTATGGGATTTTCAATACTGAACAAACGATGGGGAGTTTCAGCAAAACACAAAAAGAGTGGAACTTTTGGTCCTATTTCGTGGGATGGAAACGATTACCGGTATGCCAACCTCACCGGGATTCCATTTCATGTTCAACTTGCAATTGGCGACACAATTGTTACCAGCAGTTACTCGTCCGTTTTTCCGGAAGGAATTTTGTTAGGTACCGTATATGAATTTGAGCAACCTTCCGGCGAGAACTATTATAATATTGTCATTAAGCTGGCGGTTGATTTTAAAGCACTTTCGTTTGTGGAGGTGATCGATAATTTGAAAAAGGAAGAAATAAAATCACTGGAAAGTTTACAATCAGATGATCAGGCTACAAATTAAATATGCTATCATGTTTATCAGCCTGATATTAGTTCAGGTATTGATATTAAACCAGGTCCAGTTTAACGGATTTGTAAATCCGTATATTTATGTCCTTTTCATTTTGTTGTTGCCGCTGAGTACACCACGGTATTTGCTTTTGATCCTGGCATTTTTACTGGGTTTGGTAGTAGATATATTTTTGAACAGCCTTGGCATTCATGCGGCAGCTTCTGTATTTATAGCTTACATAAGACCTTTTATTATTCGTGTAATTTCAAACCGTGAAGAGGATCGAAGCGATTATCCAGGGATGAAACAGAATTCTTTTGGGTGGTTTTTATCGTACATTTCCATTATGGTTTTTTCCCATCATTTAATACTTTTTTACCTCGAAGTTTTTTCTTTCTCCCATTTTTTTGTTACCCTTGGCCGCGTAATTATCAGTTCCGTCTTTTCAATTTTTGTTATAGTTTTAAGTCAGTTTTTAGTGTTTAGGGATTAATCAGTAAAACGTGGATATTTTTGTAAAACGTAAATATTTGGTTATTGCGGTATTTCTCGCAGTGGGCATTATTTTTATATTGAAGTTGTTCAATATACAAGTGCTCGATCCTGATTATAAGGAGTATGCAACAAACCAGGTATTGCGCGAGGTAGTGCAGTATCCGGCCCGCGGGTTAATTTACGACCGAAATGGGAAACTAATTGTTTATAACAAACCGGCTTATGATTTATTGGTTACACCAAGGGAAGTTAAAGATTTCGATACAGTACGTTTTTGCCAGTTGGTAGATATTTCAAAAAAGGAACTAATTACGGGAATTCAAAAAGCAAAAGATTATTCATGGTACAAACCTTCAATCCTGGTAAAACAAATCCCTCCTGAAAGTTTTGCGATTTTACAGGAACAACTTTATAAGTTCAAAGGATTTCATACGCAGTCAAGAACACTGCGTGAATATTCAAGCACGGTTGCAGCGCATGTTTTGGGATATGTTAGTGAAGTAAATGCAAACGATATCGAGCGTGATGACTACTATAAATCTGGCGATTATATAGGAGCCAGCGGAATTGAACGGACGTATGAAAAACAGCTGCGTGGTACAAAGGGTATTAAGAAACAACTGGTAGATGTTCACAACAGAATCCAGGGGAGTTATCGAAACGGACATGAAGATACACCTGCAAAAATCGGGAAAAATATTTACTGTACTCTAGATCTTGATTTGCAAAAGTATGCTGAGAAATTATTTCAAAACAAGAAAGGGAGTGTGGTAGCCATTGAACCTTCAACCGGAGAAGTGCTGGTAATGTTGAGTGCACCTACTTACGATCCCGGACTTGTTGGTCGGTCGGGTAAGAGGAGCCAATTATAACAAACTGTTGGTTGATACTTTAAAACCACTTTTTAACAGGGCAACACAAGCAAAATACCCACCAGGTTCAACATTTAAAATCATTAATACCTTAATTGGTTTGCAGGAAGGAGCTATTACAACAAGTACCTTGTTTACCTGCAATGGCAAAGCTTCTTCTCCAATAAGTTGCACCCACAATCATGTTACACCATTAAATGTGATTGAAGCGATCAGGGAATCATGTAATTCATTTTTATGGAATACCTTTCGTGCCATTATTAGTCATGATGCAACTTCCGAAGAAGGTTTCAACGAGTGGCGATCGTATGCAGAGAGTTTTGGATTGGGGCAGAAATTAGGTAAGTGATTTTCCCAATGATTTGAATGGTGATTTGCCAGAATGCAGATTTATACAACCGGATTTATGGCAAAGGACATTGGAATGCGCTGACAATTCGCTCTCTGGCTATCGGGCAGGGAGAGCTTGGGGCTACACCGCTTCAGATGGCGAATGTTTCTGCTGTTGTTGCTAATCGTGGGTTTTATTATACTCCGCATCTAATTAAATCTGTTGAAAACGATACTATTAGTCAAGCTTTCAGCCGAAAACATATTACAAAAATTTCACCGGCCAATTTTGATCCGATTATTGAAGGAATGAGGCAGGTAGTAAACGTTAATCTGGCATACAATGTAAAAGTTCCGGGAATAATTATGTGCGGAAAAACAGGAACTGTTGAAAATAATCAGGGATCTGATCATTCGGTATTTTCTGCATTTGCTCCAAAAGAAGACCCTAAAATTGCTATTTTTGTTTACGTTGAGAATGGAGTTTGGGGTTCACGCTATGCGGCACCTATTGCAAGTCTTATTGTTGAGAAATATCTGAATGATACCATTGCAACCAGCCGGAAGAGGATAGAAAAGCAAATGATGGACGCTAATTTGTTAAATCCGTATCAACCAAAATAATATGCCAAAAAGAAACAGCCTTTGGGGCAATATCGATTGGGTAACAGTTTCCCTGTTCCTTGCACTGGTTTTTATGGGTTGGCTAAATATTTATGCAGCGGTGTATAATACCGAACACCAAAATATTTTAGATATATCGCAACGATACGGAAAACAACTGATCTGGATTGGCGCAGCACTGATATTAGGCTTTTACGATCCTGATCATTGAGTCGAATTTTTATGTTCTTTTTTCCTATATTATTTATGGGATCCTTATTTTTCTGCTGATATTGGTTTTATTTGTCGGGAAGGAAATTAACGGGGCAAGATCGTGGTTTGGTTTTGGGAGTTTTGGATTACAGCCTTCCGAGTTTTGTAAATTTGCTACTGCGTTGGCATTAGCCCGTTATATGAGTTCTTATGGGTTTAAATTACAGCGGTTCAAGTCGCTTGTTACCATTGCAGTTATTATTTTATTACCTGCTGCTTTTATTGTTATCCAGAATGACGCAGGTTCGGCGTTGGTATATCTTTCTTTTGTATTGGTATTATATCGTGAAGGGCTTTCAGGTGTAGTACTGTTTTTCGGAACGTTGGTTGCGATTTTATTTGTACTGTCACTGGTACTGTTCAAATCTGGTTCTTTCCTTGATATTAATTAGGACTGGCGTCTGCTGCGTATTTCATTTTCAATCCTAAAACATAAAATCTTATTCCGTGTAGCAGCTATATATGTAGTAACAGTATTGGCTTTTGTTGCTGCCAATCTAATCTTTAAAACAAAATATGAAATTGCAGATGCTATTAATGCTGGATTAATTCTTGGCTCTGTAATTGTGCTTGGTTACAGTTTTCAAAAACGTATAACAAATTTCACCATTATTTCACTGGTTTTTCTTGGATCAGTATTATTTACCGTTTCGGTTGACTATGCTTTTAATAACCTGTTGGAATCACATCATCAGGCACGAATTAACGAATTACTTGGTATACAATCTGATCCTTTGGGTAGTAGGCTATAATGTTAATCAGAGTAAAATTGCGATCGGCTCCGGCGGGCTTGTAGGCAAAGGTTTTTTAAAAGGTACGCAAACCAAATTTGATTTTGTTCCGGAGCAAAGTACCGACTTTATTTTTTGTACCGTTGGAGAAGAATGGGGATTTCTGGGCACATTTGTTAGTGGTAGCACTATTTCTTTTTCTTTTTATAAGATTGGTTTGGCTTGCCGAACGACAACGTTCCGATTTCTCCAGGATTTATGGTTATTCTGTTGCTGTTATTTTATTTTTCCATTTTATGGTAAATATTGGAATGACAATCGGAATAATGCCTGTGATCGGTATTCCCTTGCCGTTTTTTAGTTACGGAGGTTCCTCTCTTTGGTCATTTACCATATTATTGTTTATTTTCATTAGGTTAGACGCCAGCAGGTATGATAAGTTCTGAAATGCATGCCTGGGATTTATACGCCATCGATAGAATCAGGTTTTTGAAGTGTAATATTGTATGATGATCTGACAAATTCAGTCATATCGGTCATAAAATCCAGAAAATTTTTTGCCAGGAATTCGTAGTGTTCCAGGAGAATTTGTTTGGCAATATCAGTTTTGTCGGGGAGTGATGTGTAATTTGACATAATGCTAACCGACTGTATTATGCCATCAACTGAAGCGTATGATTCCAGCCGGCGGTTTTGAATAAGAAAAGGTAAAAATCCTTGAACACGGGCAGGAAGAACCTGAAAATGCGACAGCAAAATAGCATGGGTCTGTTTAGCATAGGTTCGCAGTGTAATCCCGGAATATTCATTCCAGTTGCTGGCTAAAAAGTGATCGTAAAAAAAATCGACAATAATTCCCGAATACAATCCATAATCTTTGCGGAATAATTGTTTGGCTTCTGAAACTTTAGGATGGTTATCGGTAAATGTATCAATCTGGCGATGCAATAAAATCCCAGTTTGGATTTTTTCCGGGTATTTCTCCCATTTTTTTCCCTTCACATAATCGCCGATGAAATTTCCAATCACAATTTTTTCATCATCACCCGATAAATACAGATGCCCCAGATAATTCATTCCAGTTATGTTTAAAATGCTGAACGTTTGTAAGATAAAAATGTTTTTCTGTATTCTGATTTCTGAACAACAACAAATAATAAATATGAAACTTAAATGACAAAGAAAACGAAGTGAAATGAGGACTTCATTTTTTATTGAAAATGGCTTTCATATTCCTTGAATGATTTTCTATTATTTTTTACTTTTGGCATTCATTTCTGTTAGATGGCGAAGAAAATTGTTGCTTTTGGTGAAGTTGTTTGGGATATTTTACCTAATGAAAAAATTTTAGGTGGAACTCCTTCAAATATGGTTTTCCGTTGTAATTCGTTTAAAGAAGAAGGTTTTTTACTTTCACGTGTCGGCGATGATGAACTGGGAAAGGCTGCTTTGATTCGCCTAAAAGAACTTGGGATTTCGGATGAGAATGTTCAGATGGATTCTGAGTTTCCAACAGGAACAGTCAACATAACTTTCGATGAAAATAGTGAAGCAAACTTCCATGTAACCCCTGATGTAGCCTTCGATCATATTGAGTTTTCGGCTGAAGCACTGAAATTGGCCCGAAATGCTGACTGCCTTTTTTACGGGTTGCTTCCACAACGTTTTGGTCTATCGAAAAATACTCTGCGGGAACTGATCAATGAATCGCCCGATTCCATCCATTTTCTGGATTTGAAATTGTTTGAACATTTTTTTAATATAAAAGTGGTAGAGTTTCTTCTGGAGTGCAGTCATATTGTTCGGATAAAAGAAAAAGAAATTTCGTTTCTGAATCACGAACTTGGGCTGGAATCGGATAATATTGAAAGCTTTTGTGCCCGGTTGATTAAAAAATATAGCATCGACCTGGTTCTTATAACCCGCGGCCAAAACGGAGTTTTTGCTTACGAAAAAAAGAAAGGGGCTTTTTACGATAGCGGATACCATATTCAGATCGACGATAATATTGGCTCAGGAATGTCATTTTGTGCTGGTTTTCTACATTATTACATGAATGGTAAAATCTATTCAGAATGCGTTGAATTTTGGGAATGCTGCTGGAGCTTTGAATACAACTAAACGTGGTGCAACTGTGTTTTTTAATAAAAAGGATGTGCTCGCATTTATGAAAAACACTCCCAAAGGATAAAATTCGTTAACCAATTTTTTCCAATTATACAATACTCTTAAACATCAAAAATCTGGTAACTAAATGGCCGTTTTTACTGTTTAAATTAGAAAACTGAGTATGAAACGTACAGTAAAAGAAATTACCGGTGAACTTTTCGGAAAGTTGTGGGAGCAATATCTGGAAAGAGTGTCATATGCAAAAGTGTATGCCACATTGGTTACTCAAAAAGGCGGTACCGTTGTTAACGATCATATTGCATTTCGTACTTTTAATACACACACGGGGGAACAGCCTGAAGGAATCAGGGCATTAAGGCATATTTTGCTTTGCCTGGGTTATAAACCAGTTTCGAAATATAAATTTCAAAAAAAGAAATTGAGTGCTGTTCATTTTGAACATCACTGATGAATTATTTCCCAAAATATTCGTTAGTCAACTTGAAGTAGAACAATTACCGGAATGGGCTCAGGAATTGATTCATAAAACAGTAAAAGATGCTCATTACTTGCTCACGGATCGAAGCATCGAATTTTTGAATATATTGAAAAAGAAAGAAATTTTGCCTCTTGAAGCTGCAGAGTTTCTTGTAAATGACCTGGTACATTATTTTCGTCGCCCGTGGGATATTCCGGATAAGGATGATGTTTTAAAACTGAATGATGTTTCGCAATATGGGGCCTGGGTTTTATTGCATGGAAATTCTGTGAATCATTTTACAGCTTATATTAATCATCAGAATGTGAAGGAATGGCCTGACCTGGAAATTACTTGCAAAGCATTGACTGAAGCTGGTGTGCCCATGAAAGATGCTATTGAAGGCGAAAAGGGAAGTAAATTGCAACAGTCATCGACACAGGCCGTCAAGGAAAGTGTAAAAGTGAGGAGTGAAAAAGGTATAGAGCAAATGATGTGGACGTACGCATATTATGAATTGGCCGAACGTGGTTTTATCGAGGAAAACGGACAAAAAAAGCTATTCAGTGGATTTCTGGGTGAGCAGGCTACGCATTTGTTCGATATGACTCAAACGCGCGATAATTGAAAAAATTTGCCTGATAATTATTTGTGAATATTAATCAACACAAAATGTAAGCACCAAACATCGTATTTTCATCGAAATCGATGAGGGGGAAAAATCCTGATTGTATTTTTTGATTTGAAATTATTAGAGGGAAACGTGTTCCCATTTCCTGTACAAATTTAAAGAACGATTTTTGGGGATCATAGTACATTCGGTACATTCCTTTTTCCCCCGGCTGAATCAATTTTCCCATTCGAAGTGAAAGCAACCCCATGTTTTGCCTGACATTGATTTCAAGACAGGGATTGATTTTTAGGGTTTGGCTTTCATCCCAAAATATAAGCGTATCAACACCGAAATTGCCCTCGTAAAGTGTTGCTAAAGCCGACTTCTCTAATATTTTTGTCAGGGCAGAAAGAATCATTTCAGGGACGGCCAGAACAAATTCATTTACTTCAGGAGACAAACTATTGGGTAGTCCGTTTAAGTAATTTCCCTGATATTGCCCTTTTTCGTCGGCAGTAAAATTGCTAATTCCAAGATACTTGATTTTTCCATTTTCCATTTCAAACTGAAAAGACATGTCAAAAGCTTTATTTAGCAACGGCTCAACCATAACATATCCCTGATCGCGAATAGTTCCCAGGACTTTTTCCCAGACCTTTGGATGAACCGGAATTTTAGTAATACGTTGCAAGCCGCGACCGGAGCTGCTCCACGGAGCTTTTACCATCAGGTTTCCCCAGGTTTTCTGTAATTCCTTTATTTCAGTTTTTGTGGTACAAATACGGGCAATCCGGTTTCGATCAATAAGTATATTCGACTCAATTTCAAAAAGCATTTCCTGAAGTATTTGAAGGGCAAATTTCTTGGAATACAGATCACGATGCCAGGGTTTCCATTCAAAAACAGGTGACTCCTTAAACACATCAGAACAAAGAGATTTTAATGGGGAGAGTAATTTATGTGTTGCAGGACTCCAACCCCATGGAAGCAACCTGTTGATATTTATGTTCAGGCTTCTGAAATCGGTTATTTTATTTTTTAACAGGATATTCGGAATTTGGATTCCAATTTTATTTAAGCGATCAGAAAATTCTTCCGAGGGTTTTTTGCCGATAACAATATAATCTTGTGGTTTGGAAAAATAAACAGGAAGTAAGGCAAGATCCGATTCCATTTTCTGAAGGAGCAGGTTTGGCTGCCAACTTGTTGTCCCGTTTCCAACTGCATATTCGCATGTAGGATTAAAATAATAAACATTGGATTTATTGCGGATCATCTACATTGTTTTGAAATGACAAATGTAATGTGCCGGAGCCGATTCTTCAACTTTTAGCTGAACCTGTTTTGTGAAAATGAAAACTACTTTTTCAGGTTATTGAATGAAATAAATTTGTCGGTTAACTTTTTTCCTAATTTTCAACCAATTCCATATTATTTTCCGGGGCATCAAGAAGTATCAAATCCCCCTCTGAAAGGCCTTCTATTACCTTAACAAATTCTTCATTTTCAA
Source organism: uncultured Prolixibacteraceae bacterium (assembly GCA_963769925.1). Lineage (GTDB taxonomy): Bacteria > Bacteroidota > Bacteroidia > Bacteroidales > Prolixibacteraceae > Draconibacterium. Next base: position 27,471 of record CAVYOB010000025.1, read on the forward strand.
GGCCTGTTTTTATGGGTTGTTTTATAATGCCACCTTCTTTTTTTAAATAAACATATTTTGTATTATTTTCCATAAAAACAGCGTTAAGCGGAACAGAAATAGCATTGTCGTCATTTTCAAGAACAATTTCGTTGTTGCTTGACATAGCTGGCTTTAATCTGGGATCATTTTCATCAAGATAAATGGTTACTTTAAAAACCCTCATATCAAAACCATTATGATCTTCGCCCATTTTGGCAATCTCTTTTATATGTCCTTTAAGCGCTAATTCGTCAATGGCATCGAAAGTTACAAGAACGCTATCACCTTTCTCAACTTTGGCAATATCGATTTCTTTTACATAAATTTCTGAAATTACTTCCGACATATCGGGTAATGTAGCGATCGGAGGATAGTAATCAAGGGTTATTATGTATTGATCTTTAGCGACTTTTTTCCCATCCCAACTTGTGCCAAATATTACAATTCCATCCGTAGGTGCCGTTATTCGACAAGAAGCCATGGCTTCTTTAAATTGAGAAATTCTATCGTTGCATGAGTTTACATTTTCTTCAAAGCGTTTTACACGCATTTTAATATTATTCGTCTCCATCTGATAATCTCTTTGGAGTTTAGTAATATTGTTCAACGTTTTTTGATAAGTCATTTGCACTTTTCGCTGGTATGCTTCTGATTCATAAACCGATTGTTCCAAGTCAATTTTATTATATTCCAGATCGAGCAAAGCGTTTTTAATTTCTTCCCTCTTTTGGGAAAGTTTAATTGCGCTGTCGATTTTTGCATTGTTCATGTCAGACATTGCTGTTTCAAGTTTTTGCTGTTCAGTCCGTAAATTCGTCATAATCGAACTGGCATCCAACTGCGCTATAAAATCACCCTTTTTAACTGTTTTCCCGTCCTGGGTCAGATCACTTATCTTCATCTGATATAATCTCAGTGAGTAATTTTGAAATACCTTGGGAGCTCTGATTTCTGTAGCATGCAACCCGTTAATTTCCCCTTTACAAGTCAAAACTGCTTCGAATTTTCCTTTCTTAACTTCAAAATATTTTTCTGTTTTTTCGGTTGTTATTACACTTGAAACAGTAACAATTGTAATAACTACAAGTAACAGGGCTGCAGTAATAATTATATGTTTTCGTTTGATTGTCATTCTTTTCAGTTTTCAAGAATTTTATCATAATCGACCATTAACGGTTTTTTGTTTTCAAAATCAAAAAGAGTTAAGCTCCTGATTCTAAAATAGGAAGTCCAGTAATCGCGTAAACGATTAAGGAATGCCATTCTAGCATTTTCCTGATCGTTGCTGGCAATATTCAGTTTTATTACATCAATCTTCCCAATGAGGAAGCGTTGGAAAGTTACTTTGTATCCCATTTGTGCAACAGTGTCAGCTTTTGCTGAGTTAGCAACTTGACCACGCTGAAGGTTAAATTCAAGAACGCTTTGCATAATATCCATTTCAAAATCAATTCGTTCCTGTCGTATCGTGGCCATTGCTACTTCCCGATTTGATTTAGCCATGGAATAACTCCCTTTTCGTTTTCCCCAGTCAATAATTGGAATGCTAAGGCCAACACTAAATCGCTGGCTTTTATCCGGATTGTCGTAAACATTCTCAAACTTATCGGCTGATTGGTTTAATCCATATTGAGCAAATAACGAAGTGTTTATTCCAGCTTCCGATTTGGTTCGCGCTACATTCTGGTCCTGTTCAAGCATTTGTTGTTGCTGGCTTAAAATTTCAGGGTTGTTTTCAAGTGCCTGTGCAATAGCTAAATCAGGGTCAATTTGCAATTCAGGAATGTTGCTGGGAACAATACATTCAATTACTGTATACTTGTTCAAACCCAAAAAAGAGTTTAAACGTGCCAGTGCCCTTTGTTCTTCCAGCTTTGCCAGGCTAAGTGCCTGCTCTGAATTTAAACGGTCCAACTCCAGTTTTAGCAACTCATCCTGAGTAACAGTTCCCACTTGAAAGCGTCCTTGTCCAATCCTATATGTTGTGTCAGCATTAGCAAGGTTAGTTTCAGCAATACCACGCTGAATTTGTGCATTTATTAAACTGAAAAAGTTTACAGTCGATTTTATATTCAGGTCCTCAATATCCTGGATAAATCCTTTTTTTGCCTTTTCAAATTTGAGCGGCTCAATTTTTGATTTCCATCTTAATTGATTATACCCGTTCAATTCCTGCGAAAAACCAATACTTATTGGTCTTGATGAAAAGGATGTTTTTTCATCTCCAGCCAGGTTTTTTAGCATTCCAACGTCAGACTGTAAAAATAACCGGCCGCCGGTAAGAGCAACATTTTGAGAAAGGGAAAGAGAAACGTCGGAACTTAATGTTTTCCTGTTAATGTATATTTCTTCTTCCGTTTCGGGATTGTAGTAATTACTGATAGATCGGTTGAAGTTAATCAGGTCGGAACTTAATGATAAACTGGGAAGCCTGTCGGCTTGATAGTATCTAAACTCCCAATAACTGGCAAGATACATGTTTTTGTTTCTGAATGCATCGATTGATTGAGCAGAAGCAATTCGGATGACATCATCAAGGCTCAGTTTTAATGTATCCTGAGATTTTCCTGTGAAGATGATGGCAAGAACTAAAATGAAGGTGAGAATTATTTTTTTCATTGAGTGTAGTTTATCTGTTTTCAGGTTATGAACGAAGTGAAATTACCGGGTCGTTTTCCGCTGCCTTTTTAGCCGGAAGATAGCCAAACAGGATTCCGACAATAACAGAGACTCCAAATGCAATAAAAATGCTAAAAACCGAAACGATGGTTTTTATATCGAAAAGACTTGTAATGATTTTTGAAAGCACAATGCCGAGGATAATTCCAATTATTCCACCGGTTACACTTATCAGGGTTGATTCTGCCAAAAACTGGGCAATTATATCTTTTTGTTTAGCTCCAATTGCCTGTCGTACACCTATTTCTCGAATGCGTTCCATTACTGAAGCAAGCATGATATTCATAATACCGATGCCGCCTACTATAAGTGATATTCCGGCAATGGCGCCAAGAACAACGTTAAATATATTTTTGGTTTTTTGTTGCTGTTTTAACAGAAGCTCGGGAATAGTAACTTCAAAATCGTATAAATCAGAATGCCTCCGTAACAGCATTCGTTTTATTATGGTTGCCGACTTACTCAGTTGGTCCGTTTCTTTCACCTGAACTACAATTTTGTCAAGCTGATTGTGATTTTTGTCGGTATCAACAGGCTTCTTTTGTTCCTGTTCAACACCTCCGATCATAATAACTGTAACTGAACCGCCTCCTCTATTTCCTTTGTTTGCCTCTGCAATTTCATCGGAACGAATCAATGCACGATTTTTAAACCGAAGCAGCATGGTTTGAACAGGAACAAAAATTTTATTATCTGAACTGCTTATTCCCAGTTCGTCAGATGCTGATGAGGTAAAATCGCGTCGTTCAATTACACCAACAACTTTCATCCAAATCTGTCCGCATTTAATGTAATTTCCAATCGGGTCCTTCTGAAGAAAAAACAGATTCTTAATGTTATTCCCTATCACACAAACAGGCAATCCCTTTTCTATTTGCACTTTATTAAACCATTCCCCTTCATCCAAATTCATATTAAACAAATCGAAATAATCATTTTCTATTCCTTCCAAAACGATAGGTTTGCTTTTCCCGTTGAGCAAAGCAGAATAGTTAAAAGAAATAACCGGTGAGATTTTTTCTGTTGTCGGAAGAACCTTTTTTATTGCCTCAACATCAAGAAGTGTTAATCCTTTTGAAGTTTTCTTGTTATTTGGTTTGTTGTTATCGGAATTGTTTTGTGAAGAATTATTTTCATTCACGGTTAAGCTACTGGGGGTAATAACAATATTATTCACTCCAACCAATTTAATCTGTTCCAGAATTTCCTGTTCGGCGCCGTTCCCAATTGCCAGCATACTGATTACAGCTGCCACTCCAAAAATTATTCCTAATGCAGTTAATATAGATTTAAGGCGGTTGGCAAAAATAGCTTCAACAGCTATTAAAATATCGTGTAAATATCTTTTTATAAACATCTTTTGGCTGATTAATAGTTTAGTGGTTAAAGTTTAACTTCCGGATCCTGTGACAGTGACCGGTAAATGTTGATTTGGGGACGGTGCCGGCTGAGATTTCTTTTCAGCCTGGTTCGCTTTTTCCAGCTCCTTTTTGCGTTGGATATCGGCATAAATATCGAACCCTGTAAATTCAAAATCGTCGGCATTATCTGGTTCGCTTAAATACAATTCCTGCCCTTCAGAAATTCCCTGAGTAACAATAACAAAATTTTCATTTTCAGCACCTGTTTCAATAATCTGCTTTATTTTTTTGTTGCCAGTTGGATACACAAATGATAGACTGTCGTTACTAAAAACCGATTCAATAGGTACATAAACCACATCTTCAAAATAACCTGCCTGAATGATATTGCTGGTTGTCATTCCAGGTTTAATGTCATTGTCTGAATCATTGATTTTTATTTTTACCTCAAAGGCTTTGGCATCGCTTTGCGGAACAATCAGCCCCATGTTGGCCACTTCAACAACTTCCCCGGTCAGTTCTTTTTCCGGAAAAGCATCAACACCAATTTCAACTTTCTGACCAGGCTTTATCAGCGAAATGTCAATTTCATTGATATAAGTTTTAGTAACCCAATGATTCATATTAGGAAAAGTTGCTATAATTGGGCTATACCTGGATACGTTTGAGCCGACCTGAACATGACCACCCGATGGGTATTGATAATAGGTAACAATACCAGCTCTCGGGGATCGCACAATCAAATTGTTTTCCAAATCCTTAATTGCATCAACCCTTTCCTGTACCTGCTTGCAATTAATATATTTCCTGTCCACTTTATTCTTTTCCTGCTGGATCATCAATTTATAAGCTTCTATCGTTTGGTCGAGTTTTCGTTCAGCTTTGTCCTGGTCCATTACTACTTTTCGTTTAACGGATGGGGACTCAAAAGCCGATTCCTGAACAGCAATTTTCTTTTCTTCCACATCAAGCCGGGCGTTTAAAATCTGATCCCGTTGATTACTCAGTGTAAGATTAGAATCAATTTTACTATCCTCATATTCGGTCAGAACCTTTTCAAGGTCATCCAAAGCTGTTGCAAGCTGTTCTTCAACTGCCTGGTGATCTAACGTTGCAACATAGCTCCCCGAATCAACATATGTTCCTTCGTCAACCATATCAGTAATAGTTAAAGATGAAATCCTTGTTTGATTGTAATTTTTTAGATTTTCAGGGATGAGAATATTATCCGTGTTTTCCGATGCTAATTGCCCGGTAGAATAGACAAGTATTTCAAATGGTCCCCGTTGGGCTTTGGTTGTTATTACAATTGATTTATCACTGGAACGGGGAATCAGAAAAAAAGCAATGATTAAAACAACAACAGCAGATAAAATGATTAACCAGCGTTTTTTGTTCATGGTTTAAAAGTTTGATTGATTGAACTTGGGTCTATTTAACAAAAATTATGCCTTACATTTTGATAACGTAAAATTCGCAATTTGTTTTTTGAACTAATGTTAAAAGTTCTTATGAAACTATAAAATACTTACAGATGCCGAAAGTTAGTTCCTGTTATGATTAGTATTATGGGCCCCTTTAATATTACAATTTTTGTTTTTTGAATAATCCTGCCTGTGCCAGAGCCATCACCAAAACACCCAACACCGTAATTATTCCGCCAACAAGCTGATGGGTTCGCGGAAAGGTTCCTAAGAAAAGGTAGGCGCCTAACAAAACGAAAATCCCTTTCAGGCTTTGTATCACCGAAGATTTTGATGCTTCAATAAAGCTAAAAGAATAGTAAACCGTTAAAATTGCCGTGAACTCAAGAATAGCACCAATTATGGTATTTCCTAAAGCTTCTGTTGAAGAAACAGCTTTTTCCCCGAGGACAAAAAACATGACCATTGAAAAAAGGAAAAGCCATACTGAACGATTCAGATTTAATAATTCAGGGCTGAGTTTTTTAACATGAGTTTTTACCACAAGTGTTGCAGTTGTAGCAAATATAGCATTCAGAAAAACAATGCCGGTACCGGGAATAAAAAATGTTTCCAAAGTTGTTCCACCCGAATAGCTGATTACAAATGCCCCCGACAATGCCAGAAAACCACCAAATACTTCAACTACTCCGAATTTTTCATTCAGTATAAAAATGCCCCCGAGCATTACCATTACCGGATACATGTTCCCTAAAAATGAAGTAACTGCCGGATCGGGAATAATATGAATGGAGACAAAAAACAGGGTTGTGGTAACAATTTCAAGAAATCCTAAAGTCACTAAAATTCTAATTTGCTTAAGTGTTAGTCTTGACAGTTGCCCTAATTTTTTATTGAACAGGGCAAACAAAAAACACAAAACAGCTACCACGGCATACCAGAAACTTCCAAATTGCGCCAGTGGATACACATTCATAACGGCTTTGCTGAAAATATACACGTTAGAATAAGCCACCGTGGCTATCAAGGCAAAAAGATATCCTTTTAGTGTATCCGATTTCATATTTACTAAATATTACCGGCGACAAAAGTACGAAAATTGCCATCGGAAAATTATTAATATTGCTATCTCTCTTACTATATAGAAAAAAATTCCTGTTTTCTTAAACAAATGTTAACCCTAACAAAACGTCCGTTAACAATCAATGTAAACCACTATCTTTGGTTAGAATAAAAATAAATATTAATAACATTATTTTAAATCATATGCTTCCTAAAATTGATCCAACAACCACCAACGCATGGAAAAAACTCGAAGAGTATTACTTTAGTTTTGAAGGAACCCACCTAAAAGAATTATTTGCTATCGATCCTGATAGGTTTAAGAAATATTCATTGAAATTTGAAGATATTTTGGTTGATTTTTCAAAGAATATAGTTGATGATGATATTCGTGAAATGTTGATCGATCTGGCAATAGAATGTGGATTAAAAGAAGCCACAGAAAATATGTTTACCGGAAAGAAGATTAACACTACTGAAAACCGGGCAGTACTACATATTGCATTGCGGAACCGAAGCAACACGCCAATAATGGTTGATGGCGAAGATGTAATGCCTGAAGTAAATGCAGTGCTTGAGCAGATGAAAGAATTCTCTGAAGAAGTAATTTCGGGAGATTGGAAAGGATATTCCGGGCGACCTATTACTGATGTTGTTAATATTGGAATCGGTGGTTCTGATCTGGGTCCCTTAATGGTAACTGAGGCCTTAAAACCTTACAAGAACCACCTGAATCTTCACTTTGTTTCTAACGTTGATGGAACTCATATGGCAGAAACGTTGAAGAAAGTCGATCCTGAAACAACACTTTTTATCGTCGCTTCAAAAACATTTACCACACAGGAAACCATGACGAACGCAAACTCAGCAAAAGACTGGTTTCTGGCTTCGGCAAAAGATATTAACCAGGTTGCCAAACACTTTGTAGCTGTTTCTACCAATGCAAAAGCTGTATCGGAATTTGGGATCGATACCAAAAATATGTTCCGTTTCTGGAATTGGGTTGGCGGCCGTTACTCATTATGGTCTGCAATAGGTTTATCCATTGTTTTGGGAATGGGATTTGATAATTACGTTGAATTACTTGAAGGTGCACATGCAATGGATAATCATTTTCGTAATACTGAATTCCGTAAAAATATTCCGGTAACACTGGCCTTAATTGGCATTTGGTACAATAATTTTTATGGTTCAGAAACAGAAGCAATTTTACCGTACGACCAGTATATGCATCGTTTTGCCGCTTACTTTCAACAGGGGAATATGGAAAGCAACGGAAAATACGTGGGCAGAAACGGCGAGCAGGTAGATTATCAAACCGGGCCGATTATTTGGGGAGAACCAGGAACAAACGGGCAGCATGCATTTTATCAGCTTATTCACCAGGGGACGAAAATGATTCCCTGTGATTTTATTGCTCCTGCAATCAGTCATAATCAATTGGGCGATCATCATGTAAAATTGCTGGCTAACTATTTTGCACAGACCGAAGCCATGATGGTGGGGAAGACCAAAGAACAGGTAATTGCTGAACTCAAGACCACTGGAAAATCGGAAATGGAAATAGAAGCACTTTTGCCCTATAAAGTTTTCCTCGGAAATATTCCTACCAATTCTATTCTGGTGAAAAAAGTAACTCCTCGTGTTTTGGGTTCGCTGATTGCCATGTATGAACATAAAATATTTGTTCAGGGAGTTATCTGGAATATTTTCAGTTTCGATCAGTGGGGAGTTGAGTTGGGCAAGCAACTTGCCAATGCCATTTTACCTGAACTGACTAACGATGAACCTGTAATTGGTCATGACAGTTCAACAAATGGGTTGATTAATACTTTTAAAGAAATGCGGTGATGCGGTTTCTAATCGCATTTTCACTCGGAAGTCGGAAACTTCCGCACCCAACTTTAATACAACATTCTTGCGCGAATAGTATGCGGAATATTTTTAAGTTCCTTTAAAATTACTTCACCAAGTTCACTTTCGGTGTCGATAATAACATAACCAATTTCAGGGTCAGTTTGCAAGAACTGTGCAGCGATATTGATTTCTTTTCCTGTGAAAACATCATTAATGCTTTTAAGTAACCCGGGCATGTTTTTGTGAATGTGCAGAAACCGCTGTTTGTTAAGGTTTTGCTGAAGCGAAATTTGTGGAAAGTTAACTGCTCCAATGGTTGAACCGTTATCGCTGTACCGAATCAGTTTATCGGCCACTTCCATTCCGATATTTTCCTGTGCTTCTGAAGTACTTCCACCAATGTGGGGTGTGAGAATTACATTATCGAATTCCTGCAGTTCAGAAATAAATGGTTCATCATTTGAAGCCGGTTCCGCAGGAAATACATCCACAGCAGCACCTCCCAATTTCCCACTTTTCAATGCCTCGGCAACTGCATTATAATCAACAACAGTTCCCCGTGATGCATTAATCAACAGTGCCCCTTTTTTCATTTGTTTCACTTGTACCGAAGATATCATCTTTGCAGTTAATTCAGTTTCAGGAACATGTAATGTAACTACATCTGAAACACGAAACAATTCTTCCAGAGAATTACATGAAATTGCCTTTCCAAGGCTCAGTTTCTTCTCAATATCATAGTAATACACATTCATTCCCATAGCTTCTGCAAGAATAGAAACCTGTGAACCAATATGTCCGTAACCAACAATTCCAAGATTTTTTCCCCGTACTTCGAATGAATTTCGGGCAGCCTTTAGCCAGGTCCCCCTGTGGGCGGCGGCATTTTTTGCCGGAATTTCACGCATGAGCATAATGATTTCTGCAATTACCAGTTCGGCAACGGAACGGGTATTTGAGAACGGGGCATTAAATACCGGGATTCCCAAATGTTTAGACGCAGGCAAATCAACCTGGTTTGTACCGATGCTGAAGCAACCGATGGCAAAAAGTTTTTTGGCTTTTTTGAGAATTTCTTTAGAAAGCTTTGTCCGCGAACGAATACCGATAATATGAACATCTTTTATTTTTTGCTCCAGTTCGGTAGAGTCGAGAGCAGTTTTTACGTATTCAATATTGGTATAACCTTCTGCTTCAAATGCATCTACTGCTGACTGATGAATCCCTTCAAGTAATAAAATCCGGATTTTATTTTTATCGAGAGAGAATTTTCGTGCCATCGGTTTTTTCTGTAAAAATAGAAAGCAAAGACATATTTAGGCCATCAATAATGAATAATTTGAAAAAACTTAAATTTTATTTTTTTTAGGCAGTGAATATCTTAAGCGCAAAACAGCATAATTGAAAATAACCAATTAAAACACTCAGTTTTAACAAAAAAGATTATTTTTAAAAATGCCTAATCAAACCAAAATGACTGACGAGAAAATTTTTAACATTCCAAATGCATTAAGTTTTTACCGTATTCTGGTTTTTCCATTGATCTTGTATTTTTTATTAAGCGGGAAAGAAACAACGTATGCTGTTTTGTTATGCATTAACCTTTTTACAGATGCATTGGATGGTTTTATTGCACGTAAATTTAATATGTCCACCCAGTTCGGCGCTCGTTTGGATTCTCTTGCAGACATTGGAACTTATATACTTGCATTTTGGGGAATATTTAAATTTAAGTCAGAGGACTTAATCAACCATGGCTGGATTTTATATATTTTTCTTGTTTTATTTGTATTAATTCAGATCCTTAATTTAATTCGATTCCGAAGTTTCCCCAGTATGCACTTATATACTTTTAAAACGACAGGATATATTCATGCAATTTTATTTTTTACCTGGTTCTTTGTTCATTTTTATCCAGCGTACTATTATTTTGCTATCAGTTTTGGATTACTCGCAGAAATTGAGTCTATTATATTAATATTTCTTTTGAAAGAACGTCGCTCAAATATCAAGGGATTATACTGGGTATTAAAAGCAAGAAATGAGTGAATCCTTTTATCTTAAAATTTACTTTGTTATTTCCATTTTATTTCTGGTGGGTGGTATTGGGTTATTTTGGATTTTACCTACTGAAAAAAGATCGAAACAATTAAAAATAAAATTTTGGGTTTACCTCATCATAATATTGATACATATTCTTCTCATTCAGTTTTACATATTTGGATTTCAAATTCTTTCAGTTTTGACGTTATTTATTGGTTTATTTGAAATTCACAGCTTGTATTCACCTGTAAGTAAGGCACAAAATCAAAAAAAAGCAGTAATTTCTGAAATCTTTTATTTATTGATATGCTGGTGTTATTTTCAGTTTATTTTAATGGATTCGGCACTAATACTTTATACTTATTTATTGGTAGTATCATTCGATGGGTTTAGTCAGTTAGCAGGAACTATTACAGGTAAAAACAAAATGTTTGAACGAATTAGTCCGGGTAAAACATGGGAAGGATTAGCCGGCGGGATTATTGGTTCTCTGATTATTGTCCTTTTGTTCCGAATGGATTTTAGTCTTTTTGTTGAAAATATATTTCTCAAATGGATTTTGATAATTGCATTTGCTTTTACAGGTGATGTATTGGCATCGCTGTTAAAAAGAAGAGCCGGAATTAAAGATTTTAGCAGGTTAATTCCCGGGCATGGAGGTATAATTGACAGGTTCGACAGTTTATTAATAGCAGGTTCTGCGGTATACCTGTGGAATGAAGTACTTAAATTATGAATCATTCAGACTGGTGCTATTTTTTACTATTCGGTGGAATTTTCGGATTCTTGCTTTTTCTGGTTGAGGTGATTTATATCAGGTTCAAATTTCCAGCTGAACTTACCCGAAAATTTTTGCATTTTTTAATTGGAATAATTTGTGCCTGTTTTTGTTATCTGTTTCAGGGGCATCTCGTTGTTTTGCTATTAGCTTTGATTTTTTACATCATTCTTGGGTTAGCGAAACGATTTAATTTTATGAGATGCATTCACAATGTAGAACGAAAAAGTTATGGTGGAGTTATTTTTCCTGTAAGTATATGGTTAATATATTTTCTGAATAAACTAATCCATTCACCATATCTTTATTTTCAGATTTCAATTCTTATTTTAAGCATATCAGATCCACTTGCAACGTTAGGTGGAATTATTATTCCGGTAAACCGAAACAAAGGATGGGATTTAAATTCCTATGTTATGTTAAACCGGAAAACAAAAACCGGGTCACTTATATTTCTTTTATCTTCATCTGTAATCGTTTTTTTGAACCTAATCTATTTTTCTGATTATTCCTGGTATTATATTTTTATTCTGACTATAGTAATACCGGTATTAACAACTGTAATCGAGGCATTTTCAAAGAAAGGATTGGATAATTTATTGATTCCGGTTGGTTCGTGGTTAGTTTTGGAAATTGCAGAAAAGACACTTTTATTCAACTGAATTCAAAACTTAACTCAGTTTTTCTGTTAGCAGTGCAATTTCTTTTCGCGGGGAAACACCTTCATACAGGATTTTATAGACCGCTTCAGTAATCGGCATTTCCACCTGGTAGTTCTGATTAATTTTATGAATTGATTTGGACGCGAAATAACCTTCAGCAACCATGTTCATGTCAAGTTTGGCCATGTGTACCGGGTACCCTTTGCCGATCATGGTACCGAACATCCGGTTACGGCTGAATTGAGAATAAGCAGTTACCAGTAAATCGCCCAAATATGCCGAGCTTTTTATATCGCGTGTAATAGGATGAACCTTGTCAACAAAACGTTTGATCTCCTGTATTGCGTTTGAGATAAGAACTGCCTGGAAATTATCGCCGTAACGAAGCCCGTGAGCAATTCCGGAAGCAATGGCAATAATGTTCTTCAGAACCGAAGTATATTCTGTTCCCCAAATATCATCGGAAACATTGGTGAAAATATATTCACTTTTAATTAGCCTGGCAAAGTTCGATGCCTTTTGTTCATCGGCACTGGCAATGGTCAGATACGACAGATATTCCAATGCAACCTCCTCGGCATGACAAGGGCCTGCAATAACTCCCACATTATGAAAATCGACTTTAAAGAACTTGTTTAGATATTCTACCACCAGCAGATTTTCTTCTGAAACAATTCCTTTAATTCCCGACAAAATATATTTTTTACTGATGTCAGTGGTTAAATCTGCAAGAATAACTGGTAAGTAGGCCGACGGGACAGCCAGAACGAGGATATCAGATTCTTCAGTAATTTCATTGATATCGCTGTAGAAACTTATCCGATTGGGATCGAATTCAACGCCCGGGAGGTATCGTGGATTGTGACCGTGCTTTTCAAACATTTCAATGGTCTCAGTCTTCCGCATAAACCAGTTAATTTGTTTGACGTTCTCCAGCAGCATTTTTGAAAGTGCTGTAGCCCAGCTTCCACTTCCTATTACGGCTACCCTTTTCGTTTTCATATTCATGCTATCCCGTTTTTAAGGTAGGGCAAAAGTAAAAGTTTTTCCGGTTTATGGGATTCCGGGGATGTTAAGTTTTAACGTTGCTGAAGTGAGATTCTGTGAAAAACTGTTAAAAAAGATAAATACAGAACGGTTGGAATAGGAATTAAAGTTGTATTTTGAGAGTTATATTTTCAAAGCAATTTTGAAGCAAAAATCTTCCTATATGCAAGAATATATCCTCTCGCTCGATTCCGGTACAACCAGCAACCGGGCTATTTTATTTGATCATTCAGGAGAAATTGTAAATCTCGCGCAACGTGAGTTCGAACAAATTTATCCGCAGTCAGGATGGGTTGAACATAATCCGTCAGTAATCTGGGAAACACAATTGGGAGTAGTCCGGGAAGTGATAAAGAAAACCGGGATCGAACCACAGCAGATTAAGGGAATAGGAATTACGAATCAGCGGGAAACAACCATTTTGTGGAATCGGGAAACCGGAGAACCGATTTATAATGCCATTGTTTGGCAGGATCGTCGAACAGCCAGAATTTGTGACGAATTGAAATCGCAGGGATGGGAAAAAACAGTAGCAGAAAAAACCGGACTGGTGATTGACGCTTATTTTTCGGGAACCAAAATTAAATGGATTTTAGATCATGTTGAAGGTGCCAGTGAAATGGCTAAGAAAGGAAAACTTGCTTTTGGCACTGTCGATTCCTGGTTAATTTGGAAGTTAACAGGCGGGAAACTGCATATTACCGATGTTAGCAATGCAAGCCGGACAATGATATACAATATTCACACTTTGCAGTGGGACGATGAGTTACTTGAAATGCTTGATATTCCAAAAGAAATTCTTCCTGAAGTAAAATCCAGTAGTGAACTTTACGGTATTGTTTCGTCTGATTTATGGGGAGCTCAAACGCCTGTTTCCGGAATTGCCGGCGACCAGCAAGCGGCGTTGTTCGGACAAATGTGCGTTGAAAAAGGCATGGTAAAAAACACATACGGAACAGGGTGTTTCGTAGTGATGAATACAGGTGATAAACCTATTGCCTCAAAAAACAAAATGCTAACCACCGTTGGATGGCAGATAAATGGGAAAGTGACTTATGCACTTGAAGGTAGTATTTTTATAGCAGGTGCTATTGTCCAGTGGCTTCGCGATCAGTTGGGAATTATTCAGTCATCAGCTGAAATTGAAGCATTGGCAGAGCAGGTTGAGAATAATGGAGGTGTTTATTTTGTACAGGGTTTTGTAGGGCTCGGTGCCCCTCACTGGGATCAGTATGCAACGGGAGCAATTTTAGGATTAAGTCGTGGTGTTGGTAAAGCTCATATTGCCCGGGCTGCGCTCGAAGCCATTGCTTTCCGATCAATGGAAGTGATTGAAACAATGGCAAATGATTCCGGTATTGCGGTTAATGAATTGCGTGTAGATGGAGGTGCATCAGCGAATAACCTGCTAATGCAGTTACAAGCCGACTTAATTCAAAATACGGTAGTAAGACCCAAAGTTACTGAAACAACAGCGTTGGGTGCAGCTTATCTTGCCGGACTTGCAGTAAATTTCTGGAAAAATATGGATGAACTGAAAACACAATGGAAGGTGGACCGGAAATTTACACCGGCAAAAAGGAAAGAAGAGGTGGAGAAAATGGTAAATGGCTGGAATAAAGCAGTAGAACGAAGCAAAAACTGGAATAACTCTTAATTTATTTTACCAATTATGAATCGCAAAGCGGTTATTAAAAAACTGAAAAAGAAAGACAAGGAATGGGATATTCTGATTATCGGAGGAGGAGCCACTGGACTGGGATGTGCGGTTGATGCTGCTTCGCGTGGCTTCAAAACCCTTTTGCTTGAGCAGGTAGATTTTTCAAAGGGAACCTCAAGCCGCAGTACAAAACTGGTACATGGTGGTGTTCGTTATTTGCAGCAGGGTGATGTTTCACTGGTATTTGAAGCGCTAAAAGAACGGGGCTTAATGTTTAAAAATGCCCCACATTTGGTCTCCAATCTTTCTTTTATTATTCCTACTTACGATTTTTGGGGAGGGCCATTTTATACCGTAGGCCTAAAAGTGTACGATTTGATGGCAGGTAAACTTGGGTTGGGGCCTTCCATGCATCTTTCTCGCGAAGAAGCGATTCAGGCAATACCTACCGTTGGCCGTGAAGGCCTAAAAGGAGGCGTAATTTACCAGGATGGACAATTTGATGATTCACGGATGGCTGTTAGTTTAGCACAAACTTGTGTTGACTATGGCGGGACAGTGTTGAATTACTGCAAAGTAACTGCGCTAGTCAAGACTGACGAACTCATTACCGGAGTAGTTGCTGTTGACCAGGAAACCGGTAATACATTCAACATAAAAGCCAAAGTAGTGATCAATGCAACAGGTGTTTTTGCGGATGATATAATAAAACTGGATGACCCTGATAAAAAGGACCTGATTACTCCCAGTCAGGGAATTCACCTGGTGGTTGACAAAGAATTTCTTCCCGGTGATTTTGCTATTATGGTGCCACATACTCCCGATGGAAGGGTTATGTTTGCTGTTCCCTGGCATAACCATGTTATTCTGGGCACAACCGACACACTAATAAACATCATAAACTGGAACCGGTAGCGTTGGAAGAGGAAGTTAATTTCGTATTGAAAACAGCAGGGAGATACCTGGTTAAACAACCCACTAAAAAGGACGTGCTCAGCATATTTGCAGGATTACGGCCGTTGGCAAAACCGGAAGATGAGAAAAAGCCTACCAAAGAAATATCAAGAAGCCATAAAATATCTGATTTCTGTGTCTGGCCTGATTACTATTATTGGAGGGAAATGGACTACCTATCGGAAAATGGCGGAAGATACGATTGAAAAAGCCATTATGTTGGGCGGCTTGCCGGAGAGAGAATGTATTACACGACATCTTCCGATTCATGGATTTAAAATGGATGTCGATCCTTTTAATGATATACTTGCTTCCTATGGAATTTATAAAGAAGAAATTTTGTCGATGGCTGAGGAAGAAGAAAAACTGGGTGGATTCTTAAGTGAAAAATTACAAATTTATAAAGCTCAGATAGCCTGGGCAGTACGAAAAGAAATGGCCCGGACAGTGGAGGATGTGTTGGCCCGCAGAACCCGGGCATTGTTTCTTGACGCACGTGAAAGTATCCGGATTGCGCCTGTAGTGGCCGATATTATAGCGGATGAACTCGGCAAAGATGAAGGTTGGAAATTAAAGCAGATTGCTGATTTTGAAGCTGTTGCAAATAACTATTTCTTTAAAGATTAAAGCTGAATATTATGATGGAATTTTTTGGCGAATTACTGGGAACATTTATTCTCATTTTGTTAGGAAACGGAGTTGTTGCCAATGTTAATCTGAATAAAACCTATAGTTTTGGAGGTGGCTGGATCGTTATTACAGCAGGATGGGGAATGGCAGTATATGCAGGGGTTATTACTACAGCTGATATTAGTGGGGCACATTTGAATCCGGCAGTAACGCTGGGTCTGGCTTTTAGTGGTTTGTTCGAATGGAGCAAAGTAGTTCCTTTTATACTGGCCCAAATTCTGGGTGCCATGTTAGGGGCATTTACCGTATATTTATTTTTTGCCGATCATTTTAAAATAACAGAAACGCCGGGTGCTAAAAAAGCATGTTTTTGCACAGCTCCTGCTATTCGTAATTATCCCAGAAACTTTTTCTCTGAAGTAGTCGGCACATTTGTACTTGTTCTTGCGGTTCTTTTGATTGCACTTCCTCAATTGAATTACCAATAGTTTGGGAAGTGAAAAAGTTGGAATGGGTTCGTTCGGAGCTTTACCTGTTGCATCTGGTTGTTTTTTCCATTGGATTGAGTTTGGGAGGAACAACCGGATATGCTATTAATCCTGCCCGTGATTTGGGGCCGCGTATTGTTCATGCGTTTCTTCCCTTAAAATATAAGGACAAAAACGACTGGGAATACGCATGGATACCGGTTTTCGGACCAATTGTCGGGGCGGGTGCCGCCTCAGTAATTTATTGGTTAATCAATTATATTTGTGTATAAAATTTAAAAGATTTTTATTCAAAAATAAAATAATTCAGAAAATGGATGAAAAAATAAGTGACAGCTCATTGGAAATGAGAGAAATGATTGAAAAAGCAATTGAAGATCATGTGATCACCCGCGATGAATATGATAAAATAATTCATGTAGCTACCAGAGACGGATATCTCGATCGGCACGAACAAGCTCTATTAAGGGAATTGCAACAGATGATCGAAGATAAGGTGGTAAGGTTTGTAATGAAATAATTCCTGTTTTAACAGAACCAGCTTTTTCTTTAACGAAATCCAACTGCGGCATAACCCACCCAATGATGCAGGTTTGCTACGGCCGTTTTGCCCATGCGCAGGTCATCCACTTTTAACTCCGGGTGGTCGATGCTATTCTGATACCCAATTGGAATTCCGGTCAATGGAACGTTGTTGCAGAGTTGTTGTAGTTTTACCGCTGTTTTTAATCCCATCGGAACGGAATACCTTCCACACCATGTCCATTGATATTCTCTGAAATTATCGTGTTGAACCGTAGCATTCAAAAAAAGCGATTTGCATTTTCATCGGTAAGTGGTCCAGTAAAGCAGGTTTTAACGATTTCATGCTCTTTTTCAACTGCCTGCTTATATCCGGCACTGTCGGTTCCAAAAGGTGCATAATTACTTCCACCCCATTCTTCATCACCGTAATGGACTGCATCGGTAGTTATCAGCAACGCAAAATCCTTTCCCCAGGCGAGGTTTTTAGTATCTGTCGCATTTTTAATTGCACTGGCAAGATGATCTGAGATAGTGTCCATTCTTTCTTTCGACATGTAAGGAACAAGAATGCTAACAATTTCGACGTCGCGGCGCTGGTTTTGTAAAAAAGGGATCATTGATTCAACCGAATGTTCTACTTGCTGCATGCTGTCGTTTACTACATATATATCTTCAGGTAAATTTTTCATGATCTGTTCCCGTAGCGAAGAAACTTTTACATTTCCGTAAGGACCATGCCAGGCCGGGTAACTGTCAAACACAACCTGGTTTTCCAAATGAAAATTCTTCGCTTTGTGTGCTACCCCAAAAATTATCACCGTTTTGGCCTTAATATTTTTCAGCACAGCCGGATATAACCAACTGGAATAGGTGTAATCGTCGTGAGGGCAAATAGCTGTTTTCCAAATTGTCCCGTCCGGTTGTCGGACCGATTTTAATTCTTCTCCAAACTTATGATTTATCCGGTTTATAACCGAATCCATTTGCCAGTCGAGGTGCGCAAATCCAATGGTATCAGCCAGTCCACGAACTGATAAATTCGGATTTGATAATTTTTCAGAAACGTGGCAAGTACTAAATAAAAAGATAGTCGGTGCCATTAACAGGAAAAATTTTAATTTCATTTTATGGAAAATTGAGGTCTTAAATTTAACAAAAAATCTACCATAGGGAAACAAAAAAACCGGCTCGTAATGAACCGGTTCTCATTTCTAAAAAAATAGCTGTTTAATTGTTTTCACTGTTTTCTTCTATTTCAATTTCTTTGTCTTTATCTCCATCTTTAATTATCCTTATTTTCTTAACCTTATCAGGACTTGTACCAAAGAATACATCAGCTTTTCCCGGTTTTGGTGCCATAATAATTTTTTCAACGTTTTCTGCATCATTTTCCTTAACCTGCTTTCTTACAATGGTAATTTTTTCGGTGCCGTCTTTGTTTTTCTTCTTTTTATAAGAAATAATACCAGGATCGCTTAAATCAATAATATTTGCCCGATCTTTTTTAACTGAAAAAATTGCTCCCAGAACATTTGGCGGATGCGGCAGGTCTGGTAAATCTGGTCCAAAAAATGCCTTATCTCCATCCTTGTCATTCCAGATCATTACATCATGATCCACCTTAAAATCTTTAGGATGCACATGAAATGCAAATGCTTTGCCGGAGTCTCCATCGGTTATAAATTCGCGTATAATGTGTTTTCCACCATTCCCTGATTTAAGAACGATTACATTATCGTCGCCGTTATCTTTAATTTCATATTTAAAGTTCATTCCAAGGTTTTCACGGATAGAATCCAGATCAAATTCATCTTTGGTAATCCATTTCAAACTTCCCTTTCCACCAATAGTATCTCCATTCCAAACCAAAATGTCGTCTCCGGCAATAATTGTATCCAATGTAGTTTTTTTGCCATTGTCGATTTTTTCAAGGACGATATGTTTTTTTGCCTTCTTCCCGCGAGGCGGGTCCTGTGGGTTTTCCCGAATAGAAAATGAAGTGAGAAATAACATTGAAAGGATAACGATTCCGGTTACATACAAATTTCGTTTCATAATGATTATTTTAAATAATTTTTTGTTGCATCAAAGATATGCTAAGCGCATACTATCAATCAGTTAAAGGCTGGTTAAAATCTGTTAAGGAAAAGTTAAAATACTGGATCAGCAGATGTAAACCACTATATTTGAGGCACGAAACAAAGGATAAGCTGCGAATGAACAAAAAGATTTTTACCGGGCTGGTGATTTTAATGGGTATTTCAATACTGGGTATCATCACTGTACAGCTGGTCTGGATGAACAACGCTATCAGAGTGAAAAACGAGCTTTTTGATCGCAGTGTAAATGAAGCGCTCAATAACACGGTACGCAAACTTGAAGACATCCAGAATTTCAATGTGGTGAACCGGTTGGTTTTTCCAGACACTGTTAAATGGCTAAACAACAAAGGTGAAGATTATGATATTCGGTTTTTTCCACACGCGCCTGAAGATTTTCCCTCACCTGATTCTTTGAAAAGAGCACCAAGACCAGTTCACATTATACGTGGAATTCCGCCCGGCAAGAAAAATTCAATCATTGAAATTAAGGTTGATTCCGACGATAAAAATAAAGGAACAACCTTTAGTTACAAAATTGAAACGGATACTGATGAGGATAATGATATTCTTGTTGTGGATAGCGAATCAGTACCTTCAGACAAAGTATTTTTAATGAAAACCGATACCTTAATTACAGATGTTGATTCGTTGTACAAAGTTGGCCTGGTCCGCATTGACTCTGTAATTACATCGCTGGATACTTTTAATGTGTTTCAACCCAATTTTTCTGAAAGAGCGCGTGTAAAAGCCAGGCATTTGGAACGGATGGCCAGTAAAGTAGTTACTGAAATTGCAACATGGGATACACATCGTATTGACCAGAAGCTGATAAAAAAAATACTTGATGAAGAATTAAGGAATCATAATATTCCTATTGACTTTAAATTTGGAGTGATACAGGACACACTTTTTTTAGATCCGATAGAACAGGCTGATTCGGTAAAACTTATGGTTTCGCCACTTCAGGTTAATCTTTACCCGAATGATGTTTTTCAGAAGAATTTAAAGTTGTCGGTGATTTTTCCGGGTCGCGACCGTTTTATTTACCGCTCAATGAACTGGTTACTTGTAGCTTCATTTTTGTTTTCACTGATTATCTTGCTCACTTTCACCCTTAGTATTTATTATATCCTGAAACAAAAGAAAATATCGGAAATGAAATCCGATTTCATCAATAATATGACTCACGAGTTTAAAACTCCTATTGCAACCATTTCAGTGGCCTCCGATTCAATTGTGAACGATAAAGTGGTTAACGATCCGGAAAGGATTCGGTATTTTGCCGGGATGATAAAAAAGGAAAATACGCGAATGAATCGCCAGGTGGAAGATATTCTGACTATTGCACGTTTGGATAAAAAAGACTTTGAATTTACCTGGGAAGCCATGAATATACACGAGCTCATTGAGGATGCGATCCAGGGAATTGGCATTCAGGTAGAAAAAAGGAATGGAATTATTGAAAAAGAACTTCATGCACCTAATCCGGTCATAACCACCGATAAAATTCACTTTACTAATGTTGTATTCAATTTACTTGACAATGCGATCAAATACTCGGTTGATTCGCCTCATATAAAAATTGCAACAATAAATAAATCAAGCGGCGTTATGATTTCGGTTACCGATAACGGGATTGGAATGAGTAAGGCAGTACAAACAAAGATATTTGAACGTTTTTACCGACAATCGAGTGGAAATATCCACAATGTAAAAGGATTTGGACTTGGATTGAGTTATGTGAAGGCAGTGATTGAAGCCAACCACGGAACAATTTCCGTTCACAGCGAACCTGGAAAGGGAAGCAAATTTGATGTATTTTTACCTTTTGTCAGAGAATAAAAAAAAAGCAAGATGTCATCTTGATTCGTCCGCAGGCGGAGAGATATCTGATACAGATTTCTCAGTCGTGCCTCCTTCGAAATGACATACAGAAAATTAATAAGTGGAAAATAAGCAACATATATTTTTGGTAGAAGATGACCTTAGTTTTGGGTCCGTATTGAAATCGTATTTTGAACTCAACGATTTTAAAGTAACGTGGGTGGACGATGGGAAATATGCCATGAATAAATTCAGAAGTGGAGTATACCAGATTTGTATTCTGGATGTGATGTTACCTAATATCGATGGTTTTACCATTGGCACCGAGATACGGAAAATTAACAATGAAATCCCGATGGTTTTTCTGACGGCAAAAACATTAAAAGAAGATATTCTGAAAGGCTACAATGTGGGAGCCGACGACTATATTACCAAACCTTTTGATACGGAAGTTTTGCTTTGTAAAGTCCAGGCGATAATAAAACGGCAATCCACAGAACCGGTTGTAAACGAGGTGATTTTTACGATTGGTTCGTATCGATTCGATTCAAAACTTCGCACGATTATTCGTGAAGGAACAGAACAAAAGCTTTCACCCAAGGAAGCTGATCTGCTGAAATTACTTTGTCTGAACAAGAACGAGTTACTTCCTCGTGAAACTGCCCTTAGGAAAATCTGGGGTGATGATGGCTATTTCACTGCCCGAAGCATGGATGTTTTTATCACCAAACTTCGCAAATATTTGGCTGATGATCCAGCGATTGAAATTAGGAATATTCACGGGAGTGGATTTTTGCTGGAAGTAAGAAGTCCCGCATAACACAAACTGAAAGGATTATTCTCGCAATATTTTTAGTTTCTGATTCCAGATTCATTTGGTATATTTCGAATAAATCTGAATAAAATGCCCGAATTGGATAAAATTGCAATTGTAACAGGAGCTAACAAAGGAATTGGTAAAGCAGTTGCCATTGGATTAGCAAGATTGAATTACAAATTGATTTTAATTGGTCGTGATAAAACTGATCTGAAGAAAATTTCGGAGGAAATTATTTCTGAATCGGGACTGGAACCAGCTATCTTTTCGTTGGATATTACTGAGTCCGAAATGCTTAGCGAAATAGTTAGGGATATTATTAACCGCTTTAAGCGGATCGACATTTTGGTGAACAACGCTGGTATTTATTTCGATGGGTCGATAGAACTTCAGGAGGAGTCGTTCAGAAAAATGCTCGACACCAACTTAACGTCGCAATTTGTTCTTTTACAAGAAGTCGTTCCGATAATGAAAAAGCAAAAATCAGGATATATTTTTAACGTTGCATCCCGGGCAGGGAAGATTGGATTTTCAGGAAGTGGGGGATATAGTGCATCCAAATTCGGGATGGTGGGATTAAACGAATCTCTTTATCGCGAACTTACTCCGTTGGGAATTAAAGTTACGGCTTTATGCCCGGGCTGGGTAAATACAAAAATGGCTTACGAGGCAGGAAGCAAACTCCATCCGGAACAAATGATTCAGCGGGAAGATTTGTTCGAAACTATAAAATGGCTTTTAACTCTTTCTCCGGGTGCCTGCGTAAAAGAGATAATTATTGAAACACCTTTTAGTATCAGTTAATTTCAGTAAATAACCAACTAATCAAAATAATATGAAATCTTCACGAAGAAAATTTATGAAATCGATGCTGGCAGTACCTTTTGCAGTATCCGGCTTAAGAGCACTGGCATCAGAAGGACATTCTGTCAGCGGAAAATTTGGATATAAATTTAAAATCAGTCTAAATCTGTATTCTTTTAACAAACCACTGATGGATAAGAAAATCGATTTGTTCGATGTCCTGGATTTTTGTGCCAAAAATAACTTTGATGCAATCGATCCAACCGGTTATTATTTCCCAGATTATCCTGATGTTCCAACGGATGAATTTATGATGAAGTTCAAAAAACAGGCATTCTTGCTTGGCCTCGATATCAGCGGTACCGGTGTGAGGAATGATTTTTCCAATCCTGATGAAAACAGTCGTAAAGCTGATATTGTGATGATTAAAAAATGGATTGAAGCAGCAGCTAAAATGGGAATTCCCAACGTGCGGATTTTTGCCGGAACCAATCCACATGAAGGCTTTTCGCGCGACCAGGTTTTTGAGTGGATGGCGGGGGATGTAAAAGCCTGTTGTGAATATGGAAAACAATTCGGAGTGATGATCGCAATTCAGAATCACAATGATTTTCTGAAAACTGCTGTCGATGTCGAACGTATTTTTAAAATGGTTGACTCAGAATGGCTGGGACTTAATCTCGATATTGGTAGCTACCGCGTGAATAATCCGTACGAAGAAATTCTGAAAAATATAAAGTACGCAATTACCTGGCAAATCAAGGAAAATGTTTGGATTAATGGCAAGGAGACGCCAACCGATTTTGTGAAGCTTTTTAAAATCATCAAAGAAAACGGATACCGTGGGTATCTGCCACTTGAAACACTTGGTGAAGGCGATCCATTTGATAATGTGCCGGTTTTGCTTGAAAATGTAAAAACTGCAATTCAGAAGATTTAAAATGGAAAAAATAAGAGTCCCTTTCTCCGATATGAAATCGGAATTCAAACGGATTTTAATTAAACACCACTTTTCGATATCACGAGCTGATCGTTGTGCAGAGATATTTGCCACTAATAGTCTGGAAGGAGTTTATTCTCATGGAGTTAACCGCTTTGCCCGTTTTGTTGGTTACCTGGAGAAAGGATACATTAATGTGGACGCAGAACCAACATTGTCACATTCTGCAGGTGCATTGGAACAATGGGACGGGAATCTGGGACCCGGGCCTTTGAATGCTGAGTTTTGCACCAACAGAGCCGGAGAGCTTGCTTTGGAATACGGAATTGGTTGCGTAGCTATTGCCAATACCAATCATTGGATGCGCGCCGGAACTTATGGTTGGATGGCAGCCAAAAAAGGATATGCTTTTATTGGCTGGACCAACACCATAGGAAATATGCCTGCATGGGGAGCAAAAGACAGCCGATTGGGAAACAACCCATTGGTTTTTGCTGTACCATTTAAAGATGAGGCTGTGGTTTTTGATTTTGCGATGACCCAGTTTTCATATGGGAAAATGGAGGCTGCTAAAATGGAAGGGAAACAGTTACCTTATCCCGGAGGATTTAATAAACAAGGCGAGCTAACTGCTGATCCCGGGGAGATTTTGAATACCTGGCTGGCACTTCCGATTGGCTACTGGAAAGGAGCGGGGTTGGCTTTGATGCTCGATATTTTTGCATCTATTCTTTCGGGAGGAATGACAACACATGATATTAGTTCGAAAGAGGCTGAATATGGTGTCTCGCAGGTTTTTATCGCAATGGATCTCAAGAAGCTGCACCATTATCCCGCTATTGACAAAACACTGAATGATATTATTTCAGATATAAAAGCTTCAGTTCCCATTTCTGAATCCGACAAAATAAGGTATCCCGGAGAACGTGTTCTGGAAACCAGAAGGGACCACCTTGAAAACGGAATTCCGGTAAATAAAAATGTTTGGGAAGAGGTTGTCAATTTTTAATTGGATAAAAAATATTACGGAGACGTTGTGTTTGGTCACAACTTAATTATAATTGTGTAAATTATTATTTCAGATAAAAATGATATCGAATAAAATTTTTTCAAAAATAAATGGATGTCGGTTCCGTTATGCTCTTGACTATCAGTTAATATTTTTATAGATTCAAAAATTGATGTAATTTTTTTTGATTTTTTTGACATGTGTCTTTTTACTTTTCAGAAGAACGATAGTCAAATGTCTTAATCTAAATTAACGTAAACAAATTTCATTTAACCAAATAAGAAGTGGCTCAAAACAAAATTTTCAAGATTTCTATAACTATAGTGCTGATTTTAGTACTGTTAGGAATTGTGTTGTATCCAAAACTGAAACCAATGTTTCAGACGGAGAAAGAAAGTGTGGCAACATCAGGTTCGCGATTTTCGCGTAGTGGAGGACAAATATTGATGGCAAGCGGCTATGTAATTGTTCCAACAGAAATGTCAGAATTGATTTATAGCACCGGATCCCTGTTACCTGATGAAGAAGTTGACCTGGCTTTTGAGACTTCAGGGAAAATTGTAGGGATATATTTTGATGAAGGGACCCGTGTTAAAAAAGGAGAACTTTTGGCGAAAATTAACGACAAACCATTACAGGCACAGTTGTTAAAACTTCAGGCACAAAAGAAGCTTTCAGAAGAAAAGGAATTCAGGCAGCGACAATTACTCGACCGCGATGCTATTAGCCGTGAAAGTTATGATCAGGTAGCAACAGAACTT
Organism: uncultured Prolixibacteraceae bacterium; assembly: GCA_963769925.1. Taxonomy (GTDB): domain Bacteria; phylum Bacteroidota; class Bacteroidia; order Bacteroidales; family Prolixibacteraceae; genus Draconibacterium. The sequence goes on from CAVYOB010000025.1 coordinate 52,919, forward strand.
CAATCGTTGGAGGCTGACATTTTGCTTATAGAAGCACGTATCGCCGAAACTGAACTCCGCGCTCCGTTCGATGGGGTAGTGGGACTTCGTATGATTAGTGAAGGAGCTTATGCTACCACACAAACAAAAATAATACGATTGGTAAAAATAAGCCCTTTGAAAATCGAATTCGCGGTTAACGAAAAATATTCCGGCGAGATATCGCCAGGATTTCCAATTACTTTTCAGTTTAATGATGAATCAAAGAAATTTGATGCCAAAGTATATGCTATAGATCCAAAAGTTGATATTAATACCCGAACGATAATGGTTAGAGCACTTTATGCTAATAGTAATGAAGAACTGAAACCCGGGCGTTCGGTTAAGGTGGCGGCGTTGCTTTCAAAAATTAATAATGCAATTTCAATTCCCACTGAAGCGGTAATTGCTGAAATGGAGGGTGAAAAAGTCTTTATTTATAAAAATGGAAAAGCTGAACAGGTTCCTGTGGTTACGGGGTTACGTACTGAATCACATATTCAAATAAAAGAGGGACTACATTTTGGCGATACACTTTTAACAACAGCAATTCTTCAGTTAAGGGAAAGTATTCCGGTTAAGCTTGACACTTTAGTTACCAACCAGCAAACAGTACAGTAATGAGTCTTTCGTCAACCAGCATAAAACGCCCGGTACTTGCGACCGTTTTTTCACTGGTCATCCTGCTTTTTGGTGCCATAGGAATGACCTATTTGGGGGTACGCGAATTCCCCAGTGTGGATCCTCCTCTTATTTCCATAAGCACATCGTACCCTGGAGCTAATTCAGATGTTATTGAAACACAGATAACAGAACCGCTTGAACAATCCATCAACGGAATTCCGGGAATCAGGACACTTACCAGTACCAGCAGCCAAGGCAGGAGCAGAATTAGTGTTGAATTTGAACTGTCGGTAGATTTGGAAACTGCTGCCAATGATGTAAGGGATAAAGTTTCACAGGCACAGCGGCATCTTCCCCGCGATTGCGATCCGCCAACGGTATCAAAAGCTGATGCTGATGCCAGCCCGATTATGTTTATTGCGGTCAAAAGCCCCAAAAGATCGTTACTCGAACTTTCAGAAATAGCGGAATTGACTTTTAAAGAGCAACTGCAAACTATTTCAGGAGTAAGCTCCGTGATGATATGGGGTGAAAAAAGATATGCCATGCGCATCTGGCTCGATCCGGCAAAACTGGCCGGTTATCAAATGACACCACTGGATGTTCGTAATGCAATTATGCGGGAAAACGTAGAACTTCCGGCCGGAAGTATTGAAGGAAATACTACGGAACTAACCATTCGAACACTGGGGTTAATGAAAACTCCGCAGGAGTTTAATAACCTCATTTTAAAACAAACAGGTGATCAGTCGATCAGAATCAGGGATATTGGCCGCGCAGAATTAGGACCAGAAGATTTGAGGGGAATAATGAAAATGAATGACATTCCAATGGTAGGAACTGTTATTGTTCCGCAGCCGGGTGCCAACCATATTGATATTGTTGATGCTGTTTATAAGCGACTTGATTACATCAAAAAGGATTTGCCGGACGATGTTGGTATTGAGGTAGGATTTGATAATACACAATATATTCGTTCCTCTATTAAAGAGGTAAAGAATACAATTTACCTGGCTTTTTTCCTGGTTGTTATTATTATTTTTGTTTTCCTGCGCGACTGGCGAACAACCATTCTGCCAATTTTGGTAATTCCTGTTTCGCTTATCGGTGTTTTCTTTATAATGTATGTGGCAGGATTTACAATTAATGTTTTAACACTTCTTGCAATAGTTCTTTCGATCGGGTTGGTTGTGGATGATGCTATTGTAATGATGGAAAACATTTATGTGAAAGTTGAGCAGGGAATGAGTCCAATGGAAGCAGGATTGAAAGGGGCAAATGAAATATTTTTTGCCATTATTGCAACCACCATTACTTTGATTGCAGTATTTTTCCCGATCGTTTTTCTTAAAGGTATGACAGGTCGGCTTTTCCGTGAATTTAGTATTGTAATTGCCGGTGCAGTTGGTATTTCCGCTTTTGTAGCCCTAACGCTTACCCCGATGTTATCTACAAAAATCCTGAAAACACGTCATAAACGCAGCAAAGCCTATAACTGGACGGAAAAGTTTTTCGTTGGACTGAATAAAGCTTACCAAAATTCTTTAAATGCATTTCTGAATAGAAAGTACCTGCCATTGTTAATTCTTATTGGTTCGTTGGGCTTGATTTATGTTTTATGGAAAACAATTCCTGCTGAAATGGCGCCACTAGAGGACCGTTCACAGCTAAATATCAGTATTACAACGCCTGAAGGATCTACTTATGAATTCAATGAGGATTATGCTGAAAGTGTTAATGCCCTTGTTGAAAAATTGGTTCCGGAGCGTGAAGAGGTTACTATGATGGTCAGGGGAAGTTGGACGTTTGTGAGGATTGTGCTTGTTCCACCTTCTGAAAGGACTCGTTCACAGCAGGAAATAGCAAATCAACTTACGACAGAGCTGAGGAAAATGACCAAAGCCAGGGCCAGTGTTATTCAGCAATCCACATTTGGTGGACGACGTGCAGGTTTACCAATTCAGTATGTGCTCCAGGCTCCCAATATTGATAAACTGAGGGAAATAATCCCTGAATTTATGGCACAGGTTCAAGACAATCCTACTTTTGAAATGGCTGATGTAAACCTGAAATTTACCAAACCCGAGCTGCAAATTGAAATCGATCGTGACAAAGCAAATCTTTTGGGTGTTTCTACTCAAAATATTGGTCAAACGCTTCAGTTGGCACTTAGCGGACAACGTTTGGGTTATTTTATTATGAACGGCAAGCAATACCAGATTCTGGGTGAAATCGCACGTCAGGAACGAAATAAGCCGCTTGATCTGAAATCATTATATGTGCGTAACAGTTCGGGTGAAATGATACAGCTCGATAATTTTGTAACCCTGAAGGAAGAAACAGCACCGCCTCAGTTGTACCGTTACAACAGGTTTGTTTCTGCTACTATATCAGCAGGTTTGGCGCAGGGTAAAACAATAAGTGAAGGATTGGAAGAAATGGATAAGATTGCATCCAATGTACTCGATGATACCTTCCGAACAGCACTCGCCGGCGATTCAAAAGATTTTACGGAAAGTTCGTCGAGCCTTATGTTTGCGTTTCTGTTGGCCATTATACTGATTTTCCTTGTACTTTCAGCGCAGTTCGAAAGTTTTAAAGATCCTATTATTGTAATGATGACGGTTCCTCTGGCACTGACTGGAGCAATGATCTTTATGTGGTACTTCAATATTACCATGAATATCTTTAGCCAGATTGGAATCATTATGCTGGTTGGATTGGTGTCGAAGAATGGAATTTTAATTGTGGAATTTGCCAACCAGCGGAAAGCAGCAGGAATGGTAAAAAAAGATGCAATTCGTTTTGCCTCGGCTGCGCGTTTCCGGCCAATTCTGATGACGAGTTTATCTACTATACTCGGAATTTTACCACTTGCAATTGGTTTAGGAGAAGGTGCTCAAAGTCGTGTGGCAATGGGCGTTGCTGTTGTAGGCGGGATGACTATTTCTACATTTCTAACGCTTTATGTAGTACCGGGAATCTATCTCTTAATTTCGAGTGAATCAAAAAATATTAAAAATGAATCGGTTATTCCTGAAAATAGCGGAAATGAATAGAAACAGCAGCATTTTATTTTTGGTAATTACTCTTTTTATGCTGCCGGGTTTAATGACAGCGCAGGAAGTTTATGATATTAGTCGTTGTGTGAGAACCGGGCTTGAGCAAAATTATTCGGTAATGGTGGCCCGCAATCAGGAAGAAATTGCCGGAAATAATTTTACACGCGGGAATGCAGGTTATTTGCCAACTTTAACTACCAGCAACAGGCTGGGGGGAAATTTAACTACCACCACACAAAATATGAATGATGGCTCACAGAATTTGTCAAGTGGAATTTACAATACAACCGGGTCGGCAGGTTTAAATCTCAACTGGACTATTTTTAATGGTTTTAATGTAAAAACAACTTATCAGAAATTGAGTGAGCTTAGAAAAATGGGAGCACTCAATACGCAAATGTCGATGGAAAACCTGATAGCGCAGATTGTCTCGGAGTATTACTATTACATCCAGCAGCTTAATTATTTCAAAAACATGGAATATGCGGTTTCGCTCTCAAAAGAAAGGGTGAGGATGGATGAGGAAAGATATTTGCTGGGAGCTTCTTCAAAGTTGGAACTGCTGCAATCTATTGTTTATCTGAATGCTGACAGTTCTAATTTAGCCCGGCAAAATGAAGCAATCCTTGAATCAGAAGTTCGTTTAAAAAAGCTGATGGCAGTGGATAATCTGGAAGAAAAGATTATAATAAAAGATTCTACGATTGTATTTAATCCCGACCTGGTTTACAAAGAACTGCTTGATTCTACGCTGAGTTATAATACAAGTCTCCAGATTGCCCGAAAAAATCAGACCATTTCGGAACTTGATTACAAAATCATAGCATCCAGGGCTTATCCGTATCTTTATCTTTCTTCAGGTTATAACTACTCTTACAGGGGCTATGGAACTGGATCGATAAGTGATTACGGAACCTTGACAATTAATAACCAGCAATCCCGCGCTTTCAATTACGGGCTGAATTTGAGTATGGATCTTTTTGACGGGAACAACCATCGTCGCGAGAAAAGTAACGCTCAAATAGAAATTCAGAACCGGGTTATTCGTTTGCAGGAAGTAGAACAGGAAATTAAGGCAGAACTTCTCACCATATATTATGCCTACGAAAACAACCTCCGTTTGGTGAAAATGGAAGAGCAAAACCTGGAAGTAGCCCGTGAAAACCTTGGTATTGCCCTTGAAAGGTACAAGTTAGGCAGCCTTTCGGGATTAGAGCTTCGCGAGGTTCAAAAGAGTTTGCTGGATGCAGAACAGCGTTTAATCTCGGTACAATATCAAACCAAACTGGCTGAAATCTCTTTGCTTCAAATCGCTGGGGAAATTATGGATTACGCTTAATCGCAAATTCAATTTTGTTATTTTTAACCTTGTGTAGAAGTTTCTTTTGTACAATTGAAACAGGTTGTTTTGTATTGATCAATAAAAATCTTTTAACATGTTTACAAAAAAGGATTCAATAGATTTCAGACCATTAATTCCGGGGGTTAAAATGCGTCCGTTGGTTTTTGAACAGAAAACTTTATTATGTGAGTTTCAACTTGAGAAAGGGTACCGTTTGCCATTACATGATCATCCATACGAACAAACCGGTTACTTAATATCCGGGAAATTGAATTTCAGGATTGGAGATGAGTGGTTCCCGACTGAACCCGGAGACAGCTGGTGTATTCCGGAAAACGTCCAGCATGAGGTGGAAGTGCTGGAAAATGCTGTTGTAGTTGAACTTTTTTCTCCAATCCGTCCCGACTATCTTCCATGATTTCTGTTGAATGTCAGCAATTTCATGTATTTGCATAAAAGAAATACTAACTTTGCCGGTCGATTTAGGAAGACGTTTAAATGCAAGTGCTTGAATTTGATACTATTGTAATTGGGAGCGGCCTCGCTGGCCTTTCAGCGGCTTATCATTCCTCAAAGTATGGAACAGTAGCGATTGTTACTAAGTCTCAACTGGATACAAGTAATTCTTATTATGCGCAGGGAGGCATAGCTGCTGCCATTGCAGATAATGATTCCCCGGATAAACATTTACACGATACCCTGGTCGCAGGCCGCGGATTATGTGATGTGGATGCTGTAAGAGTGTTGGTGAATGAGGGTCGGGAGCGAGTACTTGATCTCATTGAAATGGGCATGCCCTTCGATAAAAAAAATGGCAAATTTATTCTTGGATTGGAAGGCGGACATACAAAACGTCGCATTTTACATGCCGGTGGCGATGCAACCGGTAAAGAACTTACCGGTTTTAAGCTACAAAAAGTAAAAGAACAAGAGTCAATCACTGCTTTTGAATATGTTGCAGTAGTAAAGTTACTTATCAGTGAAAACAGAATTTATGGTGTACAGGGATATGATTTTGTTTCAGGAGACAATATCATTTTCAAAGCAAAAGCAGTAATTCTTGCCACTGGCGGTTTGTCAAGGGTTTTTGAACGTTCAACTAATCCACATACGGCAACGGGTGAAGGAATTGCTTTAGCATGGGAATCAGGAGCTAGAATTGCCGACCTGGAGTTTATACAATTTCATCCGTCAGCGTTATATATTCCCGGGAAAGATGCTTATCTGATCAGTGAGGCAGTACGTGGTGAAGGAGCCTGGCTGCTGAATAAAAATGGTGAAAGATTTATGAAAGATATTCATCCGCTGGCAGAACTTGCACCACGTGATGTAGTAGCTTACAGTATTTTCAGGCAAATTCAAAAAACAAATTCCAAATCCATTTATCTCTCGCTCAAACATCTCGATCCTGAAAAAATTAAAAAAAGATTTAATCATATATATAAAACGCTGAAAGATTATGGACTAGATCTTACAAGTGATCTAATCCCGGTTTCGCCGGCGGCTCATTATATGGTTGGAGGAATCAGAACCAATCTGGACGCTGAAACCATTATTTCAGGCTTATTCGTTTGCGGAGAAGCAGCATCTACAGGAGTGATGGGTGCTAACCGACTGGCAAGTAATTCTTTACTTGAATGTCTGGTTTTCGGGAAAAGAGCAAGCGAAAAAGCGGCGTCACTTGATGCCCCAGGATTTGAACCCGAAAATGTTGAACCTGTGTTTTTAGACTCGAAAAATGAAACTGCCTTTCTAAAGGTTCAAAATGAAATAGCAAAACTAATGTCGGAGAACCTTGGCATCGTACGTAATAATACTGGCATTAAGAAAGCGTTAAAAAGATTGGTTGAACTCGAGAAGGAGTATTCCGATCATAAAAATGAATATAACTTGCTGAAAATTAGAAACACTATCTCGATTTGTATATTAATTGCAAAGGCTGCATTAAAGCGAAAAGAGAGTAGGGGGGGACATATCAGGGAAGATTTCCAAAAGGAAAATCCCGATTTCGAAATGCATATTATTCAGCAAAAAGGGAAAGAAATACAGTTTGAACAGGTAAGAAAGTAAATAATGGACAGCAAAATATTAAAATCGGCAGAAGTATTATTCGATCTGGCTTATGCCGAAGATATAGGCGATGGTGATATTACAACAAATAACCTGATACCTCCGGAACAAATTAAAACAGCTATTCTTGTAGCAAAGGAGAAGGGTGTAATTGCAGGTTTGCCGGTTGCCGAAATGGTGTTTAAAAAGTTTGATAGTAATATTGAGTGGAATGTTAAAATTCCCGACGGGAATAAAGTTGCTCCGGGCGACATAATTGTTGAGTTTACAGGAAACTACAGAGCTTTGCTCACGGGTGAGAGGAAAGCGCTCAATTTTTTACAGCGGTTATCGGGTATCGCTTCATATGCTGCAAAATGTATGAAAGAGATTGAAGATCATAAAGTTGAAATTCTTGATACAAGAAAAACATTACCGGGATATCGTCATCTTGATAAATATGCTGTTCGGATGGGAGGTGCATCAAACCATCGGTTTGGACTGTATGATATGGTAATGATCAAAGATAATCATATCCAGGTTGCCGGAGGAATTCAAAAAGCGGTGGAGGCTATTCGAAGAAATGTTCCCAAAAGTATCAAGATCGAAGTTGAGACTTCCAATCTTGAAGAAGTGAAAGAGGCTCTCGAAGCCCAGGTTGACATTATTATGCTTGATAATATGAGCTCAAAAATGATGCGCGAAGCTGTTCAAATAATTAACAAGAAAGCTAAAATTGAAGCTTCCGGTAATATGACAATCAAGCGTATTCGAAAAGTAGCAGCGACCGGAGTAGATTATATTTCTATTGGCGCATTGACCCATTCTGTGAAAGCCCTCGATATAAATCAAAGAATCATTTGATAGTATGAATTTGGTAATTGATATTGGGAATACCAGGACCAAGTTCTCCGTTTTTAACCGGGGTGAAATAATAATTACAGTTCCGGTTGAGAAATTTGAATCAAAATATATTGAGGTACTTCAAAATGAGCACCCGCAACTGAAAAGCGTTATACTTTCTTCAGTAAAGGATTATTCATCGGAATTAAAAAAAATGCTTCAATTGCGTTTTGATACTTTTATTGAACTCGATGAAAATACACCGCTTCCCATTGAAAATCATTATCAAACTAAAAGCACTTTGGGGAAAGACAGGATTGCAGCAGTTGTTGGTGCATTCGATCTTTATCCCGGACAAAATGTACTTGATTATTGATGCCGGAACGGCAATTACTTACGACATTGTTAATGAAAAAGGACAATATTTGGGTGGAAATATTTCTCCGGGAATTGAAATGCGGTTAAAAGCATTGCATCAATTTACCGGGAAATTACCCCTGGTTCAGCAAAAACAATGGAATAAACTTATATGGAACAACTACCGAAGAAGCTATATTGGGTGGCGTAATGAATGGTATTGTGTTTGAGGCAGATAAAACCATCGATATATTTAAGGAATTTTATAATAATTTAAAAGTTATTATTACTGGTGGCGACGTTGAATTTTTTGATAAGAAATTAAAAAACTCTTTCTTTGTAAACTTTAATTTATTAGCCTTAGGTTTAAACCGCATATTGGAATATAATGGGGAGATTTAGCAGACTAACTTTATTGTCCGGACTGATGTTGATTCCGGCTTTATTATTCGGGCAATTCAATAACAATACAACTTCGCCTTATTCACGTTACGGAATAGGAGATTTGCAGGATTATGCCTTTGGCAGAACTATTGCTATGGGAGGTGCGGCAATAGCCAGCAGATACGATAGACAGATCAACCTCGCAAACCCAGCTTCTTATAATGCTATCGATTCATTGGGATTTATGTTTGAGTTTGGTATTGACGGACGTGGATCGAAATATAAGAATGATCTTGGTTCTACAAATGCTAATGACATTAATTTCCAATACTTTGCAATGAATTTTAGGGTTAGCAATTATGTTGGAGCTGCTTTGGGCCTAACGCCATTTTCCGATGTTGGTTATGATGTAAATGTAATGGAGAACTGGATAATGTGGGACAAACATATATTCATTATTACGGTACTGGTACAATTTCCAGGGCTTTTTTCGGATTGGCTGTTAAACCTATTAAAAATCTTTCTATTGGAGCAAACCTTAATTATACTTTCGGAATGCTCAACCGCAATACGGAAGTTAACTTCCTGGATGGATATGATTATTACCTGATTCAACAATATAAAAATCTTCAGATAAATGATTTCAGTTTTGAATTTGGAGCCCAGGCCACAGTTCCATTTAGTAAAGACCAAAAATTAATTATAGGTGCAGTGCTCGAAAACAATCCTAAATACAAAGCACTTTCGTCAAATATTACTCAGAAAAATTTGAGTTATGCTGGAAGCTTTGATCAGGATACGCTAAACTTTTCTGAAGAAGCAAAAGGTTTTATTGAATTCCCGGTAAGCTACGGAATCGGACTTTCGTATGTTAAAGAAAATAAACTGGAGGTGAATGCCGATTTTTATCATCAGTCGTGGGGCGAAGCGAAAATTTTTGGAGAGAAGAGCTCATTTTTAACAGATTTGAATAAATTTGCGATCGGTGCCGAATGGATACCCGATAAATTTTCAATTCGGAGCTACTTAAGCAAAGTGTCGTATCGTGTAGGATTGAATTATAAACAAACATATCTGATGTTTGATGATCAGCATATTAATGATTATGGCATAAGTTTTGGTGTAGGGTTACCGATATATCGTTCAAATTCAACCATAAATGTAGCGGCTGAATTTGGGAAACGAGGAACGACGAAAAACAATTTGGTACTTGAAAACTATGCAAAACTAAATGTGAGCGTTAATTTATACGACTTGTGGTTTATAAAGAGAAAATTTGATTAATAAAAACTAAATAATAACTATGAAAGCATTTTCACGCACAACGCTTTTATTCTTTTCAATTGTTTTACTTTCCGCTACCGGATTAATGGCTCAGCGGGTAATAGAGGGAACCGTTTATATGGACGGAAAACCTGCTCCAGGTATCACCGTTGAAGCAAATAAAGGAGGTTCAGCATTCACTGATTTTGATGGGAAATATAAAGTTGAAGCTGATACAAAGACGAAATGGTTAAGATTTACTTCTGCGGATGGTACCAGCAAAAAGGTTGAACTGGATGAAAATTCTGGTGACCATTTAGATTGTGCGCTAACTGGTGAAATTCCATCCGGTGATAAGGATAATGAAGGATCAGGAGTAAATCTTAAATCACATGACGAACTTATCCAGGCAGGGAATAAAGATTATATGAATCAGTTTTCATTATATACCGAGTTTTATAAACAAGACGATATAAAATCTGCATACCCGCATTGGAAGATCATTTATGATAAATATCCGGCATCATCCGTAAACGTTTATATTCACGGTACAAAAATATATGAATATCTTATTGAGCATGCAAAAACGGATGAGGAGAAAGACAAGCTGCTTGATGATATGATGAAGATGTATGATAAAAGAATCAAGTATTTTGGAGAAAAAGGTTTTGTTTTAGGCAGGAAAGCCATTTCATTATTAGAATATAATATTACAAAACGAACAAATCCGCTTGAAGGACAAGCACTTACTGAAGTATTGAAAAAGGCTTACGAATGGTTGGATACTTCCGTCTCTGAACAAGGAGCCAAAGCTGAATTGCCGACGTTGGTGCTGTTAATGAATACATCTATTTCGTTGTTCCGGTTGGGAGAATTACCTAAAGAGACAGTGGTCAAAAATTACGAACGATGCAATACTATTTTGACTGAAATCATTGCAAATGATAAAGATCCCGATATAGTTAAATCTGCAAAAGAGGAAGTACAACCTTATATTGAAACTAAATTTGGAGAATCGGGGGCAGCAGATTGCGAGGCGTTAGTTAATATTTATACTCCTCAGTTTGAAGAAAAGCAAAATGATGCTGAATTTATAAAATCGATGTTACGGAAATTAATTAAAGCAAAATGCGACAACAGCGAACTGGTTGAAAAAGCAACAGTGCGGTTATATGATCTCGAACCATCGGCTGAAGCTGCATTTAACCTGGCGCACAGTTATTATTTAAAAGATGACATCGAAAATGCAAAAAAATATTACCGGCAAGCGATAGATCAGGAAAAAGATCCTAAACTTTTAGCTACCTATTATTATGAATATGGTGCATTGTTGTATGGAAAGGATAAAAACTTTCAGGAAGCAAGAGAAATGGAACGTAAAGCAATTTCGCTCGATCCTACCTTATGTAAGGCATACATGCTGATTGGTGATATTTATGTTGCTACCAGTCGTACATTCTCTGATGATGACTTTGAGAAGGCAACTGTATTCTGGGTGGCTGTTGATTATTACAATAAAGCAAGGGCTTATGATGAATGTGCAGTTGATGCCGCCGGGAAAATATCAGAGTATAAAAAATATTTCCCGAACAAGGAAGAAGCTTTTATGAAGACATTGCAGGAAGGGGCATCTTACAAAGTAGGAGGATGGATAAATGAAACAACCAAAGTCAGGTTTAGTAATTGAGAAATGACCAAAGTCAAATATAATAAATGAAACAATCGAGGCTAAATTTTAAGATTTGGCAGATTATAAAACTTTTACGTGTTGCAGCTCTTTTCTCTGGGGCTGCAATACTTTTTTTTGCCTGCGAAAATGATATTGAAAAAATAAAAGCTTTCAGTTCCCCCGAAAACCTTCCAACTGCTGAGATTACCGATTTTGAAACTATGTCAACTGATTCCGGGAAAGTTAGTTTCACGTTAAAGGCACCTAGACTATTACGCTTTGAAATTGATGGGAAAGAATATGTGGAATTCCCGGAAGGTATGGAATTGAAAGAGTATGATACAAATGGTAACGTAGTTTCAAGTATTCGGGCCGACTATGCAAAAGAATTTGTAAAGGAAAATAAATGGGAGGCCAAAAATAATGTTGTTGCAACAAATATCAAGGGCGACACGTTAAAAACAGAACATTTGTTTTGGGAGCGTGAGAAGGGAATAATTTATACTGAAGATTATGTAAAAATCATTCGTCCTGATCAGATTATAACGGGAATTGGTTTTACTTCAGACGAAAAAATGCAGGATTGGAAAATTAAAAACCCAAAAGGGACTATTTACGTAACGGTTGATACAGAGAGAGACAAAAAAGTTAATCAAACTCCCGAACCGAGGCCTGACACATTAAAAGAGAAACCTTTTCGTGGAGAATTACAGTTCAAAAAATAAAGTAGTACAATGAACTTGTTCGTGATCATTTTAATAACTATTTTATTATCGGCATTTTTTTCCGGAATGGAGATTGCTTTTGTTTCTGCCAATAAATTGCGTCTTGAACTTGATAAACAATCCGAACCCTTCAATTCAAAAATATTGAAACTGGTAACGGCTAATTCTGGTCGGTATATAGCTACAATGTTGGTTGGAAATAATGTTGCACTGGTAATTTATGGTATCGCATTTGCAGCTTTAATGGAACCAATTTTTGGTCATTTTATACATTCCGAATCTCTGGTGTTTTTTCTTCAAACTTTAGTTTCCACACTTGTTATTCTTTTGTTCGCTGAATTTTTACCCAAAACTCTTTTTCGAGTAATTCCCAACACGCTTTTAAATGTATTTTCGGTTCCGCTGTTACTTTTTTTTGTTTTGTTTTATCCTATCACCAGATTTACAATAGCAATTACTAACTGGATGATGAAGAATTTTTTTAAAAAGGAAGTAAAAGAGGGCAATAAAAATTTAGTATTTAGTAGAATCGATTTGGATGAATTTGTGAATGAGCAGGATAAAATCAACCTGAAGAAAAAAGAAAATATTGAGACCGAAGTAAAACTTTTCAAAAATGCACTTGATTTTTCAAAAGTAAAACTTCGCGAAATTATGGTTCCCCGCACGGAAATCGAAATGCTTGATATCAACTCTTCTATTGAGGAACTAAAGCAAAAATTTGTGGAAACGGGTTATTCACGTATTATTTTTTATGAAGAGAACGTCGATAATATTATTGGTTATGTGCACTCATCGGTAATATTTCAGAATCCTGAATCGATAAAACCATACATTACCAATGTTTTAATTGTGCCTGAAACTATGCCGGCCAGTAAGCTTTTAAGTACATTTATTAAAGAACATCGTAGTATTGCCATCGTAGTCGATGAATTTGGAGGTACGTCAGGAATGGTGACTAGTGAAGATATTCTGGAAGAAATTTTTGGCGAAATTGAAGATGAACACGATACCAGCGATATCATCGAACGAAAAATTGGCGAAAATGAATACATTTTTTCAGGCGGTCGGAAATTGATTTAATCAACGAAAAATATTTCATTAACTTACCGGAAAGTGAAGATTTTGAAACACTGGCGGGATTTATCCTGTTCCATCACGAGAGTATTCCCAAAATCAATTCGATAATAAAAATCAGGAATTTCCAGTTTAAGATATTAAAAGCAACCAACACAAAAATTGAACTGGTAAAACTAACCATTGCCGTAGAATAGAGTTCGCAAATAAATGATTTATTCTCAACGATTTAATTTGCAAAATAAGAAGCTTCCCAAATAAAAATTTAAATTGTAAGGTAAAATAGTTAAAATTATTATCTTCGTACCTTCAAAAATTTAAAGTAAAATTTGCATAAAATAACTGTTAATCAATGGCAACGTTACAAAAGATTAGAACGAGAGCAGGACTGTTAGTAGCAATTGTAATTGGTATTTCATTGGCCGCCTTTATCCTTGGGGATATGTTAAAAAGTAGTTCATCGATAATGCGAAAAAATAAAATGGAGATTGGAGAAGTAAACGGTGAATCTATTCAGTATCCTGCTTTTCAGAAACAAGTGGAAGAGCTTGGCGATATTTACAAACGAAATACGCAAAGAAACCAGCTCGACGAAAATACTTGGACACAGGTTCGTGAACAGACATGGCAAAACGATGTCAAAAACATCATCATGCAGAAAGTTTATGATGATTTGGGAATTGATGTTAGTTCCGACGAACTTTTCGATATGATACAGGGGACCAATCTACATCCAATCATTCAGCAACTATTTCGTAATCCGAATACAGGCCAGGTGGATCGCGAGCGCTATAATTCGTTTTTTAAAAAATCTGGAAACAAGTGTGTCGCCTGAAGATCATAGTTATTGGTTGTATATCGAAAAGCAAATTACAGAGGACCGTGAACAAACCAAATATGCCGATATGGTTATTAAGGGACTGTACGTTACTGATGCAGAAGCAGAAGCAGGTCTGGCAGAAAAGAACAAAGTAGTGAATTTTGATTACATCGCGTTGCCAAACACGCTGGTTGCTGATAGTATGGTGCAGGTAACTGAAAGTGATTTGAAAGCTTACTATGAAGAACACAAAGACAGATTATAAGCAGGAAAAATTACGTCAGATAGAATATATCGATTTCCCGGTAAAACCTTCAAAAAGTGATTTTGAGGATGCTGAAAAATGGATAAATGATATTAAAACCGATTTTGAAAATACAACAGATAATGTTCAGTTTGTTAATTCAAACTCTGACGTTAGTTTTAATGATACATGGTATAAGAAAGAAGATCTACCTGAAAATATTGCTAAATGGATATTTGATGACGGAGCTAAAGTAAACGATGTTTTTGGGCCGTATTTTGAAAATGATCAGTATGTGCTGGCAAAATTAAATGCACTCGAAATGATGCCAGACTCTGTAAGGGCCAGACATATTTTGCTTCAGGTTAATTCTCAGCAAGAGTTGGCCGCTAAACAACAACTGGCCGATAGTTTAAAAACTGCAATTGAAAACGGAAGTGACTTTGCAGCATTAGCAAGGAAATATTCAACTGATAAGGGATCTGCTGCTTTGGGTGGTGATCTGGGTTGGTTTGGGAGAGGCCAAATGGTAAAGCCGTTCGAAAAAGCTGCTTTTAGTAATAAGAAAAATGAAGTGAGTGTTGTGGTATCACAATTTGGTATTCATATTATACAAACAACCGATCGCGGCAAACTTACAAAACAGGCACAGGTTGCATATCTGGTACGTAAAGTTCAGCCAAGTACAAAGACTTATCAGGATGTTTATGCACAGGCCAGTAAATTTGCCGGTGAAAACAGGACTGGCGATGAATTTGAATCAGCAGTAACTACTCAAAAATTAAATAAAAGAGTTGCTTCATTACATGAAAACGACAGGGATATTGTTGGACTTGAAAATGCAAGACCACTGATTCGTGCCGCTTTCGATACAGAGGAAGATAATATTATTATGTCAACGCAAGGTTCTCCTATTTTTGAGTTGGGTGATAATTTTGTTATTGCTCTTTTAACGAAAGTCACTGAAGAGGGTATTGCACCGTTTGAAGATGTAAGGGCAAGGGTAGAGCTTAGTGTTCTTAAGAAGAAGAAAACGGATTATTTAGTTCAGAAAGCAGGTAACGCATTAAATGGAAAAACAGATTTGCAAACTGTAGCAGAAGACTTAAATACAACAGTAAAAAATGCAAATAATATCACTTTTAATTCTTTCTCTATTCCGGGTTTAGGATTAGAACCAGCTGTAATTGGAAATGTTGCATCACTTGAAGTAGATAAGATTTCAAAACCTATTGCCGGGAATAATGGAGTATATATAGTAAAAGTTACTTCAGAAAATGAACAGGGAGATCAGAATTTAGTTGCTGAAAAAGCACGATTGGAACAAAGTATCAGATATGCGTGCAAGCTCTGAGGCTTATAATGCGCATCGTGAAGCAGCTGATGTAGTTGATAAAAGATCAAAATTTTATTAATATAATCATCAGTATTATTTAAGAAAACCGTTTTTCGACAAGGAGAACGGTTTTTTTACGTCTTTTTGCATTCCGGGTTTGGTTTTCTTATCTGTCAATTCCGGAATCTTTTAAGAACAAACTTTAGTCAATGTAAAAGTATATTTTTTTTCTTACCTGAAATAGTTAATAGTGTCAAATTAACGTTTAATTTTATAGTTCGTTAAAAAGAGAATAATTAAATAAATAATTCAATGAAAAATATATTTTTTCTTATGGCGCTGTTGGTTTTGTTTTCATGTACAGAATCACATAAACTACCTGCTTTGGTTGATGAAGCAAAATTTAAAACGGAACATGATGGCAAACCGGTTGATTTGTACACGTTAAAAAACGAGAATGGAATGGTTGTACAGATTACCAATTTCGGAGCGAAAGTGGTGAGTATTTTTACACCCGATAAAAATGGCAATTTCGGTGATATTGTGCTTGGTTTTGACTCTGCTGAAGATTACTTTAATACAAAAGAAATATATTTTGGTGCAACCATTGGGCGTTACGGAAACAGGATTGGGAATGCACAGTTTTCAATAAACGATACTTTGTATAACCTGGTGAAAAACGACGGTAAAAATGCATTACATGGAGGTTTAAAAGGTTTTAATGCAGTAGTTTGGGATGCCAATAAAATTAATGATAAAACACTTGAACTCAAATATCTTTCTCCTGATGGAGAAGAAGGTTACCCTGGTAATCTTAATGTAAAAGTGGTATATACTTTAACCGATGCCAATGAATTAAAAATTGAATATTTTGCAACCACCGATAAAGCTACACCGGTAAATTTAACAAATCATTCATTCTTTAATTTGGAAGGAGCTGGCAGTGGTGATGTTAATAACGAAATTCTGCAAATTAATGCCGATTATTATACTCTGGTAGATTCAGGACTTATACCAACGGGCGAAATTGCATCTGTGGAAGGAACACCATTGGATTTCAGGAATCCAACATCAATAGGTGCCCGTATTGGTGACGACTTTGAGCAGTTAAAATTAGGGCATGGCTACGACCACAACTGGGTATTGAATAAAGCAGAAAGCGGGCTAAATTTTGCCGCAAAAGTTGTTGATCCGGTTAGTGGAAGAACACTTGAGGTTTATACCAACGAACCCGGAATACAGTTTTATGGTGGAAATTTCCTTGACGGAACAGTTACTGGCAAAGGAGGCAAAAAGTATGTTTACCGTTCAGCTTTGTGTCTTGAAACCCAACATTTTCCTGACAGCCCAAACAAACCTAATTTCCCGTCAACTATTTTAAAACCGGGAGATAAGTATTATTCAATTTGTATTTACAAGTTTGGAGTGGAAAAGTAAATTATATCTAAAATGTTTGAGAAAAGAGGTCTAAATATTTTAGACCTCTTTTCTTTTTAAAAACATACAGGATCAGGGTTTTAAAGTAAATTATTCATTTTGGGCTTAAAAAAATCCTATATTTGCATATTTTTTAAAAAACGACATATTTTGTCAGTAATAAAATGATTAATAAGTTTCAGGAATACAAGCAGTTAGATCTTTCAGGAATAAACAGGGAAGTATTAAAGCGCTGGGAAGAGAACGATACATTTCATAAAAGTATTTCCACCCGCGAGGGACATCCTACTTTTGTTTTTTATGAAGGACCTCCTTCAGCAAATGGAATCCCAGGGATTCATCATGTGATGGCAAGAGCTATCAAAGATATTTTTTGCCGTTACAAAACGATGAAAGGATTTCGTGTGCATCGTAAAGCCGGTTGGGATACACATGGATTACCGGTTGAACTGAGTGTTGAAAAAATGCTGGGGATCACCAAGGACGATATTGGTAAAAAAATATCAGTTGAAGAATATAATAATGCTTGTCGCAGAGAGGTAATGAAATATACCCGCGAGTGGGAAGATCTGACACGCCTGATGGGTTACTGGGTAAACATGGATGATCCGTATGTTACTTTTGATAACCGTTACATTGAAACGGTTTGGTGGTTACTGAAACAGATTTATTCCAAAGGCTTATTATATAAAGGATATACTATTCAGCCTTATTCTCCGGCAGCAGGAACCGGGTTAAGTTCACACGAATTAAATCAACCCGGGTGTTATCGTGATGTAAAAGATACGACTTCAATTGCCCAGTTTAAAGCCATTCGAAATGAAAAGTCAGAGTTTCTTTATAAGAATGTAGATACCGATTTGTATTTCATTGCATGGACAACTACACCATGGACCTTGCCTTCAAACACAGCGCTTTGTGTTGGGCCGTCAATCAAGTACGTAAAAGTAAAAACGTTCAATCCTTATTCAGGCGGTACCGATTACTTTAATTCTGGCAAAAGATTTATTTACCGATATATTTCAGTCCGAAAAATGCTGGACTTAGCTTTTGAGAGATTACAGCCGGGAGATAAAAATATTCCGTATAAAGTTTTAGATGAATATTCAGGAAAAGATTTGACGGGCATTCAGTATGAACAGCTGATTGAATGGGTAAAACCTAAAGGTAAAGCATTTGAGGTAATTACCGGCGACTTTGTTACTACTGATGAAGGTACAGGTATCGTTCATATTGCCCCAACTTTTGGTGCCGACGACGATCGTGTCGCCAAACAAAATGGAATTGCACCTTTAATTGTTGTCGATACGGATGGTAAAATGCAGGCGATGGTTGACAAAAAAGGAAGTTTTTTCCCGATTGAGAATCTCGACAAAGATTTTGTGAAACAATATGTTAATGTTGAAAATTACCAATCGTTTGCAGGACGCCCGGTTAAAAATGAATACGACGATACTCTGGCTGAAAATGCTCCAACGGTTGACATTGATATTGCTGTAATGTTAAAGCAGGAAAACAAGGTTTTCAAAATTGAAAAATACACACACAGTTATCCGCACTGCTGGCGTACCGATAAACCGGTATTATATTATCCGCTTGATTCCTGGTTTATAAAATCCACTGCCGTAAAAGATAAAATGGTAGAATTGAATAATACCATCAACTGGAAACCGCAAAGCACAGGAACGGGGCGTTTTGGTAATTGGCTGGAAAATTTGGTTGACTGGAACCTGAGCCGTTCAAGATTCTGGGGTACACCGTTACCAATTTGGAGGACTGAAGATGGAAAGGAAGAAATGTGCATAGGTTCTACCGAAGAATTAACTGCTGAGATTGAAAAAGCCATGAAGGCTGGGTTCATGGATGCAAATCCTTACAGAGGATTTGTGGTTGGGAATAATACAAAAGAAAATTACGATAAAATTGATTTGCACAAACCGTATGTCGATCAGGTTGTACTGGTTTCTCCAACTGGACAAAAAATGTTCCGGGAGCCGGATTTAATCGATGTTTGGTTTGATTCAGGATCGATGCCATATGCACAACGACATTATCCTTTTGAATCGAAACAGAAACTTTTCGTCGGTTTTTCCGGCTGACTTTATTGCTGAAGGCGTTGACCAAACCCGTGGCTGGTTTTTTACACTCCATGCAATAGCAACCATGATTGATGAATCGGTTGCTTTTAAAAATATTATTTCCAATGGTCTGGTTCTCGACAAGAATGGCAACAAAATGTCGAAGCGTTTGGGAAATGCAGTCGATCCATTTTCTACGATTGAAAAATACGGGTCCGATCCGGTGCGTTGGTACATGATTACCAATGCTCAACCATGGGATAACCTTAAATTTGATATTGAGGGGGTTGAAGAAGTAAAACGTAAGTTCTTTGGAACACTTTACAATACGTATAGTTTCTTTGCATTGTATGCAAACGTAGATGGA
This sequence comes from uncultured Prolixibacteraceae bacterium, assembly GCA_963769925.1. GTDB lineage: Bacteria > Bacteroidota > Bacteroidia > Bacteroidales > Prolixibacteraceae > Draconibacterium. The sequence goes on from CAVYOB010000025.1 coordinate 72,614, forward strand.
TTCCGGTTTACTGAGGAAGAAATTCCTGTTGAGCAACGTCCTGAAATTGATCGCTGGATTATTTCATTACTAAACTCACTGGTTAAAGAAGTGGGCTCCAGCTATGAAAATTATGAACCAACGCGAGCCGGAAGGGCAATTTCAGATTTTGTGACCGAAAACCTAAGTAACTGGTTTGTTCGTTTAAGCAGGAAAAGATACTGGGGCGGCGAATATTCTACCGATAAAATTTCGGCTTATCAAACGTTATATACCTGTTTGGCCACCGTGGCAAAGTTAATGGCGCCAATTGCTCCGTTTTATGCCGATTTACTGTTTTCTGATCTTAAACAGAATAACAAAAAAAGAATCGGATCAGAGTGTTCATCTTGACCGATTTTCCTCATTATAACGAGTCGTTAATTGACAAGGACTTGGAAGAAAAAATGGAGATTGCACAAAAAGCCTCTTCTATGGTACTTGCATTGCGTCGGAAAGAAAAACTCAAAGTACGTCAACCTTTGGCAAAAATTATCGTACCTGTTCTAAATCCGCATTTCCAGGAACAGTTTGAGGCGGTGAAAAATATCGTTTTGGCCGAAGTAAATGTAAAAGAAGTTGAGTTTTTGACGGATACTTCAGGAATTATTAAAAAGAAAATAAAACCCAATTTCAAAACGTTGGGGCCGAAATTTGGAAAACAGATGAAGCAAATTGCTGCGTTGATTAATAGTTTTAATCAAGATCAAATTGCTGAATTGGAGCAAAAAGGTACTTACGATATAAATATTTCGACCACGACAACAACATTACCACCGGATGAGCCAACAACAACATTGACGCCGGATGATGTGGAAATTTATACCGAAGATATTCCTGGATGGACGGTGGCATCGGAAGGTAAGTTAACCGTTGCTTTAGATATTAATGTTACTGAAGAATTAAGGGAAGAAGGGATTGCACGTGAGTTTATCAACAAAATTCAAAACCTGCGGAAGGAAAATAATTTTGAGGTAACAGACAGAATAAATCTGACAATAGAAAAGCACAATGAATTTAATGCTGCATTATTAAATCATAAAGATTATATTTGCACGCAAACTTTGGCAAATCAACTAATTTTGGTTGAAAAACTAACCGATTCTGAGGCTAAAGAGGTTGAAATTGATAAGAATATTTTAGCCCGGATTTTAGTGGAAAGAGTGAACCAGAGATAATGATTTTTACCCTGATTTTAATAATGAAATTTTATTAAATTGGGCTACCTAAATTTTAAAGTATTACTTAAACCCTTTTGCTATGGGAGAAAAGAACAGATATTCGGACGAAGAGTTATTGGAATTCAAAGTTTTAATTCTTGACAAGCTGAAAACAGCCCAGGAAGATTATGAAATGTATAAGAATTCTTTGACTCAAAGCGATGGAAATGATACACAGGATACGTCTCCTACTTTTAAGGTTTTGGAAGAGGGTGCAGCTACGCTTTCTAAAGAGGAAGCTGGAAAATTAGCTCAGCGCCAGCTTAAATTTATTCAGCATTTACAGGCTGCTTTAGTCCGCATCGAAAACAAAACATATGGAGTTTGTCGTGAAACAGGTAAACTGATATCTAAGGAGAGATTACGCGCTGTCCCACATGCTACGCTTTGTATCGATGCAAAAATGAACCAAAAGTAAGTCGGGAAAAAATTTGAAATTGCTCTCCGTAATATTCAGTATCTGACTATTTGGAGAGCATTTTTTTTAATATCGAAACAATGTCGCGTACAACAAAATCATTTATAATAATCCTGGCTATTCTAATTGCCGATCAGACGCTTAAAATATGGATAAAAACGCACTTATCGCTGGGTGACGAAATTGTTGTTTTTAAAAACTGGTTTATTCTTCATTTTGTTGAAAACAATGGAATGGCTTTTGGATTTGAATTTGCCGGGAATTACGGTAAAATCTTTCTAAGTGTTTTTCGTATAGTCGCTGTTTTTGCCATTGGCTGGTACTTGTTTCGGTTAACCCGGCAAAAAGAAGTTCCTTTTGGGTTTATCGTTAGCTTGGCGCTGATTTTTGCAGGTGCTGTAGGAAATATCATCGATAGCCTATTCTACGGACTTATATTCACCCATAGTTTCGGGCAGGTGGCAACGCTGTTCCCGAAAGGAGGAGGATATGCAGGCTTATTACACGGGAAGGTAGTTGACATGTTATACTTTCCTTTAGTCTCAGACCGTTATCCGTCATGGTTGCCATTGGTTGGCGGGAACCAGTTTATTTTTTTCCGCCCTGTGTTTAATATAGCAGATTCTTCTATTACTGTAGGAATCTTTTCAATTTTACTTTTTTACCGCAAATATTTCAGCAAATCGGACAAAAAAGAAGTAAGTGAAACCGGAGAACAACCGGCTGAATCAGTTTAACCTTCACAATAAGTTGAAAATCATGAACAACACAATTACCATCTATAATACATTAACCCGCAAGAAGGAAGTATTTAAACCTTTGGTAGAAGGTAAGGTGGGATTGTATGTTTGTGGTCCTACTGTGTATAGTGATTCTCATTTGGGACATGCCCGGCCATATATTACTTTCGATCTTCTTTACCGGTATCTGACTTACCTTGGTTACAAGGTTCGTTATGTTAGAAACATAACCGATGTTGGTCATTTGGAAGATGAGGTTGAAGGAGTGGGCGAGGACAGGATTACAAAAAAAGCAAGATTAGAACAACTTGAACCTATGGAGGTAGTTCAGAAATACATGAACACCTTTCATAAAAACATGGATGAGCTGAATATTATTTCGCCCAGTATTGAACCAAGAGCTTCCGGGCATATTATCGAACAACAGATAATGATTGATTCGATTTTGAAAAATGGTTATGCTTACGAGGCAAACGGATCGATTTATTTTGATGTCGAAAAATACAACCAGAAGTATCAGTATGGTAAACTATCAGGTAGAAATCTTGAAGATATAAAAACGAATACTCGTGTACTTGATGGCCAGGATGAAAAGAAAAATTCATTTGATTTTGCCCTTTGGAAAAAAGCTGCACCAGAACACATTATGCGCTGGCCGTCGAAATGGAGCGATGGATTTCCGGGATGGCATTTGGAATGCTCGGTAATGAGTACAAAATATTTGGGAGAACAATTTGATATTCACGGCGGTGGGATGGATTTGACTTTTCCGCACCATGAATGCGAAATTGCACAATCAACAGCGGGGCTTGGAAAAGAATCGGTGCGTTACTGGATGCATAATAATATGATCACCATCAACGGGCAAAAAATGGCTCGTTCACTGGGAAATTTTATTACGTTGCAGGATTTATTTAGAGGTAGTCATGAAATCCTAAAGCAGGCATATTCGCCAATGACGATCAGGTTTTTTATTCTTCAGGCACATTACCGCAGTACAATTGATTTTTCAAACGAAGCGCTGCAAGCTTCTGAAAAAGGGCTGGAGCGTTTAATGACGGCTATTGATACATTGGATGAACTGGTAGCTTCTGAAAATTCAACGGTAGATATTTATTCATTGAAAGAAAAATGTTTCGCGGCATTATCCGACGACCTAAACAGTCCGATTACAATTGCACATCTTTTCGATGGTGTGAAAATGATCAACTCGTTAAAAGCAGGTTCAGAAAAGATATCAGGAAAAGATTTGGCTGAATTGAAAGTATTTTATCATGAAATGGTCTTTGATATCCTTGGATTGAAAAAAGAAAATAAATCTGACACTGGTGAAAACCAGGTTCTTTCCGGGACTATTGAATTGCTTATTAACCTTAGAAAAGAGGCAAAACAAAATAAAGATTGGGCAACAGCCGACAAAATTCGTGATGAATTAAATACTTTGGGAATTGAATTGAAAGATACCAAAGATGGCGTTGAATGGAACCTCAAATAATTGAGGAGTGATGATTCACGATTGCAGATTTTCGGTTTATATTTTAAACATTGAACATTAAACTCAATATGTTTTCAGGAATAGTAGAGGAATACGGCACAGTTGTTAAAATTGAAAAAGACCAGGAGAATGTTCATTTCTATTTAACCTGTTCTTTTGTTGATGAATTAAAAGTTGATCAGAGCCTGTCGCACAACGGAGTTTGTTTAACGGTGGTTGAAATAGATAAAGATGCTAAAACTTACATAGTAACGGCAATTAAAGAAACGCTGCTAAAATCGAATCTTGGGCTGCTGAAAGTGGGTTCAAAAGTAAATCTTGAGCGTAGCATGATGATGAATGGCCGCCTTGACGGTCACATTGTTCAGGGACACGTTGATCAGACCGCAACCTGTGTTAAAGTTGATGAAGCTGATGGTAGCTGGTATTATACTTTTGAGTATGACTTTGATATTGAAAAAGCCCGACAGGGATATATGACCGTTGAAAAAGGTTCGGTAACAGTAAACGGTGTTAGTTTAACTGTGGTTAATTCAAAAGACAATTCGTTTCAGGTTGCTATTATTCCGTTTACTTACGAGGTAACAAATTTCCATACGTTTGAAGTTGGTTCAGTGATAAATATTGAGTTTGACATTATTGGTAAATATTTGAGCAAATTAAACTCATACCAATAAAAGGAAAATAAAAATAAACATTAGTATATCAGGTCGGGAAATCCCCGACCTTTTTTATTTTCCCGGTGTTGAATCAATTAAACATATGATACATGTTTTATTTTCGGATTGAATTCACTATATTTTCAGAATGAGACAAACGGCGTTAATAACGGGTGCTCCAAAAAGAATTGGCCGGGCAATCACAGAACATCTAGCTGCCCAAGGTTGGAATGTTATCATTCATTATAATCGATCTGAAAATACTGCTTTAAAACTTGTTGAAGAATTAAGGATTTCTTTTCCTGAACAATATTTCGATCTTATCCAGGCTGATCTTATTAATCTTGAAGAAGTACTGAAACTGGTTGAAAATGTAGTAAACAAACATGGTATTTTTCAATTACTGATAAATAATGCTTCAGTTTTTAATTCAGGTTACTTTAAAGAAACAACACCAAAGCTATTTGAAACCCAAATTAATGTGAATCTGAGAGCTCCTTTTTTTCTGATGAAGGATTTTGCGAATTACTGTAAAAAAGGAAATATCATTAATCTGGCAGATACAAGGATCTCTTCCAATAAATCGGATTTTACGGCTTATTCTTTGTCAAAAAAAGGCTTATGGGAATTGACAAAAATGGCTGCGTTGGAATTTGCTCCGGAAATTCGGGTTAATGCTATTGCCCCGGGCGTCACATTGCCGCCGGAAGACAAGGATGAAAACTATTTAAAAAAACTGGCTGAAAATGTTCCAATGAAGCGTCCTGGCGGTACAGAACCTATTTTTAAAAGCGTTGATTTTATATTGGAAAATGAATACCTGACGGGGCAATTGTTGTTTGCCGACGGTGGTGAAAACTTATTATAAACGAATAAAAACATGGCAAAAATACGTATCAAAAATCTGTTGGTCCGAACTTATATTGGTTTTAACCCGGAGGAATTAGTTAACAAACAAGATGTGATTATTAATCTTGAAATTGAAGCGGATATTCCTCAAGATGCACTTGAAAAAGATGAACCTCTTGATATTTTTGACTATAAAATCATTACCAAAAAAGTTATCGCTCTGGTGCAGGACGGACGGTTTAAACTGCTGGAAGTACTGACCAGCAAAATTCTTGATCTCATTATGCTGGATGAGCGGGTAAAATATGCAAAGGTAGAGGTAGATAAACCGCATGCTTTAAGGTTCGCCGAGTCTGTTTCTTTGCAAATGGAGGCATCACGATGAATGAATGCATAATAGGAATTGGTTCCAACATTGAGGCGGACAAGAATGTTCCCAAAATGCTTGAGCTGTTGGAACAAAAAGTTGAGGTAATCCGGATTTCATCATTTTTAAAAACTAAACCTGTTGGAATAAAAAACCAGTCTGATTTTACAAATGGCGCTGTAAAGGTTCATACACCTTTGTCTGAAGAATCTTTGAAAGAGATGCTTAAAAAAATTGAAGACCAAATGGGACGCGACCGATCTCAGCCCAGATTCGGTCCACGTTGTATCGACCTGGATATAGTGGTTTGGAACAGGAAAATTGTTGATCAGGATTATTATACCCGCGATTTTCTTAAAAAAAGTGTCGATGAAGTATCCTGACAAAAAGCTTATACAAGGTTTTCAAAATGATGATTGAATTGAGAAAAGCTCATTGAAAATGGTTCACCCAAACTTTGCTCATATTTTTTTACAAACGAATTAAAATTAAATTTTGCCAGGTGCAGGTTGTTTGCTTTTTGGAGTGCCCAAACCTGCAGATAAACAGCTTCTTCATTTAAATCATCATATTCCAGAATTCGTTGAGCTACTTTCTCGATTTGTTTAAGATTTCCTTCCTGTTTATAAATCGATGCCAGTTTTAACAGGTTGTCAATTACCTGGTTTCCAATAAACCCGCGAATGTCGTCAAGCCATACCCAGTCCATCCCTTTAAGAAACCTGCCTCTTTTTACCCGGTTAAAGAAGAGATTAAGCTGTTGTTTCGACATTCCCTGCTGCGGTATTTGGCAAAGGTTGTATGTTTCAATGTAATCACAAAAAAACGGTTCTACTGTTGCTATAACAAGGGTTCCGTTTCCCGATACAATTTCAACTCCTTCAAATTCCAGCAAAATTTTTCTCAGTTTGTTAAGGGTTACTGCTCTGTTATTCGCTGCTTTCCGGGACGAAATGCCGGGCCATAGTTTTTCATCTATTTCTGAAACTTCCGCACCGATTCCGTTGGCTAAAGTACGGATCAGTGTAAACAGAAAAAGCTCTCTCACTTTTGGAGTAAACATATCAGTTACAACTCGGCCATTTTTATCTATTGCTTTGAACTCGCCAAAGAGTGAAATCCGATTCTTATCAGGCATTGCAGGAACTTCTTCGTTCAATATGATTTTCTTTTTTCGGAACCAAAAAAGAAGGACAACCACCATCAGAAGCAATACAACTCCGCCAGCTAAAAGTATTCGGTTAAAGTTTAATGGTCCACCGGTTATTTCAGATTTTTGATCTGTCGTGGCAGGCTTTATTTCTTCATCGAGTGAAAGCCGGTTGATTTCATCATTTCCTAACGGACGGTCCCAGGTATTTAAATCATCAATATAACCACGGAGGCTGGCTCCTGATGACAAAGCACTTCCCAGGTGAATATCACCGGTACCGGAATAAGGTGGATGACCATCGGACCCTCCAATAAACTGACCATTCAGGAAGATGGCTTGCTCTCCTGTTTCAATAATATATCGCCATGTAAGGTGATACCAGATATTGGGTTCTAATACCTGGTCCGAAACAAAATCGTTGGACCACAATCCAAAATAAGGATGTCCGGAACGAAGAATCAGATGAAGGCCCCGGCGATAACCGCTTTCATAGTTACCAAGAACAGCATTATCCCCAAACTCAAGAATTTCAGTGAACTTTACAAAGCAACTCACCGTGAAGCTGCTATTTCGTAAGCCATAAATATCAGGATTGCCTAAGTTAATACTTGCATTTTCAGGAAGTCTCAAAACTTCACCACGGTCGATATCCTGGATAAATGAATAATTCTCACCTTTAAAAGTCTGATTGGGTTGTAGCGAGTTAATTATAGCTCCATCGAAATTGAAGTTGCTTGTCATTTCCTCGCCAAGTTCCATTGGAGATGCTATAATTGAATAGCTTTCCGGGATCGCCATTTCTCCTGTTACAATTATCTGTTCCGGTGTCATTTTATAGCCTGGAGCAAAAGGAGAGAGAATTATTTCCTCCCCACCCCGGTATGGGAAACTAAATTTCCCACCTGTAATTAACACATCCGGATTTTTCCAGTAAACTCTTTCCAGGTTTTTCCCGGAAAATTTGATGGTTCCTTTTATCCACGGAAAAGAATTTAGTTGATCGTCCACAAAATCGAAATCCTGAATCTCTTTTCCAACAAAAATGAAGTTGGGTTTTTTCCCGTATTTCTTCCAATTCTCCAATAGGTAATTAATATAGTCAGGAATCATACTTTTGTTATTCTGTCCCTGACGATCTACCGGTAATTTCTCAAAGTTCCTGATAATAAAGAGTTCCAGGTTAATGTTTGAGTTATTACTTAAAATTGAAGTATTACCAACCGTTTTGTCGGCTCTAATTTGTAACGAATAATTTTTAAGGTCATGCAAAATCCGGCTTTGATTTTTATAATTTCCACTGACAAAAAAGACAATTCTTCGGTTAGCCTGAACGAGATATTCTATCGACGGCCAGGTTTCTCCGCGGGGTAGGTAAAAAATAAAAGGCGATAATTTTGACTCGTTAATAATTGAATCAAGCAGAAGAACGTCATCATCATATTCCAGGAAAACAGGAACAATTTTGGATGGATCACTTTGAACAAGCGTATGAATTGTATCTAAAAGTGAGTTGAACTTCCGGGAGGAGTTCTTAATAAAAACATCGTTTTTGAAAGCTTTTATCTGAACATGAATGCCGACCATATTCTCGTTTCTAAGAAAATTCCAGAGTGACTTATTACCAAAATCCTGATCGGTAATATCTCCAATTAAAAAAGTATTATCTGAAATGTCTTTAGCATTTGCAAAAAAGTTTGCCGATAATAACAGGAGAAAAAATACGGTAAAAAATCTATTTAGTCGTTTCATTAACGAGGTAAATTAATTATATAATAACCCTTAATTTTCTATTATTTTTTTATCAAAAAGGATCTCTTTCGAAAAATCAGTAACAAAAATAAAATATTTTTAGAAATATTAAAGTGTTTTTATTCAGTAAGTTCATTAATTAATTAAGACAAAATTAAGAGTTAGTTAAGTTGCAGTTCGGCGTTTGGTTAAGATGCAGCTAATTTCCAAAGATTATAATTGTACGAAAGATATTCAGGGATGACTGATAAAACGATCAAACGAAAACACTATCTGATTTTTGTTGCGGGCGCTTTGACTGCAATTCTTTTCTTATCACTGGCAAATAAAACAATTAAATATACTTCAACCGATGAATTTTGTGCTTCATGCCATGTTCATCCTCACGCCGATGCAACATGGAAACTTTCTGTGCATAACAATACACGAAGCGGAATATCAGTTAAGTGTGTTGAATGTCATTTGCCTCCGGAAAATGAACCTGTAAAATTTATTACCAGAAAGGCTTATCACGGATTTCATGACTTTTATGTTTTTATGACCAAGGATACTGAAGAGATCGATTGGGCGGAGAAAAGAAGTCGTGAGGCTGCAAAAAGATTTGTATATGAGGATGGTTGTAAAAAGTGCCATACCAATATGTTCCCTTCAACTTTAAATGTTCTTGGCGAAGAAGCACATCTTAAATATTTAAGAAATACTGAAAAATCCAGTTGCCTTCAATGCCACAATGAAATGGGGCATTATCGCGGAGAAAAGGGTTTGGCAATGGACGAAGAATTAGTTACAGGCAACCGGGAAATATTTAAAGAACCTGCAAATGTTAAGAGTTTCTCAAGTTATGATGAAAAAATTCCGGGGACTCCTGTGTCTTTTAAAATGGTTGCTATTCCGGGCGGAAAATTCAAAATGGGAACACCGACAAATGAACCTTATCACAGAGCTGATGAAGGACCGGTAAGGGAAGTAGAAGTAGATAGTTTCTGGATTGCAGAGGTTGAAGTTACCTGGAATGAATATTGGACATTTTTAAGAGCGACGGGTTCCCAGGGAAGAAAAGAAGCCGTTGAAAAGGATGAAGAAGTAGATGGTATTTCCGGTCCGACTCCATCTTGGGGAGCACCTGATCAGGGGTGGGGAGCAGGAACAAGACCCGCAATAACAATGAGTTTTCACGGTGCAGAAACTTATTGCCGGTGGCTTAGCAGTGTGACAGGGAAAAAATACAGTTTACCCACCGAAGCAGAGTGGGAGTATGCTGCACGGGCTGGTACAAATACACCGTACTTTTTCAAAGGCTCTCCAAAAGATTATGAATCGGAAGGAATTTGGCACAAATTGTTTGGACCCGATACTACAATCATTAACAGTTATGCAATTTATCGGGAGAACAGTCCGAACAAAACTCAGGAACCATCCATGGTCAAACCCAATGAGTTTGGATTAAAAAATATGCTAGGAAACGTGGCGGAGTTCTGTCTCGATTATTATGACCCGACAGTTTATTCGAAATACCCTAAAGGAGTGATTAAGAATCCCAGGGGACCACGTACCGGAGAAGAACATGTCGTTAGAGGCGGTGCTTATAACAATTCGGCGAAAGATTTGCGTGTAGGGCGTCGTGATTTCACGCATACAACTGATTGGCTGGTGACCGACCCGCAAATACCCAAAAGTATTTGGTGGTATTCCGATTCAAAAAATGTGGGTTTCCGGGTGGTTTGTGAATACCATACCGATGATTTTAAATCAGAAAAAAATAAAAACTAAAATATCATGGAGAAAAATCAACTATCACGCAGGAATTTTATGGGTAAAGCTGCTTTAATCGGTGCTGCCGGTGTAGTAGGCATACAAGCTCTGAGTTCCTGCCAGTCGAAATCGAAAACGGTTGATTATGTATTTCCTCCGTTACTGGATAAGGCACCTGACGGGAAAAAACTAAGAGCTGGCCTGGTTGGCTGTGGAAACCGTGGCACAGGTGCTGCACTTAACTTTCTTGCAGCAGGGAATGACTTGGAATTGATAGCTCTGGCGGATGTTTTTGAAGATAAAGTTTGGGATTGCAGAAATAAACTAAATAAACAACGGGTTGAAGTTCCTGAGAAAAATTGCTTTTGGGGTTTCGATGCTTATAAGGATTTACTCAATGTTGATCTGGATATTGTAATTCTTGCAACTCCGCCACATTTTCGCCCGGAACATTTAGATGCATGTGTACAGGCTAAAAAAAATGTTTTTATGGAAAAGCCAGCCTGTGTTGATCCTGTTGGTGCACGCCGGATAATGGCGACAGCAAAAAAAGCCGAAAACATGGGGCTGACAGTAATAACCGGCACGCAACGGCGGCATCAGCGTGATTATGTAGAAACATATAAGCAGATTGCTTCAGGGACTATTGGTGATCTGGTAAGTGCAAAAGCCTGGTGGCTTCAGTCACATGTGTGGTTCCGTACCCGAGAAGAAGGATGGAGTGATATGGAATATATGATCCGCAACTGGAACAACTTCTGCTGGTTGTGTGGCGACCATATTCTCGACACGCATGTTCATAATATCGATGTTATAAACTGGTTTATGGGCAAACATCCGGTTGAAGCAATTGGATTTGGTGGACGTGCCAGAAGGTTAACCGGAGATCAGTACGATTTCTTTAGCATCGATTTCGATTATGGGAATGGCGTCTATTCACACAGTATGTCGCGCCAGATTGATAATTGTGCCAATACTTTGGGAGAACATATCATAGGAACAGAAGGCTACACAAATTGTAAAAACACCATTTACAACCTTGACGGAAGCATAAAATGGCAATATGAATATCCTAAAAACAAAGACGGCCGTTCAACAGAGGTGGTAGCGATTTCTCCTTACGTTGAGGAACACATTCACCTTGTTACTGCAATCAGAACAAATACTCCGGTTGTTGAAGCCGAACGAACAGCAGTGTCCACATTAACGGCGATTATGGGGCGTACGGCGGCATATACAGGACAAAAAGTGACCTGGGAAGATATGATGAATTCTACGGAAAGACTTGGGCCAACTGTTTATGAATTAGGTCCGGTTGACATGAAATTTCCGGTTCCGATACCGGGAACTCAACATAAAGCATAAGATTTATGATTTCAGTCGTCATACCGTTATTAAATGAAGGGAATCTGGTTGCAAAGCTACTGGAAGAAACTTTCCATCAGCTAAATAATACAGGTGAAGACTTTGAACTGGTATGTGTTGACGATGGAAGTACAGACTCTACTCTTCCACAATTGCTGGATTTCAGAGAAAAAAATCCACAATTGAGAATAATATCACTTTCAAGGAATTTTGGATTACAGGCGGCGTTAACAGCCGGACTGGAATATGCAAAAGGTGATTTTGTAGTAATGATGGACGGCGATTTTCAGGATCCGCCTGAACTGATTCCGGTACTTTTCAAAAAGATAAAAGAAACCGATGCTGATATTGTTACAGCAGTCCGCGAGCAACGCAATGAAAAACTTTTCCGGAGAATTTACACCAATATTTTCCATCGCATTTTTAGTCGCGTTACTGAAGGTGACCAGGTGGCAAATGCAGGGAATTTTTGCATTTTAAATCTAAAGGCACACAAAGCCATTCTGCGGTTTACTGAAAGAAACAGATATGTTCCCGGTATCCGGAATTTTATCGGGTTTAAACATGAATTCATTGTTTTCGACCGGCCGGATCGTTTAAAAGGCAAAGCCAAAATGAGCCGTAGAAAGCTGTTTGCCATGGCTGCTGATGCTATTTATTCTTTTTCCAAATGGCCGATTAAAGCATGTTTGTTTTTCGGATTGTTGGGGATTATAATTTTTTTCGGAGCAATTGTATATACACTTGTTTCAAAATTTTTGGGATTTGCCCCAATCGGTTGGTCATCGATGTTTCTGGCAGTTAGCTTTTTTGGATCAGTTCAGCTGACTTTTATGGGACTTATCGGTGAATATATTTACCGCATTTTTAAAGAGGTACAAAACCGTCCGGTATATTTTATTAAAGATATTTATGAATAGATTCGTTCACATATTAACTGCGCGAAATGCCTTTGTTGCTGCCATGATTCTTGCAGCAATAGTAATGGTATTTCTGGCTCCGAAAGCCGCAGTAAATGTAGATGAACAATTGCATTACCCTCAGGCAAAAAAAGTAGTAAACTGGTATTTTACCGGAGGTAAAGATGTTTCGAGTTTAAATACTCCGGGAACGAATTTAAAATATTATGGACAGTCTGTAGATAATTTGACAGCCTTGATAAACCGGGTATTTCATGTTCAGAATGAATTTCTGGTACGTCATTATACAGGAGCAGTTTTTTTCTTTCTGTTACTGCTGTTTGCAGGACTTTTAGGATATGAGATTTCAGGTTCATACTGGGTTTCGACACTAACAGTAATTTCAGTTTTACTAACCCCGCGATTATTTGGACAGGCATTTGGAAACCTGAAAGATATTCCTTTTGCAACAGGTTATCTGGCAGGAGTTTATATGATAATTCGCTATTTAAAGGAATTGCCAAAACCGCGTTGGAAAACGGTAATTGGACTTGGAATTGCCATTGCATTTACAGTTTCTGTGCGGGTAGGTGGATTTATTCTTTTTGGGTACCTCGGAGTTGCCTTACTCTTTACGTTCATTTTGAAGCCTTTTTTACTTAAACATATCGTTTCAACTAAACTTTGTCTTGTTGAGGTTCTGGGCCAGGGAATAATAATTCTCATTATCGGATATTTCGGAGGATTATTATTCTGGCCCTTTGCCTTGCAGGATGTTTGGAGTAATCCACTCGAAAGTTTGCAGGTAATGGAACATTACAAGGTGAGTATTCGCCAGGTATTTGATGGCGGATTTATGTGGAGTACAGATTTACCCTGGTATTATTTGCCAAAATGGCTACTGATCTCAACACCCGAATTTTTGATGATGGGCTTTCTCGTATTCATTTTTTTCTTTTTCAGAAAAAACATGGGACAGAAGGAGAAAAAGTGGCAGCAAGGCTTTTTGCTTTTTACCTTGTTGTTTCCAATTGTTTATGTAATTGCAATCAATTCGAATTTATATAGCGGAGTTCGTCAAATACTGTTTGTTATGCCGGTTTTGGCTGTACTTTCATCATTGGGAATATTTCGCATTTTACAGTTAAAAAAGTCAGCTGCAATAAAAGCAGTGAGCGCAACTTTTTTTTTGCGTTGATGGTTTTTCCGTTAATTCATCAGGCTAAAACATTTCCGGCAGATTATATTTATTTCAATCAGATTTCGGGAGGAAATAAAAAGGCATGGTCGAATTATGAGTACGATTATTATTTCCATGGAATTAAAAAATCATCCGAAGAAATCATTGCTGAAATTGGCAACAGAAATGTAACCGTGGCTTCCAACTGTAATCTTTCTAATTATTTCAATTCACATCCGAACATTAAGTTTTGTTATACACCATATTTTGAGCGTAGTAATAAAGACTGGGACTATGGCTTGTTCGGAATTAATTATATTCCGCCTGATTTATTGAAAAGCGGAAAATGGAAACCGGCTCAAATCGAGAAGATATTCTATCATTTAGGAAATCCGTTGGTAGTAATTGTGAAACGCACTGATAAATTGGATTATGATGGAATCTCAAAATTAAAAGAGAATAATTTGGAAGAAGCAAAAATTCTGCTTAATAGAGCTGTAAAAACAGATCAAAACAATGTTTGGTTATTTGCTCAACTGGCAAAAATTTCATTGAAAGAAGATGATTTTGAAAGTTTTAACAGATATTTGCAGCAAGGAAGGGAAATTTACCCGCATTACGAAACGTTTTATTTGCTTGAGGCCCAACAATGGTTTACAAAGGGTAACTATAACAGGGCCAAAGAAGTGTTGAATAATTTGTTTGCAGTTAACCCGAGATATGAAAATGCAAATCCGCTTTTGGAAGCAGTAAACGAAAAATTAAATAAAGAATAACCATTAAAAAAGTATTGAAATGAAAAAGATTAAAAGACTAACTGCGATTGCTATTTCATTTATGTTGAGTTTTCCCTATCTGCTGATGGCACAAGATGAAGGAACTTATATTGACAACCTGAATGTTCAGGATAGTTCGTATATGCAACAAAATGTGGCTGAAGGAGCAGAGAAGTCATCATCAGGAAATATCGCGATCATTATTATAGTAGCTGTTATAATAGTTGCGGTAGTAGTTTTCTTTTTAATGAAAAAGAAGAAGAAATAATAAATCTTGTTGAATGAATGAAAACCTGTTTTAAAGACAGGTTTTTTTATGAGTTGCCGTCAACAGCTAAAGTTTGTATTTTTAAACGATGCAAAACCCGGGGAATATATCTGAATTTATAAAATCCACAGCAAAAGATCTTGGATTAAATGGTTGCGTTATTCTTCCGGTACAGGAGCTTACCGAAGAAATACAACCTTACAATCAGTGGATGAAAGCGGGAATGCATGGTGAAATGAGCTACATGGAGCGAAACGTTCTAAAACGATTTAATCCGGAATTGTTATTTGAAAATGCCAAAACCATTATTGTTGTTCTACAGAATTATTATCCATCGGAAAAGCAAAAAGATCAGTTTGCACCTGTTTTGTCGAAATACGCTTACGGAACCGATTATCATTTTGTGCTAAAAGACAAGTTGAAAAAACTGTTGCATTTTATTCAAACTAAAATTCAGCCTTGCAACGGGCGACCATTTGTCGATTCGGCACCGTTACTGGAGCGGGCCTGGGCAAAACATGCCGGGCTGGGGTGGATCGGTAAAAACAGTAATCTCATTAGTGTAGAACAAGGTAGTTTCTTTTTTATCGGGGAGTTAATTCTGGATGTTGAATTACCATACGACAATCCAAAATTAGTGACAAATCATTGCGGGAAATGCACAAGTTGTATTGATGCCTGCCCAACAAAAGCCATTGTAGCTGATCGTGTTATCGATGCCCGTAAATGTATTTCATATCAAACCATAGAATTAAAAGGTGAACTGGACAAAGAACTCAAAGGTAAATTTGAAAACCGGGTTTTTGGTTGCGATATTTGTCAGGATGTTTGTCCCTGGAATCTCAAATCGGAACCACACAATGAATCAACATTTTCTCCTTCACAAAAGTTGCTTAAGTTATCTCGCGAAGACTGGATGACAATGGAAAAACCGCTTTTTAATGAGCTGTTTCGAAAATCAGCGGTTAAAAGGACTGGTTTCGCAGGGCTGAAACGTAACCTTGACTTTATTCGCGTTAATCAGGATGGCAAAGAAATTTGAATATAAAACCATTCTTTTAAAGGGATCTCAAAACTATATTTATGTTGATTTTCCTTTTGATGGTGTAGCTGAATTTGCTACCAGAAAGGCAGTCAGAGTGAAAGTTACCATTGATAATTTCCCGTATGAAATGAGCTTACTGCCTGGAGGGAAAGGGAAACACTGGCTACATGTTAAAAAGGTAATACGTGAAGAAATCGGCAAGGAAGAAGGAGATACAGTTCTAATTACGGTAGAAAAAGACGAGTCTCCAAAAAAGATCGATGTTCCTGAATATTTGCAGTGGTTATTGGAGAATGATCGTGAAATGGAGAAGAAATTTCGAAAAATGCCCTATTCTGCAAAGAAATTCTGGACTGATCACGTTTCAGAAGCCAAATCTGATGACACAAAAGTGGAGAGAATTAATCATCTTTTTGATTTTTTGAGACAACATTATTAAGGGCATAAGTGCTGCTGTTTGTCTGAAAAATAGGTATCTTTCAGGACAGGAAACAAGATTTCCTTAAAAGCAGCTATATCATGACAACCCGTTTTATAACCTTAATACTATCGTTGTTAATTGGTTTTTTTAATGCTTTTTCCCAGGACATGGAGAACTGGATTACAGAAAACGAAAAAGTACCGGTAGAAAAAATTTATGTCCACACCGATGCAGAATATTATTTTCAGGGGGATACACTTTGGTATAAAATCTATTTAATTGATAGCCATTCAGGACGGTTGATTCCCAGTCCTGAAAATATTTATGTCGAATTGGTTGATGACAAAAGGACACCTGTTGTTCAGTCGGTTTTGTTGTCTGTAAATGGTCAGGCTTTTGGTAGTTTTTATCTTCCTGATACCATTAAACCGGGTAATTTCGTGTTACATGCATTTACCAATTATTTGCTGAATTTCAGCTCCAACGTTCATTTTTATAAACAACTTTCCATTGCCCGGAAATCGGGGCTGACACGAACTGCCAGGTATCGTAGCCGCGAAGAGAACATGGTTGCTGATGTGGCATTTTTACCTGAGGGAGGAATTTTACTCGAGAATGTAACAAATTTAGTGGCCTTTAAGGCCATAAGCCGTGAAGGATACGGGGTTAATTCCCGTGGAATAATTAAAGATGAGAATGGAGCTACCATCACTTCTTTTTCGACAGATTATAAAGGAATGGGACTTTTTTTCCTAACGCCAGTTCCGGGTAAGACATACGACATTCAGATCAGTGGCTTTCCGTCTTTCAAATATAGTTTTAAACCTGTTGAGGCAGGTATTAAAATCCAGTTGGTAAACCACACAAGTAAGGAAGTAATTGTAAATGTAATAAGCAATACTGAAAAAGTTGCAGGCAAAACATTTTATCTGGTAAATATGTATCGGGGAGAAGTACTTTTTTATCAGGATTTTCAAATGGAAGGAATGAACAAACTTCTGAAATTTGAAAACAGTATGCTAAAAGCCGGTATAAACAGGTTGGTTTTGCTTGATAAGAATTTAAAACCGGTATCTGAACGATTATTGTTTGAAAGACCTCTTGAAATGAATAATCTGGTAGTTGAAACTGATATGCTGAAGTATAATAAACGCTCTGATATTAAAGTTTCGATTGCTGATAAGAAATATACCGGGCCAGAGGATTTTTCTAATCTTTCTGTTACAGTTGTAAATAAAGAGGCATTTCCTGAAAATGGTGTTACGAAAAATATCCTGTCACAGTTCTTAATCAATTCTGAAATTAAAGGGTTTGTGGAGTCTTCTGCCGACTTGTTTGTCGATAATGAAATAAGTTCAGAAGCAAAATTAAGGTTAGTAATGCTTACTAATGGCTGGAGCAGCTACTTGTGGAATGATGCGCCGGCAAAAAGAGATTCGGTGACATATAAACAAACTGCCGGTCTTAATTTATCAGGAGTTGCAGTTAACCCGCTAACCGAATCGCCTGTCCGAAACGGCGAAATTACACTGATAATTCACAAAGATACTGAAATGGCATTCCTAACCCGAAATACGGATGAAAAAGGACATTTCAAATTTAAGGGATTGCTGTTTAATGATACAGCTTCTATATATGTTCAGGCAAAAGCTGAAAATGGAAATATGAACACGGATATTTCTGTTGAGCCGTTTTTCCCTTCAACCAAAGAAGCGAATGCCCAATATTTGGCATTAAATGATAAAACGATAATACCTGAACAGTTATCGGCATTAAAATATGAAGGTTATTTGGCTGATCGGAAGTTTTACAGAGAGAAGTATTTACATTCAAAAAAAGAGAATAAATCTGTAAATGAATTAAATTTAGATTCTCATTTCAGTTTATACAATTCTCCTGATTTTGTGCTGAAGATAGATGAGGATGAAAAATCATTTGGAAATGTAATCGATTATATGGTAGGGAAAGTTTCTGGTGTGGACATTAACGGTGAAAAAGTCATAATCCGCGGCACCAGTGCATACGGTAATTATTCAACTCCGCTGTTTTTAATTGATGGAGTTCCACTTGTTGCCACGCACAATTTTAATTTACCTAATGATGTAGGGCTGAATAATTCTTTCGAAGATGATGTTTCAAAAGCTGAAGAACAGATGATCCAAATTGTAAAATCAATACCAATTCACGACGTAGAAAAAATTGAGATTTTAAAATCGCCTCAAAACCTGGCTGTATTTGGCACTAAAGGCGCCAATGGAGTAATTGCTATTTATACCCGTCATGGTAAACAGGGCGATCCTAACCAAATGTCGCGGGGAATTATTGAAAAGAAAATTACAGGATATGCGAGCTCCAGGCAATTTTATTCGCCTAAATACACGCCTGATAATGTTGAAGATAAAAGGCCTGATTACCGAACAACATTATATTGGGATCCACAGGTTATTACCCAAAAAGGTTTGGCAAAAGTTTCTTTCTTTAGTTCCGACTCTCCGGGAGAATATTTTATTTTGGTAGAAGGTGTTTCCAATGATGGTAAAATATGTCTTGGAACTTCGTCATTTGAAGTGACACCTTAAATTTTAGTGAAACTACGTTAAAGCCTGTTTCATATCTTTTATTAAGTCTTCCACATTTTCGATACCAATGGAGAGTCGCATCATTGTATCACGGATCCCGGCATCTTTTCGCTCTTTTTCAGAGAATTCAGCATAAATAGTAGAGTGTGGATGAATGATCAGCGTTTTGTTATCGTTTAAATTGGTTGCTCTACGAATGATTTTCAACCGGTTCATAAATTCAAAACAAGCAGCTTTTGATTCCAGATCAAAAGACATGATCGTTCCCGGAACACCAGAAAAATATTTTTTTGCCATCTCAAATCCCGGGTCAGATTTCAACCCCGGGTAGCTGACTCTTTTAACTTTTGGATTATTTTCAAGAAAATCCCCGATAATCTGACAGTTTTGGTAACACTTTTCTACGCGGAGTTCCAAAATATCGAGCCCTTGAATCATATAATTCGCTGCGTGAGGTGTCATGCTCCCGCCGGTATTTCGGTAGATGTTTTTTCTGAGTTTGGCTAAAAATGCTTTTTGTCCAAATTTTTCTGAATAAGATTTGAGATTCGGATTCTTTGTCCAGTCGTAATTTCCATGATCTATAATAACGCCGCCAAAAGTAGTAGCTCCGCCTGAAATGTATTTTGTTGCTGAAACAACTTCAACATTCACACCAAGCTTACCGGCATTGAAAACATTGGGAGGCGTAATGGTGCTGTCAGCAATGAGCAACAGATGATGTTTTTTTGCTACTCTTGCAAGCATTCCAATATCAGCAATTTCAAGTTGTGGATTGGTTACTGTTTCAAAATAAATAGCACGTGTATTTTTGTCAATCAAAGATTCAATTTCACTTTCTGATTTGAGTTCTGAAAAGCGGGTTTCAATGTCCAGTTCATGCAATGTTTGCTGAAAAAGAGAGAGCGTGTGTCCAAACAATTGTTTCCCTGAAATGATATTTTCACCACTTTTTGTTACTGTTAAAATTGTATTGGAAATTGCAGCCATTCCTGAACTTACAGCAAGCACGGCAAAACTTTCAGTGAGTGCTTTTAATTTTAGTTCGAAGTATTCCACCGTTGGATTAGAAGATCTGGAATAAACATGTGCCAGATATTCACCTTTAAAATTGGCTTCAAACTGTTCAGCTGTGTCAAATTCAAAAGCAACTGCTTCATATATTGGCATTTGTAGTGCGTGATGAGGATCTATTTTAGCATACGGAACATTTAACGATGTAGTAGTAAAACCGGTTTTTTTCATGCTGTTCTGTTTGTTTTGAAAGGAAACAAAACAAAAAGCTGAAAAGTTTCAAAGATTTTTCAAATTAAACAAAGGTATGTACTTAGCAGATGCAGAAAGAAAATGAGAATTTTAATGTGTACGGAACATAATTCAGTTAAATTTGCGCGTCTTTTTACTGTTTTATGTAATGAATATGTACCGGAAAATTAATCGCCTGATTCAATTGAATTCAATACAAGTGTTGCTTTTGCTCGTTTTATTTTTAGGTACCTGGAAAATATCATCAGCACAAATAAAAGCCAACGGTTTCGTTGACAATAACGGACAATTGAATTATTCATCGCTTGATTCCTGGTACGCAAGAAAAGTGAAAGAATCATTTCTTTTGAGCGATACCACGGTGAGTCTTTTCGAAGTTGGTCAGGTGGACAAAAATGCCGATGTATTTAATTACCGGTTAAAAGATGAAAAATCGCCATGGACCACAACCAATATCTACTCAAAAATGGTACTTGACATTGGTACTACCCGGGTTTATCCCGAGAAACGAGGCGACGGATATTGTGCCCGGCTGGAAACAAGGATAAGAAAAGATAATATTGTTGGTTTAAAAGTTGAGGTGCTGGTAGCCGGGACACTATTTGTAGGAGAAATGATTGAGCCAGTTCACGGATTAAAAGACCCCATAAAAAATGTAAGCCAGGGAATACCTTTTACATTAAAACCAAAAGCAGTAAAATTCGATTATAAATATTCGGTTGGAGATCAGAGAGTGAAAGCTGTTTACCGGCAGGAGCCCGTTTCTGGGACTGATAAAGCTGAATTTTGTGTTATTCTGCAAAAACGCTGGGAAGATAAAGATGGTAATGTATTTGCCAAACGTATTGGTGGAACACGTCAGTTTTTTACCGGAACTCAAAAAGACTGGATAAACGGAGCCGAATTTCCACTGGTTTATGGCGATATTACCAAAGAATCATATTATGATCCTAAGATAATGGGATTAATTCCCGGCGTTGGTGAAGTTTGGGTTAAAAATTCAAAAGGAGTTTTGGTTCCTTTGATTGAAACAGGCTGGGGTACCCCCGACGATACACCAACACACATGATCATGTATTTTACTTCAAGTTACGAAGGTGTTCAGTATGTTGGCTCACCGAAAACCGTACTTTGGGTTGACAATATTGAATTCATCTATGAATAAGCGTTTGTTCCCCTGCTAAAATTTATCGCTGATATTTATTCTCTTTTTAAAGTTTGAATGGGAATTCGGGCTTGATTCTTTATCTTTATAAAAAACAATTCAATGAATAAAAATATTCCAGTCATTGTTCAGAATGATCCATGGCTAAAACCATATACCGAAATTATTGAAAGACGTATTCAGGAATCTGAGGACAAAGAAAAAGAGCTCACAAAAGAAGGGTCGCTTTATGATTTTGCTTCCGGATATCTCTTTTTTGGATTGCATAAAACTTCCGAGGGATGGGTGATCCGCGAATGGGCACCCAATGCCACTCATATTTATCTTATCGGGACATTTAATCAGTGGCAGGAACAAAAACCGTTTGAATTCAAAAGACAAGAACACGGCGTTTGGGAATTGAAACTTGAGGATCAAATGTTGCACCACGGTGATTTATATGCGCTTTCAATTCACTGGGCAGTGAATTTCGGAAAGCGAATCCCTGCATGGGCAAATTATGTTGTTCAGGATAACGAAACTAACATTTTTAATGCACAGGTTTGGGCTCCTGATCATCCGTACAAATGGAAGCACCCGAATTTTAAACCGTCAGGCGAACCTCCGCTAATTTACGAAGCACATATTGGAATGGCTGGCGAAGAAGAACGGGTTCACACTTATAATGAGTTTCGGGTTGAAATGCTTCCGCGGATTAAAGAAAACGGATATAATACAATTCAATTAATGGCCATTCCTGAACATCCGTATTATGGAAGTTTTGGGTATCACGTCTCCAGTTTTTTTGCGCCGTCATCAAGATTTGGAACACCTGATGAGTTGAAACAGCTTATCGATGAAGCACACGGAATGGGAATGTCTGTTATGATAGACCTGGTTCATTCGCATGCTGTAAAAAATGAAATAGAAGGCCTTGGAAATTATGACGGAACACGATTCCAGTTTTTTCATGAAGGAGAAAGAGGTGAACACAAACAGTGGGATTCCTATTGTTTTAATTACGGGAAAAATGAAGTTCTGCATTTTCTGCTTTCCAATATAAAATACTGGCTAGAAGAATTTAAGTTTGATGGTTTCCGGTTCGACGGGGTGACAAGCATGTTTTATTTTGATCATGGACTGGGAAAAGCTTTTACAAGCTACGACGATTATTTCAGTTTAAATGTTGACCATGAAGCAACAACTTATTTCCGACTGGCAAATAAACTTATCAAACAAGTGAATCCAAACTCAATAGCCATTGCTGAAGATATGAGTGGTATGCCTAGTTTGGCAGTTTCTGTGGATCAGGGAGGCATGGGTTTCGATTACCGAATGGCAATGGGAGTACCCGATTTCTGGATAAAAATAATCAAGGAAAAATCGGATAACGACTGGGATGTTGGTGATATTTTTCACCAGCTAACTTCGAAGAGACTTGATGAAAAAGTGGTGAGTTATGCTGAATCGCATGATCAGGCACTGGTTGGTGATAAGACTATAATTTTCAGGCTGATCGATAAGGAAATGTATTTCAGCATGCGAAAAGATCAGCCGAATCTAATTGTCGATCGGGGAATTGCTTTGCACAAAATGATTCGTCTTGCTACTGCCGGAGCCGCCGGAGGTGCTTATCTCAATTTTATGGGCAATGAATTTGGGCATCCGGAATGGATCGATTTTCCACGGGAAGGAAATGGTTGGTCGTATCAACATTGCCGGAGGATTTGGAGTATTTCGGAAGACCCGGAACTAAAATTTCACTGGTTGTATGATTTCGATCGGGAAATGATTCATTTTATCAACGAACATAAATTACTGACAATTCCATCGGTAGATTTTGTGATGGAAAACAAACCAGATAAAGTAATGGCTTTTCATCGCGGATTATTTTTGTTTGTATTTAATTTTAATCCGTCACAATCGTTTACCGATTATGGAATTCCACTGGGACCGGGGAAATACAAGATTGTGTTAAATACTGATTCCGGCCGGTTTGGCGGACAAGATCTCGTGGATGAAGATATAAGTTATTACACCATGCCAAGTGGGGGAATTACAAGCCAGCATTTCCTGAAATTGTATTTGCCTGCGCGTACAGCGATGGTATTGAAAAAAATCGATTTCCCAAAAGTACGGTAAATGAAAAAGGCGAAATTTCAAACTGAGGTTGATATTCCTAACTATCATTGGCAAACTGGTTATGCCAGAAAGAACATGTTCATCGGTTCCTGTTTTACCGAAAATGTAGGAAACAGAATGGCCGAACTTGACTACGATGTTGATATTAATCCGTTTGGAATTTTATACAACCCGGTTTCAGTGGCCAATGCAATTCAGATTTTGCTGGGCAAAAGAATGTTTACTGAAACGGATTTAATTGAAGCCGATGGACTGTGGCACAGTTTTTACCATCACGGAAGATTTTCATCGACAAAACCTGAAGAAGCAGTTCGAAAAATTAACGAAAGAATAAATTCATCGGCTGCATATTTACTAAATGCCGATTTTCTTTTCCTGACCTTTGGAACAGCCTGGATTTACAATTACAAAAAAACAGGACAAACAGTATCAAACTGTCATAAGATTCCGGCAAAGGAGTTTGAGAAAGTTCGATTGTCGGTGGATGAAATAGTTGAAATATTTAGCCCCGTACTTGAACGAATAAGAAAACTCAATCCTGGAATAAAAATAGTTTTTACTGTAAGTCCGATCAGGCATTGGGCTGACGGCGCTGTTGAAAATCAGCGAAGCAAAGCAGCGTTGATCCTTGCAATTGACGAAATGATCAGGAAATACAACGGACAAAACCTGGCATATTTTCCTGCCTATGAAATTGTAATGGACGAACTGCGTGACTATCGTTTTTATGCCGAAGATATGATTCATTTAACTGATGTTGCTGTTGCACATATTTGGGAGAATTTCAGCGAGCGGCTCATCGACCGAAAAAGCAGGGAAATGGCGAACCGTGTAAATAAAATTTTACTGGCAAAGAAACATCGACCTATTCACCGAAATACTCCGGAATTCAAAAATTTTATCGAATTAACTCTCCAGCAGATAGATCAAATTGCCGGAGAATTTCCGTACATAAACTTAACGTTAGAAAAAGAGTTTTTTATCGCAGAATTAAATGAAATTAATAACGAAATGAAAAATAATTAATCAGAAGTTTTAAATTTGTTACTGTCATTACGAACTAATCTCTAACTACACCAAAACTTCACCTTAAATTTACCGGAATATGAGTTACCTTAGGTTTGATAAGGAACAATTGATCAATCTTGAATACTCTTTAAACAAGGAGATATTAAGGTCGAACAGGGCAGGTGCTTACATCAGTACAACCATAAACGGATGTAACACACGGAAGTATCATGGACTGTTGGTTTGCCCGATTCAAAAATTCGGCGGCGAAAAACATGTTTTACTTTCATCGCTCGATGAGACAATAATCCAGAAAGGTGCTGAATTTAATTTAGGAATTCATCGCTACAAAGGCGGAAATTACGAACCCAAAGGGCACAAATATATTTTGAATATGGAGTTTGATCAGATATCAAAAATTACATACCGGGTAGGGGGCGTTATTCTTACAAAAGAGCGGGTTCTTATTGAAAATCAGGAACAGTTACTTGTAAGATTTAAACTTGAAGATGCGCACTCGCCGACCACACTGAGATTTAAACCATTTTTAGCTTTCAGAAATATTCATCAATTGAGTAAGGCAAATATGGATGCCAATACAAAGTACAAAAAAGTTAAGAACGGCATCAGCATGAAATTGTATGAAGGATTTCCGAGCCTGTATATGCAATTCAGTAAAGAACCGGAATTTGTACCGGTCCCCGATTGGTATTACAATATTGAATATTTGAAGGAATTAAATCGTGGTTACGAGTATCTTGAAGATTTATTTGTCCCGGGATATTTCGAAATGCCGATAAAAAAGGGTGAAATAATTGTTTTTGCTGCAGGGACTAGTGAGACTACACCTGTTTCATTAAAACAACGGTTTACCAAAGAAAAAAACAGCAGACGTCCCCGTGTTACTTTTTTAAGTTCGCTTGACAATGCGGCGGAGCAGTTTATTATGCATAAACCCAATGCCACGGATATTATTGCGGGCTTTCCATGGTACAACAGTATTACACGGCAAACTTTTGTCTCTCTTCCGGGGCTTTGTCTTTCGCTGGACGATAAAACAAATTGCAAAAAGGTATTTGATACTTATTTGCCTTATTTGAAAAAAGGTTTTTTCCCTGACAATATTCACCAGAAGAATGCTACATATTATTCTGCTGATGCACCGCTTTGGTTTATTTGGACATTGAAACACTATTTCAAAATGAACCAGCATCCAAAAGAATTATGGAAAAAATACGGAGATGCGGTTAAAGAAATTTTAAATGCCTACAAGAATTCAACATTGAAATATGTGGGAACTACAAAGGACGGATTAGTTTATGCCGAAAAGGAAGGAGTAGCACTAACATGGATGAATTCTTATGTGAATGGAACCCCGGTGGTTCAGCGCGAAGGATTACCGGTAGAAGTAAATGCATTGTGGTTTAATGCCATTTGTTTTGCTCTCGATTTGGCTGATCTTGCCGGTGACCACGAGTTTGTGGAATCTTGGAAAGGAATGGTGAAGAAAGTAGCCGATGCATTTTTGGCAACTTTCTGGAAAGAAGGACACGAGCATCTGGCCGATGTGGTAAAAAATGGCTTTGCCGATTGGTCAGTTCGTCCGAACATGGTAATTGCAGTAGCAATGGATTATTCACCTTTGTCACGCGAACAACAAAAATCGGTTTTAAGTGTTGCAAAACAAAAGTTATTAACTAAACGGGGACTGAGAACACTTTCGCCCGATCACATTCGTTATCGTGGTGTTGTGGAAGGTGGTCCTAATGAACGTGAAATGGCGGTACACCAAGGTGCTGTCTGGCCATGGTTGATCCAGTTTTTTGCGGAAGCGTATCTGAAAATTCATAAAAGGGGAGGCCTTCCGTTTGTAAAACAGATCATGGAAGATTTTGAAGATGACATTACGGAACATTGTATCGGGACAATGTCGGAAATGTACAACGGTAATCCGCCGCACAAAGCAAAAGGTGCAATATCGCAAGCCTGGAGTGTTGCAGGCGTAGTATATGCAACACATCTGTTAGAAAACTATAAAGATTAGAGAATTAAAGATGAAAGTTTTGATGTTTGGGTGGGAATTTCCGCCACATATTTCAGGAGGGCTGGGAACAGCATGTTACGGGTTAACAAAAGGATTAACAGAACTGGAAAATACTGAGGTAATTTTTGTGGTACCAAAAGCTTATGGCGACGAACATCCTTCATCAATGCAATTGATAGGTGCAAATAAGGTTCCGATTTCAAAAAAAGAAATACATTTTGAGGACCCGGCAAAAAAAATTGATTATTACGAAGTTGAATCAGGTATAGTACCTTATGTTGGAGAAGAGGAATTTTGGAAATTAAAACAGAATAAATATTCCAAAGAAACCACGTTTTGTTGAAACCGATGATGGTTATAAAATAGATTTCAGTGGTGAATATGGACCCGGACTTTTGGATGAAATATGGAAATATGCAATGGTGTCTGAAATAATAGCACGCAACAACCAGTTCGATGTTATCCATGCACACGACTGGCTGGCTTATCCGGCAGGAATGGCAGCCAAAAGAATTTCAGGGAAACCATTAGTAATTCATGTTCATGCCACCGATTTTGACCGAAGTGGTGGCAGCGTAAATCCACGGGTTTATGCTATAGAGCGAGAAGGAATGGAAATGGCCGACAAAATAATTGCTGTTAGTAACCTTACCAAAAACACAATAGTTGAAAAGTATGGAATTTCTCCGGAAAAAGTAACTAGTAGTTTACAATGCTGTTGAGCCGGTTTTTAACGGAAGAAACAATTTTCCTGAAAAAGGGATGAATGAAAAAATCGTTACTTTTCTGGGGAGGATTACAATGCAAAAAGGACCGGAATATTTTATTGAAGCTGCCAACCTGGTGTTGAAAAAGATGAATAATGTTCGGTTTGTGATGGCTGGCAGTGGAGATATGATGAATTCGATGGTTACCCGTGTTGCTGAGCTGGGAATTACGGAACATTTTCATTTTACAGGATTTTTAAAGGGAGGCGATGTTACACAGATGTTCCAAATGACAGATGTATTTGTAATGCCATCTGTTTCTGAACCATTTGGAATTGTTCCGTTGGAGGCGATGCAATCCAATGTGCCGGTGATTATCTCAAAGCAATCAGGGGTTGCTGAAATACTTGAGAATACAATAAAAATCGATTTTTGGGATACATATGCCATGGCTGATGCCATTTATGCATTGTTAAACTACCGGTCGCTTTCTGAACATTTTAAAGAAAGAGGCAAAAATGAAGTTGATAATCTGAAATGGATAAATTCAGCAATAAATGTTACCGAAGTTTATAAAAGTGTTTTAACCAGTTAATACAAGACAAAAAGGATGAAGTCAGTTTGTTTATTTTTCCAGGTTCACCAACCATTCAGGCATCGCAAATACCGATTTTTTGATATCGGGAACGATCATTATTACTACGATGATTATACCAATGATTCGGTGATGAGGAATGTTGCGTCAAAAAGTTATTTGCCTACCAATGAATTGCTGCTTAAACTGACAAAAAGTTGGAAGGAAAGTTTAAAGTTGCATTTTCAATTACGGGTATGGCACTTGAACAATTCATGCTTTATGCGCCTGAAGTAATCGATTCATTTCAAAAATTGGCTAAAACCGGCTGTGTAGAATTTCTATCGGAAACATATTCACATTCACTTTCATCGTTAAACGACATAAATAATTTTAGAGAACAGGTTCATTTACACGATGAAAAAATATTTGGTTTGTTTGGGCACAACCCCGGGTTTTCAGAAATACTGAAATGGTTTATTCTGATGAAATAGGAGCACAGGTTGCAGATATGGGATATAGAGCCATGCTTACTGAAGGGGCAAAACATATTCTTGGGTGGAAAAGTCCAAACTATGTTTACGTAAATGCAATTAATCCAAGATTGAAGGTGTTGATGCGGAATTTTAAGCTCAGCGACGATATATCTTTCCGGTTTTCAAACACGAACTGGTCGGAGCATCCTTTAACGGCAGAAAAGTTTGTGAAGTGGATGGAAAGCACCAATCAAAAGGAAGAGGTAATCAATCTTTTTCTGAGCTATGAATCGTTTGGAGAAAGACAACCAAAAGAAAGCGGCATTTTCCATTTTCTTGAAGCACTTCCGGGAAAGGTAATAAAGAGTCAAACACCTTAAATTTGCAACACCAACTGAAGTTGTGGAAGAATTACAGCCGGTTTCTGCAGTACATGTACCACATCCTATTTCGTGGGCTGATGAAGAGCGTGATTTAACAGCCTGGCTTGGAAATGGAATGCAGAAAGAAGCATTTGATAAACTATATAGTCTGAGCAAACGCATGGAAAAATGTAAAGATGATGAAATGAATAAAGACTGGAATTATCTCCAGGTAAGTGACCATTTTTATTATATGTCAACCAAATATTTTTCCGATGGCGAAGTGCACAGTTATCTTTAATCCTTTCGACTCTCCATACGAAGCATTTATAAATTATATGAATGTGCTTAGTGATTTCAAAATAAGACTGAATTCTTTTGTTCCTGAAAATGAAACAGAGAACGAAATTGCAGCGCTTAACAAAATTATTGCAGAGAAAGAGGAAAAAATAAAAAAACTGGAATCAAGTATCCACAGGCTTCAGCGAGGGAAAAAAAGAAATAAGTAAATAAGCAGAACTATATTGGTTTTGAGGGGTTAATATTATTTCATTGTAATATGTACAATATTAAATGATTATTGGAAATGAATTTGCCAGGAAAATATACTTTTGCGGATTCAAAGTAGAAGGGAATTAAGTTTTGATAAAGATTAATGAAGATGAAATCAGAAGGAATTAGATATATAAAGCAACCGGTTATTCAGGAACCGGTTTGGAAAAAAATAATTGTGGAATCGACCTTGCCGGAAAGTTTGTCGCCACTGAAGGAGTTGTCAAGAAATCTTTGGTGGGTATGGAATACAGAAGCACGGGAGCTTTTTCAATTTATCGATGCGCAAACTTGGGAAGAATGTGAACATAACCCGATTATTTTACTTGATGAAGTAAGTTATAAACGATTTGTTGAACTGGAAAAAGATGAAGTGTTTGTGGCCAAAATGCACAAGGTTTACCAGAAGTTCCTGAATTATATGGAAGAACGTAAAAATCCTGATGGACCACAAGTTGCATATTTCAGTATGGAATACGGGTTGCATGACAGCTTAAAAATATTTTCAGGAGGTCTGGGAATTCTTGCTGGCGACTATTTAAAAGAAGCTAGTGACAGTAATGTAAACCTGGTTGCAGTTGGATTACTTTATCGGTTCGGTTATTTTAAACAAACTCTTAACCTTCATGGCGAACAGATGGCCAATTATGAAGCGCAGCATTTTTCTAAAATTCCGGTACAGCCTGCTGTTGATGAACAGGGGAACTGGATTGAGGTAGAAATTAAATACCCTGGAAGAAACCTGGTTGCTAAAGTCTGGTTGGTGAAAATCGGAAATACCAAGTTATATTTACTGGATGCTGATCATTCTGTAAACCAGGAGCAGGATCGCTCGGTTACGCATCATTTATATGGCGGTGATAATGAAAATCGGTTGAAACAGGAAATGTTGCTTGGTTTAGGTGGAATTCAAACACTTCAAAAACTGGGATATAACTCCGATATTTATCATTGCAATGAAGGGCATGCTGCTTTTATTGGCATCGAAAGAGTTGCAAATTTAATGGAGAAAGAGGGACTTACCTTTGCGGAAGCGAAAGAAGTAGTACGTTCTTCTACTATATTTACTACACATACTCCGGTTCCGGCCGGGCACGACTCTTTCCATATTGACATGTTCAAACACTACATGGGTGAATATTCTGATAGACTTGGCTTGATGTGGGAAGAATTTGAAATGCTTGGAAAAGCAAATGCAAATGAAGATCATTTTAATATGAGTTACCTGGCTTCAAACATGTCACAGGGAATTAATGGTGTCAGCATGTTGCATGGGGATGTTAGTAAAGATGTTTTACGTCATTTATATCCGGGATTTCTAAAAGAAGAACTGGAAATCGGTTATGTGACCAATGGTGTTCATTATTCTACATGGACTGCACAGGAATGGAAAAATCTCCATAAAAAATATTTTGGTGAAGATTTCCCTTTAACTCAACTCGATTTCGATGTTTGGAATAATATTTATCAAATTCCTGATGAAGAAATTTGGGAACTACGTCGAAACCTTCGTTTAAAACTGATCAATTACATCAAGGGAAGATTTTCAGATAATTGGATAAAACGTAACGAGGATCCTAAGTTAATTACCGAGGTAATGGGAAAACTTAACCCAAATGCGTTAACTATTGGTTTTGCGCGTCGATTTGCCACATATAAAAGAGGCTATTTACTTTTTCGTAACCTTGAACGACTGGCTAAAATTGTAAATAATCCCGATCGTCCGGTTCAGTTTATTTTTGCCGGGAAAGCGCACCCTGCTGATAAAGCCGGACAGGACCTGATTAAAAGTATTGTTGAAGTTTCAAAAAAGCCGGAATTCAGGGGAAAGATACTTTTTGTTCAGAATTATGATATGAACCTGGCAAAAATGCTTTTGCAGGGAGTTGATGTTTGGCTGAACACGCCAACCCGACCATTGAGGCATCAGGAACAAGTGGAGAAAAAGGAGTAATGAACGGAACATTACATTTCTCGGTTCTTGACGGTTGGTGGGTAGAAGGTTATCGCGAGCACTCAGGTTGGGCACTTCCCGCAGAACGATCATACGATGTGCAGGATTTTCAGGATGAATTGGATGCTGAGACAGTTTATACAATTCTTGAAAACGAAATCACACCAGCTTTTTATAACCGTAATAATTTTGGCATTCCTGAACGATGGATTGAGTACATTAAAAATACCATTGCTCAGGTAGCTCCGAATTTTACTACCGGACGTATGATTCGCGATTATAAGGATCGGTATTATAATCCTCAGTATGAAAGAACATTGAAAATGAAAGCTGATAATTTCAAAATGGCACGCGAAATGTCAGCATGGAAATATAAAGTAAGTTCTGTTTGGGATAAAATTGAAGTGAAAAATGTGGAGTTTGCTGATGGAATTACCAATAAAATGGTAATAGGTCAAAAGTATCCTATAAAAGTTTATCTTGATTTAAAAGGATTATCGTGCAACGACATCGGGCTTGAACTTAGTGGTTACCGAAAATGGAATTAATCAGACCAAATCAACTGGTTGATACAATTGAGTTTAAAGCTGAAATTTGCGAAGGATCTGTTTGTTGCTTTTCTCATCAAATGCGTCCAAATCATCCGGGAGCTTTCAGTTACGGATTCCGTATATTTCCTAAAAATGAAAACTTACCTCACAGGCAGGATTTTACTTATGTGAGATGGATATAGAATAAGATTTAAAAAAGAATAAAGGTGTTTGTTTCAAACACCTTTTTTTGTGGAATATCGTTGGTTGCTATCATATGAAAATCTAATTTTGCATGCAGTTCGGTTTAATCCGATATTAGTTTAACCGAAAATATTTTGAATTTAGCCACAATGGAAAGCGTAAGTAAAATCGGTAAAAAAATAAAAGAGTTTCGCGAGTTCAGAAAAATAAGTCGTGAAGAATTAGCTTTAAAAGCTAACCTTGATATAAAATTGCTTCAAATAATTGAAGAAAAGGGAAATATGCCATCGCTGGGGCATTTGATCAAAATTACACGTGCTCTTGGGGTAAGAATGGGTACTTTCCTTGATGATCAGGATCAGATTGGTCCGGTGGTGGTTCGTGCCGGTAGTGAAAAGACTACTTTGAGCTTTTCTACCAAAGATGCTTCCACACGCGAGCATCTTAATTTTTATTCACTTGCACAGGATAAAACCGGGAGACATATGGAACCTTTCCTTGTGGAAATTGAGCCGACGACAGAATCGGATTATAAGCTTTCTTCACACGAGGGAGAAGAATTTATTTATGTGTTAAATGGAAAGGTGGAAGTAAATTACGGTAAAGATGTTTATCACTTAAACGAAGGCGATAGCATTTATCTGGACTCTGTTGTTGCTCATAATGTACATGCTTTTGAAAATAAAAAGGCAAGAATACTTGGAATTATTTATTACCCGTTGTAAATCAAATCAGAAATCCGGTTTTAAATTCAGAAGATGCAATTACTCGATTATACTTTAGGTGAAATTCTTGAAAAATGGGCATTTGAAACACCCGACAAAGAATTTATCGTATATCCCGATCGTAATCTCCGTTTTACATACAAACAGTTCAACGATCGTGTGGATGCACTGGCTAAAGGATTATTATATCTTGGCATTTCTCCTGGCGATAAAGTTGGAATTTGGGCAAAGAATGTACCTGACTGGCTGACTTTTATGTTTGCTACTGCAAAAATAGGAGCAGTGCTGGTAACCATTAATACAAGTTACAAATTGGCTGAAATCGAGTTTTTAATGAAGGATGCGGATATTCACACACTGTGTCTTGTAGATGGTTATCGTGACAGTGATTATGTGAAAATGATTTTTGAACTGGTTCCTGAGTTGAAAGAACAGGCCAGGGGAGAATTGGGTTCTGAAAGATTTCCATTTCTTAAAAATGTTGTTTTTATTGGTCAGCAAAAACACCGCGGTATGTTTAATACTGCTGAATTAATTCTTCTCGGAAATCACATTGACGATATTGAACTGGAAAGTATAAAAGATGGATTGAATTGCCACGATGTAGTGAATATGCAATATACTTCCGGAACTACCGGATTTCCCAAGGGAGTTATGCTTTCACATCATAACATTCTTAATAATGGTTATTCAGTGGGGGAATGTATGAAATATACTGCAGATGATAAATTGTTAGTTTGCGTTCCTTTGTTTTATTGCTTTGGAAGTGTTCTGGCTGTTTGTGCAATTATAACTCATGGTGCTGGAATGGTTTTCACTGAAGATTTTGATCCTTTGATGGTTTTGGCATCGGTTCAGAAAGAAAAATGTACGGCGCTGTACGGAGTTCCAACTATGTTCATTGCCGAACTGAATCACCCGATGTTTGATATGTTCGATCTTAATTCTTTAAGAACGGGAATTATGGCGGGTGCACCTTGTCCGATTGAAGCGATGAACGATGTGATGACAAAAATGCACATTAAAGACATTATCATCGTTTACGGATTAACAGAATCTTCTCCCGGGATGACGGCAACAAGAGCTCATAATTCAGCAGAAGTTCGGTCAACTACTGTGGGTTTTGAGTTGCCCAATGTGGAAGTGAAGATTGTGAATCCTGAAACCAATGAACTATGTGGCCCTAATGAACAGGGTGAAATTTGCTGTCGGGGTTACAACGTAATGAAGGGATATTACAAAAATCCTGAAGCCACACAAAAGGCTATTGATAACGAGGGTTGGTTGCATTCCGGTGATTTGGCATTAAAAAATGATGATGGTTTTTATAAAATTACTGGACGAATAAAAGACATGATCATCCGGGGCGGTGAAAATATATATCCCCGGGAGATCGAGAATTATATTTACCGGATGCCACAAATTGAAACAGCGGAGATAGTGGGTATTCCAAGTAAAAAGTACGGCGAGGCAGTAGGAGCATTTGTTAAAGTAAAAAAAGGACAAGATATAACTGAAGAGGAGATCGTCGATTTTTGTCGCGGAAATATCGCACGGTTCAAAATTCCGAAATACATCTTTTTTGTAAATGAGTTCCCGATGACAGCCAGCGGGAAGATTCAAAAATATAAGTTGAGTG
Organism: uncultured Prolixibacteraceae bacterium; assembly: GCA_963769925.1. GTDB lineage: Bacteria > Bacteroidota > Bacteroidia > Bacteroidales > Prolixibacteraceae > Draconibacterium. The sequence goes on from CAVYOB010000025.1 coordinate 106,894, forward strand.
AAATGTCAGTCGAACTTTGCCGTGAAAGAGGAATTGAAATCATTTAATATTCCGGATAGCATATTTTGAGGTCACCTTTACAACTAATCTTGTCAGACAAAAATAAAAATACTGTACTATCTTTAAAGAAAAAACAGAATGACGAAATACAAACGTATCTTACTAAAATTAAGTGGTGAGTCTTTAATGGGAGAACAGCAATATGGTATCGATCAGATACGGCTTACCCAATATGCAGAGCAGATAGCGGATATTGTGAAGTCTGGTGTTCAAATCGGGATTGTAATTGGAGGAGGTAATATTTTTCGTGGACTAAGTGGTGCTACCCAAGGCTTTGATCGTGTTAAGGGGGACCAAATGGGAATGTTGGCGACAGTTATTAACAGCCTGGCATTAGATTCAGCATTAAAAAACCATGGTACAAGATCGCATGTATTAACGGCAATACGTATGGAACCGGTTGGAGAATATTATTCAAAAGAGAAAGCGATTGAATATCTAGAAAAAGGCAAAGTTGTAATTATTGCAGGAGGTACCGGAAACCCTTATTTTACAACTGATACAGCGAGCGTATTGCGGGGAATTGAGATTGAAGCAGAAATCATGCTCAAGGGAACAAGAGTAGATGGAATTTATTCTGCCGATCCTGAAAGAGATCCAAATGCAACAAAATTTGAAGCCATCAGCTTTGATGAAATCTACAACAAAAATCTTAGGATCATGGATCTGACTGCTACCACCATGTGTAAAGAAAATAATTTACCAGTGTTGGTTTTTAATATGGATCAAGTTGGTAATTTACAGCGAGTTATGAACGGAGAAAATATTGGAACCATTGTAACATGTTAATATTTTTTCAATTGTTTTTCGTAATATTTTTAATATAAAATTTCAATTAGTTATTTTTTTTCTATATTTGCTAACAGTACAGAGTTGAAAAAGAGGCTTAACCTGATATGCATGAAGAAGAGTTAGAATTTATTTTGGAGCATACCAAAGAAAAAATGAGTGCGGCAATCGCACATCTTGAAAAAGAATTGTTGCATATTAGGGCAGGAAAAGCTTCGCCGGCGATGTTAGATGGTGTTTTGGTTGAATATTACGGTAGTATGACTCCGTTAAATCAGGTTTCAAACGTGAGTACACCAGATGCCAGAACAATTGCTGTTCAACCTTGGGAAAAGGGATTAATACCGGTTATTGAAAAAGCCATTATGACGGCAAACTTGGGGCTTAATCCTGAAAATAACGGAGAGATTATCCGAATTAATATACCGGTTCTGACAGAAGAGAGACGAAAGACGCTGGTAAAACAGGTGAATCAAGAGGGGGAAATCGCAAGAGTAAGCATCAGAACGGCACGTAAGGAAGCCAATGACAGTTTGAAAAAGTTACAAAAAGAAGGATTGTCAGAGGATTTGGAGAAGGATGCTGAAACGGATGTTCAAAAAATGACGGATGATTTTGGAAAGACAATAGAAGATCTGGTGAAATCCAGAGAGAAAGATATTATGACAATATAAATTGTTTCTAGTTTTCTGTTTTCTGAACATTGTTTAATTGTTTTCATGGCTTTGAGGCAGCTTGTAGAAGCTGCCTTTTTTTTTGTGCTTTATTTATCTTATACCAAATAAAAGAACCGTTCTCCTGAAAAGAACGGTTCTTTCATAAAATACCCAAAACCTGATCTGAATAAATTAGTATGAAATTTCAAATAATTCTTAAAAGAATCCCAATTCCAAACGGGCTTCTTCACTCATCATAGATTTATCCCATGGCGGATCAAACGTCAATTCAACGTTGACATTTTCGATTCCTTCAACCGATTTTGCCGCCTGTGTTACATCATCAATAAGTACATCAATAACAGGGCAGCCGGGAGCTGTTAATGTCATTAAAATATTTGCCGTATTTTCGTCAATATCTACATTGTAAACCAGTCCCAAATCATATATATTTACTGGGATTTCCGGGTCGTAAACTTCCCTCAGGTTATTTATAATTAAATCAATTCTTTTGTCCATCGTTTTCTCTCCTTATCCTTCAATTCTGCTATAAGCAACAGCATATAAACGAATTTGTTTTACCATTGCTAAAAGACCATTTGACCGGGTTGGAGAAAGATGTTGTTTCAATCCAATATCATCAATAAAATGCAGGTTATTTTCAATAATCTCTTTAGGTGTTCGCCCCGAAACGACTCGTAATAGGAGGGCGACCAACCCCTTAACAATAACTGCATCACTTTCACCTTTGAAGTTGATTTTTCCATCTTTCATCTCAGCTACCAGCCAAACTCTCGACTGGCAACCTTTAATGATATTCTGCTCATTTTTGTTCTTTGGATCTAAATCTTTTAAATCGTTTCCAAGTTCAATTAAATAAGCATATTTATCCATCCAGTCATCAAAAATTGAAAACTCTTCAATAATTTCCTGTTGTACTTGTTCTATGGTCATTTGTCTTTTTTTAACCGTTTGCAAAGTTCTAAAAAAATTAATCTTTTACAATGAAACAGGTATTCTTATTAAGAAAGCTTCAAAATAAACTAATACTGGATGCCGATAATTTGAATTAACTAACATTAAGTTCTTTCAGATACTAAAATGAGTTTAACTTTCTTTGTAATGAAAGTCACTTTTCAGGCTATAAAAGAATCCTTTCTTTGTAAAAAAATTGACATGAATAAGTTTTTAGTCAAATTTAAGTGGAAACTGGTTGGTGTAGCTATTGGTGCTGTGGCTGGTTTTGCCTATTGGCATTTTATCGGTTGCGCTTCAGGAACCTGTCCAATCCAGTCGCACTGGCAGAGTAGTACATTGTATGGAGCACTGATAGGGTATATTTTACCAAACGGACCAAAAAAGCAAAAGAAAAACGAAGCAAAAGAGAATGTTGATTAACTGGCTGTTAACATCAACATAACTTTATTTAAGGCAGTAATAAAATCATCAACTTCTTCTTTTGTATTGTACATCCCAAAAGATATTCGCACCATTCCCGGAACATTATAATGTTGCATAACCGTATCTGCACACAAATGACCTGTTCTGACAGCTACCCCGGATTTATCCAGCAACATGCCCAAATCGTATGAGTGAATTCCTTCGACGTTGAATGAAATTACACTTGATCTTTGCGGAGAATCGCCATAAATATTAATTCCCGGGACTTTTTTTAGTTCCGAAACGGCATATTCCATTATTACATTTTCCCATTGAGTAATATTTTCAAGTCCAATTTCATTTATGAGGTCCAGCGCAGCTCCAAAAGCAATAACTCCAGTGATGTTGGGAGTACCAGCTTCAAATTTGTAGGGTAACTCGTTATAAGTTGTACCATCAAACGAAACTTCCGAAATCATTTCGCCACCTCCCTGGTAAGGAGGCATTTCATTCAGCCATTTTTCTTTTCCGTATAACACACCTACACCATTAGGACCATAAATTTTGTGTGCAGAAAAGACATGAAAATCAGCATCTAACTCTTTAACATCAAGAGGAATATGTTGTATGGCCTGGGCGCCGTCAACTAAAACCACGATATTATTTTTATGAGCAATGTTTATAATTTCACCAACAGGATTTACGGTTCCTAATACGTTGGAAACATGAGCTATGGCAATTAGTTTTGTTCGATCAGAAATTAAATCTGGAAGTTGATCCATTTGTAAAATTCCGTCATCGTTAAAAGGAAGCTTTACCACTTTTGCCCCTTTTCTTTCAGCGATAAGTTGCCAAGGCACAATGTTGGAGTGATGTTCCATTTCTGAAACTATAATTTCATCTCCAGCCTGAATAAATCGTTCTCCAAATGAACTTGCGACAAGATTGATACTTTCAGTTGTTCCTTTGGTGAAAATGATCTCATTTCTTGATTCAGCACCAATAAACTCTTTGACTTTATCCCGAACAGCTTCAAAATCATTCGTGGCTTTATCTGCCATAAAATGCGCTGCACGGTGGATATTTCCATAGTATTCAGTGTGAAGTCGTTCTTCAGTTTTTAAAACCTGCAATGGTTTTTGAGCCGAGGCTGCACTGTCAAAATAAATAAATCGTTTGTTATAAACTTTTTGCTGAAGTACTGGAAAGAGGCTTCGTATTTTCTGAATATCGTAATTCATATTAAATCAATTCTGAATTTGCCGGATAAAAAGCCAATTTTCCTGTAAAGGTGCAAAAGTTTTGAAAAACTACTGTAAGAAGATAATTATAGATTAACTTCTACTTAAATTATTTTTAGCAATCGCAATTATAAGCACAGTCATGACAATGGGCTACTTCGCCTTTAAGTCTTTTTTCAACCAGTTCATCAATTCGGTTGCGTAACGCTTCCACGCGGATTTCCTGAATTACTTCATGTGCAAAAGCATTCATCATCATCATTCGTGCTTTATCCTGATCAATTCCCCTTGCTCGCAAATAGAACAAAGCTTCTTCATCTAACTGTCCAACTGTTGCACCATGACTACATTTGACATCATCGGCATCAATGATCAATTGTGGTTTTGTTTTCATTGTTGCTTTATCTGTCAGCAGTAAATTATTGTTTCGCTGAAATGCATTCGTCTTTTGTGCATCGCGCATCACGTGTATCTGTCCTGAAAAAGCCCCTGTTGATTGTTCATCCAAAACATTTTTATAAAGCTGATTACTCTGACAATTTGGTTTTGCATGAATAATCTTAGTAAAATTATCGACATGTTGCTTACGATCAAGAAACGACATTCCAAATAAATTGGCTTCAGCATTTTCCCCGTTCAAAATAAATTTCAGATTATTTCTAATCAAACCACCATGTAATGATGTGGTGTGAGTTGTAACTGTCGAATCTCTTTCTTGTCGAACAAATATCGAATTTAAATTGGTCGATTTATTGTGCTGATTTTGCAGATTATAAAACTCGAGATGAGCATTTTCTCCCACATAAATCTCTGTCACCGAGTTGCTCAGATATTGATTCAGATTCAGAGTATGATCACAAATAATCAAACGCAAACTTGCTCCCGGTTCAACTACAATCAGATTTCGTTGCGTGGTAAAAGTATCTTTTTGTGCTTTTAATAAATTTATGACCTGAATTGGCTTGTCAATATTGGTGTTTTTAGGTATTTGCAAAAAATAACCATCCCGGGCAAAAGCCGTGTTAAGCGCCACCAAAGGGTCGCTGCTGGTATCCGCAATAACTGAGTAGTGCTTTTGAATAATATCTGAATATTTTTTTGCTGCACTTTCAAGGCTGTCAATAACAACTTTTTCAGGCAAGTTCTCATCTCTTTTATTTCCTTTATAATACCAGCCATTAAAAGTAAGAGTCAGATAGGTTTCCAATTGTGGAACATCACACCTGAAAATCTCATTCAAGTCGGCATCACTTTTTTCGTATTGATGCAAAAAATTAAAATCAGGAGTGAATGCAGGATTCAGGTTGGTGTATTTATAATCCTCACTTTTTCGGGTAGGGATTCCCTGGGCTATAAAATCCTTGAAAGCCTTATTCCTGTGCTCGTTGATAATGTCGGAGGACCCGTCAAAGAGTTGTTCCTTTACTTCATTATAATGACCAACATATTTTAATGATAAATCGGCTGTATCTAATAAAACACTCATTTTAATTTTCGTTTTCTTTTTTTATCCAGTCGTATCCTTTTTCTTCCAGTTCCATAGCCAATTCTTTTCCGGCCGATTTTACAATTTTCCCATTGAACAAAACATGCACATGATCGGGCACAATATAATCGAGCAAGCGCTGGTAATGTGTAACAATAATAGTTGCATTTTCCGGCGATCTTCAATGCATTTACTCCATGCGCAACTGTTTTAAGTGCGTCAATATCAAGCCCTGAATCAGTTTCATCCAGAACAGCAAGTTTAGGTTCAAGAAGTGCCATTTGAAAAATTTCATTTTTCTTTTTCTCACCTCCTGAAAATCCTTCATTCACCGAACGATTGGTGAGCTCGGGATGCATGTCAACCAATTCCATCTTTTCTCTCATCAGTTTCAGAAATTCTCCCGCTGTCAATTCTTTTTTACCATTGTATATACGGTGTTCGTTAACTGCAGCTTTCAAAAAAGTTACCATTGGGACTCCAGGTATTTCTACCGGATATTGGAAACTTAGAAAAATACCTTCTCTCGCTCTGTCTTCAGGAGCCTTTTCAAGCAGGTCTTCACCCATATAAGTTATTTCACCCGAGGTTATTTCATACTCTTCTTTACCTGCCAGAACATTTGCCAGAGTGCTTTTCCCGGAACCATTTGGCCCCATAATAGCATGTATTTCACCCTCCTTAATTTCCAGATTTATTCCTTTCAGAATTTCCTGTCCCTCAACAGAAACGTATAAATTTTTAATCGATAACATGTTTAACTTTTGAGATTTTGAATAAAAAGTACGTTGACTTTCAATAAAATGTTTTTGTATTCTGATAATGTTGATTTTTCTAATTTTTACCCGACACTTCCTTCCAAACTGATTTGAATAGCTTTTGTGCTTCAACAGCAAATTCCATCGGAAGTTTATTAAGTACTTCCCGGGCATATCCGTTCACAATCATTCCAATTGCTTTTTCGGTATCTATGCCGCGCTGGTTACAATAGAAAATCTGGTCTTCACCAATTTTTGAAGTAGTAGCTTCATGTTCTACTACCGATGATTTATTTCCTACTTCAATGTATGGAAAAGTATGTGCCCCGCAGGTATCGCTCAGTAAAAGCGAATCACACTGCGAAAAATTTCTGGAATTAGTTGCTCCGGGCAGCACTTTCACAAGCCCACGGTATGAATTATCTCCTCTTCCTGCTGAAATTCCTTTTGAAATTATTGTGCTTTTCGTGTTTTTTCCAATGTGAGTCATTTTTGTGCCTGTGTCGGCTTGTTGGTGATTATTCGTTAAAGCAACCGAATAAAATTCTCCTATAGAGTTATCTCCCAGTAAAATACAGCTTGGGTATTTCCATGTAATTGAAGAGCCGGTTTCTACTTGTGTCCAGCTTATTTTTGAAGAAACACCACGGCAAATTCCTCGTTTGGTAACAAAGTTATAAATACCACCTTTCCCATTTTTATCGCCCGGATACCAATTCTGAACCGTTGAATATTTTACTTCAGCACGGTCAAGTGCAATAATTTCAACAACAGCAGCGTGTAACTGGTTTTCGTCACGCATTGGGGCTGTACAACCTTCCAGATAACTTACATAACTGTCGTCTTCTGCAACAATCAATGTCCGTTCAAATTGACCTGTATTGGCAGCGTTAATTCTGAAATATGTCGATAATTCCATCGGACAACGCACGCCCTTTGGAATATAACAAAACGAACCATCACTGAAAACGGCCGAGTTCAATGCAGCAAAAAAATTATCAGCTACCGGAACTGCCTGCCCCAGGTATTTCTTAACCAGATCAGGATGTTCCTGAACGGCCTCACTAAACGAGCAAAAAATAATTCCTTTTTCTGCCAGTGTTTCTTTAAATGTAGTTTTTACTGAAACACTGTCCATCACAACATCAACTGCTACACCGGCAAGATGTTTTTGTTCTTCGAATAGGAATTCCAAGTTTGTTGAATGTTTCAATCAATTCCGGATCAACTTCATCTAAACTATCATATTGAGGCTTCTTTTTTGGCGCCGCATAATAACTAATATTCCTGAAAGTCAATGGGAGGAATTCTGAAGATAAGCCCAATGTGGCATTTTCATTTTTTGCCATTTCCTGAAAAGCTTCCAATCGAAAATCGAGCATAAACGAAGGTTCGTTTTTCTTCTCCGAAATGACTCTGATTACATCTTCATTTAGTCCTTTTGCGAGGATATCAGTTTCAATATCAGTAATAAAACCATACTTATATTCACTTTGAGTTACGTCTTTTAATATCTTATCCTGATCTGTCATTTTTCTGTCTTCCTTTTTCTATAATAACGATAGTTTTGCACTACGGTTTAAAAAACATTGCAAAGATATAAAAGTTGAAGTAATTTTAGTCCGTGATAGAGCAATTACATACTATTTTGTCTTAAATTAACAATGAATAAGGAAAAATCAGTAACCAGCATTTCGGAATTAGGCGAATTCGGTTTAATTGACCGTATTACCAAACCGTTTCAGAATATAAATTCCAGCACAATTAAAGGAGTAGGTGATGATGCCGCGATCTTGGATTATGGTGCAAAACAGGTTGTAGTTTCCACCGATTTGCTTATTGAGGGTATTCACTTTAACCTGATGTATGTGCCTCTGAAACATTTGGGTTACAAAGCAGTTGTTGTAAATCTGTCTGACATTTGTGCGATGAATGCAGTACCCAAACAAATTACGGTTAGCCTTGCTGTGTCTGGAAAATTTTCTGTTGAAGCAATCGATAAGCTTTATTCAGGAATAAAAATGGCGTGCGAAAAGTATAATGTTGATTTAGTTGGCGGCGACACAACAAGCTCTCTTACAGGGTTGGTTCTCAGTATTACCGTTTTAGGTGAAGTCGAAAAAGCAGATGTTGTATTCAGGAGCGGCGCAAAACCGAACGATTTACTGTGCGTAACCGGTGATCTTGGCGGAGCATATATGGGATTGCAGTTGTTGGAACGGGAAAATGAAGTTTTTAAAGTAAATGAAAACATGCAACCACAGTTGGAAGGTTACGATTATATTTTGGAACGCCAGCTAAAACCGGAAGCGCGTGTTGATATTATTTCTGCTTTTACAAACCTGGGAATAAAACCCACTTCCATGATCGATATTTCAGATGGACTATCGTCTGAAATTCATCATTTGTGCAAAAATTCGAGTGTTGGTTGCAGTATTTATGAAGATAAGATTGTACTGGATCATCAAACCCGTGCGATGGCTGAAGAACTAAACATTAATCCGTTGGTAGCTGCCTTGAATGGCGGGGAAGATTATGAATTACTTTTCACCATTGATATGAAGGATTATGAAAAGATCAAAAATGATCCTGATTTTACTGTTATCGGACATATGACGGATCTTTCGGATGGAATAAATCTTATTACTGGAGCTGGTTCTGCAATTCCATTGGAGGCGCAGGGCTGGAATCATGGGAAATAAAAAACCACCCGGTGAAGAGTGGTTGTTATGATTAATAATTAAAATAATTTCAGTTCGCACTTATTTGCCCTCGGAGTTCACCTCCCGGATGTGCAGTTGTATGGACATTTACATAGGTGTTTCCTGCCATCATAGCATCAATTAAGTCCTGATTAACAGGAACATCTCCTTCTGCAAGGATTCCATTTGTCTTTCCTTCAATTAACCCACCAGTATATAACGGGACAACTACGCCACCATTTACACCTGCCGGTGCCATATGAATGTGCGATGCAGTTACATTTTCAATGTTGGTCACAATAACTTTATAACTTAGCATTGTGCCATCCTTGCTTAGTTTGAATATGGCTTCTCCGGTTGCCATAGTTTCTACCGGTGACACTTCCTGGCTACCGGTAAGGTGAGCTTTAAAAGTCATAACCATATGGCCACTTTTTAATCCAGAGCCTTCATTAAGTGTATCTTTTGTGTTCAATGTATCGCACGATGAGAAAACAAGCAATCCTGCTGAGATAACAAGTAGTAATAACTTTTTCATGATTTTATATTTTAACTGTTAAACACTGATGGTATTACAGTTTGAAAATTAAAAAGTATCAAAAAAAAGACAAAAAAGTATTATTTTATTTTTATCGAATGAAACGAAATACAAATTTACCGCACCTAATTAAACTGAAATATAAAAAAATGCCACTTAATTACAAGTGGCACTTTTAAATCATATTTTCAGTTTGAATTAATCAGGAAAATATCCCCGAATAATTCCACGTTTTGAATCTTTTACAAAAAGAAGAATTTCGTCTCTTTCAGGGGAGGCTGGCATTTCAGCTTCAATAATTTCTGTTGCCTGCGCTACATTTAGTCCTTTCTGGTAAATGTAACGATAGATATCCTGGATTTCCCTGATTTTTTCATTGGTGAAATTTCTTCGCCGAAGTCCGATGGAATTGATTCCAATATACGAAAGCGGTTCACGGCCGGCTTTAATGTAAGGAGGAACATCTTTTCGAACCAACGATCCACCTGCAATCATAACGTGAGATCCGATATGACAAAATTGGTGGACAGCTACCATACCGGCGAGTATAGCATAATCTTCTACAACAACTTCTCCGGCCAGCTGTGTATTGTTAACCAGTATTACATTGTTTCCTACATTACAGTCGTGGGCGATATGAACATAAGCCATAATCATGTTATTGTTCCCAACAACTGTTTTCCCTTTAGCAGCCGTTCCGCGGTTAATGGTAACAAATTCACGAATGGTATTGTTATTCCCAATTTCAACGGTAGTATATTCACCTTTGAATTTCAAATCCTGTGGTATTGCCCCAATAACGGCTCCGGGAAAAATGTTACAGTTTTTACCAATCCTGGTTCCTGGTAATATGGTAACACCGGATCCGATTCGGGAACCTTCACCAATTATTACATCATGATCAATCGATACAAAGGGTTCGATAACCACATTATCAGCAATTTTTGCATCCGGATGAACATAAGCGAGTGGTTGTTTCATTACTAAGGTTATTTCTTGCTATTTTGATTTTCTGTTTGTTTTACAATTTGTGCCATAAACTCTCCTTCCGCAACAATCTTATTCCCAACGTATGTCACTCCTTTTATCGTTGCTATTCCTCTTCTGATCGGCGAAATTAGTTTTAATTTAAAAATCAGCGTATCTCCGGGAACAACTTTTTTCCTGAATTTAACATTATCAATGCGAATAAAGTAGGTTGAACATTTTCCTTCAAATTGGTCTAAAACCAGCAATCCTCCTGTTTGTGCCATTGCTTCTACCAGCAAAACTCCCGGCATAACCGGCTCTTCGGGGAAATGTCCCTGGTAAAAAGGTTCGTTTATGGTAGTATTTTTTATTCCAACAATTTCAGTTTTTGTCTTCGAAATAATTTTATCGACCATTAAAAACGGATACCGGTGAGGCAATAAATTAATAATGTCATTAACATCGTAAACCGACGGTAGATTTGGATTATAATTAGGAACTTTTTCGTCATCATCAGGTATAATTTTTTTAAGTTCCTTGGCAAACATGGTATTTACACCGTGTCCCGGTTTAGTGGCAATAACTCTTCCTTTAATATGTTTACCGCAAAGTGCAAGGTCGCCAATAACATCCAGCAGTTTGTGCCGGGCACATTCATTGTCGAAATGCAGATCCAGATTATTTAGAATACCCTGGGGCTTTACAGATACACGTTTATGATCGAATAAATCAGCCAGCCTGTTCAGTTCTTCCTGGCTAATCTCTTTATCAATGATAACAATGGCGTTGTTTAATTCGCCTCCTTTTATCAGATTGTTATTGAGTAAAAATTCCAGTTCGTGCAAAAACACAAAAGTTCGGCAGGGAGCAATTTCTGTTTTAAATTCGCTGATGGACGAAAGAGTTGCGAACTGGTTGTTAAGTACATTCGATTTAAAAGAAATCATTACATTCAGGCGATAATCGTCATCAGGGAGCGCAATAATTTCCGATCCTGTTTTTTCATCTTTGTAATGAACTTTTTCTTCAATTACCAGGTAATCGCGTTCAGCTTCCTGTACAATTATTCCGGCTTTATGAATAGCATTCACAAAATGAATAGAACTACCGTCGATGATAGGGGCTTCTTCATTATTTACTTCAATTAAAACATTATCGAGGTCCATTCCAATTAATGCAGCAAGAGTATGTTCAATGGTCCCAATCCTTGCTCCGTCTTTTTCCAGCAAAGTTCCGCGCGATGTATCCACAACAAAGTCTGCATCGGCGTCAATAACCGGCTGATTTTTTAAATCGACACGTTTGAATTTAAAACCGTGATTTTCGGGGGCCGGCAAAAAATTCATGGTTACGTCCACTCCTGTGTGTAACCCTCTTCCCTGAATGATAAACGAATTTGCTAACGTTTTTTGCTTTACTGTCATAAAGGATAATTTAGCCGAATTAATCTTCCCTAGTTTTTATTTTCTTTACCTCCCGTTTAAGCTGCATAATATCTTCACGTAATTGCGGCAAGTTTTTAAATATGGAAAAAGCTTTTATTTGATCTTTTATTGGTATTGCAGGACTGCCAAAAACCGTTTCGTTATCTTTTACTGATTTTGGCACCCCTGATTGCGCTCCAATATTTACATTATTTCCAACAGAAAGGTGACCGGCAAATCCAACCTGACCTGCAATTTTACACCCACTACCTATTTTTGTGCTTCCTGCAAGCCCACTCAGGGCAGCCATAACTGTATTCTCTCCAATTTCACAATTATGAGCGACCTGAATTAGATTATCTAATTTAACTCCTTTTTTGATAAGAGTAGAACCCATCGTTCCGCAATCGATAGTTGTATTGGCACCAATTTCTACATCATCTTCAATAATGACATTGCCTATTTGTGGTATCTTTTTATACGTACCATCATTTTGTGGTGCAAAGCCAAATCCATCCGAACCAATAACAACACCTGAATGAAAAATGCAGCCATTTCCAATGACACAATCATCATAAACTTTTACTCCCGGATACAGAATACAATTATCTCCGATAGTAACATTCTCGCCAATAAAAGTCTGCGGATGTAATTTTACATTTTTCCCAATTTTGGCGTTTTTACTAATGTATGAAAATGCGCCAACGTAAATATCATTTTCAACCGAAGCTTTTTCGTGTATAAAACTGGGTTGTTCTATACCTGTTTTACTCATCGATTTTGCCTGAACATACAAGTCAAGCAAAGAAGCAAATGCCTGGTAGGCATCGTCAACTTTTATAAGTGTGGCGTTAATAGCAGATTTCGGGATAAAACTTTTATTGATAAGAACAATTGAGGCTTTTGTAGAATAAATATAATTTTCGTATTTCGAATTTGCCAGAAATGCCAGTGTGCCTGGTTCTCCTTCCTCAATTTTTGAAACACCGAAAACTTTTATATTCTCGTCACCTTCAATTTCTCCGTTTAGGAATGCAGCAATGTCTTTAGCCTTAAATTCCATCCATTAATTTTTAGCGATGCAAATATAGGTTATAACTTATAAATGTCCAATTCTTTAGGATAACACAAAAAATATTTGCGAACAGTTTTTGTCAATGCCGAAAGATTTATGTCTGAAGCCTGCTGCAAATCCTTGGTCTTTCCAGATTTATCAAGAACAAGTATTTTCTCGTACCTTTTATTATAGGCGCTGTTTGTTAATTCACCCGAAATTAAAAAATAAGGTGAAAGTAACTTATCATGTGTCAGAACTCCGGTAATCTTATGTAATAGTTTTTCTTTTCTTGTTTTAGAAATCGGTGCCAAAAGCAATTCGGTTTTAAATAATTTACGGTTATTCAAACTTTTTGCCAGATAAGAGAGAACCAGGTCTGGGTGCTGTTGCCATTCCTTTACTGAAATTGCAATATCATTATCATCCAGTTGTGAATACCAGTTCAATACTGTTTTCCCGTCAATTGAAATGTTTTTTTCGAAATCGTTGAGCGTAAAATTATTTTCAAGAAATAAACGTAATGTAGGTGTCGAAAATACATTAACTCCGCTTCCGACTAAATCTTTTGCTCTTTTTAAAACATTGATCAGGAGACTCTCGGCAGAAACCACTGTTTTGTGCAAATAAACCTGCCAGTACATTAACCGCCGCGAAAGGAGAAATTTTTCAATAGAGTAAATTCCTTTTACATCCACCACCAGTTCATCTTTCCACACATTTAGCATTTTAATAATGCGGTCAACTCCAATTGTTCCCTCGGCTACACCGGTAAAAAAACTGTCACGGCCAAGATAATCGAGGCGATCCATATCGAGCTGACTTGAAACCAGTTGGTGTAAGAAATGTTTTTTATACTGATTGGTGAAAATCTTTATCGCTAGGTCAAGTTTGCCGTTAAACTGCTGATTGAGTTCATGCATTAACAATAGCGAAATTTTTTCGTGCGAAATATCGACAAGTGTATTTTCCAGAACATGTGAAAAAGGAGCATGTCCAATATCGTGAAGCAAAATAGCAATCGTAACTGCATCGGCTTCCTCATTGGTTATTTCAACTCCTTTTAAGCGTAGAACTGAAATTGCCTGCCGCATTAAATGGCTGGCTCCCAAAGCGTGCTCAAAACGCGAATGATTAGCACCCGGAAAAACGAGGTACGAAAGTCCGAGCTGTTTAATTTTTCGCAATCGCTGGAAAACCGGTTGTTCAATTAAATCGAAAACAACTTCAGACTGGATGTTGATAAAACCAAGAACTGGATCATTAATGATTTTTTTCTTATTTAATGGTAGTTCACTCACAGTTGCTGTCAAGTACTTTTCAAATGTACAAAACTTTAACAATATGTTAGCAGAACGTTCCAATATGATTTTTCCTTGCACTTGTTTTATGAGATAAAAAACTTTGAATTAGCCCCAAAGCCAAAAACTGATCACTGTAAAACAATAAATGAGTGAATCAGATTCTGCCTGTTTTAAATGAATTCGCTGAATCAAAACAGGTTCTAATTAGGGAATCTTAACTACTTGTTTATTTTGTATTTAGGCAATCAGTTGGCAATTTAAAATCAGAGAGTTATAAAAAGAAAGATATTTGCGTTTGTATCAGAAAATTACTATTTTTGCGGAGATTTTTCTAAAAACGAGTTTTTAGGGGGCCATTGGTTCCCTATTTTATTAGAAGAAACTTGGATGATTGAGAAAGCTAAAATTAAGCAATTGGTCGGGGAAAAACTGGATGAAAACATGTTCCTTGTTGATGTTTCGGTAAACGGGAGAAATGTGATCCATGTATTTGTCGATTCTTTTGACGGGCTTACAATCGACCAGTGTGTGGCTATTAGCCGGCATGTTGAACATAGTCTCGATCGCGATGAGGAAGACTTTGAACTTCAGGTTTCTTCTCCGGGTTTGACAGAAAGTTTTAAAGTCATAGAGCAGTACAAAAAAAACAAGGGACGAGAAATAGAAGTTGTAACTGCGGAAGGTTCAAAATTTGAAGGTGTTTTGTTTGAAGTGAACCCGGAAGGTTTTGTTTTGGAAACTTTAACACGTGAAAAGTTGGAAGGACATAAAAAGAAACAATTGGTAGTAAGAAAACATCAGTTTAAATACAACGAAATAGAAAGTGCGAAAGCAGTTATTTCATTTAAATAAAGAAATGCAGGATGGAAAATATTAGTCTTATTGATTCATTTGCCGAGTTTAAAGAGCTAAAAAACATCGACAGGGCAACCATGATGAGTGTAATCGAGGAAGTTTTTCGCAGCGTACTTATCAGACAGTTTGAGTCCGATGAAAACTTCGATATTATTATTAACATCGATAAGGGTGACTTCGAGATCTGGCGGAACAGGGTAGTGGTTGAAGATGACGAATTAACCGATCCGAACAAAGAGATTACACTTACCGATGCGCAAAAAATTGATGAAGATTACGAAGTAGGTGAAGATGTAACAGATGAGGTTAAACTTGTTGATTTTGGTCGCAGGGCTATTTTGAACCTGAGACAAAATTTGGCAAGCAAAATTCTGGAATTGGAAAAGGACCATATTTACGGGAAATACAAACATAAAATTGGTGACATAGTAACTGGTGAAGTTTACCAGGTGTGGAAGAAAGAAATACTGATTCTGGATGATGAAGGAAATGAACTGATTCTTCCAAAATCGGAACAAATTCCTTCCGATTATTTCAGAAAGGGAGATACGGTCCGCGCAATAGTATATAAAGTAGAGTTGAGAAATAATAATCCGTTGATTATACTTTCCCGTACTGCTCCTGTATTTCTTGAAAGGTTGTTTGAACTGGAAATTCCGGAAATATTTGATGGTTTAATTACGATTAAAAAAATTGTAAGGGTTCCTGGCGAACGGGCAAAAGTTGCTGTTGAATCATATGATGAGCGAATTGACCCGGTAGGAGCATGTGTTGGAATGAAGGGGTCACGAATTCATGGAATTGTTCGTGAACTTACGAAATGAGAATATTGACGTAATCAACTATTCTGCAAATATTCAGTTGTATATAAAACGAGCGTTAAACCCGGCGAAGATCAATTCAATAAAAATTAACGAAGAAGACAAACGCGCCGAGGTTTATCTGAGACCCGAGGAAGTATCGTTAGCCATTGGAAAAGGAGGTTTAAATATTCGTTTGGCTAGCCAGCTTACCGGTTACGAAATTGATGTTTACCGAGAAATGGAAGAGGACGAAGAAGATGTGAATCTCGATG
Organism: uncultured Prolixibacteraceae bacterium; assembly: GCA_963769925.1. Lineage (GTDB taxonomy): Bacteria > Bacteroidota > Bacteroidia > Bacteroidales > Prolixibacteraceae > Draconibacterium. Next base: position 123,185 of record CAVYOB010000025.1, read on the forward strand.
AATTTGGAGACGAAATTGAAGACTGGGTAATAGATTCTTTGAAGGCTATTGGTTGCGATTCGGCAAAAAATGTACTGAGTATTCCACGTGCCGAATTGATTAAAAGAACCGACCTTGAGGAAGAAACCGTCGATGAAGTAATTAGGATTCTGAAGTCAGAATTTGAATGAATCGGCTAATTTTTGATATCTTTCGGACATTTCGAAGGCAAGATTGTCGGATAAATAGAAAAGAAAATAATTTTTTATGGTAGCAGGCAACACAATAAGACTTAGTAAACTGGCAAGAGAATTCAATGTTGGTATTCATACCATTGTTGATTTTTTGCATAAAAAAGGGTATGAAATTGATTCAAATCCAAATACTAAAGTCTCTGCAGAAGCCGTGCAACTTCTGGAAAAAGAGTATAAAGTTGATCTCTCTTTGAAGAAGGAATCGGAAAAAATAAGTTTAAAAAGTCATCGTCCTAAAAAAGAGGTTATCACTATTGATGATGTGGAAGATGAACTTGAAGAGGAGGAAGAGGAGGTTGAAGAACCTGCTCCCAAAAAAGTTGAAAAACAAGAAGAAATTAAACCGGTTAAGGAAAAACAGGAAAAGCCAAAAGTACTTGGAAAGATTGATTTGGACAGTTTAAGTCCAAAAAAGAAAAAAGAGGAGGAAGTAATTCCCGAACCAGAACCCAAAAAGCAGTCCGAACCGGAAGCTAAAAAAGAAACTCCGAAACCCGAACCCGAAAAAGTAGTAGAAGAGGAAATAGTTGAGGATCAAATGCAGGAAGCGGAAGAGGTTGAGGAAGAAAAAGAAGAGTTGATTAAAACTGACGTGCCAAAGGTAGATGAAATAAAAGTGGTCGGTAAAATTGACCTTCAAAATATCAATCAAAAAACCCGTCCTGCGAAAAAATCGAAAGAGGAAAAAGAAAAAGAGCGGCTTGAACGAAAAAAACAGAAAACAGGTCAAACAACCTCAGAAGAAAAGGCGAAAGATACTGAATTGAAAAAAGAAGAAGTGATAAAAGCCAAAGCTGAGAGACTCAACGGACCTACAGTTTTAGGAAAAATTAATTTGCCGGAAAAGAAAGCAGAGTCAGGTGAAGGCAGTTCGAGGAAAAAGCGGCGTAAACGCATTCAGAAAGATAACGGAAAAATCAATGTTAATCAAAAACCCGGTGAAAAACCCAAAGGTAATTTTGTTGTTAACAAGCAGGGCGGAAAAAAGAAACGTTTACTGAAAAAAGAGGTAAATGAAGAAGATGTACAGAAACAAATAAAAGATACACTTGCAAGGTTAACCTCAAAAGGAAAATCGAAAGGATCGAAATACCGTCGCGAGAAAAGAGCTGCTGTCAGCGAACGTATTCAGGCGGATAAAGAAAAGCAATTAGAGGAACAGAAGGTGCTGAAAGTAACCGAATTTGTTTCGGTTGCTGAATTTGCCAGCATGATGGATGTAAGTGTTACACAGGTAATTTCGTCGTGTATGAGCCTGGGCTTGTTCGTTTCAATCAACCAAAGGTTGGATGCAGAAACCCTCTCGGTTGTGGCAGATGAATTCGGATACAAAGTTGAATTTGTTAGTGTTGAAATTCAGGAAGCCATTGATGAATACGAAGAAGATGAGGATGAAACATTGGAAGCTCGTCCCCCGATTGTGACTGTAATGGGGCACGTTGACCATGGGAAGACTTCTTTGCTCGACTATATAAGAAATACAAACGTTATTGCAGGTGAGGCTGGAGGAATTACACAGCATATAGGAGCTTACCACGTAACGCTTAACGATGGAAAAAAGATTACATTTCTTGATACTCCCGGCCACGAAGCATTTACGGCTATGCGTGCGCGTGGTGCACAGGTTACCGACATTGCCATTATTATTGTTGCTGCAGACGATAACGTGATGCCACAGACCGTTGAAGCAATAAACCACGCCGCTGCGGCAGGAGTTCCGATTATTTTTGCGATCAATAAAATTGATAAACCGGGAGCCAATCCGGAAAAAATAAAAGAAGAACTGGCCAATATGAATTACCTGGTGGAAGAATGGGGTGGTAAATACCAGTCGCATGATATTTCTGCAAAACAGGGAATTGGAGTAGAAGAGTTGTTGGAGAAAGTTCTTTTGGAGGCTGAAATGCTTGATTTAAAGGCCAATCCAAATAAAAATGCACAAGGAACAATTATAGAATCTTCACTGGATAAAGGTCGCGGATATGTAGCAACATTGTTGGTTCAGTCAGGAACGTTGGAAGTGGGAGATGTGATTCTTGCTGGTCAGCATTACGGACACGTTAAAGCGATGTTCAATGAAAGAAACCTGAAGGTTGATAAAGTAAGTCCGGCAGAACCTGCAATCATTCTTGGGTTGAACGGTGCTCCTCAGGCGGGCGACCGGTTTAATTCAATGGATAATGAGCGCGAAGCAAGAAATATTGCAAATAAACGAGAGCAACTCGCTCGCGAGCAGGGACTTAGAACTCAAAAACATATTACTCTGGATGAAATTGGCCGAAGAATTGCGATCGGTAATTTTCAGGAACTGAACCTGATTGTAAAAGGTGATGTTGACGGTTCTATTGAAGCTTTGTCGGATGCATTGATCAAATTATCGACAGAAGAAATTCAGGTAAACATTAAACATAAAGCTGTTGGACAAATTTCTGAATCTGATATTTTGCTGGCAGCTGCTTCTGAAGCCATTGTTATTGGTTTCCAGGTACGTCCATCGCTAAATGCCCGTAAACTGGCAGAAAAAGAACAGATCGATATTCGGTTGTATTCTATTATTTACGATGCAATAAACGAAATTAAGGCAGCTATGGAAGGAATGCTTTCACCGGATATAAAAGAAGAAATACTTGGAACGGTGGAAGTACTTGAAGTTTTCAAAATTACCAAAGTGGGTACAGTAGCTGGTTGTATTGTCAGAGACGGGAAAGTTAACCGTAACTCAAAAATAAGAGTAATTCGTGATGGTATTGTAATTTACACCGGAGTTCTGGGGTCGTTGAAACGTTTCAAGGAAGATGTAAAGGAAGTTAAAAGCGGCTATGAATGTGGTTTGAATATCGAGAATTTTAATGATATAAAAGTAGGGGACCACATTGAAGCATTCCACGAAGTAGAAGTGGCAAAATCGCTATAAAGAGAAGAAAATTATAATAAATATCAAAGGCTGGTTTATCCGGCCTTTTTTATTGTCGCTTTTGTTCTGATTGTTATGATTTCTCAAAAATATAAATCAGCGAACTGCAGTTTGCCGGCTTAAAAATGCTTTCCCACCACGATATTTTTCCGAAGAAAAGTCCATTCAAAAGGGTTAGTTTCGACTTTTTATATTTTTCACTTAGCAAAGAAACATAAAAGGAATCGAAGGGCATGGTTTGTAATCCGGCTAATTTTAAACCGTGTTTTTCACCCAGTTGCTTCATTTGCTCAGGGCTAAAATGCCAGATATGGCGTGGAACATCCCAGGCTGCCCAGAACTCTTTATAATGTCGGGCGTCATAAGAAGTATGGTTGGGAACGGCAATAATAAGCTTCCCGCTTGGCATTAGTAGTTCCTTGAATTTTTGCATGTTTTCATTTATGCGGTGAATATGCTCAAGTACATGCCATAATGTAATCACATCAAAACTTTCGTTTTTAAGTTTAAAAAGTTCTTCCGTCTCAAGCGTATCTAATCCAAACTCTTTTTTTGAAAATTCCCTTGCATCCTGACTTTTTTCGGTACCGGTAACCTGCCATCCTTTCAGTTTCATTTCGTTAAGAAAGAAACCTGTTCCGGTTCCTACATCAAGAATTTTTCCGGTTTTTAGTTTTGTCGATTTTTCAACCAGCTTTCGTTTTCTTCTCAGCATATATTTACGCACAGAATGATAAACTGAATTTACCAGCCCTTTTGTTGTATTTGAATGCGAGATATAATTCTCAGACTCATAATATTTCCCAATATTATCTTCATCCTCAATATTTTCAGTGATTTTGAATCCGCAAGAGTCGCATGCTTTTATGCCAAATTTTTCACCTGAAACAAAAAAGTCTGTACAAGTCAGGAACGGTGAAAAGTTGTTTTCACCGCAAACGGGACAAAGCTGAACGTCGAATTTAGCCATTTTTCAAAATTTGGCGAAAGATAATGATTCTCTTTCTTTTGGTATCTTCAATGCAAAAGATAATTATTTCTGAGAATCTTGTTCGATAGTTTAATAGATAAAAAAACCACAAAAACAAATGTTCCCGTGGTTCCTTTTTATTTTGTTGAAACTTATACTTAATCTTCAGTTTTTAGATGATTAACATAGCGTCTCCGTAAGCTCCAAAGCGATAATCTTCTTTTATGGCTTTTTTGTATGCTTCCATAACAAAATCATATCCCCCAAATGCGGCTACCATCATCAGCAATGTAGAATAGGGCAAATGAAAATTGGTGATCATTGAATTTGCCACACTAAATTCATAAGGAGGGAAAATGAATTTGTTGGTCCATCCTTCATATGGTTTCAGAAAACCCTGGGTGGAAACTGAGCTTTCCATTGTACGCATGACTGTAGTTCCAACGGCACAAACGTTTTTCTTATTCATTTTTGCATCGTTCACGTCGTTACATGCATCTTCTTTTATCCAAATCTGCTCCGAATCCATTTTATGTTTTGTAAGGTCTTCCACATCCACACTGCGGAAATTTCCCAAACCTACATGTAAGGTAACATAAGTAAACTCAACGCCCTTGATTTCAAGACGTTTCATTAATTCACGACTAAAATGCAGTCCGGCGGTAGGTGCAGCAACGGCTCCTTCATGCTTTGCATAAATGGTTTGATACCGATCTCTATCTTCGGGTTGAACCGGACGATTAATGAATTTTGGAAGTGGGGTTTCTCCCAGGTCATAAAGCGTTTTTTTGAATTCGTCGTATGGCCCGTCGAATAAAAAACGTAATGTACGTCCTCGCGATGTTGTGTTATCAATTACTTCAGCAACCAGCAAATCATCCTCGCCAAAATAAAGCTTATTGCCAATCCTTATTTTTCTTGCCGGATCAACCAAAACATCCCAAAGACGTTGTTCCCGATTGAGTTCCCTTAATAAAAACACTTCTATTTCAGCACCGGTTTTTTCTTTATTCCCATATAACCGTGCCGGAAAAACTTTGGTATTGTTAAATACCATTACATCTTTATCATCGAAATAATCAATCACATCTTTAAAAAGGTGGTGTTCAATGCTACGAGTTGCACGATTTAAAACCATTAATTTCGATTCATCGCGGTTTTCAGCCGGATGTAGGGCAATTTTTGTTGGATCTAACTCAAATTTGAATTTCGATAATTTCATATGACTAATATTACTTAATTACAGTTGTATCATATATAACTCGCAAGTCAAACATCAACTTTTGAAAGAATGTTTAGTTGCTCGTTTCATATACTACATTTTATTTAACGTTCACCAAAACAGATTAATCCATTTTCCGAATTAATATTTCATGAGTGAACTGTATTCAAATCTATTATTATAAGCTGGTTCATTAGTTTAACGACAGATCTTCCTGCGAACTGTCTTCGTTGGTCTTGTTTTTTAAGTCTTTTAATTACGCTTTGTCTTTTAATTTGGTTACAAACTGATTTAAATTTTTCATAAAAAAATCAATTTTCATTGCATCATCCACTTTAAAATCTCCTATTTGTGTTCGCCTTAAGTTGGTTAAATAACCTCCGCAACCGAGTTCTTTTCCAAGATCCCTTGCCAGGGCACGTATATATGTTCCTTTGCCACAGGTAACCTGGAGGGTAACAAAAGGAGGTTCAAAATGTTGTTGTTTAATCTCCTTTATAACAATTTTTTTTGGTTGAAGTTCTATATCTTTCCCGTTTCTTGCAAATTCAAAAGCCCTTTTACCTTTTACCTTTACAGCTGAAAAAACTGGTGGCACCTGTTCTATTTCGCCTTCAAACTTTTTTATTGCTTTTTCAAGATCTTTTTCCGTAATGTCTGAAATATCATTCCGGCTATTTTCTTCTGTTTCCATGTCGAAAGATGGTGTTGTGGCGCCCAGTTTAATGGTTGCAACGTAAACTTTTTCTTTCTGTTGAAACGATTCAATCTTTTTGGTTGCCTTTCCGGTGCATAAAATCATTAATCCGGTTGCCAATGGATCAAGTGTTCCTGCATGACCAACTTTAAGTTTCTTTATCCCCATTTGCCGGCAAAGTGTATTTCGCACGCGCTGAACCAAATCGAACGAAGTCCAATCCAGATCTTTATCAAATAATAATACCTCTCCAGCGATGAAATTATACTCTTTTTTGAATTCAGGCATTTATAATTGTCTCAAATCCAGTGATTTCGATTTTATTTTTAAAATCAGGCTGCAAAGATAGCAATAACACCAATAACCAAACAATAAATAGCGAAATAAATTAGTTTTCCGCGTTTTACAATTTTAATCATCCATGAGCATGCCAGTAACCCTGAAATGAAAGCCGCCAAAAATCCGATTAATAAAGGAATAGCACCAATGGTTTCGTTGCGAAGTAGCATCTCTGCCAATAATATCAAGAAATGCAGCGCCTAAGATCGGAATCAGTACCATTAAGAATGAGAACCGGGCAACATCATCTTTTTTTGTTTTAAGTAACAGCCCTGTAGCAATTGTCGATCCGCTTCGTGAAATGCCTGGGATTACTGCCACTGCCTGTGCCAATCCAATAATAAATGCTTTCAGAAATGTGATCTTTCCGTCGTTAATATGCACAAAATGAGTCAGGGATAAAAGCAATGCAGTGAATATAAGCATACTCCCTACCAGCACCAGGTTTCCTGTAAACAGTTGTTCTATATCGTCTTTAAAAAGCAAGCCAAGTATTAAAACCGGAATAGCAGAAAATACGAGTTTGGAAATATAAATGGTCGGTTCATTCCATTTGAAAGCAAATAATCCTTTAAGTAATTCCAGAATATCTTTTCTGAAAATAACGATGGTACTTAAAACTGTAGCTACATGCAAAATAACATCAAAATAAAGGTTATTTTCAGTTTTAACACCAAGCAAATGATGCCCGATTTCGAGGTGGCCACTCGAACTTACCGGGAGAAATTCAGTAAGACCTTGCAGAATTCCGAGAAGAAATGCCTGTAATTCATTCATCTTCCCCGCTGATTAACTGTCGCTTTTTGGTTTTTTCATGATTGCATAAATCTCGAACAGAAAACCAAAAAACAATAAAATTGGTGCAATAGTTAATCGTCTAAAACTAAATATGTCAGGGTTGAATACATTTGGATCGTCGCTACCACCACCAGCCAGAAGGATAAAGCCAAGAACTATAACAGCAAATCCAATTGCCATTAATTTATAGTTTTCTTTTCCAAGTGCAAAGCCGGTATCTTTTGTTTCTTTTTTTGCCATTTTTTTCTAATTGTCGCGGTAAAGATAATCAATAAAACATTTCATCAAATTTCATTTTCAGGAATTTGTTCACTGCAAAAAAAGTGGAGAATATGGAAAATACCAGGCCCAGAAAGGTGACCAGCATAAAAACAAGCCCCATATTTTTTAAATCGTAAACTGAAATAATTCCCAGTAGTTCATTTCTGTAAGAATAAATAGCAGCAAACAAAATTGCATTGGCAAGCAAAGATCCATAGATTCCAAGCCAGAAACTACGCCATAAAAATGGTTTTCGGATAAAGGAATTGGCAGCACCCACCATTTGCATTGTATTAATGATAAACCGTTGCGAATAAACCGAAATCCGAATGGTATTATTGATTAAGGCTATAAATATTAACGCCAGCAGTAAACTGATCACCAAGATTACCATCGATATCCGTCGTACGTTTTGGTTAATAACAGAGACCAGGTTTTTTTGGTAATAAACTTCTTTTACCTGTGGAAAAGCCATAAATTCCTGTTCCAGCACACGAATGCTGTCGGGTTGGGTTGAACGGGCAAAAAGCTTGACCTCAACCGAAGCAAAAAGTGGATTGTACCCCAGAAAACCCGTAAAATCTTCGCCCAGTTGTTCCGATAGTTCCTTTTCGGCAGTTTCTTTACTAATATATTGTGTAGATTTTATACTGGGATTTTCCTTTAATTTATTTTGAAGGTCAATAATATTAATGGCTTTTACATCGTCGTTAAGAACCAGGGTAAACCCTATTTTCTCACGCACATAGTCCGATAATCTTTGGGCATTTATTAGCACCAAACTAAGAATACCAATCATCAGTAAAACCAGTGTTATACTCAGCAGTGAAGTAAACCAGAGGTTAAATATTCTCTTTTTAAGTCTTTTAGGTTTCGATTCTTTCATCATAAATATGCGAGACCATGAAGCCACAGTTAAGCAAATGTAGAAAATAGGATTTAAACCGGAAACAAAAATGTCAGGTGCATTTTATAATTAATTTTGCAGCGCTCAAGTTTTTCGTTAACAACCATTTAATAAGGGAAAAATTTGCGGGTTATTTTTTGGAAATACGAAAAAAGGAAATACTTTTGCAGTCCCGATTATTGTCCTTAGTAATAAGGAGTGTAAATAGTTGATTTTCTTTGATGTAAAGATTTTTATTGATAAAATTCCGTTGAAATAAGAATCTGCGTCGGATGGAAATCATAAGTAAATGAACTAAAAAATTAAAAGAAGTGGACACACTTAGTTATAAAACAGTATCGGCAAACAAAGCCACGGTAAACAAAGAATGGGTTATTGTGGATGCTGAAGGACTCGTTTTAGGACGTTTGGCAAGTAAAGTTGCTAAAATCCTGAGAGGGAAAAACAAGCCGTCTTTTACACCGCATGTTGATTGCGGAGATAATGTAATTGTTATTAATGCAGAAAAAGTGGTTTTTACCGGGAAAAAGATGACTGATAAAATATATGTTCGTCACACAGGTTATCCGGGCGGGCAACGTACACAAACTCCCGTTGAACTTCTGGCTAAATATCCGGAAAGGATTGTGGAAAAAGCAGTTAAAGGAATGTTGCCGAAAAATAAGTTGGGCAGTAAGTTATATACTAACTTACATGTGGTAGTTGGTTCAGAGCACAAATACGAAGCTCAAAAACCTAAAGTTGTTGATTTAAATACGATTAGATAAGCAAAATGGAAGTAGTAAACACATTAGGACGTAGAAAAACAGCGGTAGCCCGTATTTACCTCAGTGAAGGTAAAGGTAACATTACCATTAATAAAAGGGATTTAAAAGAGTATTTCCCATCTACAATTTTGCAATACATCGTTTTGCAACCGTTACAAATTCTTGAAGTTCAGGAAAAATACGATATCAAAGTAAACCTTGACGGCGGTGGCCCAAAAGGTCAGGCAGAAGCACTGCGTTTGGCAATTGCCCGTGCAATGCTTGATATTAATCCGGAATCAAGAAAAGAACTCAAAGCTGCAGGCTTTCTTACCCGCGATCCACGCGAAGTGGAACGTAAAAAACCGGGACAGCCAAAAGCAAGGAAACGTTTCCAGTTCTCAAAACGTTAATATTTTTATTTATTCATTATATGGATCTAAAACAGTTGAGACTCCCGACAAATCGGGACTACTCAACGGTTGCTTTTAGGAACATAAAAAAAGTAAACAGATGCCAAGAACAAATTTTCAGGAATTACTGGATGCAGGTGTACATTTCGGACACCTCAAAAGAAAGTGGAATCCAAACATGGAACCATATATTTTTATGGAGAAAAACGGAATCCACATCATCGATCTTCAAAAAACAATAGTAAAAATCGACGAAGCTGCTAATGCTGTTAAACAAATAGCAAAGTCGGGTCGTCGGATTTTATTTGTTGCTACTAAAAAACAGGCAAAGGATTTGGTCAGCGAATTGGTCAAAGATGCTGGAATGCCATATGTGACTGAGCGTTGGCCCGGTGGTATGTTAACAAATTTTCCAACCATCAGGAAAGCAGTTAAAAAAATGAATTCCATCGACAAAATGGCGAAAGACACCAGTTGGGATAATCTTTCAAAACGTGAAAAACTGCAGATTACCAGGCAGCGTGCCAAACTGGAGAAAATACTGGGTAGTATTGCCGATCTTTCGCGTTTACCCGCTGCCTTGTTTATTGTAGATGTAATGAAGGAAAGAATTGCAGTTCGCGAAGCACAGCGATTAGGTATCCCTGTATTTGCTATGGTTGATACCAACTCAAATCCGGAAGATGTTGATTTTGTAATCCCGGCTAACGACGATGCTTCACAGTCTATCAAATTAATAATTGGAGTTATGTGTGACGCTATTAAGGAGGGACTAAACGAACGAAAAATCGAAAAAGATAAAGATGAACCCGAAGCTGAATCAACAAAAAAACCAAGGAAGAAAGTAAAAGAAGTTGTTGTTGATGAAGAGGATGAAGAAACCAAAGAGGATTCTGACGAATAAGATTTAGTAAGCATAAAAATTAAATAAACGAATTATAAAATGTCTTTTACAACAGCCGACGTAGTAAAACTGCGTAAAGTTACGGGTGCAGGGATGATGGATTGTAAAAATGCCCTGACGGAAGCCGAAGGAAACTTCGACAGAGCCCTGGAAATTATTCGTGAAAAAGGAAAACTGGTTGCCAGCAAGCGTGCCGACAGAGACGCTGCAGAAGGTGTAGTTCTGGCCAAAGTTACCGGCGACAACAAATTTGGTGCAATGGTAGTTCTGAATTGTGAAACCGATTTTGTAGCAAAAAATGAAAATTTTGTGGCTTTTGCCGACAGCATTTTAAATTTGGCAATGGAAAACAAATCAACGAGCCTCGAAGAAGTTAAAGCACTTGAACTTGACGGTAGAACAGTTGAAGCTCAGGTAACTGAACAAACTGGAGTGATTGGTGAAAAAATTGAACTTTCCTATTTCAGTACAATTGCTGCTGAAACCGTTGTAAGTTATATTCACCCCGGAAATAAGCTGGCCACTGTGGTTGGTTTTAACAAAGCCGGCGTTGAAACCCAGGTAGCTAAAGATGTTGCCATGCAGGTAGCAGCAATGGCACCGGTTGCGGTTGATAAAGATGCTGTACCAGCTGATGTAGTTGCTAAAGAACTTGAAATTGCGAAGGAAAAATATCGTCAGGAAGGTAAGCCGGAATCAATGCTTGATAAAATTGCACAGGGGGCTTTAAATAAGTTCTTCCAGGAATCAACATTGTTGAATCAAACTTACGTTAAAGACGGGAAAATATCGATTAAAGAATTTTTGTCTCAGAACGATAAAGAATTAACGGTTACTTCTTTCGATCGTTATACATTGAATGCTTAAACGAATTTAAGTTACCCGATATATGAAAAGCTACTCATTATTATTTTGGGTAGCTTTTTTATTGGTTAATATTTCCTTTTAATATGGATAATTTTTGCTGCTAATCTAATCGCAACCCAAGAAAAACAGTAAACTGAGCTACCATTTCATCATAGAATTGGCTGTTGCGTTTTTCACGTTTTACCAGGCCCGGGAAAAATTCGCCTTCAAACGACAGTTTAATTTTATTTGTCACTTTTGCCTTGGGTTGAACGCCAATAACTGCCCCGTAATAAAAAGTTTCGTAAAAATCTTTAGCCGGTTCGTTAGCTTTAGATTCTACAAAAGGTTCACCCGGAGTTAGCCCGTAACTTTTTCTTGTTCCCGTTGTTTTTGTAAGCACATGGAAACCTCCGATGGCTCCAAGGTAAACAAATCCGGTACTGGGGCCATAAAATTTTTTTTGGTACAAAAATTTGGAATATACATTTACTGAATGATGGGTCAGTTTAAAATCTCTTCCCACCACTAAAGTTCCCCACTCCTCTTTTTCTTGGAAACCGTAATAAGCGATACCGGGATTAATACTGTACATATTTTTTCGTTTATGTTCAATGGGAATGGGTTTCTCTACTGAAAACGTCGGGAACCCGGTAATGACATGATATTCCTGTTCTGTGGTAACATTTCCAAAAGCATACGGATATCCGATACCAATTTTTAGGTCAGGGCTTTTGATCCTTTTTTGAGCAATGCTTTCAAGCGTCAGAAAGCAGAATAAAATTGCGATTGTAATGGTTAAAAACGGTTTCATTGTGTATGAGATTTAATTAAAAAATCAGCTTAAAGTTAATTTTTTAACGCAGAATTTGTTATCCAATTGTATATTATGTCTAAAACTTTAGGTGAAATGGTCTGTTCAATCTCTGCATATTCTGCTACGGATCCGGTTTTACATTGTTGAAATAAGTGGTTCAACCCTTCCAGTTTCATAGTTTTAAAGTTTTTATTTCCTCCTTCTTTCAAAGCTCTTTCAATGGCTGCAAGATTTTCATCTGCAGGCACCTGCAAATCTTTACTTCCGTCCAATGCAAGCACCGGGCAATGTACTTTCGTCAGGGTTGGGTATGGATCATAAGTAAGAAAAAAACGGAACCACGGTGTGTTAACAGTGGCTATCTTGGCGTCGATAGCTTTTTTCTGATCTTCGTTCATCATTGGATACATACCATTTGTGTATGTTCGCTGCAGCCGATCCATTCTTTTTGCTGAATCATTTTCTGTCAATAAAATGGAAAAAATATTTTCCTGAAGTTTTTTGTTTCGTTCTATCTGCTCATCATTCAGACCTGCAGCCCGGTTAAGGAGTTCGCCTTGTTCATACAAGATTTGTTCACCGCTTATTCCGGGTCCGGCCAGTAAAATAATAAAAGCGATGTCTTTGGACTGTGACGCAACAATAGGGGCAATCAGCCCGCCTTCGCTGTGCCCAATCAACCCGATTTGTTTCGGATTAATTTCCTTTACCGTTTTTAAAAAATTTACACCTGCTTCCACATCACCTGCAAAATCTTCACTCGTGGCCTCGCGGATATTTCCTCCCGATCCGCCAACTCCGCGATCGTCAACCCGGAGAACGGCAATCCCTTTTCGCGTCAGATAATCAGCGATAACAAGAAAAGGCTTGTGTTCGAAAATGGTTTCATCGCGATCCTGTGCTCCTGAACCAGAAATTAAAACAACTGCAGGACAGTTATTTGCATTTTCAGGTAATGTTAGCGTTCCTGCAAGTTTTAACCCGGAACCCGGGTTTATATATTCTACATTTTTTGACTGGTATGGAAAAGGAGGAACCGGTGTCTGCGGACGTTTCAGTTCGGTTACTATTTCCGTTTTTTTAAGCGAAAGTGGAAAATTCATTCCACTTTGTTTCCAGGTGCCTTCGATAGTAGAGTCGGAGGTAAATTTCCCTTCGAATTTTCCGAGAATCATGGCCACATTCAAAAACAGACTGTCGCCGGAAATTTTTGTTTCACTCACTTTTAAATCTTTAGCGCCCTGTGCCGGAACATCCAGTTTTGAAACCAGTTTGCTGTTTTCGTCTCTTGAAATTTTAAAAATCATTTCCAGTTTTGCAGTTGGCAATTCAATTATCCCACTCCAGTTACCAATTGTTTTTTCATTGGATTGCGAAAATGAACAAAACCAGCTTGTCAGAAAAAAAAGGATTAGCAGAGAAACTTGTGGTAATTTTTTCATGGTTATTTTTGAATAATAAGTTAAAACAGGGGGATTAAGTTACAACACAGAATTAATAGTTCATATTAAATAATTCTTATTTTATTCCATATTCTCCATATCCGCCGCCGCCAGGAGTCTCAATAATAAATTTATCCCCTGTTTCCAGATTAATATTTTGAATTGATTCTAACTGAATTATCTCACCATTTCTTCGGATTACTTTTTGACTTCCTGGTTTTCCGTTTTCTCCACCATTTAATCCAAATGGTTCTGACTTTCTTCGTTGCGAAAGTACAGAAAGATTTACCGATTCAAGAAAAGTAATTTCACGAAACACACCGTTGCCACCATTCCATCTTCCTTTTCCTCCTGAATTTTTTCTAATAGAAAATTGCTCCAATCTTACAGGGTAACGATGTTCCAGAATTTCAGGGTCTGTAATCCGGGTATTTGTCATGTGATGATGAACCGCGCTGGCGCCATTAAAACCATCACCAGCACCGCAACCTCCGCAAACGGTTTCGTAGTAGCCAAATTTTTTGTTGCCAAAAAGCGTATTATTCATGGTTCCCTGACTGGCGGCCACAACTCCAAAAGCTTTCAAAAGTGTATCGGTTAACCGCATGCTGATTTCCACATTTCCGCCAACCACAGCCGGGCATTTTTTCGGGTCATCGTCAAAATCGGGATTGAGCATTCCTTCCGGTAGAATAAATGAAACCGGTTCCAGCAATCCGTCATTTAGTGGAATTGGTTCGTTTAACAGCAGCCGCAAAACATAAATAGTAACACTGTTTACAATGGCTTTGGTGGCGTTCATATTTCCTTTGTTAACAGGTGCGCTGCCGGTAAAATCAAAAATGCATTTTCCATTTTCAATTGTTATATTCACATTCAATTTCGAACCATCGTCTAAAAATTCAGTAGCTGAATAAATGCCGTTTTTGAACTTTTTCAGCGTATCAATCATCTTTTCAGATGCATGATTTCGCAGCAAATCCAGGTATTTTTGAACGGTTTCTTTTCCGTGCGTTTTTATGAGCGTAAGTAAGCGCATTTAATCCGTTTTGATTGGCAGCCAGTGCTGCATTCAGGTCAGCCAGATTTTCCTCCACAGAACGGGTAGGGTAAGAACTTTCCAATAAAACTTTTCGCATTCCTTTCCAATCAACTTCTCCTTTTTTAGCCAGATAAAATGGCGAAATAACGACTCCTTCTTCCTCCAGATTTTTTGCATTTGGAGGCATCGATCCGGGACTAATTCCACCAATTTCGCTGTGATGTGCGCGATTTACAACAAGACCAACACGTTCTCCTTCATAAAAAACCGGTGTAACTACGGTAACATCAGGCAGATGTGAGCCACCATATTTCGGGTGATTGGTAACAATGGTATCTCCTTCTTCAAAATCGAAATGTTCCAGCAGGGTTTGTACACAAACACCCAACCCGCCCAAATGAACCGGAATATGCGGGGCATTGGCAACCAGACGACCATTTGCATCGAGCAAAGCACATGAAAAATCGAGCCGCTCTTTAATATTTACTGAAAGCGATGTGCGCTGAAGCAACGCTCCCATATTTTCGGCAATGGCCATAAAACGGTTGGTAAATAATTCGAGTTCGGTTTCATGGGTTTGAGTTTTGGCAGATAACTTTTGTTTGTTACTGTGTTGCAGTTTTGCTGTGCCATTGTGTTGCAGTTGAAATTTCCAGCCTGCTTTGATAAACGTTGTAGCAAAACTGTCAGCAAAGATAGCTGCTCCTGAAAAGGTAGCACCGGTTTTTAATTCATGCCGCACAAATACTGGAATTTTGTTTTTTGTGAAAAAAGATGCCTCCGGCTTGTATTCTTTAATTGAATTTAGTTTTGATTCTGTTTTTTCGGTTTGAACCGAGGCTACTACACGCAGTGCTTCAATTTCAATGTCACGATTGGAAACAATGTGCCCATAAATTTTTTGGTATTGTTCGTTAAAATCAGAAACCAGCTTTTCTGTCTTAGAAAAAGGAATTTCAAGACTGGAATCCTGTCCCTTAAAACGCAGAAAAACCATTCGCTGCCGGATTTCAATTTCTTCTTTATTAAAACCTTCTTCTCTTAATTTTTGAATGGCTTCAACCTCTATTTCTGCAAAAAGACGTATGAGGTTTTGCTGTATCTCTTTTAGTTTTTTAAGAATTTGGCGTTCTGCAAACCTTTCTACTGCTGCGTTCCCTATTCCGTAAGCGCTGAGTAACCCTGCATCTTTAGGCAGAAGCACCGTTTTTATTCCAAGAATTTCAGCAATATCACACGCGTGTAAACCACCGGCACCACCAAAAGCTACCAGGGCGAAATCTTTGGGATTGTAACCTTTTGAGATGGAAATTTTTCGAATTGCACCCGCCATAATTTCGTTGGCAATATCAATAAATCCATTTAAAATTTCCTCCTGTTTTCTTTGAACTCCCGTTTTTTCCTGAATTTGTGAAATCAATTCTTCCAGTCGTTTTTCCGCAGCTTCTCTGAAAACCGGGATCCCAAACTGACGGGTATCCAAACGGTAAAGCAATAAATTTACATCGGTAATGGTCAGCGGTCCGCCGGCTCCGTAGCACGCCGGGCCGGGAAAAGCGCCCGCACTTTCAGGACCCACAAAAAGGTGGTATCCGTCGAACCCGCAAATGGAGCCACCACCGGCAGCAACAGTTTCAATGGCAATGGCCGGACTATTGATTTTTGCGTCGCCAACTTCCAGTTCAAAACGGTAATCAAATTCACCGTCGATGCGTGAAACATCGGTGCTGGTTCCGCCCATATCAAATGTGATGAGCTTTTGGAAACCACTTTCTTCTCCGATCTTTTTTGCTCCAACTACTCCGCCGGCTGGTCCACTAAGCAAACTGTCTTTTGGATGAAAATTTTTTGCAGAAACCAATCCGCCTGCACTGGTCATGATTTGAAAAGACCGGTCGCCGATTTTTTCTGAAATGCGGTTTACATAACTGTGAATAATTGGAGACAGGTAAGCATTTACAACGGTAGTTTCAGCCCGGTTCAGAATTTTTATCAGCGGCGAAAGTTCCATAGAGGTAGAAATAAACTGAAATCCTTCATTTTTCAGAATTTCTGCCAATTTGAATTTCATTTTCAGGATTGATATAGGCATTCATCAATGTAATTGCAACTGCCTCGATTCCATCATCTTTGAGGATTTGCAACTGTTTTCTGATTTCCTTTTCGTTCAGCGGTTTTAAAACTTTCCCTTTGGCGTCAATTCGTTCATCAACTTCCAGAATTCGATGTGTAATTTGCTTTCGTTTTTGCACATTCAGTGCAAAAATATCGGGGCGTGCCTGGTTGCCGATTTCCAAGCAAATCTTTAAAACCTTTGGTAACAATAAACAGCGTTCTCGCTCCCTTGCTTTCCAGCAGTGCATTGGTTCCTTTTGTGGAACCCAGTTTCAGCGAAAGATTCGGGAAGTTTTCATTCAGCGCAGTTTGTGTGATTAACCGGGCACCCAACACCGGCGCTTCTTCGTTGGAAGTGATTTCAAAGTTTTTTCCTGTAATATTTTCAGCATTTGCAAAAGGGTAGTTTAGCTGCAAAATTTTGTTTTTGAAATCGTAGTTTTCAATCTTCAAATTGGCATATTCAGTTCCCAGCAAACGAAATGAAAATCCATTCAGAATATCTTTTTGCAGGTTCCACGATTCCGAAATTTCAAAACGATTTGCAGAAATCACTTTTTTAATGGTTCCACGCAGACTGCTGCTGCTTAAAACCTTTTGCCGGTATTCATTTCCCAGATTATCAATCCCGATACAATCGGTAAACGTTCCGCCGGTATCTACAAAAAGCTGAAAATATTTATTTGCCATATCTCCTTTTTACTAACCCCGTACTTAGTGCGGGGACACTGAAACTTAAATTATCCCGGATTTCTTAAAAATCTGTAAAATATAAACTACAAATTTTTCAGAAATTCTTTACTACTTCATTTACCTGTGTTCCCCAGCCTAAAGGCTGGGGTTAATTAATTTTTTCTTCCTTTTACCCACACCCAAATTGATATCACGATCGCAACTAAAATTATTCCCCAAAGCACTTCGTTTCCGGGAGAATTTCCTGAAAGAAACGTTCTGTAGATTGCTTTTACCGCACTGTTAAGTCCGATGATCAGTGTAATAAAAATCACTAAAATCATTAAAATATTCAGCCAGAAAGGATTTGATTTTTCGTTTCCTGTAATAGCTGCATTATTGATTACAATAAATAAAAAGATACTTACAAAAGGCAGTAAAAAACCGTTGAGTGCCTGCGCCAAAATAATGGCCGGAATAGGTTTTACATTTCCTATTGCAAATGCAATTCCGACAAGCAAAACAATGATCCAACCCAATTTAAAATTGAATGAACCGGGTTTCCATTTTTCAGGATTTTTATTTCCAAACAAACTTTTTAGGGTGATGGCTGCTGCCAGCGGTGCTGTGACTGGTTGAAGTAAATCCGGCAGCAAAAAGTCCAAATCCCAGTAAATATTTTCCTGCGGGGCCAATTTTTTGTTGAAGTGCTGCCGCAAGTTCTTCAAATGAAAAATTACCGACAACTGAAGTTCCAACAATTAAAACTGCCATGGAAAAAAGTCCGCCCAGCAAAACAGCAACAGCCAGTCCAAAACGCATTTCTTTTACGGTTTGTTTTTGGCTGGAAATTCCTGATCCCAAAAATAGATTGTAAGGAACAATGGTGGTTCCGATTAATCCCAGAACCAAAACACCCGCTTCGGTTTCGGAGGGAATTCGCGGGATAAAAGCTCCTTTGACAATTTCAGAAAAAGAAGGTTGAATCAAAAAAGCCGCAATCAGAAATCCAATTCCCATAATTACAACCAGAAATCCCATAATGGTGGAAATAATTTTCAGTGAAGGAATGCTTAAAATAATTGCTGCAACTGCTCCAATGATTAGAACCAAAATGTATGACGGAACATTAAAAATGAGTTGAAATCCGGCAACCGCACCCAGTAAATTTCCCATTTCGTAAGCTGCAGCTCCCAAAACAATGGCACCCAGCACCAGTGATAAAACCAGCCATTTCGATTTGCTTTTTTCAAACTGTTTGGCAATGGCCTGCCCCAGGTTTTTGCCCGAAACCATGGTTAGCCGTGCTGCTGCTTCCTGTAGTAAAAGACAGGCCAGCGTGGAAAAAACCAGTGCCCAAAGCAATTCCGTACCAAAAGCAGCGCCCGATTTAGCAGCGGTTGTTATGGTTCCCGGCCCGATAAAAGCCGCCGAAACCACCGACCAGAAAAGGATATTGAGAATGCGTTTTTTTGCCGACATGAATCTTTCGCTTCAGAGAGGTAAATATAACAATTGAAAAGCAGGATTGCGCAAAATGTTGTTTGGCAAAGTGATGTTAATTGTCGGTACAGGGATGAATTTATTTTTCTTTTTCTAAATTCGAAGAAATTCAATTTTGGATGTATCCGGATAAAAAACAGCTCGAAATATTACTGCTGGAATATTTCAGGGAATGTTATGCCGACTTTCCCAAAGGAATTGTTACTCACCTCCGAATCACCTGATTTTATAGTTTCATTTAAGAATCATCATTTGCTGGGAATTGAGCTTACCCGTTTATATCCGGGAAATGCTATTGTTCCAACGACAGAACAAATAGCTTTAAATGCAACCAGGGAAAGAATAATTGAACTTGGGAAAACAATATTCGAAGAGAATTTACCACATCGGTTATTTGTTAAGTTTTTGTTTTCTGAGAAATATAATATTGAGGAAGACCGGGAAATGGTAATTTCTGTTCAGCTGGCTTCAATCATCCGCGGAAAAGTAAAAAATCTGAATCCAAAGGCTTTTTTTAGAATTTCACTTTCTCAACCGGAACTTCCAAAGAAGGTAGAAAATGTGTTGATTGTTCAGCATCCTGAATTAAAAACCTCGGTTTGGGAACGTTCAAATAACCTTGGTGTTTCAAACGATGTTGTTGACGACATTCGAACATCTATTCATAAAAAAGATGAAAAACTGGGTATTTACCAAAAACAGCGGTTAAACTATTACTGGTTGTTAATTTTTACTGACAGGCTGCGTGGCATCCGAAGTTACAATCTGGCTGAAAAAGTCAGGAATCATAAATTTGAATCAAGGTTTCAGCATGTTTTTCTTTTCGACCTTGTGAAATCTGATATTTATGAACTAATTTAGTCGCAAACGAAAAAACTTAAACTTTTTAAAAATGATAAACCGAAGAAATTTTATCCGAAATTCAGCCTTAACGGCTGCGGCAATTCCAATTTTAAAGTCAAATGTTCTCGCTTCTTTCGCCGAAGCAAAAGGGCTAAAGGATTTGTATAAAGGTGATTTTTATATTGGAGCAGCCATAAATGGAGGCATTTTCAGGCCAAACAATGAGGATCTGCTGAACATCCTTAAACACGATTTAACGCTATAACAGCTGAAAATGAATTTAAGTGGTCTGT
This sequence comes from uncultured Prolixibacteraceae bacterium, assembly GCA_963769925.1. GTDB lineage: Bacteria > Bacteroidota > Bacteroidia > Bacteroidales > Prolixibacteraceae > Draconibacterium. Next base: position 143,162 of record CAVYOB010000025.1, read on the forward strand.
AATTAATCCAAAAGAGGGTGAGTGGCGTTTCGATTTTCCGGATCAGTTTGTGAAATTTGGTCAGGAGAACAACATGTATATGTTAGGTCACTGTCTTGTCTGGCATAGCCAGGTTCCGAGAAGTCTGTTTGTTGATGAATCAGGAATTCCGGTGAGCAAAGAAGCTCTGCTGAAAAAAATGGAAAATCACATTAATACGCTGGTTGGTAGGTATAAAGGGAAAGTTAATGCGTGGGATGTTGTAAATGAAGCCATCACTCCTGAAACTGGCTGGCGAAAATCCAGGTGGACAGAAATTATAGGCCCGGAATTTATTGAACATGCATTTCATTTGGCTCATAAGCAGATCCTTCTGCCCATTTAATCTACAACGATTATAACATGGACGATCCTAAAAAACGTCAGTTTGTGGTTGAAATGGTAAGGGATTTCAAAAAGAAAGGTGTTCCGATCAATGGAATTGGAATGCAGGGGCACTGGAATCTCGACGAGCCGAAAATAAGTGCCATTGAAGACAGTATTAAAGCATTTGCCGGAAGGGATGAAAGTGCATGTTACTGAGCTTGATGTGGATGTGTTACCATACGACTGGGGTAGGACAGCAGAAATATCAACCAATGCAGAATACCGAGAAACCTTAAATCCTTATAAAGATGGCTTGCCGAAAGAAATTGATGACAAACTGACCAAACGTTACGAAGACCTTTTTAAACTGTTTCTGAAATATAAGGATGATATGGAACGGGTAACATTATGGGGAATCAGCGATGATATGTCGTGGAAAAATAATTTCCCGATGCGCGGGCGAACCAATTATCCGCTTTTATTCGACAGGCAACACAAACCTAAAAACGCTTATTTCGCTATTGCTGATTTAAAAAAATAAAAAGTAAAATCAGTAGAAATATATCTGGTCAAAATAATATTAACCCTTGTTAATCCGGTATTGGATAAAATCGGTGTAGATTCGTAATATTTGTAAATCTATTTTTGGATCACAAAAGCTTGTATCCTATTTAAACCAACAACTTAATGTAAATAGGTCATTCTTGGATTTAAAAGAAAATATACAGCAATGAAGAAAGCATTTGAAATTGTCAATCCTGACTTTCAATTAAGTCCGTTAACCGGAATGACCAAACAACATTATATTGAATTGGCCAAATACTTGCTGGAAAGAGCTTTTACTCACATTAAAACCATCAACGATCCATTGACTTTTCCACCAGTTCCGGGCAAAACTTATCCGCAACCCGGAGCTCCCGACTGGCGTTGGCGGTCGCTGGAGTTTGAGGCTCTTGAACGCACATTTACATTGGCCGGTCCATTAATTCATCTCGATCCTGAGGTATCAATTAAAGGAATCAAACTGAAGGATTATTACAGTTTGCAACTGTATAATACATTTACCCCCGGGCATCCAAATTCCTTGCCGATGCCTGAGGATTTGCCAGATTCAACATATCAGTATACTTGCGAATTTGGCGGGTTATTTAAAACCCTTTTATTGATGCCGGAAACCATTTGGGATACCTATTCTGAAGAACAAAAAAATGAAATGTCAGTCTGCATTTCAAAATGGGGGCATCACCGTACAACACAGAATAACTGGCGTATTTTTAATATTATTACGCTTTCTTTCCTGAAAAAATACGGATACGAAATTGATGATGAATTACTGAAAAACCACTTATTGTGGGTAGCTTCCTACCATTCCGGAAACGGCTGGTATTTGGAGCAAACCTATAATTATTATTCCATTAGTTTGTTTATCGTTTATACTACCATTTGGAACCGCACATTTGGTGATGAATATTACCCCGAAATTTCAAATATTATTGAAAGGTCAGCCAAAAATCTTATGGAGTCGCTAACCAGCTTTTTTGGGCGCGATGGTTATATTAACATGTGGTCGCGAAGCATCTGTTACCGAACCTGGGTTTCAGGAGCTTTCCCGGTGGCTTTCATGCTGAAGGAAGAGACAACCCTGGATCCTGGTTTTGCACGCCGCCTTTGTTCCGGATCGCTGCTACAGTTTGTCACGCGCGAAGAATTTTATTACAACGAAATACCAAGTCTTGGATTTTACGGACAGAAGGAATACATGGTGCAGAACTACAGCTGTCCTGCCAGTCCTTTCCTAATGTTTTTACCGTTTATTAGTTTGGCTCTGCCCGATGATTCACCATTCTGGACTTCTACTGAAAATGAAGGATTCTGGGAAACGCTGGGCGACGGATCAAAAGAAGTAGTACTTGAAAATTCGGGGCTTGTTCTGGTTAATCATGGAAAAACAGGCGCTTCCGAAATTATTCCCGGGAAAGTTTATTATGATGATCCCAACTACTCAAAACTGATTTATAATACACAGTTTCCCTGGGAAGATCAGAATACCGAAGGCGGAACATCAATGGAATATGCATTCAGGAGCCTCGATCCACGCGATACACGAGGTGACGATATCAATTTTTATCTCACAGGTTTGACGGTTAATAACAGTTCAGAAAGAAACCGGCAATTCTCGCATTCACAAAGCATGTTGTTCAACGGAGTTGAAAACGGAGTTGTTTACCGGCAGGCAATTATGCGCAAACCACCGAACAACGGTGTTGGTTATATCATCGATCTGGCAGATATTATTGTTCCTGGTGGAGTAATTCGCGTCGATCGCTCACGGCTCGCATTTGAATATGAACTTACACTCGGTCATTTCGGATTGCCACATTTGAATGGCGAAAAACCGGTTATCAACCAATTTGAAGCAGGGAAATAAAAAAGTGATTACGGCAGCGATTAAAGGCCGGCGGGTTGCTTTAATAATTTATAACGGGTGGGACGGTTTGGCTACTCGTGTACACACCAACCGAAATGCTGAAGCTGACGAAAGTACTGTAGTTTATGCCTATAAAAAACGTACGGCCAAAAATCCGCCCATGGAATTAATGATCACGGTTTTACTTCACAGAACGGATGACGGAGAATGGACAACCGAAGAGTTATCGCCGATCAAAAATATTGAGATCATGGATGTAACGCCGGTCTTTTCAGCTCTTGGAGTTAAAATAACGCTGGCTGACAATAAAGTCTGCGAAGTATATTTCGATCGGATTGACGGGAACAGGAGATGTTAATCTCTGTGTTGTACCCAAACTTATTTCGAAGCAATTTGGATAACTGATTTACCTTTTTTTAAATAACTTTAACGATCAAAAAATAATCAGTTATGCGCAACATAATCTTGCTATTCATTATTACAGCCGTAATTTATTCGTGTTCAGAGAAAAAGGAGAAAAAGAATGAATATCCTGTTTCGCCTGTCCCCTTTACTGAGGTGCAAGTAACCGATAATTTCTGGGCAAATCGAATAAAAACCAATCACGATGTAACCATACCCATTGCCATTCAGAAAAGTGAGGAAACCGGTCGGGTGGATAATTTTGCCATTGCAGGTGGTCTAAAAGAAGGAACATTTTGTACTACCTATCCTTTTGATGATTCTGATATTTACAAGATCATTGAAGGAGTAGCATATTCATTGCACAGTTTCCCTGATAAAGCGATGGAACATGTAGCGGATTCATTGATCGATTTAATTGCGCTGGCGCAGGAAGACGATGGTTATTTATATACCAACCGAACAATTATGGGCGAAAATGGTCATGAATGGGCAGGAAAGAAGCGTTGGGTAAATGTCGATGATTTGAGTCACGAGTTATATAATCTCGGTCACTTTTATGAAGCAGCAACGGCTTATTACCAGGCCACAGGAAAACGTAAAATTCTTGATATTGCCATAAAGAGTGCCGACTTAATCGACAGTGTTTTTGGCTATGGTAAAATTGAAGACTGGCCGGGACACCAGGAAGTGGAAATCGGGCTTGTAAAATTGTATCGCGTAACCGGTGAAAAAAGATACCTCGATCTGGCCAAGTTTTTTCTGGATATTCGTGGAACCGGAAATATCCATGAGAAGAAAACCTACAACCAGTCGCAAATGCCGGTGGTTCAGCAAACCGAGGCCGTCGGGCACTCAGTTCGCGGGGCTTACATGTGGACCGGGATGGCAGATGTGGCAGCGTTGACCGGAGATCAGGATTATGTAAATGCAATTACAAAAATCTGGCAGGATGTAGTATATAAAAAACTATACATTACTGGTGGAATTGGTGCAGAAGGTGGTCACGAAGGCTTTGGCGGACCGTATGAATTACCCAACGGACGTGCCTATTGTGAAACCTGCGCTGCCATTGCAAATGTTTTCTGGAATTACCGCATGTTTCTGATGACCGGACAAGCCAAGTACATCGATGTGCTGGAACGCTCGCTTTATAACAATGTACTCTCAGGAATATCACTCAGTGGCGATCATTTCTTCTATCCCAATCCGCTGGAATCAGAAGGGCAACATCAGCGCAGCGAGTGGTTTGGTTGTGCCTGCTGCCCATCGAATGAGTCGCGGTTTATTCCGTCGATGCCCAATTATATTTATGCGCAAAAGGGTGACAGAGTGTACATTAATTTGTTTGTTCCCAGTACCACCACTTTTGAGACCTCAAAAGGAAATCTGAAACTGACACAAAACAGTAACATGCCATGGGCAGGAAATATTTCAGTAACACTGGACCCTGAAAGTCCGGTGAAATCTGAATTGTATATTCGTGTTCCGGGATGGGCTGCTGAAAATCCCGTCCCCGGAGATTTATATTCATTCCTCGAAAAACCTTCAGCAAAACCAGTTTTCAAGGTAAATGGAGAAGAAGTAAATCCAAAAATGAAAGACGGGTATGCAGTAATTTCAAAAACCTGGCAGCAGGGAGATTTGGTTGAAGTTGGCTTCCCTTATGAAGTCAGGAAAATAAAGGCCAATGTAAATATTGAAGATGATCGTGGGAAAATGGCTTTGCAATTGGGACCGTTGGTGTATTGCGCCGAATTTGCTGATTTTGATGATCCTGATATTTTAAGTCTGGTTTTACCTGAAAATACGTCATTATCTTCAGATTATAAGCCTGAATTACTGGGCGGAGTAAATATAATTTCAGGAGAAGCAGAAGGAGCACGGAGAGTTCAGAATTCGGAAGAAATAGAAACTTATCCGCGAAAATTTACGGCTATTCCCTATTATGCCTGGTCACACCGTGGAAGGGGTGAAATGGCAGTTTGGATTCCGACGAATAAGGAAACAACTCACGTAAAACCTTTACCAACCATTGCATCGGAAAGTAAAGTTGAAGCGTCGTTGAATTTACCAACAATTAAGGGAATTAACGACCAGCGGTTACCCAAAAGCTCAGCCGATAAAAGCAACACTTTGTATCACTGGTGGCCAAAAACGGGTGAAAAAGAATGGATAGTTTATCATTTTAAGAAACCTGAAACCGTCTCTGAAACGGAAGTGTACTGGCTGAAAGATATTCCTAACGGCGGATGCGATTTGCCGGAATCCTGGAAATTGTATTACAAAACAGGTAAAAAATGGACGGAAGTAAAAGGCGAAACTCCTTATCCGATAACTGAGGATCAATTAAATAAATTTGCTTTTGAGCCGGTAACTACACGATGCATTAAAACTGGAAGTTCAGCTATCAAAAGATTATTCAGCCGGGTTGCACGAGTGGATTGTCAATTAAGTTAAAAGGCAAAAGTAAAAAGATAAAAGTAAGTCTTAGCGTCTTTGCGTGAATCAATTTTTCCGGGTGATTATTAAGAAAACGATGAAATCGTAAAACATGCACAAAAATTTTTTAATCTTTTCGGCCCTCTTTATTCTCTGCTCAACTTTGGGATTCAGCCAGATTCAGAAAGTAGAAATATTCGATTCAACAAGGTTTATCTCAGTTTCCAAAATTCAAGTTAGAAATAGCAGAAATTCCGATAAAAAATATTCCCCTTATTTCTTTCAAAATCGGTGATCAACTCTTATTTTTCCAATAATAAAAACGAATTTGAAAACCTTGTTCAGATTGAATTAAAAAATGCCGGAATCAAAAATGAAGGCTGGCATGCACAGGTTGTTTTTACCAATATTTCAAAAGACACGCTAACACTTCACAATATTGTTCCGTTGGGCGAAAACCCTGAAAGAGTTTACATCACTGGTCTTGGCGACCATTACCTTTCCCGGACACATCTTTTCCGGCCGGGATACAAACCGGTAAATGTTATTGTTCCTGACAATGCATGGGAATTGGGATTTTCAGAGTTGGATTTGGGAGAAACAAAGATTGCAGCTCTTTCCCGAAGGATTAGTTGGGAAAATGCTACACGACGAAGATTCGAAACGATAATAAACCCGGGCGGTTCGGTAACCTACAATATTTGGATGGAAAGTTACACCGGCAACTGGCAGGAAGGATTGCGAAAGATTTTCCAGGGAAAAATGTTGTATGATGTCGACAAATTTGACAATTCATTGTTCGAACGCGATGATCTGAAATGGGTTCGCCATACTTACCTCTGCCAGTTGATGATGGGCTGGGATCATGACGTTTACGACATCAGAAAAAATCGATACACGCTTAAATGATTTTATTGACTTCAATAATAAAGTGTTGGGAGGAGCTGAAATTTACGGGCTTTGGCCAACCTGGCCGGCATTGGGAATGGATCAGCGAAATCAGTGGGATATGTATCGCAGTATGCCCGGTGGAATGCCGGCGGCGAAAAAGCTTGCTGATCTGTGTCATGAGAATAATTCTCATTTTTATATTGCTTTTAAGCCCTGGGACACGGCTACACGAAGCGAAGATCCGTATGAAGCGTTGGCTCAGTCGATAAAAGAAACCGGTGCCGATGGCGTGGTACTCGATTGTTCGGGAGCCTCGACTGAACAATTGCAAAAAGCCGGTGATAACGGAGGGGACGGAGTTGTAATGTACAGCGAGGGAATGGCAGTACCAAAAGATATGCAGGGAATTGTGAGTGGTCGGGTGCATAACGCGCTGTATTACTGCCCGATGCTAAACCTGAACAAACTGATAAAACCTGAATTTGCCATTTTTCGTGTAGTGGAAGTCGGTAAAGAAAGAATTCGACGCGAATATGCACTTTCGCTTTTTAATGGCTATGGAACGGAAAATAACCTCTTTTCTCCTGGCAGGCCTTACTGGCTCGACGAACAATGGAAATTCCTTGCACAAATCCTGATGATCCAGCGGGAAAGTTCAGAAAATTTCACGCAACAAAATTGGGTGCCTTTGATTCCAACGACTGCCGATAGCATTTTTGTAAATAAATGGCCTTCCGAAAATAAAACGGTTTATACCATTTTTAGTCTTATTCCGCAAGGATTTAATCATACCTCTTTTTGAAGTTCAGCCAAAAGAAAACCATCATTTCATCGATTTATGGAATCATGAGCCGGTAAAGTTGGATACCATTAAAAATAAAACTTTTGCTGTGGCTGATGTGGAAGCTTTTTCGGCAAAATACCTTGGAACCAACAATGAAGGAGCGGTAGGTGCTATTGCTGAATTTCCAAAATTGTTGCGGGTGTCGTTTAATCTTCCGGCCGATGAACTGACATTTTCAGCATCGAAAGGGGACAAAGTAAGAATTTATGCAGGAATGCCCGGGTATGAGGGCAAATGGAAAGATTTTACCACACAAAAACAAACCATTCGGTTGATGAAAGAATTTGGCCGCGAGGAAGGAAAGTTTGTGGTTCAATTGTTTGAAAAGAATCAGTTAATAGATGAACAGATCGTATCATTTGCACCGGCATCCGCACGGTTAATCAGTTCAAAAAGTGAATCATCTAAATATTCAAAAGCCCCGGAAGAGATGGTAAAAATTCCGGCAGGAAAGTTTAAAATGGAAGTGGAATATGGCGATTATTTTATTCCATACCCGGAAGTTCTGAATAAAAATGAAGTGGTAATGCCGGCATTTTATATGGATAAATTTCCGGTAACCAACGCTGAATTCAAAACTTTTCTGGATAAAACCGGGTATCACCCTTCCGATCCTGAAAATTTTCTGAAGCACTGGGCGGATGGTAAAATTAAACCGGGTGATGAAAACAAACCAGTTGTTTTTGTGAGTTACGAAGATGCACAGGCTTATGCAAAATGGGTAGGCAAACGTTTGCCCACCGAAGCCGAGTGGCAGTATGCTGCACAAACTGAAAAACTGAATGAGTGGCCCTGGGGCGATAAAGTAAAAATTACAGCTGAGAAAGAGGAAATCACTGGTACACTCACCGTGGAAACGTTAAAAGGAATTGATTCGACGCTTTGTAATCCCGGAAATGGCAGACTTGATCCGGTCGGAACTTATCCAAAGGGAGAAAATTCTTACGGATTACAGGATTTGGTTGGTTCAGTTTGGCAAATTACCAACGATGTTTATGACGATTGCACCTACTCGTTTATTATACTGAAAGGCGGCAGCTATTTTAAACCCGAAGACAGCTGGTGGTACGTTCAGGGCGGCCCAAAAAACCTTCGCTGGCGTCAGATGTTGCTTCGTGTTTCGCAGGGATTTGAGCGAAAAGCTACCGTTGGTTTTCGGTGTGTGGCCGATGCTGAATAAACAGAATCATGAATTTGTTGTTTTGAAACAAGAAACAGTTCAAAATAAAGCACCATGAAAAAACGAATATTGGGAAACAAGCTTGAAATCTCTGCTTTGGGACTTGGTTGTATGGGAATGACGCATGCGTTTCCACCGTTCCCGGAAAAGAAAGACATGATTGCGCTTATTCGCAGTGCGGTTGAAAGAGGAATTACATTGTTTGATACCGCTGAAGCTTACGGTCCCTATAATAATGAGGAACTGGTAGGTGAAGCGCTGGAGCCTTTTAAAGGCGAAATTGCAATTGCCACAAAATTTGGGTTTAAATTTCAGGATGGAAAAATTGCAGGAACAAATAGCCGGCCGGAAAACATCCGCCATGTGGTGGAAGAATCGTTAAAACGGTTGAGAGTAGAAGCCATCGATTTGCTGTATCAGCATCGTGTTGATCCGGAAGTGCCCATTGAAGATGTGGCAGGAACAGTTAAGGACCTGATTCAGCAGGGGAAGGTAAAATATTTTGGACTTTCGGAAGCTGGCGTACAGAATATTCGACGTGCACATGCAGTTCAACCTGTAACGGCTCTTCAGAGCGAGTACTCGCTTTGGTGGCGTGAACCGGAAGATGAAATTCTGCCAACTTTGGAAAAACTTGGAATTGGTTTTGTGCCGTTCAGTCCGCTGGGCAGGGGATTTCTTACCGGGAAAATTGGCGCAAACACCACTTTCGACAGTACTGATTTTAGGGCTACATTACCCCGTTTTGCTGCTGAAAACCTTAAAGCTAACCTGGCAATGGTTGATTTATTGCAGGCAATTGCAAAAGAAAAAGAAGCTACTGCTGCTCAGATTGCACTGGCGTGGTTACTGGCTCAAAAACCCGGGATTGTTCCAATTCCCGGTACTACAAAATTGCATCGTCTGGAAGAAAACCTCAACGCCATAGAAATTGAACTCTCGCCGGAAGAATTGACAAAAATAAATGATGCTGCGTCCAAAATAAAAATTCATGGATCAAGGTATCCTGAGTCAATACAGCGGATGGTTAACCGGTAAGTACATAATTTAATAAGTAAAAGTTAACCGAATAAGCGGTCCTTCGATTCTCTCAAACTGGTGATTTACACAAAGCAAAAGGCAGCACTTATAGAGAAATTTTGAGCAATAATTTGAATAAGATTCAAATAAATACGATTATTTAATCCTGAAGATATCGTATTTCAGTACATTTCATTTCGTATTATTTCAAACTGAACTTTTATCTGTGACTGCATGTTACATCAGTAATTCATTTAAAATTTAAAGAATAAAATATCTTATTACTTTTTAAACTTATGGCAATTTTTAATTTAAAGGTTAATAAAAAAGAATATCAGGTGGATGTGGAACCATCAACCCCGATGCTCTGGGTGCTTCGTGATCATCTCAATCTTGTCGGCGCCAAATATGGTTGCGGCATTGCACAGTGCGGAGCATGTACCATTCATGTGGATGGCTTTGCGGTACGTTCCTGCATAACTTCTGTTGATTCTGTTGGAGATAAGGAAATAACAACCATTGAAGGGCTTTCGGAAAACGGCGACCATCCGGTTCAGGAAGCTTGGATTAAACATGATGTTCCGCAGTGTGGCTATTGCCAGTCCGGACAAATAATGAATGCTGCAGCATTTCTAGAATCGAATCCGCACCCGAGTGATGAAGAGATAGAAGCTGCAATGAATGGTAATCTTTGTCGGTGTGGTACCTATTCGAGAATAAAAGCAGCGATTAAAACAGCTGCAAGTTCCTGAAACAAATTACTTTGATGATTTAAGATTCGTAAAAAAATCATGTAACATGACAACAGTAAAAACAAAATTTGACAGACGTTCATTTATAAAAAGTTCGGTTTTGGCCGGCGGTGGTTTGTGCTTGGTTTTAACTGGATGGCTGCAGCCTGCAGTACTGATAAAACCAAAGAATTAACCATGCCCGAAGATTGGTCTGAAATTAATGGCTATTTAAAAATTGGTGAAAACGGGGTCGTTACTATTATGTCTCCCAATCCTGAAATTGGACAGAATGTAAAAACCTCAATGCCCATGATTGTAGCTGATGAATTAGATATAGACTGGAAAAATGTGATCGTGGAACAGGCCCCACTAAACACTAGACGTTTTTAGGCGTCAGGTTGCAGGTGGAAGCCAGTCAATTCGTCAAAGTTGGCCCGGGCTCCGAATAGCAGGTGCTACTGCACGAATGTTGCTGGAAGCTGCAGCGGCAAAGAAATGGAATGTTCCGGTTGAAGAAATTACTACCGAAGCCGGCGTATTGTTTCATAAAAAAAGTGGTAAAAAAGTCGGTTATGGTGAAATGGCGACGGCGGCAGCCCAAATTCCTGTTCCTGAAGAGGTGAAATTAAAAGATGTAAAAGATTTTAAAATAATCGGGACATCCCAGAAAAAATGTTGATGGACATAAAATTGTAACCGGTAAACCATTGTTTGGCCTCGATTATAAAAGAGAAGGGATGCTTATTGCTATGATAGTGCATCCTCCGGCTTTTGGTATGAAACTAAAATCGGTAGATGATTCAGCAGCCAGAAACATGCCCGGAATAAAAGATATTTTCACGATCAACACCGAAAAGAAATCCCAATTCGGATTCAAAAGGTTTTACAGAACTTGTTACAGTGGTTGGTAATTCCACATGGGAAGTACTGAATGCTAAACAGGCATTAAAAATCGAATGGGAACCTGTTGATACATACAAAAACACTTGAGAGTACAGAAGAACATAATAAAATAATGGCTGAAATGGGGTCGAAACCCGGAAAGGTTGTGCGAAAGGATGGAAATCCGGAAGCAGCTTTTAAAAATGCAGCCAAAATATTGAACGGACATATACAGCGCCATTTCTGGCACACAATACGATGGAGCCAATGAACTTTTTTGCCCATGTTACAGAGGATAGGGCAGAACTGGCCGGGCCAATCCAAACACCTGAAGGCTCGCGAAAAAATGTTTCAGCAAGACTTGGTATGCCACAGGAAAAAATCAGTGTCCAAATGACCCGTATTGGAGGTGGTTTTGGAAGACGATTGTATGGTCATTATATGGTGGAGGCTGCTTTAATTTCGCAAAAAATGAATGCTCCGGTAAAACTGATTTACACGCGTGAAGACGATATGACCTATGGAATTTATCGCCCGGCCTATCATGCATTATACCGTGCTGCTCTGGATGCCGACAATAACCTTATTGGTTTCCATGTTCGTATGGGTGGAATTCCGCAAAGTCCGCTGCATGCCAACCGTTTTCCTGCCGGTGCAGTTGATAATTATCTTGCCGAAAGGTGGACAGTCGACTCCGACATTACTGTTGGCGCATTCAGGGCACCCGGTTCCAATTTCAATGCAGTAGCAGAACAATCGTTTCTTGACGAAGTGGCTGAAGCTGCCGGAAAAGATCCCATTCAGTTTCGTCTCGATTTGTTAAAACGGGCACAGGAAAATCCGGTGGGTGAACAAAACGATTACGATGCAGCCCGTTATGCTGGTGTGCTTGAACTGGTGCGCGATAAATCAGGATGGGAAACTGATTCAGCTGGCAAAAACCGCGGTGTGGCAGCCTATTTCTGTCATAATTCGTATGTGGCAAATGTAGTGGATATTGACGGTTGAAAATAATACACCCGTTATTCAAAAAGTATATGCTGCCGTTGACTGTGGAATTGTGGTAAATCCCGATGCTGCGGTTAACATGACTGAAGGTGCGATTGTGGATGGAATTGGCCATGCAATGTACAGTGAACTTACCTTTAACGAAGGCCAGCCGCAACAGGATAATTTCGATTCGTACCGTTTGATCCGGCATGCTGAAGCGCCAAAATCCATTGAAGTGCATTTTGTTGAAAATGAAATTGACCCGACAGGTATGGGAGAACCACCTTTCCCTCCGGTTATGGGAGCTTTTGCCAATGCATTGTACAAGGCAACCGGAAAACGTTATTATCATCAGCCGTTTATTAAAAATACCTTTGAAGTATAATGAATTAGAACAAAATCACATAAATCATTTCGTATTTTTATAATGACACACGAAATAAAACAACTTTTCGAAACCCTAAAAACCTGGCAAAAGCTAGGTAAAAAGGCTGTTTTTGTTTCGGTGGTTGCATTGGAGGGTTCATCTTACCGAAAGCCTGGTGTGCGAATGATCATTAGTGAAGAGGGTGAATCGGTTGGTGCGGTTAGCGGCGGTTGTGTTGAAAAAGAAATTGAACGTCAGGCGCAAAGTGTTTTCAAAACCGGTAAAGCAAAAATAATGACCTACGATGGCCGTTTACGGATTGGTTGCGAAGGAATTATTCATATTCTTATTGAACCGGTTTTTCTTTCTGATGAATTGTTAATGATTTTGAATCGGTTTTAAAATCAAGACAGAATTTCAGGATGGATACTTATTATCATCACGAAGTTGGTGAATACGACAAATGTTGGGTACACTTGATAACATTCAGAAACAAAACCTATTCACTTAATTCCTCATTTTCATCTGAAAAAATTGAAGATCAGGAGTGCTTTACACAAACATTTAAACCACTTTTCCAACTCTATATTTTTGGTGCTGAACACGATGCAGTTCAATTGTCACAGTCGGCAAAAATGCTGGGATGGGAGGTAACAATTGTAGCTTCTCCCGATGAATCGAAATCCTGCGATTATTTTCCGGGAGCCAGTTCACTGATTACTCCTTCTTTTGATAATATCGATACTTCGGTAATTGATGAACAAACGGCCGTGGTTTTAATGACACACAGTTTTAATAAAGATGTTCAGTATCTGATGGCATTGAAAGATACAAACCCTGCTTACATTGGATTATTGGTTCAATCAGTCGGAGAGAGCGAGTTTTATCCATGTTGCTGGATATCATCCCGATACATCTATCGAATTTCTGGAACAAATTCATGGTCCGGCAGGAATTAATATTGGCGCAGAAGGTGCTTCTGAAATTGCAGTTTCCATTTTGGCCGAAATTCTGAGTGTAGTCCGGCAGCAAAATCCGGTTTCGTTAACAGAAAAGGCAGGTTCCATTCATGGCTAATGTTCCAATAATCCTTTTAGCAGCTGGTGGCTCCACACGGATGGGACGACCCAAACAATTACTTCCCTGGGGAAATCAAACACTTATTGAACATCAGATTGAGAAACTACGTAAAACAGGAAATCCTGTAAATATAGTTTTAGGAGCAAATTCAAATCTTATTATTTCTGTAATCGAAAAACTGAATGTAAAAATTTTCTTTAATAATGATTGGGAAAGTGGTATGGGAGGTTCAGTTTCAGTTGGCATTCATCAAATAACCGAACATTTTCCTGCAGCAGACGGGGTGTTGATTACACTTTTGGATCAACCGCTGGTTACCACTGCTCATCTTCTTAATTTACTCAATCAATTTCAACCCGGGAAGCAACAAATTATTGTATCAAGATCAGCTTCAGGCTGGAAGGGTGTGCCTGTACTTTTTGATCATCATTATTTTGAGGAACTTAAAAAATTGTATGGTGTGGAAGGGGCAAAAACAATTATTCAAAAATACCCAAATGCAGTAAAAGCAATTGATTGTAACGACCAGCTGGAAGATATAGATACATCGGAAAATTATCAACGATTACATAAAATGTTTACTGCTGAAAATTAGATTACACTTCCATTATTAATTTCATCAGAAATACCGAAATTAAATTGATTTTAAAACCAACATTTTTATTTCCGTTTTGATTTGGTTAGCTTCCCTGTCAAATTTATTGATTTACAGATGGCAAAAATTTTTATTACGGGATCATCAGACGGTTTGGGACAACTGGCGGCAAAGGAGTTCGTTGATCTGGGGCATCAGGTTGTACTTCATGCCCGAAATGCAGCACGTGCGGAATATGTCCTGAGCAAAGTTCCCGGAGCTGAAAATGTTTTATTAGCTGATTTGACGGACATTAAAGAGACAACAAAACTGGCGGAAGAAGTAGATAATTTAGGCATCTTCGACGCAGTTATTCATAATGTGGGAGTTTATCGTGCGTCGGGCCAGGAGATTCTTGTTGTAAATACTTTGGCTCCTTATATTCTGACCTGTTTGATTAAAAAGCCCAAACGACTTATCTACCTGAGTTCGGGTATGCATTTTGGAGGAAATCCTGATCTGAGAAATATGAAAACAGGACGGGTAAGTTACTCCGATTCAAAGTTACACGACTTGCTTTTAGCCAAAGCTGTTGCAAGAAAGTGGCCGGATGCTTATTCAAATGCAGTTGATCCGGGGTGGGTACCAACAAAAATGGGTGGATCCGGCGCTCCTGATAATCTTCAGAAAGGTTATGAAACACAGGTTTGGCTGGCCGTTGGAGAGGATGCCGAAATAAGCGGCCGTTACTTTTTTCATAAAAATGAATCACGCCATTTAAAAGTGGCAGATAGCGAAAGATTACAAGACGAATTTCTTGAACTATGTCAGCAAATTACAGGAATTGGTTTCCCTTACTGTTAAAGATTAATTCCAGCCATTAACAATTTTTTTACCATTCAATTGGTCTAAAATTATTATCTTTTGCGCTTTAGTATTTTCAGTAAGTAATAACATATTAAAAGTTGATCAATGAAAAACCAATTCTCAAGCCTAATAATTGTATTATTAATTCTTTTTAGTATCCAAAACGCTGTTGCCCAGCCAATTTTTGACTGGCGGCCTGAAAACCGTACCGGCGTTTCCGCCGAAACCGGTCTTTTAAAATCGTGGCCGGAAGGTGGTCCAAAGTTGCTATGGTCAAATGAAGATTTGGCCAGAGGAAATTCATCCGTTTCGTTTAGTAGCGACAAAATATACATTACCGGAACCAAGGATGGAAACGATATTCTTTTTGCTCTTGATATGAATGGGAAGATATTGTGGCAAAAAGTAATGGGACGTGCCTGGAATCAATCGTATCCCGAAAGCAGGGCAACCCCGACCGTTCAGGGTGACCGGGTTTACACCTGCAGTGGCATTGGTGATTTAGCCTGCTTCGATGGAAATACAGGAGATATTATCTGGTCGTACAAAGCGAGCGAAGAAAACAAAGGTACTTATGGAAACTGGGGAATTGCAGAAGCGCTGCTGATTGATGGTGATAAGATTTATTTTACACCCGGAGGACCTGAAACCATGACAATTGCCCTGAATAAAAATACTGGCAAGATCATTTGGAAATCAAAAAGCATTGGTGATAAACCGGGTTATGTTTCGCCAATTCTGGTGGAATATGCAGGCAAAAAAATGATTATCAATGTTTCGTTGGTAGATATTTTTGCAGTTGATGCTTCAAATGGTGAAATTCTCTGGAAAGTTGCAATTCCTACTGAAAAAACGGGGCGCGACCTTATTACATGTGTTACTCCGCTGTTTAAAGATGGAATGGTGTATGTAACTGTTGGATACAATATTGGAGGAGTGATGCTTAAAATAGCTGATGACGGCAAAAGCGTAAAAACGGTTTGGACTGACGATGTGCTGGATGTACATCATGGAGGTGTAGTGGAGCTTAACGGATATATTTACGGTTCCAACTGGCTAAATAATGGCGATGGAGACTGGTGCTGCATTGACTGGAATACGGGTAAAAAGATGTGGGAAGAACACTGGAATTGTAAAGGTTCAGTTATTGCCGCTGAAGGTATGCTTTATATTTATGATGAGAAAAGAGGTAATGTTGGATTGGTAAATGCTACTCCTGAAAAATTTGATTTGATAAGCAGTTTTAAAATTACACAGGGGAGTGGAGGACCTTTCTGGGCACATCCGGTGATTCATAATGGCATTCTTTATATCAGGCATACCAATGCTTTGATGGCTTATGATATAAAAGCGAAATAAGAAATATTTTGTTGACTAAAGGATGCCATCTCTCAAAAAAGATGGCATCCTTTTTTCCCTTGTGATAACAAAACTACAGTTTTACGCTAATTAGAAAAGCCTTCCAAATTCCATAAGATCATCCTGAAAATTATAACAGGGTATTTTTGTTTTTCTCAGGTTCATATTTGAAATGGACGTGAAAACTTTTTTTGTCATATCCGTTTTTAACTCTATTTTTAGGTTTCTATACTTTTCAGAAGAAACATAACCTTTGTGAAATCGAAATAACCACAGGATGAATTTTCAGAACCTCTTCCAGAAGAAATCAATATCGGGAATATTAAAAGATGCTAACCTTGCTGATGAGCTTGGCGGTGGAATGAAGCGGACGCTTCGGGTTTTCGATCTCACTGCACTTGGTGTAGCAGCCATCATTGGTGCCGGTATTTTCAGTACAATTGGCACAGCCGCGGCAAACGGGGGACCTGCAGTTTCACTTTTGTTTGTATTTACGGCAATTGCCTGTGGTCTTTCTGCCATGTGTTATGCTGAATTTGCTTCTGCCATTCCAATTAGCGGAAGCGCCTATACTTATGCGTATGTAAGCTTTGGTGAGCTGATTGCATGGATCATAGGATGGGATTTGATTATGGAATATGCCATAGGTAATATTGCTGTTGCTATTTCTTGGTCGGGTTATTTTACAGGTTTATTAAGCGGATTGGGAATTCATATTCCGGCCTGGTTATCAACTGACTTTCTAAGTGCTTCCCGGGGATATCATGCAGCGATGGATGTAATGGCAAGTGGTACTCCTTTGGCAAATTTAAGTGGTAATATGAAAGAAGCCTATCTTGCCTGGACAAATGCACCACATATTGGCAATTTTCATCTGATTGCGGATTTACCTGCACTTCTTATTGTGGTGTTAATTACCTGGGTTTGTTATATAGGAATCCGGGAGTCACGCATTACAGGTAATTTTTTCGTGATACTGAAGATTGTCTTGTTATTGGTGGTAATAGGAGTTGGTGCTTTTTACGTAAATCCTGAAAACTGGAGTCCGTTTGCACCAAACGGGATAAAAGGTGTTTTAAAAGGGGTTTCAGGGGTGTTTTTTGCTTACATTGGTTTCGATGCGGTTTCGACTACTGCCGAAGAATGTCGGAATCCGAAACGCGACCTGCCATTATCAATGTTTTATGCTTTGCTTATCACTACTGTTCTGTATGTCGCTACCAGTCTTGTACTGACTGGGATGGTGCCTTCAGGAGAGTTGGGTGTTCCCGATCCAATGGCTTACGTTTTTGCTAAACTGCACCTGACCAAACTCTCAGGAATCATAGCTTTAGGGGCTGTAATTGCCATGGCAAGTGTCTTGCTGGTATTTCAGCTGGGGCAGCCACGTATTTGGATGAGCATGAGCCGCGATGGATTACTTCCTCCCGTTTTTGCAAAATTACATCCTAAATTCAGGACGCCGTCGTTTTCTACCATTGTTACCGGTTTTGTTGTAGCAATTCCATGCCTGTTTATGAACCTTACTGAAGTAACTGATCTCACCAGTATTGGAACTTTATTTGCTTTTGTACTGGTTTCGGGAGGTATCCTGATTATTAATCCGTATGGTGAGAAAAAAGGAAAAGGAAAAGCGTTTTATGTACCTTACTTTAATAGTCGTAAATTCCTAGTCCCAATCTGGCTGATTGTTTTGTTTTTTGTCTGGAAATCGGATCTCAGCAATTCGGAAATCGTAACGACTGCGTCAGCTTCATCAGGAGCATTACAGGTTATCCGTCACCATTTTCCTCAACTTATTTTTGGTTTGGTTTCCGTAGTAATAACCATTTTGGCAGTAATGAAGAAATGGTCACTTATCCCCGTTCTGGGATTACTTACCAACCTTTACCTCATGAGTGAACTTGGGGTTACCAATTGGTTGCGTTTTGGAATTTGGCTGATTATAGGTTTGGTTCTTTACTTTACATACGGTTCAAAGCATAGTCTTCTCCGGCGGAGTAAATAATTTCTATAACCTTTTTTTTCTGAAAGATTTGAAACGATTTTTCTCTCAGGTTCCGGGACATTCCTTTTACTGTTTTATTTTAAATGAATATGAACCTGATGCAAGTAAAAGAACAACATGTTCTCCGTTATTTTCAGCAACTTTAATATCTGCTGATTCTGAAGCATCCAAATTGCTTACTACATCTTTGGCTCGCAAATATAAAGTTGCAGTGCTGTTGGCAGGAACAGAAACCTGGTAATCTACTTCATTTCCTGATTTTTTCCACGAAGAAACTATTTCACCGTAAGGACTTTCATGTTTGGCGTCAAAATGATTAAGCCCTTTTACAAAGTTGGGTTTCAGTATAATATTTTTAAATCCCGGTTTTTTCTCGTCCGGGAAAATGCCACCTAAAGCTTTGTAATACCAGGCATCGATTTCACCAAACATAATGTGATTCATCGAAATATCGCTTTTTGCATTAATGTCCCAGTTTTCATAAAATGTTGTGGCACCATTTACAATCCACCATCCCCAGGACGGGTAAGTTTCCTGCGATGCTACTTCGTAAGCCAGATCAGCGTAACCGTTTTCGCTCAATGCATTTAAAATAGCTTTGGTTCCCAGCAGTCCCACATCAATGTGTTTGTTGTCAGCTTCAACGCGCTTTGCCAGGTTCTCTACAACTTTTGCGATCATATCTTCAGGAACAAGATTCCATTGCAAAGGAACACTCAATTCGGTTTGCAGCCCGCTTCCGTAGATTCCGGTTTCACGATTCAGGTATTTTTCATTCAGTGCATTTTTAATTTTGTCAGCCAGGTCCCGGTATTTCTCTTTGTCATTTTGTTTCCCCAAAATTTTTGCTGCTTTTGAAAGAATCGTTGCATCAACAAAATAATAAGCCGTTGAAGTAAACTCTTTTGGTGTCATTGATTTCACGGGCACCCAGTCGCCCAAACCCCAATCCGTAATTCCTGTAGGATATAATTCTGCGATATGATCAACGTATCGTTTCAGATTTTCATAGTTATCTGCCAGTATTTTTGTGTCGCCATAAAACAGGTAAATATTCCATGGAATAATTGCGATTGTACTTGTCCAGTCAGGGCCGTTTGCCCATGTGTAACCCCACCCGTCGGTTGGAATAATGGCAGGAAGAACGCCATTTGGTTGCTGTTCGTCACGATGGTCAGCCATCCATTTTTCATAAATGGTAATTGCATCAAAATTATACAATCCGGTCTCGATGTTGATCTGCGCATCACCTGTCCATCCGTTTTTTTCACGCTGAGGACAGTCGGTAGGATAGCCGAATAAATTGGAAAGGTAGGATGAGTTAGCCGCCTTCCAAATTTTATTTAAAGTTTCATTTGATGAATTGATTTCGCCAACCAGTGGGACGTCGCTGTGCATAAAATAAGCCGTCAGGTTTTCTTTGGAAAGTTTAACTGGCTTATCGGAAGTAACCTCAACATATTGAAAACCCTTGTAATTAAATTTTGGCATAAACTCGTCATCTTTTCCGCTGAGTATGACAATGTCGGTCTGAAACGGATCGGAATCATCAGTTGGCCGGTAGTGCACATCGATGTTTGACTGATCAACATGCCCGTTTGCATATAATCGTTCTCCGTGTTTCAAGCGGACCGTAGTACCGACTATACCTTTTATCTTCAATTTTGTTACCCCGGCGATATTTCTGCCAAAATCGAAAACATAATTCTTGTTACTAAACCTGTTAACTTTTTTCGCCGGAATTTCTTCGACATTTCGGATCGGGTATAAAACCTGTGCAGTGATATGTTGCGATGGTGCATTGGTTAGCATAGCTCCACTCCATTTTGAATCATCAAAACTTGCTGTACACCAACCCGGTTGTTCCAAACGTGCATCGTAATGTTCAGCTGTGTAGATGCTGTTAAAGATGATGGGGGAAAGCGAAGTTTTCCAATTTTGATTCGTTGAAATCGTTTCTTCCGAACCATCTTCATAGGTTATTTTCAAGTCCATGCAGAATTTTGGTCGGGTACGCCATGGCGCTTTGTCGAAGTACCAGACAGCGGTTGACTGATGATTGTACCAGCCATTTCCAAGGATTACGCCGACGGCATTTTCCCCTTTCAAAAGATTTTTTGTTACATCGTAGGTAACATAAAGCGTGCGGCGATCGAAGCGGGTGTACATCGGGTCGAGCCGATGATTACCAACTTTATTTCCATTAAGATAAAGTTCGTACAACCCTCCAACTGCAATATAAGCATGGGCCGATTTTACTTTCTTTTGAATGTTGAATTCTTTCCTGAAATATGGCGCCGGTTTTACGTTGTAATCATAAGTGTCAGAAATCCAATTGCCCTTCCAGTTTTTTTGGTTCATCATCCCTGTTTCAAAACTGGCAATTTTTGAATAGTTGGACCATTCTCCGTCTCCCAGCTGAACTTTTACTTTCCAGAAATAACGGGTAAAAGGGCGTAATTTATCTCCTTTGTAAACAACTAGAATAGGTGATGAGTGAACTTCGCCGGAATCCCAGATGTTGCCATTACCTTTCAAAACTTTTGCTGAATCAACCCCAACGATAATCTGGTAAGACTGTTGTATAATTTCGTAATCTTTTGAAACAATCTGCCAGGCGAATCTTGGATTTTTTGTGTCCAACCCGATCGGATTTTTCAGGTATTCACATTTCAAATTTTCAGGAACTAACTTAACTGTGTTTTTACTGCATGATGAAAAGATAAGTGCGAGGATTAACGCAGATAAAATAGTTTTCATCGTTACTAGAAATTTTATACAACTAAATATTTAATAAGGATGACATCTATTTCGAAAGATGTTATCCTTGAAATGCATTAATTTACAATGGCAGCAATCCCTGCTCCGATAAGGCTGGAGTTGGGAACTTCCACAATTTCATAGAATCTCCTGTTTTCACCTGAAAGAAATCCTTGCAAATAGGCTTCGAATAAAATCCTGAAATTATTCATTTTATAAAAGGTAGTGCCTTCAATGGTCATCAAAATTGGTTTGTCCGCTGATTTTGCTTTTCCTGTTTTCAGGATAACTGCGACAAGGCTTGCAGCCGTTAGTTTAGCTGACCGCTGAATCAATGCATTAATAATTTCCGCAGCAGCTTCTTCATCTTTTTTTGTAACCAGTTTCCCGGCCAAAACATTTGTTTTCAGGTCAATTCCGCAAACAAATTTATTTACTTCTTCAGATGTTAATTCAGCAATATTTTTCAGGTTCACCTTTGTTTCAGAACTAAAAACATCTTCATTGGCAGCTGTTTTTAAAGCCATTGTGCAAAGTCCGCCAAAATAACCACCCGAGATCATTTTTTCAAAAGAGTAACGCCCCGGATTTTTTGTTGTGTTATCAAAAGCAATGTCGATATCTGTGCGTGGCATTTTGTCGAAATTTCCCGATTCAATATTGATGATCTGGCTTTCCTTCAGATTGAGGTTTGGTGTTTTGGTGATATTCCTGTTTTGCTCGATGTAGCAGGCATTTGTTCCGGTTCCCAAAATAAATCCAAGGTAAGTATCGAATTTCTGTCCGGCAGTGGCAGCCTGACCAGCCAGCAGGGTTGAGACGGTGTCGTTCATCAGAACAATTTGTTTACTGGGTGTTCCCATTGCCTGCAACAGGTTTTTACCTACCATCTGCCCAATTACTTCAGGAGCTTTTACCTCTTTGCTCCATTCCAAAAGTTTTCCGTCTTTGTTGGGAAAAATTTCAACGGCATACGAAAAGCAAAAACCGATTTTATCTGAAACGTCCTTGTACTCTGTAAGGTAAGCAGCAAGTGTAGCAAAAAATTCCTTGTTTGATAATTCTTCATCAATGGCAGGCATTTTCCGCTGTTGAAGATTTTCTGTAACCAGGTTCATATTTTCGTTGAATGACATTTTCACTGCCCTGAAATTTGTTCCTCCTGCATCAATAGCTATTACAGGTTCATTTGGTTTGATATTTCCTTCTGCGCCGATGTATGTTGGAATCATCATTAAAGAACTTTTTTCTCCCTCAAGTCCGTTTTTCATATCTAAAATGAAATCGTCAACAATTGATTTCATATCAGCCCACGAAGCCGATAGTTTGTGCTTCTTTAAGAATTGTTCTGCTTTATTCATTGCTTTATTTTTATGAGATTACAAACCATTTTCAATTTTAAAAACCCACGCATACTGACTGGGACTTTTTGCCGGAGAAAATTTTGGAACAGATATTACCAATTTCCCTCTTGATTTTTTAGCTGAAACTTTCACATTAGCTCCCAATAAGGATGCTTTCCCGGCTTTTTTAATACCATTAACAACAATTGATTTTTCCGGAATTTCAGTACAAAGAACATAAAGATCGGAACCTTTTTTGGTAAAGTAAACATGTTCCGAATTATTCTCTTTCGAACCTTCCCATTTTCGCGTTCCGTAAATAGACTCGCCATTTTTATCAAGCCAGGCACCTATATCGAGTAACCGCTGCTGCATAATAACCGGTATTCTTCCATCGGCTGTCGGGCCAATATCAAGCAATAGATTTCCTCCGCCGGCAACTTTTTCGATCAGTAAATCCACCAGTGCATCAGAAGTGGAGTAATTGTCAAGTGTTTCCATTTGGTTGTATCCAAACGAAGTTCCGATTCCGCGGCATTCTTCCCACGGATGGGTGGTTTCACCAACTCCTTTTTTGTCGCCAACCAAATCATATTCGGTAGTGTAGAAACCTCCGTGAACGCCACGGGTTTCTTTTCCCCAGCGGTCGTTAATGCAGACATTGTCTTTAACCGGTGAATCGTTAAACAGCCATGCCAGAAATTCAGTGCTTTTCCATTGTTCACTTGGATGATCCCATTCGCCGTCAGTCCATAAAATATCGGGTTTATATCGGGTAACCAGGTCTTTCATTTGCGGGATCATATGATCATCAACATATTTTTCAAGGTTGTTGTGATAAAGCGGATTGTACCATTCGTACAACGAATAGTAAAAACCCATGTGCAGTCCGGCATTTTTTACTGCTTGGCTCAAATCTCCGCACAAATCGCGATGAGGGCCAACATCAACACTGTTCCAGTTCCAGCTTTGTTCACTAGGCCACAAGGTAAATCCTTCGTGATGTTTTGAGGTTAAAACCATATATTTTGCCCCGGCTTTTTTAAATACATCAGCCCATTGTGCAGGATCAAAATGCTCGGCTTTAAAATCATCGGCAAAATCCTGGTATTTAAAATCCTCACCATATCTTTTGTTATGGTAATCCCGGAAAAGTTTACCTGCCTCACTGTTTTCATTAATCCGGTACCAGTACCATTCTGCATATTTGGCATAAATACCAATGTCGGCACTTGCAGGTGCCCATGCCGGAACCGAATAAACACCCCAGTGAATAAAAATGCCAAATTTCACATTTTCAAACCATTGAGGTACAGGACGACTGTCGATAGAATTCCAGTTAGGCTGATAGTTTTGAGAGAATGTTTGTGTACTGAGGAGAAATACAAAAACGATCAGGATTAAATTTTTCATTTTCAGGTTTAGTTTATGTTTGAATATTAAAATAAATAAATTTTCAGATGACTACATCCATTTTTTTACCGAAACTTCGGTATGATATAAAAGATAATTGTAAATCTGCATGGCCAGTTTTTCGTCGATGTAATGAATGGTCATAGAGCCTGCTGCATTCATTAAAATTAGATTTGCCAGCTTACGTCGCTTTTGGAAAAAGGTCTGTTTGAATTGCACCGACTGTACTTTAAACAATTCCATCTGTTTCCATTGATGAGAGATGGCTCCTTTTGAAATCCGGACTTGATCTTCATTCATTCGAAAATAACTCTTTTTTACCGTTAAACGGCTATAACCTGCTGTTAATAGAAGCCAGAGAAGAACACTTATCCAGAATAGGATTTTAAAATATAAAAACGGAGTTGCCAGCAGTACCGGGATCCAACCATAAATAATCCATAATCGCCGGAAATAATAGCTGTTGGTAAAGATTTGTGGTGAATCGTTTAATTTGTCTTTGCCAAATAAATCACTTTTAAGGAGTTCCAGATGAAATGATAAACAACCCGGAGCATCAACCAGTTGCTGGTTTTTCCGGTTCTGATGGCCGCTAATTGCCTGTTTGAAAGTGAGGTGATAAATTCCAAATAGTTTTTTATAACGGCCGGTTTCCCAGTTGAGTTCCTGCACTTTGTTATGCGGAACAATTACATTTCGTTTGTTTATTAAACCCGATTCAATCCGATAGTTCCCATCCTTTTTTAGAAGTTTAAAGTCGAAGTATTTTAAAAGCGTTCGAACAAGTGAAAATACGATTGAAACGATCAAAAAGAAAATGACCAGAAAAATGATCAATGCCCAGCCCGGAACTTGGACATAAATGTCGATAAATTCATTGGAATATTCATTTGCTTTATCCTTAAATAGATCTTGAGCTTGCTGAAAAATCTGTCCGCCAAAGGCAATGAATTACAAACGCTGCACGTAAATGGTTCTGGCTGATTCCGATTTTTAATAAGTCGATGGGCGAAAGTTTCAGGATCAAGTTGTTCTGATGTTTCTTCCGCGACTGTCTCTTGCTGAACATCTCCTGCAAATGGTTTTCTTTTTTTCCGACCTGCAGATCGTTTTGAAGTTCTTTTGCAAATTTCAGTTCCAGTGCATGTATTTTAAGTTCTTTTCCAACAGACTCCGGCTGTATCGATTTCAAGTGAGACAACATTCAATAAGCTGCTGTAAAAGATTTTGTTTGGTATTAACACTTTGAATCCGGTCCAGTGGAATACCAAAACTTTTTTCGCAAATACCCTTTTTTCAAAACGAATTCGCCTTTCTCAACATAGAAATAAAAGTTAAGATAATAAAGTATGGTATGAATTGCCAGTAAAAGGACGGCAACCAGAATACAACTGATAATAATAACTCCTGTTGTTCCTGAAAAAATCTATTTCTGAACGACAAAAACAAGAATTATCGGCCAAAATATCTGAATGGCCCTGACGAGCGCTGAACAGAAAAATCAGCACAAGTCCGCGTACCGATTGCCGGGTAGGAATAGATAAATTCGGGTTATTCATGTTCGCTGATTTTTTCGGATAAAAATGCTTTTAGCCGTTGTGCGCATTGAAACCGGCAGACCCGGGAATGGAAAGATCGCTCATTGAACCCCCTGCGGTATAGAGTTTTACAGATGAAAGCTTAAAGACTTTTGCCAGAATCCCCTGGTTGACTTCCACGTGCTGAATCCTGTTGAAAGGGACAGTAGTCAATTTAAATGTAATAAGCCCCCGTTTAAACGAAATATCCTTTTCGCGAACCAGATAACCTTTTCTCGGGAACCCTAATACGGATATTATCACTGAAAAAAGGGTTGCTAAAATTATTACCGAACCTCCCAAAATAGTGACCAACACTGTAGGAATTTCTTCAGCTAAAAGTAGTACCGTAATCAATCCTCCGCTTATTAGCAAAAAAAAGATGATAATCCGGATAAACATGATTTTTAAATAATTCCGATCGAGTTGGTTAAATGTTTTCGAATCTACCTCTGGTAAATTTCCAGGTAGAAGGATTGAATTGGTAAAGTTTTCCATTAGTTGAAACTATTTTATTTTACTGGAATGATTCAGCGTATCAAAAATATTGTTTTATCCACTTAAAAAGAAAAATAAACCCATTATTAGTTACAGGGTAGTCGTTAAAATTACCGGTTTTTAGTCATCATGCACTAATTTGTTTAATTTTAAACAAACTTAAAAACCTTACATTATGAATAATCAGTCACGTCGCCGGTTTATAAAGAATATTTCAGCAGCTACTTTGGCAGCAAGTACAATAAGTTTTCCATTTGTAACTTATGGTAAGCCATCATCACAAAGCAAAAAACTTGGAATTGCGCTAGTTGGCTTGGGTTATTATTCAACCGACTTACTGGCACCCGGGTTACAGCAAACCGAAAATTGTTACCTGGCGGGAATCGTAACAGGAACTCCTGAAAAAGAAAAAATCTGGTCAGAGAAATATAATATTCCAAAAGGGAATATTTACAACTACCAGAATTTTGATGAAATAGCGAACAATAAAGACATCGATGTAATTTATGTGGTTCTTCCAAACAGCATGCATAAAGAATATGTTATTCGGGCTGCTAAAGCGGGCAAGCATGTAATTTGTGAAAAACCGATGGCATTGAATGCTGAGGAGTGTCGCGATATGATTGATGCCTGCAAAAAGGCAAATGTTTCGCTGTCCATTGGTTACCGGTTAAGATATGAACCATATACACAACAAATTGAAAAATTTGCCCGTGAAAAAACATACGGGAAAATAAGATTTTTAAATGTAGCTGACGGTTTTTATATGAATCGCCCGACTGAAAACTGGAAAATAAAGGCTGCCTATGGTGGCGGCGCCATGATGGATATGGGTGTTTATGCGTTGCAGGCAGCAAGGTATTCAACAGGGTTGGAACCGATTTCTGTTTCTGCCCAGCGGATAAATCTTGATCCTGAACATATTAATGAAGTAGATGAAACCACGACCTTTCAACTTGAGTTCCCGAACAACACTTTTGCCAATTGTATGACAACCTTTGCCGGAAGCGTTAATTTTTTGAAAGTAAATGCTCAAAAAGGAGAATATGGTTTAGAACCTTTTCAGGCTTACAGTGGACTTCATGGATTTTTACCGAGAGGTGAAAAAT
Source organism: uncultured Prolixibacteraceae bacterium (assembly GCA_963769925.1). Taxonomy (GTDB): domain Bacteria; phylum Bacteroidota; class Bacteroidia; order Bacteroidales; family Prolixibacteraceae; genus Draconibacterium. The sequence continues at coordinate 170,275 of CAVYOB010000025.1, forward strand.
TTGATTTTAGGGGGAAACATCAGCAGGCACATCAAATGGATGAAATGTGCAAAGCAATAATGGAAGGCAAGCCCTCGCTTACTCCGGGAGAAGAGGGATTGCGCGATATGATTATTGTTGATGCAATAAAAGTGTCGCAAAGAAATGGCGGGAAGAAGATAATGCTATAATAGCAAGTTTTATGTCTGTTTCAAATAAATTGAAGGTCGTTTACAGGTGTTTTATTATTGTATTGTCAGTTCTTCTTCTTTCCTGTAATCCCACAAATAACGGCCCACTAAAAATGCGTTTGACAGAACTCCAAACAAATTCCGATGCCAGTTTACGTGGACTTTTTGTTGTTAATGAGAATGTAATCTGGGCCAGTGGTTCCGGAGGAACGGTTCTGGTTTCAATCAATACCGGGAAATCGTGGAAACAAATTGTTGTTCAGGGAGAAGAAAAAAATGATTTTCGTAGTATTCATGGCTGGAATGAAAAGAAGGCTCTTGTTTTTGGAATTGCCGGTCCAAACTTTGGTTATCTAACTGAAGATGGGGGAGAAAGCTGGAACGTGGTTTACAACGATACCACAAAAGGCATTTTTTTCGACAGTGTAAAGTTTGCCGATGAAAATACCGGTCTGGCAGTTAGTGATCCGATTGAAGGGAAACCGCTGGTTATTAAAACCACTGACGGTGGAAAAACCTGGAGGAAAATTGAAAATCTGCCAGCTTCCGTGAACGGAGAAGCAAATTTTGCAGCATCAAATACCTGTATTGAATTTTTGCCATCTGGAAAAGCATGGATTGCAACTGGTGGAAGTGTCGCCCGTATTTTTTATTCTGAAGATTTTGGTGAGAACTGGCAAGTTGCTGAAACGCCTATAATTCAGGGAAATGTGTCGTCGGGAATTTTTTCAGTGGCATTTAAAAATGATTTGGAAGGGGTGATTGTAGGCGGAACGTATGATAAACCGGAACTGAATAAGAATATTGCTGCTTTTACTTCTGATGGCGGTAAAACCTGGACGCTCGCTGAAAAAATGCCCAAAGAATATCGTTCCTGTGTTCAGTGTGTAACGAATAAAAATGCGAATTTCTTTTTTGCCATCGGAAAAACGGGTTGCGATATTTCCTGTGACGAAGGAAAAACCTGGAATTTCTGTCAGGAATTAAATTACTATACATTTCGTTCTGTCCCCGAAAGAAATTATGGTTTTGCTGCAGGAAGTGAGGGTAGGATTGCAAAAATTGTTTTCAAATTTAATTGAATACTATGATATGACGACTTACGAGAGTTGGACTTTTCAAATCTGATAGATTTCCTTCAATTTGGAAAGTTGATATTCAATACCGCATCAATTTAAAAAATCAAGCAGGGTCAAAATTGTTTTAAGAAACAGTAAATAAGATACCTTTGTAACATTCATTTTGAGAAAGATTTTATGCAACAAAAATCAGCGAAATCCGGCAAAAAGAGGTCAAACGCCAATAATCCCAAAGATTTGATTTTTATGGTCAGTGAAGAAAATATTTTAATGGATTTTCTGATAAAAGAGTTGCCACATAAAAACCGGAATAATATCAAATCGCTGCTTCGTAACAAACAGGTATTGGTTGACGATCAACCCGTTTCTCAATTTAATCATCCGCTGGCATCGGGACAAAAAGTGAAAATCTCAGGCAATCGCAGCCGGATGGAACAGAAATTCAGGGAATTTACTATTGTATTTGAAGATGAGGATTTAATTGTAATTGATAAGTCAGCCGGGTTGCTTTCCATTGCCACAAAAAACGAAAAACGGAATACAACTTTCAGCATGCTGAGCGACTACGTAAAAAAAGCTGATGCAGGAAACAAAATTTTTATTGTTCATCGGCTCGACAGAGAAACTTCGGGATTAATGGTTTTTGCTAAGAATGAAAAAGTAAAACATCTTTTGCAGGAAAAGTGGAACGAAGCTGTTCTGGAAAAAACTTACATAGCAGTTGTTGAAGGGCCAGTTGAAAAACAGGGAGGGACGATTATTTCTTATTTATTTGAAGACAAAGTTTTCAGAATGCATTCTTCACCGAATCCAAAAAAAGGATTAAAAGCAGTAACTCATTTTTCGGTTCTGAAAGCAAATAAAAATTACACGCTGTTAGATGTGAATATCGAAACCGGGCGTAAAAACCAAATTCGTGTGCACATGCAGGAAATGGGTCACAGTATCGTTGGCGATAAAAAATACGGAGCAACAACCAATCCAATTCGACGGCTTGGTCTTCATGCACAAAAATTGGAATTTATCCATCCGACAACAGGAGAAAAGCTCTATTTCGAAACAAAAATTCCGGCCGCTTTTATGCGTCTTTTTTAAAAGAATTCATTTCTGTGAAATAAAATAGGGCTACATGCTGCAGCCCTCTGTATTAAATTCTAATGTTATTTATTCTACCCACGGAACTTTTGGTGAATGATAAAAGTTAATGCCCTGATCATCAAAACGTTTTCCATATTTGGCCAACCTTAGCTTGTATTCATTCCAGTTTCTTTTGTCTGGTAATGTCCAGCCAATTTCGGCTATTCCAGGCAATCGGGGGAAAATCATATATTCTACCTCGTCGATGTTGGTAACAGTTTCCGACCAAAGATCAGCTTCAACACCCCGGATATTCTCCTTTCCAATACCGGGAACCATTGTTGCCGGATCCCAGGAATAGGCTTTATCCACTTCAGTGTAGCCAGCCCAGTGCAACCCAAGCGTTGTGGTTGAGTCATATTTCATATCGAGGTACGTACGTGCTGCCGGTGACATAATCACTTTGGCTCCTTTTTCAACTCCCATAGTTGTGTTTTTTACATTCGACCAAAACTGAACAGTTGCGCCTTCAACCGGAGTTGCATTGGCAATTTCATCCCAGCCGATAACTTTTTTCCCATGGGAAACCACAATTTCCTGTACCCGGTTAACAAACGGGATATAATCTTTCATTGGGGTAACATGCGATTCATCACCTCCGATGTGGATATAAGGACCGGGCGTAATTTCAGCCAGTTCGCGAACCACATCATCGATAAATTTGTAAATAATTTCTTTGCTGGTGCACAGTGTGCTAAATCCAACCTCGGTGCCGGTATATAAATCTCTGGCTTTTCCGTCGCAGTTCAGTTCTGCGTACGATGCCAGTGCAGCATTGGTATGCCCCGGCATATCAATTTCCGGGATGATGGTAATATTTCTTTCCGCTGCGTAACTTACCAGTTCAGCATACTGCTCCTGTGTATAAAATCCACCGGGACCGCCGCCTACTTCGAGTTTGCCACCAATTTCTGTTAACTTTGGCCACGATTTTATTTCGATTCTCCACCCCTGGTCATCAGAAAGGTGAAGATGTAAAACATTCATTTTATATGTTGCAAGAAAATCGATGAATTGTTTTACTTCATCAACATTAAAAAAATGGCGGGCAACATCTAGCATAGCGCCACGAAAGCCATATTCGGGATAATCGGTGATTTCTCCGGTTGCAACGGTTAATTTTTCTCCTTCCGGTGCTTTTACCGGCAATGTTTGCAATAAAGTTTGTATGCCATTGAAAATGCCTGCCGATGTATTGGCATCAATTACGATCAGTTTTTTGCCTATGTTAAGTTCATAGCCTTCGTCACCCAACTCAGTTTTTCCTTCAAGTGTAAGAAAGATCCCTTTCTTTGGGGCTTGTTCAACTACATTAACCGAGAGGGATGAACCCGAAATTTTGTTGATTTGTGCGGCCAGGTAATAGCCGGTTTTTTCGAGTTCTTTAACAACTGAAATACTTGTTTTTTCTGAAATTGTAAATGCCTTACCTGTGGCAGTTACTGACACCGGTTTCGGGATAAACGGTGTTTTAGTTAAGTCTGTAGGTTGCTGTGTTGTGCAGGATATCATTAAAGCCAATATTAGAATAATAGTGACAGGGAAAATTGATTTGACGCGCATATGTTTTTGTATTATAATATTTTTTACTGTAACAAAATTATGGAATAGAATGAAATTCAGGATAAAGAATCGATAATTTATTTTGAATTAAATTTATTTATTAGTCCGGTTATGATTTTTGCCATATCACAAGGTTGAATGCTTGTTATTATTACCGGTCCCGATATTTGAAGCGTTTTGTAATCTTCGGTACTCTCTTGGTGTACAGCCATTAATCTGTTTAAATTTTCGGTTAAAATTCGATAAATTCCCAAACCCTACCCTGTAACAGATTTCAGAGACGCCCGAATCGCTCGTTTGAAGCAATTTGCTGGCCTGTCCAATACGGTATTCTGTTAAAAAATCAATGTACGATTTCCGGGTCCTTTTTTTAAAATAGCGACAAAAAGAGTTCACGGTAAGATTTGATATTTCAGCTACTTCTTTTAATTCTATCGAACGGTGAAATTCATTTAAGGTAAACAGGAATATAGCATCCAGACGTTTTTCATCCGTTTCATTAAAATTATTGTAAGTTCCTTCTGTCGCAAGCATTATGCTTTGTTTTGAAGTTGAAAGTTGTCTCAGAATGGTAAGTAACAGTATTAATCTGTCCAGTTCAATGGTATCATACAGTTGAATAATATTTTTTGCAATTTCTTGATTTGAAGATTTCGGGAAGAACAAACCTCGTTTAGATCTTTGCGTAAAATCTGCAAGTATCGTGTTTTCAGGAAGTTCCAGAAATGCTTTTCCAAATGCTTTCCATTCAAAATATACAGAGTATGATTTTGCGATTAGCCGGTTTTCAGGATTATAATATAAACTGTCATTTTTGAATACATGAGGAAGACCAGACCCGAATACAAAAATGTCTCCCGGATGAAATTCTCTGATTTGATTGCCGGCAATCACATTGCCGTAACTTTCTGTTACCAGCGTGATCTGAAATTCGTCGTGACGATGTAAGACATCATAAAAATGAGATTGACTCTCTTTTTGCATCCAGAAAGTTTCATTGACTGGTTTGGCAATTTTAAACGGAAGTATTTTCAAAATTAATAAGCTTTAATAAGTCGCAATAAATATTTGAATTATTCAATATTATTTCGGGTTTTTCTAAAACAAGGATAATATCGTATTAGTTCAGGATAAAATAGAAATAGTGTTCCGTTAATATTTGGCATAGTTTTGTAAAAAAGACATTTATATCTTTTGAGTATTAAAATTATAATTTTTGAATATGACATTTGAATGGAAAGGGATTTTTCCCGCGATGACAACAAAATTTACGTCCGACGACCAACTGGATTTCGACGCTTTTAATGTAAATCTGGATGCGCAGATTGAAGCGGGTGTTAACGGAATTATACTTGGCGGTTCGCTGGGCGAGGCAAGCACTTTATTTCAATATGAAAAGGATTCGCTTCTGAAACATACAGTTGAAAAGGCAGCAGGACGTATTCCTGTATTAATGAATGTTGCTGAATCGTCAACAAAACAAGCCGTTGATGCTGCAATAAGCACACGTGACAATGGAGCCGATGGTTTAATGTTATTGCCGCCAATGCGATATACTTCTGATGAAAGAGAGACAGTTACGTTTCTGCGGGCTGTCGCAACTTCAACTGAGTTGCCTGTTATTTTATACAATAATCCGGTGGATTACAAAATCTGGATTTCGCCGGAAATGTTTCGTCAACTGGAAGATTTGCCGACCATCCAGGCAGTTAAAGAATCTACGCGCGATGTATCAAATGTTACGCGGATGAAAAATGCTTTCGGCGATCGTTTTGCAGTTTTAACCGGTGTAGACACACTTGGAATGGAAAGTTTACTCATGGGTGCCGATGGTTGGGTGGCTGGTTTGGTTTGTGCTTTCCCCAAAGAAACAGTGGCAATTTACCGATTGATAAAAGCAGGGAAAATTGCAGAGGCAATGGCAATTTATCGTTGGTTTTTACCAGTTCTTGAACTCGATGTTTCAACAAAACTGGTTCAGAATATTAAACTGGCTGAATCGTTGACTGGTTTGGGCAACGAAAATGTACGTGCCCCTCGACTTCCTCTTTCCGGCAAAGAACGTGAAAGGGTTTTAGAAGTTCTGAATAAAGCATTGGGGACCCGGCCTTCTCTTCCGGATTATTTAAATCTGTAAAAATATTAAAATGGCATCCAAAACTTTTTTTTGCATCGATGCTCATACCTGCGGGAATCCGGTTCGGGTCGTCGCAAGCGGCGGCCCTGATCTAAAAGGGAACAATATGTTCGAGCGTCGCCTTCATTTTATGGAAGAGTTTGACTGGATAAGGAAAGGTTTGATGTTTGAACCTCGCGGCCACGATATGATGTCGGGAAGTATTCTATACCCTCCTTCGGATCCTGCTAAAGATATTGGAATATTGTTCATTGAGACCAGTGGATGTTTGCCCATGTGTGGTCACGGAACAATTGGAACAGTAACAGTTGTTATTGAGCAGGAATTAGTCACCCCAAAAGTTCCGGGAATTTTAATGGTTGAAGTACCTGCTGGCCTCATAAAAGTAGAGTATAAAATGGAGGGCAAAAAGGTGAGCTCGGTAAAACTGACCAATGTTGCCTCCTATTTAGCCGGAAAGGATTTGGAAATAGAATCGCCTCATTTGGGTAAGCTGAAATTTGATGTGGCTTATGGTGGGAATTTCTACGCCATCATCGATCCGCAGGAAAACTTTAATGGACTTGAACATTATTCTGCTGACGAGTTAATCAGTTTCAGCAGGCCTTTGCGAAAGCTGATCAATGAGAAATATTCATTTCAACACCCTGAAAATTCTAAAATACATGGGGTGAGTCATATTGAATGGACAGGAGCAACAATTTCACCGGAAGCTGATGGCAGAAATGCTGTTTTTTATGGTGATAAAGCAATTGACCGCTCACCATGCGGAACCGGAACATCAGCAAGAATGGCACAGTTGGCTGCCCGTGGAAAACTAAAACAAGGCGATAAATTTTTGCATGAAAGCATCATCGGCAGCCAGTTTTTGGGTAGGATTGAAGGAATAACAAATGTTGGCGAAAATGAGGCAATCATTCCAAGTATTGAAGGCTGGGCCAAAATTACCGGGTTCAACACTATTTTTATTGACGATGAAGATGACCCTTACGCTCATGGATTCCAGGTGTTATAACAAGACTTTGCTCAGTCTGACAGTCACAGTGAGCGTCCCGAAACATCGGGAGAACTGAGAAATATTGTTTTAATATCATTTTTATGAGTAAAGCTGTAATTATTGGAGGTGGAATTATAGGGTTATTTACGGCCTGGTATCTGCAGAAGCAAAAAGTTAAAGTTGTTGTTGTCGATCGTGGAAATTTTACTGACGGCTGTTCGTTCGGTAATGCCGGACTAATTGTTCCAAGCCATATTATTCCGCTTGCATCGCCCGGGATGTTTAAAGAAGGTATTAAAAACCTGCTCAAACCTTCATCACCGGTTGCTTTTAAAATAACTCCTGATCCCAATCTTTTACGGTGGTATTTGCGTTTTGCCGGAGCTTCTACAAAAAAACATGTTGCTGAATCGATCCCTGTTTTAAAGGAACTGAGTCTTTTAAGCAAACAACTGTATGTTGAATTGAAAGATTCAAAAGAGGTTGATTTTCAGTTGTGGGATAAAGGACTTTTAATGTTGTACAAGTCAAGTAAAACTGGTGATTCATTACGTAATGAAGCTGAAATTGCTCGCGGAGCAGGATTAGAAGTCAACAAATTGTCACGACAGGAAATTCACCAATTGGAGCCTGAATCGCTACCGGATGTTTCTGGGGGATTCCTCTACCATTCGGATAATCATTTAAACCCTTCAGTGTTAATGCATGGACTGAAGAAAGAGTTGATTAATCAGGGAGTTGAACTGATCGAAAATTGTGAAACTGAACAAATCATTTCATTAGGAAAGAGTGCTAAATCATTGATCACAACAAATGGGGAAATCGATTTTGATCAGTTGGTAATAACAGCAGGATTTTGGAGCAGAGAAATTTTAAAACAGTTAAAAGTAAATCTCGATGTTCAGCCCGGGAAAGGATACAGTTTTAAAGTAAAAACCAACAAATCAATTCATTATCCGGCATTACTTATCGATGATCATGTAGCAGTAACTCCATTTGGAAATCAAATTACTCAGTTTGGTGGTGGAATGGAAATCGGCTGTCAAGGAATGCAAATCCATAAAAAAAGAATTGATCAGATAATAAAAGCAGTTGGAAAGTTTTACCCATCCGAAAAAGATATTAATATCTCCGAGGGAAAAATCTGGCAGGGACACCGCCCGTGTTCATTTGATGGACTGCCATTTATTGGCCGGGTAAAATCATACTCGAATATTTTTGTTGGTACCGGACATTCGATGATGGGAGTTACTTTGGCACCGACAACAGGATTACTTCTTTCTGAAATGATTTCAGGGAAACAAACTACGCTTGATACTTCTCCCTTTCGACTTGAGAGATAAAGCAGCAAGAATTCGATATATGCAAGGGAATTATTTTTTGTGCTATCTTTTAAAGTGATTTTATTTCCATGTTATTGGCTCAGGGTGAATAGTTGATTTAAACCCAAACTCTTTTAAAATTGCCTCTTCCACTTTCGTACAAATATCATGTGCTTCTTTCAATGGCATTTCAGGAGGTAATTTTATATGACAACTCATTTCGGTATGATTTCCGTAATTATGAATATTAATATGATGCAGATAAATTGGTTCAATGCAAGCCGCCTGTGCCGTCTTCCTGATTGAAAACAATAACTCTTTTGAAGGGCTTTCGCCCAATAAAGAGGTCATGTCCTTTGACAGTATCTCGTAACTAACATAACCAATCATTAATGCAACCATAAAACCTAAAACCGCATCAGTCCACCAGAAATAGCTGCCAATGGCAATGCCGATCAATATAATAACCGAAGAAAGTGCATCAGTACGGTGATGCCAGCCATCGGCTCTTAAAATGGTAGAATTGGTTTTTTTTGCCGCCCAAAATGCATATTGTGCCATTCCTTCCTTTATTACTATTGAAACAATTGTAGCCACCCAGGCAAAAGTTCCAAAAACAGTTTGTTCGTGCGTCCCAAACTTCTTAACGGCTTCAACAACAAAGTCGAATGCTACAATGGCTAAAATTACCCCGATAATAATGGCAGCAATGTGTTCAGCGCGTCCGTGCCCAAATGGGTGATCATCGTCGGCAGGTTTTCTTGAAATCCGGCCGCCAACCAACACAATTACCGACGAAATAGAATCGGATAAAGTGTGCCATGAATCAGCAATCAATGCCAGGGAACCGGTTACAATACCGGCCCAGTATTTTAAACCAAATAAAAAGATGTTGCCGATAATCGACATCCAGCCTTCACGGTTGATATATTTTTTCTTGTTGTCGGTCACAGGGCAAATTTATAAAATTGGATTTGCTTTTATTTGTTTTGCAGCAGCTCGTTTAGTTTTTCTTTAAAACTTCTTCCAACAGGAATTTTCTTTTTATTGATTTCTACAAAACCAGGGCCAACAGATTCAATTTTTGTGATGGAAGCTATATATTGTCGGTGAATTTGAATAAACTGATCATCCGGAAGATTTTCGGGCAAATTACTAATCCGTTCTTTTGTAACAATCTTTTTGTTTTCAGTGTGCACAATAACATAGTCTCCCAAACTTTCAAAATAAAGAATATCACAAAGATTTATTTTGTGGAATTTCTTATCCGCTTTCATAAAAATAAATTCCCGTGATTTTTGTTTTTGCTGGTCCGGCTGAACTTTTGAGTTTTGCTGTAATGTTTCCAGTTCAAGAAAATTATGAATGGCGCGGGCAAAACGTTCAAAAGAAACTGGTTTTAGCAGATAATCAATAACATGTAAATCGAATGCATCAACAGCATATTCCCTGTAGGCAGTGGTGAAAATTACTTTCGGCGATTGAGTCAGTGAACGGATAAATTCTACTCCGGTAATTTGGGGCATTTGAATATCGCAAAAAATCAGGTCGATTTTTTCTTTTGAAACAATAGGGATCGCTTCCGGTGCATTGTGGCACTCAGCAATAACCGTAAAATCGGGAAAATGCTGAAGGTGTTTTTTTATTACCCGAATGGCAATGGGTTCATCATCGATGATCAGACAGTTGTACATAGTTATTCCTCCAGTTCAAGCGTTAAATTTACCGAAAACTTTTCGCTTTGTTTTTCGATATTCAGTATATATTTTTCGGGATAAACCAAATCAAGTCTTTTTTTAACATTGATTAATCCAATTCCTTTTGTATAGTATTCTTCCTTTTTGGCAGCGTTGTTTCTTGAGTTTTCAATACGAAAAATCAGGTTTTTGTCAACAAGTGAAATCTTGATTTTTACAAAAGCATCTCCGGGAAATTTGCTTACCCCGTGTTTAAATGCATTTTCAACAAATGGCAAAATAATTAGTGGTGCAATTTTTAATGTGCCTGTTTTTCTGGGAAAATTAGCTTCAAGTGCCAGTTTTTCAGAGTACCTGATCTTTTCAATTTCAAGGTAATTTTTAAGCATTATTCATTCTTCTTCAAGCAGCACCAGTTTTTCGTCACAGCGATATAAAATATAATCCAGAATTTCTGAAAGTCGCAAAACCAGGTTGGGAGCTTCGTCAGATTTTTCAAGCGTTAATCCGTATAAATTATTTAGCGTGTTAAACAAAAAATGCGGATGAACTTGTGCTTTTAGGAGTTTCAATTCAGCCTCTTTTAATTTTAATTCGGTTGTTAAGGGTTGTTTTTTCCAATTCATTTTTTTCCTGTTGCATATAAAATGCACGTTTTACCTGTTTTATAGAAATGGCAAGAAATACGATGAAATTCAGCGAAATCACCTGTAATTCGGGGTGTAAAACCGCAGGATCAATTGAAGCCTCTTTATTTGTAATGAAAATCAAAGTGAACATTACAATTAAAAACGACAGCCATGTGGAAGTTAGCACGGTAAAAAACTAAAAAGAAAGAACTTACCGTAATGTTTTTTACCAAGATAATTTGGGATTAACCGGTAGTTAAAAAAGTACGATTCAAAAAAGGCAACAGGTAATAATCCTGCTGACAAAATATAAGAAACGGTTCTGGTTTCACTGTTCTGATTAAATAAAATTAAATAGAACGAACCTACAATTATCCAGAAAACTGCATGAAGGAGAATTCTCAATCTTTTTGAATTTTGAGCTTTGAAAATAATATGTTGAATCCTGTCCGTCACTTTTCCTCAAAATGGAAATTTAAAATTATAGTAAATACTTATTAAATATTGTCGACTAAGTACATCAATTCAAAGTCGAACAACATCAAGGTTTAGAATTCAGCATCATTTGTTTTGAAAATGTCGTTGAGTTCCGGTTTTAAGTTGTTTAACGATAAAATTACACGAAAAATCTCAGGCATTTATAAGTTTGATTCAGTAATTTTAAAAATCAAATATCATGGACTTAGACAAAACAGATACCGGATTTAGATACATGTTGGAAGCATACAGAATTGGTGGACCGTACATGCATATAATAACTCTTTTTGGAATATTGGCACTTGTTATTGCCATTTGGAAAGTTGCCGGATTAATTAAGAAAAGTGTTGTTGAATTGGAAATGGCTCGATTTAATCAGAATGTCAGGATCATTGCTCTGGCCGTTGGTTTTATGTCACAAATTGTTGGAATCGTAAAAGCTTTGGAAGAAATTCGTGCAGCTGCCGATGTGTCGCCGCAAATTGTAATGAAGGGAGCAATTATGAGCTTTTATGCACCAATTTGGGGTTTTATTGTATTTATATTCTCCATGCTTATTTATTATATTCTGAAAGAAATAATCAAAGCCAGATTATCATAGTTCAGTTATCCCACCAATATTTAACAGTCTTGAAACCATGAAAACATTAGTGTTACTTATTCTCGCATTATTTCTTTTTAGGTTCAATTATACATCTTCAGGATGTACCATTTTTACTTCTTCTTCCAAAAATGCTGTTTTGGCGGGAAACAATGAAGACATGTGTACAACAAATACAATCATTCATATTTTACCGTCTTCAGATGGTAGCTTTGGACGGATTTTCTGGGGATTTAAAGGGGACGGAAACTACCAGGGAGGGATGAATGAATATGGTCTTTTCTTTGACGGAGCAGGAACACCACCTGTTGAAATGTCTGGCTGGGATTTGCCTGAATTTGACGGGAGGTACATTATGGAAACCGTTCTTGAAAAGTGTAAGACAGTAGAAGAAGCAATCAATTTCGTAAAAGATTATGCCCAGCCTTATTTAAAATTTAGTCATATCCTTGTGGCTGATTCTACGGGCGATGCAGCCATATTAGAATGGGGAAACAATCAAATGAATTTTATAAGAAAAGGGAACAATAATTTTCTAATTGCCACAAATTTTAATTTAACAGAATCAGGAGACCCAGAGAAACAGTGTAACCGGTACGCCACCGCGAAAAAGATGCTCGCTAATGAAGAACCAACAGTATACACTTTTTGAGAAGATTTTATCGCTGACACACGCTGAAGGTAAATTCCCTACGGTTTATTCAAATGTTTGTGATTTGAGAAATAGAAAAATCTATCTCTACAACTTTCATAATTACCTGTTTCGTAAGGAATTTGATCTGAAAACTGTGTTCAAAGGAGGGAGAAAAGAAATATATGGTTCGTTCGTTTTTCCCCGAAAATAATTCAGAATTACTTTTCAGGTTAATGAATGACTGTATTGAAGAATTTGAAGATTTACCGCAACATACAGTCACATTCAAAATAAATGTTCAGCAGCCTTTAAATGACACCAGACTTTGCATCCAGGGAAGTGCAAAAGAACTTGGAGATTGGGATAAGCCGGGAATTGAAATGGAAAAGATAAATGAAAAATCGTATGAAAAAACAATTTCATTCAAAGAGGGACTGTTATTTGATTTTGCAGTGACAGATGAAAAGGGAAAATTTATACCTCTGAACACTGAGATGAAACAAATTGGAGAGCAGGTTGTGGATGTTAAGAAGGATACAACGATTGTTATTGATGTGTTTAAGTGGAAAGAAAAACAGTGAACGTAAAGGATAATAGAAATCAATTTATTTGATTTTATCTGAAATTCGGGTGATGAGTTTATTTAGAATCGGGACTTTATTTAATTTTGAAAATAAACTTGCTCTGCCGTAGTGCAGTAAAATGTTTCTTATATAAACAAAAAGTCCCATGCTGTGTGCTACAAAAAGAACAGGGTCGACCCGGTAAATGGAATAGGCAAAAATCATTAGTGATCCAACGGTGCTGATTACCCAAAAACCAAGAGGCAATACAGAATCTTTCCGGTTTTCGGAATGTATCCACTGGTAAATAAAACGGAATGTAAAGATGATTTGTCCTGCAGATCCCCAAAGCATCAACATAAAAGGAACATCCTCGTTTTTCAGGATAGAATTCATATTGTGCGACTTTCCGAATATCAACCAGCTTACAATAACAACCGGCAACAACATAGCGACAATACGCGCTATAACCGGCATTTTTTTCCATGCATTTTTTAGTTGCAGGTTTCTGATATAAATAAAATAAACGATGAACTGCCCAAATACAATAGCAAAGTCATTTCTGAAGAATGCCGTAAACCACCATCATAAAACAGGCAACGAGACTAATCTGCCAGTAGATCACAGGAGAAATAACCTCACCTTCCTTTTCCGATTTAAACCATTGCGCAATGGTTCGGAAAAAAAACAAAATTTGGGCAAAAAAGCCTAACCCGTATATCAGGTAATTATTCATTCAGAGAAATTAAATAAGGGCGCAAATATAATAATCCTTTTTATTTCAGTGGTTTTACTGTGGAGGAATTTCCAGATCATTAAGTTTTTCAAGAGTACTCACGGGCAGCATTTTGCTGAGCTTCTTTTTTTGATGCACCGATTCCCTGTCCAACTTCTGTATTATCGATGATTACCACAGCGTTAAATTTAGGTTGTTTTGTTTTTTCGTTGATTTCTTCGGTGGTTTCAAATTCCAGTTCCCTTTTGTTTTTCTGACTCCACTCAATCAACTGACTTTTAAAATTCAGGTCTTTTTGTTCAATTTCATTTAAATCAACAAATTGTGAAAGAATTCTTTTAGTCACAAAATATTTGGCTATTTGATAATCTTTGTCAAGATAAATTGCACCGATAAGAGCTTCGAGTGCATCACCGTAAATGTGGCTTTTATCAATGTTTTTGGTGGTATTTGCATCAATAAAAACATTCAATCCCATATCGTAGGTAAGCTTTGTAAGAAAAGGTCTGTTTACAAGTTTCGACCGGGTTTTGGTTAAAAATCCTTCATCTTCCTGCGGAAAACGGTTGTATAAAAAATCGGCAATAATGGCGCCTAAAATAGCATCTCCAAGATATTCCAAACGTTCATTGTTTACCAGGTTTCCCTGCAAATCGATTGTTGAAGCTGATTTATGAATAAAAGCCAGATCGTATAAGTTTCAGGTTTTGAGGATAAAATCCAAGCAGGTCTTTCAAAAACAAATAAAACTCTTTTCGAGAGGACGAAAAGAGTTTTATTCGTTGTACTATTTTTCTAACCACAGTATTTTAAAATTTTTTAAATACCAAGGTTGCATTGTGACCCCCAAATCCAAAAGTATTGCTGATGGCAATATTAACTTCCCTTTCTTTGGCAACGTTAAAAGTAAAATCGAGATTGTTGTCAATTTCAGGGTCGTCGGTAAAATGGTTTATTGTAGGAGGTATAATATTGTGCCTTATAGCCATAATACTTGCCAGTCCTTCAACAGCGCCAGCAGCACCGAGTAAATGACCGGTCATCGATTTGGTTGCACTAATACTTATTTTATAAGCATGTTCTCCAAATACTTTGATAATTGCTTTAGGTTCAGCAATATCACCAAGTGGAGTGGAAGTACCATGAACATTGATATAATCAACATCTTCCGGTTTAATTCCTGCATCTTCCAGAGCCCATTTCATTACCAGGTAAGCTCCGCGACCGTCTGGATCGGGAGCAGTCATGTGATATGCATCTGCCGACATTCCACCACCACCCATTTCTGCATAAATATGGGCACCTCTTTTAACTGCATGTTCATAATCTTCAAAAATAAAAGCAGCTGATCCTTCACCCATAACAAAACCATCACGGTCTAAATCAAACGGGCGCGATGCTGTTTTCGGATCGTCATTACGGGTTGAAATGGCTCTCATCGAATTGAATCCTGCCATACCAGCTTCATTCACGCCGGCTTCTGAACCTCCTGTAATCATAATGTCGGCTTTTCCCATACGAATCATATTGAAAGCTTCAATCATGGCATGAGATGCAGAAGCACATGCTGTAACAGTAGTAAAGTTTGGTCCTCTAAAATGGTATTTGATGGAAACCATTCCCCCGGCAATATTTGCAATCATTTTTGGGATGAAGAACGGAGAGAACCGGGGATTTTCCGGTTGGAAACTTCTTACTTCTTCAAAAAAAGTTTGAAGTCCGCCAATTCCTGCCCCCCAAATAACACCTGCCCTGTCATGATCCAGTGTTTCAAGGTCGAGCCCTGAATCTTTAAATGCCTGATCGGTACTGGCAAATGCAAATTGTGTGTACAAGTCGTACTTACGAGCATCCTTTCGGTCCATGTACAGGGTAGGATCAAAATTCTTTACTTCGCAGGCAAATGTGGTTTTATGATACGAAGCATCGAATCTGGTAATGGGCGCAGCCCCGCTAACTCCGTTTTTTAGATTTGTCCAAAATTCATCAACAGAGCTTCCTAGCGGATTTACGGTACCTACTCCGGTTATGACTACCCGTCTAAATTCCATAAATAAATTTTCTGATTATTACTTAAGTGCTGTTTCGATGTGGGAAATAGCTTCCCCTACAGTAGAAATTTTTTCAGCTTCATCATCAGGAATTGCAAGATCGAATTCTTTTTCGAATTCCATGATGAGCTCAACCGTATCCAGTGAGTCTGCACCTAAATCGTTTGTGAATGATGCTTCGTTAACTACTTCACTTTCGTCAACACCTAATTTATCAACGATAATAGCTTTAACTTTTGCTGCAACGTCAGACATAATTTCAAGTTTTAATTAATACTAATTTTGTTTTTAAATAATTCGCTGCAAAGTAATACATTTACGGTGTATATCTCAAAGAAAAAAATTAAAAAAGATATTAACGATAAAATACGAATCATATATAATCCATTAAATTTGAACATTTTGTTCGCATATTCTAAAAATTGAAAGATTTTACAAAATGAAGAGTAAAAAACTCGCTTTATTTGCATCCGGGTCGGGGACAAATGCGCAAAAAATTATGGAATATTTTACTGATAATGAAAAGATTGAAGTTGATTCAGTGTGGTCAAACAATCCAAATGCATTTGCGTTGCAAAGAGCTGATAAATTCGGAATTGAAACATTTGTTTTTTCCAAAGATGAACTTAATAAAACCAATCAGGTAGTTGACCAGTTAAAAGAAAGAGGGGTAGAGTTGATTGTCCTGGCTGGTTTTCTTTGGCTGATCCCAATTTGCTTATTCGCAATTTTACCATAATTAATATTCATCCTGCTTTATTGCCCAAATATGGAGGGAAAGGCATGTACGGTATGAGTGTTCATGAGGCGGTAGTAGAAAATCAGGATACGGAAACCGGAATTTCTATTCATTATGTAAATGAAAAATATGACGAAGGAAAATTGATTTTTCAGGCAAAATGTGAAGTTTTTCCTGCAGATACACCCGAAGATGTGGCGCAAAAAGTACATCAACTCGAGTATGAATATTTTCCAAAAGTAATTGAAAAAGTAATACTGGAGCTTTAATCTATTCAATAATATAAAATCCTATTCTTTTCCTGTTTGTTAATAGAGCTGGTTAATAAAGATTACAATTTAACATTCGGTGTTAAATAATGTTAAGTAGTGAAATCAGTGCGTTTCATTAAAATTATCTTTGCTCCATGAGTCGGAAAATGCTAATAACATTGATTGTTGTAATGGTTTTTGTTCTTTCTGGTTTGATCATCGTTCAGACCAAAATGATTAAAACGGCATCTGATATTCGTGAAGAGCAATTTAATACATTAATTAAAAATGCTTTGGCAAATGTTTCATACCGACTCAATCAGGATGAAGAACGCGAGGCCCGAAACAGTGCTTTGCAAAATCGCTTGTCAAATGCCAGTTCTGCAATAGGTAACATATTTCCAAGAAATGATGGTGGAGTTAGCTCAATACAATATGGTCTCAGTTATTCTGATGATGGGGTTGTCAGTTATTATCAGGACGAATTTCAACTTAATTTTCAGGATACTACTAATCTGAATAACACTGATTCGATAATTAATGATCTTGCCGGGATAGATGGTTTGCTCAAATTTGGAAGGGAACAGGATAAATGGAGAGAGCAGCAATATCTGACCAATTTAAATTGGGCCACCTATAAAATGTTATTGGAAGAAAGACCAATTAAAGAGCGCATCGACTCTGCTTTTTTGAAAAATGTTCTTGCAATTACGATGGCTGAAACGGGTATTGGACTGGATTATAAATATGCAGTCAAAAATTCAAACCTGGGAAAGGATAGAATTATTTTTGGAGATGCAAATTATAAACCGGGCAGGAAAAAAGAGTATTCACAACTTCTTTTTCCAAATGACTTCAACTCGAAACCAAATTATTTGTACCTGTATTTTCCCAAACGTTCGGGATACCTGTTTCGCGAAACCGGAACTACAATAATTCCAACGATTATTCTGACAGCATTACTGATAGGAATATTTGTTTATACCATTTTAATCATTTTCAGGCAGAAAAAGCTTTCAAATATTAAAGAATGACTTTATTAATAATATGACCCACGAACTCAAAACACCGATTTCAACTATTTCTCTTGCCAGTCAAATGCTTCAGGATGGAACAATTTCGAATACACCACAAACTATCGGTCATATTTCCAGGGGTAATAAATCAGGAAAGTAAACGACTGAGTTTCCAGGTTGAAAAAGTATTGCAGATGGCTGTTTTTAACGAAGGACGGCTTAAAGTTGAAATTCAAGGAATTTGATCTGAATAAAATGATTGAGAATGTGGTAAATAATTTTGAGTTGAGGGTAAAAAGTAAAAACGGAACACTTGGAACCGAATCTAACAGCACAAAATGGGATGATAAAAGGTGATGAGGTCCATATTACTAATGTTATTTTTAATTTACTCGATAATGCTGTGAAATACAGTAAAGGGGCGCCCGAAATAAAAGTAGCTACAGAAACCCGGAACGGAGAAGTGATTGTTTCGGTAGAAGATAAAGGAATCGGAATTTCCAAAAGAATATCATACCCAGATATTTGACCGGTTTTATCGTGTCCCGACCGGAAATGTGCATAATGTAAAAGGTTTCGGATTAGGTCTAAGTTATGTAAAGAAAATCGTAGATTTACATAATGCAAAAATAAAAGTTGAAAGTATGGTGAATAAAGGCACAAAGTTTATAATATTATTTCCACAAATAAATCATTAACCATGGAACAAAAAACAAAATTGTTACTGGCCGAAGACGATGAGAATTTAGGATTGTTGTTAAAAGAGTACCTTGTTGCCAAGGGATACGATACTGATTTATATCCCGATGGCGAGGCAGCTTATAAAGGTTTTATGCGTGAGCATTACGATATCTGTGTTTTTGATATCATGATGCCCAAAAAGGATGGATTTACGCTCGCCAAAGATGTACGAATTGTTAATGCCGACATCCCGATCATTTTTCTGACGGCAAAGAATATGAAAGAAGATGTATTGGAAGGTTTTAAACTTGGAGCCGACGACTACATCACAAAACCTTTCAGCATGGAAGAACTGATTTTACGGGTTGAAGCAATCTTACGACGTACGTCCCAGGAAAACCAGGCGAATGCACAAGCAGTATTCACGCTGGGCCGATTCACTTTTGATACGCGTAAACAATTACTTATTGAGGGCGACACTACGGTGAAATTGACAACAAAAGAATCAGATCTGTTAAAACTGTTATGTCAGAATGCAAATAAAGTACTTGAACGCAACTATGCGTTAAAGTCCATCTGGATTGATGACAATTATTTTAACGCCCGAAGCATGGATGTTTACATTACTAAATTACGTAAACATTTAAAAGATGAGCCAGCAGTTGAAATAATCAATGTACACGGGAAAGGATATAAATTAATTGTTTAGGCCAATTTTCTTTTTAATGATATTTGTTGAGTCAAAAGGCTTTTAGGACTTTTCCCTTGCAGTGCTGTTCATTTGTATTTCATGGAAAAGATTTTGAAAGCATTCACTATAATGTTAACCCTTATTTAAGAAGAGACTTATATTTTAATCATATTGTAATTTATTACGATATTTAATATTAGTTAAAATAGCTTATTTTGGGTTGTTATGCGCCACAATAATAAATCAATAAAATTGCGATTACATTTGTTGAAATTATTGTTGGAACAAACCAAATATTTTAACTGTTAAGTGAATCATTCACAAACTAAAGTCATCATGAAATTTTTATTGCGTATTCTAATTTTTGTCCTGTTTTCACAAACAGCAACTACAGTTTATTCCCAAAACAGAAAAGAGAAAAAGCTACAGGCAAAGTATATTAGCGATTACGAACAGGAATCTCTCGCCGGGAATCAGTTACCGGTTTTAATGCCTTTTAACCGTTGGATTGATCCGGCAGGCGTGCAGGTTTATTTTGGCGATGAAGCACTCGAAAATCATGCACTGGATTGTGCTGCTTCACCCGACGGTAAGTGGATAGCAGTTGAAGGACGGTATTCTGTCGTAATACTTTCAACAGGTAATAATAAAATAGTTGAACGTATAACACTAAAAGATCTTTTAAAGGTGGATGCAATGAATACTTTTTCGGGAATTAGCTGGCATAAAGCGGGAGATAAATACGAAATTTACTGGGGTGCTTCAATCTACAATAAATCTTATGTAATAAAGATACTTTGGAATGGCAGGAAATCTGAATTTGTTCGCACGTTTGATTTTACTGCCATTCCGCCGGCACATTCAGCGCTTGCCAATGAAATTGTGGTAACCGAAGAAAATGGAACTCCTGTTTTTTATGTTGTTCTGAATGGAAATAATCAGTTAGTAAAACAAAATGCTGAAACCGGGGAGACTTTGTGGACGGCGCCAACCGGAGTTGCTCCTTACGGGGTTGTTAAAACAGCCGGTAAAATCTATGTGACAAACTGGGCCGGTTCAGTTCCTGATGAGGGAGACAAAAATGTTGCAGGAGTGCCGTGGGGAAAAGCAAAGGTCGATCCCAAAACCGGTGCTACACGTGAGGGGACAGTATCGGTTTTCAACCCTGTTGACGGAAAACTTTTAAAAGAAATTACCGTAGGACTACACCCGAATGATATTATATCAAGTTCAGACGAAAATTTTGTTTACGTAGCAAATGCCAACAGCGATGCTATCTCTGTTATCGATACTAAAACCGATGAAGTGGTTGAAAATATTCCTGTAAGGTTAGGAGAGGAGAATAATCCATATTTTGGTGATTCTCCAAATGGATTGGGGATTTCGAGTGATGGGAAAACTTTGTATGTAGCTGCCGGTATGGACAATGCTGTGGCTGTTGTAGAACTTGGTAAATCTGCTTCGGCAAATGCAAAAAACGACGCAAGTAAAATTACAGGATTTATTCCTACCGGTGCTTACCCGGGTGGAGTGTGTGTGCTGAATGATAATCGATTGTATGTTCCAAATATAGAAGCTGAAGGAGCACGAATTCCATTTGTTTCCAAAGAAACCGGAAAAACGTCTTATAACAGTCATCATATGATGGCATCGGTTTCAGTTATTCCGGTTCCGGATAAAAGCCAGTTGGCTGAATACACTAAACGGGTAAAGAAAACTAACCAGTATTTCAGGATTGCTTTGTCAAAGAAAATGCCCCGAAAAAATGCAACTCCGGTTCCGGTTCCTGCACGTATTGGAGAACCATCGGTTTTTAAACATGTAGTTTATATTATTAAAGAAAACAGGACTTACGATCAAATTCTGGGTGACGCAAAAAAAGGTGATGGTGATCCTTCGCTTTGTATCTTTGGAAATGAGGTCACACCGAATACACATAAACTTACCAACGACTTCTTGCTGCTCGATAATTTTTATGCTTCAGGAAAGTGTTCTGCTGAAGGACACCAGTGGACCGATATGGCAATTGTGACCGACTATATTGAGAAAGATGTACGTGCCTGGTTCAGAAGCTATCCGCATGTTCAGGAGGATGCATTGGTTTATGCTCCGACTGGTTTTATCTGGGACAATGCGCGCAATCATGGGAAAAGCGTGCGAATTTACGGAGAGGCATGTGTTCCTCAATTTGACAGAAATGCTACTTGGGAATCGGTTTATAACGGATTTAAAAATGGCGGGAAGTTTGAATTCACAAATCATACTACCATCGATCCGGTAAAAAATATTTTGAGTCAAAACTTTCCGGGTTACGACAGTCACAAAATACCAGATGTTTTACGGGCAAAAACGTTTATTGATGAATTGAACGTATATGAAAAACGGGATGGAGATCAGTGGCCGGAATTGATAATTATTGCTTTACCCAATGATCACACTGGAGGAACTCGTCCGGGTTTGCCAACACCGCGCGCAATGGTAGCTGATAATGACCTTGCTTTAGGCCAGATTGTCGAAGCAATTTCAAAAAGCCGGTTTTGGAACAATACGGCAATCTTTGTAACCGAAGATGATTCTCAGGCAGGATGGGACCATGTTTCTGCATATCGGACAGTAGGTTTAATAGCCAGTCCTTACACAAGATTTGAAACAAAAAATCATACCAATTACAACCAGGTTTCGATGGTACGAACGATTGAGCAGATTCTGGGCTTGCCGCCAATGAATATCCAGGATGCAACTGCCATGCCTATGTTTGATTGTTTTAATGCAACTGCTGACAATACAGCGTATACTGCAGTTCCAAACCAAATTCCATTGAATGAAATGAACCCTGATTTATCACAGTTAAAAGGATCGGCTTTACATTATGCAAAAAAAAGTCTTCAGCCACAATTTGATCATATTGATGCCGGTGACGATGCCCTTTTTAACCGGATAGTCTGGTTTGCCACTCAGAGGAAAAAACCTTATCCGGCAAAATACAGTGGCAAAGATGCGGATGATGACTAAATTATTTCTAAAAGTAAAAGCCAGTCGTTGTTGATTCCCGAACTTTGTGGTTTAAATTCTTTTACTCCGTTGTTCCTGAAAACTCCTATTTCTTCTTTGATTCCGCTTCGGGGGTTAAACCAACTTGCTTTTACCTTAACCCTCAACTTATCCATATTAACCCGAACAGGTTGTCCTTTGTCCAAATAAATCATTGCGAAGGAATTATCGTTAGAGCCGGCAGCAGCAATATAATTTTCACCTCTTTCAACAGGATTTGCAATAAGAGTATGATCAGGAACAATTCTATAGAACTTGTCTTCAAGCGCAGCTCGAATATGCATTAAATCAAATGCTCCAGGTCGATCCATTGATTCGCGCCAATCGAATAAACAAGGAATGGCTACTTCGCCTCCTTTTTTAAACATCTGCCAGATTGCATTATTTCCATAGGTGTAACCACAAGTTCCGCTTAGTAAATCCCAGTACGCATGCACACGTACATCGTAATCATTAAAAAAGCCCTCCTTAAAATACGTTTTATCTTTAATTAAATGATTATTATCTAGCACTCCGGGCGGAACCCGATGTTCTGATTGCTTCGAAAAATCCATGTACTCCCAGAATTTTACCGGAATATCTTCGTAAGCAGGTTCGCCATCAACAGTAGGTTTTTGAGGAGAAAGTTTCAAATCATTTTCTGCATAATCGTAAACATTATTAAATCGTTGTCCATGACCGCTCTGGTACATATTAAAATCGAGCCATTCTTCCTGCTGCAACGATTTCGAAGATGAAGTTCCACCTCTCGGATGATATGTAATTAAATGGTTCCCTCCATCCCCCTTTTTTAATCCTGCAGCCATGGCACGCCAGATTTCAAGGACATTGTTATTTGCTATGTTCCGGTCACCTCCTAAAATCCAAACGACAGGTTTGTCTTTGTACCTTTCACCCAGAAATTTCCCATAAACAAAAGCATTTTCCTTATTAAATACAATTGGCCCGGCGCCTGGATTTTCTGAATAAATCTTATCGCCCCAGGTAGGTAACATTCCAATAAACAAACCCAGATATTCAGCTTTGTTTACAATAAAATCAACATGTTCGAAATATTTTTCATTAGGTTTTGTCGGATCTAAATCAATTAAAGGAACTTCTCCATATGAATTTGGTGTGCGTAATCCATCGTTTTCGGCCAGCACAACAGCCTGAATAACAGAAAACCCTTTTAATGCGCGGTTCTCTAAGTATTCGGTTGATTCTTCGCGATTCAGTTTATGAAACAATTCCCAGGCAGTATCGCCAATCCAAAGAAACGGCTTTCCATCTTCTGTCTCCAGATATTTTTGATTTTGGCTGACCTGAAGTTTTTGTGAAAATAAATTTGAAAATAATTAAAAAAGTAAGTAAAAGGGTAAATATCAATCGTTTCATCGTATTTCAATTTATATGTTTTTTATTCGATAGTATGCAGGAAATTCGTTCAAATAAAGATTTCTCTCCACCATTTCACGGATTCGATATGAAAGGTTTAATATTATTTTAAAAATACATCAATCTCTTTTCTTGTTGGTGCAGAGGGTTGCGCACCCATTCGCGTTACTGAGATAGCTGCGGCGGCACTGGCAAATTGGAGTGATTCTTTTAATGATTTTTTTTCTGCCAAAGCCACTGCAAAAGTTCCGCAGAATGTATCTCCTGCGGCTGTTGTATCAACTGCTTCCACTTTATAAGAAGGGACACTCACTTTTTCATCTTTGGTTAAAACAAAAGCGCCTTTTGCCCCCAAAGTAATAATAACCTTTTCCACTCCCTTTTTAACAAGAATTTGAGCAGCCTTTTCTGCATCTGTTTCATTTGCAACAGGAACACTGGCCAGAAATCCTGCTTCTACTTCATTCAATACAAGGATATTTACTTTCGGAATATAGGAAAAGTCAAATTTTCGGGCTGGTGCAACATTCCAAAGCACAGGGATATTTTTACGATTGGCAAGATCTATAACGTATTTTATTGTTTCCTCAGGAATTTCAAACTGCATAACAATCAATTCTGTATCATCAAAGATCGAAGTTGCCAAATCAATTTTCTTAGGAAGAAGTAAATTATTTGCTCCGGGAGCGACAGAGATAATATTTTCACCGTCACCGCCAATCATAATAAGTGCATGCCCACTGGCTATATTTTTCTCATAAAAAATAAACCGGGTGTCTATTTTATCGCTCTGATAATTTTTAACCATCTGCGGAGTATAAGCATCTTCACCAACACAACTGACAAAAACTACGTCTCCACCTGCTCGTGCAGCTGCCACAGCCTGATTGGCACCTTTTCCACCATAAACCTGCATGAAAACAGCATCAGTAACCGTTTCACCTTTTTCAGGAAGATGATCCATTTTCATGATCAAATCAACATTCGAACTGCCAACAACAACAATTTTTTTCTTCATAAATTAAATTTTAGTAATGATTACTAAGCAGTTAGTACAGTATAAAATCATTTTCAGAATTCAATACTAATTTCTCAATACTAACTCAAACGAGCCAGAATAATCAGTGCCAAACCAATAACAAAAAATGCAAACATGGCGGTCAAAAGTGGTTTTGTTCCTTTTGGTGCACCTGCAAATTCCTTCCAAACAAATACGCCCCAGATAGCAGCAACCAAAGTGGCGCCTTGCCCCAGCCCGTAAGAAATGGCATATCCGGCTTTATCACCCGCCATAATACTCAGCATCATTCCAAGACTCCAGATGATCCCACCTAAAATTCCAACCAGATGTAATTTTGGCGTTCCCTGTTGAAAATACATTTTAAAAGTAACCGGTTCCCCTGAAACGGGTTTACGCATGAAATAATAGTTAAAAACAAAATTTGAAATAAATATTCCGATGGAAAAAACAAATACAGCGCTGTATGGAGTAAAAGTACCGGGAGCGATATTGATCAAATCGGGTGACATTGAATCGGCAACAAACCGGTAAAAGAATGACATCAACAATCCGGCAACTAGCGACAAAACAATTCCTTTGGTCGATTTATTTCCCTGCGAACACTTTTTTATATGCCAATGCATTCATGACTATGGCAACGGTTACAAGTGCCACACCTAAGGAATAAATAAAGTGAATTATAATTTTCAGGATTTGGGAGATAATTATTAAAAACCCCCAAAACAAGTGCCAGCCCGATACCGATTGGGAATGCAATGGCCATTCCGGCAATTTCAATGGCAGCAACCAACAACAGGTTTGCAATGTTAAAAATTACACCTCCCAACAATGCAAAAAGAACAGCTTTCGAAGATGCTTGTATAAGATTTGGCATGAACGACTGGCCATTTTCCCCGATGCTTCCAAAAGTAAAACCAAAAATCAGCGAAAGGACAATAATTCCCAACGTGTAATCCCAATAGAAAAGCGGGAAACTCCATTCTTTGTAAGCCAGTTTCTGGGTGTTTGCCCAGGAACCCCAGCACATCATTGTTATAATGCAAAACAATACAGCTAAAGGATAAGAATTTACGATGTACATTTTTATAAGTTTAAAGCCCGCCTGAACGACTCAGTCGGGCAGGTTTAAGGTTCAAAGGTTAAATTTCAAAACGTTTTTTTGCTTCTTCGAGAATGGCAATGGTAGCTGTTGCACCGCAGCGTGTACACCCAGCCTGCTGAACAGCAAGCAATCCATCGAGAGTGCGCACACCTCCTGCTGCTTTTAATTTTACGTCCGGTCCGATACTTTTTTTCATTAGCACAAGGTTAGGAATGGTAGCGCCAGTGTAGGAATATTTCCCATCGGCACCTTTTACAAATCCAAAACCAGTAGAAGTTTTTACATAATCGGCTTTCACCCTGGTACAGATTTCACTCAGTTTTATAATATCCTCTTTCTTATTAATATAATCCGTTTCGAAGATAACCTTTACGAATGGCACTGTTTTTATGACAGGACTCGGTGACAGCGGCAATTTCTTTTTCAATGTAATTCCAGTCGCCTTGCAAAGCTTTACCAATGTTGATGACCATATCGATTTCCACTGCTCCGTTCCGGCAAGCAATTTCGGTTTCAAAAACTTTTACCTCGGTGGCTGAATTTCCCGCCGGAAATCCGATAACACAACCTACCAGAACATCACTTCTTTTTAATAATTCGACTGCCTGTTTAACTGCGTAAGGTTTTACACAAACCGATGCAACATTGTATTTTTTTGCTATTTCACACTCTCTGCGCAAATCTTCATCCGTAAAAGTTGGATGAAGAATAGAGTGGTCGATCATTTTTGCCAGTTCTTCAACTTTATTCATGATTTTATTTTATTAATCGTCAAGAGTTTGGAATACAAGCTGCCTGAATTTCCATCCGGTCACATCATTTACCGGTCCTTGTGTCTGTTTCATAATGATTCCAATGATATTTTCTTTGGGATCAGCAAAATACTGGGTGTTAAAATAGCCTCCCCAGTCAAATGTTCCGGTACTTCCTCTTCCGCCTTTGTTCTGCCCTGTTTCTGTGAGGATTGCAAAAGCCAACCCAAATTTGGTGTCCGAATTATCTCCCCAAATATTACCGATTTGGTTACTTAAAATAACATCAACGGTTTTTCTGCTTAAAATTCTTATTCCATTGTATTCGCCTTTATTCAAATACATTTGAAGAAAAGTAGCATAATCTTTTGCGGTGCTTGAAAGCCCGCCACCTCCCGAAAAATAACTTTTGGCTCCTTTTATCGGATAATCGGGATCATAAGAGGTAACAGGAAATTTTTTCCATTGACTATTATCATTATATTCCACTGCAACTAAACGGTCTGCTTTATTGGTGGGCAGATAAAACCGGGTGTCGTCCATTCCAAGAGGATCGAAAATATGTGTTTTCAAAAACTCATCAAAAGGCATTCCCGACATTATTTCAATAAAGTATCCTAATACATCCAGCCCTTCACTATAGGTGAAATTAGTTCCCGGTTCATGATGTAAGGGCATTTTCGCCAGTTTCTTTATATTTTCAGCAAGTGTAACTTTGTCAGTAGTAAAAGCATCTATTATTCCGGCTTTGTGGTAAATCATTTTAAACCTGTCATCTTCATCAATAAAACCATAACCAATTCCCGAAGTGTGTGTGAGTAGATGTCTTATGGTAATCGGTGTCTTTACAGGTTCTCCTGTCCATGTTGTGTCAGCATAGTGAAAGGTGCTTAACACTTTAGCATTTTTAAATTCGGGAATATATTTCGAAATTGGATCATCGAGTTGGAATTTACCCTCTTCCCAGAGCATCATTACAGCTGTCGATGTTATTGCTTTGGTTTGTGATGCAATGCGAAATATATCGTCCTTTTTCATTTTACGACCCTTTTCGTTGTCAGCCATTCCATAAGCTTTCCAGAGAACGATTTTGCCATTGCGTGCAACCAGTGAAACAATTCCGGGAAGATTTCCGTTAGCTACTTCTTTTTCACACATCTGATCTATCCGTGCCAGTCTGTCAGATGAAATACCTACACTCTCAGGTGAGGCTTCAGTTAAGACAGGCGATTTTTGAATGGATTGGGTTTGGGCAGTTATTGTATTACAGACAATTGTGAATACAAAAATCAGGATTACAAGCTTTTTCATAAGTCAATATTTTAGTTGCATTTTCAACCGTTACTTTTTATTGCAAAAGGTTTAGTTTGGTACCATTTAAAAATAAGAAATGTAAGATACAATTAAACGATATTTTATAAAGAATTTAAAAGAGATTGGCAATTTCTACAAAAGAAAGTCCCGGGATCATCATCCCGGGACCAAAACTTAACCTAACTAAACCAAACTTATGAAAAAAAACAGCATGTTGCTGTGAAGTATCTTATTTGTATTGTTTTCAATAATTATTAAATTACAAACACTATGCCATAAACAAAGTATGTCATGCAATGGTTTTTTAAAAGATGTTAAAATAACACAAGAAGTTTCAACCAAAGAAATTTCAAAAATTAGATATCTTTGCGGAAATTTTAGAGCGTAGATATATAAAACATTGAACAGAAGGTAGAAATCAAATGAATAACATTCGCAACTTTTGCATCATTGCTCATATCGATCACGGAAAAAGTACAGTGGCTGACCGGCTTTTGGAACATACAAAAACTGTCGGGGAACGCGATATGCACGACCAGGTGCTTGATAGCATGGAGTTAGAGCAGGAGCGCGGTATAACGATTAAGAGTCACGCTATCCAGATGGATTATCTGTACAATGAAAAAGAATATAAGCTCAACTTAATAGATACTCCCGGACACGTCGATTTTTCCTACGAAGTCTCTCGTTCGATCGCAGCTTGTGAAGGTGCACTTCTGATTATTGATGCAACACAGGGAATACAGGCCCAGACTATTTCAAATCTTTATCTGGCACTGGAACACGATCTGGAAATTATTCCGGTGCTGAATAAAATGGATCTTGACGCTGCCATGCCAGAAGTTGTTGAAGATCAAATTATCGATTTGATAGGATGCGATCATAATGATATTATTCATGCCAGCGGAAAAACCGGGATGGGAGTGGAAACTATTCTGGAACGTATTGTTGAAAAAGTTCCGCCACCTAAAGGCGATCCTGACGCTCCGCTACAAGCTTTGATCTTCGATTCTGTTTTTAATTCTTTTCGGGGAATAATTGCGTATTTCAAAATTATGAATGGCAGTATAAAATCGAAAGATCTCGTAAAATTTGTTGCGACCGGTAAAGAATATGATGCAGATGAAATTGGGGTATTAAAGTTGGGGTTGTCTCCCCGTAAGGAATTAGGTACCGGTGATGTAGGATATATTATTTCAGGAATAAAAACAGCAAAGGAAGTAAAAGTAGGAGATACAGTCACCCATGTGAAAAGGCCATGTGGAAAGGCCATTGCAGGGTTCGAAGAAGTTAAGCCCATGGTTTTTGCCGGTGTTTATCCGATCGATGCTGATGATTATGAAGACCTCAGAAATGCTATGGATAAACTGCAGTTGAATGATGCATCTTTGACTTTTGAACCTGAATCGTCGGCAGCGCTTGGTTTTGGATTCCGATGCGGTTTTCTTGGATTGCTGCACATGGAAATTGTCCAGGAGCGGCTGGAGCGGGAATTCGATATGAATGTGATAACTACTGTACCAAACGTTTCTTATCTTGTTCATCTTACCGACGGAACAACAGTTAGGGTTTATAACCCATCAGGAATGCCATCCTCCACTACTATTGATGAAGTTGACGAACCTTATATTAAGGCAAATATTATTACATCTTCAGATTTTATTGGTCCGGTTATGAAACTTTGTCTGGACAAAAGAGGAACACTAATTAATCAAAGTTACCTTACTACGGACAGGGCAGAACTGATTTTTGAATTACCGCTGGGAGAAATCGTTTTTGATTTTTATGACAAGCTGAAAAGTATTTCGAAAGGATATGCTTCTTTCGATTATCACTTAACTGGTTTTAAACCGGCTAAATTAGTTCGTCTGGATATTCTATTAAATGGCGAAATGGTAGATGCGCTATCCACATTAATTCATTTTGATAATGCCTATCCTTTTGGGCGGAAAATGTGCGAGAAATTAAAGGAACTTATTCCTCGTCAACAATTCGATATTGCAGTGCAGGCGGCTATTGGTGCGAAAATTATTGCCCGGGAAACCATTAAGGCGGTACGAAAAGATGTTACTGCAAAATGTTACGGTGGTGATATTACGCGTAAACGGAAATTGCTTGAAAAACAGAAAAAGGGAAAGAAACGAATGAAGCAGGTGGGCAACGTTGAAGTTCCGCAAAAGGCGTTTCTTGCAGTATTAAAGTTGGATTAACTTTATTCTCTAAATCTTCAATACAAAATATTTAATAAGGATTGTAAATCAGTTTCTTAGTTACTGAATTGGTTTTTGTTCTGAAATTAACCAGGTAAATCCCGGCCTTAATGTTTAATCCTGACATTTGCAATGTTTTGTTATGATATCCTGATGCCAGATTTTCAGTGGCAATTGAATGAATCAATCTTCCGTTTAAATCAAACAGGTTAATATCGATTGTTTCGTCCATATTCAAAAAGAAATCCATGTTGACAATGTTGCTTGCAGGATTTGGATATACCGTAAAATCAATCGCTGATTCATAAGCAATTTCTTTAACTCCGGTTACAGACATAGCATCATCAGACAATGGCGAACCGTTTATGTCGTGTGAGATTGTCCAGTAGTCAGGAGAACCTGGATCACCGGTGGGATTAATTTTAACTGATACAAGAGAGTAACCATTCCCATCAGCTGCCTGTGGCCACGGTTCGTCATCGGAATAGGTAAAAGATAAGACAATTTGACCGGTAGCTGTTTCCAATACTATTTTTTCTCCACTATTAGCCAGATTTCCTGAATATTCAAAATCGGGAGCAAAACCATAAAAACTGGTAAAAACTTCCATGTTTGAAGCCAGAACAATCATTGAGTTGGGAGGAATGGTACTTCCTTCGGGGAAGGTGAAAAATATTCCCTCCGTAAAGGAAAGCCCGGATAAATCAAGCGTTGTATTTCCAATGTTTTTGAGCTCGATGAATTCGAGATCTTTCCCGTCGATAAGTCCCTGGTCGGCAGGGTGATAATTCAACTCCGTTACTTTTAAGTTGTTGAATAAACCCGAATCTTCAAAAACCAGTTCATGGAGTGCACTCCAGGTATCGCCATTTTTAACCCGCGCCATAATATGTGTTCCCGCCTGAACCACCACACTTTTTGTATTTCCAGCAGTAATGGCGGATTCCAGCACTGTTCCCCCAATCTTTCTGGGATCTTCACCAGTAGTTGTGTAAACAATTGATCCTGTTGAATTCTGGTTTTCAATGGTAATACTGTAGTTGTCATTAATGGTAATTCTATCTTCCCAAATTTCATTTCCATTCTTTTTAAATACAGGCGGATTAATATCGGGATACAAATTTTCGTCGATTAACTGGGTGAGTACTATCTGAGTCCTGTAAGGTACCCAGTCATTAATTACCTGATTAACTGCCGGAAGCCAGTCGTCCATTTTGTTTCTTGCCGGATAACTTGTTTGGTCCCCCCAGCGTGCTGACTCTGCAATAACCGCCATATTGAGTTTGTCAGCGGTCTTTTTAAACCGTACTGCGCATGAATCGGGGGTAAAAGCGCCATTATTAAAAAACCGTTTGTAAACATGGTCGGCAAACAACATTCGATATTCTTTATTGTCGGAAAGTTTAAAATGCAGCCACTGAGGATGGAATTTACTGAAAGAACCGACATACATTCTATTAGAAGAAATATCTCCAATATTAACCCGGTTTTCCTCAAGACCAATTCCTGGTCCGGCGGGATCTGTCAATAAAGTGTGTTCGGCATCATGGGCTAAAAACTTAAATCCTTTTCTTTTATCTGCCCGGTCGAATATTGCGAAAAAATTATTCGGATTACTGTTCCCGGAGAATTTTGATACAGGTGAGTCGAAATTGCCGCCATAGAAAATAGTGAGCATATAATCAATGAGGTTGTCAACATCAACCCACTTTGTCAGTGAGGTGTCTGGTTCACCTGCAGGAGTTGATCCAGTTAGTTTGAAATAGTTGTAATTCGTCGAAAATCCCTGCTGGCACATATTCCAAACCTGTTCCCATGCATCTGTATTTCCATCAGTCGCTTCAATGGTGTACAAATTCCAGTTTTCGCCTATATCAACTTTAATAACATCATAATCATCTTTGTTATCTCCTAAATATGATTCAGCAAAATTGGCGTCAGCGCGTTCCTGGGTTTGATACACTCCCCAGTACACCCCGTTAAGATACAAATGATAATAACGACTGCGGGTATATGGTTGATCCATGTCACGCTGGCAGTCGCGTGAAAAAACATCCCGGTTCATCGTGTTGTATTTTGCAACACTTCCATCGTTTGCCCAGGAGTAATTCTGGCTGCATCTTAAATCAACTTTGTCAAATTCACTCACACCTTCACTTCCAAATAAAGGAAATTCCAGTTTTCCTTCACCATAATCAGAGCGAAAAAATAAACGAAAAGCATGTTTCGGATAACCATCGTGACGGCTCCAACCACCGCGTATTCGGATACCTGCATCAATATTAAATCCGGGACTACCATCAGGATTAATCAATTCAATATTTGCCGGTCGCTCCCACGTTGGACCATGATATTGTGCGTTGACATAAATTCCTTGGGCTGATCCAAAAAGATTATCAGGATCGGTAGTAATTGAAATGCTGGGAATGTCTAACAAAGCATCTTCCATTAAATTCTTATACCGGCTGTCGTTATAAACTTTCGAGTCCATGACAAGGTCAATAATCTGTCCATTGACATTTGTAGTTGGCCAATTTCCACCCGGATTTTGCTGCGTTTTGACAAAACCCACAAAAATGTAATTTCGGGTAATTGGTTCGCTAGGGCTAAACCCATCTTTAATATGAGAAGCCCGAAGAACAAATCCTCCGGTTTTTCCTCGACCGGCAGCGGTACTGTTTGGATCAACATTAACATTAACCGGAGATGCAGCTGATATCGCAGTTGAAGAAATTCCCGGATTACTACCATCGAGTGTGTATTTTATGATTTCTCCAGGAACATCAGTCGTAAGTTTTGCAGTAAACGGGTTATTAAAAAATCCACTCGGCGTGTCGCAACTTACCGGGTCAGTTGCCGGAAGTTCTATTACTCCTTCCAGTTTTAAGTCAAAGATAAAAATTGTAATTCGTTTTTGAGACATTAAATCCCTGTATTGCAATCGTATTTTCGCCTTCAGTTAAATCGACATTAATTTTCGGTATAGTAATAATTTCCAGCTCATTAGCATTGTGTATTCCGCTTGCGTATCTGTAATAATATGCAGGAGTGGTTGAAACATTTCTACGGGTTATTTCCTTCCCGTTAATCCAAAGAATAAAACCATCGTCATAACCCATTGAGATTTTAAGATTATCTATTCCATCCAAATTGCTGATTTGAAATTTGTTTCGAAAATAACAGGTGGAATAATTTCCAAGCATATCCGAAAGTAATGTTCCATCGTTTCCATAGCCATAACTAAAAGGTGCCGTTCCTTTACTCCATCCCGAATAGTCGAAATCAGGTTTTACCCAATCTGTATATGGATTGGAAGGTTCGGTAGTACCTTTAAAATATGACCACTGAGTATGAAAGTCAATTAATACCTGTGAAAAAACATTACTATTTATTAAGAGGAAAAAGAGTAACCAAAAATGTGTTTTAATTCTATTCATTTAGTTGTTTGCAATCTGGATAATAGCTTAATTTAGATACTTTGTAAAATTAGCAAGAATTTTAGGCACTGCAACTTTTTTACCACTTTGAACTACGTTGTAAGAATAAGCTTTTGTGTGCGTATGTGGTAAATTATTTTTTTACAATTTTTCTGTTGAATATTTTGTTATCTCTCTTTATCTGAACGATATAAATTCCAGCATCAAGATTTTCAATATTCATTTCGTAAGAATTGCCATTAAAAATTTCTGATTTTACCAGCCTGCCTGTAATTGATGAAATAGAAACGATACTTTCTGAGCGGCTATTCGAGTCGATTTCAAAATGTAAAACATCGTTGGCCGGAACAGGAAATATTTTAATTTGTTCTGAAAATGCTGTTGTTTTTACTGCGGTTACATGATCCTGGTCGATTAAAACTACAGGACCAAAATAATCAGCATTTTTATACATGTCATTATTATGAGCCGCCGTCATTTGCATTGATCCGATAAAATTTTCTCTTTCCGTTGTTTCATCATTATCGCAATATGCAATGGCAAAGCCCATAAGTTTCTTATTGAGAAGAAAAACGCGGCTGGCTTCCGGATTATAGATATTAAACGATCGCATCGTACATTTTAATGGCAAATTCCCATAAATAAGTATCCTTTGCGATCGTGTCCATATCAACGTCAAATTATTGTTGTAATTAATCCCCTGTCCTGCTGAGCTTAAATCAATGGCATCATAAAATAGACTCGTGTGATATGCAAAAGCATTGCAATTTCTTTCCTGGTCTCCTCCTGACCGATCTTCATCAATAAAAACTTCCACACAATCATCATTCCAGAAGCTATCCACAGGATTTGAATGATCATCAGAAAGTGAGTCATCTACAACCTGAACCAAAAGATAAAGAAAGTTTTCGTCCCAGGCAGTTTTGAATTTCCCTGCGAAATCACCCTGCTTCATCGTAGCATTCCCATGGAATCCAAACCTGGTCTATGGCATGCCATTCCGCATTTGCCCAGCATTCTTCCGTAGCTTGTCCATCGATAACAACAGGAGTTTTTGCCATATAAGTGTAAAGAGTATCATACTGAGTTTGGCTAAAAACGGGGTTAAGAAGATTATTGTCAATAATATGTCAGTAGATATTTTATCATTGATTTTAATTTTTTTAAAGTTGGATAACGAATATAATTCATTATAAATTGATTGAATTTTTTCGTTTCTTTATTTTTTAAGTAAAACTTTTCCTGTAATAACTACTGTTATTATTTTTTCCGGATGCTTTATAAATGTACAATCCATCTGGAACGGGATGGTTTTGTGCATCAGTGCCATTCCATACAATTTCATCGGTACCATTAAAACTGAGATGGGTAATTAATTGTCCGGCCGAATTAAATATCCGCAGGTATGAATCTCTTGCTACTTTATCGGGCCTGGTGAACCTTGTATAAGAAGAAAATGGATTAGGAGCAGCAATATTAATATTATCAATTTTGTTCGAATTAATTCCGGTTGTACTTGATTTTAAATAAACCAATTCAACTCCATCACCTGTGCCCAAATTTCTCGAATACTGTCGATCCACCGGATTATTCCAGTGTTCAAAAACACCAAGGCTTTCAATTGGGGTCCCGTCTCCTTCCGGGTCGTAAACAATTCCATCCGGCCAATAATCACTGCTCGGCGCATTGTGAAAGGTAATCGGCAATTTCAACTTTATATCGTATTGGGTAATCTTGTTTTGAAGCGTCTTCAACATATTCCTCGAAAAGTACATCGTAGCAAACTGATTCCAAAGCTACAGGATCCTGACTGATAAATAATGAATTAGGATAATCGTCATTAAACGGGGCAGATTTGAATTTTTTAATCCAACCTTCCCAACTTTCACCGGCCCATATTCCGTCCACGATATAAATTAAACCTTTTCCTCCGGTTTGTTCGTGACCCATATAATCTACGGTGTGGCGATATTTGCCTGACCCTCTGCTGTTCGCAGGCAGGCAGTAATGCATGTTAATTGCATACTGACTTTTTGGATCACTTCCTTTTTCAAGAAACGATCCCTGGTGGTTCTTCGCAATGAGCGTTATTCCTCCTTCATTATGTGTTTTCAAATTGGCAATATTTATCAGGTAGGTGGCATCCAGGTATTGCTGAGGGAGCGTAGATTCGTATTTTTTATCACTAAATTTTAGAACTGCTTCTGCTGAAGGTTTGGTTTGGTGAACACCATTTCCTCCAGCTCCGTCAACATAATAAACATTTGGGAACTTATCCATAACAAGTCTTCTGTATTCATTTCTGAATTCCCTGTAAGGATCACCCATTACAATATCGCTTTGCGCAACACCGACAACATCGACCAATTCGTGTAAAATAGCATCGAGTAACTGGGGAGCAACATCCATTCTTTGCGATCGCTGGTTATCAGGACAACTTTGATTGGTGAGATTAATTTTGAATGCAATTTTTTCACCCGGGGTGTAACCAACATCACCTCTGCCATGTGCCTGGTTAAAAGCTCTGAATATGGCATCCCATGCATCAGCAGAATTATCGGTACCTGCATATTTCATAAGCGACGTTGCGAGCATTTGGCTTATAACTTCAGGATCGGCATTTCTTGTCAGAATACCAGTAATCGTTACCATTTATATTTGGGAACATAATTTTCATTAGTGGCATCATCATTTTGTACCCAAACTACCCGGCCCGGATATAATCCTTTGGCTACTCCAATTGGCTTAGTTCGACGGAATTGGGAATGTATTATCAACCGGATTAAGCACATCAGCAATTGCAGCTTTATTATCATTCAGAAAAATAACAGCAAATGAAATAATTGACAGTAATAAAAATGCTGATCCAATCCAGTAGCGTGAAGCACGCATAAACTGTTTGATACTTTTTAAAGGAAAATACAGTAGCACTTAGTCCCAATAAGTAAATAATAAAGGTCGACATTAGCGGAGCTGCAGCCTGCATACAAGGGTAACGAGCCCTGCTCGGTTTTGGAATTACTCGTATTAAAAACCACAATGTAGCAGCTAATCCGATAATGAAAATATATGTTTTAGAGGTTCTAAATTTATCCCAGAAAATTTTTGGTCTCATGGTAATTAGGTTTAACTCTGTTCGCAATATTAGCCATATTTTTATGATAATAAAAATGAGTGGACCATAGCCTGACAAATTCAATTTAAGTCGTTTTTTACTACTTGAAAATTAGATGGGTCTATCCTCGAAAGATTATTTTATCAAACCGCTAGGTGAATTACTTAAAGATAAACCAAATGATCATTTTGCTTTTCAGCAGAGATTTCTTAGCTTTCGGGCCACAAAAAACGAGTTGGAAATGAATCAACGGAAAATTTCAAAAAATAACAATACACCCAAAAATCCGCTTGTTTTTAAGTTTATCGCAATTTTAATTCCGTTTATTATTCTGATAGTTTTGGAAGGTATTTTGCGATTGGCGAACTACGGCGACGATCTGCATTTATTTATTCAAAATCCCGAAAAAGGGTATGAAAAGTTCATGATGGTAAACCCCAAAATCGGTAAAAAATATTTTCAGAAATTTGAATATTCTTTACCTCCAAATGATATTTTTTATGCAAAAAAACCGGCCAATACTTTTCGGATTTTTGTAATGGGAAGTTCTACTGTTATTGGGTTTCCCTATGAGCGTAATTTAATGTTTTCGCGGATACTCAATAAACAACTTGCGGATGCTTATCCGGATAAAAAAATTGAAGTTGTAAACACTGCAATTACAGCGATAAATAGTTTTACGCTGCTTGATTACACAAATGAAATTCTTAAATATCAACCGGATGCAATTCTTATCTATGCCGGGCATAATGAGTTTTACGGTGCTTTTGGCATTGGATCTAACGAAACCATGAGCAGAAACAGGGGATTAACGCGAACGCATATTTTTTTAATGAAATTCCGGCTTTACCAGATGGTAAGGAATATTATTTCAGGCGTTGCAGGAAAATTTTCCACAGGTGGTAAAGCGGTTCATGGAACATTAATGAAACGGATAGTTGCAAATGCAGATATTTTAATGAATAGCGATGAATACCGGATTGCAATGAAAAGATACCGGGAAAATATGGGAGATATCCTGAAAAAATTTCATCAAAAAAATGTTCCTGTTTTTTTTAGCGATTTGATAAGTAATGTAAAAGATATAGCCCCATTTAATTCTATTGCAAACGACTCGCTTCCGGCAGCAATTGATATATTTAATGAAGCAAAAGCTGCGGTAGAAAATGGGGATTTTAATAATGCGAGACGTCTTTTTTATCGTGCAAAAGATCTTGATTGTATTCGGTTCAGAGCCAGCGAAGATGTGAATCGTATTGTTGATGAACTGGCAGAAAAATACGGGGCAATCAAAGTCCCCATGTTAAAGTGGTTCAAGGAGAATTCAAAAAACCAATTAATTGGGAATAACGTGATGACTGAACATGTTCACCCGAATATTAAAGGGATATTTCTGATGGCACAGGAATTTTGTCAAAAAGTTGTTGAATCAGAAGTAATCGGGAAGGAAACATCTCCCGGATATTCAATGGAATATTATCGACGAAACTGGGGATATACAGAACTGGATTCATTACTTGCACATCACAGGATACAGCAGCTAAAAGGATATTGGCCGTTTGTAAAAGACATTTCAAATGAAAGGGATTACAGAGAATATTACCGGCCGGTATCCTACGTAGATTCACTGGCTTTTGAAGTGATGAGAAATCCGGAGTTAAACCTTGCCGTGGTACGGCTTAATATGGCCCGGAACTATGAAAAAAATAAGCAATTTGAAAAAGCGTATAAGGAATACGACGCGTTATTGTGTACAAATCCTTATCTGGCAATTAATTACCGTGATGCGGCAAATTGTCTGATACAGTTGGGAGATCTGCCACTGGCGCTCAAGTATTATCGTGCGTCGCTGGAATATGAAACATCATTTGTGGCTCTTTTCAGAATTGGAGAAATAAACCTGATTAAAGGAGATTATGAAGATGCAATTGCAGATTTCAAAAAATCGTTTGATCTATGCTCCCGATGACAAAAAAGTTAATGTGTTGGGAAGAACTTATATTGCCTATGTTTATTCAAACCAAACTGAAAATGCGAAAGAAGTGGCGGCAGAATTAAAGCGGGTAAAAGCCACATCTTTTTTAAATATTCCGGCCAAAAAATATGTTTACGATCAGTATATACCATTTCAAACTAAAGCTCAGGTAAGGAAAGCCAGCCAGTTAATGGAGGACAAAAAGTACCAGGAGGCTTTGGATATTTTAAAAGGGTCATTAAAGATTTATGATTCTCATGTTGCAAAACGGCTCATCGGCGATATTTTTCTTGAACAACATGATCTTGATAATGCTTTGTCGTATTATAACAAAGTATATGACGAGTTTAAATTTGACCCTCTCTTTTTACACCGCATGGCATTAATTTATCTTGGAAAAAAGGATATGGCAAATGCCAGAAAATGCATTCAGGAAATAAAACATATTGATCCGAATTATGAGGGTCTGAAATTATTAAACTTAATGGCTCCGGGCTCTAATTAAACCAATCGTATTGAAAATACTGGGTATATCGGCATTTTATCATGATTCGGCAGCTGCACTGGTTGTCGATGGGAAAATAGTTGCAGCTGCTCAGGAAGAGCGATTTACAAGAGTTAAACACGATTCTTCTTTCCCGCTCAATGCTGTTAAGTACTGTTTGTCGGCTGAAGCAATTGATATTTCCGAGTTGGATGCGGTCGTTTTTTATGATAAACCCTTTTTAAAATTTGAAAGGCTCCTGGAAACTTACTATGGTTTTGCGCCAAAGGGAATTAGTTCATTTGTCACTGCCATGCCGGTTTGGATAAAGGAGAAGCTATTCATAAAAAAGATTATTCATGAAGAGCTGAAAAAGCTGGAAGGATATGATAACCGAAAAGTAAAATTGCTTTTCCCGGAACATCACCTTTCTCATGCTGCCAGTGCTTTTTATCCGTCACCCTTTCAGGAAGCTGCTATTTTAACTATCGATGGGGTAGGAGAATGGGCAACTGCGTCGATAAGTTATGGGAAAGGAAACACAATTACTAATGTTAAAGAATTACATTTTCCGCATTCTGTTGGGTTACTGTATTCTGCATTTACCTATTTTCTTGGTTTTCGCGTGAATTCAGGTGAATATAAATTAATGGGACTTGCTCCCTATGGAATTCCTGATAGTGAGGAAGTGCAGCAATTTATCCGGATTATAAAAGAAGTTTTTGGTAAAAATTAATGATGACGGATCAATATGGTTGAATCAAAAATACTTTAATTACGCTACCGGGCTGCGAATGGTAAATGAGCGGCAATGGGAAAAATTGTTCGGTTTTAAGCGGCGTGAAGACGAGGGAGAGATTAATCAGCAACATTCAAATCTTGCATTAGCCATACAATTGGTTACAGAAGAAATTATGCTTAAAATGGCGTTGGAAGCCACCAAAATAACAGGTTCTCGTAATATTTGTCTGGCAGGTGGCGTGGCTTTAAATTGCGTTGGCAATGGCAAACTCCTGGAGTCCGGGTTCTTCGACGATATTTTTATTCAACCAGCTGCCGGTGATGCCGGAGGTGCTATTGGTGCTGCTCTGGCAGCTTATTATTTATATTTTGATAACGAACGAAATAAGACTGCCGAAGATGGGATGCAGGGTGCCTTTTTAGGTCCTGAATTTTCGATGCGGGAAATAGAATTCATGGCAAAGAGGATGAAGGCGGTTTATGAAATAGTGGAGAATGATGAGGAATTGTCTGCTAAAACTGCTGAACTAATTGCCGCAGGTAATGTGGTTGGGTGGTTTCAGGGGCGTATGGAATTTGGCCCCAGGGCATTAGGAAATCGAAGTATTCTTGGAGATGCGAGAAATAAAGAAATGCAGCTTAAATTAAATCTTAAAATTAAATATCGTGAAAGTTTCAGGCCGTTTGCCCCGTCGGTACTATCAGAAGACAATCGGGAGTTTTTTAATATCGACCAACCATCGCCGTATATGTTACTGGTAGCTAAGGTGAAGGAAAAGCATTTGAAAAAGATTCCGAACCGTTATTATCAGCTTCCTGTCATGGAGCGACTTTATGTTGAAAGATCGGATATACCTGCGGTTACTCACATCGACTTTTCAGCAAGAATTCAAACTGTTCACAGGGAAACCAACGAAAAATACTGGAGTCTGATCAATCATTTTAAAAAACTTACCGGGTACGGTGTAATTGTCAACACAAGCTTTAATGTTCGTGGGGAGCCAATTGTTTGTACGCCGGAGGATGCTTATAAATGTTTTATGCGTACCGAAATGGATTACCTGGTAGCCGAAAATATTATATTTAAAAAATCAAATCAGCCAGAGTGGAAGAACGATAACAAGTGGAAATCGTATTTACTATTGGATTAGTGAATAAGTATGTGATTTCTGCAATAAAAGCCTTTTATAAAGAATAATAACCGATTAGATTCAGATGTTAAGAAAAACAATAAATTTGGATATTTATAAATCATTGGAATATGGAATTTTTAAGGGATTTATGGAAGTATTTAAAAGTACGTAAAAAGTGGTGGCTGTTACCGGTCATTATTATATTATTGTTTTTTGGAGTATTGATCGTTATCAGTGGTGGAAGTGCCATTGCCCCGTTTATTTATACATTGTTTTAATATGATAAATAAGAATAAAATACTGGAAACGAGCCTGGTACTGACCGTTGGATTTTTAGTGTTGTATTTTATTTTCAAAAGTCAGGCATTTATTTACGTTGCTTTTGCCTTTGGGATTATCGGCATTTTTATTCCGGCATTGGCCAGGTATATAACAATAGCGTGGTTTAAACTGGCAGATGCATTAAATTTTGTGGTTTCAAAAATTATACTTGGAACAATTTTTATCATCGTGCTGGTTCCAGTTTCATTTTTTTATAAGAAACTTGGTAAAGAGAAACTTAACATAAAAAAAACTGATCGTTCCAGCTGGCATTTTCGTGACAAAAAATACGATAAAAATGACCTTGAAAATGTCTGGTAGAAAACTTTACAATTTCTTAAGATACCACCTTAAAACAAAGTGACAGAGTGATGTAGGTTTCCTTGTGTTTACTGGGGTTTCAATATATTTTATGTAGAATTATTCTAATTACTCTTTATCATTTTTTTTTCTTGTTTTTCTTGTTATTTTCGTCGGACAAACCGTTACAAATTGGTTTCGTTTTTTGGACAAACTAAATCTAAAAATCTCTTATTTTAAAAGTGAAGTTTGAAGATTTATGTGGGGTTGAGAAATCTATGTTATTATTTAACATATAGATATATTGTGAATTAAAATAAATTTTTAACAGTAAAACTATGACTATGAGAAAATTTTTTACTTTGTTTTTAAGTGTCACGTTTGCTTCATTTGCATTTGCACAGAGGCCGACTGACGTAATTAAGAAAACAGACACTAAACCTGTTATTGATGGTGTGCTTGATGACGGAATCTGGGATGCAGCAACTGTAAACGCTATTGACAAACCTTTTACCGGTGAAACTCCGACCCTTGGAGATCCAGGGCAAACCAACTGGCGTGCCTTGTGGGATGATGATGGTATTTATGTATTTGTAACTGTTACCGATGATGTTTATATGCCAGTTTATGATCATACAGGTAATTCCTATGAGTATGATCATGTTGAAATTTACTTCGATACCAACTTTCTTTTGGAAGATGGTTTGGGACCACAGACTGATGGTAATGGTAACGGTAACGGTCATTATCAGTTTGCTGATGATATTAAAACAGGTATTGACGATGGCACCATGCAAACACGGGATGATGGTGCACAATATGCAATGCTGGCTGATGGCACCAATTATAACGAAGAATATTTTATTCCTTTTTCAAAATTGATAACCGGAGACGGAGCTCCGATGGACAAAACACAGGAAATAGGTTTTGACGTTGTCGTTATTGATGACGATGTAACTGATACACCAGATACTCCTGTACGAAACAGGGCAGTATGGTCCAATGACGGATCTATTACTTCTGAAAACTGGGTTAATATGGATGAAGCTGGTAAAATTACTCTTGAAGGTGCTGAAGCAGGAATTCCTATTGATGGCATTACAATCGCTTCCGGTGGTGATATTACTGCCGATAACCAAACAGTGCAAATGGTAATAACTGAACTTGTTCCTGATAATGTAACAGACTCAACAGTTACCTGGTATGTTATTACTCCTGATGGAAGTAACGGCCGTGCTACGATTAGCAAGACTGGATTATTAACACCAATTCTTGATGGTGATGTTGAAGTTTGGGCTACTTCTCCGGATAAATTTGCTGAATCAAATCACGTAACTGTTCATATTAGCGGACAGGTTGTAACGCTTCAGGAAGTGAACATCATTAAAAATGGTTATTTTGATCAGTTTGATGAAACAACGCTTGCTCCAACTTCATGGGGTAACTGGGTTGACGGAGCGGTGCCAACAACAGGAGACAGTTATGGCACGGTGCCTGTAGTTAATGATGGTGTTGCAGTACTTAACGTTACAGGCTCTAATGATACTGAGCAATATCATTACCAGTTCAGCCAGTCGAATTTAACAGGACTTCCTGATATCCCATATACTTTAAGTTTTGTTTCATGGTCGGATGTTGACAGGGATGCCACAGTTGATTTTGAGGATAGTCCTGATAATAATTACAACCGTTATGGAGCAACCACTGATGCTGAATCAGGTGATGGAAGATCAGAGTGGCATTACGCACTTACCACAGAAAAAACCCGTTATACTTTCCATGTAACTTTCGATCAGATGGTTGAAACAACCGTTCAAAAACTTCAATGGTTGCTTACCCAATCTATTGGTACTGTTTACATTGATAGTGTAACGCTGGTTAGTGATGCGGATATGGCACTTGTTTCAACAGCAGTTACTCCTGAAAGAGCAATGCAGGAATTCAGTGTTTACCCGAACCCGGCTACTTCAACACTGAATATAGATCTTCCAACAACCAATACAAAAGTTACTATTTACAACAGTGTTGGTATTACCATGGAAGAAACTATTGTAGAAGGAACACATCATGTATTCGACGTTTCAAACTATAATAAAGGTTTATACTTTATTAAAGCAAACGATACGGTAATGAAATTTATAAGATAAATCCTGTTAAAGGATGAAAATGAAGGCCGTCTCTTTGAGATGGCCTTTTTTGTGCCCTATTCTTAAGAAAAAATTTAGTCTGAATTATTTCATGTCTGTAAAGAATATTTGGTATTGAATATCTGTTGA
This sequence comes from uncultured Prolixibacteraceae bacterium, assembly GCA_963769925.1. GTDB lineage: Bacteria > Bacteroidota > Bacteroidia > Bacteroidales > Prolixibacteraceae > Draconibacterium. Next base: position 214,055 of record CAVYOB010000025.1, read on the forward strand.
AAAACATATAAATAATAAATGATTATCCCTACATGTCATTTAATGTATAAACCATTAACATTGTAGGATACTTTTCTCTATTGTATTACAATGATTTATGAAAGTCATAAAAGCGATAATTCAAATTAGTTACAGGATAAATTGATTGGGAAGTATTAGCGCCTTTTTTATTGATTATGAACATAAATTAATCATATCATTTTAATTTTTGATTTATATTTTTTTTTCTGGTTTAAAATATTAAATTCGTGTTAACTAAAGGTTAATATTACCTTTGATTGTTGATTAATCATAAATTATATGTATTAAAGGGTTATTGGGAAAAAAAGTGGAAATTAAAAGTAATTAAAGAAAAATTTTTAAGCTCCTATGTTTCTTGATAACAATTAGATAGACCGATATAACTAAAATAAATTATTAACTTTTAAAACTAAGACTATGAGAAAAATTTTTACTTTTCTAATGTGTGTCATGTTTGCTTCTGTTGCTTTTGGACAACTGCCAACGGATGTAATTATGAAAACAGACACAAAACCTGTTATTGATGGTGTACTGGATGATGGAATCTGGGATGTAGCAACTGTAAACGCTATTGACAAACCTTTTACCGGTGAAACTCCGACCCTTGGAAACCCAGGCGAAACCAACTGGCGTGCATTATGGGATAATGACGGTATTTATGTATTTATTACCGTTACCGATGATGTTTATATGCCAGTTTATGATCATACAGGTAATTCCTATGAGTATGATCATGCGGAAATTTACTTCGATACCAACTATATCCTGGAAGATGGTCTGGGGCCACAGACCGATGGTAATGGTAACGGTAACGGTCATTATCAGTTTGCTGATAATATTTCGACTGGTATTGATGATGGCACTATGCAAACCAGGTCTGACGGTGTGCAATATGCAATGCTGAATGATGGTACCAATTATACAGAGGAATATTTTATTCCTTTTACAAAACTGATAACAGGTGCCGGTGGAATGATGGATAAAACACAGGAAATTGGTTTTGATGTTTGTATTATTGATGACGATGTAGCTGATACACCGGATAGTCCTGTTCGTAACAGGGCAGTTTGGTCTAATGACGGATCCATTACTTCTGAAAACTGGGTTGATATGGACCAGGCTGGTAGAATAACTCTTGACGGAGCCGAACCTGGAATTTTTGTTGATGCTATCACTATTAGTGTTGATGGTGATATTACCCAGGATAACCAAACGTTGCAAATTAATGCAGTAATAACTCCTGAAGATGCAACAGATAAAACGGTAAAATACAAAATTTTAGACGGTAGCACGGCAAGGGCAAGTATAAGTAAAACGGGACTTATTACACCAATTACTAATGGTGTTCTTATTGTGGGAGCTACCGATGCAACTGACTACGTTGATTGGGATGCAAATGCAATTACCATTAATATCAGCGGCCAGAAAACTACACGATTTGAAGTGAGTTATATTAAAAATGGTGATTTTAATGTTGTTGATACTAGTGATACCGGGGAGATAATACCTGGTGCTCCATGGTCTGGTGGTTCAACGGTTGTTGATGGCGTTTTAAATATAACAAATACAAATGGTCAGGGTGTTAATCCATGGGATTGGACGGTTGGACAGAATGTAAATATTCCGGCAGAATTAAAAAATGACCCGTTTGTTTTACAATTGAAAATGTGGATATCGGAACCGGATACTTTTGATGTCGATCTTGAACTTATTGGTGATGACTACCTGAGATTTGGTAACACAACCGATCCACATTCTGCTGACGGAAGATCGCAATGGAGATTTGAACTCACAACCGAGCCAACCATGTACACCATTGATATTACAGATTTCTCGGGCATGGATGACAGGGATCAGAAGTTTAATCTCTTTGCAGGTTTGACTAATAACACGGTATATATTGACAGTGTTACACTGGTTAGTGTAGCTGATTTGGAAAATGTTGTTTGGACTTCTGCTCCTGAAAGGGCTATGCAAGCGTTCAAGGTTTATCCTAACCCTGCATCTTCAAAGTTGAATATTGATCTTCCAACAGCCAATACAAAAGTTACTATTTATAACAGTGTTGGTATTATGATGGAAGAAACTGTTGTGCCAGGAACACATCATGTATTTGATGTTTCCAACTATAATAAAGGTTTATACTTTATTAAAGCAAACGATACTGTAGTGAAATTTATAAGATAACTTATTTCTTAGGAATAAAATTAAAGGCCATCTTTTCTAAGATGGCCTTTTTTTGTGCCTTTTCGTAGGCAGTTATGATATTGATTTTAGAATAAATAAGAATATTTATTGTATGAGTAAAATCCACTTGAAACCTTCTAACATTGGCGAGATATGGATTGGTTGATTTATCATTGTGTCAGCACATCGTTGATTTTACTCATTAATCCTAAAACATAAAAGTGTTTGCTTTACTCCAAATGCAAAACAATATTAGTCAGTTAATATTTTACAATGCTCTTTTGGTAATATAACTGTTTTTTATATAGATTCTTACAAACGGAAAATGCCTGTGTTTTAAAGTATTATTCTCTGAACCAGTGAATCGATCATAGTGTAACGGAAATATTTAAGCACTGGCTTGAATTCCGGTGAGCGCATTTACTGTCAGCTATGCTGCTGGGTTAGCGAACAAAACACTAAAAAAAGTCCTTGACGAAATCGGATTCCTCGTCAGCTTTGCAGCGAGGAGTTTCAATTCAGTTTGATAGGAGAGTATCTACATTATTAACACAAAATAATCTACAGGACAATTTCTCAGTGACTTTACTTTATTTTTATTTCTATACCTGGATCGATGCACAATAAATTTATAAATACATTTCAAATTTGTAAAGTGGTATAAGAAAAACGCGGGTTACATAAATAAAAAATCGTAGTGTTTTTTTCTTCGGTCAACATGCAGATTTATAATTATTTCCTGTGAATATGTGGAAAGGAAAACAAAAAAAAGGTTGTCTGTTACAGACAACCTTTTAACGATTATATTAAGATCTTTCCTTATTTCATAGGTAAATACCAATTCGCCGGATTCATGAGTTTCGCATGGATTTCGTCGTATTTTGGTGTTCCCTTAAATTTGGCAGCAACAATATCAGCCAAATACTGAGGGTCGTTTCTGCGTTCGGCAATACGAACAAGGTCGAACCAGCGTTTTCCTTCAAAAGCCAATTCCAAAGCTCTTTCAGCCATAATATCATTTTCAATCATTATGGTCCTGTCTTCAATCGGAATACTATCTCTTTCCGGTACCATTCTGGATTGCAGATAGGCACGGCCTCTGATTCCCAGGTTTCCTGTCCATCTGGAGAATGGTGCGGGTTTTGGGTTTTCAGCATTTACCCCCTGATTAAGCAACATTAGTGCATATTCCTGTGATGTCTCGTCTTCCAGGCGATTATAAGCTTCTGCCAGCATTAAATGTATATCACCGGCCCTTGAAATAATAATATCCGAACTAAAAGGATCATTAGGATCAACTGCATATTTGGTGATATATGGTTCAGTAATAAATGTTGAATCATTGATCCAGGAAATAGTATCAGCATCAAAAGTTATACCCTTCCCACGATACAAATCACCCTGGGTGCTCCAATTGCAGTTATTTGCGCCATGAATGAGTCAACCAGAATAGTTGTGGGTTTCACCATATACAGGAAATCTCTGCCTACCCAATTTGGTACCGGGTTATACTGATGTTCTGCGCGTGAAAAAGGAATTACAGAAATATTTTCCACATCCTGTGATTCAGCGTTGAGAAATATGGTTGCCCATGCTTCATATCTGTAAGATCTGTCAACTTTTAACATCGATGATCCGTTCAGATAGCTTTCACAGGCCAGTTTCAGGTATTGAGCAGCTTGTGAATAATCTCCTTTTTCCAAATACAACTCTCCAAGCAGTGCTTTTGTATTCATATAATGCTTGATTCTCAATTCTTCAAATTCCTGCCCTGTTGTAATAGCAAGAACATAAGGTTCAACCTCTTCTATGAGTTTATCAATGATTTCCTGTTTGTCGAGTATATTTGGGCTATAACTGCCAGTTATTTGGGTATAATTATACTCATAATATGCTGCTTTGTTATACAAACGTACAAGTGTTAAATATGCCCAGGCACGTAATCCAACCAAAGCTCCTTTGTACTGTACTAAAGTATTATTATTGAATGTTCTGTCGCGTGGAAGCAACAAGGTCAATATTTGCCATGACCTCGTTAACATTAATTATGACTTTATAAAGTCCGGTCGGATCAATAAATGGATTCCCTGTGTTAAATACCTGATTGTTTATATCAACTAAATCAGCATCAGCATTTGCGGTAACATCCATCATATCCGATCTCAATCCGTCAAGCATGATCAAACGTGGCATTACATCCTGTAACCCAACAATTGCTCCCTGCATTGAAACATCGGCATCTATGAACGACTGATAATGTTGGTCGGGTGTAATGCGGTCCCCTGCATCTTGTTTAAAAAAGTCATCTTTGCAACCTGATAGAACAACGAAAGACAGTACTTAAAATTATCAGGAAGTATGAAATTATTCGTGATCTCTTTTTCATTTTTTTCTTGTTTTTACCTGTTATAAGTCTAATTTAAGGCCCATTATAAACGACTTGGTCTGAGGCATTTTCCCATAGTCAACACCCATATAAAAAGGACTGTTCATATATGTAAAATCCGGGTCATAACCAGAATAATTTGTCAAGCGTTAATAAGTTGCTTGCCGTTAAATAAACACTAATTCCTTTGGCAAATCCGGGGATTTTTGGAAGCATATAACTTAACGTTAGTTGTCCAAGTTTTAAATAGCTTCCATCTTCAATCCATCGATCTGAAAATACGGTATTTCCTGTTGGGTCACCAAACGATGCTCTTGGCATTGTAGTGCTGGGACTGCCAGACGTCCATCTATCCAATACACTGACTGATTGGTTATCGTAAGAATCCATGGCTTCCATTCTTGAACGTGCATAATTATATATATCGTTACCGATAGAATAATTAAATAATGCGGAAAGCTGAAAGTCTTTAAATGCAAACGATGTGAAAAATCCACCAAACAAATCAGGATTTGGATTACCAATAATCGTTTTATCTTCTTCATTTATTATACCGTCTCCTCCGCCAACATATTTAATATCACCTTCCTGCATCAGAACGCCGTTTGGCCCGATAATACCTGCATCGGCTTCGGCTTTAGTAAGTATTCCATCGGTTTTGTATCCGTAATAGGCATTTAAAGCATTATCTTCTGAGGTAATAAATTGTCCTCCTACAATATCGGTGATAATATCTTTTGTTTCCGGATTTATGAAATTCAGGCTTTTAACTTTGGTCATTGTATTGCTGACTGATCCACCCAACTGCCAAACTACTCCGGAGAACTGTAAACGCAAATCGGCTGAAACTTCAACTCCAGACATTTCCAGTTTTCCGCCATTATCAAAATAAGTAGTATATCCAAATGTTGAAGGCAGATCCTGCTTGATAACCATATTGTTTACATTTGATTTAAATGCAACGAAATGTAAGTTAAACAACTGTTGAAACAATGACATATCGAAGCCTCCGGTAATTGTATTTCTCTTTTCAAGTTCGAGATTAGGATTCGGTATTGCTTCACGGATCAGCGTTCCGGTACTATTTAATCTTCTGTCAGTATAATATAATTTAGAAAAATCATAAATAGTACTATACATGTTTCCTGTTACTGAATATGATCCTCTTAATTTAAGATCACTAAGCCATTTAATCCCGTTTAAGAAATTCTCGGAAGAAATACGCCATGCTGCACCTACTGAAGGATACAAATTATAACGATTATCTTTATTTACAGCAGAATTTGCATCATAAGAAATATTGGCATTTACATAATATTTACTTCTAAAACTGTAACTAAAATTGCCGTAATAATCAATCCATTTCAATCCACGGTAATCACCTGTTGAAGAACGAAGAAAACTGAATTGTGATCCCTGCCCCAGACTTTTAAAATCATCAGAAGGAGTGTTAAGATCCAAACTCAGGTCGTATTTATAACTGTTTTCAAGATATCTGTATCCGGCAATAAAATTAAAATTATGCCCTGATTCTGTTTTATTGGTATATGTAATTTTTGAATGATTCTGCGTAGAACGGAACTCATTAACAAAGTCACCTGGACTGTTGTAAGCTGAATCAACCTGTAAAATTCCTTTATCAGGCAAAAAGATATTTTCCCTTGCATTATTAAAGTTAATTCCCACCAGAGTATAAAGATTAAAATGTTCATTTAACTGATATTGTGCAGTTATCGAACTCAGAAAACTATAATTTCTGTCTAATCCGACTGCATTTCTTACAATAGCTTTTGGGTTACTAACTTTAAATACATCTCCAATTTCATCAAGATAATCCAGTATGGCGCCTGTTTCACCATCACGTGCGTTTGGTGCCATTGTCGGAGGTTTTAAGAATGAAGATAGAATCGGGTTTTTCCACTCACTTGGTCCCATATTAGCCAGCCGACTATCAGCTAAAGAAAGTTTTGCATTAGGTATAACTGAAAATTTATCGGTAATATTAATCTTACCGTTTATTCTCAGGTTATAACGTGAATAACCGGAATTTTCATAGATTCCTTTGTGACTCAAGTATCCGGTAGAAATATTATAAGTTGCAATTTCATCACCTCCCTTTAAGAAGAAATGGAATTTTGATACTGTTGCTGGTCTGTAAATTACGTCCTGCCAGTTGGTATTATTATTATATTTATAATAATCCTCTGTTCCGGCAGCACCATTCAACCACGGATACATGGCATTTATCTGGTTATTGTCGTACCCCCGAGAACCCAGCATATCAGTAAAATAATTTTTGAATTCGCTGCCGTTAAGTACGTCCTGGTTTTTAGGTGTAAGCGCAATACCTCCGTACAAGGAGAATTTCATCACTGTACTGGTTTCGCTTTTTTGTTCTGTATTTACATTGATTATCCCATTTGATCCTGCACCTCCCATATAAGACAGTCCGTCTTTGAGTATTGTGATATCAGAAACATCATCAATATCCAATACATCAAGCGGATTTAATGCAAATCCTTCCATCAATCCATGACTTGCGTAATTGTAGTCGTGAATCATTCCATCGATGATCAGAAGTGGTTCAGAATTTCCATAAATGGAAGAAAAACCACGCAAATTCATATATGTTCTTTGGCCGGGCATACCTGATTGCTGAATCACATTCATTCCCGTTACCTTTCCCTGGAAAGACTGATCAAATGAAGTTACTTTTGAATATTTTAATTGGTTTGCTGTCAGTGTAGTCATTGAATAAACAGCGTCTTTAACAGTAAACTGCCCGTTAGGAGTACTATAAAGATCATCCTGTGACTGATAATTTAGTGAAACCAATGAAATGTTTACAACATCTCTGCCATTCAGGTATATGGTTCTGATAATATATCCGGGCAGGTTAAAAATTATTTCAGCCTGGAGATCAGGAACTGAAATTGTAAAAGCACCTTTTTCATCGGTTTCCGAAATTTTACCCGTGGAGGAAACAGAAACTGAAACCTGTTTTAACGGGAGGCCGGTGCCTGATTCCGTTACTACACCCGTTACATTTTTTTCTGATGTTTGTGCCACAATTGGTTGTGACAAACCCAGGACAGAAAACAAGAAAATTATTGAGAAACAGGTTGAGTATAAATGTTTTTTTGTCATTTCAAGCTAGATTTAGTTATTTAACAGGCAGTTAATTAATTGGAGTAAATATCAACGTATCCCAGAATAATAAACCCGGGCTTGTTGTTACAACTTTTATTGTATGTCTTTCGGTCTCTGTCCAGTTAAATTCTCCCCAGCTGGTGGTCTCTGCCGGATCAGATTTTTTAATCAGAGCAGTATTTACACCGTCAACATAAACTGCATAGTCGATGTTACCAGACCATAAATTTGAAGTAAGGTTATATTTTCCTTTCATAATTTTAGGTGTTGTTACTTCGCACCAAAACCAACCATTCATACTAATACAGTCATCGTTTAATAATTTACCGGTATCATGGTCTTTGAAATAGTACAAAAAGTAATCGGCTTGCCATTTGATGTATTTGAATGTATTTTGGCCATCAAAATACCTGGAATAAGTTTTACCATAATTTGGATCCTGTTTTAAATCGAATTGGTCAGTAGTTTCCCAAATTATAGTAGTTGGTTTTGGCTGTATAACAGGTAATAATCCGTTGATGGTATGAACAGTACCATTTTTCCCGGGATTATTCGACTGATCGATTACAAATCCGGTGTATTTTTTATTATCATCGATGTTAATCTTGTAATCATCGTCAACAGTTATTGAAACATTATTGTCATACGAAAGGATAGGATAGATTTTTGTTCCCAGTTCCAGATCGCTTAAATAATATGTCTCAGCTAAACAGTGGTATTCCATGTACCTGTAAAAACCATTATCCATATATGTAATACTATCGGGTGCATTGGTATATTTTGCAATCAGGTCGTTTACTGAATTTATCCCAAAACGCTGAAAAGTAGTATCTGCTACAGCTAGAATAGTAAAGCGCGTACGTGCACTTTTTGTACCATATGGGAAAGTTATTACCTGTAAAGTATCTTTTATACCGGTAAGATCAAGACCTTGTTTAAATATTGAATATGACGGATTGTCTGCAATTACATCATACACACTTTTTGTTACCGGATCAAGAACTTTACTTACCAGGTGAACAACTCCATTTGCTGCCAGTATATCTCGTTTTATGATTTTACTGTTTTTATTAATAATAATATCGGCTCCTTCAAATTCGCTAACCAGGTAGTCTCCAATTCCATTTACTACCCTGATAGCTCCAAGTCCAATATCTCCTGATTCAATTTGTGCATTAATAATATGATTTAGTACGAGGTCCTTTTGCTGGTCCTCAGTTAAATCGAGGTAAGAGCTGATCCCCTTTTCTGCATAATAGTCCTGCATTGCCGAGTTGGGTGGTAAGAACAGTGTGTAAGGACCACGCACAGCAAGAAGGCTGTTAATATGTGTACTTTCAAGTAAGCTATTAAACTCAGAGTAGTCATCTTGACTAGCCACGTAATCTGAGATCACAAGATCTTGTGATTTAGGCTGCCACTTCTGAACTTCAGGATTGCAGCTGATTAAAAATATGGTTAATATTAATAATCTGCTGCTTAATTTCAGAATATGTTTCATTCTATTTTTCATCGTTTCAATCTTTAAATTCTATCGGTCATAATAGGGATTCTGAACCAGATTCTGGTTGTAAATAAGTTCTCGCTCAGCTATTGGTAAATAATAGCTTAATGTGTCATATACTTTCGTTCTAAGAATAGCCTGTTGTTTAATATCGGCACCTGATAAGATCATATTAATGATAATCTGTTTATTCGCAAATTTGTCTCTTTTTGCTACACGTAAAAGATCAAACCACCGTTTCCCTTCCAAAAGAAATTCCCGTCCTTTTTCATCGAGAACGGCCTGTCTGAGTAATTTTTTATCAAAGCTTTGCTCATAAGGCATTCCTGCCCGCAATAAAGTCTCCTGAATCAGGTTGTTGGCTTCATCAAATCTTTCGAGTTCAATGCTGGCTTCAGCTTTTAAAAGTAAAATATCAGCATAGCGGTAAATAATCCAGTTTGCACTACGTTCAGTGTTCGTACGCGGAACCAGACCAAGTGCATCTTTACCCTGGTATTTCCAAATTGCTTCCTTTCCCCCGAAATGTCGGGCATCTTCTTTATTCATTATCAGATTGAGTGCCCTGGAATCTATACTGCACTGAGTGTTTCCGGAAGTTGTAATTAAACTATTATAGATTGGATTCTCCTGGCTTTCCAAATCGTCATTATATTGAAGTTCAATTATACTTTCAACGTGCGAATTACCCGGATAATAGATGTTGAAAAAAGTGGCATTATCTTCAAGTCCGTAAAGACCTGAATTCATTATTTCATCACAACAATCAATACATTTTTGATACTGTTCATTCCATAAATAAACATCTGCTAACAATGCCAGAATAGAATAACGGTTTGCCCTTCCATAAAAATAATCTGTTCCCTGGAATTCGGTAGTATAAGCCATATCTTTTGCTTTTAGCAGATCGGATATTATTTGCTTAAGAACTACTTTTTCAGGGCTTTTAGGTAGATACAGGTTTGTGGTATCAGAAATGGAAGCTTCGGTTACCAGCGGTACATCTTTCCATAAGCGAACCAGGTAAAAATAGGCCAGCGAACGGATAAATAAAGCTTCTGCATCAACAGCATCCATCATTTCCTGGGTGAAGGTTTTGTCCAGTTCAAATACTTGTTTATCATAGAACATTAATGTATTTGCCAGGTTAATCGGCTTATAATAATCCGACCAATTTACTACACCGTTGGTTGGCGTAATGTTACTTTGCCCGATTCGTGCATAGTCAGAAAATGAAGAACCATCAAAATTGACCAGGTCAGCCCGAACTTCTCCCAGGATCATTGATTTAAGACTTACGTCGCGCATGGCATTATAGGTTGCTCCGAGAGCTCCGTTAACGTCTGCTGTTTTTGTCCAGAATTTTTCCTTAATAAGGTCATTTTGAGGAGCGACAGTTAACCAGCCCTTACACGAAGAAAATACTATTACTAAAATCAGAGTTGTAAATAGTACCGCGCTTTTTATATTGAGTTTTTTCATTGGTAACACAGTTTATAATTAGAATGTTAAATTTAACCCAAACATATATTTCGTACTCGGAGGAGTTCTACTGTTGTCTTTTGGTAAACTATCCGGCCTTGAAGGAGGAGCAACATCAGGATCCTGTCCGGAATATTTTGTCCAGGTATATAAGTTATATCCGGTAACAAAGAACTTCGCATCTTTTACACGAAGCCAGTTACACACTTTTTTGCTTAAGGTATAACTTAACGACAACGATTTTAAACGAATATGTGACCCATCCTCTACAAATCGGTCAGAACCTAACCAGTTATAGCCTTCGTTATAAAGTGCTCTTGGCATATCTGTAATATCTCCGGCTCTTCTCCAACGCCAGTTGGTTGCTAAACTTTGATTGTCATACCCGTACATTTTTTCAGTATCCATTCGGGTTTGATTGATGATTTTCTGCCCTACTTTAAAATAGAAGAACGAATTAAGAATCAATCCTTTCCAGGTAATACGTACCCCGGTACCTCCCATTAGTTTTGGATTTAAATCACCTAAATAAACCAGGTCAAGTTCATCTATTTTCCCATCGTAGTTTTGATCTTTATACATTGCATCACCACCTTCAAATACATAAGGATTTGGACCTCCCATGATCGTGTAAAGTGGAGCATCTGATCCAATTTCGTACACCGGATTTCCATCTTTATCTTTTACAATTGCATCAGCATCAGTTGGATATACGCCAAGGTATTCATAACCAAAAAATCCTCCCAAAGCTTCTCCCGGAACAACACTGATCTTATAATTCCCGTTTTCCAGCATGTTACCATATACCAAACTATAGTTTTCAGGTAGCCGAATTACTTTGTTTTTGTTACTGGATATGTTTAAATTAAAAGACAGTTGAAAATCTTTTTTGCGTACAATTGTGTAGTCAACCATAAACTCATATCCCCGGTTTTCCATTTCTCCATCATTCCTGTTAATACTGCTAAAACCTGAAGAAGCAGGAATGCCTGAATTTTTAAGGTAAAGATTTAATGTCTTTTTTACGTAATAATCAGCCTCGATATTTAAACGATTATCTAATCCAAAGAAAGAAAGACCCGGGTTAACCTGGTCAATGGTTTCCCATTTAAGACTTGTTAACTCAATGCCATTTGGTTCAACTCCCTGCATATCCATATATGAATAGCCGGAACCTGCAGAATAAGTGTTGTAATACAGGTAGTTATCCGTTGGAGTGTTACCGCTCTGGCCCCAGCTAAACCGCAGTTTTAAATCATCGATAAATTTCGCATTTGAAAGGAATGATTCTTCTGAAATTCTCCAGAAAGCAGAAACTGTCGGAAACAAGCCCCAACGGCTTTCTTTACTGAATTTTGAGTTACCTTCATACTTTGCTCCAACCATTAAACTGTATCGATCTTTTAATTTATAATTGACTGTTCCAAAAAAACCGAGCGACCGGTATTCAGTAAAGTAGTCCCACATACTGCTAATACTTTTGTCATTTAACGGCTGATTGAGATAAGGTGAAGCTGACCGGCTTGATTCTGTAAAATAGCCCCTTGACCGGGTATCTTCAGTATCAGCTTGTCCCATTACCAGTAACTCATGGTCAGCACCAAGATCAGGACGGTAAACTACCTGGTTAATAGTATAGGTGGATGTCTTTTTGTCAAATTGATTGCTGGACCGGTTGGTAATACTATTATCATAAATATATCCAATTGCTTTGTAAGGTAAAAATTTGGATATTTTTTGGTCGAAAATATCGAGTGTTACAGTACTGTTGAACGTAACCTGAGGTGTAACTCTCCATTTTGCACTAAACAGGGCTCTCGCATTATCCTTAAATGTTTTTTGCTGGCTTAAATTAACAAATGCTACCGGGTTATAATAGGGGTTAGCCGCACCCTGTAAGGTATTTTCAGGAGTGAAATATTCCTGGGAAACAACATTGTTGGTATCCCTGTCGTAAATTGAAAGATTCGGCATCTTCCTGTATGCAACAGCTCTTGGTTGATTTCGTCCGCCGTTACCCATATCATAATTATTATTCTGATCATAACGGGTAAACATAATATCGGACTTAAATTGAATCTTTGAAGACAAGTCATAGTCAAGAGAACTTCGAAGATTAAGTTTTTTAAGATCGTTTCCAATGGTCGTACCACCCTCATTGATCATTGAGGTTGATAAATTATACCTGGATTTATCACCACCACCACGAACTGAAAAGTCATGTTGTTGTGTTACTCCAACCTGGGTAATTTCTTTTACCCAATCAGTGTTCTGAGAATAATTATAATAGTCTACCCATGTAGGGTCAAAAGCAATTTGATCGCTGTAAAACTCATTATAGGTAACATTGTAATGTTCTTCAGTAATTAATCTTGCATAACCGGCACCATCGAGCATAGGTATTGGATCTGGTTCATGCGAAGTTGTTAGCTTAAATACATATTGGAAGATTGGTTTCGATTTGATACCACGTTTGGTTTTAATCATCAAAACACCATTTGAAGCCCTTGATCCCCAAACCGCTGTAGATGCAGCGTCTTTCAGTACTTCAATCGATTCGATATCTTCCGGAGAAACATCTATCAAGGCTCCGAATTTTTCTATATCAGCGCTGGCAAAGTCAAAATTCTGATCAATATTGGCATTGTATGGAATACCGTTTACAACAATAAGAGGCTGGTTGTTCGCATTCAACGAGGCTGTACCACGTATTCTGATATTCAATCCAGCACCCGGGTCACCTGAGACAGAAGAAATATCCACATTACCTAAACGTCCCTGTAACATATCTTCCACAGTAGTTCCCATCACACTCTCCATACCTTTCAATTCCATTCGCGTAACTGCAGTTGCCCTGTCCCGAACAGGTATAAAACCATCATTACCCATTTTTGTACCGGTTACAACTACATCCTTCATTGCAATACTCTCAGATTCCAGTTTGATATCAATCTGGGTCCGGTTATCAACTGTAAAAGTTTGTTTTTTATAACCAATATATGAGACCTGAATTTGATTTTTTACATCAGTAACTTTTAACGTATAGTTCCCATTCGCATCGGTAACTGTTCCACTGATGAACCTCCCGTTTTTATCCATCTCAGCAATGTTTACTGCTATCAATGGTTCGTCGGTTTTGGAATCAACAATTGTCCCTCTGATAATTGCCGATTGACCAAAAGCATTGTTGAATCCTGACAATAAGCATATCAGTATACCAGTAAGTAATATCGTTTTTTTCATATTTTTTGATCTAGTTTTAGGCTAGTTAATCTATTCGTAAAGTTTTAAAACGGAATCTATTTTATGAACTACACCTTTTCTAATGAGAATATCGGCTTTTGAATGGTCCAGAATTACTTCCTGTCCCGTAACATCAGTAATGGACATATTTTTTGGAGCATTCTTGATTACAATCTGTGAATATAAAGTTGTTTTTCCATCTTCAGATTTATAACTATGATCAGAATCGAAACTTCCAGATAATTTTCCATCATCGAAAACTATGTCATCTTTTACAAAATGATACATGAGCCAGTTATTAACTGAATCTTTTCCTTCCGTAGTACTTGGATATTTTTCCGGGATAATACCATCCGCTATCGCTTTCTCTACAGCATCATTTGTTGGTATAAAAGCGGTCCAGTATTTTGCTCCCGCGAAAAATTTAAGATTAGGTATTATCTCTTTAGTGATGGGATCCCTGTATCTGTTATCTAATAAGCGGGCACTGGTAAGTAAATTTTTGAATTCAGAAACATCAGGATCTGTAGATAAGTATTGTCCTATAACATAACGTGATTCAATGGGGCTATCAACATTGACCAGAAAACCATTCCTTTCGTTTGGCATTATACCCGTAACATTTGCGGGATTACCTGAGCTTTGATTTTCCGGCCCTTGAATCTGATTGTTATTATAGTGAATATAATTACCTGATGCTGTCTGAACAAAATCTTCACCACTGAAGTCGGATAAATTTCCTTTAACAATTTGATCCTGGGCAAAAATTACCAAATCCAATGAATTCATTGCATTCCAGCTGCCATTTGCGGGACTTCTGTATTCTACTCTTGCATCTGTTTCATTATACCGGATTCCATATTCCTCCAGCTTGTCATTTGTAGTAGCAAAAAGTGTAACATCTGCATCAGGATTCGCAAGGCTTGAAAGCATATCCGCCTCACTCAATGTAAATAATAATGTAGAATAGTTTTTATCAAAGAAAAGCAATCCTGGCACACAAGTAAATACATTCGGTTCAAGGACTTTTTTAGATGGGTAAACCACGCCATTACTACACATATATCCTGAATCCAGATCGGATTGGTGTATGTCTGTCAAGTCACCAAATGAATTAAAATAACCCTTTTCCATTTTCGACATCAACACCACTGTACTTGAAAGTTGAGTCTGTAATATATAATACAAAGTAACTCTTGGCACACTGTCAAGAGAAGGATAATATTTCAATACTGTATTATCAAGATAATTCTGCAGCGTAGTATTGTTTGGAAGAAATGCAGTCCACATATTTTGTGGAGGTACTGCTGTATTGGTCGAAGGTCCTCTTTCTTCCGCAAGATTGAAAACGAGATCATATCCCTTCAGATATTCTATTTTTCCCGCTTCATCCGTCTTTGGGCTATCGTATGAGGCAAATCGCTGCAAAATGTCGTAATATAACCCATATTTGTCCTGATTGGCAATCATATATTCTTCAATGCTAGGCATTGGTCCAACTACCCGGTCGATGTAATAAATAAACCCGCTGGAAGTACGAACTTCCAATTCTTCTTCTCCATCGGCATTAGTATGAGGAAGGACCATAGCATTATGCCAATTGGTTCCTTTCAGATTTGCTGCATAACCTTGTTTCCAATGACTTCCGGGGTACATAAATAAATAATCCGATCCATCCTTGGCTCCACCGAAGTCATCAAACCACTCATCAGTCCATAGCGGTACATTTTTATCGCCTGTGTACATCATTACTTCTTCCCCTTGTCTCCCCGGAAGATACCGGATTGTTTCCTTATAGGGAATCGAAGTACTGGGCGTAGGCTTTCGGTGGAACAATGACATATATTCACCGTTATGCCCCTGATCAGGTCCCTGGAATTCACTCCAGGCGTATTCGTAAATTAAAAGGAATCTTGATCGTGGATTACGCAGCACATGAAGCGTAAACAATTGTACTGCTTCATCTTTTGTAAGATCATCGACTGAATTTTTTCCTATTGACTTAAAATAGGCATTAAAAGCATCATCGTCTGGTACAAATAATGTAAACAACTGTTTGGAAATTGGCTCCGTATATTTAGCCTTATCCATCAACTTAAGAAAAATGGTATAATTCCCTTTTTCCTGTAAAGTTTCAATACTTGAACCCCCAAGCCATGGAGGTACCTCATACCTTTGCTGATGATCTTCACACCCTGTCAATCCTAATATCCCAACAACATATACAGCTATAAGGACAAGCTTAAAAGATATTTTCATAGTCTAGGTTTATTTCTGAATTCGCAAATTTATATTTTTTTTTAAAAAACACATAGTTGAACTATTAATAAATATTACATAATAAGTATACAGCTCTAATTTAGACACATTCCATTACAAAACAATTTGAAAATGGCATTTTTTTGTACTTTCACATAATTCTCTCGTTTTCTAATCTGTAAATTTTCTCTCAATTTTTATACTATCTAATAAAATTTATGTTTCGATTTGGTCACTGCAATTTTATTCTAAATTTTCCTCTGACCTTTCAAACAATTTTAAGGATTATTTTTTAAACTTTCCCGATAAACAAAATATAATTATCAGTTTTCTTTTTTTCAGTCTTTAAAAATAATAAAAATGAATTAAGATAAGATTTAAAACAATTATTATTTAAATAAATCTGGTCTGTTTAACTGTAACTAATAAATTGTATTCATTAAAATATTGATATTGAGCAAAATACAAGCAGAGCCTGTGGTTTTATTTTTTTGCCTCACATTATTATTTTTTATTTTAATATCAACATTGATAGAGTCTCCTATGCAAGTAAAATCAAAAAAGATATTTCTTTGAAAAAGTTCGAAGTATTTCTTCGTTTATTTTATGTAGAAATGTAAAAGTGTTACCTTTCCTGAAGTAACTTCTGATTTCAACGTATTTTCTCCAACTTTAAAAAGCTGATCATTAATCACAAATTCATTCCAGGTTGTATCAGGTATCGAAAAAGAGGTTGTATTATTATTTAATGTAATTAACAATTCTGAATAAGGCAGCACTGCTTTTGCCTTAACAGTTACAGAGCCTGCAAAATCATTAATTGTATAGAATTTATAATTGGTCCACTCTTTTTCTGAAAGTAATATTGCTTGTTCAAAACTTCTCCTTCTTCCATTTTCGTTCGGTATTAAAACTGTTTTAACAGGTTCATCTGTGCGGTAATATTTTGCATTAGTATTATCATTCACAAAATATGATATGCCTTCACCATTGTGCCCATAATTTACGGCGTAAATTCTTGCCGGAATTTGTCGCAGCAACGATTGGGGAATCGGTTCCATGAATTCACAATTTTTCAGCTTTATGTTTTCCAGTAACTGAGTCAAAACTTTTTCAGCAAATTCTGTCGGCGGTTTTTCTCCTCCGCGACTATACTCAATAATTCTGTCGTAACCTTCAGGGGCATCGATAGAGTAAATATCCTGCTGATTATCTATTTTTTTCCAGGTCCAGTACGACCAACCTATATTGTTTTTTTCGAAATACTGTGTAGTTGCAAAATAGATGCAAGGGTTTCGCTCACCGGTTTCACCTACCCAGACCGGAGCATTTAATCTTTCTCTTTCTTTCAGAAAATAACTGATGTCATTTAAATGATCAGGATTATTCCAGCAATAATAATGAAATTGATATACCAGATTATTGTCGAAAGGCTTAGTAAATATCGACCAATTGTTTGCCCAGTTGTACCCTTCTAAGATTATCATATGTTTTTTGTCGACTTTCCGAATTTCGGTCGTTAACTTTTTATACATGGGTTCGAGCAGTTGTTTGTATTTTTCTGCTGCACCAGTGCGCTCAGGAAGTGGTTCATTTAGTAGATCATATCCTGCAACAACAGGACTGTCTTTATACCTGTCAACTAATTTCATCCATAACCGCATTAACCGGTTTTCATATTTTGAATCCATAAAAAGCTCAGGTTCATTGTTTGGACTGTCATCAATGTTTTGTCCCGTTTGCCCACCAGGAGCTCCGTGCATATCCAGAATAACATAGACATTATATTTTCCGCACCAGGAAATCAAACTGTCGAGCAAAGTAAAATTCTCTTCTACAAAAACGGCTGTGTCACCTTCAGTCATAAAAACACGTGCATTCAAAGCCGGGCGAACTGAGTTGAACCCAAGTTCGGAAATCCTTTTAATATCTGCTTCAGTAATATAATTTAACCGGAATTCTTTCCAGAAATTTTTGCTAAACTCAGGTGAAGTCAGATCCTCGACAATTTTTTCAATTTTTCTGGGTCGGTCTCCATTATTGCCAAAATGCCACATATAACCTTCCTGAAGTAACCAGTTTCCCAGTCCTATACCACGAAGCAAAATAGTATCATTCTGTTCATTCACCATGTATTGTCCACTGGTGTGTAGAAAAGTCAAGGATGTTTTATTTTCCTGCTTTTTGTTGCAGGAAGCCAATGAAAGCAAAAGAATTGATAAAGCGAATAAAAATGTTGATTTCATAGCAAAATGGTTTATAGATTTAAGTTGATCTGTAAAAATAATAATTAATGCAGTACAATTATTAATTTATAAAGGATGTTTATTTTATAAATAATATAAACACACCTTATAATTGATTAACGAATTACAAGTTTATTACCTGAAACGATACGCGAATCATTTTCAACAAAAATCTGATAAATTCCTTTTGCCAGATCAGATGTATTTATAATAATATGGTTGGTCTTTTCTGACTTAATGAGTTTAACTAACTGTCCACTCATGTTGAACATTTTTATTACAGGACGTTTAATTCCAGTTTCAGGCAATTGAATGCTGACATAGTCGTTTGCCGGATTTGGATAAATATTTAATTGGCTGATTTTTTGTTGTTTTATCCCTACAGCCGGACCTTCTTTTATCTCGAACCAGTTCGTATTGAATTCACCCGATTTAACATACATGCGTAACGTATATCTTCCGGCATTCAAGTTGGTAATCGACGATACCGTTGTCCATGTTTGCCATCCGCCGGTAGAATTGATGGTTATAGTATCCACGGGAGTAAAGGAATTTTCTTCGCCGGCCATTACGATTAGCTGACTGACCGACCGGGTCGATGCAAATCTGAAGTTAAAAGTATATCTCCCTGAATCGGGAACATAAACCAGGTAATCCATATAATCACCTTGATTGGCATATCCCATGTCATATCCACCGCCGGCATCACTGCAAGTTTCACTTACCATGCCATTGTTGAAAAAGAAATCTTCCGACTGTATCCTTGCAGGAACAGTGTATCGTTTGGGAAGTATGTTGGTTACAGTAATATTGGTGAAATTTTCAAGTAACTGATGGAATGAGAAATTAAATTTCCCTGATACGACATTCTAATTATACCGCCATAATACAACGGTTCCTCAACTGAAATAATTACTTTATTCGAATCATTTTCATCAATTTTTACAGAAGTAACTGCAACTTCTGATATTATTTATTTTAACTGTAAAATCGGAAAGACTAATGTTGGAAATATCAGAAGTTACTTTTTTATTAGTGAAGGAAAATATCTTTTCCGTCATTTGATGTTTCGGCGGACAAATAATTAAACGATACACTGTCAGTACTCACAGGATCAGAGAACTTAAAATAATTCAGATTTGATCCTCCCTGGTCCCAAACAAATTTTATTTTATTGGTTCCTTTCGACAAAATAACCCTATCAACAGTGGTTGTCCGCCAGTTTTGCCAACCGGAAGTATTTGGCAGGTCGGTGACGGATGTTAATACTTTTCCATTGGCTTCCAGATGTACCTTGGATCCCCCTGAATTTGACGCAGAGCGAATTGATAAAGTATAAGCTGCAGTAGAATCAACTTCAACCGTATATTCCATCCATTCTCCGTCAGCTGTCCAACCAACATTATAGCCATTTATTGTATCAGCGTCAGTACAGGGTTCAATGTCAACGCCATCGTTCCTGTAATTCCAGCCCTGGTTCCAATCCGTGTATTCATCAGTACTTCCATGGAAATCTGCAGTATCATTATCGAAATAAGCATAACCGTTTCTTCCTAGATTATAGTCGGTAGCGAAAACAGGTTCTCCTATTTTATAAATTTTAAAGGGAATGGTTTCCGTTGTAAACGGTTGCCGAATCATAGCATCTACAACATCTTTCTGAAATGTGCAGTTTTCAAGTTTTTGATTTTCAGCAAATTGCAGTACAGCATGAAATGCTGCATCTACGCCCGGATTGGACGCTGAACCTTTCCAGTAATTTATCAATCGTGTGTAATCGCTGTTAACGGAAACTTTTAACGGATTATTAATGCCTGGCTTTTTAACCGGCCACCACGACCAACCAATCCGGTTTTTTTCGCACAATTTAATACAATCAGTAAACCAGGTATTTGAATTTTCTCCCGATTCACCTAACCAGATTGGAACATTCCGTGAATTCCGAAGATTGATCATCCAGTTTATAGAACCTGCATCGTTATAGTTCCAGTATTTATGAAAGCTTAATACCATATTATTATCCCAAAGTGATGGAAGGCCGTCATAATTATTGGCGAACCAGTTTCCTTCCAAAATAATAATGTGATTTGTGTCTACTTCTCTGATTGCGGCTGTAATATCTTTGAACAAATTCCAAAGCGGTGTATTTCCATTGGAAAAGGTCCAGTTGGTTTCATTGATTAAATCATATCCACCAACCCAGGGTTCATCTTTATATCTTTCAGCCAGTTTTTGCCACAAAGCAACGGTTTTGTCTTTGTTTGCCTGGCTTTCCCATAACGATGGTTTTGAAGGGTCGTAATCAGAAATGTTTGTATCTTTTCCCTGGCCGCCCGGAGCTCCGTGTAAGTCAAGAATCAAATACATATGATTATCGCTGCACCATTGAACAAGTGAATCAAGGATTGTAAATCCTTTTTCAATCCAGGTAATTTCGCCCGGTACCGGTTCCTCTTCAATCGGCGGGAGTAAACCATTTATAATGCATGGCAACCCGAATGCTGTTAAACCCCACGATTTCATCGAATCTACATCAATTCGCCGGAAATGACCGAACCAAGCCAGACCTTATAAAAACTGTCCGTTTTTTCCTCCCCGACAGTACTGACCAGTTTTGACCTGAATTCGTGCAATGTTCCTGCAACTCCGGAAGTTTGCATCATATATCCTTCCTGTATCATCCAGTTCCCGGTTCCAATTCCACGAAGTATTACTTCGTTACCTGAACCGTCATAAATATATTTGCCTTCACGGTGAAGAAATCCTTGCGAATATGAAGATTTCGATAGTGAAAATATGATTGTGGAAAGGAGTAAAATCAGTTTTAGGTTTTTCATCGTTTAAGTCTTTTTGTTGTCTTTCTAAAGTAATATGATTCAGGATGCTTTTATGTATTATAAAATTTTAAGCGAAAATCATGATTTCTTTTTGCAAGTGTCAAACAAAAGATTCCCAAAATGCAAAATAAGAAAACAAATCCGGTTTTTCTGAGGGACCAAAAATAATAATAGAATAAAATGGTACAATAATAAAAATAGAGAAGTAGCGTAATTTATACTTTCTCTAAACAAACTTAACCGTTAATTATCATTTTTCCCTGTTCTCCAACCTGTATTCATCTTTTTCCTTGCTTTCACGAATCATGTCTTCCATGTTATCCATTTCCGGCGATTCTTTCAGCGCTTTCCAGTCAAAATTTTCATCAAACGGGTCAAGTGCTTTTTGCGGTTTAAAAATTCGTGGATCAACAGATACTGCTGAGTAAGGTATAAAATCAGGTGTTTCGGTAAAAAAATCGGCAAAATCATTGGCTCCTGCATCGTACTGATTGAGATAAGGCAAACCTAAAATATTCCAGAAAGTTTTAAAAATACTTCCAAAACTGTAATGCACATGACTGACATAATCTCTTTTTACCCAAGGAGAAATCAACATTAAAATACTTCGATGAGCATCAACGTGATCGACACCATTTTGAGCATCATCTTCAGTAATAACAATCAACATATTTTTCCAGTAAGGAGTGTGAGAAAGAAATTCCACAATTCTCCCGACGGCGAGATCGTTGTCGGCCATATAACTTTCACGGAAAGGATACCCTGCCTCCGGACGTTCACCGGCACCATGATCGTTTGGAATAATTACAGTCATCAATGCCGGCATCGTATCATTTTGAGTCATCCATTTTTTAGTGAACTCCTTTTTAAACTGATCAATTCTGAATTGGTCAGGAATGGCTGTGTTATAAGTTGGATATTGTTTTGAAGTTCTATCCCAAATAGGTTGGGGAAGCGGATAATTGATATAATGGTGGTTTCCCTGGTATTTGTATTTTGCTTCGTAAATGGACGGTTCAAACATGATGCTGAATCCAAAATTGTAAAAGTCAACGCCATTTCGTTCCAGGTGATCCCACATGGACCCGGCTTCGTTATAATCTTCCGGATAAATTGCACCTGCAGCGCCATTCATGGCATAAATACCGGGTGCTTTCGAATCCAAATTTAAATGTGCGGTTTCCTCCATAACTGGCGGCAGTGCATGTTTCGACACCATTCGTTTGGATAGGTGTTTACCAGCCAGCGATGGCCGTCGGCAGAAACATCAGAATCCACATAAAAATTATCGGAAATGGCAAAAGGTCGTGGGCAATTTTCAGGTGGTTAACTGCAACATCCGCATTTTCTAACAGTTGCTGTCTTATTTCTGTTTGAAAATGATTACTCCGGTTCCGTAACGGGCAAGTTCAGGGTCGCCGTTTGCCTTTTTAACCTGGCCAAATATTTCATCGTAAGTGCGGTTTTCTTTCGAAATAAAAACAATGTGTTTTATCGGGCTTTCTTTTTCTCCCGGATAAAGTGGAACAGGATTGTTTTTTCGTTCGGCAAATTTTTCAGAAGAAGCTTTTTCAAATTGAAAGTTATTTGAAATAACTATTTGAGTTAAAGAATCCAGTGCTTCATCGGTTGGAATATCAAGAACCTGAACCGTTCCTTTCATCAATGCGCCGATGTAACTTCCTTCCGGCCCGAGCTTAAAATTCTTTCCCCCGTTTGGTCCGCTTCCGAATCCTTTTGCATTGGCAACAATCAATTTCTTTCCATCGTTGCTTACTTTCAGTTTTGCCGGAAACCATCCGGTGGGAATATAACCAAGTACATTTAGTTTTTCAGCATCAACAACAGCTACTGCATTTATTCCTGAACAAGCCACAAACAATCGTTGATTATCGGGAGAAAGTGCCAGTCCAAAAGGAATTACGCCTCGGAATTGTTTGATCCGCTCATCGGGTTTAAAATATATGGTGTTAACTACCGTGTCTTTTTCAATGGAAATAACCGAAACATTGTCGTTTGTTCCGTTGGTTACAAAAACATATTTGTCGGTGGCAACCAGCGAATTCGGACTTGCCCCGCCAACAGCCGGAATTCCTTCAACCATATGCTCCTACCAAATGTCCGGTTTTTGTTTTTGCAATAACTTCCGGTTTTTCAGGGTTTATCAAGACTAATGGTAAAAACCGAAAAAGCCTCGGGTGAATTCATTTTTCCAAGCCCAGGGACATTCAGCGTGTCAGTATGAATTCCATTTATCATTTCTTTACTGCCATAAGCAAACGGTGGATATTTCAATGCTTTTTCAACCACATTTTCCTCTGTTATCCCTTTTACCATATTATAACGGAACATTCCAACATTGGCCACATAAACCTTTTTTTCGTCGGGAGAAAGGCAAATTCCAAATGGATATCTGCCAACAGGAACATTGTATTCCAGCTGATTTTTTTCAGTATCCGCAATGATCATCCGAAAGCCAATCTGGTCAACGGCGTACAATTTTTTACCATCTTTTGAAAGTACCAAATCCCCAATATAACCATCAGAATAATCAAGACTGTCGGAAACAAAGGAACAATCAATAAATCCCTTCTTTTCTCCGGTCTTCAGATCGAAAATGAAAATCTTGTTTTCCTGTCCGCCGGCAACATAAACAACACTATTGTCTTTGGAAACTGCCAGTCCCATAAAAACTGAAGCAAGAATGCCTTTGTCGGTTGAGGGACCAGGAGGAATTTGTTGTACCTCAGGATTTTCGGATAAAATATTTCGGATAATTGTAATGGATAACGGGCTTGTTCCTGAATTGGCAGTGATTACTGTGTTTCCATCAGGGCTTAATGTTAACCCATAAGGGTGGGGAGCAACTACAATGCTTTTCCCAACTGGAGTTAGTAATCTACCATTTGGGATAATTGTTGTTCCGGTTTTATCAATATGTGTAAACTGTTTTCCTGCAGGTGCCGATGCAATCCAGAGGTCAATTTTTTTATTTGTTGAACAGGAAATTGTCAGGGACAAGATGATCAGAAGAATCCAAAAATTCAGTTTCATGCCGAAAGTTTTTAAATTTTCTTAAAGATAAAAATAGGGTTTGAAAATAATGTTGTTATCCAACGATATTTTCGATTTGAACAACAGTGAAGAATCTTATTTATCTGTGCAAAACTTATTTTTTGATAATCTTGAAAGAATTCCTTTCGCCATTTTTACCAATGATATTTACAAAGTAAATACTGGAAGTCAATTTACTAATATCAATTTCCTCGTGTGGTAAATCAGTGTTATTTATTTGAAACATCATCTTCCCGCTAACAGAGAAAATCTGAATTGTTTTATTTCCATTCAAGTTGGTAATTTCAATTTTCTCAGCTGCCGGATTTGGGAAAACTTTTATATTACCAATATCTTGTTTTTCAACAAGAACATAAAAATCACCGTCATCCTGTTTAAACCGCTGCGCAAATTGCTGATAATAAATATTGGCAATTTCTGCATTGTGAATTATCAGTGTATTTTCATCGTTGATATCATTAGCAGAATTGCTCCAGTTATGACTTCCTGTAATCACCTGTGGATCGGAAATAAAGAAGTTAGCATCAACAATAGCGAATTTATTGTGCAACAAACCAGATGTTTGCACGTCTGTTGTGTTTTTCCCCTGGGGTAATTCGTTTAGAATATCATTAACTGTTGGGGTATTTGTGCCCGCATCATCGGTTATTACCTCCACTTCAACACCTCTATGTTGCGCATCCAGAATTGCTCCTGCCAGATCAGACCTTGTGACCAGCATGGTCTCAACACTTAAATCATTATCTGCGGTATTAATTGCGTCAATAATTTTTTGATTAGTACCGTCGGAAGGGCTGAAATAACATTCTATTAGATTACCCCCGATATTAAAAAAGTGAGGTGTATTATCCTTTTTATCCTCACCAAACTTTGCTTTTGAAGAGTTTGGCTGACTGCCAGTGCTCCCCCACATTTCTTCAAATTCAATTTGGTAGGTTTTTGCCAATGACTGGTCCTGAATAAAAATCATATTGTTGGCATCTGTATTTACCTGGTCGTAGGTTAGATTTGTAGATCCGGTCCACACCCAGGGGCCCATAGGATTTGAAGAATTTGCATCGAAAATGGCAAATTTGTTATGCATAATTCCGCCTTGAGATACTTCGGGGCGTTCCAAAACCGGTATTTCGCTGTTAAGTTCCTGTGTGCCAAAATGGTTGGTAGAACCGTCTGTAATAAACCTTACTTGAACACCACGCAAATAAGCTGCATTTAGTGCATCACTCACGTTGCTTAATCCTGAATTGTTAATATTATAAATACAAAAATCGATGGTTTCTTTGGCACGATTGATATAAGCAATTAAAGTATCTTCCATGTCTGTGCCAATATATTGTGCCATTGTTTCTTTGGCAACAGATTCATCAACCGGTGTATTGAAATAAACGTTCATTTTTCCCGTAGAAAGCGATTGAGTAGCATAAGAGCTCACATTGGAAAATGACGAATCCGAATTAAGTATCGAAAAACACTGAGCATAAATTATGGTGGCCGGGTCAAGACCAGAAATAGTAACTTCCTGTAAATATCCTTCCGTTTGTGGTGTTGATGTCCCCTCTGCAATATCAGTCCATGTTTTTGAATTTGAGGAGGTTCCGAAGCTTACTTTTGCTGTAGCATCAACATCTGTTTCCCAACTTAACGTAAAACCATTAGTAGTAATGTTTGTAACTTTGGGCACCGAAGTTATATTAACCGGATTGTTTGAAATAAAGTCTTCCATGTCTCGTGGAAGAAGCTGGTAGCCGGTTCTTGTATCGTTTGCATCGCGTGAATATTGTGAGCAAATGGCAACCATATTAACTGGCTTTGTTGGAATTGGTTGTCCTACAATAGGGGAGTTTTGGTCAATGCGCAGTTCCCCGGTTTTTAAACCATTGTAAAAGGCATAATTAACATTCCCCGAAAAGGTACCTGCCAAATTATCTATTGTAATAGTATTTACCTGAATTAATTGTCCTTCATAATCTTCTCCTATTTCGCCAATATCAATAACCTTTGGCTCAGGAAGGACATGATTTGACGAATGGATAATTAGATTAGATACAGTAGTAATTTCAAATAAATTATTATACGGATGAATTTCCCCCGTTACGGTAATTGAATCGCCTCTGTTCACATTGTTAAGTTAGTATCATAAATACCCACGCCTCCCAGTTTGATCCTGAATATAACGAATTGTTCCCAGTTCATTTCCATTTGTAACAATTCCTGAAACTGTAACGGTTGTGCCTTCCGATAAGATTTCTTACATCGGCTATGTTTTGTTGGGCATATACGTGAGATGCCCATAAAACAATAAAAAGAATAATATAAGATTTCAAAATGATAATTTTTAATGACGGGCGAATCTAATAAAAATAAAGTGGACAAAACAATCCAAATCCGAATTAAATTGAAGGGCAAAAATCAGGTTAACTCTATTCTTTTGATACAATGAGTTTTTTAACTACCTGTTTATCATCATTTGTCTTTATTTTTACAAGGTAAATTCCGTTAGGAATATCGGAAAGTTCTACCTGTTTTTTATTTTCTGCGAAAGGAAATTTATTCTTGTAAACCTCTTTGCCGGCAATGTTGGAAATACTAATTTCAGCTATTTCTTTTCCGGGATATTCAATGGTGACTTTTTCCGATTTACAAGGGTTTGGGTAAATTTTCGCATCAGTAAACGTAACCTGATCATCGGGTTGTGCAAAACTGGCTGGTTGGACATTAGTTTGTGAAAAACCAGCGATATAAAAAACAGATAATATTAGGACAAGTATAATTCTTTTCATGGCTGTACATTTTCTCTGATCAGGCACAAATAATATGCCTGTTTTTAAATGAATGACAACCTAATTCTGTAATAGTTGCAAATTTGTTCCCACAATTTGTTAATTATTCCAAAAACGGAAATTGTAATTGCTTTTTATTTTAAAGAAACGGGGCTTGTATCTAAATTTTTTTGAAGGGACAGATCAAATCAGATACTTGATTTTAAAAAGCTCATGGCAGTTTCTATATCTTCCGGCGTGTCAATTCCTATGCTGTGATGCGTTGTTTCTGCGGTTTTTATTTTAAATCCATGCTCGATCCATCGTAGTTGTTCCAATGATTCGGCAAGCTCCAACTTGCCGGGTTTCAGGCGGGTAATTCTATGAAGTACATCAGTTTTATAGGCATACATCCCGACATGTGCCCAAAAAGTCTGATGTTTTAACCAGTCGGTTTTTTCTGCTCCACGAATAAAAGGAATTGGAGACCGACTAAAATAAAGTGCATTCTTTTCGTTGTCAATCACAACTTTTGGTCGGTTCGGATTAAAAAGTTCATCTGGCGATTCAATTTTTTTAACCAGGGTTGCAATTTCGGTTTCCTCTATAAAACAGGATTTAAGGATTTCAATTTGTTCTGAACGGATAAAAGGTTCGTCTCCCTGGACATTGATTACTACATTGAAGTCATAATTTTTTGCTAGTTTTTGAGCGGCTTCGGCACACCGGTCTGTCCCGCTATGGTGAGTTGAAAGTGTTTTAATAGCGTTACCACCAAAGTTTTTCACTGCCTCTGAAATACGATCATCATCGGTAGCAACCCAAACATGTTCTACTGACCGGGCAACATTTTCATATACCCATTGAATTAATGGTTTGTCGTTTAACAATGCCAAGTGGTTTGCCCGGGAAACGGGTTGATCCATATCGTGCAGGTATAATTGCAGTAAAGTTCATGTTTCAAATATAGCTCAGAAAATAGACATTTAATGACAATAAAATAAAATTATCACGGTTAATTCCGAAGTCAAAAAAAATCTTTTCAAAACTCATTTATATATTTTAACGCATTAAACTCAGTTATAAAAAAAGGTTAATATTGGATATTGGAGAAATTTTGCTGTTGAAAAATTGTAAATTTGCGTTTTGTTAAAATAGAAAATGGATATACAGGGAATAAAACAAAGGTTTGAAATTATTGGAAATGCTCCTTCGCTGAACCGTGCTATTGAAGTGGCAGTTCAGGTTGCTCCAACCGATTTGTCGGTTTTGATTAGCGGCGAGAGCGGATCGGGGAAAGAGATCTTTCCTCAAATTATTCACCAATACTCCAGCCGTAAACACGGGAAATATATTGCTGTTAACTGTGGTGCAATTCCCGAAGGAACCATCGATTCTGAATTATTTGGGCATGAAAAGGGAGCATTTACCGGAGCACTTGCTGATCGTAAAGGTTACTTTCAGGAAGCCGATGGTGGAACAATTTTTCTGGATGAGATAGGAGAATTGCCACTTTCAACACAGGTACGTTTGTTACGTGTTTTGGAAACCGGCGAATTCATAAAAGTTGGTTCTTCCAAGGTTATTAAAACCAACGTAAGGATGATAGCGGCTACCAATGTAATTATCCCGGAAGCAATTAATGAAGGAAAATTCAGGGAAGATTTGTATTATCGTTTGAATACAGTTCCAATTATAGTAACTCCGTTACGTGAACGTACCGACGATATTTATTTGCTTTTTAGAAAATTTGCACGCGATTTTGCTGAAAAATATCGGATGCCACCAATATCTTTGGACGAACAAGCCCGGACACTTTTGATGAGTTACCGGTGGCCGGGAAATATTCGGCAACTGAAAAATATTACTGAACAAATCTCAATCATCGAAAAAGAGCGTGATATTTCATCTGATGCTTTGCGGGGCTATCTTCCGGGTGACTGGACTAAAAATCTGCCAGCCATTTTGTCAAAATCAGAAGGAAGCAATTTTTCCAACGAAAGGGAGATCTTATACAAGGTTCTGTTTGATATGAAACGCGACATGACTGACCTCAAAAAACTGGTACTCGATATCATGGAGAATAAGGAAGCACCTATTTCGAGAGACCAGGCCCGTATTATCAGGAACCTTTATAGCGAAGAGGATATTAACATGGTATCCGAAGGATTCGGTACCAAAGCACATTCATATCGATCCTGTGGAAAAGGAACACATTGAAGATACAGAAGAGTTTGTGGAAGAATCACTTTCTTTGGAAGATAAGGAAATAGAGCTGATCAAAAAGGCACTTGACAAACATAACGGAAAACGGAAATATGCGGCGCAGGAACTTGGAATTTCAGAGCGCACACTTTACCGGAAAATTAAAGAATACGATATAAAAGGATAAAACGAGATGAAGCGGTTGGTTTTTATTAGTGTAGTATTGTTGGGGTTTGGTATAACTTTTCAGGGATGTAAAATTACCTATTCTTTTACTGGCGCAAATCTTCCAGCAGATGTCAAAACATTTACAGTATATTATTTTCCTAACCGGGCACGGTTGATAAACCCTACATTAAGCCAGGTTTTTACGGAAGATTTACGTGAAAAACTTCAGCGCCAGACATCGTTAAATGAACTTTCTGAGAATGGAGACATTGAGTTCGAAGGACAAATTACCGGCTACGATATGAAACCGATGTCGGTTCAGAAAAAAGATATAGCTGCTCAGAACCGTCTTACAATTACAGTGAATGTAAAATATACCAATAACAAAGAACCGGATATGAGTTTTGAAAGAACTTTTTCAGCTTTCGAAGATTATGATTCTTCTCAGGCGCTTAGTGAAGTTGAAGATGATCTTAGCCTGGACATTGTGAAAAAACTGAACGAAGATATATTTAACGCTACTGTTGCCAATTGGTAATCCATGGAATCCAATAGATTTAATACATGGTTTTTTAATCCGGTTTTGCTAAATGAAGAAACCGCTGTCGAACTGAAAGAACTTACAGAGACTCATCCATGGTTTCAGTTGGATGGGTGCTTTATGCAAAGAATCTCAAACAAGACACAATCTCCCGAATATGAAACTGTATTAAAGAAAGTTGCCATTCGGGTTTATGACCGGAAATTACTTTCCAATTTTATGAATTCGGAAAACAAACCGATACATGTCCCAATAGAAAAAGAAAATATGTTTTCACTTTCAGATGAAAAATGCGGATGAAAAAGAAACTTCTGATGATTCACTTATTGACCGTTTTTTAACATCAAATCCGGGATCGATGAGAAGAAATTCACCCGGAGCATTATCACCTGAAAATGAAAGTCACGATGATATTCTGGAAAGATCGACAACTGAAGACGATGAGTTGATTACAGAGACGTTGGCTAACATTTATCTGCAACAAAAGAACTACGAAAAGGCAATTCACTGCGTTCAAAAAATTAAGTTTGAAATATCCGGAAAAAAGTATTTACTTTGCAACCCGAATTAGAGAAACAGAAGATTTAAAGAACAGTAAATAAAAAGAAGATGTACGCATTAATAACCGTTTTAATATTTATCATCTGTATCCTTTTGGTGCTGATTGTGCTGGTGCAAAACTCAAAAGGTGGCGGATTGGCAAGTAATTTCCAATCCTAGCGGTCAAATTATGGGAGTTCGAAAAACAACTGACTTTCTTGAAAAAGCAACATGGGGCCTTGCCGGAGCATTATTGTTTTTATCAGTAGTATGTTCTGCTTTTATTCCGCGTGCTGAGGGTGGTGTTGAAGGATCGCGTATTCAGCAGCAGATTGACAATGCAGTTGATCCGACGCAGGTGCCTAACTTTCCCACAACAGCTCCAACGCAGAGCCAAACTCAACTACCTCCGGCAACAACTCCACCGGACAGCGGGGGTACATTAAGAATTAAAAATTAGAAAAAATAAATAGAAGCCATTCGAAGAAAATCGAATGGCTTTTGTTTTGTAACATAATTTGATCAAAATAAATTAATAATCTACTACCAACTTAGGCTGATCCACTGTAAACTTTTTTCCACTGTCAGCCTGTCATTTGCAATGCCATTAGTTTTAATTTGTAGAAATTCAATGTCTTATGTTGTATCTGGTTTATCAGCACTACTGCTAAGTGCAATTTTGTCTTTCTTTTTGATTAAAAACCAAGATGCTTTCAATTGGCATAAAATATGATATAGCACGGTGTCGATTTTAAATTAGTTACATTTAAATAATAAAATGTAAAGTACTATGGCAGAATTGAAAGTTAAAATTCTGATTGCTGGAACTAAAATCGTGTAGTTATCGAGCCCAAGGCAGCCGAAGAAAAAACAGTAAGTGGTATTATCATTCCCGATTCAGCAAAAGAAAAACCACAGGTTGGAACAGTGGTGCTGGTAGGAGCCGGTAAAAAAGATGAACCAATGGAATTGAAAGTTGGAGATCATGTTCTTCATGGGAAGTATGCTGGAACAGAGTTGAATTGATGAGGGTAAAGATTATTTAATTAATGACACAAATCAGACGTATTGGTACATTGTTAAGTAATTAAAATCAAAAAAAGAGAATATTATGGCAAAAGAAATTAAATTCGATATTGAAGCCCGCGATTTGTTGAAAGCGGGTGTTGACAAACTGTCGAACGCTGTTAAAGTTACACTAGGTCCGAAAGGGCGGAATGTTGTTATTGAGAAGAAATTTGGTGCACCGCAAATCACAAAAGATGGTGTTACAGTAGCAAAAGAAATTGAACTGGAAGATGCTTTTGAAAATCTTGGAGCTCAAATGGTAAAAGAAGTTGCTTCCAAAACCGGTGATGATGCTGGTGACGGAACAACAACCGCAACTGTTTTGGCACAGTCTATTATAAACGTAGGTTTGAAAAACGTTACTGCAGGTGCAAATCCAATGGATTTGAAACGTGGAATCGACAAAGCTGTTGAAGCTGTTGTTAAAAGCATTGCTAATCAGGCACAAACCATTGGCGACGATTATGCAAAGATTGAATCGGTAGCTAAAATTTCGGCTAATAACGACGAAACCATTGGCAAATTGATTGCCGAAGCCATGCAGAAAGTAAACAAAGAAGGTGTTATTACCATTGAAGAATCGAAAGGTACCGATACTTATGTTGATGTAGTTGAAGGAATGCAGTTCGACCGAGGTTACATTTCTCCTTATTTTGTAACCGATGCTGAAAAAATGGCTGCTGAACTTGAAAATCCATACATTCTTATTCACGATAAGAAAATCAGCACGATGAAAGATATGCTTCCGGTTCTTGGAAGCAACTGCACAAACTGGGCGACCGTTAATGATTATTGCAGAAGATGTTGATGGTGAAGCATTGGCAACGTTGGTTGTAAACCGTTTGCGGGGTTCATTAAAAGTTTGTGCTGTTAAAGCTCCTGGCTTTGGAGACCGCAGAAAAGAAATGCTGGAAGACATTGCAGTATTGACTGGCGGTACAGTAATTACCGAAGAAAAAGGTATGAAACTGGAACAAGCTACTTTGGAACATCTTGGACAATCTGAAAAGATTACGGTTGACAAGGAAAATACAACAGTAGTAAATGGGGCAGGCGATCCGAAAAATATTGCTGCCCGTGTTGGTCAGATCAAAAAACAGATTGAAACTACCACTTCTGATTATGATCGTGAAAAACTGCAGGAACGTTTGGCTAAACTGGCCGGTGGTGTTGCTGTAATTTATGTTGGAGCTGCTTCAGAAGTGGAAATGAAAGAGAAAAAAGACCGTGTTGACGATGCATTGAGCGCAACCCGTGCAGCAGTGGAAGAAGGTATTGTTCCTGGCGGTGGTGTTGCTTATATCCGTGCAATTGATGCTCTTGATAAAGTTGTCGGCGAAAACGATGACGAACAAACCGGAATCGAAATTATTAAACGGGCAATTGAAGAACCGCTTCGTCAGATTGTCATCAATTCTGGAAAAGAAGGTGCAGTTGTTGTTCAGAAGATTAAAGAAGGGAAAAATGATTTTGGGTACAATGCACGTATCGACGAATATCAGAATTTATACGAAACAGGTGTAATCGACCCGGCTAAAGTTGCCCGAATTGCTCTTGAAAATGCAGCATCAATTGCAGGCATGTTCCTGACTACTGAAACTGTAATTGTTGAGAAAAAAGAAGAAAATCCGGCGCCGCCAATGGGAGGTGCACCCGGAATGGGCGGAATGGGTGGAATGATGTAATACACCACACAATATATTTTAAAAAGCTCTTTTCCAGATGGAAAGGGGCTTTTTTTATGCTGAAAAATCTGACAATTGTCAGACACTGCTCTTTAACATCTTTTTTTAATTTGTAAATCTCTGGCTATCAGTAAATATAGTTGAGATTATTATTGAATCAAAAACTGTTTTTTAGTCAATAAGATATCTACATTTGCGTATCATTTTTAATATTTTTTGAAATGAACACAGATATAAATGAATTCATTACGAATTTGGAGAAAAGAACTCCGGGTGAAAAAGAGTTTCATCAGGCAGTGGAAGAAGTAATTGTTTCAATTTGGGATTTTTACAAAAAAAATCCGAGGTATAAAAGTGTTAAAATCCTTGAACGAATGGTTGAGCCCGAGCGGGTAATTATGTTTCGCGTTCCGTGGGTTGACGATAAAGGTGAGGTGCAAATTAACCGAGGTTACCGAGTCGAATTCAATTCAGCTTTAGGTCCATACAAAGGAGGTTTACGATTCCACTCCAGCGTTACATTAAGCATTTTGAAGTTTTTAGGATTTGAGCAAACATTTAAAAATAGTCTTACAACACTACCAATGGGTGGCGGAAAAGGTGGTTCTGATTTTAGCCCCAAGGGGAAAACCGACGCTGAAATTATGCGTTTCTGCCAGTCGTTTATGACAGAATTGTACCGGCATATTGGTCCGCACACTGATGTTCCCGCAGGGGATATTGGTGTTGGAGGTCGTGAAATTGGTTATCTTTTCGGACAATATAAAAGATTAAAAAACGAATTTACCGGCGTACTTACAGGAAAAGGACTTGCGTGGGGAGGTAGTTTGATACGCCCGGAAGCTACAGGTTTTGGAGCTGTTTATTTTGCCCAGCATATGCTTCATCGCCAGGGAAAAGATATTGAAGGACAAACCATTGCTGTTTCCGGATTTGGAAATGTTGCCTGGGGCGCCATCACAAAAATAAATGAACTTGGTGGTAAAGTAATCACAATCTCCGGCCCCGACGGATATATTTACGATCCGGAAGGAATTTCAGGTGATAAAGTTGATTACTTGCTTGAACTTCGTGCAACTAACAACGATGTTGTAGAGCCATACGCTGAAGAATTTGGGGCTAAATTTGTTCCCGACAAACACCCTTGGGAGGTGCCGGTTGATTTGGCAATGCCGTGTGCAACTGAAAATGAAGTTAACCTGGAAGATGCAAAAGAGCTGGTTAAAAACGGATGCAAACTTCTTGCTGAAGCATCGAATATGGGATGCACAACTGAAGCAATGGAGTATCTGTGCGAATACATTGATTATGCCCCCGGGAAAGCAGTAAATGCAGGAGGTGTTGCTGTTTCAGGTTTGGAAATGTCGCAGAACAGTATGCGAATTAACTGGCCGCGCGAAGAAGTGGATGACAGATTAAAAGGGATCATGAAAAATATTCATGAAACCTGTGTGAATTACGGAAAGAACGGTGAAAAAATAGATTATGTAAAAGGAGCAAATGTCGGTGGTTTTGTAAAAGTTGCCGATGCCATGCTTGCCCAGGGAATTGTGTAATTACTTCACTCAAAGGTTAATTTATCCTGAAATACTGTAAAATTTAATTTTTTGATAAAGTTAAAATGAATTTCAGGATAAATTCGTTTTATACATTTGTCGAAATTTTTTGACATGCTGATAGATACCCATTCTCATATTTATTCCGAGGATTTTAACGACGACATTGATGAGGTGTTGCAAAATGCTTACAATAATGATATTAAAAAGATCGTACTTCCCAATATAGATTCAGGAACTATCAAAAGATTACTTGATCTGAGCGATTCGTATCCTCATATTTGTTACCCGCTAATGGGGTTACATCCGGGATCCGTTTCAAAAGATTATAAAGAAGAATTATCGGCAGTTGAATATTGGCTTGATAAACATAAATTTTATGGGATTGGGGAGATTGGCATCGATTTGTATTGGGATACTACTCATTTAAAAGAACAACAGGAAGCTTTTCGCTACCAGATAAAACTGGCGAAATCGCTTCAGATACCCATTGTGGTGCACGTCAGGGAATCATTCAATGAAGTTTATTCGATTGTTCAGGAAGAACAGAATGGAAATTTAAAAGGGATATTTCATTGTTTTACAGGAAATGAAAAAGAAGCTCAAATGATAACCGACTTGGGTTTTTTATTAGGAATAGGCGGAGTGGTTACATTCAAAAACAGTAACCTGAGTAAAACCCTTCAGCAAGTTGATGTAAAGCATCTTGTATTGGAAACTGATGCACCATATCTTGCTCCGGAGCCAAAACGTGGGAGAAGAAACGAAGCTTCGTTTTTGGTGTATGTGGTAAAAAAACTGACCGAAATATATGGCATGTCTTTTAAAGAAATTGCGGAC
Source organism: uncultured Prolixibacteraceae bacterium (assembly GCA_963769925.1). Classification (GTDB taxonomy): domain Bacteria; phylum Bacteroidota; class Bacteroidia; order Bacteroidales; family Prolixibacteraceae; genus Draconibacterium. The sequence continues at coordinate 249,807 of CAVYOB010000025.1, forward strand.
ATAACAACAACAAATGCCCGGAATTTATATGGAATTTGATAAATTACATGTTAAAAATCAATTTTCATGGGTAATACAACTGATCCCAAAGCGTCAATTCTGATTATTTACACAGGGGGAACCATTGGAATGGTTCAACGGCCGGGGACAAGAACACTGGCTCCGGTAAAATTTGACCAGATTTTGGATGAAGTTCCAGAGTTAAATAAATTCAACAACAAAATTCAAACAACAGTTTTAAATCCTGTTGTTGATTCATCAAATATGAATCCTTCGTTATGGGTGAAAATAGCCAAAATAATTCGTAGGAAGTTATAATGATTTTGATGGTTTTGTGGTATTACACGGTACTGATACTATGGCTTACACAGCATCAGCACTTAGTTATATGTTTGAGAACCTTGATAAACCGGTCATTTTTACCGGTTCCCAGTTACCAATTGGTACTTTAAGAACCGACGGGAAAGAAAATCTTATTACTTCAGTTGAAATTGCAGCAACAAAAAACAATGGAAGAAGCCTGGTGCCGGAAGTTTGTATTTATTTCGATTTCCAGCTTTACCGAGGTAACCGTACAGTAAAACGTGATTCTGAACAATTCAGTGCATTTCGCTCGGTAAATTACCCCGCACTTGCAACTGCCGGGGTCGATATTCGCTATAACAATGAACTTATTTATTATCCTGGGAAACAAAGGAATTTTAAAAGTTAATACCCGATTCGATGACAACGTGGTTATTTTGAAAATGTTTCCCGGGATTAGCCAGAATGTTTTCAATTCAATTTTAAATATGTCCTGGATTAAAAGGAGTTGTTTTAGAAACTTTTGGTTCAGGAAATGTACCCACTTCGCGCTGGTTGATTAATTGTATTAAAAGAGCAATTAAAAAAGGAATCATTATTTTGAACATTACCCAATGCGAAGGTGGTCGGGTTAATATGGGGCAATATGAAACAAGTTTGGAGTTATTAAATGCAGGTGTTGTTTCGGGTAAAGATATGACTACAGAAGCAGCAATTACCAAGTTAATGTTTTTGTTAGGACAAGGGTTAAATAACCATGAAATAAAAATGTATTTGAATAAAAGCCTGCGAGGGGAAATTAGTGAATAGCAATATTTTTTTTTCACAATTTTTTATTAATTTGCAGCCCTCATTTTGGCGTATGCCAGTAAAATCACTGGAGAGGTGCAGGAGTGGCTGAACTGGCACGCCTGGAAAGCGTGTGTACTGCGAAACGGTACCGGGGGTTCGAATCCCCCTCTCTCCGCAGATGTGGAGTTTGGTTCTTATTTTTAATGACAAACAAGGCACATTATTTGTAGCAAAACAGAATAATTTTAGTAAAGATCAATAAAAACAAGATTAAAAGTAAAATTAATTAAAAATTCAAATCAATTATGAAAAGACTATTCGCGTTAATAGCAGTATTCGGGGTGCTGTTTTTTATGGCATCAAAAGATGTGGTTGCTCAGCAGCAAGATACAACTGCATCAGAGACAAACAAAGAGCAGGTTGATGTTACAGCAGATCCTGAAGAACAAGCTGCTGCCGCTGCTGAAGAAGGTCAATCCTTCCACAGCCAGTTAAAACAAAAGTTTATTGATGGGGGACCAACTTTCATGTCATTTGTGTTAATTTCCCTTATTTTGGGATTGGCATTTGCTATTGAAAGAGTTCTTTATCTTAACCTAGCTACTAGCAATACAAAAAAACTACTGGCAAATGTAGAAGAAGCATTAAACAGTGGTGGAGTTGACGCTGCAAAAGAGGTCTGCCGTACAACGCGTGGCCCGGTTGCAAGTATTTTTTACCAGGGATTGGATCGTATGGACCATGGAATTGATGTAGTTGAAAAGTCAGTTATTTCTTATGGGGGAGTACAGGCTAGCCTTCTGGAAAAAGGATTGAGCTGGATTTCGCTTTTCATTGCACTTGCTCCTATGCTTAGGTTTCTTGGGTACAGTAATTGGTATGATCGAGGCTTTTGATGCGATTGAAGTTGCCGGAGATATTTCTCCCTCACTTGTAGCCCATGGTATTAAAGTAGCATTGATTACAACTGTTGGTGGGTTGATCACTGCTATTATTCTGCAGTTCTTTTATAATTACTGTGTGAATAAAATTGATGCAATTGTAAACGATATGGAAGATGGTTCCATCTCATTGTTAGATTTGTTAGTTAAATACAACCTGAAAAAATAAAAATACCCATGAATAAAGCAGGGAAAATAGTTACTATAGTTCTGTGGGTACTTATTGTAATTTCAGCAATTTTAGTTGTATCATTAATGGTTAATATTAGTGATAATACTCAGGATGCAACCATGGGGGGGTGGATAAATACAAACCTTATTTGGTCTTATATCCTAATAATTGTTGGTGCTGGTATAGCAATAATTGCAGGATTATTCCACATGTTCACAGATAAAAGAGCAGCCAAACGCGGCCTTATTGCCGTTGCATTTTTGGGTGTTATTGCTCTAGTTTCATATTTATTGGCATCGCCTGAGATACCTCAATTCCCCGGTGTCGATAGATACATTGCAGATGGAACACTTACATCGCGAATTTCAAAATTAATTGATACCGGATTATATGCAACATATATTCTTTTTGGGTTGGCACTTTTAGCCATTGCATATTCAACGGTTTCAAAAATGTTTAAATAATAATCGTGGTTAAAAACAGGAAAAAAAATTATGGCTAGGAAAGTACCTGAAATACCGTCAGCATCATTAGCAGATATCGCTTTTATGTTGCTAATCTTTTTCCTGGTAACAACCACGATGGATGTGGACAGCGGCCTTGAAAGAAGGCTTCCGCAATGGTCAGAGGAAAATCCTGAAGATCAACCGGAAATCAAGGAACGAAATGTTTTTGTGGTTCTGGTGAATAAAAACAATGACCTATTGGTGGAAAATCAATATGCAGATATCAAAAATTTACGTGAAAGGGCAAAAGAGTTTATGGAAAATCCATATGACGAGGAAACCTTGCCTGAAAAAGAACCTAAAGATGTACCTTATTTCGGTGAAGTAATGGTCACAAAAGGGGTTATTTCATTGCGTAATGACTTGGATACAAAGTACGGGACATATATCGCTGTTCAAAATGAGTTGGTTGGTGCCATTAATGATCTGAGAGATGAGTTAGCGAAAAAGCACTTTGGGAAATCATATGCTGATCTGGAAAAAGATCAACAGGATGCAATTCGTGAGATATATCCTCAGAGGATATCAGAAGCAGAACCTAAGAAAAAGTAAAGTAGGAGGAAATATTATGAGTAAGTTTAGAAAAAGTGATGCAAAAGAATTGCCTCCAGTATCAACAGCTTCCTTACCGGATATCGTTTTCATGCTACTTTTCTTTCTTTATGGTTAGTACTACGATGCGGGAAGTTACTTTAAAAGTAAATGTTAAACTTCCGGAAGCTACAGAATTAAGCAAATTGGAAAAGAAATCATTGGTTAGTTACATTTATGTGGGAGAACCAACTCCACAATATGTAAAAATGTTTGGTGTAGCGCCACGTATTCAGCTCGATGATCAATTTGCTAATGTGGAATGACATACAGGATTATATTATTAGGGAAAGGGAGGCTCGTGCTGAAGAAGAACGCCCACTAATGATTACTTCTTTAAAAGTTGATGAAAATACCAAAATGGGTATTATAAATGATATAAAACAGGAGTTACGTAAAGTAGCTGCGTTGCATATTAATTATTCATCGCGGAAAAGAACAGATTATTAGAACCTGAAATAATGTATTATAAAAAAGGGAAGCAATTGCTTCCCTTTTTTATTGCTTGATTATCTTTCAATTTTTACTTTGATTCTTTCATGTCAATTTTTAAGTTTAATTCGTCCAGTTGTTCATTAGCGATTGAGGAAGGTGAATCCATCATAACATCACGGCCTGAATTATTCTTCGGAAACGCAATTACATCGCGGATTGTATCCAATCCGGCAAATAACGACACCAGCCTGTCAAATCCAAATGCAATACCTGCATGTGGTGGTGCACCAAATTTAAAAGCATCCATGAGAAATCCAAATTGTGCCTGCGCCTGCTCTTTGGTAAATCCGAGTGTGCTGAACATTTTTGCCTGTAATTCTGAGTTGTAAATTCTTACTGAACCTCCTCCAATTTCAACACCGTTAATTACCAGGTCGTAGGCATTAGCGCGTACTTTCTTTGGATCTGTGTCTAACATAGGAATATCCTCAGGTTTTGGTGATGTAAATGGGTGGTGCATAGCAAAAAAACGTTGTGCCTCTTCATCCCATTCCAGCAATGGAAAATCAACAACCCAAAGCGGTTTAAAAACGCCTTTTTGTCTTAGATTTAAACGACTACCCATTTCAAGGCGAAGTAACCCAAGAGCATTTTGAGTTAGCGCCTTATCACCGGAAAGTACCAATAGCAGATCTCCTGGTTGGGCATTTAATTTTTCAGCCCAAAGTTTTAATTCTTCTTCAGAATAAAATTTATCGACACTTGATTTAATAGTTCCGTCCGAATTATATTTTATATAAACCAATCCTTTAGCTCCAACCTGTGGGCGTTTTACCCAGTTTGTAAGTTCATCAAGCTGTTTGCGGCTGTATTCGGCACATCCTGGTGCACAAATGGCCCCAACATATTCAGCAGAATCAAAAACTGAAAATCCTTTTCCTTTTACTAATGCTAGAAATGTCATTCAGTAACATTTCAAAACGAATATCCGGCTTATCACTACCATATTTATTCATTGCATCAGTATAGGGCATCCATGGAAATTCTTTAACTTCAATATCCAGAACTTCTTTGAACATATATTTTGTCAACCCTTCAAACATTTCCAACACATCTTTCTGTTCCACAAACGACATCTCACAGTCGATTTGGGTAAATTCAGGTTGGCGGTCCGCACGAAGATCTTCATCACGAAAACATTTTACAATCTGGTAATAACGGTCGAATCCTGCAACCATTAACAACTGTTTTAATTGCTGTGGAGATTGCGGTAATGCGTAAAACTCTCCCGGGTTCATCCTTGATGGAACAACAAAGTCGCGTGCGCCTTCCGGCGTTGACTTGATGAGAACCGGAGTTTCCGTTTCAATAAAATCTTTGGAATTCAGATAAGTTCTTACTGCATGCGCCATTTTTGCCCGCAACTCCAGGTTTTTTCTAACATTATTACGTCGTAAATCCAGATAGCGATATTTCATTCGCAAATCGTCACCGCCATCCGTATTTTCCTGAATGGTAAATGGCGGAACTAATGATGGATTTAAGATATTTATCTTTGAAAGAACAATCTCAACGTCACCAGTAGCAATGTTTTTGTTTTTGTTTGAACGTTCACGAACTTTTCCAACTGCCTGGATTACAAATTCCCGCCCAAGTTCCTTAAGTTTCTCAACAACTTTTTTATCTGTATCTTCATCGACAACTAATTGTGTTATTCCGTAACGGTCACGCAAATCAACAAAAGTCATTGCTCCAAGATCGCGGATGCGTTGCACCCAACCACTGAGTGTAACCTCCTGACCCGTATTTTCAATCCGTAATTCCCCGCAAGTGTGAGTTCTGAACATGATTTCTTTTTTTAATTTGATTGCGAAAATAAGAAGATTTTAGCAATTTTATCGGATTACATTTATGCTTTTCAAATCATTTTATGATTGAACCTTTTAGCGATGAGTATTTTATGAAGAAAGCTTTTTCAGAGGCTGTTCTTGCTTTTGAAAAAGGAGAGGTACCGGTTGGTGCAGTTGTTGTTAGTAATCAGAAGATTATTGCACGGGCACATAATTTGACCGAAACATTAAACGATGTTACCGCTCACGCAGAAATGCAGGCGATTACTGCTGCAGCCAATCTTTTGGGTGGAAAATACCTGAATGATTGCACGTTATATGTTACTGTGGAACCTTGTGTAATGTGCGCCGGTGCTTTAGGATGGGCGCAAATTGGCAAGATTGTGTATGGTGCCAACGATGAAAAAAGGGGATATAAAAAGTTTGCTGCCCGTTCACTACATCCAAAAACTGAGGTAATCGGCGGTATTATGGAAACCGAATGTACTGAATTGATGCAGGAATTTTTCCGTCAAAAGCGATAATTAATCAGCTAAATAAGTTAAAATGACTGAACAAAAAAGATTGATTTCCCTCGATGCATTTCGTGGTTTTACAATTGCGGCTATGATCATGGTGAATAATCCGGGCAGTTGGGCGCATGTTTATCCGCCACTTTTACATGCAGAATGGAACGGATTAACACCTACTGACCTTATTTTTCCGTTTTTTGTTTTTATTGTAGGAGTTTCAATTGTATTGGCTTATACCAAAGCGAATTAAGGCTGGAATTAATCCAAAATCGATGTATCGTAAAATTATTTTCAGGGCAGTAAAAATATTTGCAGTTGGTATTTTGTTGTGGCTTTTTCCAAAATTTAATTTTGAAACGATTCGGTGGGCAGGGGTTTTACCGCGTATTTCAATTGTCTTTCTGGTTACAGCACATTCTTTTTCTCACTACCCACTGGAGAACTCAGGCGATTATTGCAGCCGTTCTTTTGGTTGGATATTGGCTGGCTATGACTTTGATTCCAACTCCCGGAGAAGGTAAAGTTATGCTTGAACCAGGCGTGAATCTGGCAGCATGGATCGACAGTAAACTTCTTCCCGGTTATATGTGGGAGAAAACCTGGGATCCTGAAGGAATTCTTAGTACATTTCCAGCTATCGCTACCGGAATTACAGGAATGTTGGCGGGCCATTTAATAATCAGTGATTTGAAACAGGAAAGAAAGGTGATTTATCTTTTCTGCGTTTGGATTTTTTGCTTTAGTAATAGGATTTTTATGGAATTACATTTTCCCGGTTAATAAAAATCTTTGGACAAGTTCTTATGTGATGGTTACTTCCGGTTTGGCATCAATGGTACTGGCAAGCAGTATTTTCTTTGTCGATATGCAGGGAAGGACTCGTTTCACAAAACCGGGAATAATTTTCGGAGCAAATGCAATTGCAGTCTATGTTATGTCTGATGTTTGGGGACAATTGTTTTATAATATCCATTTTGCCGGGCACAGTTTAAATGTTCATTTTCTTGATGTATTCGAATATGCAGGTTGGAGCATGAAGTTCGGCAGTCTTCTTTTTGCTTTGATATTTGTTTGTTTCAATTTTATTTTTGCCTGGATTTTATACCGAAAAAAGATTTTTATCCGACTTTAGGCGGAAGTATCTTTTTCAATTTTAAAACCAATTTGTTTCAGGTCTTCCCAAAATCCGGGATACGATTTTGTCACTACTCCCGGATCATCAATTTTAAGTCGGGTTCCAGTGATTGCAATTGGAGCAAACGCAAGTGCCATTCGGTGATCGTGATAAGTCGCAATTGTTGGAGTATTTTCAATTTTATCAGAATTAATTTTCCCGTCCCAGGCCAGTTCGCCATGTTGAGGTTCAGTTAAGATTGGCCCCGAATTTGGCCAGTTCATTTTGAAGCGCAGCGATCCGGTCGGTTTCCTTGATCTTCAATGTTTTTAAACCGGTAAAATGAAAAGGGATCCTTTTTGCAACACACAAACATGCCATGGTTTGGGCAACATCCGGGTTTTCAATAAAATCGAGTCCTAACTTTTTGTGGTAACTCTAACAGTCTATTTTTTTCAGCAAAACGCCGTTTTCTTTTTGTTCTGAAATCACTCCAAACTGTTCAAACCAGTGCGCAATTTCTGAATCTCCCTGCAGACTTTTTAGCTTAAATTTTCCAGAAAGATTTCACCTTTTTCAGCCATAGCAAGAATTTGGTACCAGTATGATGCACCCGACCAGTCTGCTTCAACGGTAAAATCTACTGGGAAATAATGTTGTTCAGGGATTGTAATTGTATTTTCTTCCCATAAATACTGAATACCAAACTGTGCCATGAGTTTTAGCGTAAGTTCGATATACGAACGCGAAGTAACTTCTCCTTTGAGTTGAAGTGTTAATCCATTTTCAATTGTTGGCGCAATCATTAACAGTGCGGAAATATACTGGCTCGAAACACTGCCGTCGAGTTCAATGGTTTTTCCTGTAAGGTGAGAACCATAAATTTTTAACGGAGGGAAGCCCTCATTTTCGATATATTCAATTTTTGCACCAAGCTGAATTAAGGCGTCAACAAGAATTTTTATCGGTCGCTGTTTCATCCGATCTGAACCGGTAATTTCCCATTCCCCTACGATTTCTGCAAGAAAGGCAGTCAAAAAACGCATTGCTGTTCCGGCATGGCCAATATCAAAACGACTGTTATTGGAATTTAATGCATTCAACTAAAACGCGCGTGTCGTCACTATCGGATAAATTGTGAATTGGATAAGGATTGTAACTCAGAGGCACTGATAATTAAAGCCCGGTTACTAATACTTTTTGATGCCGGTAACTTTAATGGCTCCGTTTATCTCGTTTATATTACAGGAGACAGAATATTGCATACTTCCTAAAGTTGACTAAAATAGTAAAGTGCATCGTAAACCAGTTCCTTCTCGCAATGCTGATCGATTTCGATAGCTCCTGTTTCCGGCAGCAAAGTAAAATTGATTCGCCCGGCTTCGTTCTTTTTATCGTGAGTCATTAAATCATAAAGCCGGTCAAAATCAGTTTCAGTAATTTCAAATTTTCCATATAATTTTAACAGCCAAGTTGTTAGTTGCTCAAAATCATTTACAGGGAAATCGCATTTTTTTACTGAAAGATACAATTCTGTAATCATTCCGTAAGCTACTGCAAATCCGTGCAGAACAGGCCGGTTTTGTTCCATGGCAAAACTTTCAAAAGCATGACCGACGGTGTGGCCAAAATTTAGTGCTTTACGAATATTTTTTTCGAATGGATCGTTAGCCACGAACCATGATTTTACCTCCACCGAATGACTGATTATTTCGCTTAAAAGTTTATAATCGATGTTATCAATATCAAACTTTTTCAGTTCTTCCAGGTGTTCAGCGCTGTGTATCAACCCATGTTTAATCATTTCAGCAAAACCTGAAATAAAATTTTCCTGATCGATAGTCTTCAAAAAATTGGTATTGATGATGACGGACTCCGGTTCTTTAAAAACACCGATTTCATTTTTCAATCCATTAAAATTGATTCCTGTTTTTCCTCCAACCGATGCATCAACTTGTGAAAGTAATGTTGTTGGAACGTTAATAAAGTTGAAACCACGTTTAAATGTAGAGGCTGCAAAACCAGCCAGATCGGTAAGCATTCCTCCGCCAATATTAATCATCAACGATTTTCGGTCGGCTCCGTTTTGCGAAAGAAATTCCCAGATTTTTTCAACCGAATCAATTTTTTTATTGTTTTCTCCCGCGGGAATAATCACCTTTTTTATTCCACGTTCCTCAAAAAAAGAAGAAGTGTTTCTGAATCCAGAGCCGGTCAACATTTTCTTCAGTGGCCAGAAAGACTTTCCCGTGCTGGATATTTTCCAATCCAATCGTGAAGTTCTGTTTCCCAATTGTGATTATAGATTATTTTGGAATAAATGTTTGAATTTCCCATCGTTTGCTGTTAAATTGCAGTAAAGTTACAATAATATTGGTTTTTGAGATTTGAAACTATTTGTCGCCTGTAATTTTTTCTCTAAAACATAATGAAGAGAAAATTGCAGCAATGGTTTTGGTCCGGTAAATAATAAAATTTATCTTTGAAAGCCGGTTAATTCTGATTCAATTAAAAAACATGAACATCAACAACAAAAAGAAAACTCGATAACTGAAACGATTATTTTACCTGGTAAGTGTTATTATTGCCGTTGCAGCACTTATACTTTTTTTCATCGACATGCTTTATGGATTGATCAGTATTGGTGTTTTTTCGCTTTGGTATCTATATTTTCATGTGGCTGATTATCAGTTTATTGAATTTAGTGATGAAGAATAATAAAATTTTACTTCGTTATTATAAAGCAATAAAAGTGGGGCGAACGGAATTTAATTCGATCGAGTTTCCAAAAGAAGCATTGATGAAGGTGGTATTTTGAAAATTCATGTATTTGGAAAATTAACCGATATAACCATCGTTGTAAAAACCAGGCGCGGACCGGCGGAGTATCCATCAGTGAGTTTAACTGCTGTGCCGCAAGCCGATCGGGAAAAGATGAAAACAGCCTTAGATGCTATCCTGAACAAATAAAAAACCAGCCTGCAAATACAAATGAATGATCTCCTTTATAAAATAGCACTTTCCATGATTCCTGGGATAGGCGGAATTCTGGCAAGGAACCTTGTAGCTTATGCAGGAAGCGTGGAAGGAGTATTTTCTGAGTCAGTAAAAACCTTAACTAAAATTCCCGGAATTGGCGAGGTCAACGCGAGACGAATCAAGAATGAAACGATTTTTAAAAGGGCAGAAAAGGAAATAGGCTTTATTCAGAAAAACAAAATAGAGGCATTGTTTTACACTGACGGCAAATTTCCCCGACGATTAAAAACTTGTGTTGATGCACCTGTTTTGATATACACGAAGGGCAACATGAACTTTGACGAACAAAAGGTGATCAGTATTGTGGGAACGCGAAATGCCACTGATTACGGAAAACAGGTCTGCGATGATTTGATCGGTCAATTTGCAGAAAGGAATTATAAAATATTAGTTGTGAGTGGACTTGCTTATGGAATTGATATTCAGGCACACAAATCGGCATTGAAATATGGCATTGCCAACGGCAGGAGTTGTTGGGCATGGTTTGGATAAAATGTATCCTTCGCTGCATGCAGAAATAGCAAGAAAAATGCTTGAAAACGGTGGGCTGGTAAGTGATTTCCCTAGCGGAACAAAAATAGATCCTCCCAATTTTATCCGTCGTAATCGGATTATTGCCGGACTTGCAGACGCAACGATTGTTGTGGAATCAGCTGCTAAAGGTGGAGCTCTTGTTACAGCCGATATTGCATCATCATATAATCGCGATGTTTTTGCTTTTCCGGGAAGGGCTGGTGACACTTATTCAAAAGGTTGTAACCAGTTAATTCGCAATAATGGCGCTAATCTTATAGAAGGAATTGATGATCTGGAATTTTTTATGGGATGGGAAAAACAAACGAAAGAAACAAATGTACAATCTGCGTTGTTTGTGGATTTAACTCCTGAAGAGGAAAAGGTTGTGACATTACTTCATGAGCAGAATGAACTCTTTATCGACCAGATTGGCTCAGCTTTGGCATTACCGGTCAGCCGGGTTTCTTCGATGTTACTGAACCTGGAATTTAAAAATGTTATTGTGGCGCTTCCAGGGAAAATGTATCGTTTGAGGTAATCGCCTGATTTTGCTATTTTTGCGGCATGAATAAGACATTTGAAGAACTAAAAATATCAAAAGCCATATTAAAGTCGCTTGATGAGATTGGTTTTCACGAGCCAACTCCAATTCAGGTTAAGGCAATCCCAAAAATAAATTCAGGTATAAATGTGGTTGGTGTTGCCCAAACAGGAACAGGAAAAACAGCAGCGTATTTACTACCCCTTTTTACAAAATTGAAAAAGGCAGAAGGGAAAGATCCGCGTTTACTGGTACTTGTTCCAACTCGCGAATTGTCTATTCAGGTGGGTGAAGATGTGGAAGAACTGACAACTTATTCAGATTTGCGTTTTGCTTCTGTTTTTGGCGGGATTGGCTGGACAAAACATGCTGAACTACTGGAGCCTGGAATTGATATTTTGATTGCCACGCCCGGACGTATTTGGGATCTTTACCAGGCTGGAGCACTCTCATTAAAAAAGATAAAATACCTGGTTATCGACGAAGCGGACCGGATGCTCGATATGGGGTTTCAACCTCAATTACGTCAATTATTTGAAATAATTCCATCTAAAAGACAAAATTTGCTGTTCTCTGCTACTTTTCCTGAAAACGTAGAAAAGATGGCAGAAGAATTTCTTGATCATTATGAAAAGATTGAAGTCGCCCGTTCTGCTACTACAGTGAAACAGGTAACACAGGTAGTTTACCATGTTCCAAATTACCGGAGTAAATTGAATTTGGTTCAGTACTTGCTTCAGGATGAAGAAAAATTCAACCGGGTGATCATTTTTGTAAAGACAAAAGATCATGCGGATGAAGTTTTTAAAGTGGTAAAAAGAAAAACAGAAGGAGAAAAACGCATTCTGCATTCAAACAAAGGACAAAATACCCGGATCAATGCCATTCAGGCGTTTAAAAGCGGAGAAGTTCGGATTCTTATTTCTACTGATGTTTCTGCCCGCGGGCTGGATGCAAGCATGGTAAGCCATGTTATTAATTTCGATCTGCCGCCCAGTTATGAAGATTACGTTCATCGCATTGGGCGTACAGCACGTGCGGGAAACAAAGGTGACGCAATTACTTTAATCGATCCGTCGGAAGAATGGCATCTGAAAAAAATAGAACAGCTTATCCGAATGGAAATTCCGGTGTTGCCAACTCCGAAGGAAGTACCTCTTGTTGAATCGGAATTTGAGGAAAAACAGGCACAATTAAGAGAAATTGACCGGCAGAGGAAAATTGATGATCCTACTTTCCAGGGCGCTTTTCATCAAAAGAAAAGACAAATTAAGTCAAAAAGATCGTTCGAAGACCGTTTTAAACGGACTAAAAAACGCCAGAACAGATCGAAAAGAAGATAAGAGAAACTCAAATCGAGATTAATTCATCGAGCTTAAAAAGCAACAGATCTTTCTGTTTAAACAAATTGTAATATTGTTTTCGCTTAAAAATTTTCAATAGTAATAATCTGGTTCGACCAACGGTTTTCAACAGAAGAATATGCCAGTAAAAGGCAACTTTTCCTATAAACGGTAAGGATATAAAGAAGGCGAGTTTTAGCCATGGCCCTGGAATCATGCCCCACAAAGCCGCCAATTCAATAATATACATTGCAGGGAAAAATATTAACCCAAGTACCTGGAAAAAAGTACTCCAGAATGCCATGTCTTTAACTTTTTTCCTGACGATGATATCGATAGCAAAAAAAGGAATTGCATTAAAGATAAAACCATATAAAAAAACGGGTAATCCTGCCAATAATATAATCAGGTTAACAAAAACTTCTATTGTATTGTGGTAATGTTTATCAATCAACCAACTTCTGATCTTAACTTTTTTCAGATTAGAAGTATAATCTTTTACCATTTTTACCAGGTTTTCTGTCTCTTCCGGGCGTTGTGTTTCAAGTCGGACCAAACGGTTCATCATAATCTGGTCGGATTTAAACTGGTTTAAAACAGAATATTTTTGGTTTTTCCGAATCAAATAATAACGTCCGTAAATTCTACGGATGGTTTCGAAATCTTCATAATATTTTTCGCTCTGTATATCAACCACAAGTGGAACCATCCCTTCATAAACTTTATCACGTAGAAGTAATGTAGCGGTATTGGGATTTTTTTCATATTCTTCCTGGTAATCGTTTACTGCAATTGGTCTCCAAAATTTACAATCAGATTTCGGTTGAATTTCCAGTAACTGCTGTAATAAATTCCGGTGGGAATAATTTGAATATCGAGGTTGTAATTGGTTTTTTCTTCGGCCATAAAAACAATACGCGGAACTGCTTTTTTATGTGAAACATTTGTCGTTTTCCTGAGTGTGCGGCTTCTGGGAAAAGTGCAAGTGCAAAATTATTTTCAAAACTTTTATAGAATCCGCAAAAGTTTCATCATTTTTTGCCAGGTTTTCTTTCCCGTCACGCAAACGGTAAACCGGCATAATTTTCAAAAACCTTAGAATAGCTGTTATCGTTTTTGTTTTAAAAATATCGGCACGTGCCAGCCAAACCGGTTGAAAACGTGTATGTAACAAAATAGCCATCGGATCGCTCAGTGCATTCTGATGATTTGGTGCAAAAACAATGGGTTTATTTTTCGGAATTTTTTCTTTCCCGGTAACAATTATTTTTTTATGAATAAGCCAGTCGGCAAATTGTACATACTCTTTAAATAACCAGTACCCAACTGACCACTTTTCATATTTCATAGATTACGATTTAGATTCTTTAGTTGATCAGGTATTTTTAAGTGGTTTGGGGAACTCTTTTTTTTGCCCAGATCGTTGATAATGGATAATCCACTAATGATATGCCACACTCCCCACCAGGCGGCAATAATTGTCATTCCACCCAATTCAAGTTCGGGAGGAAATATTTTAGGGTTAAACATTAAGAACCAGTGCCAATCCTGAATTTTGAATTCCGGTTTCAATGGTAATAGTTCTGCGATCAATATCGCGGTAATTTAAATAAAGTTGCCATGCTGAAAACCCTGATCCTAAGGCCAAGTCCATTATGAATTAATACAATAATAAAAACCAGATGGATAAAGTGCAAAAAATGGTTAAAATTGGCTGAAAGCAAGATAATTACAAAAGCGATAAATATAATAATGGAAATTTGTCGGATAGGTTTTTTAATTTTTGATGTTAGTCTTGGAAGATATTGCGCAAATAAACAGTCCAAGCACACAGGTATTCCGAGTAAAATAACTACGGTTTGAACCATTTGAAAAAAATCAATTTCAATGGGAACCAGGTAATTTCCGGCACCTGGCTGCATTGTAATAATTAATATATAATTTTCCCCAAATAGCAAAATTGAGTGGAGTCATAAAAGTGGCGGCCAAGAGTGGCTACTGCTGTTAAACTCACTGATAGTGCCACATTTCCTTTTGCCATGGCGCTCATAAAATTTGAAATATTTCCTCCGGGACAGGAAGCAATTAAAATCATTCCCAAGTGCAACAGTTGGCGTAGGATTTAACATCAAAATAAAAAGAAAAGTAACCAGTGGCAATAACAAAAAACTGTGAGAAAACACCCACCAATAGCCGATTTGGGTTTCATTATCACATCCTTAAAATGCTCGAGTTTAATGTCGAGAGCCACACCAAACATGATAAATGCGATTGTAATATTTAAAGCAAGTAAACCGGACGGGGAGAAATTTAATCTGACATGATCAAGAACTTCCAATGCTTCTTTCACTTTAATATTGTTTTGTTAATATTCTGAAATACAGCTATATAATGTTTCATTGAATTTCAACTATGAAACATAAATTCTGTAATTTTAAAAACCCTGTAAACTGTTTTATCCTGCTTTCCGTTTTCTTTTCAAGGCGTTAAAATATAAAATCTATCATTAAAAACAATAAAAAACCGGAATCATGGCAATTGAATGATTCCGGTATTCCTTTTTTTAATTGTGATTCTAATCTAATCTAAAAGTAGTTTTTTCATTTTTTTATGAATTTCTGTATTTTCCATAATTCCTGTAAATTCTTCAGCTCCCGGGTCCATAAGCAAAAACCGGAACCATAACCGCAGTATGGTCTCCGTTGGAAAATCAGCTTTAACCATTCCTGTATTCATATCTCCACCGGTCAATGCCATTCCACCTGTTTCATGGTCAGCGGTAATAATCACTAAAGTTTCTCCGTCATTGGCAGCAAATTCAAGCACTTTTCCAATTGTCCGGTCGAAATCGAGCATGTCTTCCACAACATAAACTGTGCTGCCGGCATGTCCTCCCCAGTCAATTTGCGAACCTTCAACCATCAAAAAGAAGCCTTTTTTATTTTTGCTTAAAATATTCAATGGCTGTTTCAGTTGCAACAGGCAACATGTCTTTCCCCGTTCGCTAACTCTGCCCATATGCCTGCTGCAGCCAAAGTCCTGCAAGTTTGCCTTTTTTTATATTTTTCATGTTGTCCATATGCTGTTCAACAGCATATCCTTTTTGCTTCAGTTCCTGAACCAGGTTTTTACCATCTTTTCGTTTTGTGAAATGATCGAGTCCGCCACCAATAAAAACATCGATATCGGTTTTTAAAAAATCGGCAGCAATTTCTTCGTACATATTCCGGTTGGGTTGATGCGCAATAAATGAAGCTGGTGTTGCATGTGTAATAGCTGAAGTTGAAACCAAGACCGGTGGCAAGACCTTTTTCTTCGGCTTCTTCCAGGATAGTTTTAACCGGTTTTTTATTTATATCGACTCCGATGGCTCCGTTATATGTTTTTACTCCTGTCGAAAGCGCTGTTCCTCCTGCTGCTGAATCAGTAATATAATTGTCGGCCGATTGTGTTTTTGAGAATCCCATATATTTACAGTTTTCCAGAAAGAGATGTCCGTGGTTTGCAGTTAACCCGGAAAATATTTGGGAAGCTCCCATGCCGTCTCCAATGAGAAAGATAATATTTTTTGGTTTTTGAGATTTAAATTTTTGTGGAAAAGTTTTTACCGCGTAAGTCTTTTCTCCGGAATAAAATTTTTCTGAGTTTTCTGAAGTTGCATTTAAATAACTATTCTGTGCTTGCCCAGAATAACCCAATAACAGAGCTAGTAAAATTAGTGCTGATTTTTGTTTCATTTTTTTAAATTTTGGAACCGTAAAAATATACAGAAAATCAAAAGCGCAATCAAAATTGAATTAAAAAAGGATTAATGTTTGGCTATGTTTCCCTGAACTTTTGCATTTCGGTTTCGTCAAATGAACGGTTAAGCAAAAACTTTGTCCCCTCTTTGGTAGTATTCATTAGCACTACCTCCATTAAAACAAAACCGGTTAAAATGGATTCAGCTTTTTGTCGACTAATATTTGCAGTTCTCAGATATTTCGAAAAACTTATGGATTCATTTTTATGAAGCAGATCGATCAGAAATTTTTCATCATCAGAATACGAAAAAAGTATTCCTTTAGTGCTTTTCTGTTTTTTCCATACATTGATCTGTATTTTGTGGGCAAGAACATTTTCATCATCAATCCGAATGTATGCCAGCCATTTCCCATTATCATCCTTGGCAAAATGTGGTTTTTTGTTGCTGGGATCAATGGTAATTTCAAGAACGGTTTTTCCTTCAACCTGCCATTGCCGGGTTACAAAATCGATGGGCGGATCACTATAAATTTTAGCTGCAGCTTCAACCATATAAAATTCTTCATCGGTACTTATCCCGGCAATTTTTCCATTATCTTTTACACCAATAAGTAACCTTCCACCGTCGGTGTTGGCAAAGGCAACCAGCGATTTGGCAATTTTTTTTGAATCGTTGATGCAGTATTTAAAATCCTGCTGCTGGTGTTCTCCTTCTTCAATTAATTTATACAAATAATGACTCAAAATCAGCAAATTAAACGTTAATTCCAAAAATCACACGGGCAAGGTAACCCAACCCAAATGAAATTAATCCAACCACGGTACTTAAAACAACCATTTCAAAAAAACGTTTTCGGAAAGGTTGTTCATTTGCTACAGAAATATAATAGGTGAAAAGAAAAACAATAAATACTGAATCGAGAACGGCTACAGCCAGACTCATAAAAGGAGAAGTAAAAATAAAATATGGTGCAACCAGAAAAACTACAGCAATTATATAGGCAATACCCGTAAAAATGGCCGATTTTACTGCACCTTCTTCTTTCCCTTCTGATTTATTTGAGAGATATTCTGAAGATGCCATTGAAAGCGCCCCCGCAATACCGGTAATAATTCCTGCCAGCGCAACCAGTTTGTTGTTTTGCAGTGCAAAAGTAAGCCCGGCG
The DNA here is from genome assembly GCA_963769925.1 of uncultured Prolixibacteraceae bacterium. Classification (GTDB taxonomy): domain Bacteria; phylum Bacteroidota; class Bacteroidia; order Bacteroidales; family Prolixibacteraceae; genus Draconibacterium. The sequence continues at coordinate 267,372 of CAVYOB010000025.1, forward strand.
AGTGTTCCGAGAATTTCCACCAGCGCATCGTTCAGCCCTAAAACAATTGACCCAATATACTTTAAGCGGTCTTCATCGATGAGTGCAAGCAATTCTTTTTCATGCTTGTTTTCATCTTCGCTGATTTTTATGGCTTCCGGGATTTCTTTCCCAATCTCATTGTAATTGATTTGTGCCCGTTCTTCGCCACGTTCCATCAGCTTTAATCCAAAAGTAAGTCCAAAAATCCGAACAATCCAGTAATATTTACTAATGTCAGTGCGACTTGGCTCTACCTCCCTGCCACTATATTGCATCCATATTTTATAATGCCTCAATTCATCTTCAGCAATTTCACGTAGAACTTTTTTATTCGATTCCTTTTTTATTTTCCGCGAAAGGCGCTTGTAGATATGGTACTCGGTAACCTCAGCTCTTTGTGCCTTGATTATCTGTGAGCGTACCAATGGCGTTAGTGGTTTCATAGTTGATTTGGTTTCAGATTTTTATTTCAGCCATTCAAAAGTGACATAATGATCCGGGCTCATCCCCAACTTTTGATATGTTTTGTGCGCAGCAATATTCGACTTGTCGGCATACAAGCGAATTCCGTTAAGGTTGCTGTTCTCCAGAACTTTTTCTTTGATATGGGAGTACATGCTTCTGTAAACTCCTTTTCTTCTATATTCAGGCAAAACATAAACCGACTGAATCCACAAAACAGTGCCGTTACGCCAGTCGCTCCATTCGAATGTAGTGAGTAATGAACTCACAACTTTCCCATCTATTTCGGCTACATAATATTGCCCTTTTGCAGGGGCGGAAATTACAGCAGCAACGCCTTTTTCAACCGTTGGACGGTACAAATCAACTCCTTCTGTTTCATATGCCATATTTAACTGGAATTCAACAATTTGGGCAATATCGCTGTTTTTGGCTTTTCTTACAATCATAAAATGAATACAATCTATATGATATAAATTATGTTTTACTTTCCGGGGGATAAGATTTTAACTATTAAAACTAATTTCGAATCCGACCGATTACTTCCTCAATTTTGATCTTTTCTTCTGACAGCAGGATCAACTGAAATTTTTCTTTTTCAAGCATTGAGCTTACTTTAGGCCCTACTTCACCAGTAATAATTGCAGACACTTCCCGGTCTTTCAGAAACTTAACCAGTTGGATTCCACTTTGTTCTGAGTTCTTGTATGGGTTTTCAATAATCGAAAAAGTGTTTTTCCCTACATCAAAAATCACTATGTTTTCACATTTACCAAAACGAAGGTCAAGGGCCGATTTCTCTGTTTTCCCGGTTGAAGTTATTGCAAATATCTTATCCATTTTATTGAAGTTTTATCAAATATAACAAATTACTAAACAAATGTTTTAACTGATTAGTTCTTCCCAATATTCTACTGCCCGCCTTGTGTGTGGAATAACAATGGTTCCTCCAACAACATTTACTACTCCAAATACCTCAAAAATCTCTTCTGTTGAAGTTCCCAATTCAAAACATTTTTCAAGATGATATTTTATGCAGTCGTCGCATCGCAAAACCATTGACGTGGCCAGGCCAAGCATTTCCTTTGTTTTTGCAGGCAAGGCTCCGTCCAGATAAGTGAGTGTATCAAGACTGTAAATTCGCTTCATTACTTTATTATCCGATGCTAAAATTTTTTCATTCATTTTTGTCCGGTACTCATTAAATTCCTTTACCAGTTTTCCCATATTTCCCTTATTTTAAGTTTCTGCTAAAATCAGCAGGTTTTTAACTTTTGTAAAACTAAAATTCCGAAGTTGAAATTATCAAAATTATGATCAAAAAAAATATTTTTCACAAAAAACAAAATCACAATAAAGTTCTGTAGTTATGACTATTAAGTTCAAAAATGACGTATTTTGAACATTGATAATGTTAATTTTATCTTACTAGGGAAGATAAAAATTACGGATAAAATTTTAATTATAAAAGACAATATACAGAACAGCAGTTGGTTATGTTTTTATAGTCTGGTTTTAAATTAAAGTAGTACCAAAAGAGAAATTCGATATTAAATGTTTTTAAGTTATATTTGCTGCCTCAATATAAAGGAAATAATGAAACGTTTTTTTCTGTTTTTCTTGCTCTTGCAAGTCAGTCAAACCATTCTTGCCCAGGTTGTTTTACCAGGGGTGGATACAACAGAAGAGCAGCGTCCCGAGATTTTAAATCGCCTCACCGTTATCCAGGATCCCCGGTTAGAAAAAATGCTTACGTGGCATATTTCACAAAACAAGTTGATGAACGGCATGGGAGGTTATCGTGTGGAAATATTTTTTAGCCCTGATGCCGATGCACTGGATAAAGCTTTGAAGAAAAAAGTAGAATTTTTATCGGATTATACTGACATACCAGTGCATATAAAATACGATGCACCAAATTTTAGATTACGGGTAGGCGATTTCAGAACAAAAAATGAAGCACTTAAACTTTACAAAAAAATAAAAAAAGCATATCCGATGGCCTTTATAGTTGCCGATAAAATAAATTTTCCATTGTTGAAACAGGAGCAGTATGAGTGAACAGATTAAGCACGAGTGTGGAATTGCTTTGATTCGTTTGTTAAAACCATTATCGTATTACCAGGAAAAATACGGAACATGGAAATACGGGTTAAACAAGTTGTACCTCTTAATGGAAAAACAGCACAATCGTGGGCAGGATGGAGCCGGAGCAGTTTGCGTAAAAAATAATTTGCCTCCCGGCAACGATTATATCAGCCGGTTTCGCTCGGTAAAGTCAAATCCAATTAAAGATGTTTTTGACCATATTAATCAGCCGTTACAAAAGGCGATCTGGGATAATATCGATATTGAAGATGCTGAATGGGCATACCAAAATTTTCCGTTTGCAGGTGAATTGTATATGGGGCATTTAAGGTATGGTACGTTCGGAAAAAACAGTATTGATTTTGTACATCCGGTGATGCGACAAAACAACTGGAAATCGAGAAATCTGGTTCTTGCCGGAAACTTTAATTTAACCAACACGGATGAATTGTTTAAAGTGCTGATTGATCTTGGTCAGCATCCAAAAGCTTATTCCGATACGGTTACAGCCCTGGAAAAAGTAGGGCATTTTCTGGATGAGGAAAACCAGTTGTTGTTTCGGAAATATAAAAATGAAGGATTGAGCAACGAAAGAATTTCACATAAAATAGAAGATAACCTCGATATTCAGAATATATTAGAGCGGGCAACTAAAGACTGGGATGGTGGATATGCTATGGTTGGTTTGATTGGACATGGTGATGCATTTGTAGCCCGCGACCCGTGGGGAATTCGCCCGGCGCATTATTATTATGATGATGAAATTGTTGTTATTGCTTCAGAACGCCCGGTTATTCAAACCGTAATGGATATTCATGCCGACAAAGTTCAAGAAGTAAGTCCGGGCGAAGCGCTGATCATTAAAAAAAATGGCCGGATCAATAAGGAAATGATTCGGGTTCCGCATAAGAAAACTTCATGCTCGTTTGAACGAATTTATTTTTCACGGGGTAGCGATAAAAGTATTTACCAGGAACGTAAACAGCTTGGGCGGCTTTTGAGTCCGGCGATTTTAAAAACAATAAATTACGATTTTGAAAATACCGTTTTCTCGTATATTCCGAATACTTCTGAAACTGCTTTTTACGGTATGGTAGAAGGGATTAGGAGTTATTTGGTTGACTGGAAAATTGAAGAAATTAAAAAGAAGAATGGATCTCTTACCAATGAAGAAATCAAACGCATTATTTCTTTCGAACCAAGAGTTGAAAAAATTGCTATAAAAGATGTTAAACTGCGTACTTTTATTGCTGACGATGCCAGCCGAGATGATCTTGTTGCTCATGTTTACGATGTAACTTACGGTATTATTCGAAATAACGTAGATACTTTGGTTGTTATCGATGATTCAATTGTTCGGGGAACAACGCTGAAATACAGTATCCTGAGAATTCTGGACCGGTTAAAACCAAAAAAAATAATCATTGTTTCTTCGGCGCCTCAAATCCGTTATCCGGATTGCTATGGAATTGATATGGCCAAGCTCGATAAATTTATTGCCTTTAATGCTGCCATTGCATTACTCAGGGAAACTGGTCAGGAAAATGTAATTCAGGAAGTTTACGAGAAATGCAAAGAACAGGAAAACCTGTCTAAAGAAGAAATGGTAAACTATGTTCGCGAGATTTACCGTTCTTTTACAGCGGAACAAATTTCAGCGAAAATTGCGGAACTTCTCAAGCCGGAAGGATGTCATGCTGAAGTTGAAATAGTATATCAGACCATTGAAAACCTGCATAAAGCCTGCCCGAATGACTTGGGCGATTGGTATTTTACTGGCAATTATCCAACACCGGGAGGAAACAGGGTTGTAAATGCTTCGTATATTAATTTTGTTGAGGGGAAAAATGAGCGTGCTTATTAAGCAGCCCGGTTAAATCTCGAAATTGAATCCTTTCTGAAGTAATTCTTCATATTTCTTCTGGTTGAAGCGATAATAAAAAGCACCTTTTTTTGAAGTTTCTTTTTCTTTTTCTTCCAACTTTTCCAATAATCCCATCGATAGCATTTTTCGCCGGAAATTTCGTTTGTCGAAAGGAGACTGGTAAATAGCTTCATACAATCGCTGTAATTGTGGAATCGTAAATTTTTCAGGTAAAAGTTCAAAGCCAATAGGTTGTGTTCTTGCTCTTATCCGAAGTTTTCGCATGGCTTTATTTACCATTTCAGTGTGATCGAAAATAAGCGGAGGTAGTTTTGATAACGAAACCCAGGAAGCACCATGTTCTTTTACCAATTCGCTGTCGTGTTCATTTATTTTTATCAGTGAAAAATAAGCCACTGAAACAATTCTGCCACCGGTATCACGATGAATATCACCAAACGCAAAAAGCTGTTCCATATATACATCGTTTAAGCCGGTAAGCTGTGAAACAATTCGTTCTGCAGCTTTATCAAGGCTTTCATCCGGGCTAACAAAACCTCCCATCAGTGACCATTTACCTTTTTCAGGCTCAAAGTTTCGCTTAAGCAAAAGAAGTTTTAGTTCCGTATCATTTTCGTGAAACCCGAAAATGATAGAATCCACGGCCAGAAGAATTTTAAGGTATTTTGAATAAAAATCCATTTTTCTATTCCGGGGTGGGCCATTCACCATTTTCTTTGTCTTTAATATAAGTCTCTATATGGCGGTCAACCTTTATTTCGTAAATATCTTCAATCGTAACAATGATCCCGGTTTCAAGTACATTCCCAAATTTCTCATTTTTTACAGTACCAAAAGTTTTCATCGAAGGAGAAAGATTCATGTAAGCATTAATAAGTGGTGGTACATTTTCATCGAAAATCCGGACATTCTGGATCAGAATTTTATAATCTTCCTTGTAATCTTCGCCAACAAAAAGTTTCTCCATTGCCTCGATGTCAAAATCAAACTCCACAGGTATTTTTGGATAAACCAGGTTTTCTTTATCGCGAAAATATTTTTTGAAAAAATATTGAATCAGGTTTCTTGCCTCAGTATGAAAATGCGAATACATGGTAATTTTACCAAAAAAGTATTTGATTTCCGGATGATCGACAGTTAAAGCTCCCAATCCATCCCAAAGATTGTCGAGTGCAAAAAGTGCTTTTGCTCCTGCTTTACTGGATTGATATGCCGGCTGCACAAAAGATCTTCCCAATTCGAGAGAATAAGGCACATATTCTTCCATGAATTTTGGCGAAAATTCGAACATTCTTGAAGTAGCCAGAAGTACCTCCCCGTTTTCATCTCTGGGAGCTTCACCACATAAAATATACCGGTATCCCCCCAAAATTTCCTTAGCATCAGGATCCCAAACAATCAGCTGCTTATAAGGAATTTCAGCGGTGTCATAAGCATCAATATCTATTTCTTTCCCTGTTCCGCCTCCGGCATCGCGAAATGTAATTTCTCTTAACCTGCCAATTTCGTGCATAACTGCAGGTGAATCATGATGAGTAACCACATATATCTCGTTTCCCCCCTTGTTAGTTTTACGCAAAAGTTTATCAGGTGTAAGTTCAGCGTAAATTTCTTTCCTCGGAAGCGGTGCTACAATATTTTTCATCATATTAAAGTTGCTTATTTAAATAAGGTGTAAGATGGAACTTGCGCGACCTGAAGCTTGAAATTATTATTGCTCGTATGAATTAAAACTTTTGTCATACTAGTTTCATCTACCTCTTCTTTTTGGAAAAATGGAATACAAAGTTAGAAAATTTCCCAGTTAAGTATTCTTTCCGTTGCTTTTTAATTTTTCTTCAAATTCCCTCGGTAAATTATATACTTTGTTTTTAACCCACTCTGCCCATTCATCAAATGTTTTTGATTTGTCAAACATAGAATAAGAAATGGGTTCTCCAAAATAAATCGGAATTTCTTTATTTTTTTGCTTCAACGATTCATCCGGTAAAAGGAACATTTCAAAGTTCCAGTTGATATGGAAAAATTTACGTAGGTTGGCAATATTGTAAAAACGGTTAGAATTTCTTCCTCCTATAAAAACTGGGATCACATCTCGCTGATGTTTAACCGCTTTTGAAATAAAATGCTTTTTCCATTCAAGGTCAACCACATTACCTTTTACTTTTCGGGATGCAAGACCGGATGGGAAAATAAGGATCTGAACATCTGAATCATAGGTGTCATTCAGCAATTTAGCAGCTTCTCTACTGTTGCTTCCGTGTTTGTTAATCGGCATAAACATCGAATTCAGATTGGGAATAGCCATTAACACATCGTTGGTCAGAAATCTTAAGTCTCCAAGCTTTTTATTCACATGTTTCATAAGTAAAAGCGAATCGAATCCACCCAGTGGATGATTACTGGCGAAAATAAACCTGCCGGAGTCGGGGATATTTTCCAATCCGTAAACGATTTCTTTGACATTGAAGTCCTTAACGGCCTTATTAACAAAATCAATTCCTTTAAAGTGACCGTTACGAACAAAGATGTCGTTCAAAAAATCAACATGAAGCACACGATTGATAAAACTATAAATAAACCCGGGCATGAGTTTTCCAAGCCGGGGATTTTTTTCCATAAACACCTTACGGATATTAATGGGCTTTTCCGCATTAATCACTTGTTCTTCCACATTCCAAATTTAATCCGGCAATGATAGAAAATCAACGCCAAAAATAAAATTAAAAATAAATTTTAGACACGCCTTAAAAATATCAAAAAACCCTGTTTTTGTTAAGTGGAATAATTTTTTGCACTTGCAAGACTTTTGTCCCGGTTTTGAATACCCTGAATGTAATTATTAACGGCTGTTAATCAAAATCAAAGATATTTCAAGTTGTTCAATTTCAGTGTTTTGTGGTATGTTGTTAAGGGGTGATTCAACGTTTTCAACAATAATTCAACATGTTTTCAACAAAAATGAGAATGTAATTTATTAGAATAAAGTGGAATAGAATGGAATAAAGTGTCATATTTTGGAATAAATTTATATTTTTACGGTATTAAATCCAGAGGAATAAATTGCAATGACTGAGTTTGCAGGAACACATAAAGCTACCATCGACGATAAAGGCAGGATCGTGCTTCCATCCCCGTTTAAAAAGGAGATGGGTGAGCTGGTATTGGAGTCGTTGGTAATTGAAAAGAACCTGCACCGGCCATGTCTTGATGTTCATCCGGAGAAATACTGGAAAAAAAGGGTGGATGATTTTAAAAGTGCGCTTGATCCGTTTGATGAAGACGATGACGCGCTGCTTCAATTCTTTTACCAAAATTTTGTAAAGGTTCCCATGGCTCCCAACGGAAGGATAAATATCCCGACTTCATACCTGGAGTATGCTAATCTCGATAAGGGTGCTGAATTTATCGGAATGGGCGAATCGATCCGTTTGATGGCAGCCTCAAGGCCTGAAGGTTCAGAAATGAACAAAGCAGAATTTTTAGAAAAACTGAAAGAGAAACGACGGAAAAAATCTGAATCGAAATGATGTCTTCTTATCACATACCTGTGATGCCGGACGAAAGCATCGGTGGGTTAAATTTACATGCCGGTGCCGATGTGGTGGATGCTACCTTTGGTGGTGCGGGGCATTCGCGGCTAATTCTTAATGAAATAGGGAATGGCCGGCTGTTTGCTTTCGATCAGGATGAAGATGCTGTAGCAAATGTTTTTGATGATCCGCGGCTGTTTTTTGTTCGTCACAATTTCCGTTATATCAAAAATTTTTTAAAGTATTATGGCGTCAACAGTGTTGATGCCATTTTTGCTGACCTCGGTGTTTCGTCTCATGATTTTGATGTGGCAGAAAGAGGATTCTCTTTTCGTTTTGAGGGTGACCTGGATATGCGAATGAACCAGAATTCCAGTACAAGTGCTGAAAAAATAATTAACGCATATACCGAAGAACAACTGGCATTTATTTTCCGAATGTACGGCGAAATAAAAAACTCCCGCAAACTGGCTTCATTCATCGTTCAAAAGCGTAGTTCAATGCCAATAAAAACGACTTCTGAATTAAAAGAAGTGGTAATGGAATGTGCTCCAAGGGCTATTGAAAATAAATACCTGGCGCAGGTTTTTCAGGCGCTACGCATTGAGGTGAATGATGAAATGGAAGCACTTAGAGAATTTCTTGAAGCTTCGCTAAAACTGTTAAAACCCGGAGGAAGACTTGTGGTCATTACTTATCACAGTCTTGAAGACAGAATCTGCAAAAACTTTATGAAAGCGGGGAACTTCGAAGGTAAGGTGGAAAAAGATTTTTATGGGAATCCAACTTCACCGTTTCGGTTGGTTAACCGAAAGGTGATTACTCCTGAACCTGACGAACTGGAAAAAAACAGTCGTTCGAGAAGTGCAAAACTTAGGATTGCTGAAAAGATTTAACATGGCTGAAAAGACAAAAAATACAAAGAAACCTGGGATGAAGTCGTTTATTGGTGGAACGATATTAACCGACGAACGCGTTACCCGTCAGTTGCCTTTTCTCCTCTATTTAGCCTTTATGGCCATGTTACTGATTGCCAACCGAAACTGGTCTGAAAAAACGATCAGGCAGGTTGAGGTATTGCAGGATACGATTGATGAACTACGTTCGGAATCGATTACGTTATCGGCAAAACTGATGGATGCCAGCAGGCCTTCGGAAGTAGCCAAAAAAGTGGAGCAGGCAAATATTGGTTTGAAAGAACCGGTTAAGCCTCCTCGCAAGATAGTTGTACGTTAAAAAAAGTGTGTTGTGGGAATGCGAAGTGCCATAGTAGCCCGAATTGCATTTGTTTATTTTCTGCTGTTCCTTTTTGCACTGGTAGTAATTTTTAAACTGATCTCGGTGCAGCAGATAAAAAACGATCGATGGGCAAAGATTGAGACCAATCTGAATGAGAATACGATCATTGTAGAACCTGATCGTGGAAATATTTGTGCGGATGATGGCAGCGTTTTGGCAACTTCTGTTCCTGGTTACTATATTCGAATTGATCTGGCCGCCGAAGGAGTAAGAAAAGTATTTGCGCAGGAACGTGATTCACTGGCATACTACCTCTCATCATTTTTCAGGGACGCATCAAGGTCAGAATATCTGAGAAAACTAAATGAAGCATATCGCAAAGGAAACAGGGGTTATATGCTCACTCCGAGAAAGATCGATTACATTGAACTTCAACGCGTCAAAAAATTTCCGATCCTGCGTCGGGGAAGATTTGGTGGAGGAATGATCATTGAACAGGAAAATAAACGAATCAATCCACTTGGAATTTTAGCACAAAGAACAATTGGCGGTCTGAATAAAGGTGCCGGCGATGGAACAAGTGGTCCTGTAGGTTATACGGGGTTGGAAGATGCTTTTGAGGATTATCTGAAAGGGCAGGATGGAGTAAGCTATAAACAGAATCTTTCAGGCAGATGGGTCGAACGTATTGAAATTGAGCCCGAAGATGGAATGGATGTTATAACCACCATTAATGTAAAAATGCAGGATATAGCCGAGAGTGCTTTATACGATCAATTAATGAAGACAAATGCCGATTGGGCAACCGCAATATTGATGGAGGTAGAAACCGGAAAGGTAAAAGCGATTGCTAATTTAGGAAAAGGTTTAGGCAGCTATTACGAAAAAGACAACTATGCACTGGGCCCCCGTGGTAGTTATGAACCAGGGTCAACATTCAAGCTGGTTTCACTGATGGCTGCGATGGAGGATGGGCTGGTAGATACCAGTGATGTTTATGATACTGGAAATGGTGCATGGTATAACAATGGCAGAACAATTACAGATGCTCATCATGGAGGCTTTGGAAAACTAACGGTAAAACAAATTCTCGAAAAATCTTCCAACATTGGAGTGGCAAAAGTGATCACTTCCTGCTACGGTAAAAATCCAAAAGCTTATGTTGATCGTGTTTACAGTTTTGACATCAATAAACCGTTAGGCCTGGAAATTAACGGAGAAGGGAACCCTTATTTCAAATATCCGGGTGACTCTGATTGGTGGGGAACCACTTTGGCTGGTATGTCTTATGGTTATGAATCAAAAATGACCCCGATTCAAATTCTCACTTTTTATAATGCGATTGCCAATAACGGGAAAATGGTGAAGCCATACATTGTGAAAGAAATCAGGGATAAAGGTGCTCTAGAAAAACATTACAAAACGGAGGTTATTAATTCACAGATTGCATCAAAAGAAACGATTGGGAAAGCACAAAAAATGCTGGAGGGGGTTTGTGAACACGGTACAGGTGTCGAAGTAAATAGTGATTTTTTCAAAATAGCCGGAAAAACAGGAACTGCACGTATTGCTTCCAGTAGTCAGGGATATAATGCAGGTTCATATTTAGCCTCATTTGCAGGATATTTTCCCGCTGACCATCCAAAATACTCTATGATTGTAACCTTTAAAAATCCTCGCGCCGGCTATTACGGAGCATCGGTCGCCGGACCAGTTTTTAAAGAAATTGCAGAGAAAGTTTACGCTATGCAAATGCCAATTGAAAGATATGATGGGGATGATAATGGAGATACAAAATCACTGCCTGATGTGAAAAATGGATATTCAAAAGATATTTTGAAGGTGGCTAAAGAGCTTCATTTAAAGGAAGTTAAAGATAAATCTGAATCGCAATTGGCGAAAGTAGAAGTAAAAGATGATGTTATTACGCTGGAAGATGAAAAAATATCGGCGGGTAAAGTTCCGGACGTTTGTGGTATGGGGGCCAGCAATGCAATATACCTTCTTGAAAATGCCGGATTAAGAGTAATTATAAAAGGTGCAGGAAAAGTAAAACAACAATCGCTGACACCGGGAACAGAAATAAAACCAGGTCAAACCGTTTATCTCAGATTAAGTTAAATGCAACTAACCGAACTGCTGAAAAATATCGAAGTATTGAAAATGAACGGTTCAACGGATAAAAATATCCGGGGAGTTGAATTCGATTCCAGAAAAGTGGAATCCGGTTCTTTGTTTGTTGCACAACGCGGAGTTCATGTCGATGGTCATCGTTTTATTTCGGCTGCTATTGAAAAGGGCGCTTCTGTTATTGTTTGCGAAACATTTCCCGAAGAATTAAGTGCTGAAATTACTTATGTTCAGATTGCAGATTCTAATCAGGTATTGGGATTAATTGCATCTGCCTTTTTCGGAAACCCATCAAAAAGAATGAAAGTTATTGGGGTAACCGGGACAAATGGGAAAACCAGTATTGCAACATTGCTTTTCAAAATGTTTATGCAGTTAGGCTATAAGACTGGTTTGCTGTCAACAATTTCGTACCGAATAAATGAGCGTGTTGAAACGGCTTCGCATACCACTCCTGATTCACTGAAAATTCAGCAAACAATGGCTGAAATGGTAAGCGAAGGTTGCGAGTTCTGTTTTATGGAAGTGAGCTCACATGCAATTCATCAGCAGCGCATTGCAGGAATTGATTTTGCTGGTGGCATTTTTACTAACATTACGCATGACCATCTGGATTATCATAAAACTTTTGCTGAATACATAAAAGCCAAAAAGGCGTTTTTTGATGGTTTGCCAGCCAATGCTTTTGCCATTACAAACATTGATGACAAAAACGGGCTGGTGATGCTTCAAAATACAAAAGCTGAAAAGATTACCTATTCAACCCGTGCAATGGCAGATTTTCGCTGCAAAGTACTTGAAAGCCATTTCGACGGAATGTTGCTTAATCTTGATAGTAACGAGATTTGGACTCGTTTTGTAGGGAAATTCAATGCTTCCAATCTATTGGCCGTGTATGCAACGGCCGTCAGTTTAGGTCAGAAAAAGGAAGAGGTACTAACCATTATCAGCAATCTTGAGCCGGTACAGGGAAGGTTTGAAACGGTTCGCAGTACCGATGGCAAACTGGCAATTGTGGATTATGCCCACACTCCCGACGCATTGAAAAACGTATTGGCTGCAATTTCTGAAATAAGAACTCGGAATGAACAGGTGATAACGATTGTTGGCGCAGGTGGCGACCGCGATAAAACTAAACGCCCCGAAATGGCCAACGAAGCTGTTCTTGCCAGCGATAAAGTAATACTTACTTCCGACAATCCAAGAACTGAAGACCCTGCACAGATTATAAAAGATATGGAAGCAGGTGTTGAAGCACAGTTTCGCAATAAAGTAGTTTCAATTGAAAACCGTCGCGAAGCAATTAAAACAGCGACTCTGATTGCTCAACCCGGGGACATTATTCTGATTGCAGGGAAAGGACATGAGAACTACCAGGAAATCAACGGAGTGAAACACCATTTCGATGATGTGGAAGAGATAAAAAAATGTTTTGGAATTAACGATTAATAACGAAAAGCATGTTGTATTGGTTATATGAATTACTGGCAGGCCACGATATTCCCGGACTCGGAATGATCCCGGGGATTTCATTTCGTTCGGCGGCAGCCATAATTACATCACTTTTTATAACCACAGCTTTTGGGAAAAAGATGATCCGCTATCTGCAACGTAAGCAAATTGGAGAAGAAGTTCGAGATCTTGGACTGGAAGGTCAGTTGCAGAAAAAAGGAACGCCAACCATGGGCGGGATTATCATTCTGTCAGCCATTATTATTCCAACTTTACTTTTTGCCCGCTTGGATAATGTTTACATCCTTCTTATGCTAATAACAACAGCATTCCTCGGAATGATTGGATTTATTGATGATTACATCAAAGTATTTCTGAAAAACAAAGAAGGATTAGCCGGGAAATTTAAAATTCTGGGTCAGGTTTCACTGGGAATTATCGTAGTATCTACACTTTTTATAAACGACGATGTTTTAGTTCGTCAAAATGTTAAAGATGCTCAGGGAAATGATCTCACTGAAACAGTTACCAATCCGGTCACCGGACAAACAGAAACAAAATATATTACTGAAGATGTAAAATCGACGGTTACTACAATCCCGTTTGTAAAAAAGAATGAGTTCAACTACAAATGGCTGGTTCCGTTTGCGGGAGAAAAAATGTGGTGGCTGAAATGGGTTGTTTATGCGATGGCCATTATTTTGATTATCACCGCCGTTTCAAATGCGGCAAACCTAACGGATGGGTTGGACGGTCTTGCAACCGGAACTTCGGCAATAAGTGGGGCTACTTTAGGCGTGCTGGCGTATGTAAGCGGTAACGTCATTTATGCCGATTATCTGAGTATCATGTATATCCCGAATATTGGCGAACTGACCATTTTTACGGCCGCTTTTATTGGTGCAACCGTTGGCTTTCTTTGGTATAACTCTTACCCGGCACAGGTTTTTATGGGAGATACAGGAAGTCTTGCACTTGGAGGAATTTTGGCCGTGTTTTCAATCATAATCAGGAAAGAGATTTTAATCCCGTTGTTATGTGGCATATTTCTTATAGAAAATTTATCGGTGATGATCCAGGTTTCCTGGTTTAAATACACCAAACGAAAATATGGCGAAGGAAGACGTGTCTTTCTGATGAGCCCAATCCATCACCATTTTCAGAAACGTGGAATTCCCGAAGCTAAAATAGTAACGCGGTTTTGGATTGTGGGGATTATTCTGGCCGTTTTCACGATTGTAACCTTAAAAATGAGGTAAGATTGGAACAACGGATTGTCATATTGGGTGGTGGTGAAAGTGGCGTTGGAGCAGCCATTCTGGCAAAGAAAAAAGGGTTTTCGGTTTTTGTATCCGACCTGGGAAAAATAAAGGAAAAATACAAAAGCGTTCTTATAGATTTTGAGATTGATTTTGAAGAGGACAACCATTCCGAGGAGAAAATTCTGAATGCAAACGAAGTAGTAAAAAGTCCGGGAATACCGGATAAAGCTCTAATCATTCAGAAGTTGATGGAACGGAACATTCCAATTATTTCAGAAATTGAATTTGCCGGTCGTTACTCATCAGCAAAAACTGTTTGTATAACCGGAAGCAACGGGAAAACTACTACAACACTGTTGTTGTATCACATTCTGAAAAGTGCCGGGGTAAATGTTGGGTTGGCAGGAAATGTAGGCGAAAGTTTTGCCCGGCAGGTGGCTGAAAAGAATTTCGATGTTTATGTAATTGAACTCAGCAGTTTTCAACTCGACGGAATGTATGATTTCAGGGCCGATGTTTCAGTGTTGATGAACATTACGCCCGACCATCTCGACCGCTACCACTATAATATGCAGGAGTACGTCGATTCAAAATTCAGGATTCTTCAAAATCAAACCAAAAAGGATTATTTCATCTACTGCGCGGATGATGAAGTAATTCAAAATGAATTAAATAAGCGTCAAATAATACCTGTTAAAATTTCATTCGGGCTGGGTGAACCGCCGGTAATTGGAGCAGGAATAAAAGAAGATCGAATAGTTATAAATTTTAAACAAAACCAATTCATTATGTCAATTCTTGACCTAACATTACAGGGGAAACACAACACTTACAATTCGATGGCAGCAGGAATTGCAAGTATGATTTTTGAGATTCGCAATGAGCAGTTGCGGGAGAGTTTGGCCGATTTCAAGGGAGTGGAGCACCGGCTGGAACGCTTTCTGAAAGTTCACGGGATAGAGTTCGTGAACGATTCGAAAGCTACCAATGTGAATTCGACCTGGTACGCGCTTGAAAGCATTCACAAACCTATTGTTTGGATCGCTGGTGGTATCGACAAGGGAAACGATTATTCCATGCTGAAAAAGCTGGTAAAGGAAAAAGTAAAAGCAATTGTTTGCCTCGGTAAAGACAACCGTAAGCTGCATGACGCTTTTGAAGGAATAGTAAAAAATATGGTTGATGCAGGCAGTATGGACGAGGCTGTTAAAGCAGCTTACTACCTGGCAAGAAATGGCGACACCGTGTTACTTTCGCCCGCTTGTGCAAGTTTCGACCTGTTTGAAAATTACGAAGACAGGGGGACTCAGTTCAAACAAAAAGTAAGGAATTTGTAATGGAATTATTTTCAGGGAAAATATTCAAAGGTGACCGCGTAATCTGGATTGTGCTGATGCTGCTGTCATTGCTTTCGCTGTTGATCGTTTACAGTTCAACGGGTGCATTGGCTTATCGTGTTGCCTCTGGAAATACCCTGTATTATTTAATTCGTCAGGTCTTTTTTCTGGCAATGGGCTTTGGTATTATTTTGTTGATGGTGAATGTTTTCCCCGTAAAATTGTATTCGATCTTAGCTAATTATTTATTATATGCCAGTATTGTATTGCTGGGAATTGCTGTTGTGATGAGGTTTGCCGGAATGCTTGGAGGCAGTGGAAGGACATTAAATCTGGGGATAATTTCATTTCAGCCTGCTGAGATGGCAAAAATATCATTGATACTCTATTCAGCTAAAGTGCTGGGAAGAAAACAAAAAACCAAACAGGATTTAAAAGTAGCCTTCAAAAAAATAATCTTTTTTACTGTTATTATTTGTGGAATGATCTTTTTATCCGATTTCTCTACATCGGCATTGTTGTTTGCTACTATTATGACAATGATGTTTGTCGGGCGCATTCCTTTAAAATATATGTTTTTGGTTTTGGCAGTTGGTGCGGGTTTAATAGTTGCTATTTATTTTGTTGCCGATCAGTTCCCGAACAGTCCGGCACGTATTCAAACCATAAAAGGCCGTATTGACCGTTTCATTAATGGCGATCCAAGTTCTGAAAAAGGAATTACTCAGGCTGATTATGCCAAGCTGGCCATTTATTCCGGTGGTATTTTGGGGAAAGGCCCGGGGCGATCGGATGTTAGTAATTACATGGCTGCTGCCTACAACGATTTCATTTTCTCAATAATAGTAGAAGAATACGGATTGATAATTGGAGTAGGGGTGATGTTTCTTTACCTGATCTTTTTATTCAGGGGAATTATAATTGTTCGGCGAACGACACGAACGTTCCCGGCATTTGTGGTCATAGGATTAACACTTTTGCTTGTTTTTCAGGCAATGATAAATATCGGGGTTTCAAGCGGGGCGCTGCCGGTTACCGGACAACCTTTGCCATGGATTAGTTTGGGAGGAACATCGTTACTGTTTACCTCAATTGCATTTGGCTGCATTTTGAGTGTAAGTTACCAAAACCAGGTGAACCGCGAAATTAAAGAACAACCGGTACAAATAAATGCGCCGGATGAAGATGTTGAAATGGAAAAATGACAATCAATAAAGCAATAATAAGCGGGGGTGGAACCGGCGGGCATATTTTCCCGGCGCTGGCCATTGCAAACGAGATCAAAAATCGGAATCCGGATGCAAAGATTTTGTTTGTTGGTGCGCTTGGCCGCATGGAAATGGAAAAGATACCTGCAGCCGGTTACGAGATTACCGGGCTGCCGGTAATGGGTTTTCCCAGGAAACCAAGCCTGAAAATGATAACGTTCTTTTTCAAATTAAGGAAAAGTGCATCGATGGCGCGAAAGATTGTAAAGGAAAATCAACCACAAATTGCCATTGGAGTTGGAGGATATGCCAGTGGACCTCTTTTAAGGGCTGCGGCAAATAAAAAAGTTCCCACACTCATTCAGGAACAGAATTCATATGCCGGGATTACAAACAAAATCTTAGGGAAAAAGGTAAATGCAATTTGTGTAGCTTATGAAAATATGCAACGCTATTTCCCGGCTGAAAAGTTAATATTCACAGGAAATCCAATACGTGAAAACCTGGTGGAAAACCTTCAGAATAAAAAAGAAGCACTTGAGTTTTTCGGATTAAAAGGGAAAAAAAAAGTGATTTTAATTGTTGGTGGCAGTCTTGGTGCTCGTTCCATCAATAATGCAGTTGAGAAAAATATGGAGATGATTGGGAATTCTGATGTTCAGGTGATCTGGCAAACCGGAGCATATTATTATAAAACAATCAGTGAGAAGTGGCAAAGTAATAAACCGGAGAATGTGCAAATTCACCAGTTTTTATCGAGAATGGATTTAGCGTATTCTGTTGCCGATGTGGTGATTTCAAGGGCTGGCGCAGGGACTATTTCAGAATTGTGTTTGGTAGGAAAACCTACAGTTCTGATTCCGTCGCCTAATGTTTCTGAAGACCACCAAACAAAAAATGCACTGGCACTGGTTGATAAAAAAGCGGCTTTAATGGTACGTGATAAAGAGATAGATGATAAATTGTTTCCACTGGCTTTACAGGTTGTTGCCGACGAAGCTCAATGCCGGAGTTTGTCAGAAGAAATTAAGAAGTTGGCAAAACCTGATGCGACAAAAGCCATAGTGGACGAAGCAGAAAAACTGATAATGAAATGAAGAGCCTTCAAAATATAAGAAATGTATATTTCCTCGGGATAGGAGGAATTGGAATGAGTGCGCTTGCGCGTTATTTTAAATTCACGGGACGAAATGTGGCTGGTTACGACCGCACTCCAACAGCGCTTACAGAGGCAATGAAGTCTGAAGGCATTAATGTTCATTTTGAGGATGACATAAGAAATATTCCCACAAATTGGGATCCCATGAGTACAATGGCGGTTTATACACCAGCTTTGCCCGATGAACACAAAGAACTTACGTGGTTCAGAGAAAGACCGATCATGCTGATGAAGCGGGCGAAAGTCTTGGGGATGATCTGCAACGAGAAAGATGGTGTCGCTGTTTCGGGAACGCATGGTAAAACAACCATTAGTACAATGACCGCAAACATCTTGAACAAAACCGTTGATGGATGCGGCGCTTTTCTGGGTGGCGTTTCAAAAAATTTTGGAAGTAATTTACTTCTCCCGAAAGTGACTTCCCCATGGATTGTTGTTGAAGCCGATGAATTTGATCGTTCATTTTTGCATCTTCAACCAAAGCTTGCTCTGGTAACAAGCATCGATGCTGACCACCTGGATATTTATGGTAGTCGCGATAAAATCATTGAAGCTTTTGAAAAATTTATTTCACAAATAAAACCCGGGGGAAAATTGGTAGTAAGAAATGGTCTTGATCTGGATGTTTCAAAAACTACCGCTGAAATATTTACTTATTCATTGCGGAGTGATACCGATTTTTCAACTCAACAATTGCATTTAAATACCGATGAAGGTTGTTATGATTTCGACATTAAGACTCCCGGCGGAGTTATTTCCGGTTGCAAAATGAGTTACCCCGGATTAATCAATGTTGAAAATGCGGTTGCTGCGGCTTCACTGGCTTTTCTGGCAGGTGCTTCAGAAGATAAAATTAAAGCCGGATTGGAAGAATACCTGGGAGTGGCTCGCCGCTTCGATGTTCGGTTTAAAAACGAAAAATGCATTTATATCGATGATTATGCTCATCATCCTGAAGAACTGAAAGCAGTGATTACTTCGGTTCGGGAATTATATCCAAATCGTGAAATTACTGGTATGTTCCAGCCGCATCTGTATTCCCGAACTCGTGACTTTTCAGCTGAATTTGCCGCAAGTCTCGATTTATTGGACAGATGCATTTTATTGCCATTGTATCCGGCTCGCGAAGAACCCATTCCGAATGTAAATTCTGAAATGATTTTCAACCAAATGAAACTGGGGAATAAATTTTTGGAAAGTAAACAGGATGCACTTGAACGGCTAAGAAATTCAAATACGGAAGTGATTCTGACAATGGGGGCGGGTGACATTGACGGGCTTGCAGGTGAAATTACTGAAATACTGAAAAACAAAAACTGATGATCCGAAAACTGGCTAAAATAACGGGCTTTCTGTTTCTGATCTTTTTTCTGATCGGGACACTGGCATTTACTTCTTTTGAAAAAAAGGAGGTAAAATGTACCGGTATTGAGGTTAGTTTCAACGACAGCGATCCGATTCACGTCAGTAAAAATGAAGTAATCAGGTTAGTGAATACAGCGGATAAAAAACTCATTAAAAAACCGCTAAACCAGATCAATTCTGAAATCATTGAACACTCAGTTGAAAAGCTACAGGCCATAAAAGAGGCACAAGTGTATAAGATCATTAAAAACGACAGTGGAACTTATAATGGAGTTTTAGTGGTAAAAGTAATTCATCGAAAACCGGTTCTTCGGGTTATTACCAATTCGGGTAGTTTTTATATGGACAAAGAGGGAAACAGGATTCCGGTTTCATCGAATTATACGACCCATGTTCTTGTGGCCACGGGGGACATTACCGAAAAGTTTGCCCGGGAAAAAATACTTCCGTTTGTGCTTTTTGTCGAAGACGATGATTTCTGGCAGGCACAAATTGAACAGATAAATGTGGAAAATGAAAGAAATGTGCAGTTAATTCCTTTGGTGGGCGATCATACAATTGAAATGGGATCGCTGGATGATTATGATTGGAAACTTCGCCGTGTGAAAGCATTTTATGAACAGGTGATGGCGAAAAATAACTGGGACAAATACAAGGAGATAGATGTAAAATATAATAATCAGGTAATTGCTAAAAGAAATTAGTATGGCTTCAAAGAATAATCTTTCGGTTGTTATCGACATGGGTACTTCGAAACTGGTTGCTACGGCAGGTTATAAAAACGAAGTAAACAGACTGGTAATTTCAGGGATAACCAAAACACAGTCGAATGGGTTGAGGCGAGGGGTTATTTACAATATTGAAGAAGCTGCTGCTTCTGTTTCCAAAGCACTTGCTGATCTTGAAAAACAAACCGGGGAACAGTTCGGAAAAATTAATGTTGCGCTGGCAGGACAGCATTTGAAAACCATCAATTACCAGGGAACAAAAACTACCTCGGAAGAAGGAATTGTTACCCGGTCCGACATTGATCAGTTGTACAAGGAAGCCTGGAAAGCAGGAGTCGAAAACGGTTATAAAATAATTGAAGTTATCCCGAAAACATTTGTCATTGATAATGAGCCTATCGAGAGGAACCCGGTTGGAATTACAGGGCAAAAGATAGAAGCCAATTATAAAATAGTAATTCTGCCGGAAGTTTATATCCTTAATCTTCAACGGGTAATGGAGAAGGCTGGCTATGAATTGGGAGAAGTAAAACATGCTGCTCTTGCCGTGTCTGAAGCTGTACTTACGGAAGATGAAAAAGAAATGGGCGTAATTGTACTCGATGTTGGTGCAGGAACGACAAAAATGGCCATTTATCATGAAACCAGATTGATTCACACCTCCGTTATTCCATTTGGTGGCGAGGTTGTTACTCGCGACATTAAGGAAGGTTGTTCAATTTTATTAAAATGGGCCGAGCAGCTAAAAAAACAATATGGTGAAGCGCTGGGTGACTTTGCCGACGATCAGAAGGTAGTGACAATTCCCGGTCATAACGGATGGGAACCTAAAGAGATTTCATTTAAAAGCCTGGCTTTTATCATTCAGGCAAGACTGGAAGAAATTATGGATTGTGTGAATCATCAGATCAGCAAATCGGAGATGGAAGAACAATTGGGAGCCGGAATTGTGTTAACGGGAGGAACATCGAACCTGGAAAATTTCATTTCGCTGGTAAAATTCCGTACTGGTCTGGATGCACGTAAAGGAAACCTTATTCTTCATCTGAATGAAAAAAATAAGGAATTTATTCATCCAGACCATTATACTGCATTGGGATTGCTAAATATGGTGGTTGAAAAAACAGATGCAGTTGTCAGCGAAAAACCAAGAAAAGTAAAGAAGAAAAAAGAAAACGGTGGACTTTCTCCATTGTTTCAAAAAGTAGTTCAGGGAGTGTTGAATTACATCGATGATGAAAATGAAGACATTGAAATGAATTAAAAACAACAGATATGACCGAAGAATTAGTAAACTTTCAATTTCCAAAGGCAACGTCATCCATAATCAAAGTGATAGGGGTTGGCGGAGGAGGCTGCAATGCGGTTAATCACATGTGTGAAGAGGGGATTACCGGGGTAGATTACATTATTTGTAATACCGATGCCCAGGCGCTTGAATCCAGCATTGTACCAATAAAAATTCAACTGGGAGTTACTTTAACCGAGGGACGCGGTGCAGGCAACCAACCGGAAATGGGTGAAGAGGCGGCCCGCGAAAACTATGAAGATCTGCGAAATGTTCTTCAGGATAACACTAAAATGCTTTTCATTACCGCTGGAATGGGAGGTGGTACAGGAACTGGTGCGGCTCCTGTAATTGCAAGTCTTGCTCGTGAACTGGATATTTTAACCATTGCAGTAGTAACAATTCCGTCGCCGGCAGAGGGTAAAAAACGTTACGGTCAGGCGATGGAAGGAATTAAAAAGTTGGGCGAATTTGTTGACAGTATGTTGGTTATCAGTAACCAGCGGTTGCATAACATTTATGGCGACCTTCCTGCACGAAAGGCATTCAAAATGGCCGATAATATTGTTGCAACAGCAGTAAAAGGTGTTGCAGAAATAATTACTGTTCACGGAAATGTAAACATTGATTACACTGACGTAAAAACGGTGATGCAAAACAGCAAGGTTTTCATTATGGGAACAGGCATGGCTGCGGGTGAAGGACGTGCGATGGAAGCCGTAAATGAGGCGCTGGAATCGCCACTTTTGGATAGTAATGATATTTACGGCACAAAAAATATT
This sequence comes from uncultured Prolixibacteraceae bacterium, assembly GCA_963769925.1. Lineage (GTDB taxonomy): Bacteria > Bacteroidota > Bacteroidia > Bacteroidales > Prolixibacteraceae > Draconibacterium. The sequence continues at coordinate 289,311 of CAVYOB010000025.1, forward strand.
TTGTTAAATATTATTTCAGGTAAAGAGGAAATAAGGATCGGTGAAATTGGCGAAATAATTGAAACGCTTCAGGAGAAAGCAGGTCAGGAGGCCGATATTATCTGGGGAAATGGTTATGATGAAACGCTTGGTGACAAAATCAGTGTGACGATACTGGCTACAGGGTTCAATAATAATCCAAATAAAATCCTTCAACCGAAAAAGGAACCTGAAAGATTTGGGCTTCATCAGGAACCGGTTGCTAAACAGGAAGAGGAAAACGATGAAAAACCGGAAGACATTTTTGTTAGTGAAGAACTGGATGATGTTTCCCCGGAACCTGAAGAAGAGCTTGAAAAGGAAGTTGAAATGGAAAAGCAGCCTTTTGCTGAAGTTGAAAATATATCGGCAGAAAGCAGAAGTTTTTTGAAAAGAAACAAACGTGCTGAAAAGCGAAAAGTAAAAACCAATGAACCGGTTTCAGAGTCGAATGTCGATAATTGGTTTTTTAAAAATTTTGGTCTCGGAAGATTATTTGAAGATGATGACGACCAGCCCATGGAGGAATAGTCCCTAATAAACAAACAAAAACAGAAAAAATGACAGAACAATTGGCAAACTTCGCATTTCAGGAATCAAAGGACACCGAAATAAAGGTGATAGGTGTTGGCGGCGGGGGTGGAAATGCCATTAATCATATGTTTAAATTAGGCATTCGGGATGTAGATTTCGTTATTTGTAACACTGATGCACAGGCTCTGGATGCCAGTCCCGTTTTGAACAGGGTTCAACTGGGCGCGTCTCTTACTGAAGGTCGTGGTGCTGGTAATAAACCGGAAGTAGGCCGTGAGGCAGCGCTCGAAAATATAGAAGACGTAAAAAAAGCTTTGGCCAGTAATACAAAAATGGTTTTTATCACGGCAGGAATGGGTGGAGGCACCGGAACCGGTGGTGCGCCGGTAATTGCTGAAGCATGTAAAGAAGCAGGATATCTTACCGTTGGAATCGTGACGATACCTTTTCGTAATGAAGGCCGCAGAAGAATAAAACAGGCTGCTGAAGGTATTGCCGAACTGGAAAAATATGTTGATTCACTACTGGTCATCAACAACGAAAGAATACGTGAAATGTACGGCGACTTTGGCATTTCGGAAGCATTTTCAAAAGCCGATAATGTATTGGCCACTGCTGCTAAAGGAATTGCAGAAATTATTACTGTCCCGGGATACATTAATGTTGATTTTGCCGATGTTGAAACTGTGATGCGAAACAGCGGTTTAGCCCTGATGGGAACAGGAGTTGCAAGTGGTGAAAACCGCGCTGAAGAAGCCGTTAACCTGGCGCTGAATTCTCCACTTTTAAATAATAATGATATTCGCGGGGCAAGAAATATTTTACTGAATGTTACTTCCGGAACATTGGAAGCAACCATGGATGAAGTGGGAAAAATAACTGACTTCATACAAAATCGCGCCGGATTCGATGCTGACCTGATCTGGGGTAACGGAAAGGACGAAGCATTGGGCGAGGATATTTCAGTTACTATTATTGCTACCGGATTCAGCCACAGTGCAATTTCTGGATTGCATGAAAAAAACGAACCGGAAAAACAGAAACACCAGTTGTCGGAGACTGCACCGGAACAGAAAGATGCCAGGGTAAACAAGCCAACGGTTAAGAAAGAAAACTCTTCAACAACACAACGTTTTATTGAATTTGATATTGATGAGGAGCGAAAAAAAGAAGAAGATGATTTTGAAGCACTTTATCCGGTAACCAGCAAACAGAGAAACAACAAAATGTCGAAAAACTTTGACGGAGATTATGGTTCACTATAAGCGATGAAGAAGTGGAGAATCTGGAAAATATCCCAGCTTATTTAAGAAGAAACATAAGAATGAATGATCCACGACTTAAAAAGGAGCTTTCCAATCTTTCGGTTACAAGTGATAATAAAATTTCTGATAAAAATTCATACCTGCATGATAAGGTAGATTAAATATATGATTATGGCACTTTTCGAACAAATTAATGAAGACATTAAAACGGCGATGAAAAATCGCGAGAAAGAAAAACTTGAAGCATTACGAAATATTAAAAAAGTTATGCTTGAGGCAAAAACAGCAGCAGGAGCCGGTGCTGAACTTGCTGACGAAGAAAGCCTTAAAATCATCTCAAAACTGGCAAAACAGGGAAGAGATTCAGCTCAAATTTATCAGCAGCAGGGCAGGAGTGATCTTTACGAACAGGAAATGGCTCAGGTTGAGGTTTATGAATTGTACCTACCGGAAAAACTTACCGGTGAAAAACTGGTTTCAGCTGTCCGCGAAATTGTTGCAGAATGTGGTGCCACATCGATGAAAGATATGGGAAGGGTAATGGGCATAGCATCTAAAAAACTGGCCGGACGAGCTGAAGGAAAAGAAATTTCGGAGGTAGTGAAAAGTTTACTTTAAAATATTTAAGGAAAGTTGAGCAGTAACTTTCCAGGGAATGACCAACCATTTATAGTAGAAAAAAAGGGTTTGCAGCGACAAACCCTTTTCTGTTTTTATAATCGTTAAGAAATCGAATTAATCATCCGAGTCGTCATCGCCATCATCTGCCGCATCATCATAATTATCGTTATCAAAATCATCGTCTGAAATTTGATCGGCAATGTGGTCCAGTTCTGCATACTTATCTTCATAATTTTGCTTTACTTCTGATTTCAGGAAGCCATCATCATCAAAATCATCATCATCATCTACAATCTGAACGGCTTCATTTTCAGTCATTCTAAGCATATAATATTTATCTTCGGTCTCAAAAGGAAGTACCGTGATTTTTATTCCCGACTTATCAAAAAAATGAATCAGGTTTTCGGCAAAACCATCGGCATATACCAATTTTATTTGCTGCTGAAGCTCTTTTTCAAGTTTGTTGTAATCCTTGATTATACGAGGTTTATTGGGATTTTTAATGGTATCCATCTTTGTAAATTGAGTAGTTTCAAGTTAAATTTTCTAATTCAAATAAGTTGTTGTAATCAGATATCGTTCTATCTATTTTAGCTTTTATCGTTATTAAATACTTCAACAAATAAAGATTTTAGTAATGAATTATCCAATAGTTTTACCGGATTTTTTTCAATTCTTTTTTTGTCTTTTTATTCTGCCATACAAACAATTTACGTCATTGCACCGGTTACATTGATATCCTTCTTGTTTCAGGGTTTCTCCAATACCAATAAACCCGCTGACCGATTTTAACGGATGCATCAGTAGCGATTCTGAAAGCGTAATTCCACAAAAGTTTCCGGGAAGAAGTGCAAAAAGTTTTTCCTGCTCCGAAATATTCCAGTTACAATACCCCGGGGAATACGGATCAGAAATATTTAATTCGGACGTTTTAAATTCTTTTTCCAATTCGGACGTTAATTTATTCACTGTTTTTTCTGCAACCAATGAACCGATTACATCAATAACATAGCTTAAAAGTTGGTTGCCATTATCAGCAAGCTGCTTCGAACGAAAGGAAATATCATTTCCTGCAGTTCCGGTAAAAATAGCAATTGATGTAGCTTTTTTGAGCTGTGAAAAAATAGTTTTTCCCGGGTAAAAAGCCTGATCTTCAATAACGATTTTTTGTTGTGCTGAGTCAATTTCAACCGACGCAAAAAGTTTAAATCCAGCTCTTATTTTGCACAAACCGGGTGCTTCTTTAAGAGCCAATTTAATCAGCTTAGGAAAAGGATCGGGAACTTCATCCCGACTAAAACCCAGAAGTTCAGCAATATCTTCCAAGACTATTTCCTGGTCTTGAAATGTGTATGAAAATTCCCTGATCATTTGTGCTTTTACAGATCGAAAATAACGAATTATCGGTGATTTCAGTTTTTTCGGCATGAAAAAAGGGAAATACGATTTGTACTTCCCTCCGTTTTCAGTAAAGAAATATTAAACTTCCTTTATAATGACTTTTTCAATAATATCACCCTGACGGATTAAATCGATCACATCCATTCCTTCATAAACTTTTCCAAAGCAGGTATGATGACGATCGAGATGTTGGGTATTCTTTCGGTTATGACAAATAAAAAACTGCGAACCTCCAGTGTCTCTTCCTGCATGCGCCATAGAGAGAACACCCCGGTCGTGATATTGATTTTCCCCATCCAGCTCGCAAGGAACTGTGTATCCGGGGCCACCTGCACCAGTCCCGTCAGGACATCCTCCCTGAACAACAAAGTCGGGAATTACACGATGAAAAGTAAGTCCATCGTAAAAGCCCGATTCAGCAAGTTTTATAAAATTTGCCACATTAATCGGTGCATCTTCCTCGTAAAATTTCACTTTCATTGTTCCTCTTGAGGTGAAAATTTCTGCTTCTTTCATTTTGTTTCTAAATTAAATTTGGACAAAAATAGGAATTAAGAACTATTTCGCTGGCATAAGTTCTGTATTCAGACTTGCGGAGATCTTTAAAAAATGTTAAAAACAGATATGCAGGTGATTGTAATGAATTTTGTTGGAAGCGTTTAAAGATATTGAAAATGAAAATTTCATCAAACGTACTCCAGTGCGCAAGCGAATTTAAAATGAGTTTTTTTAAAGAACATGGTGAAATTTTATTGTGAATGAAAAAGAATGCGCAAAATTCCTAAATTTGCATCCGTTTAATTTGCCACTTTAGCTCAGTTGGTAGAGCAGCTCATTCGTAATGAGCAGGTCGTGGGTTCGAGTCCCATGAGTGGCTCAGGGAAAGGGACGAGAAGCCTGTCTCGACAGTCGTCGGGAAGTTCTATGAGTGGCTAAAAAGGAAGCTTTTAGTCTCTCGGTTTGCTGTTTTTCGAGTATTTTTTTACTTAGAACAGCAGAAAAAAACTTCTTATTGAGCTTGGAAATCCAGTATCAAAGTGCCTTTAGTGTCGTAAGATTCGTAAATGTTCCAAAATACTTGCAATAACTCCTGATGTTAAACCATTGCTTTTGACGATAATTTTGTAAATAGCTTGTAACCCCAAAAAATTAACCACCATGAAAAAAATCACTGTTATTGGATTATTATGTTTTCTGTTTGAATTTACATGTCAGGGACAGAATTTATATTCACAGCATAAAAATTTAGAGCAGGCTTCAGTTGAAGAATTGAATACTTATTTAATAAAAGCAAAAAAATTGAAAAAAACCGGTGCAATATTATCAATAGGGGGACCTATTACATCTATTGTAGGATACGCACTGTTTAGTTCTGCATGGTCAGGGAATTTTGGTGGTTCTTTTACCGCTGGTGCTGGAATTATAATGCTAATAGTGGGAATACCAGTTACAGTAATAGGATTACCAATTCTAATTATCGGTTCATCAAGAGTTGGCAGAATTAATAGTATAATAGATAATGCCTCAAACAAGGTTCTTATTGAAATTGCTCCCTGTCATTTTCATAATTATATGGCTCAAAATAGTCAGGCTGGCATAAAATTCATGATAAGGTTCTAAAGATATTTATCCAAAATGGATGCTCTTTCTTACACTTTTTCGGAGCATTGTTTCTTCTTTGGTACAGGATCTTTTTAAAACAATTTTAAAGCATTAAATTACTTCTGATCGGATTTGCAATTTTAGATATGGGAAGCATGAATTTGTTTGGTTTGTTTTTTGTGGAAAGTTTTACCTTTACCAACATCAATACAATCTTTACCTGATTATTTTGAAGACACTGCTTTTTCTAATATTATTTTCGTTTGTACTTGCTGTTCCAAATTCTTTTGCGCAAATAGCATCTTTGGATTCTCTTGATTATTATATTTCTTGTCAATCGGAATACGACAATCAAAAGGAAGATCATATCTGGAAAATAAAAGAGAAAATTAACCAGACTCAAAATGATAACCGACAATTATACTTGTTGTATGGAGAGATGTTTGATGAGTACCGTTCATATATCTATGACTCTGCTTATGTTTACGTTGAAAAACTTATCCGTATTTCATCGGCTTTAAACGAGAGAGATAAAATTATTTCATCCAAGGTAAAATTAGGCTTTTGTTACCTGTCTTCAGGGTTATTTAAGGAAGCTTCCGACGTGTTAACTTCTTTGGACATGGACGGTTGCAGCATGGAAACTAAAATTGAATATTTTACTTGTAAATCGAGATTGTATTTCGATTTAGGCGATTATAATAACTCTGAGGGGTTTAGAAAAAAGTACAATGAAATTGGCAGTCAAATAATTGATTCGGCCATTGTTCTTTTACCCAATGGTACGGCACGTTATTGGGCTGCAGTTGGTTTGAAACATATGAAGTCTGATAATTTTGAAGGGGCATTGGAAGCTTTTCATAAAATGATTGACAGCCGTAATTATTCTGAACATGACCTGGCTATTGCAACTTCAAGTATTGCATATATTTTAGGGTTGCAAGGTAAAAAAGAAAAATCTGAAGAATATTTGATCCAGGCAGCCATAGCTGATATTAAATCGTCGGTAAAGGAAACAGTTGCACTAAGAAATTTAGCTCAGTTGTTGTACGAAAAAAGAGAAATTGGCCCGGCTGTTAAATATATCAGAAAAGCTTTGGATGATGCATCATTTTATAATGCGCGACACCGGCAGATTGAGATAGGACATATTTTGCCTATTATTGAAAGAGAACGAATCAACATCATTGAAAATCAGCGAGACAGAATGATTGTTGTTCTGTTTTTATTTCAATTTTAGTCATTGCGTTGTTTGTTGCGTTAATCATCATCAGGAGATCACTCAAAAGGCGAATATTGCACGGCTAACGATTCAGGATTCAAATAATAAACTTACGGAAGCCAACAAAATCAAGGATGAATATATTGCCTATTTTTTCAATCAAAATTCAAAATATATTGAAAAGCTGGAAAAGCTGGAAAAGTGGGTGATCCAAAAAGTAGCAGCAAAACAGTACAGTCAGCTGAAAAGTTTCCCTGAAACCCTGGATGTTCATAAAGAACGTGAGGCTTTGTTCGAACGGTTCGACCAGATATTTTTGAAGCTGTTCCCCGATTTTGTTAATGAATTCAACAAGTTGCTTAAGGATGAAGAGCAAATTCAATTGAAAGATGGAGAGTTGTTGAATTCCGATTTGAGAATTTATGCTTTGATTCGTTTGGGAATAAACGACAATGAAAAAATTGCCAGTTTTCTGGATTATTCAGTGAATACAATTTACGCCTATAAAACAAAAATCAAAAGTAAGGCAAAATGCCGGCCAGATCAATTTAAACAGAGGGTTCTGGAAATAAAATCGATTTGAAATAGCTAACTGGAGTTATTTTCAGTCAAAACGCAATAAGCATTTTTGTTAGGACCTGTTAACGGACAAAAACTTTCATGCTGTGATAATTGTTCCATCGAACAATATAAATTCCCGAAATTAAGTTGGAGATAATGGTTGGTTTGGACAGAATTGAAGTTTGATAATATTTTCTACCTAAAACATCATAAACTGAAACTGAAGTATTTCTCTTTCCGGTTATTTTTAATGTTCCGTCTTCTGCGGTAACCTGTATTTCAGGTGTTTTCTTTATTTGAATTGATGAAGTACTGCAATCTTCAGTAAAACTAAACGACGACGGAATTGCATTGGTATTGGTGGCTGCCCCAATATTTTCGTATTGAATGTTACAATATGTTCCGTTGCCTTTGGTATTATAAAAGTACAATCCGTACCGTCCGGTTCCGTTAATGTGAATATCCTTCAAAATAAGGTTTCTGATATATTTGGAACCACTCCCAATAAAAACTGCATTGTTTTTGGAATCATAAAAATCGATGTTATAAATTTTAATATTTTGTAAATCGTATTGCGAACTGCTGTTGATGTGTAAAGCGCCCTGCTGGTTTCCCCATAAATCGCCACTTATGCCTATTGTTCCGCTTGCTACACCACCTTTATAAACCGAAATATTATAAAATTCACTGTACCCGTCAGTACTGAAGGGCATTCCCGGAAAATCGCAGGTAACACGAAATCCGGCTTCCATTGGATCAATAATGACAATGTTATAAGCTTCGTTTTGTTTCCCACCAAAAAAACCCAGTCCTGAAGCTCGCCAGTTGTTTTCTGATGTGCAAAACCGAAAAGTGTTATTTTCACATAACCTGTCGGCACGCGACCAGGTTGCCATATCATCGTCGCCGTTATTACGCAGTGACAATGTTCAACCGTTGAATTTTTACTGCCGTAGGAAAGATTAATGCCATCAGCATAATTATTACGGAAACGGCAATGCTGAATTGTTAGATTATTTGCACCGTCGATCCATCCCCGCATTCAAAATGTTCAGCCCAAACATTCTTTATGGTTGAATTTGAGCCAAAACTTCCCATAACACCTTTACCTACCTGGTAACGATCATCCTGATTATAATATCGTTTATTATTTATGGTGTTCAGATACAGACCTTCAAGAACAACATTGCTGTTATTTGTTTCAATTCCACGTTGATCGTAGGTGCTTTTGTCATCTGACGAGGCAGTAAAGTAAATCTCGGTGTACCATATGCCTGCACCAACTATTTTTGTATTATCTCCTGTAATATAAATCCGGTTATCAACTTCATATTTCCCTTCCGGTAGAAAAATTGTTTTCCCTGCATTTCCTGAAATAAAATACTGAAGCTTTCCATCGTCAGGAGAATATTCAACTTTATTTTCATCAGTTATTGATTCAAAAGTGACAGCTTCAGGAACTTCTTCCAGTTCAACAAAATCGATGGTATAAGGTGTGTTATTTTCATCGGTTTTTACCAGTTTGAATGTAGCATTTACCGGAATTTTACTAGATAATTTCAGGTGAATTTCATCAAAACGCATTCGGGGAAATTTGGTAGAAGTATCGGGCAAATTATCCGGGTATTTGTTCCCGGTTTTTAAAATGTACTGCCATGCCCAATAGGAATTCAACGTAATTTCTTGCAGAGAATCGCCGTTTACATATAAAGCTAAATTTCCTGTTGTACCTTTTCCTTCAGTGTTGTCAGGTAACGAAAAGCGAATGGTCAGGCCATCAGCAATTTTCTCGTTTGTCCATTGGACATAAGAATTTTTTGCAATTAGCTGAACTGCTGATTGATTGGAAGCTTCACTTTGCAGTTCACGCTGATCGTAAGTAGGTTCTAAAAATGTTCCGTTAGTTTCACATTTTCCGGCTTCGGCTTCATAACGCAGATAGAGACGATCAAAATAACCCCGTTCGTTTTCATCATCGGGAAACGAGATGCTTTGCGCGCTCAGATGCAAAATGGAAAATAAAATAAAGACGGGTATAAATATGTATTTTTTTCTCATGCTTTTTAATATTTCTTAAACCGGAAGTTGAATGTACAAATTGATTTGGAACTTTCTAAATTGGCACTTCTTTACAAACCGATATTAGCTTTATTTCGGGACTATTATAGTTAGTTATACATGTTTTAAATCTATATTTTATTGATAAGAAATAAGTTTATTTGATTGAATATCAGTAGTGTAAATAAAAAACAAGTCTATATTTTTCTGAAGTGTTCAATTTTCTCCCCTTTCTCTGTCTATCTTTACATTAGTTATTAATCAAATTTAAACAATATGAAAAAATTTACCTTATTAGCTTTTTTATTATTAATGATTGTGACGGTTTCAAAATCACAAACACTTAACAATCCAAAAGATGCGGGTCATTATCATATTGCAAAAATGGGACTGTGCACAGGGTGCTTTTGCTACTTCCAATAACATTGAGGCAGATGAAACCTTCACTTTTGCAGTTGATGTTACCGGAACCCCATGGGAAGAGTGGTTAAAAGGAACCCCAACAGCGACTGGTGCAACTCGTGCTCTTGCAATCAATAAGTGGACAAATTTTGGCGATGTAAGCGGCGGAACTAACCGCTTAAAACAAATTAGTGGAAATATTTATGGTGCTACATGGAATATTATACAAATGGCAAGTACCATGAATGTTACTTCTGCCACAGGTATTGATTCTGTTGTTTATATTTATGGTCAGGTTTTTGGGTTTGAATACACTAGCGATAACCCGGGAGCCGGATGGTGGATGTGGCCTCCGGAAATACCTGCAGCTACACAAATCGATCCGGGAACAGGAGCTATTTTTAGAACGCTTCCTTATACAGGGACCAAGACAAGCGCTGAGGTTTGGAGTGACGATTATGAAGGAGGGCTGTTCTTTTCCAATAATACGCCTGAAAAAGGATATACATTGCCTTGTATGGTTGTTACCGGGGTTTCAGATCTCATAAAAGCAGATGTTCCTGTTGTTGCTAATGAATACTACAATATACTCGGCGTAAAACTTTCAAGAGAACCTGTGAGTGGTCTGTATATCCACAGAGCAATAAAAGCCGACGGTTCTTCAGAAACTACCAAAGTATTTAAGTCCATAAAATAAATAATGTAGTTTTAATAAAGTTAAAGCGAGGTTTTAACGCTTCGCTTTTTCTTTCAGTTTGTTAAGCCATACAACTAAATTTTCATGAATAAACTAAAAACTATTGTTTTTTTTGCATTAACCGTGTTCTATTTTTTCTATAGTACAAGCGGTTATGCGCAGGAAACTAAAACAATAACGGGAACTGTTTCCGACGTAAATAATGAAACCATAATTGGAGCATCTGTTACCGTTACAGTTTCAGGTAATATGGTTGAAGGAACTGTAACCGACGTGAATGGTAATTTCAAATTGTCTGCCCCTGTTGGAAGCACACTGAATATTTCTTACATTGGATATAAACCGTACCAGGAAACTGTTACCGCAGGAAAAAATGTTTATCCGGTTACTTTACAGGAAGATGTACAATCGTTAGATGAAGTGGTGGTAGTTGGTTACGGAACTCAGAAAAGATCGGAACTAACTGGTTCGATAACATCAGTGCAGGCAGACGATATAAAAGATTTCTCATCAAAAAGTTTGGCCGAATCATTAAGCGGAATGGCCGCAGGAGTAATGGTAACTAAAAGTGAAGGTACTCCGGGTAGCGCAGCTGATATCATTATTCGTGGGGCAGGTTCTCTCAATGGTATGAGTCCTCTGTACATTGTAGATGGTGTTCCACAGGGTACCGGCTTTAATTTCAATATGCGGGATGTTGCGTCTGTTGAAATATTGAAGGATGCCGGATCAGCCGCTATTTATGGCTCCCGGGCGGCTGGAGGTGTAATACTGATAACCACTAAGAGAGGTAAAGAGGGCGAGAAAGCTACTATCAATGCTAATGCCCGTTTTGGTGCCCGGAATATTACAACCGACATAAAATTACTGAATACTGCCGATTGGATTCGGGCCCGCGATGCTTTCGGAACCGGCAATACTTTAGATGTTCTTGGTGCTACAAGTATTAATGACCTTCCAGATACCAACTGGATGGATGTTATGTTCGGCACAGGAATTGAACAGGAATACAACCTTTCGGTAGCATCAAAAACAGAAAAAACCAGCTTCTATTTGTCTGGCAGTTACTTAGGGGAAAAAGGTGTTTATCTTGACACCAGAGCCGATCGGTTTTCATTCCGAAACAATATAGACTATAAATTTAGTGATCATGTTACTATTGGGGAATCACTTTACGGGAGTGCAGTAAAAACGAATCCTGCTATTTCTTCTTCAATATATAATCATACTATTCCATTTAGAACTGTACCGGTTTCCCCTGTTTATGATGAAAACAGGAATTTTGCCAAAACAAATGATAAAGCAGGTAGCGGGCCTAACTTTGCCGGGCTGGAAGATGCTTTCCATGTTTTTAATGATAATAATTATGCCTTGAATGCGCAGGCTTATTTAAACATCACTTTTATAAAAGAGCTGGATTTAAAAGAGAACTGGGGCCGGTGAATTTACCGGATTCTCAAAAAACACTTTTACTGAATTTCGTGATTTTGGCCCGGTACAAGTGAGCCCGCAACATTTAAATGCTTATGCCGGCACAATGCAAAACCTGATGTTTAACTCGGTACTTACATACGATACTAAGATTGACAATCACAGTTTTAAAGTAATGGCGGGTACGGAATTCTGGAAACGCGATGGTTACAACCTGAGTGTAACGGCGTATGATTTTGCAATTCCTGTTGCAGAATCCATCGCTTTATCATCAGCAGGTCCAACCAAAGATGCTTCCGATAATTTACCTATTGAACGGAGAGGTTCGTTTTTTGGGCGTATAAATTACAGTTATTTAAGCAAATACCTGTTGACAGCGAATTTCCGTGCTGATGCTTCTGACCGTTTTGTGGGTGCAAACCGATGGGGATATTTCCCTTCAGTAAATGTAGGTTGGCGTATTAGTGAAGAAGAGTTTGTGAAATCGAAAACCAAAAACTGGCTTGATAATGCAAAAATAAGGGCAAGTTGGGGTATTCTGGGTAATGATGTAAGTGTTCCCCAGTTTATGTACCAATCCACCTGGTCGGGGACTGGCATCAGCCATTCCTTTGATGGTACATCAACGCAGCAGGCCGGATATTGGCTGGCTGTTTTTGGAAATGAGAATTTGAAATGGGAAGAAGTAAACCAGATTGATGTCGGTCTCGATTTAAATTTCTTTAAAAATCGGTTGACTGCATCGTACGATTATTACAACCGACAGACAAAAGACATGCTTTATCGCGGCGATCTACCGTTGTCGGCAGGAATGAGTTATTATTTCAGCAGCGATGATCCGGCAAATACAGTGCCTGTGTATTTCAATGCAGGGTTGGTTGAAAATCAGGGTCACGAAATTACAGTTGGTTGGACTGATAAAAAACATGGTTTTCAATATTCGATTAATGCAAATGCTTCGTTTAATAAGAATTTGGTGAAAAGAATCGGCGATGAACCGGGTGCAAATCCTATTGACGAAGGATTAGATAATACATGGAATTTAATTGCCCGGACACAAGATGGTTATCCAATGAGTATGTTTTATGGCTATAGAGTGCTGGGGATTTTTCACAACCAGGATCAGGTAAATGAATACAACCAACGTGCTTTGGATGCCTGGCGGGAGCAAAATTCCGATCACACAAGTTTTGATCCTGTAACAGGGCAACCGCTCAATCTGGATGGACAACCCATTGGCATCTATTATCAAAAGCAACAAACCGGGATTGGGGACCTGATTTTTGATGATAACGGCCAAGGCCGGGTGACTCCACTTTCCCGACAGTTTATTGGTAATCCGTGGCCAAAAATGTTTTTGGGAATAGATATCAATATGAAATATAAGGGTTTTGATTTGAGTGCCGTTTTTCAAGGTGCTTACGGATTTGATATTATGAACCTGGTAAAGCCCTACACCCAGATGTTTAGTTCTGATAATACTACTGCCGATATTTTCAAAACGTCGAATTTTGGTGTTAATAATACAACTGTTACTAATTATCCGCGGGTAGGATATGTTGATGATAATGGCTCGTTTATAGGTGATGGAGCTGCCAATAAAAACTATTCCACCGTTTCGGGTTATATGGTAGAAAGAGGTAATTATCTGAAGCTGAAAAATTTATCTGTTGGTTATACTTTGCCTAAAAAAATTACTGAAAAAGTAGCTATTAACAATGCTAGGGTTTACACAAGCGTACAAAATGTATTTACGCTTACTAAATATTCAGGTATCGATCCGGAAATTGGAGGTGGTGTACTTATGCGTGGAGTGGATCATCAAAATCGTTATTTACCGTCTCGTCTCATTTCGCTTGGAGTCGATTTAACGTTTTAATAAGGATATGACAAAACATTGAGTATTATGAAAAAAACTATAAAATATGCGACTCTCACAATATTGATCCTGACAATGGTTAGTTGTAAGAATTTCTTCGATATTTCAAACAAGCAAACTCTGTCGCCCGACAATTTTCCGGCGACTCTTGAGCAGGTGGATTTGGTTCTTACTTCTTCTTATGCAGGCCCTTACGGTATAGGAATGTATGCTTTCTACTGGTTCCCAATGGGAATTTATTTGTATGACCACACCACAGATACTTACGGTTCTTACGACGAACGTGGAACCAGCATGGATAATTATACTGACGTTAACAGTCGATATACAACGCAAATGTATGTTGATATTTGCAAATGGGCGAATTTGTCTACCACAGCAATTGAGGCAATTGAAAATTACCGGACGGAATATTCAACAGCAGATGAACAGGCTCAACTGGATTATATGCTTGGTCAGGCAATGTTCAACCGCGCTTTGGCATACTGGCACGGACAAATATTTTTTGAATTAAAACCAGATGGCTGGGGATTCCCGATATTCGACAAAGTGGCAACCGATCTTGAAGGGATGAAACGGGCAAGGGCCACAGTTACAGATACCTGGGCCTTTGTAATTAAAGATCTGGAAACAGCCATTCCGCTGTTAACGGGGCATCACGATAAATACCGTGCTTCTGAATGGGCAGCAAAAGGTTTGCTGGCAAAAGTTTATATGCAGTCGCTTTATATTTTCCCTGAGAATAAGACAAAAGCCAAAACACTTATGGAAGATATCATTAATAATAGTGGTAAAAAGTTGGCAACGCCTGAAGTTTACCAGGATATGTTTTATGGTAATGACGCCAATGAGTTTAATTCCGAATCGTTGTATGAGTTAAGTATGACAATTAACTGGAATCAAAACGGTCCGTGGGCAGGTTATACTACAGGTAGTGGCATGCCAATGGTAATGGCACCCTGGTACATGGACCTCGATATTCGTTTCAGAAAGAATGTGGAGGGTGCTGTTGATCCTCTTACAAAAGAGCTGGATGTAATTACTTCGAAGAAAAGTAGTGAATGGGGCAATAATTTCATACATGATGCGAACATTAAAAGGTTTGGCTTTTCCGGTATTGGCGGCGATACTATACCAAGGAGAACTTTTGATCCAGCTTATGTTTCAACTAAACCCCGTTCGATAGATAATTATCCATATCAAACGGAAGATCCCAATTATCGTCAGGAAAGTATGGATTTGAAGAGTAACAAAGATCTTGTTGATCCCCGTTTAATGTTATGTGCCGGACAACCCTATGTTGACGAATATATTAATGACAAAGGGAAAATAACCTATTACGACCGTTCGCTGGAGGTAAATAACCGACCTGATTTACTAACATGGCAGCACCGTAAGTTTACTAATATACGAGGTGTTGAAATGGGGCCGGCCCCATATGGTAAAAACCAGAGCAGTGATGCCAATTATCCAATTATTCGTTTAGCGGATATTTATTTGCTCTATGCTGAATTGATAAAAGATGATGACCAGACAACGGCGTTGGAATATATCAATAAAGTTCATCGTCGTGCTTACGGATTTCCACCTGATTCTCCTAGTCTGTACGATTATAAAAGCCTGGATGACCGCACTAAAACAGTCGATGAAAATGATCATTTGGCACATAATGTTCTTGAATACGAACGTTGGGCCGAACTATTTGCCGAAGGACAATGGTGGTGGGATGTTCGTCGATGGAGAATCGGGTCTGAAGAGGCTGCATATTATAAAGAAACAAGGCATGGCAATATTACCTGGAAAGGTGATGAGTCGTATGTTCAGCCAATTCCGCAATTAGAACTTGAAAGAAACGAAAATATTCAGCAATCAACCGGATATCCGGGAGTTAGATAATAAGACTAATAAATATGAGAAAAACAGAATTTTGATAATCAATTGTTTATTGATTATTGTAACTTTTTTTTATGCTTGTAGTAGCAACAAAAACGAACAATTAAGTTCGCCGGATGGAAAAATCGTTGTTACATTTTCTTTGACAGATGGAATCCCACTTTATTCCGTTCAGAAAAACGGGAAGGAAATTTTAAAACCTTCGCAATTAGGTTTTTTGCTTGATTCCGGTGATTCATTTTACGCCGGGTTTAAGCTAACTGGTGTTTCAAAGACTTCGTTCGACGAAACATGGCAACAAATCTGGGGAGAAGGAATTGATGTTCGGGATCATTACAACGAGTTAAAAATCAATTTACAGGAAGAAAAAGGTAAACAACGATTGTTGAATCTGGTATTTCGTGTATTTGATGATGGAGTCGGGTTTCGCTATGAATTTCCCGAACAGGAGAATCTGAAAGCGTTCGAGATCACAGATGAATTAACTGAGTTCGCTTTGGTTTCAAACGATTCTGCCTGGTCGATTCCAGCTTATAAAGGTGAATATTATGAGGTGCTTTGGAAAAAGAATTCCATCAGTAAATTAGATACAGTAACTACGCCGGTAACGATTGAAACTTCTGATGGCAAATACATTCTTTTACACGAAGCAGCTGCGGTTGATTATGCCGAACGTATTCTCTACCCGGCAATAAGGAACCACGCTGAAAGCGGATTTAACTCCGTGGTCAACAGGAGTAAAAGTTTATACAAAAGCACCGTTTGTAACACCATGGCGTACTATTGTTTTGGCCGACGATCTGAACCAGCTGGTCAATGCACGGATTATGCTGAACCTGAATCAACATTCTAAAATAGAAGATACTTCCTGGATTCATCCTGAAAAATATATTGGTATTTGGTGGGGCATGCATATGGAAAAATATACCTGGTCGCAGGGGCCTAAACATGGTGCAACAACAAAAAATGTAGAGAAGTACATCGATTTTGCAGCGACGCATCATATTCCTGGTGTTTTGGTTGAAGGTTGGAATTATGGCTGGGATGGCGATTGGGTGGCCAACGGGGACAAATTTAGTTTTACCAAACCATATCCCGATTACGATATTGACGCTATTGTAAAATATGCAGCAGCCAGAGGCGTTGAAATTATTGGTCATAATGAAACGGGAGGAGCAACTATTAATTACGAAAATCAATTGGATTCTGCATTTGCTTTTTTGCGGACACATGGTATCCATGCAGTTAAAACCGGCTATGTTAATGCTCTTTTAGACAAAAAGGAACGACACAGTAGTCAATATGGTGTTCGTCATTTTCTGAAAGTAGTTAAAACGGCAGCAAAATATCAAATCATGGTCGATAATCATGAACCTGTTATGCCAACTGGTCTGGAACGTACTTATCCCAATTTTATGACACAGGAAGGTGTTCGTGGACAGGAATATGATGCCTGGTCAGCCGATGGTGAAATCCCGGAGCATACCTGTATTGTTCCTTTTACGCGTGGCCTGGCCGGACCAATGGATTTTACTTTTGGTACATTTAACTTTACTAATCCTGCTCACCCTCAAACAAGGGTAACAAGTTTGGCAAAACAGTTGGCTCTTTATGTGGTTATTTACAGCCCGCTGCAAATGGCTTCTGACCTGCCTGAAGATTATGACAATAATCCCGCTTTTGAGTTTATAGAGCTTGTCCCGGTTGACTGGGCTAAAACAATCATTTTAGATGGTAAAATCGGTGATTATGTGATGACGGCAAGAAAAGACAAATATTCGGAAGATTGGTATGTCGGAGCCATCACTGATGAAAATTCGCGTAACCTGACATTGAAACTGGACTTCCTGGAAAAGGGGAAAAAATACCGGGCTAAAATTTTCAAAGATACTCCGACCTCTGATTGGAAAACTAATCCGTATCCGATTTCAATCGAAAAAAAAGAGGTTGATGCATCTTCTGCAATTGATTTATATCTGGCTCCGGGTGGAGGAGCTGCCGTTTGTCTTAAAGAACTTTAGTATTAATAAAAATCAATAAATTTTATCCTGCTAAGTATTTGAGGTTATCAGGGGAAAGGTAATTTTCATTTACTATACAAGCAAAAGCACTTGAAAAATATTTTAGGTGTTTTTTGTTTTTATTAAAGTAGGTTGATTTACTGATGTTTATAAAAGAAAGAAGGAGGCTCAACAGCCTCCTTCCTAAATGTTAACCCCCAAACACACAATATGGGATGAATCCCAAATGCATTACAAAAGTAATTAATTTTTGTAACATACAAACAAATAATATATTCTTTTATTGATTTTTTAATGATTAATTTATAATTAGAATATTATAATTAGTGTCAGTTAAATTTATGAATAGTATCAATTCATTTTAAGGAAATTAATTCAATTTAAATAATTATTTTAACTTTATTGAAAACAATAAAAAATCAGGAATGAAAATTAAAATACTTTTTAATTTGTTAATAGGATTATTTTCTTTTAATGTCAGTAATGCGCAATATCCGCCTGTTGAAAACGATCTGGATAAAAAAATAAAATCATTTCTTGGAGGAAAATGCCAATAACTGGAAAGACATGAATGTACCACTTTCCGATGGTAAAATATTATATGATTTAATTGTAAAAAATAATTATAAAAATGCAGTTGAAATTGGTACATCAACCGGGCATTCGGCAATTTGGATGGCCTGGGCTCTTAGTAAAACAGGTGGAAAATTAATTACAATTGAAATTGATAAAAGAGTTTTTACAGGCAAAAGCAAATTTTAAAAAAGCTGGTGTTTCTAAATTTATTGATATGCGATTAGGCGATGCTCATGAGATTGTTCCGGAATTACCTGGTAAATACGATTTTGTGTTTAGCGATGCTGATAAATTCTGGTATAAAAAATATTTTAAAGCAATGGATCCAAAACTTGTCCCGGGTGGATGTTTTATTGCGCATAATATCACAATGAGAGTTTCAGGGATTACTGAATTTCTCGATTATATTGAAAGTTTGGATAATTATACTACTACATTTGATAAAAGCAGTCGTTCCGGTATTTCAATTAGCTATAAAAAAAGGAATAATTTTTCGCTGCAGAAAACAGAAGATTATCGAACCGTTCAGATAACAAAAACATAAAAACAGAATTTTGAATAATTCAGAAAGAAAGCTAAAAAGACAGGTTGGATTATTCACAGTCACCAATATTGTGGTTGCTAATATTATTGGTGCCGGTATTTTTACCACCACTGGCTATATTATGGTTTATTTGAGAAACCCACTATTAATGCTTGCTTTGTGGTTAGTTGGTGGAATAATAGCATTTTGTGGTGCATTTTCGTTTGGCGAGTTGGGAGCAGCATATCCTGAAGCCGGAGGAGAATATTATTTTATTACACGACAATTTCATCCTTTGCCTGGATTTTTAAGCGGCTGGTTATCGCTTATTGTTGGTTTTTCTGCTCCTATTGCGGCTTCTGCCATTGGTTCAGCAGAATATTTTTCAGTTGTTTGGCCCGAATTATATAATACTTTAATTCCATCTACTGGGGATTGACCCGGTGATATTTAAAAAATTAGTTGCAGTTTTTATTATTCTTAGTGTTTACATTAATTCATTCCCGTGGAATAGTTTTTGGATCCAAAGTTCAAAATATATTAACAGTTTTGAAAGTAGCTTTGATAATGGCTATAATTTTTGCGGGTTTATTATTTGGCAAAGGTAGTTTTCAGAATCTGTATCATTCAGATGCTTTTAATTTTTCGTTTGCAGGATGGAAATCAATCGGTTTGTCGTTAATGTTTATAATGTTTGCATACAGTGGATGGAATTCAGCGACATATATTGGTTCTGAAATCAAATCACCTAAAAAGAATATTCCGCAATCATTGCTTATATCAACTGGAATTGTAATGGTTTTATATATTTTGTTGAATGTTTTTTGTTTATGCAATTCCGGCCAGGGAAATGCAGGGCGTGCCTGAAATTGCCGGACTGGCTGCTAAAAAAGCATTTGGACAAATAGCAGAAACAGTAATTTCATTTTTTATTGCTTTTGCATTGATTTCTTCATTAAGCGCATTTATTATTTTTGGCCCCCGTGTTTATTATTCAATGGCAAAAGAAGGTTATTTCTTCCCATTTGCCGCAAAAGTTCATCCAAAATATAAAGTGCCTGTATGGCGCATTCTTATTACAAAGTGCAATTTCAATAATACTGGTTTTATCGGGAACATTTGAGCAAATACTGGTTTATATGGGATTTTCGTTAGGAATTTTTCCCGTGCTGGCAGTTTTTGGTGTTTTTAAATTACGGAAAAGCGGAAAAGCAAAGTTAAACTATGGGGTTATCCGTTTGTGCAAATTATATTTATATTGTGTCTGGTATTTTAATGTTGATTTTGGCTTATCTTGGAACGACCGGTTGAATCAACAATTGCAATTCTAACGGTACTAATTGGGATCCCTTTTTATTATTGGTTTAAAAAGAAATATCGCAAAAGTGATCTTTTTTGCAGATTTTGCTTATTTCTAAAAGGAATAAAAAATCTCTGAATTTCAACTTTACAGTTTTTGTAAAAGATTATTTAGTTGAGGTTCCTGGCGGATTCGAACCGCCGTACACGGTTTTGCAGACCGCTGCCTAGCCACTCGGCCAAGGAACCAAAATTTTGTTTATCGAAATCCGTACACGGTTTTTTCCGAAATTCGGGACTAGCCACTCGAAAAAGAACTGGTTTAATTTTCGAAACGCAAAGCTAAAAAAAATTGCAATTTTAACAATACTTCCCCGAAAAAGAAATTACTTCCTCAGCCTTGTCCAATTGAGGTTCACATGCGTTTGTACACGTGCTCTCTGCCAGGTAGAACTAATATCATTTTTATTTTCAGATCTTGGGTTTTCTCCCTCGTTCAACGATTTTTTTTGCTCATTTCCCGGGCTTTTTACAGCACTTCCTTCATTCAGGTGATTAAGATTTATGAACATTGTTTATTCGTTTTAATTTTTTTCGAATTTACGAATAATATGTTTGAAAAAGTTGACAAATGTTAGGAATCGTCAGCTTGATTAAGTATTTAATAACATATAATTTAGCAGGGAAAGGACTGTTAACGTTAACGTTTTAATGTGACGCTCACTTTTTCAATCTCACCACCCATAGGAGGATTTATCTTTGAAATTTTGACGGATGTTTTTCTGATGGATGGAAATTGAGTATATAAAGCATTTAAAATACGATGGGCTACATTTTCAAGTAACCTCGATTTTATCTCCATCTCTTTTTTTATGATCTCATAAACCGATTGGTAGTTTAATGCATCTTCAAGTTTGTCCGATTCTGCAGTGCTTTGTGAATGAGTCTTTATCTTCACATCCACGGTAAACTCGTTTCCTACAATTTGTTCAGCTTCAAAATGCCCGTGAAAAGCATAAAAATGCATCCCCTCGATCCTTATCGTACCCATCTGTTTTTTCGGCGAAATTAACAATTTGATACCAAACACGATAAATTATCTGACGGTGAATCATTCTCACAAATCATTTTTTAATTTTGCAAACTGTGTGTTTATTCGAATAATTTTAAAACAGACTGGCAGGGTATTTTAATCAACCACTTTTGTAACAAGTTGTAAAGGGAAAAAAATTATGGCTGAGAATAATAATAACACGAATGCCGAAATTACGAAAAGGGCAAATTTTATTCATTTGCAGATCGATGAAGATCTGAAGGCAGGGAAAAATAATAAACGTGTTCATACTCGGTTTCCCCCGGAGCCCAACGGTTATCTGCATATTGGTCACGCAAAATCGATCTGCCTTAATTTTGGCATTGCCGAAAAGTATAACGGTAAATGCAATCTTCGTTTCGACGACACCAATCCTTCAAAAGAGGATACTGAATATGTCGATTCAATAATGGAAGACGTGCATTGGCTTGGTTTCGATTGGGAAGACCGCTTGTATTATGCTTCCGATTATTTTGAAAAACTCCATGCCTTTGCTGTTCAACTTATAAATGATGGTAAAGCTTATGTCGATGACCAGGATGCGGAAACTATTAGCAGTCAAAAAGGAACCCCGCAAAAACCAGGTGTAGAAAGTCCGTATCGTAATCGATCAATTACTGAAAATCTTGATCTTTTTGAACGGATGACGGCTGGAGAATTCAATGAAGGAGAGAAAGTATTGCGGGCAAAAATAGATATGGCTTCACCAAATATGCACATGCGCGATCCGATCATTTACCGGACTATGAAAGCACATCATCATCGTACAGGTAATAAATGGTGTATTTACCCAATGTATGATTTCGCCCATGGACAGTGCGATTTTTGGGAAGGAATAACACATTCAATTTGTACCCTCGAATTTGAAGTTCATCGTCCGTTGTATAACTGGTTTGTGGATCAGCTACAGGAAACCGACTATCGACCACGGCAGATTGAATTTGCCAGGTTAAACCTAAATTATACGGTGATGAGCAAACGTAAACTGCTGGAGTTGGTTAAAGACAAACATGTTAACGGGTGGGATGATCCAAGGATGCCAACAATTTCAGGATTACGCAGAAGAGGTTATACGCCGGAATCCATTCGCAGTTTTTCCGACAGGATTGGCGTTACAAAAGTAGATGGAGTAGTTGATGTATCTTTACTTGAATACAGTGTGCGCGAGCATTTAAATAAAACGGCACAAAGGGTAATGGGTGTTATTAACCCGTTAAAAGTGGTTATTACCAACTATCCTGAAAATGAGGTGGAAGAGTTGGATGCAGTAAATAACCCTGAAGATGAATCGATGGGAACCCGAAAGGTGCCGTTTTCGCGTGAAATATATATTGAACGTGAGGATTTTATGGAGGATCCGCCACGTAAGTTTTTCAGGCTGAGTCCGGGAACTGAAGTCAGGTTACGTTATGCCTATTTTATTACTTGTAACGATGTTATCAAGGATGAAAGCGGGGAAATAAAAGAACTGCATTGTACTTACGATCCGGCGTCAAAAGGAGGCAATTCACCTGACGGGAGAAAAGTGAAAGCAACATTGCACTGGGTTTCAGCAACCGAAGGGATTAAGTCTGAAGTCAGGTTGTACGACCGGTTGTTTAACCACGAAAACCCGGATGGACAGAAAGATGTGGATTTTAAAACTTTCCTTAATCCTGACTCGCTGAAAATTAAGTCAGATTGTTACCTGGAACCGTTTGTAAAAAATGCGAAGCCACTGGATCATTTTCAGTTTGAAAGACTGGGATATTTTAACCTTGACCCGGATTCAACTACTGAAAAACCGGTTTTTAACCGGACAGTACCACTTCGCGATTCATGGGCAAAACAGCAAAACAAAGCATAGAAGCAGGAAATCTTCCTGTTTTTTTCATTTTAATTCTGTTTGAATTACTCTTTTTACCGATACATTCCCTATGTTAACCGAATGTTAAGTGTCGGGTATAATTTGGTTGTTTACTTTTGATTTGTATAACCAATAATTCATTCGAAATGGAAAACGTACCACAAAGAAAGGATAATTCACGCGTCGTTCTGGCAGTTGTCCTGATTCTGATCGGGGTCTTCTGGTTACTTAAAAAAATGGGTTTTTATTATGAGTTCCCAAGAGTACTCTGGGAAAACATTTATTTTCCGTTCAGACATTTTTTCCATAATTGGGGCCATATATTATTTTCCTGGCCTATGATTTTGATTATTGTTGGTTTGGTGTTGTTGGCCGGAAAACGTTCCGGCGGTTTAATACTAATCGTTGTAGGCATTGTGTTTATACTCCCCAGGCTGTTCTTTTTACCTGGAGTAACAGCAACTTTGCTGTTCCCTGTGTTGTTGATAGGAATAGGTGTGGCTATGGTTGCACGAATGATATAATGTAAGCAAGGTTTTAAAATTGAATTCTAATTCAAAAAGAAATGGAAAGACATGCTTCTTCGAATAAACGAATTTATTTCGGTCTGTTTTTAATTGCTCTTGGCGGCTTTTGGATTCTTGAAAGATTGAATATTATTCCTGATGTCTGGAACGACATTCTGATCTCCTGGCAAATGTTGTTAATTGCAATCGGTATCTTTTCACTCATCGGTGGAAATCGTACTTCGGGAACAGTTCTTATTGTTTTAGGAAGTTTTTTCCTATTACCGGAAATAATTACAGTACCTTATGAATTAAGAAGAATTGGCTGGCCGTTGCTGATTATTGGAATAGGCGTGGTACTTCTTATTACACATGGCAGAAGGAGAACCGAGCCACGCATTCCCGAACCCGGGAAATATGGAATGGATTATTTCGATGATTTTATCATTTTTGGAGGGAGAGAAGTGTTTGTCAGCTCACAGAATTTCTACGGAGGAAAAAATACATCGATATTTGGAGGTACCGAATACGATTTACGGCAAGCTCATTTATCTGCTAATGGCGCCGTAATTGATTGTGTAAGTATATTTGGTGGTTGCGGATTTAAAGTACCGCCAGACTGGACAGTTAAAAATGAAGTGACCGCTGTATTCGGTGGTTTTTCCGATAAACGGGGAAAAACGATCAATCAAATTGTTCCCGATCCGTCAAAAACTTTGGTTGTTAAAGGTTTTACAGCTTTTGGCGGAATAGAAATAAAACATTTCTAAAATGGATATTCGGCACCCCTTTTTAACAAATACAAAACTGGCAATTTATTATGCCGTATTTTGGATAGTTGCAGCAGTAGCTTATGCATTACTTTTAATTTTTAACAACGGCAGAGAACCAGGAGGCGCTATCCTGGAAGTTTTTACATTTCTTATTTCGTTTGCCGTTTTTGGTTCCGCAATCTGGTACGTTATAAAATTCAGTACGCTGGAAAACAACAGTGCATCCCGGATTATTACTGCACATGCAATTGCAGCTACCATAATCGTTTTTATTTGGATGTATTTTGGAATAGTAGTGCTAAAACTGGTATATCCACTTACTGAATTCAAGCTAAAACAGGGAATGGGTTATCGTATTCTGGGAGGTTACATGATGTATGTTGTTTACGTGGTATTCTTTTATGCGATTAATTACTACCAGGGTTTTAAAGAAAAATTGCGTAACGAGGGGAAACTTAAAGCGCTTGTTAAAGAAGCTGAATTACATGCGTTAAAGTCACAAATCAATCCACACTTCTTATTTAACAGCTTAAACAGTATTTCTTCTTTAACGATGACTGATCCGGAAAAAGCACAGGAAATGGTGATCAATCTTTCGCAACTAATGCGGTATTCATTAAAACACGATCAAAACGAAAAAGTAACGCTAAAACAGGAATTGGAGAATAATAAATTATATCTGAACATCGAAAAAGTAAGGTTTGGAAATAAACTTAACCCGCTTTTTGACACGGACGAAAAATGCATGAAAGCATCTATCCCAAATATGATTTTACAGCCACTTTATGAAAATGCCATTAAATATGGTGTTTACGAAGCTACTGAGCCGGTAGATGTATTAACTGTTTGCAAATGCAACGACGATGTATTGGAAATAACTATAAAAAACAACTACGATCCGGATGTGCTGAAAAAGAAAGGTGAAGGAATTGGACTGAGGAATATCCGCGACAGGCTGGAGATCATTTATGGAAATCCCCTTTTACTAAAAATGCACGACAATAAAAAAGAATTTACCGTAACTTTAACCATTCCTCAAAAATAACTATTGACATGTCGGAAAAATTACGCACCATTATTGTTGAAGACGAAGAACTGGCCCGTAACCTGATGAAGTCGTTTCTGAAAGACAACAAGAATATCGAAATTATTGCAGAATGTGAAAACGGTTTTGAAGGTATAAAAATGATCAACGAGTTAAAACCGGACCTGGTATTTCTCGATATTCAAATGCCAAAAATCACCGGGTTTGAATTGTTGGAACTGCTGGAACACAAACCGCAAATTATTTTTGCTACTGCTTACGACCAATACGCATTAAAAGCCTTTGAATTTAACGCAGCTGATTATTTGTTAAAACCTTATTCCAAAGACCGTTTAAATGAAGCTGTCGAAAAAGTGTTGGAACGGGTAAAAGCTGAAGGAGTTGAAAATGATATTGTGGACAAAGTTTCTGATTTTCCCAAAGAAGAATACCTGGAAAGGGTAGTGGTAAAGGATCGTCATAAAATTCATATTATTCCGGTTGACCAGATCCGTTATATCGAATCGATGGATGATTATGTAATGATTTACACACACGATGGCAGGCACATGAAACAAAAAACCATGAAATATTTCGAAGGCAGCCTCGATCCCAATAATTTTATTCGTATTCACCGGTCGTATATTGTTAAGGTTGAAGAAATAAACGAAATCCAGCAATATGAGAAGGAGTCTTATATTGTAATTCTTCATGATAAAACCAAACTGAAAGTCAGCAAAACAGGGTATAAAAATTTAAAAGAAAATCTTAATTTCTGATTCGATACTTAGAAAACTTCAAGCCATAATAAATGGTTCTTCCGTTAAACATCAACAGACAGAATAAACTGTAAAAGTTTTTCATCTTTTTTCATTTTGTTTATCAAAAGGGAATATTCCGGCAATTATTATTGTCATCATGTTTTGGTAAATCAATCTTTTCTTCTGTATGTGACATTTATCCTGTTTGAAAAATATTATCCTTTGTATTTTTCTGTTTCTTTAAATCAACGAAATACATTGGAAATTCAAACAAAAATTTAATAAAACAAAACAAAAATAATACAAACATATGAACATGAAAAAATTAGTATGGCTTTTGGTAGCCGCCATGTTATCTGCAACGATGACTTATGCAAAAAAAGATGAAAAGGAGAAAAAGGACGAGAAAAAATCATTTGTCAACAGCAGCCTGGTAAATGGTTTGAAATTTCGTAGCATTGGCCCGGCATGGGCAAGTGGTAGGATTGCAGATTTTGCAGTAAATCCTGAAAATCCCAAAGAATATTATGTAGGAGTAGCCAGCGGTGGCGTTTGGAAAACCACGAATAATGGAACCACCTGGAAACCTGTTTTCGATAAATATGGAGCTTATTCCATTGGTATTGTGGAATTGGACCCAAATAATTCGAATGTAGTTTGGGTAGGAACCGGCGAGAATAACCATCAGCGGGCGCTAGGATATGGCGATGGAGTTTACAAATCGCTGGACGGCGGGAAGTCTTTCAAAAATATGGGATTAAAAGAAAGTCGTCAGATAGGAGGTATTGTAATCGACCCTCGGAATTCAAATGTGGTTTATGTAGCTGCTGAAGGTTCGGTTTGGGGAACGGGTGGAGACCGTGGCCTATATAAAACGGAAGACGGTGGGGAAACCTGGAAGAAAATTCTTGAAATAAGTGAAAATACAGGGGTGAACAACATTGTGATGGATCCTTCAAATCCTGATATTTTGTACGCCACTTCGGAACAACGTCGCAGAACTTCGTTTACAAAAATTGGCGGTGGCCCTGAATCTGCTGTTTATAAATCAACCGATGCCGGCGCTAACTGGCGAAAAATCATGAAAGGATTGCCTAAAGTTGACCTTGGAGGAATGGGAATTGATGTATCTCCGGTTGATCCAAATATAGTTTATCTGATTGTGGAAGCTGCTGACGATAAAGGCGGGTTCTTTCGCTCAACGGATAAAGGTGAAAGCTGGAATAAAATGAGTAGTTACCATTCCAGCGGACAGTACTACAATGAAATTGTTTGTGACCCTAAAAATGCTGATAAAGTTTATTCTACAGAGACCCGTTCAAGATTTACTACAGATGGCGGTAAAACGTGGAATATGATTAGCACAAACGGCCGGCACGTGGATGACCATGCAATTTGGATCGATCCGAAAGATACCGGACATTTTATTATCGGTGGTGACGGCGGAGTTTATGAAACATGGGATGGCGGTTCAACATTCGACTTTAAAGAAAACCTGCCGGTAACACAGTTTTACAGGGTTAGCGTTGATAATGCCCTGCCGTTTTACAATGTTTATGGTGGTACACAGGATAACAATTCAATGGTTGGCCCTTCGATGACTACAAGCAGAAGCGGTGTTCACAACGATGAATGGAATGTTACTACCGGCGGTGATGGTTTTTGGATAACAGCCGATCCGGATAATCCTGATATTGTTTACACCGAATCGCAATATGGAAATGTGGTAAGGTATGACAAAAAAAGTGGCGAAAGGATTGATATCAGGCCAACGGAACGTGAAGGTGAACTGACCTACAAATGGAACTGGAATGCGCCGATGTTTATTAGTCCACATAAAGGTTCAAGATTATATATGGCTGCCAACAAAGTTTTTCGCAGCGACGATCGTGGCAATACCTGGGAAGTAATAAGTGATGATCTAACGGCACAGGTTGACAGGAACAGTTTCCCGGTGATGGGAAAATACTGGCCGGCCGATGCTGTAGCAAAAGATGTTTCTACTTCGCAATGGGGAACTATTGTTTCACTGAATGAATCGCCTGTAAAAGAAGGATTGTTATATGCCGGGACGGATGATGGAGTAATTTCGGTTACTGATAACGGTGGTAAAAACTGGAGCCAGGTGAAATCTTTTCCCGGAGTACCGGAATATACTTATGTGAGTGATTTACAGGCTGATATTTTTAATGAAAACGTGGTTTATGCCACTTTCGATAATCTGAAACGCAATGATTTTAAACCATATGTCTACAAGAGTATCGACAAGGGAAAAACGTGGGTTTCTATTTCGGGTAACCTGCCGGAAAATGGTACTGCACATACGATAATTCAGGATTTTAAACGACCGGAATTACTGTTTGTGGGAACTGAATTTGGCGTGTTTTTCACCATTAATGACGGGAAAGACTGGGTTCAGCTAAAATCGGGATTACCAACAATAGCAGTTTACGATATGGCGATCCAGAAACGCGAAAGTGATTTGGTACTGGCAACTTTTGGACGCGGCTTTTATATTCTGGATGATTACAGCCCGTTGCGTTATGTTTCCGAAGAAATGAAAGATAAAAAAGCAGAAATTTTTCCGGTTAAAGATGCACTGATGTATGTTCAAACAAGTGGGAAAAGCAACCAGGGAAGTACCTATTTTACAGCTGACAATCCTGATTTCGGAGCGACATTCACTTATTATCTGAAAGATGTTCCTAAAACAAAAGAACAGTTGCGAAAAGAAGAAGAAAAGAAACTTTTTAAAGCAGGCGAACCAATTCCGCAACCTACATGGAGAGAGATGGAACTGGAAGGGAAAGAAGAAAAAACGCATTTGATTTTTACCGTTTATGATTCGGAAAATAATGTAGTCAGTCAGTTGACCACTGCACCTTCGAAAGGAATAAATAGGGTCAATTGGAATTTGCGTTACTCGATGCCAACAAGTGTTAATATTACCGGCAGTTTTAACCCGATTCAGGAAAGTGGCCGACGTGGTCGCCGTGGTGGAGGCGGAGGAGTTCTTGTGATGCCCGGCACATACAAAGTGGGATTGCAAATCTGGCATGAAGGAGAGCTGACCAACCTTGCTGATCCGGTGGAATTTACCTGCAAAAAACTGAATAACACAACATTGCCTGCTAAAAATTACCAGGAAAATGTAGCATTTGCCAAAAAAGTAAATAAGCTGGCTATCGCGGTGGTTGGAACAGGACGTTTAATTACTGAAACGGCCAACAAAGTGGAAAATATAAAACAGGCTATTTATTCTACACCGGGAGCAAGTCAGGAACTGATGAACAAGGCACGTGCGCTTGGGGCTGAACTGGAAGAGTTGAACTTTAAAATGAATGGGGTAAAAGCCAAAGCAAGTGCTGAAGAAACTCCACCGGAACAAGTTCCTTTGAATACACGTTTGGGAAATATTACCTATACCCATATGGGCTCGACCAGTGAAATCACCACGACTGAAAAACAGAACTATGATATATTAGCAGATGAATTTCCGCCGGTTCTGGAAGCACTAAAACGAATTGTTGAAACAGATATTCCAGCAATGGAAAACGAACTCAATAAGATTGGTGCACCGTGGACACCCGGAAGAATCCCGGTTTGGAAAGATTAAACTAGTAAAGAGATATTAGTACTTAGTACATCGTAAAAAAAGCCCGGTCATCCGGGCTTTTGTTTTTATCTTTCTTAATATTAATTATTTAATATGTTTAGTTTTAGATTTGATATGAATTCCTGCTTTTCTCTATTGTCTTGCTTTTATTGCTTTTCCAGCATCCACTTATAAGTATCAAATAATACCTTATCTAATGAGATAAAGGTAAACTGAAATTTTTCAATCACTTTTTTATTGGAATAGAAGTTCTTCACACATATGATACGCATATTATTCATTGTGAAATCATTTTTAATTCCGACCATTTTTAAAAGCTCGCCAAGAATGCCAAGTGTCATTAATAAAAAAGAAGGAATTGGTAACAGTATTGGCTTTGTTTTTGAAACCTTTGATGCTTTACGGAAAAAGTCTTTATAGCTTAAATTTTCATTTGCAACAATTAACATTTCTCCTGCCAATGATTGATTTAAAGCCAAAATAATTATTTCTGCAACGTCATTTACAGACACAAAATTCTTACCTCCCGGGGGGAAAAACAATATTCTTTTATTAAAGACATTACGCAATAATCTTACAGAACCTTTTTTGCTGTCATAAGGGCCTATCATAAAAGTAGGATTAATTATTACGGGTTCAATTTTGTCCTTATAGGAGAGTACTATTTTTTGTGCTTCCAGCTTACTTCTAACGTAATAGGAATTCGAAAAGGGTTTCTTGATCAAATGATTCTCGTCTCCCGGATTTAACAGGTTTCCATATCCAAATACATTTGCCGTAGAAATACAGATTATTTTTTTTACCTGACACTTTAATGCAATTTCGCAAAGTGTTTTTGTGAACGCAATATTTATAGATTCATAATCCTTATAACTGATTAAACCTTGGCGTGTTTCAGCAGCGGTATGAATAATAAAATCACATCCTGAAACCGCTCTCTCAACGACATTTATATTTTTATAATCGCATTCAATAATCTGAAGTTTTTCTGAAGTTGATACAAGAACTTTTTTTGGGTGATGTGTTAATGCCCTTACAACATAATTACTTTTTAGTAATTTTATTATCGTATTTGTAGCTAAAAATCCACTGGCTCCTGTAACTAAAACTTCCATTTGCAAACTTCATAAAGTATGTTCGTAGGCTCTTTTCATGAACCAAAAGGTCAAATTTTTAAATCCGGTTTGTAAAATATCATATGTTTCAAAACCGAATCTTTTATAAATAATGCTGTTTCTTTTAATGCTGGTTTCAAGATAAATGGGCAGTTTTCTCTCTTTTGATAACTGAAAAATAAATTTCATTAGATCGCGTGCATCATCACTGCCAAGCGCTTCATTAGCTACTCCGAAAAACCACAAATAAAGAAACTCAACATGCTTTGCCCTTTTTCTTGTTATCATGTTTTCGAGCTTATTCACTTTTAAAACTCTTTTAATCGTGAATGTTTTTAAAACTAATTTTAATTGAAAAAAATATTCTTTCAAATTCAAAGGAATTTTGCCATAAGGATAAATAATAGCAACACCTAAACTATCTTCTGTTAAAAAAATGCCATTTCTTCTAAAGCCGAGTTCAAAAGCATATTCGGCAAGCGTAATCATTCTCGCTTCCCTGTTTTTGTCATTTTTTACAATGGCATTTATAT
>CAVYOB010000026.1:0-8623 GCA_963769925.1 uncultured Prolixibacteraceae bacterium
AAGAGCTAATCCCGATTAAAAATGCGGATAAACTCCTTTTCAATGTGGCGCCGTTTATTGTTATCATCGCTTCGTTTATGGCCATTGGCGCCATTCCTTTTGCCAAAGGTTTACAGGCACTGGATTTTAACATCGGAATTTTTTACGTTATGGCAGTTTCATCGCTGGGTGTAATTGGTATTTTGCTGGCAGGTTGGTCGAGCAACAACAAATATTCGCTCATTGGTGCCATGCGAAGCGGCGCCCAGGTTGTAAGTTACGAACTCTCTGTAGGACTTTCGCTGGTTACCATTGTAATTCTGGCAGGCAGTCTGCAGCTTTCAACCATTGTTGAGGCGCAGCGCGACGGATGGTTTTTGTTTACCGGACACATTCCGGCTATTATCGCATTTCTGATTTTCCTGATTGCCAGTACCGCCGAAACAAACCGCGGTCCGTTCGACCTTGCAGAGGCAGAATCGGAGTTGACTGCCGGATTTCATACTGAATATTCAGGAATAAAATTCGCCTTCTTTTTCCTTGCCGAATACATGAATATGTTTATTGTAGCATCCATTGCAGCTACGATGTTTTTGGGAGGCTGGATGCCATTCCACGTAGGTCACTGGGAAGCATTTAACCATATCATGGACTTCATTCCTTCGTTCATCTGGTACATTGGAAAAACTGCTTTGGTTATATTTATAATGATGTGGTTTAAGTGGACGTTCCCGCGACTGAGAATCGACCAGTTGCTTACCCTGGAATGGAAATACCTGCTGCCAATCAACCTTGTAAATATTTTAATCATGTCGTTTGTAGTTTTAACCGGCTGGCACTTTTAATCATGAAACGAGCATGATAAGAATATTGTATTGGAATACTGTTAAAATTGATGCGAGTTACATCGAATACCTTAAATACGATCAATTATAATGAGATGAAAAGTATTATCAATTATATCAAAGAAATAGTTAACGGGCTAAAAGCCTTGTTTACCGGAATGAAAGTTACCGGCTATTACTTTGTTCATCCGAAGCAAATTGTAACAGAGCAATATCCTGAAAATCGCGACACACTGCAAATGTTCGAACGATTTAAGGGTGAAGTAGTGATGCCGCACAATGAAAATAACGAGCACAAATGTACGGCCTGTGGTATTTGCGAAACAAGTTGCCCGAACGGATCAATTGAAGTAATCAGCAAAATGATTGAAACCCCTGAGGGAAAGAAAAAGAAAGTACTGGAAAAACATATTTACCACCTTGGAATGTGCACATTTTGCAATTTGTGTGTAAAAAATTGTCCGTTCGATGCCATTAAAATGGATCAGACATTTGAGCATTCAGTTTTCGATCGCACAAAACTGACCAAAGTGTTAAATAAACCAGGTTCACAATTAATGAAAAAAGAAAAAGAATGAGTGGTCACGAATTGATGTTTTTTATTTTCTCGGGAATGATTTTGGTCTTCTCGCTGCTCACGGTAACCAGCCGCCGGATACTGCGGGCTGCGTTTTATCTTTTGGTTGTTCTGATTTCCACCGCCGGAATTTATTTTATGCTGAATTACCAGTTCCTGGCAGCCGTTCAGTTAACATTGTATGCGGGTGGAATTGTAGTCCTTATTATCTTTTCCATTTTGCTAACCAGTCACATCAGCCAGAAATTTGAGCCGGTGGGATTTAAAAAATGGTTCTTTTCTGCCATTGCTGTGGCGGCCGGAGCAATTCTCACCATTATGACAGTTGTACAATATGGTTTCAATGAAACAGTTACTTCAACTCAAAATCCGGACATGCAGGTTATCGGGAGTAGTTTGCTGGGGTACAATAAAAACGGTTATGCACTCCCCTTCGAGGTAATCAGTATTTTGTTGCTGGCGGCCATGTTTGCATCCATTGTAATTGCTAAAAAAGAAAAATCTAAATAATATGCTTTCATCCATTCCATTATCGTATTTTCTCGTGGTCAGCACACTGATGTTTTTCATCGGTATTTATGGCTTTCTGACACGGAAAAACCTCATCACTATTTTAATGTCGGTTGAATTAATTCTGAATTCGGTGAACATCAACTTTGTAGCATTTAACCGGTATTTGTATCCAAATGAATTACAGGGACATTTCTTTTCACTGTTTATTATTGCTGTTGCGGCAGCCGAGGCAGCAGTAGCCATTGCAATTATAATCAGTGTTTACCGGAAATACACCAATATTGATGTGGAACGGGTGGATACCATGAAATTTTAAACAGACTTTATTGAAAGAATAAAATAATTCAATATAAAATGACTGATTTTGGATTTACAATATTTATTCCGCTGATTCCCCTGGCAATGTTCCTTGTCTTAGGGCTTTCCAGCGGTACAATGAAGAAAGAGGTTTCAGGTTACCTGGGAACATTGGGAATGTTGGTCACTACTTTCCTCTCCTATTTTACAGCATTTCAGTATTTCTTTAATCGTCCCGGCGGCTCAGAAGCATTTGAGAAAATTATTCCGTTTAATACGGTCTGGCTGCACCTGACAGAGAAATTACACATCGATTTGGGAATTTTACTTGACCCGATTTCGGTGATGATGCTGGTTGTAATAACCACCGTTTCGCTGATGGTGCATATTTACAGCATGGGTTATATGAAAGGAGAAAAGGGTTATTCGCGTTTTTATGCATTCCTTTCGCTGTTCAGCTTTTCAATGCTGGGACTGGTAGTTGCCACCAACATTTTCCAGATGTACATGTGCTGGGAATTGGTAGGTGTTTCTTCTTATTTGCTGATTAGTTTTTATTACGAAAAACCTACGGCAGTTTTAGCCGGGAAAAAAGCATTTATTGTTACCCGTTTTGCCGACCTCGGATTTCTGATTGGGATCCTGATTTTATCCTACATCAGTGGCACATTCGATTTTTCAACAATAACAGATCCGCAAGGTGCTTTGATAACAAGTGGAACGGGTTTATCATTTCTTGGAATTTCGGCACTTACCTGGGCGCTGACACTCATTTTCATGGGTGGCGCCGGTAAATCGGCCATGTTCCCGTTACACATCTGGTTGCCCGATGCCATGGAAGGCCCGACTCCGGTTTCGGCGTTGATTCACGCTGCAACAATGGTTGTGGCCGGAGTTTACCTCGTGGCTCGTTTATTCCCGCTGTATATTTTCGGAGCGCCTGATGTACTTGTAATCGTTGCTTATGTTGGTGGTTTTACTTCGCTGTTTGCCGGTGTAATCGCCTGTGTTCAAAAAGATATTAAACGTGTGCTTGCATTTTCAACCATGTCGCAAATTGGTTATATGATGCTGGCGCTGGGTGTTTCGGGTTACGGCGAACATCACGGACTTGGATTTATGGCTTCCATGTTCCACCTGTTTACCCATGCCATGTTTAAAGCGTTGCTTTTCCTTGGAGCCGGTGCAATTATTCACGCCGTTCATTCAAACAGTATGGACGATATGGGCGGATTGCGAAAATACCTGCCGATCACCCACATTACTTTTTTAATTGCTACGCTGACTATTTCAGGAATTCCGCCGTTTGCCGGATTTTTCAGTAAAGATGAGATTCTTGCTGCCGCACTGGAACACGATAAACTGCTGTTCTTTGTTGAATATGCAGTAGCGGGAATCACCGCATTTTATATGTTCCGTCTCTATTTCAATGTTTTTTGGGGAGAAGACCGGCATTATCATCATACTCCACACGAATCGCCGCTAACGATGACCATTCCGTTGATGATACTTGCCGCAGCATCTGCACTTACCGGATTTATTCCGTTTAACAAATTGGTTACATCCGACGGATTACCGTTCCAGCTACATACCGAATGGATTGTTGCAATTCCCTCTGTTTTAATCGGTGTGGCCGGAATTGCCGTAGCCTGGATAATGTATAAAAAACCAAATAACATTCCAGAGAAGATGGCAACTTCATTGAAATATATGTACAAGTGGTCGTACAATAAATTTTACATCGACGAGGTGTACTTCTTTGTGACGAAAAAAATCATTTTCAATAATATATCCCGCCCAGTAGCCTGGTTCGACCGCCACATTGTGGATGGTTTAATGAACAGCATTGCATGGGTGAACCAATAAAATTTCCGAAGGAATTAAAGGATTGCAATCCGGTCAGTTGCAGAAATACGGTTACGTATTTATTTCGGAGTGAGTTGTTTTACATTTGTTTTTGATTTATTATTGGTTTAATTAAGATATAAAATGGATTTTCTAACGCTATTCGTTGTCGTCCCGATTCTTACCATTGTAGGAATTGCATTTACAAAGGATTTAAAACAAACCCGGCTGGTTTCAGCCATTGGAATGGGTATTCAGCTTATATTGGCAGTGGCCCTGGTTTTCATGTATTTAGCTGAACGTAAAACCGGGAATACTGCAGAAATGCTGTTTTCTCATTCTTATGTGTGGTTTAAAAGTTTAAATATTCATTATTCGATTGGAGTTGACGGGATTTCAGTGGCCATGATAATGCTTACGGCCATTGTAGTTTTTACCGGGGTCTTTGCTTCATGGAATGTCAAATTCCTTTCCCGCGAATTCTTCATTTCGCTGATTTTCCTTTCCACCGGGGTTTTTGGATTTTTTATTTCCCTCGACCTGTTTACCATGTTCCTGTTTTACGAAGTGGCAGTTATTCCAATGTACCTGCTGATTGGAATCTGGGGAACCGGCCCGAAAGAATATTCAGCCATGAAACTGACGTTGATGCTGATGGGAGCATCTGCACTGCTTTTGGTTGGGTTGCTGGGAATTTATTTCAACTCGAATGCAGGAGGCGGCGACCTTACATTTAATATCCTCGAAATTGCCAAAGTAAAAATTCCCGATGTCGGCACAGCGGATGTTTTTCCCGATGGTATTTATCGGATTTGGCGTTTTGGGTGCATTGTTTCCGTTTCATACCTGGTCGCCCGACGGTCACGCTTCGGCTCCAACAGCGGTTTCGATGTTGCACGCAGGTGTGTTGATGAAACTGGGAGGTTACGGCGCTTTCCGTGTGGCTATCTTTTTATTGCCCGATGCTGCACAGGAAATGTCGTGGTTCTTTTTAATCCTTACCGGAATTAGTGTGGTTTACGGAGCTTTCGGTGCAATTCATCAAAAAGACTTAAAATATATTAATGCATATTCTTCGGTGAGCCATTGCGGACTGGTTTTGTTTGCCATTTTAATGATGAACAAAACAGCACTTAACGGTGCTGTTCTGCAGATGATTTCACACGGATTGATGACGGCTCTTTTCTTTGCATTAATCGGGATGATTTACGGACGTACACATACCCGAATGATCAACGAACTGGGCGGATTGATGAAAATAATGCCGGTATTGTCGGTATCTTATGTAATTGCCGGGTTGGCTTCTTTGGGATTACCGGGATTGAGCGGCTTTGTTGCTGAAATGACCATTTTCTTTGGTTCGTTCCAGCATGCCGATGCATTCCACCGGATTCTCACAATAACAGCTGCTGCTTCCATTGTAATTACAGCGGTTTATATTTTGCGCGTTGTGGGACAAATTTTATACGGGCCGGTTAAAAACGACAATTACCTGAAACTGAGCGACGCCAAATGGTACGAACGTATTTCAACCGGTGTGCTTATTACTGCGATTGCCGGAATTGGGATAGCGCCGCTTTGGTTGTCGAACATGATTAACGAAAGCCTGAATCCTATTGTTCATCAAATAATGCAGGTACTAATTAAATAGAAAGTTGAAGTTATGAACCTGGAAAGTTTTCTTTTAATGCGGCATGAAATTGTGCTAACTGTAGCACTCATGATTATTTTGATTGCCGAATTATCGACGGAAAATAAAAAGCGTATTGTTAACCTTTCAATTCTGTTAATGGTTGCTGCAACCATCATCGGATTTATTCCTTCTCCCGAAGGAAAACTCTTTGGTGGCATGTACCAAACCGATCACATGAAAGTGTTAATGAAAAACATCCTGAATATCGGGACGATGATCCTGTTTTTTCAAGTAGCCGAGTGGATTAAAAAGCCGGAATATCACAATAAAATAAGTGAATTCTTTATGCTGATTCTTTCCACGCTGATTGGAATGAACTTTATGATTTCATCGGGACACTTTCTGTTGTTTTACCTCGGTCTTGAACTGGCAACCATACCAATTGCCGCACTGGCTGCCTACGACCGGTTAAAAAATATCAGCGCCGAAGCCGGAATTAAATTGATTCTTTCTTCTGCCCTTTCGTCGGGAATAATGCTTTATGGAATTTCGATGCTGTACGGAACACTGGGTTCGCTTTATTATACTGATATGGCAACCATGAGTATGGGAGCTCCACTTAAATTATGGCGTTTATCTGCAAATTATGGCGTTTATCTTTTTCTTTGCCGGTATGGCATTCAAAATTTCGCTGGTGCCATTTCACCTGTGGACTGCCGATGTTTACGAAGGAGCGCCTGTTAACGTGGCATCCTACCTTTCAGTTATTTCGAAAGGAGCGGCAGTTTTTACCCTTGCCATTTTATTGTACACCGTTTTCTATTCCATTGCTCCCATGTGGAAACACTTGTTGTATGCCATTGCCATTGTTACCATGACGGTTGGTAACCTGTTTGCCTTACGCCAGAAAAACCTGAAACGTTTCCTCGCTTTTTCTTCTATCGCACAGGCTGGTTTTATTTTGCTGGGTATGATTGATGGAAGTGAGCTTGGAATGGCTTCAATACTTTATTTTGTGCTGATTTATATTTTCACCAACCTTGGGGCTTTTGGTGTGGTTTCGGCCATTTCTGTTGCTACCGGAAAAGAAAATATGGATGATTATAACGGGTTATATTCAACCAATCCAAAGCTCAGCCTGTTGATGATGTTGTCGTTATTTTCACTGGCAGGAATTCCACCGGTTGCCGGTTTCTTTGGGAAATTTTTCCTTTTTACTGCTGCTGCTCACTCGGGTTATTTTTGGCTGGTTTTTATTGCCGTTATCAACGCAACCATTTCGTTGTACTACTATTTACTGATAGTGAAAGCCATGTTCATCAACAAAAGCGACGAGCCAATTGCTTATTTTAAAAGTAG
Organism: uncultured Prolixibacteraceae bacterium; assembly: GCA_963769925.1. Taxonomy (GTDB): domain Bacteria; phylum Bacteroidota; class Bacteroidia; order Bacteroidales; family Prolixibacteraceae; genus Draconibacterium. The sequence goes on from CAVYOB010000026.1 coordinate 7,049, forward strand.
TTTGACTACCCGTTTGGGACTGGCTATGTGTTTGGTCGGTATTTTTGCTGTGGGATTATTCAGCCCGATTTATGAATATATCAGAATGTTCAGTGTTGGAATGTAACTTTTTGAAACTTGTGTTATGTCGTTAGATAAAGGAAAACATTTGGTACAGGAAATTGATGGTGCACTTTGTACATTAATAGAAACAGGTATTGATGCCAAACGGCTTAAATTCCTGAAAGAGTTGCTGGAGTTCAATCATTTTGAAGTGAAAACGGAAGAGAAAGCGGGCACTGAAGATGAGCCATCAACATTTACTATTGGTGTTACCGATACTGTTTTCAACCCGGTAATTGCCGTTTACGAACGCGCCCTGAAACGACCAGACAATGGAGAAATAGTTACACCTGCCCACTGGAACCAGGAAAAAGAAATAGAAGGTGTTCCTTATTTTGACTACCGAAAGAAAAACCCAAAAGCAAAAAATATTGACGATTTCAAGGTAAATCCCTGGTCGTACCGAACGGTATAAACGATCAAATTTTCTTTTTCAGAAAATCTTCATACTGAATTTAGGATTTCCATTATATCCAATATTAAGAATTTTCAATTATTGAATAGAAATGCTAATGACCACCGTGAAGATGTAATTATCTCGATTGGCGTAAACTCCATTCTCAGCACATTTCATATTATTTAACATACCCCAATCAATCAAATCCATCGTTTCACTGTTAATCTTGATGAAGTTAATTTCCTTGCATGAGATATAATCTTATGCAGAATACATGAAATGAAAAGGAATTTTAAACCATAAAAGATGAATATTTTTAAAAGGAAATATGTTTGCCCCTTTTTCATCATGTTTTTAATGACTATTCCAACATCTTATGCAGGTCCGCCGTTTATTACCGATGATCCGGTGCCTGTACCTTATAAACACTGGGAATTTTACATTTCATCAATCGACAATTTTCAGAATCATGAATGGTCGGGTACACTTCCCCATTTTGAAGTAAATTACGGATTGATCCGTAACATGCAGATACATCTTTTAATGCCAATAAATTATTCATCCGATCAACACCAGGATCCAAAATTCGGATATGCCGATACGGAGGTTGGCGTTAAGTATTGCTTTATTCAGGAAACTAAAAGCCGGCCACAAATAGGTACTTTCCCCATTTTTGAAATTCCAACCATAAAGAACAGTGATTTTAGTAACGGAAAAACAAAAATATTTATCCCTTTCTGGGCACAAAAATCGTGGAATAAACTTACAACTTACGGAGGAGCCGGATATTTAATAAATCCCGGGAACAGGTAATAAAAATTCTCTTTTTACCGGCTGGGAAGTACAATATGATTTTTCGCCAGCCATTTCGCTTGGAGAAGAGCTTTATTTCCAAACGCCAGACACTGCCAATGGTAAAGATATAACTGCTTTTAATATTGGAGGGTCAATTAACCCAAGTGATAAAATGCACTTTATTTTTTCTTTCGGGCATAGTATAACCAACGAAAATTTCTTTAGCTCTTACCTGGGTATTTTATGGACAATCTGATCACTTATTTATTGATCTGTTTAAG
>CAVYOB010000027.1:0-15970 GCA_963769925.1 uncultured Prolixibacteraceae bacterium
TTATGGCGTTTATCTTTTTCTTTGCCGGTATGGCATTCAAAATCTCACTGGTGCCATTTCACCTGTGGACTGCTGATGTTTACGAAGGAGCGCCTGTTAATGTGGCATCCTACCTTTCAGTTATTTCAAAAGGAGCGGCAGTTTTTACCCTTGCCATTTTATTGTACACCGTTTTCTATTCCATTGCGCCCATGTGGAAACACTTGTTGTATGCAATAGCCATTGTTACCATGACCGTTGGTAACCTGTTTGCATTGCGTCAGAAAAACCTGAAACGTTTCCTCGCTTTTTCTTCTATCGCACAGGCTGGTTTTATTTTACTGGGAATGATTGATGGAAGTGAGCTTGGAATGGCTTCAATACTTTATTTTGTACTGATTTATATTTTCACCAACCTTGGGGCTTTTGGCGTGGTTTCGGCCATTTCTGTTGCTACCGGAAAAGAAAATATGGATGATTACAACGGATTGTATTCAACCAATCCAAAACTCAGCCTGTTGATGATGCTGTCGTTATTCTCGCTGGCAGGAATTCCACCGGTAGCCGGTTTCTTTGGGAAATTTTTCCTTTTTACCGCCGCTGCTCACTCGGGTTATTTTTGGCTGGTTTTTATTGCCGTTATAAACGCAACTATTTCATTGTACTATTATTTACTGGTGGTAAAAGCCATGTTCATCAACAAAAGCGATGAGCCGATTGCTTATTTTAAAAGTAGTCTGACTACCCGTTTGGGACTGGCAATGTGTTTGGTCGGTATTTTTGCTGTTGGATTGTTCAGCCCGATTTATGAATATATAAGAATGTTCAGTGTTGGAATGTAACTTTTTGAAACTTTTGTTATGTCGTTAGAAAAAGGAAAACATTTGGTACAGGAAATTGATGGTACACTCTGTACATTAATAGAAACAGGTATTGACGCCAAACGGCTTAAATTCCTGAAAGAGTTGCTGGAGTTCAATCATTTTGAAGTGAAAACGGAAGAGAAAGCGGGCACTGAAGATGAGCCATCAACATTTACTATTGGTGTTACCGATACTGTTTTCAACCCGGTAATTGCCGTTTACGAACGCGCCCTGAAACGGCCGGACAATGGAGAAATAGTAACACCTGCCCACTGGAATCAGGAAAAGGAAATAGAAGGTGTGCCTTATTTTGATTACCGGTTGAAAAATCCAAAAGCAAAAAATATCGATGATTTTAAAGTAAATCCCTGGTCGTATCGAACGGTATAAACGATCAAATTCTCTTTTTAAGAAAATCTTCATACTGAATTTAGGATTTCCATTATATCCAATATTAAGAATTTTCAATTATTGAATAGAAATGCTAATGACCACCGTGAAGGTGTAATTATCTCGATTGGCGTAAACTCCATTCTCAGCACATTTCATATTATTTAACATACCCCAATCAATCAAATCCATCATTTCACTGTTAATCTTGATGAAGTTAATTTCCTTGCATGAGATTTAATCTTATGCAGAATACATGAAATGAAAAGGAATTTTAAACCATAAAAGATGAATATTTTTAAAAGGAAATATGTTTGCCACTTTTTCATCATGTTTTTAATGACTATTCCAACATCTTATGCAGGTCCGCCGTTTATTACCGATGATCCGGTGCCTGTACCTTACAAACACTGGGAATTTTACATTTCATCAATAGACAATTTTCAAAACCATGAATGGTCGGGTACACTTCCCCATTTTGAGGTAAACTACGGATTGATCCGTAACATGCAGATACATCTTTTAATGCCAATAAATTATTCATCCGATCAGCACCAGGATCCAAAATTCGGATATGCCGATACAGAGGTTGGCGCTAAGTATTGCTTTATTCAGGAAACTAAAAGTCGGCCACAAATAGGTACTTTCCCCATTTTTGAAATTCCAACCATAAAGAATAGTGATTTTAGTAACGGAAAAACAAAAATATTTATCCCTTTCTGGGCACAAAAATCATGGAATAAACTTACAACTTACGGAGGAGCCGGATACTTAATAAATCCGGGAACAGGTAATAAAAATTCTCTTTTTACCGGATGGGAAGTACAATATGATTTTTCACCAGCCATTTCGCTTGGAGAAGAACTTTATTTCCAAACGCCAGACACTGCCAATGGTAAAGACATAACTGCTTTTAATATTGGAGGGTCAATTAATCCCAAGTGATAAAATGCACTTTATTTTTTCTTTCGGGCATAGTATAACCAACGAAAATTTCTTTAGCTCTTACCTGGGTATTTTGTGGACAATCTGATCATTTATTTATTGATCTGTTTAAGTGAAATAATAAACTACGATTTCAAAGTAAATTTCTGGTCGTGACATACGATTTAACGGGTGCCATGGTTTATAATCGTGTCAAAAAACCGGAGGTTTTAAACCGCCGCGACTGTTTCTGCTACTGCAATTTTTCCCTTCTCTAAAATGTAAGCAATTACATCTTTGCGTCGAAATTTTTTAAAATTCTGTCCTTTACATATCACATTAATGGAATTTCTTATTTAGTACTCATTTTTGTGAACCAAAATTATCGTAATGATAAAATTATATCAGCATGATAAACTATTCTTTTAAATTTATTCTATTAAGGAGCACAATTTCAACACGTTAAAAGCCCTTGTTATTTTACGGAATTATCCTTGCCGGAGTATTCGATGTAATTACTAAAATTTACAACCATGAAAACAAAAGTATTAAGCATTTCATTTCTGCTAATGTTAAGGACATTTACCTTACTGGCAGGAAATAAAATGGAAAGAATTGAAGTAAAGGGCAGTAATTGCAATGAATGCAAAACACACATTGAAAAAGTGGCCCTTGATGTAGAAGGTGTTTCCATGACTCATTGGAATTCAGAAACAAAGGAGTTACAGGTAATCTTTGATGATACAAAAACATCGGTGGAAAAAATCGAAAAAGCTATTGCAAAAGGGGGTAACGATACATCTAATTTTAAAGCTTCAGATGAGGATTTTAACAAACTTCCGGATTGCTGCAAATACGAGAGGGACGAAAAATGACCTCAGCCATAAAAACTGAAAAGGGTGCATTATTAAAAAAATGCACCCTTCTTTTATGGTGTACTATCATTACTTAGTTTCCCACCATTTCACCCAATATAATTTTGAGCAAATATTTTTCCGGCAACACAAAATGACGAAGTAAATAAAAGTTTTCGCCCGGAAGTACCAGGTTCAGATTATGCATTCTTTCGTAAGTGCGTTGTGTGAAACGCTGCCAGTCGGTAACAAAACTGTTAGGTGAATATGTTGCGTCCACTACTTCTGTTACAACCACTGCCATTTTGTTGTCGCGAATGTAAATTTTCACATTATTTTCGTTGAACAGCAACGACGAAAGAATAATAAAAATCCGGCCTTTCTCCAGATCACGTGTATAATCAACCAATTTAACTTCTTTATGGGTATCAGGATTGGTATATAAACTAATATCTGTTCCCAAAGTGCTTATGTCGTCGGAATAATTTACAAATGCTTTCATGATTTTTAAACTTTAAGGTTAATGTTTTGATTAAAATTTAAAGCCTCAAATTCCACTTAGGAATTCATTTTTAGGCCAACAAATTTTTCATGAAAGCATTGGTGGTGGTAAATCTGTAACTAATGTCAGAACTTTAAATTGATGTGAGAACAGGATAACGGGAATCAACGATAATCTGCTTTCCCACAACAGATTCAATTGATTATCGGGCAGATAAGCATAATGATCTAATCCGTCTAATCCGTTTGATTCCTGTTCGTCTATATTAATCCCTTCAGCAGTAATGCTTACCCTGCAGCAAATATTTAAATCTGAAACCAGCCACAAATTGCCTGTCGATTTATCGGGATGCACTTCCTCGGCCCAACTATTACCGGCCATCAGAATCCACGAAAAAAAGAATATAAATAATAACTGTTTCATTTTAAATAAATCCTGTTTAGTAAAATTATGGATTAATTGACAGAAAGTATATTAAGAGATGTTAATATGATTTAATGAAATCTTAAGGATTTAAAATGAATTGTTAATAGAATAGATTAAATAGTAAGTTATCGCTTTTAAATATAATTTGTCAATTTAAATCAAATTCCCTTTTCTTTAAATTCTCTTTAGAATGTTTGGTTAACTTGTGCGTATGAAGCTATTAATCATTGAAGATGAACCTGCTTTGCTTGAGGAAATGAAAAATTTTCTGGAAAAGGAAAATTATATATGCGAGACAGCAGCAAATTTCAACGAGGCCGATGAAAAGCTTTCATTATATCATTACGATGTGGCGCTCATTGATATTACACTTCCGGGAGGCAGTGGTTTGAAGTTGATTGAAAATCTGAAATGCAAAAATACTGACACCGGAATTATTATCATTTCAGCCCGCAATTCGTTAGACGACAAACTTACCGGCCTTGATCTTGGTGCCGACGATTACATTACCAAACCATTTCATCTTTCAGAATTAAATGCGCGTGTTAAAGCAGTGCTGCGTCGGAGGAAATTCAAAGGAGCGACAAAAGTTATTTTCAACGAAATTGAATTGTTGCCTGACCAGGGAACTGTTAAAGTGAATGGAAAGAGTTTATTGCTCACAAAAAAAGAATTTGAAATGTTGTTGTTTTTTATTTCGAATAAAACCCGGCTGCTTACCCGCGAATCGATTGCCGAACATTTGTGGGGAGACAACATCGACCTGGCAGATAATTTCGATTTTATTTACACACACATTAATAACCTGCGTAAAAAAATTATGAAAAGCGGAGGGAAAGATTATATAAAGACGGTTTACGGTATTGGTTATAAATTCAACGACAATTAATATTTGGTGAATTAACATCGTTTCGAAACAACTAAAAAGTACAATTATGAAAACAAAATTACTTACCATTGCAACCCTCTTTTTGTTTATTTGTGTCACCGGCATAAATGCACAAGCCCAAAATGCAAACTATAAAATTGCAGGAACAATTCATTTGACTGGTAACGGAGGATGGGACTATCTCTCTGTTGACGAAATAAATCAAAACCTTTTTGTTTCACATTCATCACAGGTTAATGTGGTTAATTTGAAAAAAAATGAACAGATTGCCGAGATACCTGAAACTCCGGGCGTACATGGTGTTGCAATAGCCAACGATTTAAACAAAGCTTACATTTCCTGTGGAAGGGATGCATCTGTTTTAGTAATTGATCTTACAACTTTCAAAACCATTGAGAAGGTGCAGGTCACCGGTCAAAATCCGGACTGTATTCTTTACGATTCGTTTTCTAAAAAGGTATTTACTTTTAACGGCAGAAGCAGTAATGCAACCGTACTCGACGCCAACACATTAAAAGTTCTGGCTACCATTCCACTGGCAGGGAAACCTGAATTTGCACAAACCGACGGTAACGGTAAAATTTATGTAAATATTGAAGACAAAAGCAGTCTGGCAGTTATAAACGCAACAACAATGAAAGTGGAAAATTTGTGGTCAATTAGCCCGGGAGAAGAACCAACAGGACTTCAACTGGATAATAAAAACCACCGGTTATTTTCGGTTTGCAGTAATAAATTAATGGTTGTTACCGATGCGTTAAATGGGAAAATAATAGCAACAGCACCTATTGGAGCCGGCTGCGATGGAGTCGCTTTTGATCCTGAAAACAGACATATCTATGCTTCAAATGGCGAAGGTACTATGACAGTAATTCAACAGGTTAATGCAGATGAATATAAGGTTATGGAAAACGTTGAAACAAAACGAGGAGCACGAACAATTACCGTGGATAAAACAAACCACCATCTTTATCTTTCATTTGCCGAGTATGAACCGGGAACAGAAAGGAGACCGGCAAAGCCAAATACATTTAGTGTTTTGGATATTGAGCCTGTAAAATAGAAATTCCAGTTATATTCCCGATTTTTAATCGGCAAACGGTAATTCAATTAAAATGAAACTTTTAACCAAATTAAACAGGAAATATATTATTTGGTCATTAACTGTGATGGCATTTTCAGGTGTTGTCATCTATTTTACATTGTCCATTATTATTAACCGCCAAATGGATGAACGGCTGACTGAAAATTTGCATAACGTTGAAAAACAACTGGCTCAGGCACCTGAAACGATTTTTTTTGAGCCACTTGCCAAAATTATGAAAACGGGAAAAGCAGATGAAACTGTTACATTTTCCAATACATTAATATTTAATGAAAACGAACAGGAACTGGAAGATTACCGCCAAATAAGTGCAGTGAAAAACATCGGTGGCAATTATTACCTTATTATTCTTCGAAAATCCAAAATTGAATCGGAAGATTTTCTGGCAACCCTGGCATTGGTAACCCTTTTAGGAATGTTGTTACTCTGGCTGATTTTTTTTCTGGTTACCCGTCGCGTAGCAAAAACACTTTGGCAGCCTTTCTTTTCTAATCTAAAAATCATTGAACAGTTTTCAGTAACTACACAACAACCTCTAGTACTTAAAAATTCGGGAATATTGGAATTCGATCAGCTAAACACCGTAGTTACGGTTTAACCCAACAAATCATCAACGATTTTCAAAATCAAAAACAGTTTTCAGAAGATGTATCGCACGAATTGCAAACACCGCTGGCAATAATTACAGCCCGCCTGGAAAGTTTATTAAACGATCCTGAATTAAATGACAGGTTTACAGATACCCTAAAAAGTATTTTTGCTTCTGTAAGGCGGCTTTCAAGGCTGAATAAAGAACTAATTTTGCTTCGAAAAATAGAAAATAACCAGTTTGCATCAACAGAACAATCGAACCTGAAAACAGTCGTCACCGAAAAACTCGACGAATTTTCAGAACTTATCGCTTTAAAAAAACTTAATCTTGAAAAGGAAATCACAGTAGATTTTATGGTTCCTGTTCCCCCTGCACTGGCGGAAATACTGGTGAATAACCTACTTTCGAACAGCATAAACCACAACATTTCAGGTGGTAAAATCAGGATTGAAATAAGCACCAATAAACTTTTGTTTAGCAATTCAGGAACCAAAGGAATCGCTGATCCTGAAAAACTTTTTAATCGCTTTTACAAAGCTGATCCTTCAAGCAATTCAGTAGGATTAGGTCTGGCAATTGTGAAAAAAATCTGTGATTTAAGTGGATTAAAAGTTTTCTATTCTTTTACAAATGAAATGCATAATTTTGCAGTCACGCTTTCAAAGTTGAAAGATAAAACCTGATTTTACGAATGAATAAAACTTGGTGGCCAGGCAAAAAATGCGTCTTCCTTTTATTGTCAATATTTTTCTTTATACGGCCGGTTTTTGCACAAACTCCAAAATCAAAAATTGATTCATTTTTTACACATACTCCAATTGTTATCCAGGGAAGTTTTAATCCGGGCAGAGTATTTCCTACCAACGATTTTGTGCGAGGACAGAATTTCTCCAACGATACAATCGACGAATACAAATCGTTCTCGCTGCTTTTGTTGAAACAAACAACAGGTACAAAATTGTGGGAACAGTTATATGGTTACCCGGTTTACGGTGTTGGCATTTATACTGCCTCTTTTAAAGAAACCAATGAACTGGGCACTCCGATTGCTGTTTTTGGTTATTTTTCTGCACCGTTTGTCCGTGGTAAAAAATTAAGTTTTAATTACGAACTTGGATTTGGATTAACTTTTAACTGGAAAAATTTCGATCCAGTGAATAATCCAAACAACATTGCAATCAGCGCTGAACGTAGCGTATATATTGAAACAGGAATAAACCTCGAATATCAAATCTCGCAAAAGTTTTTCATGGGTGCCGGCTACGGATTATATCATTTTTCAAACGGACATTTGAAATCACCTAACATGGGACTGAACATGCAGGCGCTGAAATTTAATCTACGTTATCAGATTAACAAGGCTACTTATTCCTTTATTAAAAATCCGATACCTGTCTATGAAAAGCACTTTGAATGGGACATCAGTATTTTTGGCGGTGCAGAAAATGTAATTTATTTTGGCGATGATGTTGATATCATTACCAAATACCAGGGATTGTACTTCCCCGTTTACGGTATAAACAATACGTTCAGTCGCACGCTCAGTTACAAATCGAAAATTGGAGCAGGTTTTTCAGTCGGTTATAATGGTGCACTAAATGCCCAGTTGGCTGTGGAAAACGGTCAGCTCGACGAAGTGGACCTGCCTTTTGGCAACCACATTAATGTGAGCATTTATCCTTCGTATGAATTAATGATCGATCGTCTTTCAATTATTCTTCAGCCCGGTTTTTATTTGTACCGAAAAAAGACGGCTGAATTAACCCCGGTATTTTATCAGCGTGTGGGAATGAAATACCATTTCCTGAAAAATTATTTTGCAGGAATCAGCCTGCGGGCATATAAATACCATATTTCAGATTTTATTGAATGGAATATCGGTCGGAGAATAGTGTGGTAATCACATTTTTTATCCAATCTCATTTATCTCAATTTATTTCCTACCTTTGCAGCCCTGACAATCAGGTTTTTATTGAATCGTTATTAACAATGCTTTGTTTCACTTCCTGTAAGTGAATTTTCTCATCGTCAAATCGACATCAAAATCAACTTTCTTGTTTAGGTTAACAGGTCGCAAGGTGTGATATACAAACATCGTGACATGCTTTTTAAATGTATGATAAAATTATTTATTGCCAGAATCAGACAGCAATCAGGAAGTTGATGCGAAAGAAATTACAGTATCAATACAATAAATAAACAGGAACAAGAGGTTATTGCACTGAAAGGGTGCCCAGGGCATCTTAAAAAAGATTTTTATTCACATTAAAATATAAACGAATGAATATTTATGTTTCAAATCTAAGCTTCGACACAACGAGTGAGAGCTTAAAAGAATTATTTGCGGAATATGGAGAAACAACTTCTGCAAACATTATTACAGACAGAGGTACCGGATTTTCCCGTGGATTTGGCTTCGTTGAAATGCCAAATCAGGACGACGGAAGAAAAGCCATTGACGAACTGAACGATAGCGAGTTTGAAGGCAAAACAATTAAAGTAAGTATTGCCCGCCCCAGAAGCGACAGAAACAGTAGTGGCTTCGGAAATTCAAATCGCAATCACGCAGGCGGCGGATACAACAGAAGACAATATTAATTAAGTAAACAACATGCATTCTCCTGTTCAAAAGAGAATAAGTGAGGTGCAATTAAAACAATTATAAAATGAATAAAGGAACAGTAAAATTTTTTAATGAATCAAAAGGATTTGGGTTTATTAAAGAAACAGATTCACCAAAAGAATATTTTGTCCATTCAACAGGGTTGAAAGATTTTGTGAAGGAAAACGATGAAGTAACTTTTGATTTGCAGGAGGGACAAAAAGGCCTGAATGCAGTAAACGTAAAACTTGTATAATTTTTTATATATCGCATCCATTTAGAAGTTTTAAATCCCGCCATTGACGGGATTTTTTGTTTATCATGAGTGGTTAAAGATTAAAATAAAAGCATTCTTATTTCAATCTTTAGATATCAGAAATCCTCTTTCTTACTTAAAATCAATTTATGTCAGACATTGATCCCAAAATAAATGAATTCAGCAACTATTACCGATCCAATTTTGAGTTTTATAATTCGGCATTGGCATTTTTCATTAAGCTCATTGAGCCAATTAAAAGCATTGAACATGTTTCCGGTCGGATAAAAGACTATGATGAATGTTTGAGCAAATTTGAAAGAAAGTATTTGCCCGGAATCTGAAACTTCAAACAGTGATTACAAAATTTTTGACTTTTTGTCTGATTTTATGGGTATCAGGATTGTTTGTCCTTATCTGAAAGATGTAAATATTATTCGAAAAGAGCTAAACAAATATTTCAAAGAAGTTGACATTACAAATAAAACAAATCAAATTGAAAGCACGGATGACAAATTCGGATATAAAAGCTTACACCTTGATCTTAAATTAAATGAGAAATATAGAAAGAAGACAGCATATGCTCTTTATGCAGATATTCAATTTGAGCTTCAAATCAGAACAATTATTCAGGATGCCTGGAGCATTTTGGATCATAAAATCAAATACAAGAAAAGCATTCCGCAAAGCCTGAAGCGAAGAATAAACCGTTTATCCGCGTTGTTTGAGATTGCAGACGATGAATTTTTACGAATAAACGATGAAATTACCACAGAAGAAAAAAGAATAAGTAACCGGATAAAAAAAGGCCAATCGGTTGAAAAAAATAAGCCACTGGATGTATTTCGGTTTTTATTTGTTGTCTTACGATATTTTCCAGACTACAATTTTATTGAATTTAAAGTAGATGGATTTGTTCAGGAAATTCTGAATGTTAAAAGAAAATTTACTGAAAGTGAATTAAATGACGCACTGGAAACCTATCTAAATACGGTTAATCAGATAGCCAAAAATGAAAATAAGAATTTGAATCCTTTCACTAAAATTCGTTATTGCCTGTACCTGTTTGACCGGGATTTATTTTCGAAAATACTTTCCGATTATCAGAAAAACACAACCATATTAATTAAATAATGCCTGAGATTTTTCATATAAGTTTACTTTTATTTATACGCTTTGGCAGAATTAATTCATAACTTGTTGGTTCACAGTTCTCCCGAAATTTCGGGACGCTCACTATGATAGTCGGGCTAAGCGCAGTCGAAGTCTGATTATTAGTCATTTATAAAATAATTCAGCCAACAGGTTTTTATTTATATCCGTAATTGTTCCAGTATATCCATTACCTTTAGAGAAAATAAATGCAGGTAACAGTAAACAGGAAAGATATTAAATTTCTACCCGATGCCTCCAGGGTAATCGCACGGTTTCTTTATACCGGCGATGAAAGGGCGCTTAATACCATCCGCTCGGTACTTGGTATGTCTGGAAATTCTGCATCGCAGGCATTAAGCCCTGTGTTGAGAGATTACTCGATGCGTCACCGGAATATTTCCAAAATTTTTGAAAAGCATTTTAATAAGATTGCTCATCTTGTTAAAGCTGTTAAATGTTGAACCTGATTCACTTGACATTTCGCAAAAAATATTAATCGGCTCCTATTTTACCATGGAGTATTCCATTGAATCGGCCGCTTTTTTTAATCCCTCCATTGTAGAACATCCTGATCAGTCGGAGACTGGCACGAATGAAAAACGAGTAATTCTAAGTTTCAGGGCCACCGGCGAAGGACATATTTCTTCCATCGTTTTCAGAACAGGTGTTCTGGATAAAAACAATAATCTTTCCATTGAACCGGTTGGCAAAATGCTGGAAGAGGCTGAGCATATCCGGCGGCATGTATATAATAAAGAATCCTTTAAAAGGAAACTAAATGAAATGAAGGATGTTCATGCCATTATTCCTCTCCGGTTTAATTCTGGACAAGTTAAATGATACATTTACTTATGGCGAACTTCGCGATTGTATAAAAGAAGCCAGAAAATCATTGCATCTTACCGCAGGAAAAAGAAGTTTTGTTTAATCAGATTATCTGGCTGGCCTCATCGCATTACGAACTTGAATTTTCACTGGATACCAATATTTCTGAACGGGTAATATTTCCGGTTTCGATAAATGAAAAAAATGGAATTGAAGATGCCCGATTTGTAAAATTTGTTGACGATGACGGCAAAATAAGTTATTATGCAACCTATACGGCATACGACGGTACCACGATTTTGCCAAAAATGCTCGATACTACCGATTTTTACCACTTCCGGATTTTGCCTCTGCATGGCGAAATTGCCCAAAACAAAGGGATGGCGCTTTTCCCACGTAAAGTGAATGGGAAATATGCCATGCTTTGCCGGCTGGATGGATTTAATAATTACATTGCTTTTTCTGATAATATTTCAATTTGGCGCAAAGCAAAATTATTACAACAACCTAAATTTCCCTGGGAATTTATTCAAATCGGAAATTGCGGTTCGCCCATCGAAACACCGGAAGGCTGGTTGGTATTACCCATGGAGTTGGCCCGATGCGGGAATATGTTATCGGGGCATCGATTATTCGATCTTCAAAATCCTGAAAAAGAGATTGGCCGGTTGAAATCACCGCTAATAATGCCCAATTCCGAAGAAAGGGAAGGATATGTTCCCAACGTAGTTTATTCCTGTGGATCAATGATTCATAATGATGATTTGATAATTCCTTATGCCATGTCTGATTATGCATCAACTTATGCAACCGTTAATCTCAGAGAACTTCTGAATGAGCTGAAAAATTCAAAATAGTCTCTTCATCACATTCTAAAATTATTTTTATCAAATTCGTTCACAATCTGTTGTTCAAAAACAAAATGTGTGAATATTGTAACTCTTCTTTAGAATTATATAAAACATTTCTGCACCATTTCAAAGTATTTTTACTTAAATAATTGAAATGAAAAACCAAAAAACTACCGCAGAAAATATCGACAAACTGCGCCAAAGAGCGGAAAAATTGATAAAAGACACACAACAAAATTTGGGCAAACAGCGCTCTGAAACTGATAATTTAAAGCTTATTCATGAGCTTGAAGTTCATCAGATTGAACTGGAAATGCAGAAAGATGAGCTTACTTTGGCAAAGGAAAAAGCAGAACAGGCAGAAAATAAATTTACCGAATTATATGATTTTGCCCCTTCCGGATATCTTACACTCTCAAAAGAAGGTGAAATTGCAGAGTTGAATTTCAGGGCAGCACATTTACTTGGTAAGGAACGCTCATACCTGATTAAAAAGCGCTTTGCACTTTTTGTTTCTTCTGATACAAGAGCCATATTTAATAATTTTATTCAAAACATATTTCAAACCAAAACAAAGGGTTCATGCGAGGTGAAACTTTTAACAAACGAGGATTCTCCAAAACATGTCCTGATGAAAGGCATCTCAGGTAACAGGATGAAAGTTGCCTTATAACCCTTGTTGATATTACCGAACTAAAAATTGCCGAAGCTGAAATAAAAAAAACAAATGAAGAGTTAATCAGGCTAAATGCAGAAAAAGACAAATTTTTCTCCATCATTGCTCACGACCTGCGCGGCCCATTCAGCAGTTTTATGGAACTTACCCGATTTATGTCTGAAGAACTGTCGGATTTAACCACGGCAGAGATAAAAAAGATGACAATGAGCATGATGAACTCAGCCAGTAAACTTTATGGTCTCCTGGAAAACTTACTTCAGTGGGCAAAATTACACCAGGATTTACTTCCGTTTAATCCAAAAATAGTTCAATTGCATCCCCTGGTAAATGAAAGTTTAGAGACGATAACGGAATCAGCCGCAAACAAAGAAATTGTAATTACGAATACTATTCCTGGTAATACTGCGCTTTTGGCTGATCCGGGGATGCTTCAATCTGTAATCCGCAACCTCGTTACCAATGCGGTAAAGTTTACACCAAAAGGAGGAAAAATAACTCTTTCGGCAAAAACTGCTACTGACAAAAGCGTTGAAATATCTGTTAAAGACACGGGAATTGGCATGAACCCGGAAATGGTTAAAAATTTATTTCAACTCGATCAGCAACCGAACAGAAAAGGAACCGAGGGTGAACCCAGCTCAGGACTTGGATTAATACTTTGCAAAGAATTTATAGAAAAACATGGTGGAAAACTTTGGGTGGAAAGTGCTGTAGGAATTGGTTCTACCTTTAGTTTCACCATTCCATACGACAATGAAACCGAAAAAAACAATGTTATTGAATCAGGCGCTTAAGTTATACTTTGAATTTTTTGTAGTAAATCCAGCGGATTTAAATGTTTATAGAATGTTCAGGTTATTTTCAGCGTCTCAGTCAATTCGTCAATTGCAGCCGCCTGGAATACCATTTCAGGAAGTTCCTCAATGTTAGTAGGCCTTTCAATGACCTGCCTTTCCAAAAATTTTTGAAAAAAAGGATCGGGAGTTATTTTTTTTCTGAAAAGAAACTGAAGGCCGGTTGCGGTTGAGTTGGTGCTGCTTGAAAGCTGATGGTTCCTGACTTCAACAGGTGAAATAAAAATAACTTTAAATAAATTATCCGGCAGGCTGTTAAGCACTTTATAAATGGCTTTTGAAGCATGGAATTTCGCTTTGTCAACCTGATTATTTTTTGTATTTACAGTGCGGTCATATCTCTCAGTTTTAGTTGATATATAATCAGGATTAAATGCCGTTGCAGAGGTGATGAAAATAACTTTTCTTATCGAATTGCTTTTTCGAATTGCTTTAAACAGAGTTCCGGAATGTTTTATAACTGGTGCATAAACCATTGTTTCAGAAGATTTAATATTCAAACAAATGGGATCCCCGCAATGAATTACCAGCTCACAATCTTTAATAAAATTTTGAACCTGCCCAGCATTGGTTAAATCAGTTTCATGAAACTCGATATTTTGGTTTATGCTGATAGTTTTAAATAAAGGATCTTTTGTTATTTGCCTTTTGTTTGAGATTTGCACCTTTACTTTATAATCTTCGGCAAGAAATTTTAATGAAATGTAACTTCCAATTAAATCTGAACCGCCTATAATACCTGCCTTTTTCATTACTTTATTTATTGGTTGAAAACGATGTAATGCAAATTTAGGCAAGGCGGTTGCGATTTATTTATACTTTTCGCGCAATCAGTGGTACTTTTCAACCATTGTGGAAATAAAGGTTGTTGGAAGAAAAAACAGGTGGTTAATTTTCCCGGTATTCGGTGGGTGTGTGGCCAAATTGTTTTTTAAAAGCCCGCGAAAAATAGGACAGGTCGCTAAATCCAAGATTATAACAGATTTCAGAAACGCTGGCAGAATTTTGTTTTAGCAAATCTGCAGCCCGTTGCAATCGTAACGACCGAATTAGCTGTCCGGCGGGTTGATCGATTAACGCATTTAATTTTCTGTTTAGTTGCGAAATACTCATGTTTATTTTACCGGCCAGCAATTCAACTGAAAAGTTTTCGTCGTGGAAATTTGATTCAATTAGTGTAAGGGTCCTCTTTAAGAATACCTGGTCGGCAGAAATGGCAGATACCTCAGTTGGCCTGATAATAGTTGCATTACTGAACCGTTTTCTTAATTGTTCTCTCTGGGTGATCAGATTTTTTATCCGGATTTTTAGCTCTTTTGCGCTGAATGGTTTTGTAACGAAAGCGTCAATTCCTGTTTCCAAACCGTTGATTTTATCATCGAAACCTGCTTTTGCAGTAAGCATTACAATCGGAATATGACTGGTTTTTTCGTTGCTTCGTAATTTCAGGCAAAACTCGTATCCGTCCATTCGTGGCATCATTACGTCAGTTACAATTAAATCAGGCAGTTGATCTTCTGCTGCTAAAAGTCCTTCCTCGCCATTTTCGGCTTCTTTAATGCGATAGTCATTTACCAACTGTTCTTTAATGTAATCCCGCACTTCAGCATTATCTTCCACAACAAGAACAATTTTTTGGTGATTTTCAGCTTCTGCTTTGTCTGCAAGTTCAGAATGAATTGCAGATTGAGCTTCGGGGTTAAAAAAAGTTTTTTTCTCTGCCGTTTTAACTGTTATATTTTTGCCCGGGACACTCAATGATTGTTCAAGAGATAACGGAAGAAGAATCCTGAATTCAGTTCCATTATTTTCCTTGCTCGAGACAGATATCTTTCCGTTATGCAGTTCCACCAGTTCTTTTACAAGCGCCAGACCGATGCCTGCACCTTCATGTTTTCGGATAGATGAACTGTCGGCCTGGAAAAACCGGTTGAAAATGTGTGGAATCTGTTCAGGGGGAATGCCAATTCCGGTATCTTTTAAAATGATTTCGATTTGTGCTGACTCCATTACTTTTATTGCAAGTGATATTTCACCCGGCCCTTCGGTAAACTTAATTGCATTTGACAGCAGGTTATAAAAAATGGTTTCCATCTTTTCATGATCAAATGCAAGGTTAATATTTTCAGTCTCTGAATGAAAAAGAAGCAATACATTTTTTGATGAGGAGAAAACTAACGAAATGAAAAGAAAATGTTTTTTAAAAATGTAACCAGATTTCCAT
>CAVYOB010000028.1:0-224862 GCA_963769925.1 uncultured Prolixibacteraceae bacterium
AGCTTTTTCGCCATGTCGTAAACTGTATAGAATATTCCAGAGAAAGACAAAAAATGAGGCTCCGAAAACAATGGCACTTATCGTGGAGAACATATTCAGCGAGCCGAGATATGGCAAATCAGGGTAGGTAAACACACGTCGCGGCATTCCAAGTAATCCTAAAAAATGGAATACAAAAAAGGTACAGTTGAACCCAATAAAGAAAAGCCAGAAATGCAACTTTCCTATTTTTTCAGAAAGCATGCGTCCGGTAATTTTTGGGAACCAGTAATAAATACCTGCCATTCCTCCGTGAATTGCCCCCCCAATAAAAACATAATGAATATGCGCTACCACAAAGTAAGTGTCTGTAAGTCGCCAGTCTGCTGGCACAATAGCAAAGCCCACACCACTCAAACCACCAACAGTAAAATCGAACAAAAATGCCAGTGCAAACAACATTGATGTTTTTAATTGTACCGATCCGCCCCACATGGTAGCCGACCAGTTAAATATTTTTACGCCTGTCGGTACGGCAATGAGCATACTTGTTGCAGCGAAAAACGCATTGAATGTTGTTCCCAACCCGACGGCAAACATATGATGTGCCCATACTCCAAATGAAAGCAGTGCAATTGCCAATGTTGAAGCCGCCACGAACGAATAGCCAAAAATTGGTTTTCGGGAGAAAACCGGAATAACTTCCGAAATAATTCCAAAGGCCGGCAGCGCCAAAATATAAACTTCAGGGTGACCAAAAGTCCAGAAAATATGCTGGTACATGAGGGCCGAGCCACCAGTGTATGTAGTAAAAAAATGTGCTCCAAGCAGGCGGTCGATAAGTATCATTACCAGGCCGGCATTCAGCACAGGGAAAGCAGCTAGAATCAAAAATGAATTTACAAACGCCATCCAAACAAACAATGGAAGACGATTAAACTTCATACCTTTTACGCGCATGGTAATGGTAGTAACTATAATGTTCAATGCTGCTCCTACCGAGCCAATTCCCATGATTAATATGCTCGAGGCCCAGTAGTTAATTCCCGGAGATGAACTGTAGTAACTTTCACTTAACGGCACATAACTAAACCAACCCACATTTGGCGCGCCGCCTGCAAGGAAACTGAAGTGCAACAGAAGCCCACCAAATAAAAAAGTCCAGAAACTAAATGCATTTAAACGCGGAAAAGCCATTTCATTTGCACCAATCATCAGCGGTAAACTGTAGGTAATAAAACCAATGACCATTGGCATAAGTACCAGAAATATCATGGTTGTTCCATGCATCGTAAAAATCTGGTCATAGGTCTCAGGAGAAAGTACGGTGTTTTCTGGCCGCATAAGTTGGATACGCATCAACAGCGCTTCCGTAAGCCCGATGAAAAAGAATGAGAGAGAAGCTACAAGGTACATGATGCCAATTTGCTTATGATCTACAGTTGATAGCCAGTTTAGCAAACCATTAGCTGAATTTAGTTTTGGCAGTGGAGTTTCAGGTTCAGGTAAATTAATTCTTAAATCCATTCAGTATTTTTTTTGAAGTATTACTTCGTTTCATTATTAAGTTTTAAACAGCGGCAACTATTTTAACTGTTCCAGATAATCTACCATTAAGTTTACTTCTTTTTTACTCATTAAAAAATCTGGCATGTTAGAACCTTTTTTCACTTTTTGGGGATCTTCGAGCCACTTTTTCAAATTGTCTTTTTTGTTGGCCATCATTCCGCTTAATATAGTTTTGCGGGAGGCAATGTGAGAAAGATCAGGTCCTATTCTGCCTTCAGCAGGTGTCCCTGAAATGGTATGGCAATTACCACACGTTTTTTGCTGGAAAAGAACCTCGCCCTCCATTGCCATTTGCCCGGTTGGTTGAACGGCAGGTTGTTTTTGCTGTTGCACCCAGCGGTCAAAGTCGGCCTGTGATTCTGCAATTACTTTTATCCGCATCCAGGCATGTTCGTTTCCACAATATTCGCTACATGTTCCTTCGTATTTACCTGTTTTGTCAGCATCAATCCAGCCAAAATTATTGCGTCCCGGAATTGCATCAATCTTTCTTCCAAGAGAGGGTACCCACCAACTGTGTATTACGTCGGCTGATTGAATCAGCATTAACAAATTTTTATCAACAGGAATATGCAACTCGTTAGCAGTGGTTACATTCAGTTTGGGATAGCGAAAGTCCCACCACCACTGATGGGCGATAATTACAATATCAGGCTTTTGTCCGTTAACCACCGGTTCATTTATTTTCTCCATCACTTTTAGAGACGAAAAAAACAATACAGATACAATAATTAATGGAATAACTGTCCAGACAATTTCAAGTCCCTTGTTGCCAAATATTTGCCGGGCTTCCCCTTTACGTTTGCCAGCGCGGTATTTTAAAATTCCACCAATTACCATAAAAAGAACAACTCCAAGGATTATTGCTGAAAGGATCAGATAAGCCAGAAACAACTTGTTTATTTCATCTTCCTGTGACGATGAAGAAAAAAACATTGCCGAAAAAAATTGTCTTAATGCATCAAGAAAATGTCCCATGTTTTAGCATTAAATGAAGGAATTCATAATTGCCAATATAAAATTCTTATAATTCTTAACATAAGTCAAATATTCGAGGGGTTAATTCTGCTTATTAATGAATTTTAACAATTAATGCCACATTTCATTCTTGCAATTTTTCTGAATTGCTATTTGGGAGTCTTTTCTAAATTTTATTTCAAAATTGAATTTAGGAAATCATATATTTTACCCTTCTTTCTTCCAGATATTTCAAAATATAGGCAAGATTTCCTTCTTGTGATCCTAGAGTTTCAGGGGCACTTACGCCTTGTTTGTTAAATCCACCGTCTAATAACAAATTTGCTGCTGCAGTACAAGTGTAGCCGGTAGTTCTTGCCATTGAAATAGTTTTTGTTTCACGGTCAAACCTGTCAAGAAGATTGTAGGTATATTTTTTCGGATTACCGTTTTCAACTCCTTCAACAATAATCCGCATAATCGTAAAATCTTCTTCATCATCTTTTAATTTCCATCTTGGAAATAGCAATTTTGATGTAACATCAATCGGACGGATTTTGATTCCATTCACTTCAATTTCATCGTAAGAGAAAAAACCGGATTCGCGTAAAACTCTCAGATATTCAATGCATCCCGGGTAACGCAGTGTTTTTTCTATCATATCAGGAATGTTTTTCATTGTTTGCATCAGTGAACGCAGTCCGTCTGAATTCCAGGATTCCAAAGTTCCAAATCCATCAAAATGAATCAATTCAGGATCGGAAAGTGCAGGTTTGGTCACCATTTCATAATTCTGAATGTAGCGTGCCGGGCGGGTATATTCTTCAATAACATCGATAGGGGAGAACACTGCTTTGTATTCGTAAGGCCATTCGCGAATAACGGGGAGCCCTCCAACCAGACATTCGTATTTTTTAACGTGCATTTGTTTGTTGTAATGCCCCAAAATAATATTTCCCATTCCGGGTGCAACGCCACAATCGGCAACCACACAAACTTTGTGTTTTTTTGCCAATCCATCAAGCTGAAAAAAATCCTCAGGCATAAAAGAAATATCAACCATATTTTTACCTGCTTCAATCACCGCTTTCATGGTTTGATAACCCATAAAACCAGGTACTGCACCAACTACCAAATCAAAATCAGAAACCACAGATTTAACTGTTTCAGGTTTGCTTAAATCTGCGGAAACAGTTTTTATCTTTGGATATGAACTGAATTTTGAAAATGATTCCGGATTTAAATCAACACTGGTAACATCATGATTTTTTGAAAGATCGATGGCAATAACACTGCCGACAAGTCCTGCACCGAGGACAGCTATTTTGCTCATTATTTTCCGTTTTTTTCGAAACTAACAAAATTGGAGCTAAACAAAAAATAAAAATCCCGGAAGCTGGCAGATTGTAATTAGCTCTCGGGATTCAGGATGAATAATTAATTCAGTTGTTCTACACTTTTTTCAGCGCTGCCAAAACTCTTTCCGGAGTCATAGCCATTTCAAAAAGCCGCGCACCTGTTGCATCGTAAATAGCGTTGGCAATTACTGCCCCCATGCAAACAATTGCAGGCTCTCCGCCACCTTGTGACGGTTCTTGCCGATCCAGAATTTTGGTATGTATTTCAGGAATCCACGAGAAACGAGGAATCTCATAAGTATCGTAATTTTCAGTTATGACTTTGCCCCCGTCAAATTCAACGATTTCTTTTAGAGCATAGCCCAACCCCATGTTGATACAGCCTTCCATTTGTATGGTTGCCCCCTGCGGATTTACACAAAATCCCATTTCCTGGGCACACCATACTTTAAGTACTTTAACATCACCGGTTTTTTTATCTACTTCAACCTGTGCAATATGAGCCACATAAGTACCGGCATCAGATCCGATGGCTACCCCAAATCCTCTTCCACTGGGCGATTTGTCAGGTTTCCAGTTGGCCATTTTTGCCACTTCTTCAAGCACATCAATAGCTCTTTTATCGGTTAAATTTTTTAATCTGAACTCAACCGGATCGATACCCGCTTTTGCTGCCATAATATCGACCTGGCTTTCCCGTCCAAAAGTGTTGGTGCTGTTACCCGGGCCGCGCCATGCCCCGGTTGGAAATGGATGTACCTGCGAAGTCCATCCCCGTCCGTAAACAGTTCTTTTCTGATTCGGTACATTATACATGGTTTCAGCACCTCGGTCGCCGGCATAATAAACATGATAATCCCAGAATTTTATTTTTCCGTTGTCATCAATTCCGGAGTTGATTTTTACGATTGCTGCGGGACGAAATTCATCGTAAAAAAATTCTTCTTTTCGGTTCCAGTCAACCATCACGGGTTTTTTTGTGATTTTAGCCAGTCGTGCTGCTTCAACCGCCTGTTGATGGGCTGATTTTCCTCCAAATCCTCCGCCAAGGAACGGAGGCTGGACCCGTACTTTTTCCTCATCCATTCCAAGAACACGGGCAATATTGCTTTTTGCAGGGAAAGGTGTTTGCGTTCCTGCTCTTACGATCATTCGATCCCCTTCCATGTATGCCATTGCTGTGTGGGGTTCCATAGGTGAGTGAGCCACATAACCATCATGATATTCATTTTCAAAAACCGAAGCTGACTCATTTTCCCCAGCCTGAAGGTCGCCTTCATTTATGTTAGTGTTACCCTGAGAAGCTTTCTCCATCAGGTATTTAAACATATTGGCATTATTTATCTCTTTCTCTTTCTCGATTGAAAATTCAGCCTTGATTAGGTTTCTGGCTTTATCCGCAATCTCCGGATTTTCGTGTAAAGCTGCTACTAAATCGCCATCCTGAACAATTTGAATACCTTCAATCTTTTCTGCTTCAGAAGTATCCACTGAAACCAGTTTAGCTGCATGAGATGGTGGTCGGACAATTCGGGCATAAACCATTCCGGGCATTCTGATATCCCCTGAATACTGAGCTTTTCCGGTTACTTTTGCAACAGCATCTTGGTGAAATTTTGGTGTCCCCATTACCTTTAACTCAGCATAATCTTTAACGGCAGGTTTTTTCTCTATAAACCGCGCGATCTTTTTGCCCTTTGTCAATTCCTGATATGTTACTTTCTTGTTATCCCCGGAAATAACTCCGTTTTTAACTGAAAGCTGATCAACAGGAAGACCTAGTTTTTCAGCCGCCATCTCAAGTAAAACACCTCGCGCTTCAGCAGCAGCAGCTCTTACCGAAGGGCCTAAAAATCTTACCGACATTGATCCAAAGGTTCCCATATCCCAGGGACACAAGTCAGTATCTCCCAAAACTATTTTTACTTTTTCATAGGCTACATCGAGTTCATCAGCAATCATTTGTGGAAATGAAGTAATGGCACCCTGGCCCATATCAATTTTCCCTACGAAACAGGTAACTGTTCCGTCTTCATGGATACGAAGAAATGCGTTAAAATCGTCTGGCAGTCTTCTTTGTTCTCCATCGGCAGCCATTACATCAACTGCCAGTTTTGGATTAAAGAAAACATATAAACCGCCACCCATCCATTTAAAAAAGTCTCTTCTTTTTACCCCGGGAATATGGGTTTTCAGGTATTCTTTATAATCTTTTAATTCATCCATTTTAATCTTCTTTTACGTTTTAATAAAATGTTTAATTCACCCTTCTAACCTTTGCTTTTTATTTCACCGGCAGCAGTCTCAATAGCTTCAATAATGCGGTTATGTGCACCGCAACGGCAAAGGTTATCTTCCATTCCCCCAATAATATCTTCTTTTGAAGGGTTCGAATTCTGATTTAGTAATCCAACGGCATTCATAATCATTCCCGGAGTACAGAATCCGCATTGAAGTGCATCGTGCTCAACAAATGCTTTTTGTACCGGATGAAGTTCCTCTCCTTTGGCAAGACCTTCAATAGTAACCACGTTTTTACCATCGACTTCACCAATTTTTGTAGCACAGGATCTAACTGCTTCATTGTCTATAAGTACCGTGCAGGCACCGCAGTATCCTTCACCACAACCGAGTTTTGTTCCGGTGAGGTTGAAGTGTGATCTTATCACCCAAAGTAAAGTCAGGTCCGGATCAATATCCAGTGTCACTGACTTTCCGTTAATTTCAAATTGAATCTTTTCTTTCATATTAAATGTAGTTTATTGATTTCTGATTTATA
This sequence comes from uncultured Prolixibacteraceae bacterium, assembly GCA_963769925.1. Lineage (GTDB taxonomy): Bacteria > Bacteroidota > Bacteroidia > Bacteroidales > Prolixibacteraceae > Draconibacterium. Next base: position 6,643 of record CAVYOB010000028.1, read on the forward strand.
TTCTTCAGGTGTATCTATATCTCTTAGAATTTCGGGAAATGAACAATTTACCTCGAAAATTTCTTCAGGGAATTTTTGTGCGAGTTGTCGTAATCCGCAATCAGGATCAAGTCTGTCAATCTCGGGAATAAAGTGCGTTTCAATTAACGCCGGATGCCCGCGTCGTCCCTGGTAAACCGGCATAACAATTCTTTTTCCGGAGCGTTTCCAGGCTTCGGATACCAGTTGAGGTACTGAAGATGGAATTTGAGGCTGATCCCCCAAAAAGATCAATGCTGCTTCCGCTGTTTCAGGGAGTGCATGAAAACCACATCTGACGGATGATAGCATCCCGCTTAGGTAATTTTCATTGATACAACAGCTTACCGGGTAGTGTTTAATTTCCGCCTGCAATTCCTTCCTGTTCGATCCAAGCACTACCATAACATTTGAGCCTACTGCCTGAACTGCATTCTCAACTACCGTTTCAATAATGGTTTTTCCATTATACGGAAGCAAGAGTTTTTGTCTTTTCATTCGGGTAGATGCTCCTGCAGCAAGAATAATTGCCCAAATTTCTGTCATGCTTTTCCGTTTTTATTTCGAACCTGAATTAACTGAGCTGCAATGCTCACAGCTATTTCTTCAACAGTTTTAGAACCTATTTCCAATCCGATGGGTGTATAAACACGGTTCCATTCTTCATTAGTGGCCCAGCCATTATTAATGAAAGACTCGCGCACCTGCGTAATTTTTTTTCTACTGCCGATCATTCCAATATAACCGGCATCGGATCCAATGAATTTACGAAGAACATCAGCATCATTTTTATGTCCACGGGTAACAATTACAATATATGAGTCTTTAGCAGGCTGAAATTTTTCCAGGGTATCTTCCAGAACACTGTCTAAAATCTTATCGGCGTTGGGTAAATTTACGGGGTTGGCAAATTCTTTTCGGTCGTCCCAAACTATTACCTCAAAATCAAGCAGTTTTCCCAGGTGCGAAAGTGCTTTTCCTACATGACCGGCACCTGCAATTACTAATTGTGGTAACGGAACTATCAGCTCCAGAAAGGCCATTCTTTCTTCCTTTTCAATCTGAAATTTTATTTCTCTAAAATCATCCCTTTTTTGACTGTTCAACATCTCAACTGCTGCATCAAAGACCAAAGGGGAAACCTTTTTTGAAATAGTTTCCCTATTATCATTTGTCAGCCAGTATCGTTTCAAATTAAATATGCTGGGAGCATTGCAGGTACAAACTGAAATGAGAATACCGGGAATACGGTTCGAGAAAGATTGGTTTAATGCTTCAAAAACCGGCAGACTGTTTTCCGGCTGAGCATCGATCAAAACACTCATTCCGCCGCCGCAAATCGCGGCTTCCGCTTCCGAAATGTCATTGTTAAGGTTGAAACTGTAGTAACCTGATTTTTTTGAGCGAATTACTTTCCCTGCTAAACTGCTCACCGCAAGTTCTGTAGTACCTCCGCCAATAGTTCCGGCCAATAATTTTTTGGCATCAAATATTGCAGAACTTCCGGATTTTTGTGGCGTGGAACCTTGTGTGGCAGTTACAGTTGTCAGTACACATGATTCGTTACGTCGCAGAAAGTCCTGTAATTCAATATAGATTAGTTTCGATTTTTGTGCTTCCATGAAAAAACAGTCTTATCGTTTCATCATCAAATGGTGCTGTAAAAATTCTTCAATGCCATACGGAAGATAAAAACCGTGCCCCGTCACAGTTAAAGCGGCTTTAAAATAAGATGTGACAATGATGTATTTCACATTAGCGAGTTTTGGTTTTAAACGGCATAATTTGATTTAGTAACTTCACTTTTTAATTATCACAACTATTATCCTTATTCCGGAAGTTTCTAAAGCAATCAAAGTTAACCAATTTAAGATAAAATTCAAGGAGGGTGTATTATTTAGATTCATTTTTAAATTAAATAAAATCGTTGTGATTGAGCTGATAATGTGTGTCTTGTGTTTAAGCATGAGTGGAATATCTAAAAGACATTAGAATTATTTCTGAATATGAATTAATAAAAGTTAAAAGGATTAGTAGAGAATAATTTTTTCAAAAGCCATATTCAAAAAATGCAGCCTGAAAGGTCCGCTTTGTGAATTAATTTCTGTTTAAATCATTCAATAAGTGTAATTTATTCAAAAAAAGATTGAAGTATTTATTAAGTTTTAAAATATCGCTATATTTATGGAATAAATTAAAAAAGTAACTATGGAAACCGAAAAAAAGCTATTGGGTCTGCTTAACGATGCAGCGGTTATTGTTCACAAGTATTACTTTGAAACCAATATGCCCATTAAGGATGTTTGCATGATTGTGCAGCTTTTGGCCGAGAACTATGCTAATAACATAGATGAGTTGCCAGAAGATGAATTCACTATTAAAAAGGAAGAACTTATTCCGGCACCAAAAAAGCAGGTTTAAAAGTGGTTTAAAATTTCACTGCTATGTGAATTAAAGAGACGGTAGTTCTCAAGGTTTTTACTTTCAGGTATTTTTCGGGAATATGGGTCAGTTCCGAATCATACAACTAACACGAATATTACAATTGCCTTCAGATTCATCAGGGAATTCGGAGCAGGGAAAATAATGTTTGTTTAAAGAATAATTTGTAATTTTTTGTGTAAAAGGTTTTGAAGGTTGTACGATTGGTAGCAGAGGATTTAAGTTAAATCGATAAAGTTTCAATATGACTACCAGAAGACAAAATGCTGAATTAAAAGCAAGAGAGTTAAGAAAACACACAAGAAAAACATTTTCTGTGGAGGAAAAAATGCGGATTGTGTTGTTGGGACTTAAGGGTGGTACCAATATTGCTGAACTTTGCCAGCAGGAAGGTATAAGTCCTAACCTATATCATGTGTGGAACAAAGAGTTTATTGAAGCCGGAAGAAGTCGGTTGGCAGGCGAGTATTGGAAAGAAGATCTGTCAGACGAAATGCAGTTGTTGAAAAATGAAAATACGGAATTAAAACAATTGGTGGCTGAATTAATTCTTGAAGTCCGAAGACTTCAAAAAAATGGAGAATAATCAATTAACTTTCCTCAAAAAATCTCTAAAACAGTTTATTTAGTGCAGTCCGGTAATTTTTTTGTATGAAATAAGGATAACTACAAATAGTTTTGTTAAGTCAATCGATAATCAAAATGAATAAAAAACTTTTAGGAAATTCCGGATTGTATTGCCCCCCAATTATATACGGAACTAGTTATCTTGGAAATTTGTACCGTGAATTAAGCCCACATGAAAAATTGACTTTGATAAATGGCTGGTTTGAATTTTCAAAAAGCCCTGTAATGATTGACTCAGCCGGGAAATACGGAGCAGGTTTGGCTTTGGAAACCATCGGAAAAGGACTCAGTGAATTGGGAATTTCATCAAAAAATATTACTGTAAGTAATAAGTTGGGTTGGTTTCGGGTACCGCTCAAAACTTCAACTCCTACTTTTGAACCCGGGGTTTGGGCCAACATAAAACACGATGCTGTTCAGAAAATCAGTTATAATGGAATTCTGGAATGTTGGGAACAAGGTTGTGAACTTTTAGGCAGTGATTACAAGCCAAAATTGGTCTCCGTCCACGATCCGGATGAATACCTAATGGCAGCAGTTTCAGAAAAAGACAGAGAACAAAGGTTGCAGGATATCAAAGAAGCATATCTGGCTTTATTCGATTTAAAAGAAAAAGGGGAAGTTGTTGCCGTTGGAATAGGTTCAAAAGACTGGCTTACGATTCAAAAATTATATGACGAAATACATTTCGACTGGATAATGCTGGCAAATAAATTTACATTATATCATCATCCATGGGCCATAATTGATTTTATCAAAAAACTTGGAAGAGATAAAGTTGGAATAATAAATTCGGGCATATTTAACGCAGGCTTTTTAACTGGCGGAGCATACTTTGATTATCGAATTGCAAATGAAAATTTGAAAGCAGATAAACCACTTTTTGAGTGGAGAAAGAAGTTTTTTAAAGTGTGTGAAAAATATTCCATTGCTCCGGCAACTGCATGCTTAAAGTTTGCAACTTCTTTGCCAGAGATTAATGCCGTCGCTTTGAATACGAGTAGATTAAGTTCAATGAAAAATAATTGGGAGTGGATAGAAACTGAATTGCCAACTGCTTTCTGGAATGAACTAAAAGAACTGCAAATTATAGCTACTGAATTTCCCAGCTTTTAAACTGAATAAAATGATCATTGATACACATCATCATTTCTGGAATTATAATCCAATAGAATTTGATTGGATTGATGATGAAATGAAAAGCATAAGAAAAAACTTTTTACCGAAAGATTTAAATAAAACCATTTCAAATGCCTGTGTTGACGGGGTAATCTCAGTTCAGGCACGTCAGACAACTGATGAAACTGAATGGCTTTTGCAGCTTGCTTCTGAAAATGAATTTATTAAAGGAATTATTGGTTGGTTGCCTCTTGCATTTTGTAATATTCGTATGATGCTTGAAAAATATGCTTCTTCGGTATGGCTAAAAGGAGTAAGGCATGTTGTTCAGGGAGAACCTGATCCTGAGTTTATTTTAGGAAAAGAATTCAATTCAGGGGTGAAACTATTGAAAGAGTTTGGCTTAGTTTATGAAATTCTGATTTATGAACATCAGTTATATAATACCATCCGGTTTGTCGATTTACATCCCAATCAAATTTTTGTACTTGATCATATTGCAAAGCCGTTAATCAGGGAAAATATGATTAATGAATGGAATAAAAATATTCGGGAACTGGCCAAAAGGGAAAATGTATATTGCAAAATCAGCGGAATGGTTACCGAAGCAAATTTTTCAGCATGGACAGTGGAACAACTCCAGCCATATTTTGATGTTGTTTTTGAAGCATTTGGTCCCCAGCGGTTAATGTTTGGTTCTGACTGGCCGGTTTGTCTGGTAGCAACACAATACAAAAACTGGCTTGATATTGTAAAATCACAGATTTCAGGATTTATTCAAAACGAACAGGACCAGATTTTATATAAAAATGCAGTTGAGGTTTACAGTTTGAAAATTTGAAATTTTTAATTAAAAAACCCGCCGGGTAAAGCGGGTTTCTAATCTTAAAATCAAAGGGTTGAAGTTAACTTACTTTAACTTCAGGGTATCTTAAAATTAATTTTACAACTACGCAAGTTGCATCTGTTTTATTGTCTTGAAATTTTTTTGATCGCTTATTTGTAACTTATATTTTTAGGTTTGTAACTATCAAAAAGCACTGCAATATATAAACATAGGTTTAGATATAAAATGTTATATAACAGTTTTAATCGCGGCCGAAAGATTTTCGTAAGGATTTAAAATAAAATATTCTGCGCGGATTGTTGGGTAAAATTCTTGCAAATAAAAAATCCTAACTCTGATTTAAATCGAATTAGGATTTGATTAGGTGCCCAGAACAAGACTCGAACTTGCACGGGAAAAATCTCCCACAAGGCCCTCAACCTTGCGTGTCTACCAATTCCACCACCTGGGCATTTTGTCAAAAAACGTGAGTGCAAAACTATAAAAATTTTTACATGCAAATGACTTTCACCAGAAATATTCAAAATTATCTTTCGTACTCTTCTTCCAGTTTTACCTTTATGATTTTTCCATCTTTCACCGTGAAATAATAACGTTCGGTTTTCTGTACCATTGGCGAAATTATCGGGTCAAGCGTTAATTTTCCCTGGCCGATTTCTGTGCTCTTCAAATCTTTAATAATTTCATAAACATAGAGCTTTTGGTCACCCTGATCCAGTATCGTTTTTGGATTTCCAAATTTCCCTTCCAGAACTTTTTGCGGCTTTCCTACGGAACAAGACTCGAACTTGCACGGGAAAATTCTCCCACAAGGCCCTCAACCTTGCGTGTCTACCAATTCCACCACCTGGGCTTATTTATTTCAAAAAACGAGATTGCAAAACTAAAAAAATTTTTACATGCAAATGGCTTTCACCGGAAATATTCAAAATTATCTTTCGTACTCTTCTTCCAGTTTTACCTTTATAATTTTTCCATCTTTCACCGTGAAATAATAACGTTCGGTTTTCTGCACCATAGGCGAAATAATCGGGTCAAGCGTTAATTTCCCCTGGCCGATTTCAGTGCTTTTCAAATCTTTAATAATTTCATAAACATAAACCTTTTGGTTACCCTGATCCAGCACAGTTTTTGGATTTCCAAACTTTCCTTCCAGAACTTTTTGTGGTTTTCCTACATAAGTACGTTGTAATCTGTGTTGCATGCTACAACTTATTATTGCCAGACTAACGATGATTATTAAAAATAAGCGACGCATTTAATCTTAATTTTTCTCATTGTAATACAAAAATACACACCCATATCGTGAATCTCACCATAATCTTATGGTTGTTTAAAACTAACCGCCTGGTGCTGATAACTTCCACAAGAAACCAACGATTATTTTTTATCTTTGTTGCGTGTTATAAAACATGTTCCATTTTAATTAAATCGTTGCAAAAAAATGATTCAGTTTTTCAAAACCCGGGACAATTCCATTATCGCCGTTCATTCTCAAAATCCATTATTGAATGATGTTATTGAAAAATTAAACTGGCTGTTTTCAGAGTCGGAGTTCATTCAAAAGAAATCACTGGAAGGATGGTTTGTCGGGCCAAGAAAAGAGATGCTGACACCCTGGAGTACCAATGCTGTAGAAATAACCCAAAACATGGGAATTGAAGGGGTTTTAAGAATGGAAGAGTATTTCCCGGTAGAAAATGAAAGCGCGGAATATGATCCAATGTTACAGCGATTATACCGCAATATCGATCAAAATATTTTTACCATCAACAAACAGCCGGATCCGATTCTGAATATTGAAGACATTGCAGCATACAACGAACAGGAAGGGTTGCTTTAAGCGAAGATGAGATTGAATATCTGAGTTCGGTTTCCAAATCTATTGGCCGGCCTTTGACAGATAGTGAGGTTTACGGATTTGCACAGGTAAATTCGGAGCACTGTAGGCATAAAATTTTTAACGGAACTTTTATTATCGATGGGAAAGAAATGGAATCGTCACTTTTTAAGATGATTAAGAAAACGTCGAATTTAAATCCCAACAAAATTATTTCTGCCTATAAAGATAATTGCTCATTTGTGCAGGGACCGGTTGTGGAACAGTTCGCACCCAAAAACACAGGATAAACCTGATTTCTTTCGAAATTAAGGATATTGAAACAGTACTTTCACTGAAGGCTGAAACGCATAATTTCCCAACAACAGTTGAACCTTTTAACGGGGCTTCCACTGGATCAGGTGGGGAAATTCGTGACAGAATTGCCGGAGGAAAGGGAAGTTTGCCCATTGCAGGAACCGCAGTTTATATGACTTCTTATCCAAGAACGGAAGCGCAACGTTCGTGGGAACAAGCCACGGAAGAGCGTGACTGGCTTTATCAAACTCCTGAAGAAATTCTGATAAAAGCATCAAACGGCGCCAGCGATTTTGGTAATAAATTCGGTCAGCCACTTATTAATGGTTCACTCCTTACTTTTGAGCATTTTGAGCATTTCAAAAAATATGGGTACGACAAGGTGATTATGCTTGCCGGTGGAATCGGCTTCGGCAATAAAAGTCATAGTCTGAAAGATGAGCCTGAAAAAGGAGATAAAATTATTTTGCTTGGTGGCGATAATTACCGAATTGGTATGGGTGGGGGAGCAGTTTCTTCGGTTGCAACCGGAGAATTTGAGAATGCAATCGAGTTAAATGCAGTTCAACGTGCAAACCCAGAAATGCAGAAAAGAGTGTATAACGCTATCCGTGCATTCAGCGAAATAGATGATAATCCAATCGTTTCCATTCATGACCATGGGGCAGGAGGCCATTTAAATTGTTTGTCAGAGTTGGTTGAATCAACCGGTGGAAAAATTGATACTGCAAAGTTACCTGTTGGGGATCCTACTTTATCACAAAAAGAAATCATCGGGAACGAATCACAGGAGCGAATGGGATTAGTGATGAAACCTCAGCATATTGATTTACTGCGGAAAATTTCGGAGCGGGAAAGGGCGCCAATGTACGAAATCGGCGAAACAACCGGCGATATGCAATTCACTTTTGAGAATTCAAAAACAGGAGAAAAACCTATTGACTGGCAATTGGGATATATGTTTGGAAATCCTCCTAAAACGGTTCTGGAAGATAAGACTGTTGGCGCAGAATATGCAGAACTGGAATATAACACCGAAGAAATAAATTCCCTGGTGGAGAATGTAATTCAACTGGAATCAGTGGCTTGTAAAGACTGGTTAACGAATAAAGTTGATCGCTCGGTTACCGGAAGAATTGCCAAACAACAAACGGCAGGTGAGTTGCAGTTGCCATTAAATAACCTGGGAGCAATAACACTTGATTACCAAGGGAAAGCAGGTTTTGCCACTTCGATTGGACATGCTTCTGTTGCAGGTTTAGTTGATGCTCCAAGAGGATCAGTACTTTCAATTGCCGAAGCATTGACAAATATTATCTGGGCCCCTTTAAAAGATCATATTAAAAGTGTTTCGCTAAGTGCAAATTGGATGTGGCCGGCAAAAAATCCGGGTGAAAATTCAAGAATTTATAAAGCTGTTGAAGCTGCAAGCGATTTTACTTGTGCACTTGGAATTAATATTCCTACCGGGAAAGATTCCATGTCGATGACGCAGAAATATAAAGACGATGTGGTTTATGCTCCCGGAACAGTGATTATTACAGCATCAGGGGAGGTTTCAGATATAAGAAAAGTTGTGGAGCCTGTTTTGGTAAATGATGAATCAAAAGAGATTCTTTTTGTAGATTTTTCATTTTCAGAAAGAGCGTTGGGAGGCAGTGCTTTTGCACAGTCGGTTAATAAATTAGGAAAAATTGCACCAACGGTTGCAAATACTGAAAAATTTGTAAATGCTTTTAACACCATGCAAAATCTGATTGAACAGGAATTAATTCTTGCGGGTCACGATATTGGTTCCGGTGGACTGATCACCACGTTGCTTGAAATGTGTTTCAGCAATAAAAAAGGAGGGATGAAAATTGATCTGACCGGAATTGGTGAGGAAGATCTGGCAAAAGTACTTTTTAGTGAAAATCCCGGGATTGTAATTCAGTGTTTTGATAATGATAAAGTTAAAGAAATACTTGGGGAAAATAAAGTGGAATTTGTTTCATTAGGTTTCCCTGTTCCGTACAGGAAAGTTAGGATCACAAACTTCGAGGCAGAAGTGGATTTTGACATTGATTCGTTACGCGATTTGTGGTTTAAAACTTCGTATTTGCTCGACCGAAAACAAACCAAAAAAGAACTTGCTTTAGAACGATTCAAGAATTATAAGGATTTTAACCTTCAATACGATTTTAAAGATTTTACTGGAAAGGCAACCGATTATGGAATTGATCTGAAAAGAAGAAAACAAACTGGTGTTAAAGCTGCAATTATTCGTGAAAAAGGGGTTAACGGCGACCGTGAGATGGCGTATGCAATGTATTTGGCGGGCATGGACGTGAAGGATGTTCATATGACCGACCTTATTGCAGGGCGTGAAACACTGGAAGATATTAACATGATCGTTTTCGTTGGTGGATTTTCCAATTCCGATGTTCTTGGTTCAGCTAAAGGATGGGCGGGTGCCTTTAAGTACAACGAAAAAGCAAGGATTGCTCTGGAAGAATTCTATCAACGTGATGATACTTTGAGCCTCGGTGTTTGTAATGGTTGCCAGGTAATGGTGGAACTTGGGTTAGTTTATCCGGAACATAGTATTCAACCTAAAATGCTACATAACGAATCGGGGAAATTTGAATCCTCATTTCTAAATGTAGATATTCTGGAAAATAATTCTGTAATGCTGGGGAATATGGCAGGCATGAAATTAGGAATTTGGGTAGCTCATGGAGAAGGGAAATTTTATCTTCCGTTTAACGAGCAACAATATCAAATTCCCATGAAATTTAGCCATGACCATTATCCTGCCAATCCAAATGGTTCCCATTACAACGCTGCTTCATTGTGTTCTGAAAATGGTCGTCACCTGGTGATGATGCCACATCTCGAAAGGGCATTTACTCCCTGGCTTTGGGCACATTATCCTGCCGAAAGAAGAAATGATGAAATTGCTCCGTGGATTCAGGCATTTGTAAATGCAAGAAACTGGATTGCTGAAAAAAAGAAATAATTTTTTATGCTGTTAAAAATTACATTGCGATCTATCTTGCAACCATTCTTTTTGCCAATTTATCAGCAATATCTTTGTTTTTAAGAATCTCAACAATCTGTAACGCAAATTCGAGGGCCACGCCCGCTCCTCTGCCTGTAACAATATTCCCAGCTACTTCTTTTGCTGTGCCTTTAATATCTGCCCCTTCCAGGTATTGCTCAAATCCGGGAAAGCAAGTAGCATTCTTGTTTTTTAAGATACCGAGCTGACCAAAAACAAGCGGAGCTGCACAGATAGCACCTAAAGATTTCCCTAATTCATTAAACTGAAGAATCAGTTCTTTTAATTCTTTGTGACTGTTTAGGTTTTTTGCCCCGGGCATTCCACCGGGTAAAACCAGCATATCAAATGATGTAAAGTCAATATTCTCGAAAATTTTGTCGGCAAAAATGGTAATGTTATGCGATCCGGTTACCTGGATATTGCCAGTCACCGAGACAGTAGTAACATCTATTGAAGCTCTTCTAAGTACGTCAATAATTGAAATGGCTTCAATTTCCTCAAATCCTTCGGCGAGAAAAACAGCTACTTTTTTCATGACTTAAATTTAAAAAAAAAGATTCTCACATGGAGAATCTTTTTTAACCTATTGATCTAAAAAAAGATATTAATTGTTTGCGTATTCATTCAAAGCTTTTTCAAGTTTTTTACGTGTAAAGAATATTCGACTCTTAACTGTTCCCAGAGGCAAATCAAGTTTTTCGGCAATTTCTTTGTATTTGAATCCATCTAAAAACATCGTAAACGGAATTCTGTATTCATCTTCAAGTGCATTTATACTTTTGCTGATTTCTTTTGAACTGTAAAAAGAATCTGGAGCCGGATATACTTTGTCTTTTGAAAACAGAAGATGAAAATCATTATTTGAACCATCGAACGTGTTTTTTGTTTTTACATTTCTGCGGTAGTCATTAATAAATGTATTTTTCATTATGGTATATATCCATGCTTTAAAATTAGTGTTCTGCGTGAACTTATCACGATATGTTAAAGCTTTAAGAAAAGTTTCCTGCAAAAGATCGTCTGCTTTTTCCGAATCAGAAGTTAAACTTAATGCATAGTAATGCAATTTGTCGCTTAAACTTAGCAGTGCGTTATTGAATTGAATTTGTGTCATGATGTATAAATTTTTGGTACGTTATTTTTAATTTGTCTAAACAAATATAAGTCGTAACGCATTCAAACAAAACACTTTTACGATATTTGTTGGTTGATTTTTTCTATGTGTTATAAAGAATCTTTATAAGTTAAAATGCGTTAAAATCTTAAATAAATATTAAACTCCCTTTAAATCATTTGGTTTAGCTTCACTATCATTGGTCAATTAGTAAAATAGTTTCGATTTTCATATTTCAAACCGTATCTTCGGTGGCATAAAATTTTAAAAATGAGCATTAAAAAAGTTCGAAAAAATGCATGGAATGTTCTAATTTTTAGTAGGTGGAGGCGGAAAAACTATTCGGTTTTTCAAACATTGAAAAGAGAAGTAGTTATATCGGTCCTTGTAGTAAGTTATCTTTTATCGGTACCGGTTAAATCTATCTCTTCTGTTCCTGATACTACTGAAATTAAACAGCAATATGACCTTGATGAGATTGAGATCAGTGCACAGCGAGCGCCTGTTTTGTATTCGAAGGTAGCTCGTGTTGTTTCGGCGATTCCGAGAGAAGAAATTGAGTATGCCCCTGTAGCAAGTGTTCAGGAATTACTTGAATATGTTGCAGGTGTTGACGTTCGCCAGCGAGGTGCTGAAGGTGTCCAGGCTGATGTAAGCATCCGGGGCGGAACTTTTGACCAAACACTGATCCTTTTAAACGGAGTTAATATCACCGACCCTCAAACAGGCCACCACAATTTAAATCTTCCTGTTAGTTTAAATCAAATTGAAAGAATTGAAATTCTGGAAGGACCGGCTGCAAGAGTTTATGGTCCGAACGCATTTTCAGGCGCAATTAATATTATAACGCGCCAACCTGATGATACTTCATTTGAATTGGGTATTACAGGCGGAAGTTATGGGTATTTTGATGCCGAAGGTATGGGTAGCTTTACGACTCGAAAAATGCAGCACGTAATTTCTGTTGGTAGAAAAAGCTCAAAAGGATATATAGATAATACTGATTTTACTATTTCCAATGTTTTTTATTCAGGGAAATTAAATCTAAACTCAGGAACATTTAGTATTCAGTTAGGTACGGGGATAAAAGGTTTTGGTGCGAATAGTTTTTATACACCAAAATATCCAAATCAGTACGAAAAAACAGAAACATTTTTCTCTTCTGTTAAATGGCAATCGAATTCAAAATGGCATTTAACACCTATTTTTTATTACAGAAGAAATCAGGATAGATTTGAACTTTATCGTGAAGATAAATATCAATTGGTTGATGGTGGATATTATGTTTGGAAGAACGATACAATTCCTTCCTGGTACACAACTCATAATTATCATTTAACCAATACTTACGGAGTAAATGTCAATTCTTGGGTACAATGGAGTGCAGGAAAATCGGCATTTGGTGCAGAGTATCGTTCAGAAATTATTTTAAGCAATGTTTTGGGTAAGGATCTTTCTCACCCTAAGCCGGTTCCCGGAGAAAATGCAAATTTTACCAAATACGATGGGCGGGAAACTGTTTCTTTATTTCTGGAACATTCGGTTTTTTATGATCATCTTTCAGCAACAGCCGGAGTTATGGGTAATTATATATTTAACAGTGGATTAGGATTAAATGTATTTCCTGGAATTGACATCAGTTTCCAGGTATTTCCTGGGGGTAAAATTTTTACGTCATTTAATACAGCATTGCGAATGCCAACATTCACTGATTTGTATTATAAAGGACCAACAAATATTGGTAATCCCGATTTAAAACCAGAAAAATCGGCCACTATTGAGGGTGGTGTTAAATGGAACAGACCTGTATTTCAGGGGAATTGGACATTGTTTTATCGTAATGGTGCGAACATAATTGACTGGGTTAAGATGGAAGAGGACGAATTATGGCAACCTCAAAACTTAACACATCTGATTAGTTATGGAACTGAAGTTCAACTCAAGATGGATATTGAAAAATGGTTGGGTAGACATTGGCCAAAACAGATTAGTCTGAACTATTTTTTCAATAATCTGGAAAAAAAGAATGCAAACTTTATTTCAAACTATGTGCTTGATAATCTGAAGCATAAATTTGTGGGTTCGGTTAATTATGAATTCATAAAACATCTGGTATTAGATTTAAAAATAACATTTCAAGACAGGGCGGGTACTTATACCGTATTTGAAAATGGAAATTACAGACACGAAAAAGCTTATCCACCTTTCTGGATTTTTGATAGTAAGCTGAGTTATACGTTTAAAAAATTAAATTTTTACCTCATGGCAAATAATATTTTTAATCATAATTACTATGATTTAGGTAATGTTCCACAACCCGGGCGATGGGTTAAAGTCGGAATTTCTTACCAATTTCGGTTCGACTAAGGGCAATTGTTTTTCAGAATACCCAAAAAGTGTATATTCGCAAAAAAATTGAATTCATGTTAAAAGGAATATTATCCATATCAGGGCAATCGGGACTTTTTAAATTGGTAGCCGAATCAAAAAACAATATAATTGTTGAATCGCTGGAAACTAAAAAACGTATGCCGGTTTATTCCACAGTTAAAGTTTCTGCGCTTGAAGATATCGCCATTTATACTGAAACTGGCGACAAGCCACTTAAAGAAGTATTTAAAGCTATTTACGATCAGGAAAACGGGGGACCTGCAATTTCACATAAATCCGCAAATAAAGAGTTAAAATCCTTTTTTGAAAAAGTAGTACCTGAATTTGATAAAGATCGTGTTTATATTTCTGATATTAAGAAGGTTGTGATGTGGTATAACACGCTTCAGGAAAAGGAAATGCTTGATTTTACTGAAGAAGAGAAAGAAAATGAGGGAAATGAAAATAACGCAAAGGAACCTGATTTAAAATAATTTAAGATTATTCATTACTTCAGAATCATTTAATATCCTGTTTTTCTCAAGAAGAATTTCAAAAAGCTTCACGGTAGCAAAAGCATCGCCGGCAGCGCGATGTCGGCCATTGATTTCAATTCCCAGGTCACTGCAAAGTCTGCCAAGAGAGTATGATCGGTGTCCGGGAAGTAGTCTTCGCGATAATTGCACAGTACATAATGTTTTTCTGTTAAATGCATAGCCCAACCTTTTGAACTCTTCTTTTATAAAGCTATAATCAAAATGTACATTATGGGCAATAAAAGTTCTTCCTGCCGTTAATTCAACTATTTTTTTTGCTACTTCATAGAACTTAGGTGCAGTTTTAACCATGTCATTGTCGATGCCGGTTAACTTTGTGATAAAATAGGGTATATCCATTTCCGGATTAATCAGGGTTGAAAAAGATTCAGTAATGCGCTGGCCATTATGCTGATAAATAGCAATTTCAGTAATTTTCCCATTTTTCGAATTATTCCCGGTTGTCTCAATATCTATAATTGTGAACAATATTTTTAAATATTTTATAATATTATTATTGAAATGTTTAATTTTGTTAATAAAATACAATCTTTCAAGCATTGCACTGTTTTGAAAGATAGTAATTAATTTATAAATTGCTCGGAAAAATCACAAAGCGAAAATAAAACTTAAAAATTATGAAAAAATTTACTCTTTTCTTTTTAAGCCTGTTTTTTGTATTTGGAACTGTTATTGCCCAAAATGCAGAAAAGAAGTGGGCCATTGGTTTAGGACCCGGAGTTCACTATAATCTCAATAAAGGTGATATAGGTGGATTTTCACATGAGTTCTATATTAGTCGATACTTAAATCCGTCTTTTGATTTAAGATTAAACTCAAATGGAGGATACGATGGAAGTGGTGGATTGATTATCAAAGTGCCTACTTGAATTTGAGGTACAAATTTTACAACGGATATATATTCAGTGAAACAGCAGCTGTTCAGCCTTATTTATATGGTGGTGGCGGTATGATGTGGGATAATCAGGCAAGTGGTTTTGCTTTTAATGCCGGACTTGGATTTAAATTTCCCATTAGTGAAAATACTTCCCTGTTTATTGAAGGAGGATGGACCAATGGTATTGAAGGAACGCGTGGTTCAACTATTGCACCACATCCTGAAGTTACTGTTACTGACGACATGCTGAAACTTACAGGAATTATTGAATTTGCATTTGGAGCAGCTAAAGATTCAGATGGTGACGGCGTTAAGGATAAAAAAGATAAATGTCCGGGGACTCCTGCAGGTGTAGCAGTTGATGAAAATGGTTGCCCGCTTGACAGGGATGGTGATGGTGTGCCGGATTACAAGGACGATTGTCCTGATGAAGCTGGTTCAGCCCAGTTAAATGGTTGTCCGGATAAAGATGGCGACGGAATTGCCGATAAAGATGATGAGTGTCCTGATGTTGCAGGATTGGCAAAATTCAAAGGTTGTCCTGATACTGATGGCGATGGTGTTCCGGATCCAAAAGACTTGTGTCCTGATACGCCAAAAGGTTGTCCGGTTGATGTAAATGGTTGTCCTCTTGATTCAGATGGTGACGGTGTAATTGATTGTGAAGACAAATGTCCGACTGAAGTTGGACCCGCAAGCAATAATGGTTGCCCGGAATGGGAAGAACTTCATTTAAGTAATGTCTATTTTGATTTTGATAAATCAGACTTGAAACCGGAAGGGAAAGCTGAACTTGATAAACTCGCTTCTGAATTAAATGCAAGTAAAGAATATGATATCGTGGTTGGTGGACATACTGACAACATTGGAACTGAAGCGTATAACATGAAACTTTCAGAAAGACGTTCGCAAGCAGTTGTTAAATACTTATTGATGAAAGGTGTTAATAATGCATTTGTTGGTTCACACAATTATGGAGAATCAGATCCTGCAGTTCCGAATACTTCAAAAGCAAACAGGGCTAAAAACCGTAGGGTTGTCTTCGAAGAGGCTAAGGTTAAAAAGTAGTAAAGTTTATATATTATAGTCAATATAAAAGCTCTGCCAGTTGGCAGAGCTTTTTTTTCGGTTCGGCAAAAGCTAAAATGTTATCTTTGTCGCTTTAAAAATATCCACAATGAAGGTTGAAGATTTAATTTGTAAAGCCACCGCAGAAGCGCTAAAAGTCCTATATCATCAGGAAGTAGATAATAACTTGATACAGGTACAAAACACCCGAAAAGATTTAGAGGGCGATATTACAGTAGTCGTTTTTCCTTTTCTGAAAATTTCGAAAAAAACCCCGGAAAATACTGGAAATGAAATTGGCAATTATATAGCAGGTAAGGTAAACTTTGTTAAATCATTTAATGTGATAAAGGGTTTCCTGAACTTGGAAATCGATGAAAAATATTGGATTGAGAATCTTTTTCAGTCTCATAAAGATGAAAATTTTGGAAATGAATTATCTGCGGTGGATTCAAAAAATGTAATGATTGAATATTCTTCGCCTAATACCAATAAACCACTGCATTTGGGGCATATACGGAATAATTTACTTGGATATTCGCTGTCGGAGATACTTAAAGCAAACGGACATAAAGTAATTAAAACCAACATTGTTAATGACAGGGGAATTCATATCTGTAAATCGATGTACGCCTGGCAAAAATGGGGAAATGGTAAAACACCGGAGAATTCAGGTATAAAGGGAGATCATTTGGTTGGTGAATTTTATGTTGAATTTGATAAGCATTATAAAGATGAAATTAAAGAGCTGATAGAAAAGGGCTTTTCAAAGGAAGAGGCAGAAAATAATGCTTCATCGATTTTGGCAGCCCGCGATCTGCTTCGGAGATGGGAAGCCCGTGACCCGGAAACAGTAAAGCTTTGGGAAACCATGAACGAATGGGTTTATAAGGGATTTGATGTCACGTACAAAAAAATGGGCGTCGATTTTGATAAAATTTATTATGAATCTGACACTTATCTTGTAGGAAAAGAAGAAGTTCTTCGCGGGGTTAAAGAAGGGATATTTTATCAAATGGATGATAATTCCGTATGGGCCGATTTAACTGAGGAGGGGCTTGACAAAAAAATACTGTTGCGAAGCGATGGAACTTCGGTATATATGACACAAGATATTGGAACTGCTAAAATGCGGTTTAACGATTTTCCCATTGATAAGATGATCTATGTAGTTGGAAATGAACAAAACTATCATTTTCAGGTATTGGCCATTTTGCTTGATAAACTTGGTTTTAAATGGGGGAAGGGTCTGTATCATTTTTCTTATGGAATGGTTGAATTACCCTCCGGGAAAATGAAATCAAGAGAAGGTACTGTAGTTGATGCAGATGTTTTAATGGAGGAAATGATACAAGTTGCCCGGGACATGTCGACTGAATTAGGAAAATTAGAATCACTTTCGGAAGCAGAAGCAGAAGATACTTTTAGAATGATTGCTCTCGGGGCACTCAAATATTTTATTCTTAAGGTAGATCCTCGTAAAAACATGATGTTTAATCCGGAAGAATCCATTGACTTCAATGGAAATACGGGGCCTTTTATTCAATATACTTATGCCCGGATTCAATCCGTTTTCAGAAAAGCAGCGGAAATGGGCATTTCTATAAAAGATAAATTAAAAGTCAGTGAAATTTCATTGAAAGAAAAGGAACTGATTAAAAAGATCGCTCTCTTTCCTGAAACAGTTCATGAAGCCGGAGAAAATTATAGTCCCGCAATAATTGCCAATTATTGTTACGATCTCGTAAAAGAGTATAATCAGTTTTATCATGATCATTCTATTCTTATCTGAATCTGACGAGGGGCGAAAGAATTTCAGATTGATACTTTCGGCTGTTGTTGGAGATGTGGTTAAGAAGGGGAATGAATATGCTTGGAATTGAAATGCCAGAACGCATGTAAAAGAAAAAAGGAGACAACTGTCTCCTTAGTTTCTTTCCAAGTAATTGATTTAATAATTTAGGGTAAAGCGTCCTTCCTTGTATATAAATTCCGTTTTATTAAAAAAAGTAACCCTCTTTTATAAAAAAAATGTCCAAGTGGGTTTGATTTGTAATAAAACTAAATAAAAAATAAAGTACAGGAAGCAAGCAATCAGTGATCTCAATAATATAAGAATAGGATCCCTATAAAACACAAATGGGAACTACTCTGTTACGAATAGTTCCCATTCACTCGAAGTAACCGAAATTACCTCTCGTGCCAGGTTACGGTTATTTTAGCCGGCCTGCATAAATCTTGCGAATTATGTTTGGCCCTTCACTTTGAGTTTTTGCCTGTTACAGCTAGACTCTTAGTGGTCCACTCAATCTTTCCGGATGATCTTCGTGGACGAAGCTTTTGCCAGTAATCCATACATCATCCTTGCGGATTTTATACTTTTTAATCGTTAGTTCCCGGTTTTACCCGTTTCCTTCCGTGCAGTGAATTAAATTGGCCGAAGCCTTTTTAACTGCTGCCTGACAACTCAATCTTGAAAGAACTTCTGGACTCTTTTAGATGATTAAATGAATTTTGATATCCAGAGTATCGCATTCAAACTTCGGCTTTCCGGTATGCCAATCCGAAGATTGGGAAGAAATGTTCCGGCTCCAACTAAGTTACTTTCCCATTTCCATACGTTTTAAGCAGCTTTTTATCGCTCACCTGATAGATCAAAGATAAATAATTTTTAAATCGAGTCAAGAGATCTAAAGGTATTTAAATTCACCATGTATCAACCACAGATATTAACAATTGTTGATATCTTAATAATGTACTTGTAGTATGTGCTAAGACAATCTTCTTTTAAAATCTTCATAATGAAACTTTCGCACGACCTCCAACTCATCATTCCCTTTCCATATTGCAATTGTTGGATGATTTACGCCGTTGAACATGGTAGTTTTTACCATAGTATAATGAATCATATCCTCAAAAATCACCAAATCTCCCGGATGAAGTTCTTTACTAAAATCATAAACTTCCAAAAAGTCACCGGCCAGACAACTAACACCACCGAGCCGGTAAAGATATTTACTGTTTTTATCAGGTTCTTTTGTGCCGACAATTCGAGGACGATAGGGCATCTCCAATGTGTCGGGCATGTGGGCAGTAAAAGAAACATCTAGAATGGCTGTTTTCACACCCTTGTGTTCTACAATATCCATCACAGTTGAAACAAGAATACCTGTATCCCAGGCAATGGCACTTCCCGGTTCAAGAATCACTTTCACGTTGTATTTTTTTCTGAAATTCTGTAAAAGCTGAATTAAATGTTCATGGTTGTATCCTTTTCGTGTCATTAAATGGCCACCTCCCATATTTACCCATTTAACCTGGTGCAGGAATTTGCCATACTTTGCTTCCAGATTTTCCAGAACTTTTTCCAGACTATATGAGTCTGACTCGCACAGTACATGGAAATGGATTCCCTCAATTCCGTCTGGTAATTCTTCAGGGAACTCTGCAGATCCAACACCAAGTCTTGAACCTGCCGCACTTGGATTGTACAAGTCTGTTGCTACGTCTGAGAATTCAGGATTTACTCGTATTCCACAAGAAACAGGATGATTGGCTTTTATAGTTTCCGGATAAAACCTGGTGAACTGATTAAACGAATTGAAAACGATATGACTGCTGTAGCTTAATAATTCTTCAAACTCACTTTCAAAATAAACAGGTGCGTAAACATGAGCCAGTGTTTTCATTTCTTCGAAACACAATCTTGCCTCGAAAAGTGAACTAGCGGTTGCCCCACTCAAATATTGTTTCACCATTGGAAAAGCACTCCACATGGCAAAACCTTTAAATGCAAGGATAATTTCAATCCCGGCTTTCTTTTGAACTTCACTGATCAACTCCAGATTTTTGCGTAGGAGTTTTTCATCCAGAACAAAAGCAGGCGAAGGAATTTTTGAGTAATCCACAATAATTAAACTTCAAGGTCAACATTAAATACTTCATTCCACGGTAATCCGTGTTTGCCAATCTGTTCCATAAACGGATCAGGATCGAACTCTTCCACGTTGAAAACCCCTTTCCCGTTCCATTTGCCGGTTAAAACCATCATGGCTCCCAACATTGCAGGAACACCAGTCGTATATGAAACTCCCTGCGTTCCGGTTTCCTGGTAAGCAACCTGGTGGCTGCAATTATTCCAGACATAATAAGTCTGTTCTTTGCCATCTTTTACTCCTTTTATTCTGCATCCAATTGATGTTTCCCCTGTGTAATTTTCACCTAGATCACCCGGATCAGGAAGAACTTCTTTCAGAAATTCCAAAGGAATGATATCCACTCCTTTATATTTAACCGGATCGATTCGAGACATGCCAATATTTTGAATTACCCTTAAATGAGTAAGATATTCATCGCCAAAAGTCATCCAGAAGCGGGCCCGTTTTAGTGTCGGGAAATTTTTTACCAGCGATTCGAGTTCTTCGTGATAAATCACATACGAGTTTCTTGACCCTATATTCGGATAATTAAGTGCTTTTTTAATTTCATGTGGTTTGGTTTCTACCCAATTGCCGTTTTCCCAGTAACGACCGTTCTGAGTTATTTCACGAATATTGATTTCAGGGTTAAAATTGGTAGCAAACGCTTTTCCGTGGTCACCGCCGTTACAATCAACAATATCAAGAAAATGTAATTCATCAAAGTGATGTTTGGCAGCGTAAGCTGTGTAAATACTGGTTACTCCGGGATCGAAACCACAACCCAGTACAGCCATTATTCCTTTTTCTTTGAAACGGTCGTGATATGCCCACTGCCAGCTGTATTCAAATTTTGCTTCATCTTTGGGTTCATAATTCGCTGTGTCGAGGTAATTAACGCCGGTTTCCAGACAGGCATCCATGATTGGAAGATCCTGGTAAGGCAGTGCAACATTGATTACCAGTTCCGGTTTAAAATGATTTATTAGCTGAACGACTTCCGGCACATTGTCGGCATTTACCTGTGCAGTTTGAATACGTCCTTTACCCACCTCGTGTGCAATAATATCACACTTCGATTTGGTACGGCTGGCCAACATTATTGTAGAAAAAACTTCGGGATTGTCGGCACATTTACTGGCAACCACCCGGCCAACACCCCCGGCACCAATTATCAATACTTTGCTCATTTTAAATACATTTTTACTGTTTGGTCAAAATTACGCATCTTTCACATAAAAAAAGGAATTTCATTTTTAATAATCCGAAGAAAAAAAGCAAATTAAGTATTTTTTTCAATGACAAAATCATTCAACAGAGTGAAATTGACCAGCGAAAACAGAAGTTAAAATACAGGAAAAAGCGGGATGGAAATTTTGGATTAAAAGATACTTTAAAAGTTGAAATTTGAACCGCAATTTTAATATCTCTGCACGCGTTGATAACCAGCGGTGTACCATGACTTTTATTTGATTTTAATTCACAACATCATCGGGGGAGTTTTTCTGTTTTTGCATGAAATTTTCAGAAAAAATGTCTTTATTTGCGATGCAAAACAATAAACAGTATAAACTTTTTATGATTGCGTAAATGAAAAATACCTATTTTGATTTGATTGAGCAAAGCTACTATTTTCCTCAGGAAGGCTTTGATTTAAGAGATAACTACCTGACTTTTCACGGAATCTCATTAAAGTACCTGATAAATAAGTATGGCACGCCGTTCCGGTTTATTTATTTACCGAAGATCGGAGATCAGATCAAAAAGGCGCGAAACCTTTTTAATAAGGCCATCAAAAAGAATAATTATAAAGGGAAATATGTTTATTGCTATTGTACCAAATGTAACCACTTTTCTCACGTGGTTACCGAAGCCTTGAAACACAATGTTCATCTCGAAACGTCATCTTCGTACGATATCGACCTGATATTGAATTTATTTCATGATAAAAAAATCGACAAGAGCTGTATTATCGTTCATAACGGTTACAAGACTGATGATTATCTGATTAAAATTCTAAGCCTTCAGGAACTTGGGTTTAAGAATAATATTATTGTACTTGACAGTATCAACGAGTTAAATCGTATTGAAAGACTCGCTGGCGATGCAAAAGTAAAAGTTGGAATCCGAATGGCGATTAATGAAGAATCGCAATCGTCATACTACACTTCCAGACTTGGTATAAGGCACAACAGTATCGTTGAATTTTACAAACAGAATATTGAAGGGAAAAAGAACCTGGAATTTAAAATGCTGCACTTTTTTGTCGATTCGGGAATTAAGGACAGCTTATATTACTGGGGTGAATTCCAGAAAGCATTGAAATTATATGTTGACCTCAAAAAACAGTGTGATACATTGGATTCGTTTAACCTGGGGGGAGGATTTCCCATCAGGAACCATCTGGGTTTCGAATACAATTACGAGTACATGATCAACGAAATAGTAACGAACATAAAAGATGCCTGTGCCAATGAGAAAATTGCTGAACCAGATATCTTTACAGAGTTCGGGAAATATACTGTTGGCGAAAGCGGGGCTATAATTTTTGAGGTTTTGGAACAAAAACAGCAGAATGATACCGAAAGCTGGTACATTATTAATAATAGTTTAATGAACACCATTCCTGATTCGTGGTCCATTTTTGAAAAGTTTATTTTGTTACCTATTAATAAATGGAACAACGAATACAAGCGGGTAAATATCGGTGGTATCAGTTGTGACCATTCGGATTATTATAACTCGGAAGACTTTAACCAGGAAGTTTTATTACCGTCTTATCCTGAAAAGGACAAAGAACCGCTTTATCTTGGATTTTTTCATACAGGAGCCTACCAGGATGCAATTAGTGGGTACGGCGGCATAAAACACTGTTTGATTCCTTCTCCAAAACATGTTATTATCGATCGGGATGAAAAAGGGAACATTGTCGATTATGTTTATCGAAATGAGCAGTCGGCGCTGGATATGTTTAAAATTTTAGGCTACGAAAAGTAACTGTTTCCAGGTAACCCCGTTGAAGATTATTATCTTTGCCCGTAGTTTTGAAAAGAATGTCGCAGGTTAAGTCTTTGTAATACACCATTATGAAAAATCATTTAGATGATATTATTAAAAACCGGAGAGCAACACCGGCAAGATTTCTTTCACCAAATGAAATATCGAAAGAAGTAATACATAAATTACTTGAGAACGCTAACTGGGCGCCTAACCATAAAAAAACGGAACCCTGGCGTTTTAAAATTTATATGGGCGAAGCTAAACAAAAACTTGCTGAAGAGGCAAATGACATTTTAAAAAATAAAGTTGCATTGGGAGAAAGTATTAACGTACAAAAAATTGAAAAATTCAGAAATGCGCTGGAGCGTGTTCCGGTTGTAATTGCTATTATTCTGAACCGCGATGCAGCGGAGCGACTTCCCGAGTGGGAAGAAATTGCAGCAGTTTCCATTGCAGTGCAAAATATGTGGTTAACAGCTACCAGTCTCGGACTTGGTGCTTTTTGGGCATCGCCTGAGTTTATGAAATACCTGATCGGCTTGCTGGATTTGAGGCCAAATCAGAAACCGATGGGATTTTTCTATGTGGGAGAGATTGCCATGGATTATCCTTCTCCGGGTAGGGGAAATATCGAAGAAAAAGTAGAATGGAAAGAATAAAAAGTAGTCATGAAAAATATAATTATCCTTTTAGTTTGCTTGTTTGGGATTTCACAACTGTCGGCGCAGGATAAACGGGAAGTTGATGCTGCTGTTTTTCCGAATGTTGTTTTTGTTGAACCTAATCCTCCAAAACCGATCAAAGGTTGGGAAATGATTGAAAACCGGAAGCCAACCGATGGGAAAGACGTTCCTGAAAATAGTAAGAATGTCCCCATGTTGGTTGGAGAATATCCGGGCAGTATCATCAAATTTCAGTTTAAAGGGAATGCAGTGGGAATTAAAACTGTTGCAATTTCAGACGCAGGAATAATTGAATATAGCATTGATGGTTCAGGCTGGCAAAAACAGGATCTATTTACTCTGCAGAGCAGACAAAAGTATATGTCCTGTTTTTATACTTTGGAATCAGGCTTAAAGGACAGGAGACATACTTTACAAATCAGGTTGACTGATGATAAAAATGCAGAGAGCACAGGTAATAAATGTATAATCCATCATTTTTATTTTAATGCTCCCAGGTAAATAATTTTATTCCGAAAAATAATCTTCCTCAAACTTTGCCAAAGCTTTACCGTTTTTATCCTTTAATATCAGCTCATTTACAGCTAATGAATAGTTAGTTACTTTTGCAAGCACATCAATATACTCTTGCTCCGGGTTATTACCAATACAAGCCATTTTCGTCATTCCTATCTTTGAAAATTTGATTCCATTCTGATCAATCAATTCGTAAGTTCCAAAGAAATTATTACAACCTGTATTTCCTGAAATCCTGTAGTCTTCTTTATCAAATAAAATAAAAGGTTGTTTGGGGGCATTTTCAATGATTTTTCCATTTAATCTTGCCAGCTTCCAGTTTTTGCCAGTGAGTTCCGTTTTTTCTTTTTTAAAAATAAAACGATCCGCCAGATCACCTGTAATTTTGTTTCCCTCCCCATCTAAACTAAATAG
Organism: uncultured Prolixibacteraceae bacterium; assembly: GCA_963769925.1. GTDB lineage: Bacteria > Bacteroidota > Bacteroidia > Bacteroidales > Prolixibacteraceae > Draconibacterium. The sequence goes on from CAVYOB010000028.1 coordinate 31,392, forward strand.
CCTGTTTTCGCCGACCAAATACATTTGATGACCGTTGCCGTCAAGTGTAATTTTATTGCCATCGCTATTCCAGGAAAATTTACCTTGCGTCTCAATAATAGCTACACTTCGTTCCATGTACTTCATTTTTAAAACATAAGTTAAATCGCTGGTCAGTACCAGTTGGGTTTTAATTCCCGGGCAGTCGGCACAGGGTAAAATACCCTGGTAAGTTCCGTTCCAATCCAGTGAATTCATGCTATTATCAGCTTTTGGTACTGAACTTTTTTCTTGCTTTTTTGTGGAATTGCAAGCTGTAAGGCCGAAAGTAATTATTCCAATGATGAAAAAAAAGAAAAGGTATTTCATGGGTGCTTTTTTTAAAGTCGTTTATCTGGCACGATTCAATAAGGTAAAATTACGGATTCAATATGAAAATTTAGAACGGATCAAAGTAAAAGCAGATTTTCTATTTTTGTGTAAAATAAATAAATATGAATTTCGAGGGATTAAAGGGTTTTATCGAAATACTGGAAAAAAAGGGAGAACTGATCAGAATAAAGTCTTTTGTTAATCCCGAGTTGGAAATTACCGAAATTACTGACCGATTCTCAAAACAACTTGGTGGTGGAAAAGCATTGCTTTTTGAGAATACCGGAACAGATTTTTCATTACTTATTAACGCACTTGGATCTGAAAAACGCATCGCGCTGGCATTCAGACGAAATTCGGTTTTTGAGCTCGAAAAAGAAATTGAATCACTTTTCAAAGATTTCATGCAGCCCAAAGACAATATCTGGGACAAATTAAAAATGCTGCCGCAGCTAAAAAAAGTATCAGAGTGGATGCCAAAAAAAATAAAGGGAAAAGGCATTTGTCAGGAAGTTGTTATGAAAGAGCCGGATATAACCAAGTTACCGGTTTTGAAATGCTGGCCTGCTGATGGCGGTCCGTTTGTTACTTTGCCGGGTGTTCACACGGTTGATCCTGAAACTGGTGTACCGAATGTGGGAATGTACCGGATGCAGGTTTTTGATAAAGCTATGACGGGAATGCACTGGCATAAACATAAAACCGGCGCTAATCATTTTGAAAAATACAAAAAGCTGAATCGTAAAATGCCGGTGAGCGTTGCTCTGGGCGGTGATCTCGTTTACACTTATGCCGCAACAGCTCCGATGCCCGAAAATATGGATGAATATCTGCTGGCTGGATTTCTTCGAAAAAAGCAGGTAAAACTGGTGAAATGCCTGACTAACGATTTGTATGTTCCTGAAGATTCCGATTTTGTTATTGAAGGTTATGTTGATCCATCTGAAGATATGATTTGGGAAGGACCTTTTGGGGATCACACCGGGTTTTATTCGCTGGCTGACTGGTATCCAAAATTTTATATCACTTGCATTACTCACCGGAAAGATGCGATTTATCCGGCTACCATTGTTGGTGTTCCTCCTATGGAAGATGCTTACATCGGACTGGCAACAGAACGTATTTTTCTTTCACCGATCCGCATGGCGATGGTTCCGGAACTGACAAACATGACTTTGCCGGTTGCCGGTGTCGCTCATAATTTCAGCCTCGTAAATATTAAAAAGTCGTATCCGGGACAATCTGTAAAAGTGATGAATTCGCTTTGGGGAGCCGGACAAATGATGTTCAATAAAATGCTGGCAGTTTTTGATGAAGAGGTTGATTTAAATGATCCCAAGGAAATAATGAAGGCATTTGCTGATCATTTTAATCCTGAATACAGTCTGACATTTTCCAAAGGACCAATGGATGTGCTGGATCATTCCTCACAAAAATTTGCTTTTGGATCGAAACTGGGCATCGATTTAACAAAGCCATTATTAGAAGAAAAGATATTTTTAGTGGATACACTAAATTCTGACTTAAAATTAGAAGAGGTTAAAAAAATCCAAAGTATTTCCAAAATCAGAGATATCAGTACGGAAAGCCAATTTCCTGTTTTATTGCTGAATGTGATAAAAGATAAAAACTACTCAAAAAAACAACTGATTGAGCATCTTCAAAAAATAGCCGGAATCTCAAAATTCAAAATTATTCTGTTTTTTAACTATGGAACTGATTTAAATGATCTGTTTACTTTGATGTGGCTTTTAGGTGGTAATCTTGATCCTGCACGGGATATTTCTGTTGCCGAAATAGAAAATCAGCAATCGATTGTGGTTGTTGATGCAACTTTTAAAACCGATGTGCATGACAACTTTAAACGTGAGTGGCCCAACATTGTTACTATGGACGATAAAACAATCTCAGTTATCGATGAAAAGTGGGAGAGTCTTGGGTTGGGAGAATTTATTAAAAGCCCCTCATTAAAATTGAAGTCACTTGTAATTGGAGATGGCGCAATAAGAGAGTGAAGCATCATTTGTAGTTCGTCATCCCGAACTTCCTGCCCGACTTGGTCAGGCGGGGTTTCGGGATCTAATTTTTTGAGCATGAGCATAAGATACTGAACCAAGTTCAGTATGACGCGTTAGACCCAAACCAATTCCAACATTTTCTCCAGCCATTTGGCGTCAACATCAGAGAAAGATCTTTTTTCTTTGCTGTCAACATCAAGAACGCCAAGAATTTCACCTTCTTTATTTTTGAATGGAATTACAATTTCTGAGTTAGAACGTGAGTCACACGCAATATGACCGGGGAAATCGTGAACATCTTCAACAACAACTGATTCTTTTTTATTAAAACCGGCCCAGCAAACACCTTTGTCTTTATCAAGTATCTGGCATGCTACCGATCCCTGGTAAATGTTAACAGTCATTTCACCGTTTTCCAAAAGATAAAAACCGGTCCAGAAAAAGTAGTCCATTTTATGGTGAAGAACCGCAACAATAGTCGCCATTCGTGCCGATGTGCTTTTACTTTTTAAAACCAGTTCGCTTAACTGTTTGTAAATCCTGCTGTATCTTCCTTCTTTTTTATGCTCTTCCATAAAACATTCTTTTTCAAACCACGAAATAACAAAATTTGATTGTGCTGTCAAATATAAAGATGACATCTTTTACAAATTCATGCCAGAAGAAAGACAGAGAATTCGGCCTTAATTTTCAGGACTCATTTCGTTCTTTTTCTGTATTTTTGCCGCCAAATAAAAGGATTATGGCACAAAAACCTTCCATACCAAAAGGAACCCGCGATTTCTCACCCGTTGAAATGGTGCGCAGAAACTATATTTTCGATACCATCAAAGATGTCTTTCGTCTGTATGGTTTTCAGCCCATTGAAACACCGGCAATGGAAAATCTTTCTACGTTAATGGGAAAATACGGGGAAGAAGGGGATAAGCTTTTATTCAAGATTTTGAATTCGGGCGATTTTATTACTAAAGTGCCGGAAGATTTGCTGGAAGAAAAGAACTCAAACAAGCTGACTACAAAAATTGCTGAAAAAGGATTACGATATGATTTAACAGTTCCTTTTGCGCGATTTGTTGTCCAGTACCAAAATGACATTACATTTCCGTTTAAACGATACCAGATTCAGCCGGTGTGGCGGGCTGATCGTCCGCAAAAAGGCAGATATCGCGAGTTTTATCAGTGCGATGTTGATGTGGTTGGCAGTGACAGCTTATTGAATGAGGCAGAATTTGTTCAGATTATCGATGATGTTTTTGGTCGCCTTAAAATTGAAACAGTCGTAAAAATCAATAATCGGAAAATTTTGTCGGGAATTGCAGAAATTATTGGTGAGAAGGAGCGAATCATTGATATTACTGTGGCAATTGACAAACTCGATAAAATAGGGTTGGAAAAAGTCAACCAGGAACTGGCAGAAAAAGGAGTTTCATCGGAAGCTATCTTAAAACTTCAACCAATTCTGGCACTCGAAGGTGATCTGAGCGCAAAAACAGATATGTTGGAGTCCATTCTTGAAACTTCTGAAACTGGGAAAAAGGGTATTCTTGAGCTAAAGACTTTATTTGGTTACCTGGCAAAAATGGAATTGAAAACCGAAGTAGAACTTGATTTGACACTGGCACGCGGTTTAAATTATTATACCGGGGCTATTTTTGAAGTAAAAGCTAAAAATGTTGAGATGGGCAGCATTTGTGGTGGAGGAAGATATGATGACCTGACCGGAATTTTTGGGTTACCGAATGTTTCAGGTGTTGGAGTTTCTTTTGGGGCCGAGCGCATTTACGATGTATTAACTCAACTCGATTTGTTCCCAAAAAATTCATTGGAAACGACACAAGTTTTGTTTGTTAATTTTGGTGAAAATGAAGAAGCCTATTGTTTGCCGGTTTTGAATAAATTGAGAAAGCTGGGAATTAATGCCGAGATCTTTCCTGAAAATGCAAAAATGAAGAAACAAATGAATTACGCTAATAAAAAGGAAATTCCGTTTGTAGTTTTGGCCGGGGAATCGGAGATGGAGGCTGGTAAATTCACGCTGAAAAATATGACATCCGGCGAGCAATCAATTGTTTCGGCTAACGAACTGTTCAATTTTTTTGTTAAAAAATAGAAATATTGATTGACGATTAAAATAAAAAAGCCGGAAATTAATTTTTCGGCTTTTTATTTTGTCGATTTTAAAATGTTTTGGCAGAACAGGTAAAATTCTGAATCCAGCGTTTAAATTGATTCAGTTTCTACAACTTTCGACAGGATTTCAGCATAAGGCAACAACAGGTATTTTTTACCGCTGAAGTCGATTTCTGTTCCTGCAAACTGTTTGTAGAGAACCTCATCACCAGGTGCTATTTCTGCATTTTCGATGTTACTTATTGCAACTACTTTTGCAACTTCCTGTTTCTCTTTTGCAGAATCAGGAATAATAATTCCTGAAGCAGTTTTTTGTTCCGAGTTATCTTCCGACAACTCCAACAGAACATTTTGGTTAATAGGCTGTAATTCTTTCATTTTTCACTATTCTTAAATTAAACATTTATTATAAAGCAAGTCCTCCTCTTAATTTACCACCTGATAAATTCCAATTCAGACAAATTACTTTCTTATAAGTTAGAGGCTGTGTTATTTGAAAGGAGCAGTTTTTCAATATTTTGTTTGAACATCTTCTTTGTATCTTCCTTAGAACGTGCAATGCCCGATGTCATTGATGGTTTCCCTTTCATCGGAATATAAAGAAATGCAGGAATTCCACTAATTCCAAATACGGAAGACAACTCTCTTTCCACCTGTGTGTCAACTTTATACACGTTAACTTTTCCGGCGTATTCTTTTGAAACTTCTTCCAAAATAGGTGATGCAATTTTACACGGACCGCACCAATCAGCATAAAAATCGATTACGGCTGGTTTTTTTCCTTTATATACCCACTCCTGTGGTGATTTTTCATAGTCCCATATTTCTGCCAGGAATTTCTCTTTTGTCAGTTTAATAGTTCCACCTTCGGCACCAGTTTCTTCCGAAACCGTTTGGGCCGGAGTTTTTTGTTTTTCGTTGCCCTGATTTTTCGCCTGGCTGCTACTGCAACTCTGCAATGTAATAACTGCAATGGCCAGGATGAATACGATTTTTTTCATGATATGCAAATTTAATTAATTCCTAATAATGAATTGATTCTTGTTTTATCAAAACCAACTATAATTTGTCCGTTAATGTCGGTTTGTGGAACTCCCTGCTGCCCGCTTTTCTTTACCATTTCTTCGGCAGCTTTCTGGTTAACAGACACATCTACCTCTCTAAATTTTATTCCATGTGTCTGGAAATGCCTTTTTACAGCGTTACACCAGGTACACGTTGGAGTTGTATAAACTACCACATTTTTTTGCGGTTTATTTTCTTCTAAAGTTTGAACTACAAATGCCGATTTCTCAAATATAGCATTAAATTGCTCCGGGCTATGACAACCTTTTACCAAGTTCTTCAAGTCACCTTTTTCAAAATGAAGCAATGTTGGAACAGTAGTAACACCATATTCGGGATGGATGTCGCGAACTTTATTAACATCAGCATTTATTAGAACTCCTTCTTTCAGGTCCTTTTCTGAATCCAGGTAATTTTTAAAGGCGCAATCACTCTGTTCCGATCCTTTTTTATATAACAACAACCAAACATTTTCGTTCGTCGAAGATGTGGCTTTTAGTTCATTTAAATTTGAAATATTCTTCATGTGTGCAAATATATAAATATTTAGATATATTGGTGTATGATTATCAATTGCTATGCCAAAACCATTTAACAATCAGAAAACTGACACGACAGAAAAATTGTCAGAATAAAAATTATTCATGTCACGCAACCTTGTTGATAAACGCGGAATCACTAGTGTATAAAAACAATTAAATTGAAAACAGATGAAGAAGATTGTATTTGGAATTTTGGTTGGGTCCCTGATTTTTTTTACAGGATGTCTGGATGATGATGGATATTCATCAACCAATCAGTGGGTAGGATTTGGTGTATTGCAAAACACGGACAATTACTGGATAAAAATGGATAGCGGAGAGATGTTAAAACCTGTAACATTTGATCATCCGGGTTATTGGGATCAGATTAGCGAAACCCGTGACGGATTGCAGGCTGGTGACAGAATTTTCGTGAATTTTACCATTTTGGATGATAATGCGAACGATACCAGCAATGTAGTCACGTATTACGTTAAGGTAAATTCGGTAGAAGAAATTCTGCTGAAACAGATTATGGATATTACTCCGGAAAACGAAGATAGTATCGGGAATGATCCGATTATTGTTAAAGATGTTTGGGTTGCCAACGATATGGTAAATTTTAAAATTAAGTACCGGGGAGAAAGTCAGATGCATTACATAAATCTGGTAAAACAACCTGGCGAGCTAACGGCAGAGAACCAGCCTTTTCAATTACAGTTACGACACAACAGTAACAACGACAATAAAACGATTCTTTATTCGGCTTATGTTTCCTTTCATTTGGATTCGCTTCGGTTAGCTGGTCAGGACTCGGTCTGGTTTAATGTAACCTGTGTAGATTACGACGGCGACCCGTTTGAATATGAAGGAGTTTACAAGTACAATTACAATGTAATAGCAGAAAATTAATTGGTTTTATTCGTAAATGAGGGGTGTCATTTCGGCACCCTTTTTTATTTTAAACAGTTAAACCTATTATTTCATTTCAAGTGTTCCAATATTTTGTTTATTTTGAAGCTGAAAAATCATTCAAGAAAAGAATATATGAAAAAACTGACATGGACTGTGCTGGCCATTCTCATTCTGTTTGGCTGTGCAAAAAAGGAGCCTGTTTCAACTTCAGCTAATTATGTGCCTGAAACGCCAAAGCTAAGTTCTGATATTATGACACCTGAAGTGTTATGGTCATTTGGTCGGCTAGGTGAAGACAGGGTTTCGCCTGATGGAAAAACAGTAGCATTTACGGTGACTTATTTTAATCTGGAGGAAAATAAAGGATACCGCGACATATATACCATTCCGGTTGCGGGAGGTGAAGCAAAAAATATTACCAATTCAGCCGCAAATGAATTTAATGTGGAATGGAGACCAGATGGCAAAAAGATTGGTTATCTGTCTTCTGCTTCAGGCAGTGCTCAGCTTTGGGAGATGAATCCTGACGGAAGCAGTCCTAAACAAATTTCAAATATTGACGGAGGCATTTCCGGTTTTGATTATTCCCCTGATCAATCAAAAATCTACTATCTTAAAAATGTAAAATTGGATAAAGATGTCCACGATCTGTTTCCCGATTTGCCAAAAGCCAATGCACGGCTTGAAACGGACATTATGTACCGGCATTGGGATGAATGGCACGATTATATTTACACGCATATTTTTGTAGCCGATTATTTGGTTGGAAAAGTGAATGCAGGGAAAGATATCATGGAAGGTGAAAGATACGATTCGCCCATGAAGCCTTTTGGCGGTACCGAGCAAATTGCATGGAGTCCTGATGGAAATACATTGGCCTATACTTGTAAGAAAAAAGTAGGGAAAGAGTATGCGTTGTCCACCAATTCTGACATTTATCTATACAATACGCAGAGTGGAAAAACCATCAATTTTACTTCCGGCATGATGGGTTACGACCAAAATCCGGTTTTTTCTTCCGATGGAAAATATATCGCTTGGGAAAGTATGGAACGCGATGGTTACGAGGCGGACAAAAACCGTCTTTTTATTGCTGAACTTGAGACAGGAGAGAAAAAATATTGTACTGAAAAATTCGATCAGGATGTTGGCAATCTCACATGGAGTGATGACAATAAATCAATTTATTTTATCAGTGATATTCATGCTACAGATGAAATTTATCGTTATGATTTAACTGATGGCTCCATTATTCGCTTAACCGACGGAATCCATAATTACCAGGGAGTTGCTGTTGCAGGAAATATGTTGGTGGCGCCAAAAGTTTCTATGTCGCAACCGGCGGAGTTGGTAACTGTAGAACCCCTTAACGGAAATGAGGGAGCTTTGACTGAAATTAATAAAGGAATAATGGATCAGCTAACTTTTGGGAAAGTTGAAAAACGCTGGCAGGAAACTACCGACGGGAAACAGATGCTCACCTGGGTGATTTATCCGCCACACTTCGATCCGAGTAAAAAATATCCTACTTTGCTTTACTGTGAAGGTGGTCCGCAAAGTACGGTGAGCCAGTTTTGGTCGTACCGATGGAATTTCCAGATGATGGCAGCCAACGGATATATTATTGTTGCGCCAAACCGGCGCGGACTGCCGGGTTTTGGGCAGGAGTGGAATGAACAAATCTCAAAAGATTACGGTGGACAAAACATACAAGACTATTTCACTGCAATTGATGATGTTTCAAAAGAACCTTATGTTGACATAGACAAACTGGGTGCTGTTGGTGCAAGCTATGGCGGATATTCGATATATTATCTGGCTGGCCACCACGATGGTCGGTTTAAAGCTTTTATTGCTCACGACGGTATTTTTAACTTTGAGCAGATGTACACCACTACCGAAGAAATGTGGTTTGTAAACTGGGATTTGGGTGGTCCCTTTTGGGATAAAACAAATGCTGCAGCGCAAAGATCATATACTTTTTCACCGCATAAATTTGTGCAGAATTGGGATACGCCAATTTTAGTTGTACAGGGAGGAAAAGATTACCGTGTTCCTGAAGGACAGGGAATGGCTGCTTTTGATGCTGCTATTTTAAAGGGCGTTCCTGCTGAATTATTATATTTTCCTGATGAAAACCATTGGGTTTTACAACCACAGGATGGCGTTTTGTGGCAGCGAGTTTTCTTTAACTGGCTGGATAAATATTTGAAATAAAATAGTTTAAAGTTGCAAGAAAAGATGCCATCTCTTTTTTAAGGATGGCATCTTTTTTAGTTTCAGCGTCACCCTGAACTGGTTTCAGGGACTTTTTAAGTAATTTAGGATTCTGAAATTAATTCAGAATGACGACATAAACTTTGAAAAAAACCGGATTTACCTTTCGTAAGCCTGAATTATTTTATCCACACTGGCATTAATTTCTTTGTTTACAATCTGCCAGTCTTTATTGTTTTTGTACCAGGCGATGACCTCTTTAACTCCTTCAGAAAAAGGAATCTTACAATTAAATTCTGGCACCAGCTTTTTGATTTTTGAATTGTCAAAAATTACGGAATGCGATTTATCGCCCAATAAACCTGCTCCGTGTTCAGGATCGTATTTTGCAATAAAATCGGAAGGAATATGTACTACTTTTAATTCTACTCCCAGTTCATCTGCCATCATTTGATAAATCTGGTTCCAGGTCAGAAGTTCATCCGAAGTAATATGGTACGCTTCTCCCAGTGCTTCTTTCTTCCCAAATAACCCGATAAAACCAACGGCAAAATCACTATTGTGAGTCAGTACCCAAAGAGAAGTACCATCACCATGAATGATAACTTTTTTCCCTTTAATCATTCGGTCAAGAATGGTGTAACCCCAGTCGGTTGGGATTAAAGTATTATCGTAGGTATGTGATGGACGAACGATGGTAACTGGAAAATTCTGCTTTTGAAAAGCGTCCAGTAGAATTTTTTCGCAGGTAGCTTTGTCACGTGAATATTGCCAGAATGGATTAATCAACGGAGTTTCTTCTGTTATTGGCAGTTTTGAAATGGGTTTTTCATAAGCAGAAGCAGAACTGATAAAAATATACTGATCTGTAATTCCTGAAAAAATCTTAATGTCGTTTTGAACGTGTTCAGGAGTGAAAGTAATCCAGTTTACCACTACATCGAAATGATAATTTTTAAGCTGTTCTTTTGTTCGTTCAACATTTCGAACATCTCCAACAATATTTTTTACTCCTGCAATTTTTCGGTGGCTTTTTCCACGGTTAAAATGATAAAGTTCAATTCCCTGTTCCACTGCCAATCTCGAAACTGCTGAACTGATAATTCCTGTTCCTCCTATAAAAAGTACTTTCATAAAATATTATTTAGTGTTTTTGTAATATTCCAGAACATTCATTGCAAATCGGGCAGAAGCTGTTCCCGGACCCCCACTCATCTCAATACCTACTTCAATTGCTTCAATAATCTGATTTTCAGTAGCACCATTGTCAAGCGCCTGTTTAATGTGCCATTCCATACACGATTCACAACTTATTACAACCGAAATTCCAATTGCAATAAGTTCTTTTTGTTTTTTATCCAGGGCACCGTCAGTGTATGTATTTTGTTCCATCTCTACAAATGAGCGATACACTTTCGATTTTTTCAAAAAATACGAATGTGCTTGTTTCCGGGTAGTAATAATTTCTTCAATTTTTGGTTTATCAAGGTTTTTCATTGTTGAATATTTTACAAACGATTGTAAAATTAAGGGATAATAGCTTACTTTTCACAGATAAATTTAACATTTGACGTAAAACATTATTTTTGATATAACATTTGAAAAATGATTTCATGCAAAAAATAAATGTTGGTTTTATAGGAGCCGGTGGAATTGCACAAGCACATGTGTATTCCATACAGGCGTTAAAGTTTTATTATAATGAAGTTCCGAAAATAATTTTGGACTCTGTGGCTTCGGCAAGAAAAGAGAGCAGGGAGAGTTTTGCATCTAAATATGGTTTTGAAAAAGCTCAATCCGTTGAAGAATTTGCAAAAAACGAAGATATAAATGCTGTTTTTATTTTAGGTCCAAACAAAGTACATTTCGAACATTTTAAACTGGCACTTCAGATGCCAAATGTAACCCGGATTTACCTTGAAAAACCAGTATGCTCTTTAAAGGAAGAAGAAGATCAGATGAGGTCGCTGCTGGAGGAATACAAAGAAAAGGTAAAAATTCAGGTTGGGTTTCAATACCTGTACACCTCGGCAGTGCGTGAGGCACTTGATTTTTGGAAATCGGGGAAACTTGGAAGACCTGTCCATTTTGATTTAAAATATTATCACGGCGATTATCTGCAGGAAAATTACCGCAAAAAAAGAGTTACGCGTTTAACACCTGCTCCCGATGGTGGTGCTATGGCTGATTTGGGTTGTCATGGAGTTAGTTTATTAATGGCATTTCTGGGAGAAGACTTACAAATAACCGGTGCTTTGCAAGGCGGATCTTTCGAAGATGTTCCAGCAGGTTCTGATTTGTTTAGTTCGATCTCTTTAATAGAACCTGAAACCGGGGCAGTTGGGAATTTATCAGCCAGCCGGATAACTTCCGGTTCCGGCGATTTGGTTTCGTTGGAAATTTATGCAGAAAAGGGTGCAATCCGTTATTCCTCGCAACAATCGGAATATTTTGAATATTATAATGAAGGTTCCGGGCAATGGGTGAAACAGGCTGTTGGTAGCAACTATAAACCAATTACAAGTTTTCCTTCAGGACATGTGCCCCCTGGGTGGCTTCGGTCGATGGTTCATGCGCATTACCAGTTTTTTACCGATGGAGACTCAAGAGCTTTCCCAATCGACTTAAATCACGGGTTGGCGGTGCAACGCATTGTTCGCGAAACTGCTGATCATTTGACAACCTTCAGAAAGAATTTCAAAAATGAATAGCAGAAAAAGCGGAATACTAATGCACATTACTTCGTTGCCAGGCGATGAGGGAGCCGGAACAATGGGGAAGAACGCCTTTCAGTTTGTGGATTTTCTAAAACATTCCGGTCAAAAACTGTGGCAAATTTTGCCATTGGGACAGGTGGGCTACGGTGATTCTCCGTACCAGTGTTATTCTGCCTTTGCCGGAAATATACAGTTGATTGATTTGGAATTACTTGCTGAAGAAGGATTTTTAACTGAATCAGATATAAGAACGCCTAAATTCAGTTCAACAAAAGTAGAATTCTTTGAAGCGAGTAAGTGGAAAAAACCATTGCTGCAAAAAGCATTTCAGAATTTTAAGGAGCATGGGGAAAAGTGGCACGAAGAATATCATCATTTTCAAAAAGAACATAACTGGTGGCTGAATGATTTCGCATTGTTCATGGCCTGTAAAGACCATTTTGAAGGGAAAATCTGGAATGTCTGGCCTGAAGAAATAAAATTTCGTTTTCAAGAAACATTAAAACAATATCAAAAAAAATTAAAAGCAGAAGTTGAATTTTGGAAATTTCTACAGTGGCAGTTTTTCCGACAGTGGCACCGTTTAAAATCGTATGCTAATTCTAATGGTATTGAAATCATTGGAGACGTTCCACTTTATGTTTCTACCGACAGTACTGATGTTTGGACGAATACCGATATTTTTCAATTGGATGAAAACCTGAATCCAACGCATGTTGGTGGTGTGCCGCCGGATTATTTTAGTGAAACCGGTCAACTTTGGGGAAATCCGTTGTACAACTGGCAACGAATCGAGGAGCGACAATTCGACTGGTGGCTGGCGCGACTTCATTTTAACCTGAATTTATTTGATGTTGTTAGGATAGATCATTTTCGCGGGTTGGAATCTTACTGGTCGGTTCCGTCAGGTGAAAAAACAGCTGTTAACGGAGTGTGGGTTGCTGCCAAAGGTTATCAATTATTAAAGAAATTCAAAGAGCAGTTTGGGCGAATGCCGTTTATTGCAGAAGATTTGGGAGTGATCACACCCGAGGTTGAAAAGCTTCGGGACGACCTGAATCTGACGGGTATAAAAGTGATCCAGTTTGCTTTTGGTGATGATGAAACCAATGTAAATTTGCCACATAACTATCATCCAAATTTTTTGGTGTGTACTGGCACGCACGATAATGATACGACTTTGGGGTGGTTGAATTCAATAAAAGGAGAAGAGAAAAAACAGGCCCAACGATATCTGGGAAAAAGAAAAAACAGGGCACTGAAAAAGGCAATTGAGATGGCATGGAGTTCTACAGCTAAACTGGCTGTATTACCTTTACAGGATTTATTGGGGTTGGGAACCAAAGCACGTATGAACATTCCCGGCACTGCTTCCGGAAACTGGGGATGGCGGTTTCAGTGGAATCAATTAAAAAGCAGGCATGAAAGCTGGTTGCTGGAGTTAACAAAAAAGTTTAACCGTTAATTTTTCTGACTATTTTTATGCAGTTAAAATGACTTTTCGGAATAATTAACGGACTAAACCTAAATCATTACTAATGTTAAAATACCTTGTTTCTTTTATATTCATTTTATTTTGGTTTTCAGGAGTCTCCAAAAACTGGGTGCTTTCTGATAGCATACTTGAAGTAAATTTTGACGATTCTTCACTTCACCTGACAGTAAAAGACCAACGCTGTGGGAAAACCTGGGAATTGTCGGAGTGGAAAAGATCCCTTAAAGTCGAAAAAACTCAGCAAGAAGGGAATGAGCTACATCTTTTTTGTTCAGGCGAATTTCCGTTTGAAGCTATTCTCAAATTAACAGAGAAATCTGCCCTCGAAATTGAGATAATTGCCAAAAAACAAATCCAATTGAATGAATTCACTTTTCCGCAAGCTTTTAAAACTCCGGATGAAAATCACTACTTGGTTTTCACTGACGGAGAGGGATTTTTATTAAAAGCCGACGATAAGGAATACGGAATTGGAAGACAAATAATGCATTCCATGCGGGGCCTTTCGATGCCCTGGATTGGAATGACTGATAAAGAGTTTGAAACCGGTTACATGGCGATTATCAATACGCCCGATGATTGCGAAATAAATGTAAAACGAGTGAATAAATTGATCAGTTTTGAACCCGTATGGCTTTCGCAAAAAGGAAGTTTTGAGTACGACCGTAAAATAACCTACTGGTTTTTTGATCAGGGTGGATATGTGGCACAGTGTAAAAAATATCGTGAGTATATCTGGAACGGACTGCCTGTTCCCCCAACTTTGGCAGAAAAACAAAAACGGTTCCCGGCCATTGAAAAAATGATCGGAGCCGTGCACATTTATCTCTGGGACGATGCCCGTGAAACAAGTTTTGCCAAAGAAATGAAAAAGGCAGGTATTAATAAAGCTTTTATTTTGTGGAATCCCAACCACCCGCCTTATCCTGAGCCAGGGTATGATAACAGTATTAAAACACTGGGATATTTATCGGGCGTTTATGAATTATTTCGCGATGTTCATTTACGTGATACCGTAGGATCTATCGATTCGAATAATACAAAGGGGACATATTTAAACCGGTTTCGTTTTCCCGGTTTGTTTAAACAAGTCGCTTTGGTGGAAAAAGATGGTAGTTATCATTATTCTGGTTTTGGTTATGATACTAATCCAAAGGCAGTTTTGCCTCTTATCCCAAAACTGAGAACTGATCGGGAAATGAAGATTTATCCGCATGAATCATTTTTTCTGGATGGTTATTTGGCTAGCGGAATATTTGAAGATTACAGCAAAGAAAATCCGCTTACAAGAACGGATTACAAGAATGCAGTAATTAAAATGAATGAATTTTTCGCAGAAAGATATCACTCAATAGTTGGCGTTGAGTGGGGGGCAGACTATGGGATTCCAACAACTGCATATGCACATGGAATGATGACACTTCATCACATGCTATATGCTTCACCAAACCGGAATAAAAAAGGCTCGATATATTATATGGGTGACTGGGATAATCCTTCACGACCCTCAATTATGGTTGGTGAGTATGTAGCCGATGAATATTATCTGAAATGGGCAATCAATGAAAAAATAAGAGTACCACTTTACCAATTAGTTTATCACGATGCGATTGTAACTACCTGGCGTTGGGATGATGCAAGTCATCATATGCCGGAGATTTGGTGGAAGAAGGACCTGTTTAACATGCTTTACGGAACTGCTCCGGTTTGGTGTCTCGATCGTCCGAGATGGGAAAAATTCAGGAATACTTTTGTCGAAAGTTATCGTCGTCTCGGCCCGTGGCTTCAAAAAATTGGTTACGATGAAATGGTCTCACATCGGTTTGTAACTGCCGATCATAAAGTTCAGGAAACTCAGTTTTCGTCGGGTAAAAGAATAATGATAAATTTTGGAGATACAGATTTTATTGATGGGGAAGTAATTGTTCCTAAAAGGGGATATTTGGAATTATAAATAATTAACCCGGTTTTTTTAGGTTAGCAGCACCGCATCACCGCTTTCATAAACTTTCGTGGTTGCTCAGCGTGTAACCAGTGACCGGCGTCGGGAATGTCAACAATGGTTGCATCGGGGTAAATTTCCTTAATTAACGACTCGTCTTCCGGCAAAATGTATTTCGATTTCATTCCGCGAATAAAAATTACCGGATAGGATGTTATTGGAATACGGTCGTCGAGCCAGCTTTTGTTTACCCCGCTAACAATTTCGTCAAGATAATTATACAGAACCTCAGCATTCACCCGCCATTTGTATCGTTTCGTTTCTTTGTCCTTAGCTACATTTTTTAAAAGAAACTGCCTGATTCGCTCATCATCAATTTTTTGGGATAAAAAATCATCTACATCGTTTCTATATTTTATCTGCGTAAAATCAACTTCCTGCATGGCCAGCAAAATATTCTGATGAAGATAAAACTGGCTGTCCTCTTTCAGCAGCATGTAATCTTTTGGAGCGATATCTGCAATGACCAGTTTCTCTATTTTTTCAGGATAATCTGCTGCAAACCACATTGCAACTTTTCCACCCATGCTGTGTCCCAGTACAGTTGCTTTTTCAATCTTGTGTTGTTCGAAAAATTCGGCGAGATCGTCCCGCATATCATCAAAAGTATGTGTTGAGGCAAAAGGCGAACGTCCATGGTTTCGCTGGTCGATCATATAAACCATATATTTTTCTGCCAGATGTTTTCCAATATTTAACCAATTATCGGACGAACCATATAATCCATGAACAATAACCAGCGGTGAACCGCTCCCTTCTTTTCTGTAAAATAATTCCAAAACCTAAAAATTTTAAACTCTGAACTACCGAAGGCAATCGAGATATTTCTGAATTGTTGTTTCAAGACCAAGATATAAAGCGTCGGCAATTAAAGCATGACCAATAGAAACCTCAAGCAAATTGGGTAAATTTTTATACAAATAGTTCAGGTTTTCAAGGTTAAGATCGTGTCCGGCGTTTACACCCAAATCCAGTTTTTTTGCCATTCCTGCTGCTTCAATAAACTGTTCTATTGCTTTGTGCCGATCTATCGGGTACATGCTTGCGTAAGGTTCGGTGTATAATTCTATTCTGTCGGTTCCAATTTCGGCAGCGCCTTCAATTGCTTCAATATCCGGATCAACAAAAATCGATGTCCGTATTCCGTTCTTCTGCATACGAGAAATGACTTCTTTCAAAAAACTTAAATTTTTCCAGGTATCCCAGCCATGATCACTGGTAAGTTGGTTGTGCGTATCGGGAACCAGGGTTACCTGATTGGCCTGAACTTCAATGACCATTTTCATGAAATCTTCACTTGGGTAACCCTCAATGTTAAATTCGGTAGTGATAAAAGGCTTTATTTCATATACATCGTGACGTGTAATGTGTCGTTCGTCTGGTCTCGGATGCACTGTAATTCCTTGTGCCCCAAATTTTTGACAATTTATTGTAGCATCTTTTACACTTGGGATTTTGCCACCACGGGAATTTCGTAGTGTTGCTATTTTATTTATATTTACACTTAGTCTGGTCATTTTTTGAAAAATTAGTGGTGCAAGTTACAATTTTCAATAATTATGACAGATATATAAAATTAAAGTTTTGCTGGCAGAAAAATTAATATCGGATGTAGTTATTTCAGTGAGCAGTTCAGAGAAAGGACTGAAAGCGCTGAATTGGATGGATGTTTTCCGTGTTTCGCATTTACCTGTGGTAGATGAAAAAAAATATCTTGGACTGGTTTCCGACAAGCTGATTTATGATCTAAACCTGCTTGATAAGCCGATTCGGACCCAACTGGATAAACTGAATACGATACACGCTCACTATGATCAGCATATTTTTGAAGTGGCCATTGTAATGTATAAAATGAAGTTGAGCGTGATACCGGTTTTAGATACAGATCACTACTATTTGGGTTCCATAACATTATACGATCTGGCCAGAAAGTTTGCAAATCTGTTTTCGTTACAGGAACTTGGCGGAGTAATAATTTTGGAAATGAATATTCACGATTATTCTCTTTCTGAGATAAGCCAGATTGTGGAAAGCAATGGTGTTAAGATTCTTAGCTGTTTTCTTGACCGTAAAACCGGAACTACGAATCTGGATGTAATTCTGAAACTGGACCACGAAGATTTATCTCCGCTTATTCAGACATTTATGCGTTACGATTATAATGTAAAAGCTGTTTATCTCGATCATTCCATGGTTAGCGATCTTTATAAGGACCGTTTCGACCAATTCATGAAATTTATGAACATTTAATCCGCAAACATGAAAGTGGCAGTTTTTGGTACATCAGTTTCCAACGATTTCGTTCCGGTTCTCCAGGAATTCTTTCAATTTTTAAAATGGAATCATATCGAAGTCCAGTTGTTTAAGCCATTTTACCAATTTCTAAAGAATGAACTGAATACAGAAACTTATTATTCAGGCTTCTTTGAATCGCATGAAGATTTTGATCCTGAAAATGAGTTTATTTTTAGTGTAGGTGGCGATGGTACATTTTTACACTCGGTGGTGAATATTCGGAATTTTGATATTCCTGTGGTGGGAGTTAACGGTGGACGGTTGGGGTTTTTGGCCGATATTTCTGAAGACCAGGTTCAAACGGCATTGTCAAATATCTTCGATCATCAATATTCAATTGTAGAACGTTCTATGTTACAGGTAGATATCCCCGGATATAAAGATCTGGATTTTAATTTTGCATTGAATGAAATAACCGTTTTAAAAACGGATACTTCTGCTATGATTAATATTTCGGCCTATCTCGATAAAGAACTCCTCAACAACTACTGGGCCGACGGATTGATCGTTTCAACGCCTACAGGTTCAACAGCATATTCTTTAAGTGTTGGTGGCCCAATATTAACTCCCGATTCTGAAAATTTTGTCATAACACCTTTGGCACCTCACAATTTAACTGTCAGACCAATGGTAGTTCCCGATAATTATGAAATACAACTCAATGTAAAGGGGAGAGGTACACAGTTTTTGACTTCACTTGACTTCAGGTCTGTCGCTGTTGATTTAGATACTACAATCAAAATAAAAAAAGCAAAATTCAAATTAAAGACACTTCAACTTCCTGATCTGACATTTTTTAATACGCTGAGGAACAAGCTTATGTGGGGAATCGATCGTCGGAATTAACGGTATAAATATGGGTTGATAATTACTCAATATTACGAACAGAAGTCTTTTTTTAATGCAATTTTATCAGGTACAAATTTTACCTTCTGGTTCAGGTATTATTTTAAGTTGAAAATTCGATACTCGTATTTACCTGTATTTCTAGCGTTTGTTGCATATTATCAATTTTTTAACGCCTTAACAATTTTTAATCTTCTTTTGGGTTTTATAATAACATTCAGGTATGTTATTTTCTGAATTATATTACTTTTGTACCTCTTGAAAGCCGTAGTTTTTAAAGGGCAAGCAGTGTAATATTGTTGAAGTTCAGTGTGTTATAAATGATGATTAAAAGAAAAAACCAGGAATTTTGCAGCTTTTTTCAGGCTAAAATAACGGGTATATTTGTTTTTGATTTTAACCATTTAAACTGAACAGAAAAGAAGGAATAACGTGCCTGGAACTATTGTTAAAAAAACGAATTTGAATACCAAAATGAAAAAAATAGTATTGGTGTTTGCAGCAGTTTTGATAACTGTTTCAGGATTTGCCCAGAAAACGGCGGACATAGGAATTTGGGGCGGTACTTCATTATATATCGGAGATATTAATGATGCACCACCACTAAAAACGTTCAATTTAAATTTGGGAGGATATTTCAGGTACAATTTCAATGCAAGGGTTGCATTGCGTGCCATGATTATGTCGGGGGCTTTCTCGGCCGATGGAGTAATTGAAGATGTACCCTGGTCGTTTAGTAAAAATGTTCAGGACATTTCTTTACAAGTTGAGATTAATTATTTGAAATATATTTTGGGAGTTAAAAACACCCCTTTCACGTCATACATAATGGGTGGACTTGGTGTTGAATATTTCCCTTATCGACTTAACCCGGCTATGATTGCAACTTTTAACCCTGGTCATCCGATGTTTTTAAATGCAAATTTACCGAGTGAAATTAAGGAATCGGTAATTGCACCTACCATACCGTTTGGGTTTGGGTTTAAATTTAATTTGGGTGAACGTTGGGGATTTGGAATTGAGTACCTGATGAGGAAAATGTTTACAGATAAACTGGATAACCTCGATGATCCGATTGCATTTGTTGATGACAAAGGAAACCAAATTTATTACACCGATCAGTGGCATAATAACGATTGGTCGGGATACGTGGGAATGCATGTAACGTATAAAATATACATGGGTAAAAAAGCTTGTCCGGCATACGGAAGTAAAAATTAAACATGGAATCTTTCAGGAATAAATTAGATAAAAAAAGAATTCCGAAACATGTTGCTATAATCATGGATGGAAATGGCAGGTGGGCTGAGAAACATGGTAAAGCCAGGGTTTTTGGTCATGAAAGTGGCGTTGATTCTGTGAGGTCTGTTGTTGAAGGAGCCGGCGAAATAGGAATAAATTATTTAACCCTGTATGCTTTTTCCACCGAAAATTGGGAACGTCCGCAAAGGGAAGTGGAAGCACTGATGGAATTGCTTGTTCATGCGATTGAAAATGAAACCAGTTCGTTGATGGAAAACAATGTAAGGTTGATGGCCATTGGCGATTTAATGTTAATGCCGGGAAAAGTAAAGGAAAAACTTGAAGGGTGTATCCGGCAATTAAATTCAAACACCGGGTTAAACCTGGTACTTGCGTTAAGTTACAGTTCAAAATGGGAAATAATTAACGCAGTTAAAAAGATAGTCAGCGAGGCGCTGAATGGAAAAGTAAAGCCAGAAATGATAAATAACAAACTGTTCGAGAAGTATTTAAATACTGCTGAAATTCCCGATCCTGAGCTTTTGATCAGGACAAGTGGTGAGTTTCGGATCAGTAATTTCCTGTTATGGCAAATAGCATATTCTGAACTTTTTTTTACAGAAAAGCTATGGCCTGATTTTAGGAAAGAGGATCTTTTTGAAGCCGTTTATGATTTTCAAAACAGGGAAAGAAGATTTGGAAAAATCAGTGAACAGTTGATGTGAAAATTAATGTATGTTTAGAATGCAAAGAACTTTAGTATTGCTCTTTATTATATCTATTGCCTGGGTTCCGCGTGCTTGGTCACAGGAAGCAGATAGTACAAACTTCTCAATCTATTATTCCAGTCCAAAAAAGTTGACCATTGCAGATGTGGAAGTTGCCGGAATCAAGTACCTCGACAAAACTGTTTTAGTCCAGCTTTCTGGTTTACAGGTGGGTGATGAAATACTTATACCTGGCGAAAAAGTTACTAATGCTATAAAAAAAATGTGGCAGCAGGGATTGTTTTCCGATGTGAAGATAACAGCCACTAAAATTGTTGGCGACAAAGTTTGGCTGGAAATTTATTTGCAGGAGCGACCCCGGCTTTCGGAGGTGAATTTCATGGGGGTGTCGAAGTCAGAAAAGGACGACATCACTGAAAAGGTTCTCTTATTGAAAGGTAGTCAGGTTACAGATAACCAGGTTAATATGGCTGAGCGTAAAATCAAGGGTATATTTCTTGAAAAGGGATTTCTGAATACTACGGTCAATATTATTCAGCGTGATGATACAACGCAGAATAACAGTATCATTCTTGATATATATGTTGACAAAAAAGAAAAAGTCAAGGTAAACGACATCTTTATCCATGGGAATAAAAATGTGGGATACATAACGTTGGAACGGGCAATGAAGAAAACCAATTCCCATACGCTTAGAAACTTCTTCAGGACCAAAAAATTCCTTCAGGAAGAATATAAGAAGGATAAAGGGCTACTTATTGATAAGTACAACGAAAAGGGTTACCGTGATGCTATCATTGTTCACGATTCGGTATACCAGGTTGAGGTGGGACGAAAAAAGAAACCACGTGTTGACATTGATATTGACCTGGAAGAAGGAGACAAATATTATTTCGGGGATATTCGTTGGGTAGGAAACACGGTTTATCCATCGGATTATTTAACCAGTGTGCTTGGGATTAAAAAAGGTGATGTTTTTAACCAGAAAATACTGAATAAAAGATTGTTTGACAATGATGAAGGTTTGAACAACTTGTATCTTGATAAAGGTTATCTGTTTTTTAACCTCGAACCAGTGGAAGTAAATATCCATAAAGATACTATTGATTACGAAATGCGAATGTACGAGGGGAAACAGGCAACTATTAATGAAGTGCGTATTACTGGAAATACAAAAACTAACGAACATGTGGCACGACGGGAACTACGTACTTATCCGGGCGATCTGTTCAGTAAAACATTGTTAATGCGTTCATACAGGGAACTGGCACAATTAGGGCATTTCGACCCGGAAGCAATTAATCCTGAAGTAGATCCGCACCCGGAAAATGGAACCGTGGATATTGAATATCAGTTGCAGGAAAAAGCCAACGACCAGATTGAACTTTCCGGAGGATGGGGTGCAGGAATGTTTGTTGGTTCTGTTGGATTGAAATTTGCCAACTTCTCGGTACGGAATATATTTAATAAAGAAGCATGGCGACCGCTGCCAACGGGAGATGGACAGACATTGGGGATCAGGTATCAGACCAGTGGAAAATATTACCGCACGGTAAGTCTTTCTTTTATCGAACCCTGGCTTGGTGGTAAAAAACCAAATTCATTTTCGGTATCCTTATCACACTCACGTATTAATTACAGCGCCAATAAATATTATCAGTCTTATAACCCTTATGGTAGCAGCTATGGTGGGTATGGTGGGTATGGTGGAAATCCTTATGGTGGGTATGGTAGTTATGGTGGATACGGCAGTTATTCTGATCCTTATGGTGGATACGGAGGGTATTATGGAGGTTATCCAACTTACCAATACAATTATGCCTCTGAAAACACAGATGCATCGCAGGATCAGATTTGGGAAACTACAGCACTGGCTCTGGGTTATGGCTATCGTTTGTCGTTCCCCGATGATTATTTTACAATGTATCATGAGGCTTCGTTTGAACATTACAGATTGCAGAATATGGGAAGTTATTTTTACTTCCTTGCAGATTCTACCGGACAGGTTAACGGAACGTTCAATAACTTTAGCATTAAAACAGTTTTAAGTCGAAATTCAGTAGATCAACCACTCTATTCAAGGAGAGGATCTAACATTTCACTGTCTTTAAAGTTAACTCCGCCGTTTTCACTTCTCTCGGGAAAAGATTATAATTCTCCAACCATGAGCAACCAGGAAAAATTCAAATGGATAGAATATCATAAATGGTTGTTTAAAGGTCAGTTTTTTACTCCGCTGACCAAAAATACTAACCTGGTTCTTCGGTCAGCCTTCGAAATGGGTTTTCTCGGTTATTACAATCGTAACCTGAAATCACCCTTTGAAGGATTTATTGTAGGTGGATCAGGAATGTCGGGATATAATATTTACGGTACCGATTATGTAGCTCTTCGTGGTTACAGAGACTATAGTTTAAGCCCGAGTTCTGGGTCGAATATGTATTCAAAATTTACCATGGAATTACGTTACCCGATAACATTGAAGCCCAGTGCAACAATTTATGCATTAACTTTCCTCGAAGGAGGTAATGCAAATAATGAGTTTAAAAATTATGTACCATTTAAACTGTATCGTTCAGCAGGCGTAGGTGTACGCATATTCCTGCCAATGTTTGGATTAATGGGTATTGACTGGGGTTACGGTTTTGATAAAGTTCCCGGGGTCCCGGATGCCAACGGTTCTAATTTCCATTTTGTAATCGGACAACAGTTTTAATAAAATTTGTTTGGCATAAAATATGATATTTAATTTCGGTTAAATAAAAAATAAATAAGATGAAAAAGTTAATTCTTGCACTTGTAATAGGATTTGGTTTGGCATTAAGTGTTCAGGCACAAAAGTTTGCCTTTGTCGACACAGAATATATTCTGGATAATATTCCTGCTTATACAGCAGCGCAGGATCAGTTAAATCAACTGTCGTCACAATACCAGAAAGAACTGGAATCGATGCATTCTGAAATAGAACAGATGTATAAAGATTTTCAGGCCGAAAGTGTGCTACTTTCTGAAGATATGAAACGAAAACGTGAAGACGTAATTGTTTCTAAGGAAAAAGATTATAAACAATTACAAAGGAAATATTTTGGACCTGAAGGTGATTTGTTTAAAAAACGCCAGGCTCTTATCAAACCTATTCAGGATGATATTTTTAATGCCGTTCAGGAGATCTCAACTGATGGCGGATATGCCGTAATCTTTGACAAAGCCGATGGTACAACCCTGTTTTTTACAAATCCCCGATACGACTTAAGCGATCAGGTACTTGAAAAGCTTGGATATAAATAATTAATACTATATTTTTGACCAAAAAATTAATAACACTACATTGATTATGAGAAATTTAATGAGATCTATTGCTGTTTTGCTTTTTGTGGTTGTAACAGCATCAGTAAATGCCCAGACACTGAAATTTGGCCATATTGATTTGCAGGCACTTGTACAGGTTATGCCTGAAAGAGCAACAGCAGAAACGGAATTTAATAAGTACCAGAGTGAGTTGGAAGATGTTCTTGGTGACTTGCAAAAGGATTTGAATACAAAAATGGATGAATTTCAAAAACTCGATGCCAATGTTTCGGAAGTAAAAAGAAATGCAAAAGTAGAAGAGATTCAGGAAATGCAGCAACGTATTCAAAATTATCAGACAACTGCTCAGCAGAAATTACAGCAAAAAAATTCAGAACTTATGAAACCTATTTACGATAAAGCTCAGAATGCAATTGCGGAAGTGGCAAAAGAACAGGGTTTAATGTATGTGTTTGAAGCAAATAGCCTGCTTTATAAATCAAATCAAAGCGTTGATGTTCTTCCAATGGTAAAACAAAAACTTGGAATTCAATAAAAAGATAAATAATAAATGAAGAACCATTTGTCTGTTGACAGATGGTTTTTTTTTGCCTAATTCGGCCGGTTTTATTGTTTTCGTTCCGATTTACACCTATATTTATTGGCACAGAATTTAATCAAAAGTCAAAATTATATGGCAGCTGCAGAAACAAAATCCGAACCTGAAATTAAAGTTCCTGAAAATACTTTTCTTTTTGAGATCGCATGGGAAGTATGTAACCAGGTAGGTGGAATTTACACGGTTATTCGTTCAAAAGTACCTTCGGTTATCAGTAAATTAGGTCATGATAATTATTGTTTGATCGGACCGTATTTTGCAGAACAGGCTGCCGCACATTTCGATCCTGCCACCGATTTCTCGACTCCCATTGGAAAGGCAGTTTTAAAAATGCAGGAACGCGGTTTTGATGTCCATTACGGACAGTGGATCGTTTCAGGTCGTCCAAATGTAGTGCTCTTTAATCCTTATTCAGTATATGATAAATTGGGAGAAATAAAACATTTTTTGTGGCAGGACTATCATATTTCAGTTCCGGGTAACGATGAATTGCTTGATAAGGTTTCTGCGTTTGGATTCCAGGTAAAAGAATTTTTCTACTATTTGTGCAACTCGGATTTTTCGCAGCGAAATATGATCGCTCATTTTCACGAATGGATGGCCGGATTACCAATTCCAGGAATAAGAAAGGGCAATTTGAATATTAAGATTGTATTTACTACACATGCAACATTACTGGGCCGTTATCTGGCCATGAACGACCCACAGTTTTATGATCATCTTCCATTTTACGACTGGGAGAAAGAGGCAGTGAAATTTAATGTTAAACCGATTGCCGAAATAGAACGTGCATCAGCTCATGGTGCGCATGTTTTTACTACTGTCAGTGAGATCACGGGAAAAGAATGCACCCACTTGCTCGGCCGTACACCGGACATGATTTTACCAAACGGACTGAATATTGAGCGATTTGAGGCTTTGCACCAAATTCAGAACCAGCATGTTAAGGTGAAGGACCAGATACATGATTTTGTAATGGGACACTTTTTCCAGAGCTACTCGTTTGATCTCGATAAAACAGCTTTATTTTTTTACTTCAGGAAGATATGAATACCATAACAAAGGTTTCGATTTAACCTTGGAAGCATTGGCAAGGCTCAATTATAAAATGCAGCAGAATAACATGGATATTACCGTTGTCTTCTTTCTTTATTACCCGACGGCCATTTTATTCCTTTAATCCGGAAGTGTTGCATTCAAAAGCACAGATTGAAGATGTTTGGCGGGTTTGTGAAGAGATAAAAGAACAGGTTGGTAAAAGATTATACACACACATAACATCTGCAGACGGAACATACGAATTTCCTGATTTACGGGCCATGGTTGACGATTATCTGCGATTAAATCTGCGCCGTAATGTTCAAAGCTGGAAGACTAAACGGTTGCCAAAAATAATTACCCACACATTACATGACGATAAAAATGATGAAATCCTGAATTTCCTGCGTTCGGCAAATTTGGTCAATAACCGACATGATAAAGTAAAGATTGTTTATCACCCCGATTTTATTTCAACTTCAAATCCATTGTTCCGTATGGATTACTCGCAATTTGTAAGAGGGTGCCATTTGGGAATTTTTCCAAGTTTATACGAACCGTGGGGTTATACTCCACTGGAATGTCTTGCAAGTGGACTGCCGTCAGTAACCAGCGAGTTGGCTGGTTTTGGTGATTACGTGGTGAATAATATTCCTGATCACGATGAAAGGGGAATGTATATCATTAATCGCCGGGGAAGAAGCTTTTTCGATGCTGCGGAAGATCTGTCGGAGATTATGTTCCGGTTTGTAAAAATGACGCGTCGCGAAAGGATTGCTTTGCGTTATAAATGCGAGGAATCGTCGTTACATTTTGACTGGTCGAATCTTGGAAAATTTTATGATAAAGCGTATAACCGGGCTGTTAAGTGCTAAATTACTATTATGAATTATTCTCCTATTGGTGTTTTTGATTCTGGCTACGGAGGCTTAACAGTTCTAAAAGAGCTGCTTAAGACGCTTCCGGGGTATGATTTTCTCTATCTCGGTGATAACGCACGCACACCATACGGAACGCGTTCATTTGATGTGGTTTACGAATATACATTACAGGCAGTAAAGTTTCTTTTTAGTAAGAACTGCCCGTTGGTGATTATTGCCTGCAACACAGCTTCAGCAAAAGCTTTAAGAAATATTCAGCAACTCGATCTGCCTAAAATTGCACCGGATCGGAGGGTTTTGGGTGTAATAAGACCGAGCGTTGAAAAAGTAGCTGAAATTACAAAAAATGGTCGGGTAGGAGTTTTGGGAACAACAGGAACAGTAGTTTCAGAATCTTATCCGATAGAGCTCCAAAAATGGTCGGGTGGGCATGTAAAATCAACCGTTCAGGAAGCTTGCCCGATGTGGGTGCCGATTGTAGAAAACAATGAAATCGGAACGGAAGGCGCAGATTATTTTGTGCGTAAGAACATTCGGAATATATTTCAAAAAGATGCTGATCTGGATACATTGATTCTTGGTTGTACGCATTACCCGCTGTTACTTGATACCATTCAGAAATATGTGCCGGAGAATATTAACATTCTGGTTCAGGGTGAAATAATTGCCGAAAAACTAGTTGATTATCTGAATCGTCATCCTGAAATGGAAACAAAGCTTTCAGAAAATAAAACCATTCATTATTTAACCACAGAGTCAACTGAAAATTTTGAAAGCAAGGCTGCCCTTTTTATGGGTCACCCTGTAAAGGCTGAACACGTTCATTTTTGATTAAAAATTCTTACTAACGATTTCCTTCATTTTTTCATACTGCTCTTCTATGCTTTGCAATAATTTGTATTGCGCCCGGGTGCGAACTAAATTATGTTCAGGCGATTTGGTTTTGTAATAACGGTCGCCATCAATGTAATCCATTAAAAATCGGAGTACCTGTTCGTAAGTAATATATCGGGCAGAAAAAGCCAGGTATTCTTTTTCCGTTTCTGATAAAAAGGATTTAGTCTCTTCCAGATATCCTTTGGTAAAAGCCTCAAAAATGGAAATATCCATCGAAACACTTTCTAAATTTTCATCATCTTCCAGTCCGGTGTTGGTATACGAGCGCATGGCATCGCCAAAATCATTCAGCACCGTACTGTTTAAAACGGTATCCAGGTCGATTACACAAAGCACATCTCCTTTTTTATCGAAAAGAATATTATTGATTTTTGTATCGTTGTGCGTAACACGTGTTGGGATGATGCCGTTTTCAACCAGTTCCCAAAAGCGCAACATTTCTTCTCTTCGGCTTTCAACCCAACCAATTTCTTCCTGAACAGAAGATTTTCTTCCAACACGATCTTTTGCCAGTGTTTCGTCCCATTGTTTAAACCGGTACCTGATATTATGAAATCCGGGTAAAATATCGGTCAGCGGCTCTTTCAAATCAGCAACCTGCGATTGGAATTTGCCGATCCCTTTCCCACCAGCGTATGCAAGTTCGGGTGTTTTTGCCGATTCGTAAGCAATAGTGTCATCGATAAATAAACTAACTGCCCAATACTCATCGTCATCATCCAAAAAATAAAGTTTTCCTTTTTTTTCCGGAATCACTGTCATAGCTTCCCGCATGGGGTTGCCACCGGCTTTTTTAACTTTTTGCTTGATGTGTAAACAAACTTTCTGGATATTCTCCATCATGGCAGGAATGGGAGAAAATATATTCTTATTTTTTCGCTGTAGAATATAATCCGGATATCCTGACGAAGTATGAATAATAAATGTATCGTTGATAAAACCTTCCCCAAGATTTTTGATCTCAACTATTTCTCCATCCAGCTGAAAATTGGAAGCGATTTTAGTCAGGTTTGAATTCATAAGCGTTATATACTTAGTTAATTCCAAAGATTTTCAGGATAGTCACCATTTGCTATTAACGCATTTATTTTTTCGATCACAAAAGGTTTATCTTCCTTGTAAGTCACTCCAAACCAGGGAGAGTCAGTTTTTAATACTTTTACAGCTGCCTGATTTTCATTAATCATATCAAACACGGCAGAAGGAATATACATTTCCGATTTTGGTTCATGAATATGAGCCTCCAGAAACTCAACAAATTTCTTTTCAAGTATGTTAAAAACCGAAGGTTTAAAACCCCAGTTATTCATTGATGCGCTTTCAAGACCAGTTAAAGAAGTTTCACTTCCATCATTTTCAATGGAAATAACCTTGTCTCCTTTTTTGACAATCTTTAATGTTTCAACAATTTTTATCAGGTTATCATTTTCATCCACATCGCAAATGCCACGCGAAACAGAACCGTAATCCGATAATGTTTCATTTAAACGGTACCCAACCATGGCAAATTCATTATCATTTTTTGAAGAAGTTAAAAAATCAGCCATCGCTTTGTAAGCGTTAAATCCATAAAAATCGTCGGCATTCAATGCACAAAAAGGCCCATTTATAACATCTTTGGCAACGAGAATTGCGTGAGCCGTTCCCCACGGTTTTTCACGACCTTCGGGTAAAGTGTAACCTTCCGGCAGCATGTTTAACTCCTGAAAAACATATTCAACCTCAATTTTACCTTTTAATTTTTTATCAAATTTTTCTTTGAAAGCATCCGCAAAACTTTCACGAATGATGAAAACAATTTTTCCAAAGCCCGCTTTAATGGCATCGTAA
Source organism: uncultured Prolixibacteraceae bacterium (assembly GCA_963769925.1). Classification (GTDB taxonomy): domain Bacteria; phylum Bacteroidota; class Bacteroidia; order Bacteroidales; family Prolixibacteraceae; genus Draconibacterium. The sequence continues at coordinate 60,487 of CAVYOB010000028.1, forward strand.
ATGGAATAGTCAATAATTGCTTCTCCGTTTGGGCCAACAGGCTCAACTTGTTTTAGTCCCCCAAAGCGGCTTCCCATTCCTGCGGCTAAAATCAGTAATGTTGGTTTCATTTCTTGTTAAATTTTAAAGAATCTGTAAAAGTAAAAAAGTGTCTGGAATTTATAGAAGTTTTTTAGAAGGATCAGACCAGATTAAACAGAACTTCAATCTTCCGACATCCGACTCCCGTCTTCTTCCTTATACCACCCGGCATACTTTTCGTAAGCTTTTGCGATACGCTGGACTTCACCCTGTAATAGTTCCGGACTGATGTTTTTTACTTTTTTGGCAGGAACACCGGCATAAACACTTCCCGATTCAACGACGGTGCCTTTTGTAACCACCGAACCTGCTGCAACAATAGAATTACTTTCCACCACTGCATCGTCCAGAATAACGGCATTAATACCAATCATTACATTATCATGCAATGTACATCCGTGAACAATGGCTCCGTGTGCAATGGTAACATTATTCCCGATGTTGATTGGCGATTTTTGATAAGTGGCATGTATCACCGCATTGTCCTGTACATTGGTGTTATTCCCGATTTTAATATAATGAACATCCCCACGTAACACTGCATTAAACCAAATGCTGCAATTGTCACCGATTTCTACATCGCCAATTAGCGTTGCAGTTTCGGCCAGAAAGCACCTTTTTCCAAGCTTTGGAGTCTTACCGCTTAAGGTTTTTATTAATGCCACTATCTATAATAATTTTAAATTGGTTTCAAATATATCAAAACCTGTAAATAATTGGATATGTCATTACTAACTTGTTAAATAATGGTTATTTTTGTTTGGTTGAATTTTGGAAGATAATTCGATGGACTCGATTTTGAAATTACTACAGTTTAGTTTCGAAGTCGTTTTTTTTATAGGATAAAAAATTAATATAAAAAGTAATTCAATGAAGGATGCTAAAGTAATTGAACTGGAAGAAGTTGCTATTCGGTTTTCAGGAGATTCGGGGGATGGAATGCAGCTAACCGGTACATTATTTTCGGATGCTACAGCGCTTTTGGGAAATGATATTTCCACGTTTCCCGATTATCCGTCCGAAATAAGGGCACCGCAGGGAACTGTTGGGGGTGTTTCTGGATTTCAGGTTCAGTTTGGTCATAAACAAATTAATACCCCCGGTGATTTTGCCCATGTGCTAATTGCCATGAACCCGGCAGCAGTAAAAGCTAATGCGAAATTTATGAATCCGGGGGGTACTATCATTTATGATTCGGATTCATTTAATGAAAAAAACCTGCAAAAAGCAAAGTTTGAAACCGACGATCCGTTTACGGAGTGTAACCTGCAGGATTTTTTCAAAATTCCGGTACCAATTTCCTCACTGACAAAAGAAAGTTTAAAAGACTTTGGGTTAGATAATAAAAGTGTCCTTCGGAGTAAAAATATGTTTGCACTTGGCCTGGTTTGCTGGATGTTTAACCGGCCGTTAACATATATCGAAGAGTTTATTAAAGCCAAGTTTGCAAAAAAACCGGTTGTGGTTGAATCAAACGTAAAAGTTTTGCACGACGGTTTTAACTATGGAATGAACATGCAGCACATGACTCCCAGCTACATGGTTAACCCGGCAAATATTGAGAACGGTACTTATCGCAATATTAACGGAAACCATGCCACTGCCTGGGGATTACTTGCAGCTGCTGAAAAATCGGGTTTGGAACTGTTTATTGGTTCTTACCCTATAACTCCCGCAACTGATATTTTACAGGCGTTAGCTGACAGAAAGGATTTGGGAGTTAAATCTTTTCAGGCTGAAGATGAAATTGCAGGTATTACTTCTGCACTTGGTGCTTCTTTTGCCGGAGATTTGGCAGTTACAACAACTTCTGGTCCAGGACTGGCTTTAAAAGGTGAAGCTATTGGATTAGCTGTAATGGCAGAACTTCCGCTCGTTATTGTAAATGTGCAACGTGGTGGCCCGTCAACCGGATTGCCGACAAAAACTGAACAATCGGATTTATTACAGGCTTTGTATGGAAGAAACGGGGAGAGCCCCGTTGTAGTTCTTGCGGCCAGCACTCCTTCCGACTGTTTCTGGTATGCTTTTAAAGCAGCAAAAATTGCGCTGGAAAGAATGGTTCCGGTAATTTTACTTACTGACGGATTTCTTGGAAATGGCAGTGAGCCTTGGAAAATTCCACAAATGTCGGAATTACCTGAAATTAAACCGCGTATTGCAAAAGTTGCCGATGGTTATATGGCTTATAATCGCGATCAGAAAACACTGGCACGTGAATGGGCTTTTCCTGGAATGGCAGGTTTTGAACATCGAATCGGCGGGTTGGAAAAAAATGAATCGGGAACGGTAAGTCATGATCCTGAAAACCACCAGGTAAATACCGAAATCAGGGAAGGAAAAGTTCAGCGTGTGGTTGATATGGTGCCTGATCTGGAGATTTGTGGCGACGATGATGGCGATGTGCTGGTTGTTGGCTGGGGAGGAACTTACGGACATTTAATCAGCACAGTGAGAGAATTGCGCAAAGAGGGTAAAAATGTAAGCCTTGCTCATTTTAATTATATAAAACCGCTGCCAGGGAATACAAAAGAAGTATTTAGCAAATTCAAAAAGATTATTGTTTGTGAGCTAAATATGGGACAGTTTGCAGGTTACCTGCGTGATAAATTACCACAGTATACCTATTATCAGGCTAACAAAGTAAAAGGATTACCATTTACAGTTAGTGAGTTGAAGCAAAGCGTTAATAATTTATTGGAGGACTAATCATGGTTGATTTACAATATACAGTTAAGGATTTTAAAAGTGAAAATGAGGTTCGCTGGTGTCCGGGGTGTGGTGACTATGCTATTATGAATGCGGTACAGCGTACCATGGCTGATATGGGAATTCCGCACGAAAAATTTGCGGTTATTTCCGGTATCGGATGTTCGTCGAGATTTCCGTATTACATGAGCACTTATGGCTTCCACACTATTCATGGAAGGGCTGCTGCTGTTGCTTCGGGTGTTAAACTTGCCAATCCTGATCTAAGCGTTTGGGTTATTACCGGTGACGGTGATGCAATGGCTATCGGCGGTAACCATTTTATTCACCTGATCAGGAGAAATATTGATATTAACCTGATTTTGTTTAACAACAGAATTTACGGTTTAACCAAAGGTCAGTATTCACCAACATCAGATAGGGGAGTGAAGACAAAAACTTCTCCATTTGGAACAATTGAAGATCCGTTTGTTCCCGGCCAGCTGGTAATTGGTGCGCGCGGAACTTTCTTTGCCCGTACCATCGACAGCAATCTGAAACTTAGTCAGTCGGTGTTTGATGAAGCTGCAAAACATAAAGGTACTTCAGCAGTTGAAGTTTTACAGAATTGTGTGATCTATAATAACGGAATTCACAGTGCTATTACTGATCCGGCTTTCCGTGCTGAAAGACAGTTAATACTGGAACATGGCAAGCCCATGGTTTTTGGTGAAGAAAATGAAAAAGGGCTGATTTTCGACAAGGGAAAACTTAAAGTTGCTGTTATTGGTAAAAATGGAGTTACTCTTGATGATATCCTGGTTCACGATGCTACTGAAGAAGATCCAACGCTTCACATGGCATTGATCAATATGAAACTTCCTGATTTTCCGGTGGCATTTGGCGTAATTCGGAGTGTTCCGGGTTTGGTCTATAATACCGAAATGGAAGCACAAATTAAACAGGTTCAGCAAAACCGTAAAATAACCTGTGTTGATGAATTATTAAGTTCAGGAAATACATGGGAAGTCACGGGGAATGAGCCTTTAGTTAATAAGGAATGCCCGAAAAATACATTGAAGTAAAATTCTTTTGAGATATTTAAAGAGGCTCTGCATTTGGCAGGGCCTTTTTTATGCATTTATCTCAAAATATTTTTAATTTCAATTACGGGCATATTTTCCATAGATTGAAAAGCGTTTATTAATCCGGCTTTTGAAAACTTTGTAAGGTCATCAGGAGTAATCCTGCATTCACGAATTATATTTTCGTTAACTAACCGGGTTCTCTGCGTTCCGGGTAATAAAGGGGTGTCGGGCGTCCACCATTTTTCGCTGTCAAAAAAAATTGCGTTGGCTGTATAACTGTCAGAAATACAACCATTTTTTACAATCAGAATATCATCACAGTTTTCTCTTTTTTCAAACAGGGAAGATAAATATTCCCTGTTGGCATATTTAAAACTGTAATCAACAGTTTCATCGTAAACCAACTTCAGGCTTTCAACTTTTCGGAAGTGGTAGGGGAGAAATTCAATTTTTTCAATTTGGTTTGAATAGGTCACACGGCAACTGAAAGTACCAGTTTGACACGCAGCAGGGATGGCAATATTTTCTTTCAGCAAAAGCGTGTCATTGCCCCCGAAATTTGTTTTACGCGATCGGGTAAAACGTTCCTGGTGAAACTCAAGATTAATAAGTTTCCCATTTTCACATTTTATGGTTTCAAATAATTGGGACATACACTTTTTTGATCATTTCTTCATATTCCTTTTCAGCGGTACTTAAAAATGTAATACCACCACCGCTTTTATAAATCAGCTGCCCATTAACAATTTCAATAAAGCGGATCAATACGCAGCTATCCAGATTTCTCCCGTCAAAAATTCCGAAAATACCGGTGTAATACCCACGTTCATAGTTCTCAGTTTCTTCGATAATTTGCAGCGTTTTCTTTTTGGGAGCACCGGTAACAGAACCTGCCGGCAGCATAGCTGCGAGAATGTCTCCAATTTTTTCAGAATAATTCTCAGAAAGATCACCTGAAATCTCAGAACTTACCTGCCACAAATTTCGTTTGTTTGCTTTAATATGACTCAGAAACCGAAACTTTTCAACGGTAACATTTTCAGCTACCAGGCTCATGTCGTTTCTAATCAGGTCAACAATCGTATTATGTTCGGCAATTTCTTTTGAATCCTCTAAAATTTGCTGACTTGCATTCTTAATCGAGGCGTCAATTGTCCCTTTCATCGGGTAAGAATAAATTTTTCCATCCCTGATTTTTACAAAAGTCTCGGGTGAAAAACATACAAAATGATTGCGATAATAAATTTTATATAATGCTGAGCTGGAATAAAAAATTTCCTCCGGAGTCAGGTTTGTTTCTACAGGTGTAGGTTGGGTTAGATTCAACAAGTATGTATCGCCATTATGAATTGCTTGTTGAATGCGGTAAAAACGTAGTTTATAATTATTGAAAATTACAGGGAAGGTTTCCCATTTCTGCAACGATTTTATTTCGCTAATTTCTTCTAACCGTGAGTTGTCTGGAATAGCCCAGAAAATATTTTCATCTGGTCGCTCCAGGGGAAAAACTACCGGTTTTTCACCTTTGTAGTCCAACAGAAATCCAAATGGAATTCCCTTTTTTCCCCAATCATTCAGTTGTGTTACGACTTCTTCGAGCAGTTTCATCTTGGCTTGCAAAGGTAACCAATTTTGTTTCTGTTAATTTGAAAGAAATCTGACAGGTTAAACCATTCATTATGTTTATTTTTAACAAAAATATCTCAGGCATGGACATTGCGGCGAATATTAAACAGATAAAATCAGAAATACCACCACACGTAAAACTGGTAGCAGTTTCCAAAACCAAGCCTAATGAGGACATTCTGGCGGCATATAATTCCGGACAAAAAATTTTTGGGGAGAATAAAGTTCAGGATATGACACAAAAGTATGAAGAACTTCCGAAAGATATTGAATGGCATTTTATCGGGCATTTACAAACCAACAAAGTAAAATATATTGTACCTTTTGTTTCGCTTATCCATGGCATTGATTCATTGAAATTATTGAAAACAGTGGATAAAGAAGCTGTAAAACATAATCGGGTAATTTCGTGTCTTTTGCAGTTTCATATTGCCTCGGAATCGACTAAATTTGGTTTCTCGTTGCCCGAGGTGAGAAATATGTTCGGATCTGAGGATTTCAGTGTTCTGGGAAATGTGAAAATTGTTGGTGTGATGGGGATGGCAACGTTTACTGAAGATGAAGAGCAGGTCAGATATGAGTTCCGTGAATTGCATCGGATTTTTGAAACACTGAAAAAAGAATATTTTGCAGATTCTTGTATTTTTCACGAAATTTCAATGGGCATGTCGGACGATTACCCTATTGCTATTGAAGAAGGAAGTACCATGATTCGTGTAGGCAGTAAGATTTTTGGAGAAAGAAATTATTAGTAAAAAATAACCATTCAAATAAAAAATTAATTATGGCAAATTTGGAAACAACATATTTGGGATTACAATTGAAAAATCCCCTGGTAGCATCGAGTTCAGGTCTGACCAGTTCAGTGGAAAAAATTATTGAACTGGAAAATGCCGGAATTGGCGCCGTGGTATTAAAATCGATCTTTGAAGAACAGATCAATAATGAGGTTACCAGCATGTTGGCTAAAGAAAGCCAGAATAAGAGCTATCCCGAGGCTGAGGATTATATCAAAAATTACCTGCGTGATAATACAGAAAAAAAACACCTCGAATTGCTGAGGGAAGTGAAAAAGAACACAAAGATTCCGATCATAGCCAGTATAAATGGTATTACAGCGAAGGAGTGGACCTCTTTTGCCAAAGATTTTCAGGAAGCCGGAGCCGATGCAATAGAGCTGAATATTTTCTATGTTCCGGTTGATCGGCATGAAAGGCCTGGATGTGGTCGAGCAGCTTTATATCGATGTGTTGAAAAAAGTACGAATGGAAGTTTCGATTCCGGTTGCGGTAAAATTTGGGGTTCATCATAGCAATATAGTTGGCATGGCCGAAAAAATGAAAGCTAATGGTGCTGCAGGGATCGTTATGTTCAACCGCTTTTATGAACCCGATATTGATCTGGATTCGCTGGAATTAATATCTTCTGAGGTTTTTAGCTCTCCGGCTGATATACGTCGTACATTGCGATGGGTGGGAATGGTTTCATCTGCAGTACCAAAAATCGATATTGCTGCATCTACCGGAATTCATGATGGAGAAGCTGTACTTAAACAATTGTTGGCAGGTGCCCAGGTTGCCCAGCTTTGTTCAACACTTTATTTAAACGGAACTGCTGTGATACCTCAAATGATTGAAGAAATAAGCTTCTTTCATGTATAAATGGAACTTTAAGAGGTTATCCGATTTTCGTGGCAGGTTATCGTATAAAAATATTCCTGATCCGCTTTTATATGAGCGTTCGCAATTTATGAAATACTTCTCGAATAGAAAGTAATTTATTTTTCTTATGTGTTTTCCCCTTGAAGAGAACTCTCGTTTATATATCGGATGAGTGTGTTAAAATTTGTTATTCTTATTTAAAATTGGTTGTTCAATTATAACAAATCGGGACTTTATCCGTATTGCAAAGTGTTATGAAAGCGTCAGATAACATAAATTTTGGAATTGAACGCAAATCTTCATACCAGGGTTTCATGTACTTTTCTGATAATAAAAGGAACTTGAAGAGTTTTGATAATGAACACTTTATAGTTCCCTGGCAAATGGAGAAGGCAAAGGAAAATGAATTTCTGGTAGAATAGATTAGCTGTGAAAACGTTCAGAAACTTTACAAGGTTTGTTCAGGAAAAGAAGTCCGGTTTGTATTAGCAGGCCGGACTTCTTTTATTACATTCTATTCATTTAGTTTAATAAGAATCTCATTTAAAAAATAGCGTTTTTGTTCAGTGGCTGTTTCCAGTGCTTTGTTAATCTTTTCAATCGATAAAGACATGATTGGATCGCCGGGTAACATATCGAGGCTGTCGATTACGGTAAACGCTTCAAAGGCAATTTCCCACTCTTCATCAATAACAAGATCGATAAAAACGGGTAAAAAAGTAGAAAAATCCAATCCGTTTTGCCAGCAGGCAGTCAAAATTGTTTTGCGTATTCCTTTATATTTATCATCTTCTATTCCCCGCATAAAACTGTTTATGGTTTGTTTGTCTTTTACCGAACCAAGAATGTTATTAATTTCATTCTCTACTTCCGGTTCTGATGTTGCAACAAGAAGATCAAATAATAACGGAATATAAAGACGATTACCTTTCTGTTTTACCTTTTTTAATGCTTCTATTACCACTTCAGTCCGCGAAGAGAATAGATCCTGTTTTATTTGCTGATTGATTTTATCTTCTTTCATAAATGATTTTCCACAAGTACAAAATTACGTTTTATCGGGTTATTCCCAAAGAAACAAACCTTGTTAAACCATTATATTTTAACTTTGCCGCTCATGAAAAACATCCATGAACTAAGCGAAGCAAAAGTTGGCCGTTTAATGCTGAAATATTTTATTCCGGCGTTTATTGGTGTGTTTGTAAATGCGCTGTACAATATTGTTGACAGGATATTTATAGGACAAGGTGTTGGTGCAGATGCACTTTCGGGTATTTCGGTCATTTTCCCGATTATGTTAATTATGATGGCATTTGGAATGTTGATTGGAATAGGAACCGGAGTTTTTGTTTCCATTAACCTGGGGAAAAAAGACATGCAAAAAGCTGAGGAAACCCTGGGAACAGGATTTTTGATGATGTTGGTAGTTTCGGCGATTATCATGATTGTAATTTATGTTCTGAAGGAGCCTATATTGAATTCATTTGGCTCTACCCGCGAAACTTTTGAATATGCCAATGATTACCTTGATATTATTATTGCCGGCGTGGCTTTTATGGTAGTTGGTTTTTCATTGAATAATGTAATCAGGTCAGAAGGGAATGCGCGGATTGCAATGATTTCTATGATATTGAGTTCGGTAACAAATGTTATTCTTGATGCAGTTTTTATTTACGGGTTGGGAATGGGTGTTAAAGGTGCCGCTTATGCAACCATTATTTCCATGTTTGTATTGATGGTTTGGGTGTTAATCCATTTTAGAAGTAATCGGTCGGTTGTAAAATTAAAGGGGAAAAATATTCGCCTTAACTGGCTTATAATAATGGAAATAGTTTCGATAGGAATGGCGCCTTTCTCCATGCAGATAGCCAGCAGTTTTGTGCAGGGGCTTCTCAATAAAAAATTGATACAGTTTGGTGGGGATTTAGCTGTCGGGGCAATGGGAATCATTAATTCAGTACTTACACTTTTTATTATGGCTATTGTTGCCATTAACATGGCTTCTCAACCAATTATTGGATTTAATTTTGGCGCTAAATCGGTGGAGCGGATAAAAGGTGCCTTACGTATTTCAATTATTGCTGCCTCTCTTATTGCAATCGGGGCATTTGTATTTATTCAAGCCATTCCGGGAATGATAGTGAAGTTGTTTAACAACGACAGTCAGCAATTGTACGATATTGCAGTTAAGGGTCTTAGAATTGTTACACTGGCATTGCCGATTGTCGGTTTTCAGGTGGTGGCATCCAACTTTTTTCAGTCGGTTGGAAAAGCAAAACTGGCCATGTTTGCAACTTTATTCCGGCAAGTAATTGCATTAATACCGTTAATATATTTTCTTCCAACGCTTTTGAATATCAATGGAATTTGGATTGCATTTCCTGTTTCGGATACAATATCTGCGATTGCTGTTTTATTTATTTTAATCCGGGAATGGAGGAATCTCACATATTTAGAAATCGTTGGCAATGAAGCAACTTAAATCCATATTGTCAATAATCATATTAATTCTTTTCCCATTGATCGTGTTGGATATACTAATAATCAAGAAATGATTGTAAAGCCGGCTGTCGTTGAAAAAATAATGGCCTGATACAAGAAACACTGCTAACCACAAAATGCCGTTTAGCGATTTACTGAAAGGCATTTTTATTGGCTTTTTTAAAAATTTTTAGATTCGTAATTATAAGATTTAGTTTTCAGTAACTAGAATATTATCAATCGTTTTATTAAGAAGTACTCTTTCATGATTGAGCAAATTAAATTCCTTTTTTCCTGCATCAAGCAGTTTATAGTATTTTCTTGGCCGGTCGAGATCCTTAATATTCCAGTAAGACTTAATTAATTTACGTTTCTCAAGTTTATTTAAAACTGGATAAATACTACCTGCATGCCAGTCAATTTTTCCTAAGCTTAACTTTTTTATTTCCTTTATTATTTCGTAACCATATGAGTCACCTTTTGACAGGAATGCAAGAATTAATTCATTTGAATTTGCTCCTATAGTGGCTTTTGAGAATTTTTTCATTGTTCAGGTAGTTTAATTTAAAATATGAAGATGTACGATATATACAAATGTAATGCATTAATCTTTTAGAATGATTTTGAATTAAGATTAATTGTTTAATTTTTCTCTGAGTGCTAAGGCTGTATACGAATCATTAGCTTTTACCAGGTTTTCAGGAGTTCCTTCAAAAACAATTTCACCTCCTTTATCACCCCCTTCAGGACCGAGATCAATTACCCAGTCGGCTGATTTAATAATTTCAAGGTTGTGTTCGATAATAATAATTGAATGACCTCTTGAAATAAGCGCATTAAATGAATCGAGCAGTTTTTTTATATCATGAAAATGAAGCCCTGTTGTAGGTTCATCAAAAATAAACAGGGTGGGTTCATCTTTTTCTTTTGCTAAGAAACGAAGCCAGTTTTACCCGCTGACTTTCACCGCCGGAAAGTGTACTTGATGATTGACCAAGTTTTATATACCCCAATCCGACATCTTGTAATGGCTTAAGCCTTTTTACAATTTTCCTTTCAGTCGAACTTTTTCCGGAAGAAAATAATTCGATGGCTCCGTTAACGGTAAGATTTAAAATATCATCAATGTTGTGATCCCGATATCTTACGTCAAGAATATCTTCTTTAAACCGTTTTCCGTTACAGCTTTCGCAAACCAGGAAAACATCGGCCAGAAACTGCATTTCTACCTTTATAGTTCCTTCTCCCTGGCATTCATCGCAGCGGCCACCATCAACATTAAAAGAAAAATGTGAAGGTTTTAGTCCTTGTATTTTGGCTCCCTGTTGTTCAGAATAAAGTTTCCTAATTTCATCGTAGGCTTTTAAATAAGTAACCGGGTTCGATCGCGACGATTTACCAATCGGGTTTTGATCTACAAATTCAATGGCATTCAGCATTTTGTAATCGCCTAAAATTGCATCGTGATGCCCGGTGCGTTCACCGTATCCACCCAGAATTTTTGTAAGTGCCGGCGTAAGAATTTTGGAAACCAGCGAAGATTTTCCCGAACCACTCACTCCGGTAACCACTGTTAAAGTATTCAGTGGAAATTTTACCTGCAGGTTTTTAAGGTTGTTCTCCCGGGCACCCACGACTTCAATAAAATTAGTCCATTTTCTGCGTTGGCCGGGTACCTCAATCTTTTTGATTCCGGTTAAGTATTGAGTGGTTAAACTTGCTGGTTGTTTACTGAGCTTTTGATGATTTCCCTGGAAAACTATTTCTCCGCCATGTTGGCCGGCAAAGGGACCAATATCGATAATCTCGTCAGCGGCTCGAATAATTTCCTCGTCATGTTCAACCACCAAAACCGTATTCCCGATTTTTTGAAGCTGTTTTAATACTTTTATCAGTCGGTCTGTGTCACGTGGATGTAATCCAATACTTGGTTCATCAAGAATATAGAGAGATCCAACCAAGCTACTTCCCAGGGAAGTTGCCAAATTAATCCGCTGCGATTCTCCGCCAGAAAGGCTTGAGGACAACCTGTTCAGGGTCAAATAGCCTAGCCCCACATTACAAAGAAAATTCAGACGGTTATTGATCTCGGTTAAAATACGTTTTGCAATTTTGGCTTCATGGGAAGTAAGTCTCAGGTTAGCAAAGATCTCTTTTAGTTCTGATACCGGCATTAAAACCAGTTCCTGGATAGAGAGGTCATTTATTTTTACATAGCCTGCTTCCTTTTTCAAACGGCTACCTTTACATTCAGGGCAGGTTGTTTTGCCGCGATAACGGGAAAGCATAACCCGATATTGAATTTTATAGCTGTTTTCTTCCAGAAATTTAAAAAACCGGTTTAGCCCGTAAAAATATTTGTTCCCCGTCCATACAAGGAATTTTTGTTCTTCGGTGAGTTCATAAAAAGGTTTATGAATGGGGAAGTTGAATTTTTCCGCATGATAAATCAACTGATCTTTCCATTCGCTCATCTTTTCCCCTTTCCAACACGCAATGGCATCCTGATAAATTGAAAGCGATTTGTTGGGAATAACCAGGTCTTCGTCGATCCCGATCACTTTCCCGTAACCTTCGCAGGTAGGACAGGCGCCAACCGGGTTATTGAAACTAAACATGTGAACGCTGGGCTCTTCAAATTCAATTCCATCGGCTTCAAAAAGGCTTGAAAAATGTTGTGAGACAACGTCATCATCTTTAAATATCTTGATAATACATTCGCCATGACCTTCAAAAAAAGCTGTTTGAACAGAGTCAGCCATTCGGGTTTGTGTATCTTCTTCTGGTTTTACAGAAACACGGTCGATTACGATATTACAGGCTCCATCACAAAAATCATCGTTTCCGGCAGCAACCAGTTCTTCAATCCTTTTGATCTCGTTATCGACTTCAATTCTTGAAAAACCTTGCTGCATCAGCAATTCAGCTTCCTGTAAAATTGTTCTGCCTTTTTTAAGCTTCAGCGGCGAAGCAATAATTATCCGGGTATCTTCTGCAAAAGAATTAATAAAATCCAGCACATCGGAAACTGTGTCACGTTTTACCGCCTGCCCTGAAACCGGCGATATGGTTTTTCCGACACGAGCGTATAAAAGTTTTAAATAGTCGTAGATTTCGGTTGAAGTTCCCACTGTCGATCGGGGATTGCGCGTATTAACTTTTTGTTCAATTGCAATAGCCGGCGGAATACCTTTGATGAAATCTACTTCTGGCTTATTAATACGCCCCAAAAACTGTCGTGCATACGAAGAAAGGCTTTCAACATAACGTCTTTGCCCCTCAGCAAACAGGGTATCAAATGCCAGTGATGATTTTCCGGAACCCGAAACCCCGGTAACAACCACAAAGCTATTTAAAGGGATTTTTAAGCTAATATTCTTTAAGTTATGTACCCTTGCATGCTGTATTTCAATGGCTCTCTTTGTACTACTTCCCGACATAATTCAACACGACATTTAAATATTTTGTTAAAAAAACTTGTATTTTTCCAGAAAAAATATGATTTTTACCGAACGCTAAATTAAAAATAGTTTTTACTTCACTTAAAAATAGACGCCTATCGGAAAAATTTACTTTTTGTTTACAATTAAATAGAAGGTAATGTTCAAAGAAAATTTACTGAATGACAATGAGCTCGTTCAGCAATTTATAACAGGCGATCAAAATTCTCTGGAAATTTTAGTTCAACGTCATAAGAGCAGGGTATTTTCATATATTTTGCTTATTGTGAAAAATCAGGAACTTGCTGAAGATATTTTCCAGGAAACCTTTATCAAAGTTATTCGTTCGCTGAAACGTGGCAAATACACTGAAAACGGAAAATTCGTCTCGTGGGTGCTTCGTATTTCGCATAACCTGATTATTGACCATTTTCGAAAAGAAAAGCTAAAAGGGACTATCTCGAATGATAGCCTGGATGTGGATATTTTTAACTCCCACAAGTTTTCGGAAGAAACTGTTGAAGACCAGATGGTGACTACGCAAATATTAAGCGAAGTTAAAGATCTGATACAGGAATTACCGGAAGATCAACAACAGGTTATTTATATGCGTCACTACATGGGGATGAGTTTTAAAGAAATTGCGGACCAGACAAACGTAAGTATAAATACGGCATTAGGACGTATGCGGTATGCCCTGATTAACTTGCGGAAACTTATCGAGAAAAAGAAATTGATTTTGACTAAGTTTTAACGATTATTAACACAATAAATGGCGTAGAGAGGCGTTTTGGTGATAAAGAAATTTTAAAAGCGCCTATGAGAAAAGATTCTACTTTAATTTATTTTGTTAATCGTTTTAATTCTGATTCTGAGTCATATTTGTTCGACACTGATGATCAGTTTGAAAGGACTTTAGCAAGGATGGAAATTGATGAAAATATGCCATCAGATCGAACCATAAAAAACATTCTCGATTTTGCCCGTTCCTACGAAGTAATTGAAACCGAAGAAACGGGATACGTGGAAATGATTTTAAATTAATAACAAAGGGGCGTACATTCAGGACGCCTCTTCTTTTTTGTAGTTTCTCAACGCTAATTTTATCAGCAAATAACCCATCAGTCCGGCAATGAATGACCCCAAAAGAATTCCCATTTTGGCCGAATTGATCAACACCGCGTCAGTATAAGCAAGGTTGTTGATGAAAAGTGCCATCGTAAAACCGAGCCCACCTAAAACGGAAATTCCAAAAAGTTGAAAAAAAGTCACATTTTCAGGTAGCTCTGCTATTTTTAATTTAATGGACAACCAGGAAAAGGAAAAAATTCCGATAATATTTCCAAAGATCAGGCTTAATGCAATATTTAAAGAAAGGCTAAAATTTGTGTCGCCGGAAAAGCTGAAAACTACGCCGGCGTTGGCAAGAGCAAACAACGGCATAATAAGATAAGAAACCCAACCGTGCAACCTGTGTTCAATGTATTGTAATGGCGGCGCTGTTTGCTCCGTCAAATCTTCAAGTTCATCGATGATGTCAATCTGGTTCTTCGTTAAAATAGATTTTTCTTCATTTTTATTACAACCGCTCACAAACAGGTCCAGCATTTCTTTCCCTTCGTTATAAAATGACAGAGAATTCGTTTTTCTTTTCAGAGGAATAGTAAAAGCAAGTAAAACACCTGCAATTGTTGTGTGAATACCAGACTTTAAGAAAAGAATCCAAACAACTATTCCTAAAGCAAAAAACAAGTATTTGGAATAAATTCCGTGGGAAGACAAAACAAACAGAAGTGCTATTATTGCGAGACCAATTCCAATATAGGCCCAGCTTAAATTTGTGCTGTAAAAAAATGCAATTATCAGGACCGCTCCCAAATCGTCGATGATGGCAAATGCCATGAGAAATATTTTTAAGCCTGAAGGAACCTGTTTCCCTAAAAGCTTCAGAATACCCAACGAAAAAGCTATATCAGCCGCCATCGGAATTCCCCATCCTTCTATCCCAGTCTTTCCCTGGTTGATTAATAAGAAAAGTAGAGCGGGAAAAATCATTCCACCAATAGCAGCAAAAAGAGGTAGCGATGCTTTTTTTAAATGACTTAGCTCACCAGTCAGTATTTCCCGTTTTATTTCCAGCCCTATCAGGAAAAAGAAAATGACCATTAATCCGTCATTGATCCATTTTAACACTGGTTTTGAAAGCTCAAATCCGGGTACACTGATGGTAATATAATTATTCCAAAAACCCAGAAAACTTTCTCCAACAGGACTATTGGCAAGAATAAGTGCGGCTACTGTTACGGTAAAAAGAATTATGCTGCTTGATGTTTCAAGTCGGATAAATTTGGCTAAAGGTTCTTTGATAAGATTCATTAAGTATTTTTTGAAATTAACTTCTCCACTAAGAATTTTCTTTAAACTAAAAATACGATTTTCATTCCATAAATTTAATTCTGCTATTGTTTTTTAATAACAAATGTTTTAAATTAGTGATATTAATTTAATATCATATTAATTAAATTTTAATGTCATGGAAAAGAAATATTCTGGAATGTCAGGTTACCTGTTCCTTATGCTGGAATTGCTGATTATTATTTTTATTGTGTTTAGTTTTTTTAGGGGAATGATCGTTCCGGCTGTGATTTTAATACCAGTTTTTATTTTGATTGCTATTGGTTTTACGGTAGTAGATCCAAATCAGAGTTGTGTACTGGTGTTGTTTGGTGCATATAAAGGAACCTTAAAATCCAATGGTTTTTACTGGGTAAATCCATTTTTTGCCAAGAAAAAAATCTCCTTACGGGCTCGGAATTTCGACAGTGAGACCATCAAAGTAAATGACAAATTGGGTAATCCGATCATGATTGGTTTGGTTTTGGTTTGGCGTGTTCAGGAAACTTACAAGGCTGCTTTTGGAGTAGATGAATATGAACATTTTGTGGTGGTTCAGAGTGAAGCTGCATTGCGGAAACTGGCGGGTTTGTATCCTTATGATAATATCGAAGATGAAACTGCAAAAGTTACTCTACGCGATGGAACAGAAGAAGTGAACAATGAACTGGAACGTGAAATTATTGAAAGACTTGATATTGCCGGGATAGAAGTTATTGAGGCGCGTATTAACCATATTGCTTATGCGCAGGAGATTGCACAGGCGATGTTAAAACGCCAGCAGGCAACGGCCATTGTTGCAGCCCGTTATAAAATTGTTGAGGGAGCGGTAAGTATGGTTGAAATGGCTTTGGAGCAATTGAGTGAAAAGCAAATTGTGGATTTGGATGAGGAGAAAAAGGCATCGATGGTAAGTAATTTAATGGTTGTTCTTTGCGGCGATAAAGATGCAACACCAATAGTAAATACCGGTACTTTGTATTAAGATGGAAAAGATTCTGTTTAGTGAAGAGCAAAGGCGAAATCAATGGTGGTTATGGTTGATTATGCTTTTGGCAATGTGCTCTGCTATTATCCCTGTTATTTATGGTATTTACTCACAGGAAGTTTTGAATAAACCTTTTGGCGATGAACCTATGAGTACAGGGGGATTAATTGCCATCGGAAGCTTTTCTTTAATTGTTTTTGGGTTCGTTTTTGTTTTGGTATTTGGGTCAAAATTGAAAACCAAAGTCACCTCAGAAGCATTGTGGATATCTTATCCACCATTAATACGAAAATGGAAAAAAATTGCTCCCGATGAAATTGAAAAGTATGAAATCCGCACTTACCGGGCAAAAAGAGAATATGGTGGACATGGTATGAAGCGAAGACTAAGACATGGCATGTCATATACAATGTATGGAAATACAGGGTTGCAGATCTATTTTAAAAATGGGAAAAAGCTCCTGATTGGCACACAAAAAAAGCATGCTGTTGAATTGGCAATAAAGAAAATGATGCAAACGCAACCAACTTAATTCTGGAAACCATAAAACTGATGGGAAAATTATTATATAGAGAAGAACAACGATGTGGAAGAACAAGAATGCTGAAAGCCTTAGGAATAACCGTAATTATAGGAGTGGTTCTGCAGGGGTATTGGTTTGTTCGCCTGTTCTATAGTGGGAAAATTGTAACCAGTGCGTTTTTTTTAGATTCAGGTTTTATTGTAATAACCACTCTCTTTTTTATTGCACTAACAATTGTTGTTATACTTAATTCAATTTCGCGGTTACGAACTAAAATCAAAAAAGATTTTATATATGTTAACTATTACCCGTACAAAAGAAAATGGGAGAAAATCGGAGTGTCGGGAATTTTATCATATAAAATAAGGAAATATAGCCCATACAGGGAATATTCTGGGTATGGTGTCAGGGATAGCCAGCGAAAAGGGAAAGCTTATATTATTTCGGGGAACACAGGCCTTCAATTATACCTAAAGGATGGTGAAAGAATACTTATTGGCACACAAAAAATACAAGCCATTAGACATGCGATGGATAAAGTGATGAAAGAAAAAAATAGCTTGAAATGACAAAAAAGAAAACATTTGTATTACGCATAAATCCTGAAATTATGGAAGCTGTTGAAAAGTGGGCGACAGATGATTTCAGAAGTATTAACGGTCAGTTGGAGTGGATAATTCATAATGCATTAAAAGATGCAAAACGATTGAAAAAAGAAAATTAGCTTCGGCTGTAATGAAACATCCGATACAGTTACATATCAGGCAAACAGAACAGAAAACAAAAAATTAATCAATCAATTTTTATATAAATAGTAAAGTCATGGAACAAAGAAGTTATACGTGCCCCAAATGCGGTGGGCGAAAAGCCGATATTGATCAAATAAGAACTACCGGAGCCGGTTTCACAAAATACTTTAACATACAAAACCGGAAATTCACAGCAGTTTCCTGTACACGTTGCGGTTACACTGAATTTTATAGGGGAACCAGGTCTAGCGGCGCAAGTAATATACTTGACTTTTTGACGAATTGATAAAAGGCTGTTAAAAATATAATTTCAATAATTTACCAAGTCTCTTTTGAGACAACGGTTTGGTTAAATAGTCGTTACAACCCGCTTCAAGTGCTTTTTCTTTATCGCCGGTTAGTGCAAAAGCTGTTATTGCAATTATTATAATATCCTTATTAAATTCCCTGATATTTTGTGTTGCTTTATATCCATTCATAACGGGCATTTTCATATCCATAAGAATTAAATCAAGATCAGGATTACTCTTACATAATTCTACCGCTTCAACTCCGTTTTTGGCTATTAATATTTTATTGCTGACTTTTTCAATCATTACTCTTGTAAGTAATTCTGAAACCTGTTCATCTTCAACAATTAAAATGTTAAGCTTTTCAATATTGTCTTCAACATTATCTCCCGGAACAGACTTATTGTTCTCAGATGACATAACTTGCGTGAATGGAATTGTAAAAAAGAATGTTGAGCCAATATCTTTTGTGCTTTCAACCCAAATTTTACCACCTAATAATTCTACATACGATTTTGCTATTGAAAGACCAAGTCCGGAACCTTCTTTTACATCTTTATCATCAATATCAGCCTGTACAAACCGTTCGAAAATTGCATCCATTCTATTGGGTGGGATTCCTTTACCTGTATCTTTTACATAAAATTCAAGAAAATTATCTTTTCGTACACATCCTAACTCAATACTACCCTTATCACAAAATTTAATGGCATTTTTTACCAGGTTAGTCAGAACTGCAATTAACTTTTCCCTGTCAGATTTAATTACAGTTTCTTTTTCGGTTATTTTTATTGATGATAAAAGTTTAATTCCTTTTTTATCTGCTTCCGGTTTGAAGAATGAAAGAATATTTTCAAAAAGTTCCACAATATTTAATTCAGAAATCAAGATTTCCATTTGTCCTGATTCAATTTTAGAAATATCAATAATATCGTTTATTGTATTTAGCATGCGTTCCCCGCTTTTTTCAATAATTTCAATATATCTTTTTTGCTCTTCCCCTGTTAATTGAGGTTCTTTTAATAAACTTGAGAAACCTAATATCCCGTTCATAGGTGTGCGGATTTCGTGGCTCATGTTTGCAAGAAATGCTGATTTTAAACGGTCAGATTCGGTTGCTTTATTCAGTGCAGAAATAAGTTTTTCTTCGTTTTCCACTTGAGATGTAACATCCCATACCGATGAAATCATTAAATCCTGATCTTTTAATATGATGTTTGCCGCAGAAATATAATGTACTTTTTGGGTAGTTTTATCTGTTACAGGGATCATTTCCCATTTCATCCTTTCGGGATCGCCACTTTTTACGTCATCAAGAATTTTATTACCAAGTTCCATTTGGTCTTTAAATACATATTCAAAAAAAGATTCCACAGTTTGACATAATTCAAGGGGTATGTGATATGCATCGGTGAATGCTTTGTTTACATATTTTACTTTACCAGTGCTAATCGAATTAATGGCAAAACCAGTAGGGGAGTTTTCTAAAATTGAAAATAATTGAATCTCCGTTTCTTCTGCTTTTTCCTTAGCTTTTATTAACTCCTGTTCTATCGATTTTTGCATTGTGATATCCTGAATAACAGGAAGAAAATACAATGGTTTTTGTTGATCATCGCAAACAATTCGGATACTCACTTCACCCCAAACAGTCGTTCCGTCTTTCCTAACGTAACGTTTCTGCAATCTTATAGATTCAATGCTTCCATTCGAAAGTTGTCGTAATTCCTTAATGCCAATACCAATGTCATCAGGATGAGTAAACTCACCAATTGTATGGCCAATAATTTCCTCTTCATTATAGCCAATAAAATTGCAGAATGATGCATTACACTTTACAAAACATTTATCTAATCCAACGATTACAGAACCGACCGGAGATTGGTCAAAAATACTTCGAAATTTCATCTCACTCTCGCGGAGGGCATTTTCAGAGATTTTTCGTTCAGTAAAATCGCGAAGAACCACAAGTGATGCTGGTTTCCCTTTGTAATTGGTTCGAACCGCTGCAACCTCAGCGTAAATGACCGAACCATCAAATCTAATCATTCGTTCTTCATACAAAGGAGCAGGCTCCCCACTTTTTAGCAAATTCATTATCCGGATTTTAACCATTTCCCTGTCATCGGGATGAACAACTTCGAGAGCTGATTTTCCAAGCAAATCGTCTGGTTTGGATGCCCCAACGAGTTGAATCGCAGCTTTGTTGGTCAAAACAATTTTACCTTCACAATGAATGATAATGGCATCGGGTGAAATATCAATAACATTCCGGTAACGTTCTTCACTCTCAATTAATTTTTCTTCAGCTTGTTTTCTCTCTGTAATATCGACTATAGAAGTTATAAAATATTGTGGATTCCCTTTGTTATCTCTTTGAAGTGTTGTGCTAATGTCAACCCAAATAATATTCCCGTTTTTATGAATGTATCTTTTTTCCCATCTGGCAGTTTCAGTCTTGCCACTATGTATTGATTCTAAAATTTCCTGATTTTTTTCCACATCTTCCGGGTGTGTAATTTTTTTCCAGTTCATGTTATATAATTCACCTTCAGAATAACCGACAATTTCTGAAAAAGCCTTATTAACATTTAATTCCCCATCTATACTCGTAACTGAAATTCCAACTACCGAATTATTGAAAATATTTTTGAATTTTTCTTCACTTTCCTGCAACGCTTTTTCATCTAATTTTCGTTGCGTGATATCAGTTCCAATACTTAGAATTGCACTTTCCCCATACCATTTAGTTACCAGAGCATAAACTTCTAAAAGAATTTTAGTTCCATCCTTTTTCAGGTGGACAACATCGAATTTAGCCTCGCCATTTTCAGATAAAAGATTCATTCTTTCGTTTATCAACTTAGAGGATTCCGGAGCGCTTATTCCTTTGATAGAAAGTGTAATGAATTCTTCCCTTTCATATCCATACAAATCAAAAGTTTTTTGATTTACGTATAAAAAATTTCCATTGAAATCGTGTACGATGACTGAACTTGGAGCAAGATCAAGCATCATTACCAATTGTCTATGTTTTTCTTCTTCATGTTTTTGTTTGGAGATATCAATAATTACTCCCCTGACTCCCTTAAGCTTTCCATCCTCAAAAACTGAACTTGCATGAAATAATATTGGAAAAGATGAACCATCCTTATTCAATCCTTTATATTCAACCGTCCCCGGATCTTCACCTTTTATTCGTTTGATGAAATTTTGTTTGGCCAGGTCCCTGTATTCCGGTGTTAGCATTTCCAGGCCATTTAAACCTTCGGTTATATCATTATGAGTATAGCCAAACAAATCCAATGCGCGCTGATTCACATATGTTAATCGAAAGTCAGTATCCATTTCGAAAATTGCTTCAGGCAGCATTTCAATCAGCTCTTCAAAACGTTTTGTACTTTTTTTAAGTTCTTCTGTAGCTATTATCCTGTCGGTAATATCATGAGCAACAACAGACGCACCGATACATTTTCCGTTTTTATCCAGTAACGGTCCAAAATGGTAAATACTCCATTTTTCTTCCTTGCCATATTTTCTTCTGCGTTCAATAGAGAATTTTTCTCCATTTAGTGCCCGATCATAATAACCTTGCCATTCGTGTTTTACTTCTTCATTCAAATCGTCAAATAAAACAGAATCTCCAATATTTGGTATTCTATTAAATTCTTTTTGACATTCTACATGGTAAATTGAGTTTCCGAATATCAGACAGTAGTTTTTATCTATTGCCCAAATTCTTGCATTTGTACTGTCTAAAATAGCTTCCAAATTACTGTTCTGGAAATCAACACTTTCTTCTGAATTTTCCGGGGTTAAAGAGTTATTTTGAATTTCTTGTTTCTTCATGTCTGCTTTTATTGATGTACCGTCCTTCTGTATTTGTCATTACTTAAAAGGCATTTGGGGTAAAATACACAAACCAAATAATATCCTTTCAATACTTATATCGTCAAAACACTTGACATCTAAAAACAGAAGATACTCTTAAAGTATTTATAAAAATAATCAACTGGGATTATAAAAAAAATATTTTGAATTCAATCCTGCCTCAATAACATTTCCGATACCTCATATATAAAGTATTTAAATAATTAATTGCTAAAGCGTAAGTCCTTTTAACTTTACTTTAAATCATGTGGAGAAAAAATTTCTGAACCGATAATCCACACAAAATAAGCTATTTTTGAATTACTTATCAATTTGAACAATAAACAAACAGTTATGAATATTAGTGCGTTACAAAATGAACGGTTAAAATATCAGCCAAAACTTCCCGGTTCCCTGGTTGGAACTGTTAAACTGGTTGAAGGTGCCAAAACAGAATCGGTTGCTAACCAAAAAGAAATTGCGGAACTATTTCCAAATACTTATGGAATGCCACTGATCACCTTTGAGCAGGGCAACGAAAAGAAAAATATGCCGGCTTTAAATGTGGGTGTTATTCTTTCAGGAGGGCAGGCTCCGGGTGGCCACAATGTGATTTCAGGAATTTTCGACGGGATAAAAAAAATAAACCCCAAAAGCAAATTGTACGGATTTTTAGGTGGTCCTGGCGGTTTGGTTGATCATAAATATATAGAACTTACAGCAGACATTATCGATGAATACCGGAATACCGGAGGTTTTGATATTATCGGGTCGGGGCGTACAAAAATGGAAGAAAAGTGGCAGTTTGATAAAGGTTTGGAAATTGCCAGTGATCTGAGTTTGAATGCACTGGTAATAATTGGTGGCGACGATTCCAATACCAATGCTTGTATTTTGGCAGAATACTACGCTGCTAATAAAGCAGGTGTTCAGGTAATTGGTTGCCCAAAAACTATTGACGGCGACCTGAAGAACGAAATGATCGAAGCGTCGTTTGGTTTCGATACTGCTACTAAAGTTTATTCTGAACTGATTGGTAACATTCAGCGCGATGCCAATTCAGCTAAAAAATACTGGCACTTTATTAAGTTAATGGGACGTTCCGCATCGCATATCGGTTTGGAATGCGCATTAAAAACACAGCCCAATATTACACTGATTTCGGAAGAAGTTGCAGAAAAGAAGCAAACACTGAGCGAGATTGTGGATTATATGGCCGGAATTATTGCGAAACGTGCTGAGAGTGGAGACAACTTTGGTGTTGCATTAATTCCTGAAGGTTTAATTGAGTTTATCCCTGAAATGAAAATTCTGATTAATGAGTTGAACGATTTGCTTGCCGAAGGAACAAAAACTGCAAAAATCTTCCAGGGTGTAAAACGTAGTTACCGCCTCGGTTGGATTTCTGAAAAAATTACTTCCGAATCGGCTGCTGTATTCAAATCGCTTCCACCGGGAATTGCAACCCAGCTTACACTTGACCGCGATCCGCACGGAAACGTTCAGGTTTCATTGATTGAAACTGAAAAGCTATTGGGTGAAATGGTCAAAGCTCGTTTAGATGAAATGAAAAAGTCAGGCGAATATGTGGGTAAATTTGGTACCCAGTATCATTTTTTTGGTTATGAAGGACGTTGTGCAGCACCTTCAAATTTTGATGCTGACTACTGTTATTCGTTGGGATACACGGCCTCAGCACTTGTTGCAGAAGGAAAAACCGGATATATGTCGTCGGTTCGTAACCTTACGGCTCCTGCAGAACAATGGATTGCAGGCGGTGTTCCGGTTACTATGATGATGAATATGGAAAAACGCCAGGGACACATGAAACCGGTAATCCAGAAGGCTTTGGTTGAACTGGACGGCGCTCCGTTCAAATACTTTGTTTCGAAACGCGGAGAGTGGGCTACCGGTACTCATTTTATGTATCCGGGACCTATTCAATATTTTGGTCCTACTGAAGTTTGTGATCTTACGACTGAAACTTTAAGATTGGAAAAGGCTTAATTTCATCTGCTTATAATTGTTCAATTTTTAGGGAGCAGGTGTAACTCCCTTGAAAATTATAATAATACTTTCTTGTGTCAAGATTTTTATCATGATTGCTTCATGCGGTTGGTGATTAAAATGGAAAACCTCCTGTTGATGCGGGAGGTTTTTTATCGCTGATTTTTAACAAGTATTCACAGATATAAAAATAATTATAAGGGATTTATATCGTTTTATAAACGAACTGGGAAAAATGGTGTAGTTTTGTATGAAACAAAAAGAAAGGAACTTAAGATGAAAAAGTTATTGATTTTTATAATGAGTGTGGTTTTATTTGCTTCGTGCCATAATTATAAAAAAGATGCTCAGCAGTTGACCCTTGTTAAAGACAGTTTAGAAACGGAAGCTGCGATCAAAGATTCTGCTATTGTTGACTTTTTGAGTGATTTCAATGAAATCCAGGCTAATCTCGATTCAATAAAAAAAATGCAGGATTTGGTAACCGTACAATCGGAGAAAAGAGAACTTAATAAGAATCAGAAGCAAAAAATTCTGGAAGACATCGGGGTGTTGAACGAAATGCTGCAAAAAAACAAGAAGTTAACAGCATCACTCCAAAAGAAACTTAATAATTCCAACTATAAAGTAGGACAATTACAGGGGACTATTAAGCAGTTACAACAAATGATGGATAATCTTCAAAGACAGGTGCGGGAGAAAGATACAGAAATTGTTGCCCTTAATAGCCAGGTTGAGAAATTGAATATTAATATAAATTCATTAAACCAGAAAATTGAAGAGATTGAGACTGCAGATGCACAAAAATCTGATGTTATTGAATCGCAGGGAAATATGCTGAACACAGCATTCTATGCGTATGGAAGCTTGAAGGAATTAAAGGAAAACAACGTTGTTGAAAAAAGCGGCGGATTTCTTGGCATTGGAAAAACAACAGTAATCCCGAAGAATTTTAACCGCGATTATTTTACCAAGGTGGATATCCGTACATTCGATTATCTCCCTTTAATGGTGAAGAAGGCAAGAGTAGTTTCGGTGCATCCGGCAGATTCGTATCATATTTCAGGGAATAATTCAGCAGATACTTTATTTATCGATAACAGCAGCCAGTTTTGGAAAGTTTCAAAATACCTTGTTATTGTAACTGATTAAATATAAATAATATAAGTTGTTGAGGCATCCGGAAACAGGTGCCTTTTTTGTTTTGTCACTGGAAATGACCATCAGAAGGTTTTTTTAAAGGTTGAGATTTTGCACCCGATAATCCCAATAGCTATCGGGAGGATTCGAAATGACAGGAATATGGATCAGTTGATTTTCTTTAGCAGCCATGCCATATTTTCTCCCAGTGTTTTTATGGTTTGCATTCCCTCATTGTCATTCAATACATCGCCTGGATCGCGGCCAATGGCAAAATTCCAGTAGCTTGACCCTGGAACAATGACCTGGTTGATCAGGAAAAAATTATTGATGGACTCAAAAGCGTGCAACGCCCCACCTCGCCGGACAGCAATGACAGCTGCACCAACTTTTCTTTTCAGTAAATGATTATTTGCCCGTGTAACATAACCCGCAACATCAATCAGTGCTTTTACTTCGGGAGTAACGTCGGCAAAATATACCGGCGAACCTATGATAATTCCATCGGCTTCCACCATTTTTTCAATACAAAAATTCAGATGGTCATTTTTAATGTGGCATTTCCCGTTTTTTATTTCCTTACATTTTCCACAGGCTGTGCACCCGTGCACTAGCTTATTTCCCAACTGGATCATTTCAGTTTCAATACCTTCAGCTTCTAAAACCTTGAATAGTTCATTGATCAGTATTACTGTATTTCCGTTTCTTCTGGGACTGCCGTTAAATGCTACTACTTTCATATTTAATGTATGAATGATTGATTGAATGAATGCGTGAATTTATAATGAAAATGGGAGATCTTAAAATATATTATATTGAATACATAAAAGAGAATTGATATTTTTTTGGTATTTTATCATTCGGTCCATCAGACATCACTGATTGAAAACATAATCGATAATGTTGGCACCCATTTTCAGCGCTTTTTCGTGCAATTCCGGCGGATCGTGATGAACAGCTCCGTCTTCCCATCCGTCGCCTAAATCGCATTCATAAGTATATAAACAAACCAGTCGTTCATTAATAAAAATTCCAAAAGCCTGTGGTCGTTTGCCGTCGTGTTCGTGAATCTTGGGTAGCCCGTTGTCAAAATCGTATTTCTGGTGAAAGATCGGGTGCGAAGGTGGCAGTTCCACTAACTTTTTATCCGGGAAAACCTTTTTAATTTCTCTTCTGAAATATTCATCCAAACCGTAATTGTCATCCACATGCAGAAAGCCGCCAGCTTCCAGGTAAGTTCGCAAATTTTTTACATCACTTTCCGAGAAAATAATATTTCCGTGCCCAGTCATGTGTACAAACGGGTAATTAAAAATTTCGGGAGAACCCACATCAACGGTTGAAGGTTCAGGATAAATATTTGTTTTCAGGTTGAGGTTACAGAATTCAATCAGGTTGGGTAATGATGTTGGATTGGCATACCAGTCGCCGCCGCCATTATATTTGCCCAACGCAATTTTCACCCCCTGGTTTTGTGCTGTCCCCACAATTGCCAAAAGCAGGATTACCAACAATAATCGAAATCGCATAATCTAATTTTCCCGAAAAATACAACT
The DNA here is from genome assembly GCA_963769925.1 of uncultured Prolixibacteraceae bacterium. GTDB lineage: Bacteria > Bacteroidota > Bacteroidia > Bacteroidales > Prolixibacteraceae > Draconibacterium. Next base: position 87,069 of record CAVYOB010000028.1, read on the forward strand.
CCTGTTGAAAATGTGAAAATTTAGTGCGTTAAAGATTCTTTATTGACCGTTTATATAAGATTCAATGTGCTGCTACAATTATTTCAATGATTTTCCTACCACAAAATAATTATCAAATTCCTTGTATATTTTGAAACCGTTTCTTTCATATAAATCCAACGGTCCTTTGTAGTGCCTTTCACATGACAATTCTCCTTTTCCAGGGTATGCTTCAATATAATCGTAGTTTTGTGCTGAACAGTCATGAACAACTCTCTCAAGTAGTTTTTTTGCAATTCCCTGTCTTCGGTAATCAGGATGGATTAAAAAGCACACAACTGAACAAACTTTGTCTTCCTGATTATCAATTTTATAATATTTTAATAAACGCTGATAATTTAACCGATTATTTGCATTACACCATCCAACCGGTTTATCGTTATGATAGGCGAGTAATCTGTCATTTTTCCCTCGTTGACGAATTTAATCACTGAATAGCGATTATTTCCCAACTCCATTGCTCATTGCTTCCGGTAAAATGAAATGATAAACAGTAGCATTTTGACCAGTCAGGATTCTCAGTAAAAGTGATGTGATCGAAAAAATACAAATAATCGTTTAATGTGCTGGTATTTAATGGTTTTATTGGAATGTCCATATAATTATTTTATTCTTTCTTCTTTTTTAAGTTAATATATAACTCTATTGAACTTACTGCTATTAATAATATATCCAATGTCCAGAGAAATATCCATCCTTTAAGTGGTAAATTTAATCTTCCAAATAATAACCATAATAATAGAACTATTCCTCCGGATAAATTTATACTTATTGCACCAATTAACCCTATACCTAAATATTTATCACCATGTTTTCTAAATGCTTCAATTATTAAAGCAATAGTAATTCCTAAAAAGATAGCACCTAAAATATTAGGATAAAAAAAATTGTCAGATTCCGGTACTCCCAGGAAATTTACAATAGTTGGAGAAAATGATAGTAATAATATTGCCAAAATAAAGTTTATTGAGGCATCAATTAACAGTGTTGTCTTTTTATTCATTTATCAGATTTACAATGTGACAGGCAACAACTGCCGCAGTTTCCGTTCGCAATCGTGCTGTTCCCAGTGAAACTTCTTTAAAGAAATATTTTTTTGCCTGCTCCACTTCTTCCGGGCTGAAATCACCTTCAGGACCAATAAGGATTACAACATCTTTGTTTTTATTAACCACATTTTTCAGATGATCTTTTTCGCCTTCGTAACAATGCGCGATAAACCGGTTTTCAGTGGTACAACTTTCAATGAAATCGTTAAAGGAAACCATCTCATTTAGCTGTGGAAGATAGGCTTTTACCGATTGTTTCATGGCCGAAACCAGTATCTTTTCGAGTCGCTCCGGTTTAACTGATTTCCGTTCTGAATGTTCGGAAAACAGAGGAGTAATTTCATCAACACCTATTTCAGTAGCTTTTTCAAGAAACCATTCAAAACGATCGATGTTTTTGGTTGGGGCAACTGCCATATGCAACCTGAAATTTTTTTTGCCAAATTCCCGGATTGTCTTTTTTATGGTCAGCCGGCATTTCTTTGGATTGGCATCGGTAATTTCAGCATCGTAAAAGCCACCTTTGCCATCTACAAGTTGTACAGTATTTCCAACCACCAGTCGCAGCACCCTCACTGCGTGTTTCGACTCAGTTTCGTCTAAAACGACTTCATTACTGTTGATATTCGGAACATAAAAAAGCTGCATGATAAAAAGGTTTTGGGGGATAAAGTTACGAAAATTGTTATTCGGTTTTTCGGGCAATAATAAAGTCGAAAATAAACCAAAGGAAGAGCGAAAGCAAAAAGATGATGATCCCGTAAAGCGTGGTGATCATCGACACTTTTAATCCGCCCATCATTAATGACGGAGAAATGTCACCTGCCTTTTCAATGGCATTAAAAGCCTGATAAAATCCAATTAGTTGTCCCAGTATCCCGGTTACAAGAGCAAAAGTTCCAATTGTTTTCGTATGTTTTAGCTGAGATTTTGTCCGGACTAAATCAACATCTCTATTTAATAAAACAGGTAAAACATGATAAACAGCCCATGCCACCATTAATATCAGCAGCGCAGTGAGTATTCCCATAAAAAGGGGACCTCCCATATAAAATAGATCTTTCATAAATGTAAAATTTAAATTAATATTTCATCCCATCAAATTTAGATTGAAAAGGAGGGAATATCCAAGGTCGAATCCGTTCCTGAACCGGTTGTTTATCGACCAAACTTCCACAAATTGATTTTTTTAACGAAATTCGAAGCAATTCCGCTGAAGGTAGAGTTTAAAAATTACAGCAATCGATGATGTTAAAATTTAAAACAGGGAACCCATTTTTTCACATTGGATTTTGGATAATTGTTTTCGGTGTCCTGACAGTGGTTTTTGGTAAGTCGTGGGGGAGTAGTTTGCAGGCCTTCTATTTTACCAGTTTGTTGTTGCCTGTTGTAATGGGTACTTCGTATTTCTTTAACTACTTTTTGGTTCCGCAATATTTGCTGAAGCACAAGTATTTTTGGTTTGCTCTTTATTTAATATATACATTGGTAATTTCACTTTACCTCGAAATGCTTGTGATAGCATTTTCGTTTGTTTACCTCGCTAATTTCGAATTGGCGCAAATGGGACCAAATTCACATGATATTTTGTTCCTGGCGGTTGTTTTATATCTGGTAGTTTTTGGAGGCTCATTTATTTTAATGGTGCAGCAACTCATGAAAAGCCGCCGTGAGCTGGACGGTTTAATGCAGGAGAAAGAAAAAATGGAGAACCCGTTTCTTGAGTTGACCTCCAATAGAAAATCGGTTCGTGTGCCTTACGAAGACATTATTTTTATTGAGAGTCTTGCCGATTATATACAGGTGCATACCATTAAGCAGGGAAAAATAGCCAGCAAGGAAAAAATTAGTAAGATCGAGGAAAAACTTCCTGATTTTTTTATTCGCATTCACCGTTCGTTTATTGTGAATTGTGAAAAAATAAATCGTTTTAGTAATAATGAAATAGAGACCGGCAGTGTAACACTGAATATAGGAAGAAGTTATAAAAAAGAGACGCTTGCAAAACTTAAATCCAAAGTAACAACCTAATATCAAGGCAACATTAAACTGTCATTTAAACATTTTTGGAACCAGCTGAAATGCTTTTATTCCGGTTCTGGCTTCTACTTTTTCCCATGAATCCACATCGAAATCGATTGCTACGGTTGAACAGGTTGGCATATCGTCGTGAAAGCTGGTTAGCAGGTTTCCCACAAAATAGTAAAAACCGGGGTTGTGACCGAAGAAGAAAGCTGTTGATGCAGTTTCAGGTAAGTCCTGAATCATTTGCACAAATTCAGAAGTAGTCGGTCCACCGTAAATATCCTGCTTTTCAATGATTCTGTCCATGTCAAATCCCAGTTGATCAGCAAAAATGCGTGCCGTTTTTAAAGCTCTTTTCGCCGGGCTCGATATCATCGTATCTGGTTCAATACCAAGCTTTTTTAATTCTGAACCTATAATTGAAGCATCACTTATTCCACGGCTGCTTAAATCGCGGTTAAAATCATCGTCGTAACCGTAATGAACCGATTTTGCATGCCTCACAATTATTACTCTTTTCATCGTTGTTATTTTTAACGTACCGAAAACATTGATTTTTTACTTTCAAATTGTTGACATAACTTTTATTAAATCCATAAAATTCGTTCTGCTATTTTAAGTAAATTTACTTTATTTGTAGCAGTTTTTAATGTAAACACAGAATTTATTAAATGACGCTGCCGAAACCAACTTTCCCCGAAATAAACCGCCGGGTAGTTTCATTATTTTTTAAGTGAGAATAAAATTAAGCATTGAATGAAAAGGATCGGTTTATTATCGGATACCCACGGACACCTCCACGAACGTTTGTTTGATTTTTTTAAAGATGTCGATGAGATCTGGCATGCCGGTGACATCGGTTCGCTAAAAATAGCCGACCAATTGGCCGCATTTAGACCCCTTAAAGCCGTTTACGGAAACATTGACGGGAATGATGTTCGGTCGGTTTATCAGCAGGATCAACGATTTTTCTGTGAAGACGTTGATGTTTGGATGACTCATATTGGAGGCTATCCAGGGCATTACGAACCCTGGATAAGAATAAAATTGCAAAAGCAGCCACCCAATATTTTTATTACCGGGCATTCACATATCCTGAAAGTGATCTTTGATGAAAAGTTTAATTTACTTCATATTAACCCTGGAGCAGCGGGGATGAAATGGATTTCACAAAAAATGTACTGCAGTTCGGTTTGTTATCGACGGGAAAGATATTCGTGACCTTGAGGTTTGGGAGATGGAAAGAAATCAGATGATGAGTACAGAAGCTTAAACTTCAAAGTTTTCCCATTCTTTTTTTACTGTTTTTAGCAGCTTTTTAAAACGGGGTTCATTGCGTATATTTTCAAGCAAGGGATCGTGTTCCGCAAGCAAGGGATAGTTAATCAAACCTTTTTCATGAATTCGTTCAATGTATTTCATTGCTAACTCTTTTTCATCAAGTAATGCGTACCATCCGGCAATAAACCACGCTAGATAAGCATCATCCCAACTTATAGCCAATGTCGTTTTGTTAATATATTTTAATGCTTCCGTCTTGGTCCCGTTGAAAGCGTGATACAACCACATTAACATCTCATAAAAAATATTTTTTGGATCACTTTCCCAGTGCTCAAATATAAACTCAGCAGCATTATTACTTCTTGTTATAATCAGGAGTTGCCCCAGGTACCAAATTCCCATTATACTTTCAGGTTCTTTCTCATAATATTTTTGGATGTAAAAAAGTGTTTTATCTAATTGTCCATGCACCCAATGATAGAATGCAGGTACTATTTGATTGACGGGGGTAAGTGGATCTATCGTTAGTAGTTTTTCCATAATCGGTATCGCTTTATCGGGTTGCCCCAAATTAAAAATTAAAGCGTTTGAATACCATAAAAGCGTTTCAGGATCTGATGGATTTATTTCGAAAGATTTTTGAAAGCTGCGGAAAGCTGTTAAAGCAGTTTCTTTTTTGAGTTTTACAAGCCCGGAAAGAAAGTAACCATAAGCAGAGTCAGGATTTATCTTAAATATTTTTCCAACATTTTCTTCCACCTTATTAAGATACTCCGGATCATACCTGATCCCTGAATCATAAAACTGATAATAAACATGACCCAAACAGGCCAATAATAATTCATTTTCACCAAATTGCTCAAGCCCGGTTTTTAAATTTCGCTCTGCCCGGGTAAGGCTTTCTTCCGTATATTTCCACAAGTCCTGACGAGCCTTAAGGTAGCATTCGTAGATATGAATATTATCTGTTTTATGATCTGAGATTTTCGCAAAATCTTCTGACTGAAGTTTCACTTTTAACGATTCAGACACCGAGCGGGATACTTTCTCCTGAATATCAAAAATGTCATCCAGCGTTCCGGTATATTTTTCAGCCCATAAATGGGTGTCAGTTTGCGCATCAATCAACTGGGCTACAATCCGTAAATTATTTTCTGATTTCCTTACACTTCCTTCAAGAACATAACGTACATTAACATCTTCTGCAATGTCCCTGATTTTTTTCTTAGTCCCTTTGAATGTCATAGCAGAACTTCGTGAAATGACCATCAGATCGTGAATGTAGGAAAGGTCAGTGATTATTTCTTCGGTTAATCCGTCACTGAAATACTCTTGTTCAGGATCAGAACTTATATTCTCAAATGGCAGAACAATGATTGATTTTTCAGGAACCGATTTTTCAGTTACAGATGCCGGGATTTTTTCCTGTTCAGGTTCAGTTTTGACAATGCCTTTGGATGAAACATCAAAAATCCAGGAGAAAATAATTGCAATGGGAAATCCAATGATATAAAACAATCGTAACGATTCTTGCAAACCATTCAGGCAACAACAAAGAAGATTGAAGTGAAGGCAAGACTTATTAATTGAAACAATAAAAGCTACAGTATGCATAAGCAACTATTACGCCTGTTACTTTCCGGCGTTTTAGTTCGTGCCAGAATTTGGTTAGTTTATTTTGGTTATCTGCCATATTTTAAACTTCAAAATTTTCCCATTCTTTTTTTACTCTTTTCATCAGTTTTTTGAAATTGTCTTCACTCCTGATATTTTCAAAGATTGATCGTATTCATTTAAAAATGGATAATTAATAAAATCATGATTACTGCATTTTCAAGCCATATCAGAGTTGCTTCTTTTTCACAATATGACCAAAGAGTAAATGATGACATAAGCCATGAATGAGCACTAGTCCATCTCTTTGTGCAGACATTTTTAATTCGGAGGTAGAAAGAAACTTTACTTTTGTAATATCTTTGAAAGTGAATATTTAGAATATTTGGGCAAATTTGGCAAAGTAATCTTGAGGATCGATTCTAACGAATTTTTTCGATGATATTCATGAGTCTCATTTTCTTGATCATTATAACATAGAAAAAGGGCATAGTTGCAAAATATGATGCATGATTATCAGGATCAATCTCCTCAATTTTAACATAGTTCAATCAAAGCCATATTAAATCTGACCATCAAAAAAATATTGCTGTGCAATCATTAGATAATCGAATAGCTTAATGGGTCAATTTGAATCCTTGTTTATCAGGCTTAAGCGATTTATGCATTTTACCTGCATGCATATAATCAAATGCCAACCAAACATATAGTTTCAGGATCATTACGGTCTTTCTTCAATGGCTCGTGTAGATGTTTCATTGCCTTGTTTTTGTTACCTTTGAATTCAGTGAAAACCATTCCTGTTAAGAGATGACCTTGTGCGAATTCAGGATCCAGTTCAAATATCTTTCTGCAATAATTCTTGAATTTTTCGATATATTCTTCCTGTTTAATTCCCATATTAACATATTGAAATAAACAGATGCCAATTCCTGCATGTAATATTGAATTCTCTCCTATTATTTCAGTTGCACTATTAAGTAATTCAAGTGCATTGTCAAGGGATCTTCTCATCTAACCTTCCAGATTTTATTTCGCGCTTTTAAATAAACAATCATAAGCATGAATGTTTTCGATGGGATTGTTCATCAATTTTCTTTTTTTCTTCAGAACTAAGTTTTAGTTTTAAAGGCATTAGCAATTGATTGTGACACATTTTCTTGAATATCAAAAGATACTCATCCAGTTTTCCGGCATACTTTTCAGCCCAAATATGAGTATCTGTTTGTGCATCGATTAACTGTGCAACAATTCGTAAGATTATTTTCTGATTTCCGGACACTGCCTTCAAGCACATATCTGACATTCACCTTACCTGCTATTTCTTTAATGTTTGTTTGGTTCCTTTAAAGGTCATTGCTGAACTTCTGGAAATAACCAACAGATCATTGATATAGCGAAAGTCAGTGATAATTTCTTCAGTTAATCCATCGCTGAAATATTCCTGTTCGGGATCGGAACTGATATTATCAAATGGCAGGACAATGATTGATTTATCAGGGATTGGTTTTGAAGACTCAAGCAGAGGTGCTTTTTCAAGTTCCGATTCGGTTTTGGTAATTCCTTTTGAAGAAACATCAAAAATCCATGAGAAAATCACAGCTATTACAAATCCAACAACCAACAATACAACTACCAAAAGCATAGTAGATTTTGGAAAATTCAAATCATCTTTAAAAATATCAACAAGTTGAATAAGTACAAAAGCTATTGGAGCATATACAATTACAACCTGTACTACTTTTCGCCGTTTTAGCTCGTGCCAAAAGTGTGTCAGTCGATTTTGGTTACTCATAAAGAAAGGTTTAACTATTTTAAAGTTAACATTTAAATACCTTAATTACAACATGCTAAATAAGCGATAATCTTAACCAATGATTATTTAAATGAATTGACTTTAGGTTTATGATCTGGGGAACTTATACGAATGAAGGGGAATTATTTAGAGAATGAATGTGCTACCCAGCTGTTTTTTAATTTTAAACCAACATCTTTCAATCCCTGATTTTCAGCTGCAACTTTTATATCGTTCTTATCGTCTTCGTAATATCCACTCAGGAAAATTTCCCCGTTTTTATTCAGACAATATTGAATATTTGGGCAGGTCAGCGATAAGCACATTTCGCTGAATATTGGCAAAAATGAAATCATATTTTTCTTTGCCTAAAAGAGAAGCATCGCCAAGTTTTGCTTCAATATTTTGAATATGATTCAGTTGTGCATTTTCTTTTGCTCCGTTAAACGACCACTCGTCGATATCGATTGCCGTAATTTTTTTTGCACCTTTCATCGAAGCCAGAATTCCAAGTATTCCGGTTCCGCAACCCATATCAAGAACAGTTTTCCCCGTAAAATCATTTTCAAGGATAAATTCCATCATCATCGATGTGGTTTCATGATTTCCCGTTCCGAATGCCATGTTGGGTTCAATAACAATTTCATATTTGGCTTTTGGATAATCCGTATGGAAAGGTGCCCTGACTACACATTTGTCGTCAATAACAAGGGGCTTAAAATAATTCTTCTCCCATACCTGGTTCCAGTTTTGATCTTTAATAACTTCTTGTGAAATTGTGAAATGAAACGCAGTCCGGAATTCATTTAAAACCTGGTTGAGATTTTCTTCGCTAAAACTTTGTTCCGGGATAAAAGCTTCAAGCCCTGTTTCTGTTTCAACAAAACTTTCGTAACCGATTTCTGCCAGTTGAGCGGCAATTACATCTCTGATCCATTCTTCGGCAGGTGAAATATTTATGGTAGTTTTAGTGTAGTCCATAAAAACAGAATTGTTTCGGCTAAAATAGGACAAATCCCGTAAAGTATCTTCAGGTTATTTTTAGTATTTTTTTTTGCCGGGGTATGATATGAAATAATATTGAAAAAGAATGACAATGAATTTATTCTGATTTTTGTTTTGAAGGTGTCCCGATAAAATTTTTTTACCTGCAACTATTTGAAATTGATACTTTAAAAATTAACTTTACTTGAAATACATTAAAAAACTAAACCTGAAACAATGAAAAAAGAAACGTCTGAAAATTCCATTGATCGCAGAGCTTTTATTGGTGGCGTAACAACTGCAGCAGTTGGATTAACCGTTGTTCCACGACATGTGTTGGGAGGAAACGGCTATGTACCTCCAAGTGATAAAATTAATATTGCGTACATAGGCGTGGGAACACAGGGTTTGCGTGAGTTGCCCGATTTGCTCGAAGTTCCGGATGCCCAGGTGGTTGCAGTTTGCGATCCGCAGAAATATGCTATTGGTTATTACGACTGGAGTCCGAAAGGATTGTTGAATCAATTGCGCGATACCATTGGTGACAACAACTGGATGCCCGGCGGCGATAATAAAATTCCGGGAGGCCGTGATTGTGGGCAGCAGGTAGTGGAAGGCTACTACAAAAAACAAACCGGCAAAAATTACAAATGTGCTACCTATGCCGATTTCAGGGAAATGTTCGAAAAAGAAAAAGATCTTGATGGAGTACAGATAATGACACCGGATCATTTGCACGGAATAATCACCGCAGCAGCCCTGAAGCGGAATATTGCAGTTTCTGTGCATAAACCTTTATCAAACCGTTTACTGGAAGGTAGAAAGGTAATTGACCTGGCATTTAAGACTGATATCACAACACACCTGCAGCCATGGGATTCGAATGGTCAGGATATGCCAACGGTAATGGAATGGATTAACAGCGGGGCAATCGGTCAGTTAAAAGAGATTCATAACTGGTCGTTCCGTCCGGTTTGGCCGCAATATGCAAAATTGCCAACTGACACCCCAAAAGTGCCTGAAGGTTTTGATTGGGATTTATGGCTGGGGCCTGAAGAAGTGCGCCCGTATCATCCTCATTATACAAATATGGTATTCCGCGGCTGGTACGACTTTGGTGGCGGTTCAATGGCCGACATGGGACACTACAGTTTATGGAGCGTTTATGAAGCATTAAAGCTGGGGAAACCAACCATTGTTGAGCCAAATTTTAGTTCTGTTTGCGACATTAATGACCAGGCTGCTGCTTTTAAAATTAATAATGATTTTAGTTTTCCTTTTGCCAGTAAAGTACGCTTTAAATATCCGGCTGCAGGAAGCCGTCCTGCAATCGATTTGATTTGGTACGATGGCGGTATGCGTCCACCTGTACCACAGGAATTTTACGATCAGGGTGTTGAATTTCCTTCGGAAGGAATGATGTTTGTTGGTGATCGTGACGTTATTATGACACGTGGTTTTAAAGTTGATAATCCTTATTTATTATCAAAAGGTGTAAAACAAACCAAGGAGGTTTCTGCTGCTGCCGGAGCTGTAAGATTACCAGGCATTCAGCGTTTTGTTAATGGAATAAAGGAGGGGAAACAAATTGAAGGAGGTTTCCGTCAGGCGTGGGCGATAACCGAAGCGGTTAATTTATATGCTGCAGCACTTCGTTCAGGCAAAATGCTGAGGTACGATGCCGATAACATGAAAATTACAAATGATAAAAAAGCCAACGAGTACCTGGGACGTACTTATCGAAAAGGCTGGAGTCTAGAAGAGATATAAGCCCTTCCTGACCTCCTCAAATGGGAGGAATAAATTTGAAATAGAATGGGAACAGGTATCTAAAATATTTATTAAACTCTAATTAAAACTCTGAAAGAGTTAGATTTTATTAACCCCGGGATTCATCCCGGGGAATATAAAAGAGAATGTAATTCGGTGCAACTTGTTCGTTAATTGAAAAACTGACGGTGATTGCGCAGAAATAAACAAAACAAGATTAAAAGTACTGACTAATAATTTTAATTAATCAAACAAAATGAATACTTCAAGAAGAAATTTCATAAAAAACTCAGTTGCAATTGCCGGTGGAGCAGCAGTTTTAAGTCAGTTGCCAATGACTGTTTTTGGCGCTGAAAGAGTGGGGCCCGGAAAATTTGGATTTCAGGTTTGGACTGTTCGTGAAGAATTGGTAAAGGATTTTCCTGGAACCTTAAAAATGATGGCAAAATTGGGTTATAAGCAGGTGGAAATGTGTTCACCGCTTGGATATTCCAGTTCCGGATTTGAACCGCTTAATCATATGAGCGGTAAGGAAATGAAAAAAATCGTCGATGATTCCGGTTTGACCTGTGTAAGTTCTCATTATAACATGGATGAACTGCGCAATAATCTGGATAATCGAATAGAATGGGCAAAAGGTCTCGGAATGAAACAGATGATTTGTTCCAGTTTCTGGATACCGGAAGGGACATTAGATGAATATAAAAAATCATGTGAGGAGCTGAATAAAATTGCTGAAAAAACTAAAGCAGCCGGAATTCAGATGGGGTTTCACAACCATCATATGGAATTTGAAAAACGGGGTGACAAACTGATTTATGACGTTTTAATGGAAAACCTAGACCCCAAATTGGTAAAAATGCAGTTTCAGGTTGCTGTGATAAGTATCGGCTACAAAGCCGCGGATTATTTCCGTAAATATCCCGGCCGTTTTATTTCCGCACATCTGGCTGACTGGTCTGCTGAAAAAGAAGCACAGGTTCCGATCGGGCAGGGAATAGTAGATTGGGAAGACTTTTTTAAAGCGGCTAAAACTGGTGGTGTGAAAAATTTCTTTGTTGAAATGGATCCACCAACTTTCAAACCAAGTGCTGAGTTTTTGAAAAAAATATAAATAAGTTTTAAATCAACTTATTTGCTTATTTAAGCAGATAGATTTAATGTGACAGATATTGAAATGAGGTTATTTGTAAAATTATGAATGAAAAACAATCGATTTACGCTCACATTAACTTTATCTGCTCACTGATTTTAACTTTTCTTTTTTTTGGTTGCAGTAAACCCGGGAATAAGCTTTGGGAAGCTGGTTCCGACTGGCCTGTTTACCAGGGAGGGAAGAGCAGTAACCAGTACTCACCTTTATCGCAAATAACTCCTGAGAATGTTCATTTGCTTCAGCCTGTTTGGGAATATCACTCAACGGATGGGAAACCGTTGGAGAACACCCAAATTCAGTGCAATCCAATCATCATTGACGGAACTCTGTATGGAACTTCTCCTAAGCTAAAAGTTTTTGCACTAAACGCTGTAACTGGCGAAAAAATCTGGGAGTTTAATCCCAATCAGGATGTGAATTATGCAATGAATGTAAATCGTGGTGTTACCTTTTGGACAGATGGTTCTGATAACAGAATATTGTTTTCAGCCGGTCCCAAACTATTTGAACTGAACGCTAATACCGGAGAACTTGTTTCGACCTTTGGAAATGGTGGAATAGTAAATTTAAAGGAAGGATTGGGCGAAAATTCGGAAGACAAATATGTTGTTGCAACCACGCCCGGAGTTATTTATAAAGATTTAATTATTATCGGTTCACGGGTTTCAGAAAATGCCGGAGCCGCTCCCGGATCTATCAGAGCTTTTAATGTGAAGAGCGGAAAACTGGAGTGGGTATTCAACACAATTCCAAAACCAGGTGAGTTTGGTTACGAAACCTGGCCGGAAGATGCATGGAAACGTGTTGGTGGAGCAAATTCGTGGTCCGGGATGAGTTTGGATGAGGAACGTGGAGTCGTTTATATTCCTACCGGTTCTGCTGCTTTCGATTTTTGGGGTGGCGACCGAAAAGGACAGGACCTGTTTGCCAATTGTGTATTGGCCCTGGATGCGACTACCGGGAAACGAATATGGCACTTCCAAACCGTTCATCACGATATTTGGGACCGTGATTTACCTGCGCCACCTAATCTCGTAACTGTTACCCACAACGGTAAAAAAACAGATGCCGTTGCGCAAATTACCAAATCAGGATTTGTGTTTCTTCTTGACAGGGAAACCGGAGAACCACTTTTTCCTGTAAAGGAAGTTCCTGTGGAAAGTTCAGATTTAAAAGGCGAAGAAACCTGGCCTACACAACCGATTCCGATAAAGCCTCCACCATTTTCTCCACAATCACTGACACTTGCGAATGTGACAAATATTTCAAAGGAGTCACATGATTTTGCAGCAAGCATTTTGAAGAATGTAAGGACCGGAAAACAATTTATCCCGCCAAGCACTGTAGGGACTGTTATTTTTCCCGGATTTGACGGTGGAGGTGAGTGGGGAGGAGCAGCTTTCGATCCGGAGACTTCAACACTTTATGTAAACGGGAGCATTATGCCCTGGATTCTTACCATGATTGAAGTCGATAATGAAAATATGGCTCATTCCAATCCGGGCTCTCGAATTTATCAGGTAAACTGTGCTATGTGCCACGGTCAGAACAGGGAAGGTAAAGCCGCAGCAAATTACCCATCGCTCATCAATATAAAACAAAAGCTTTCGGATAAAGAAATACAAAGTCTTCTCAATACTGGTAAAGGTTTTATGCCCTCGTTCCGGTATTTAAATGAGAATGAGAAAGAAGCACTTATTACCTTTTTGCTTCATAAAACAAATGGGAGAGACCCGCATCTGAAAGGAATTGAAAACAATTCAAACGAAATTCCTTACACGCACACAGGTTATAACCGGTTTTTGGACCAAAACGGTTATCCTGCAGTTCAACCGCCATGGGGAAATCTTTCAGCAATTGATTTAAATGAAGGCAAAATTATTTGGCAGGTTCCGCTGGGAGAGTTTAAGGAATTAACTCAACAAGGAATTCCAAAAACAGGGACAGAGAATTATGGAGGTCCGGTTGTTACAGCCGGAGGAGTGATTTTCATTGCGGCTTCAAAAGATGAATACTTTCGTGCATTTGATAAAAAAACCGGAGAAGAAATATGGAAATACAAACTTCCTGCAGGAGGATATGCAACTCCCAGTGTTTATGAAATCGATGACAAAGAATATGTTGTAATTGCCTGTGGAGGAGGAAAGATGGGAACCAAATCCGGTGACAGTTATATTGCATTTGCTTTAAAAATTTAAGGATAGATTCAGTATTGATAAAAGTTTCAGGAATTTCTTTCGTTGAAGTCTCAGGCAACTACAGGACACAGGTTTCGTTTAAAAATGATTATTTTAGTTTGCAATTGAAAACTTAAACTTTAAATGAGCAAAAACCATTTTCTGGCTTTCGATTTAGGTGCATCGAGCGGAAGGGCAATTCTGGGAACACTAGAGAACAATGAACTTCGCTTGGAAGAGGTTCACCGGTTCAAAAATCAAATGACGCAAATTCACGATAACTTCTATTGGGATATTTTCAACTTATTTGATGAGTTAAAAACCGGATTAAAAAAATGTATTGCCGATTTTGGGATTCAGCCCGATTCAATTGGTATCGATACCTGGGGAGTGGATTATGCGTTGGTTTCACCGGAAGGAAGTTTTGTTGGTTTACCTTATGCCTATCGTGATCACAGAACAGATCATTCGATGGAAGATTTTTTCCAACGATTTTCAAAAAAACGGACCTATCTTTTAAGCGGAATACAATTTTTGCAATTCAATACGCTATTTCAACTATTCGCATCTGTTACAACCAATGATCAAGTTCTGAAAAAGGCGGAAAGCCTTTTATTCATACCCGATGCATTGAGTTACCTTTTTACCGGAGTAAAGCGAAATGAATATACTATTGCCAGTACTTCGCAACTGTTAAAACCCGGAAAAGCTGAATGGGAGGAAAAGTTGTTTGAAGCTGCCGGAATTCCAAAAAATCTGGTAGAAGAGATCATTTTACCGGGTAATATTCTGGGAACGATTTTTCCCGAAATTAAGAAAGAAACCGGAAGCGCAGAAATTCCCTGTATTGCAGTGGCCGGACATGATACGGCATCAGCAGTAGTTTCGGTGCCGGCAGAAGGGGAGAATTGGGCATATTTGAGTTCAGGAACATGGTCGTTGCTTGGGATTGAAAGCAAAGAACCCCTGGTTACAGAACAGGCGCTGGCTATGAATTTTACCAATGAAGGCGGCGTTGAAGGAACCACACGTTTTCTAAAAAATATCATGGGAATGTGGCTGATTCAGGAGTGTAAACGGATTTGGGATGAGGAAGAGGAAGTAGAGTGGCAGCAAATTGTGGATTTATGTGGTCAGGCAAAACCATTTACTTCGTTAATAAATCCTGATGATCCAATGTTTCTGAACCCTGGTAATATGCCTAAAGCTATTCAGGATTATTGTAAAAAGACCGGGCAGAGTGTACCTGAAGGAAAAGGTGAAATTGCCCGTTGTGTTTACGAAAGTCTCGTATTAAAATACAAATTAACTGTTCAACAGATCGAGTCGATTACCGGGAAAAAGATTGAGCGACTTCATATTATTGGAGGCGGGGCCCATAATGAAATGATGAACCAGCTAACTGCTGATGCCTTAGGAATTCCCGTTTATGCTGGTCCAACAGAAGCTACTGCCATTGGAAATGTAATGTTGCAGGCTAAAGCTCTGGGAAAAGTAAGTTCGCTGGCAGAAATCAGGAAAATTGTTCGGAAATCATTTGATGTGGTAACCTGTTTGCCTTTGCCAAAACACGATTGGGATAAGGTTTTTGAACGATTTTCAAAACTTCCGTAACAGTTCAATTCAAAATATAGAAAACCGAGAAAAAGTGCATAGCACTGCCGGCAAGTACAAATAAGTGCCAAATACCGTGTGCATATTTCAGTTTTTCCATATTGTAAAAAATCACACCAAGTGAATAAAAGATTCCTCCTAAAAAAAGAAATAAAATACTAATGGGAGCAAGGTTTTTAACCATTGGCACAATGATGGTGACAAACATCCAACCCATTGCCAGGTAAAGGAACACCATGAATTTTTTAAATCGACCCAGGTAAATGGAGCGGATTACAGCCCCGGTAATGGCAACACTCCAGATGATACCAAAAATAGTCCACCCAAGTGTACCCCTTAAAACCGTTAATACAAATGGAGTATAAGTCCCGGCAATCAGCAAAAAGATAGCTGCATGATCGAAACGGGCAAAAAGATTTTTTACTTTTTCGCGGGTAAAACTGTGATATAATGTTGAAGAGAGATAAAGCAGTACTAATGTGCTTCCAAAAATCGCAAAACTTACGATATGCCAGATAGTTCCCTTGCCAACAGCAAAAACCACCAAAATTACCAAAGCTGCAATACTTAACAGGGTCCCAATTCCGTGAGTGATACTGTTAAAAATTTCTTCTCCAACCGTTAATTTTCTAAATACAGCTTCTGAATTTTGACTTTTCCTTCGCCGATCTCCCATGATTTTTTGAACAGTTTTAATATTCGTTCAAAATTAATTAAAAATCTGTATGAAATTCAATACCAACCCGGTTCCAAATAATAAGTTAATACAAATGACTGAATTCCATTTTCTTCTTAAATTTAGCTACAGACTATTTAGAAACTTATCTTTTCTAATTGGATTAATCAAAAGAAATACACATCACATTGAAAAACAGGAATGTGATTTTGTAATCGGGGCTATTTTATTGTTATTAAACCAAATAAATGGTATTATTAAATTTGGGCAATCATAAATTTGCAATAGCTTTGAATAAAAACAAAATATGAATCTTCCACAGGTCAGTAATACGAACGTTTCAGGACTCCTTAACCAGGAAGAAATTGTTCGGGAAACGGCAGAACAGATCATGAAGGATTTTGGGATGTTTGGCGTTGAAATCACTTTTTCAGGCGATACCAGCCAGGCATATCACGAACTTCACCAGCAACTGATCGACCAGGTTATTATTTTAATGGAACAAAATTACGATTTGCTGCTTTCGGTATTGTACCAGGTTGATATTACCGACCGTGAAATTACCAAAGCTGAACGGGAACTACCTGAATACAACCACATAGAAATTCTGGCCCATCAAATTATTGTACGTGATTTGAAAAAAGTACTTTTGCGGCGTTATTTTAAATCGCAAAAATCATAAAACTAAAAACAATAAACAGGATAAATCTGTTTGGTACATCACATTGCTACGTTTTTTGAGTGGCTGATTCCATGAAAACGATAAGGAAGTTTGTAAAACTAATTATGACACTGATAACTTTTATTGTACTCTTTGGGGCGATAACTTTCACTGTAATACAACATCCAAAATTTGGCAGAATTCCGCGGGGAGGGCGGTTGGAACGAATTAAAAGTTCACCTAATTTCAAAAACGGCATTTTTCAGAATTTGAATGAGACTCCTCAATTGGCTGAAGACGCTAAATTTTTGGAGATGATGAAAAATATGCTCCGTTCAAAAGGACGCAAGCCAAAAGAAAAAATTCCTTCTGTAAAAACCGATTTAAAACAACTCCCTCACAATGAAAATATACTTGTGTGGTTCGGCCATTCTTCATATTTCATGCAAATTGACGGGAAAAAATTTCTGGTTGATCCGGTTTTCTCCGGGCATGCATCACCTTTTTCGTTTTCAATTAAGGCATTTGACGGAACAGATATTTATTCTGTAGAAGACATGCCGAAGATCGATTACCTGGTAATTACTCACGACCACTGGGACCACCTTGATTATAAAACGGTAAAGAAGTTGAAGCCTAAAGTTGGCAGAATTATTACCGGACTAGGAACAGGTGAGCATTTGGAATATTGGGGTTACAAAAAAGAGCAGTTGATTGAAAAAGACTGGTTTGAATCGGCTGAACTGGAAGATGGTTTTAAAGTAACGGTTACCCCGGCACGTCACTTTTCGGGTCGCGGTTTTAAACACAAAAGAACACTTTGGTCATCGTTTGTTCTTGAAACGCCAACGCAGAAGATTTTTATTGGTGGCGATGGCGGTTATGATGAGCATTTTGCGGAAATCGGTGAAAAATTCGAAGGTTTCGATCTGGCAATCCTTGAAAATGGGCAGTACAACAAAAACTGGAAATATATTCATATGATGCCTGAACAAACATTGCAGGCTTCGATTGATTTGAAAGCGAAACGGTTATTTCCGGTACATAATTCCAAATTTGCATTGGCTTACCATACCTGGGATGAGCCATTAAAAACCATCACTTCGTTAAACAGGGAAATTAAGAAACCGCTGATCACACCCCGAATAGGAGAGATTGTTCTGTTAAACGATGCAGATCAGAAATTTTCTGAATGGTGGACTGAAATAGAACAGTATGGACAAAAAAAGCATTAGAAAATGCTTCTTTTATTAGTTTTAAACAGAATTAGCTTCAAAAGACAAAACGGACATTAAATCCAAATGAGTCGCTACTAAGAGGCGTATTTTCCACTAACCACAATGTGGGGCGCCAGTCTAAACCAATAGCAATTGGAGCGTTATAAAACCTGTATTCAAGGCCTAATTCGCCGGAAAAACCCAGCCAAATAACATTACCGATATAAGTTGAAGGACCAAATCCGAGATACCAGTTAAAAGCTTCATGACCCAGCGGCCTGTTAATGAAATCCCATAGTGCATCTATTCCCATGCCTCCCCTGTAAAATCCAAGATCGGCATGAAGCCGATTTACCTGTCTTTGTCCAAAAATTGCATCAATAGCGGCACCTCCATCACCCTTGACTCCACCAAACCGAACGCCAATTTCCTGTGCATTTGAAGTTAAAACTACACTTGTAATAATTACAAATACTGCCACTAATTTTCTAAGTTTATCTTTTCATAACAATCTTGTTTAAAATACTTACTTAAGTTTTGTTGTTTATTCAGTAGCACTCATTTATTTAATCGTTGGTTATATATTAAAACTCAGTCGTTAGAAAAATATTTTTTGCCAAGTACTTATTAAACAGTTTTCCAAACGAAGTAAGACAGATTTAAATTCAATTTTAAAGTGGCCGGGCAACCATAATTCCGGTTGCACTTTTACTTCCTTTTTAAATAATCCTCCAACGTGTTATCCGAAATAACAACTTTGCCGGCTGATGAAGAACCATGCAAAATATGAATTCTGCCTTCACGATGAATCAGAATAACCACATGTTGAATGTCCATTCCTTTAATATTAGTTGTAATTCCTGCAATATCACCATCTGTTAATAGGTTTTCAATACTGGCAATTTTATCTTCTGGAATATAATACATTGTTCTTCCGGAAATTTCTTTTTCCTGTTTTTCAATGATCGGAATAAAACGTGCACTGTCCATTAGTTGCTTATAACTATCAGGATGGGTACTCATAAAATCTACATCTAGCGGATATGGTGTATTTGCAATTTCCTTTGAAATATCGGTAACGGTTTTTTTTTCGCATTGTTATAAATCCAATCGCTAAAATAATGTAGCCTCGATGGGTACCCGTTGATAACACCATCACGATAACGAATATTTCTCAATTCTTTTGTAAACTGTTCAAATCCGGGATTGCCACTTTTTATCGTTCGCGAAATAGCAAGGCAGTTTTCGGCAAAGGTAGTGCAATCCATTTCGCGCAGGTTTACTACAAGCTGTTCAGGCTGCATTTCAAGCGTGTGGGCAACATAGGGAGTTCCCAGAAAGAAAGTACCAACTTTAACCACCAATATTTCAGTTGGTGTATCTTTTTCATTGCTGAAAATAGTTAAAACTTCATCCAGTATTTCTTTGTCTTTTGGCTGATAAATAATATTTTCAACCATCTCTTTATCCTTTTTTTGTGCTGAACTGCAACCTAAAAAAGAAGTTACTACTGACAGAAAAATCAATAAAAAACGCATCCTGTTTCTTTTTATCTATTCAAAAATAGGAAAAAGAAGTTCTATTTGAGGTACGTATTTAATAGTTTATTGTCTTTTTAATGAATTATTTCTTTTTTGATTCAGTTTGATAAGAGCAACAAAAAGCCTGTTTGCTACGGAATAATGCAAAGCATTTTGGGGTGGTTTTGGAATAAATTAAGCTCAATATTGATGAAAAGCATCGGAAACAAACGACAAAACTGTTGGCAGTGATGCCCGCCAGTAGGTCCAGTTGTGTGCACCGTCCCGAACCCGGTATTCATGCGGAATCTCTCTTTTTCGCATTTCAATATGGACGATTGAATTTCCTTCATATAAAAAATCATCGTCGCCAATATCAATAAACCAGCGAACTGCTTTTTTCTGATCATCGGGCATATTCCTGATCATTTCCGGCACACTGTGTTCCTTGAAATATTTTTCAACTTGTTCCTTAGATATATTCTCATTTCCACGGGTATAACGTCCCATATCATCCTTGGTTAACGGGCCGCAGGAAGCACTTAACGGACAGGCAGATGAGAAAAGTTCCGGATGATGTAAAGCGTAAACAAAAGTTCCTCCACCACCCATGGAAAGACCGGAAATTGCACGGTAATGTTTTTCTGCTTTTATCTTATATGTTTTTTCAATAAATGGCATGAATTCCTGGAAGAAAAAATCTTCGTAGCGCCATTCATTTTTGATATCGTTAAAATAACCCCGCTGACCAGTGTCTGCATCGGGCATTACAATGATCATTGCGGTTGCAGAACCTTCAAGAATTGCTTTGTCTGCAATGCGTAAAACTTCCCCAAACTGCACCCAACCAGTTTGATCATCACCGGAGCCATGCAACAAATACAAAACCGGGTAACTGCGTTGAGATGTTTCATAATCGGGCGGAAGATAAATGGCATATTTCCGATCCATTTTCAGGATTTCACTTTTCATCGACAGGTTGTCAAACACTTTTCCTGTTTGTGCGCGGGAAAGAAAAGGAAGCGCAAAAAATAATGTTATTAGTAGATATTTCATAGGTTTAGATTTAAGTATTTCTGTAAACTTTAAAATTAAATAATTACATGGGAAATACTTAAAAATGAGCCATAAATTTCAGCTTTAGTAAATAAATTACAAAATTCAATGTTGTTGATTTGTTTCTAGTAATTTTAAGGAAGAATTTAAAAATAAATTGGATAGTAAAAGATTAAATACAAATCATGAACCGGTTCAGCGGACTTCAACCTTTCGGTTTTACGAAGAACTGAACGATTTTCTGCCCCGGAAGTGGAGAAAAAAAAGTTTTGCTTATTCGTTTACCGGAACCACAACTGTGAAAAATATCATTGAAGCCATTGGAGTGCCCCATGCTGAAATCGATTTGATTTTAGTAAATGGCGAGTCGGTTGGATTTGACTTTATTTTAATGGGCGGCGAAAATATTTCTGTTTATCCTGTTTTTGAATCGTTTGATATTTCGACAATTCTCCGGTTACGGGCAAAACCACTACGGAAAATTAGATTTATTGTTGATGTGAACCTTGGTAAACTGGCCCAAAAACTCCGGCTACTTGGTTTTGATACCCTTTTCAAAAATGATTATGATGATAACGATATTGTAACTGATGCGGCGAAGCAGAACCGGATTATCTTAACACGCGACATTGGCGTTTTGAAACACAGCGCTGTAACGCATGGTTACTTTATTAGAAATGATGATCCTAAAAAACAACTTGCTGAGGTTATCGAACGATTACAACTTCAAAATCACTTCAGACCTTTTTCAAGATGCTCCGTTTGTAACTCACAAATGAAACTCGTCGATAAATCAAAAGTTCAGGATAAACTGTATGCCGATACACTTGAAATGTACGACGAATTCTGGCAATGTGCCGGCTGTAAAAAGGTTTACTGGGAAGGTTCACATTACGACCGGATCGTAGAATGGATTGACCGGATAAACAGTGGAAATCAAGAATGATTATTTCGCATACAACTTTTCCCGTAGTTCATGGATTTTTTCATCCGAAATGTAATCATCGTAATTCATGAGTTTGTCAATCATACCGTTTGGTGTGAGTTCAATAATACGATCACAAACTGAGGAGATAAACTCGTGGTCATGCGACGACATAAAAACATTGCCCGGGTAACGCTGCAAGTTGTTGTTAAATGACTGAATGGACTCCAAATCGAGATGGTTGGTTGGCGTATCCAGAATTAGAGCATTGGCGTTTGAAAGCATCATTTTGGCAATCATACAACGCATTTTTTCTCCTCCGGAAAGTACATTTACCTTTTTGTAAATTTCGTCACCGGCAAAAAGCATCCTGCCTAAATATCCACGGATGTAAATCTCGGTGGTATCGGTTGTAAACTGGCAAAACCAGTCAAACAGGGTTAGTTTACTTTCAAAGAATTCGGCGTTATCCAGTGGCAAATAGGCTGTTGTAATGGTTTGCCCCCACTGGTAGGTTCCGGAATCCGGTTCTTTGTTTCCGTTGATAATTTCAAAAAAAGTGGTCATTGCTCTTGGATCGCGTGAAAGGAAAACAATCTTTTCACCTTTTTCAGCTACAAAATCAACGTCTTTAAAAAGAATTTCGCCTTCAACACTGGCACTTAATCCGTGAACATCAAGAATTTTGTCACCAGCTTCGCGTTCCGGTGTAAAAATAATGCCGGGATATTTTCTGGTTGACGGCTGAATATCTTCAATGTTAAGCTTTTCAATCATTTTCCGACGACTCGTTGCCTGTTTCGATTTGGCTACGTTAGCACTGAAACGCTGAATAAATTCCTGCAGTTCCTTTTTCTTTTCCTCGGCCTTTTTGTTTTGAGCCTGCTGCTGGCGCAAAGCCAATTGGCTGCTTTGATACCAGAAAGTGTAATTTCCGGCAAACATTTTTATATCGTTGTAATCGATGTCGATGGTGTGGGTTGAGATGGCATCCAGAAAGTGACGGTCGTGCGAAACCACCAAAACAGTATTTTCATAATTAGAGAGGTAGTTTTCCAGCCAGACAACGGTTTCCAAATCGAGGTCATTGGTAGGCTCGTCGAGCAACAGATTGTCGGGATTACCAAAAAGTGCCTGTGCCAGCAAAACACGAACCTTTTGTTTCCCGCTTAAATCCTTCATAAGGGTATTATGAAAATCTTCTTTAATACCAAGGTTACTTAGCAATGAGGCTGCATCACTTTCGGCATTCCATCCGTTCATGTCGGCAAACTCAGCTTCCAGTTCTGCGGTTTTCATGCCATCTTCATCCGAGAAATCGGGTTTGGCATAAAGTGCATTCTTTTCATGCATAATATCCCATAACTTTGCATGGCCTTTCATTACCGTATCCAATACGGTGAATTCATCGAAGGCAAAGTGATCCTGACTTAATACCGAAAGCCGTTCACCCGGCCCCAATGTAATGTTCCCGGTAGTAGCATCCACCTCACCTGAAATGGCTTTTAAAAATGTGGATTTCCCCGCACCGTTTGCACCAATAACCCCGTAACAGTTTCCGGCTGTAAACTTCATATTTACATCCTGAAACAATATCCGTTTCCCAAACTGGATTCTCAAATTCTCAACTGTAATCATCTGAATAAAAATTGTTTTCGCCTTTTGGCTTTTGTCAAAGGTGCGCAAAGGTAGATTTAATTTGCAGAAATCGTTGAAAATCTGTAGGATTTGAGAAAATTAGAAACTTAGAGTTAACGGGAATAAGAGTAACAACTTACAGACTTTTTTTGCTAACACACATTTGCAGTACTTCATTTTTCGAACCGTTTTATCTTTTGAAATTTTCCTGTAATTTTAGTTGATACTATTTTTACTTCAATAATGAACAATATTTAAAACGATGGAAACAAATTGGACAGAGCATTTCGAACCTTAATTTCAGAAATACGGAAAACGCCGACATCCACTTGACTATAAAAATCGCTATCAGTTGGTTGTAATGGTTGTGTTATCTGCTCAGGATTCAGATCGGCACATTAATGAACTTACTCCCGCCTTTTTTGAAGCATATCCTACCATAAATGCACTTTCAAAGGCGACACCGGAAGACCTTCACAGGTACATTGGTTCTGTCCGTAATTTTGGTAACAAATCGAAATGGCTGGTAAAAATGGCCCAAATGGTGGGAGAGGATGAAAATATTCCGCATAACCTGACAAAACTTCCCGGACTTGGACGTAAATCAGCCAACGTTATTATCCGGGAATCGGGCGATAATGCCGAAGGGGTGATTGTGGATTTGCATGTTTTACGGGTGGCGCCGCGCCTTGGAATTGCTGAGCGGGAGGAAAAACCCAAGCCTGATAAAATAGAAAAACAATTGATGGCAGCATTGCCGCAGGAGACCTGGAATGAAGCCGGGATGTCAATTTCTTTTCTTGGACGTGAGATTTGCCGCCCAACAAATCCAAAATGTGACAGCTGTGTAATGATCCCTGTTTGCTTGTATTATCGCGAGCTGAAAAACTGAAATTGGAATTTGCAGTATTGCTCAAAAAAACAAAAGGATTCGTGTGATAGCTTTAAGGCACAGATTGCAAATCTGTGCCTGCTTAATGGAGGTTTCCCATTTTTGATTTCAACTAAAAATCTGTATCCGCCTTTTTCAAATCCAGTTCTTTAATCCAGATGTTGCGGTAAAGCACTTCGTGACCTTCGGCTTGAAGTTTAATTCCTCCCGGAGTATCGGTGATTCCTTTACCGTCGTCATTTCCACCATCGATCCCTGAGTTTGGCCCACCCCAAACCTGGCTGATCGGAACATTTACATGTACTTTTTTTCCGTTAAGATACATTGTTACAAGCGGATTTTCGGTGCGTTTGCCATTCTCAAAACGGGCTGCTCTGAATTCAATATCATAAGCATTCCATTTTCCGATTCCGTTATAAGCGTAATATGGAGAATCCGATTCATTAATGACTGCGGCCATTCCATGACGGGTCGAGTCACCATCAACGATTTGCATTTCATAGCGGTTTTGCAAATAAACGCCGCTGTTCCCCCCCGGATGAACCACCATAAATTCAACATGAAGCCTGAAATCGCGGTATTTCTTTTTGGTTACAATATCGGCTGCGCCATATTTTCCGCCTGCAGCTGCAGGATCGTTGCTGTTAACTACGGTGCCTTTATCAACCGGATCGGGCTGAATTTGCCATTTAATAGGCATCTGAGCTGAAAATCGCGGACCTTCCCAGTATTCCCATTTTTGATCCAGCATTTTTTTAGTGCCGTCGAAAAGAACTTCGGCATTGTTAGACGCTTTTACTCCAACCCCTGTTTTCTCTTTTGGAAGAAATGTAAAACTCATTCCAAAAACAAAAAATGCGATAAGTGCAACTGATGTGATTATTTTTTTCATGATTTAAGTTTTTAGGTTTGGTGTTGCAAGTTAATGAATTTTGTATTCCAATTTTCGATATTAATTTTTGACTAAAGTTTCAGTGCAAGTTCAACCGCTTTTTCTGCGTGTATTTTTGTGGTATTGAAAACAGGAATATCCACATCGGAGTCTGAAATCAGCATTGGAATTTCAGTGCATCCAAGAATTACCCCTTCTGCGCCTTTGGTTTTTAAATTTTCGATTATTCCTTTAAACATCTCCCTCGATTGATCCAAAACTTTTCCATGAACCAGTTCCTGATAAATCACCCGGTGAATTTGGCCACGTTCTCTTTTATCGGGCACAATTACCTCAATTCCGAAATTTTCAGTGAGCAATTTGGAATAAAAATCCATTTCCATGGTAAATCGTGTGCCAAGGAGTGCTACTTTTTGCAGTCCGTTTTCCTTTATTTTTTGCCCGGTGGCTTCGGCAATATGAAGAAATGGAATACCAATATTTTTAATAATTTCCGGGGCACAAAAATGCAACGTGTTAGTACACAGGATAACAAAGTCGGCACCTGCCTTTTCCAATTGTTGCGCCGACTGAATCATCATTTTCTCCAGCGATTTCCATTCATCTTTATGCTGAAATTCTTCAATTTCTGCAAAATCTACCGAAACCATTATCGATTTGGCTGAGTGAAATCCTCCGAGTTTCTCAGCAGTTTTTTTATTGATGATATTGTAATACACGGCAGATGATTCCCAACTCATGCCTCCGATTAATCCAATAGTTTTCATGCAGTTTAATTGGTAAGATTCGGATAAAATCTATTTCCCAAGTCCTTCATTCCCGGTGTCAAGCACATATTTCCAATTGCCGGTTTCATCCTTTTTCCAAATAGAAACATAGGTGCCTTTTTCAACTACGGTATCCAGTTGCAGGGTATAAATCCCGTAAGTGTAGCCTAAATCACCCGAAGCTGCAATATCGCCGGCAAGTGGTTCCCAACTAAAGCGAATACCAGTTGTGTCAACTTTTTCGTAGATGTTTGCTATCGCCTGTTTCCCGGTTATTGGCATACTGTTTTTTCTTAGCAATACTGCATCAGGGTGAGCAAATTCAATAAATGCTTTGTTAAAACCGATTTTTCCTGCTGCATCTGAAAAATTTCGGTCAACTTCAAAAAGTTGTTCTATAGAGGGCTTAACAGGCCGGTTACAGGAAATGACCAGAATTCCAACAACGATCAGGAATATGTTTTTCATCCGATTAAATTTTTATAGATCAGATAGTTCTCTTCATCAAACACGCAAAAAATTACCAGTTCAATTTCCGAATGTTCTTTAAACGATTCAGTTACCGTTTTTATGGCAATTTCAGCAGCTTCTTTTTTTGGATAACCATAAACCCCGGTGCTAATGTTTGGGAAAGCTATTGTTTTTACTCCGTTTTCAGTAGCTACTTCAATACTCCGCCGGTAACAGGAAGCAAGTCTTGCAGGTTCATCCAGTTTTCCACTAGCCCATACCGGGCCAACGGTATGAATGACAAATTTTGCCGGAAGTTTGTACCCTTTGGTAATTTTTGCGTTACCTGTGCCACAACCGTTTAGTGTTTTACATTCTTCAAGTAGTTCCGGTCCTGCTGCATTGTGTATGGCACCATCAACACCGCCACCTCCAAGCAAGGTTTGGTTCGCGGCATTTACAATGGCATCTACTTCCAGTCTTGTAATATCGCCTTTGTAAAGTCGAATTTTTTGTTTCATTTTTTTCCCGTTCATTTGTTAACTTTATCCTGTAAAAATATAAAAGGATTAACCTATGACCAAGTTATTTACAATCATTATTTTATTGCTGATAACCGGATTAAATGGAATTGCACAACCAGTTGCTTTACATCCTGTAAATCCGCATTATTTAATTTTTAAGGGGAAACCGCTGATTCTTGTTACTTCTGCTGAACATTATGGTTCGATATTAAACCTCGATTTTGATTACAATAAGTACCTTGAAACGATGTATAATGAAGGTATGAATTACACCCGTATTTTTTCCGGTTCGTATGTTGAAATTCCGGGTAGTTTTGGCATTAAGAACAATACTTTGGCGCCGGCAGCTGGAAGTTTTCTTGCACCCTGGAAACGCACTGATGAAGATGGGTTGTACAAAGGTGAAAAGAAATTTGACCTTGATCAGTGGAATCCGGAATATTTTAGTCGTTTAAAGGATTTTATTTCACTGGCAGCAAAATATGATATAATTGTGGAGGTTACCTTGTTTTGCTCCACCTATCAGGATGCATACTGGGAAAGAAATCCGTTTAATCCCGGAAACAATGTCAATGATATTCCCAAAAACCTTGACCGGAAAAAATCTAATACACTGGACAATGGAAGTCTGACTGGTTTTCAGAAAAAAATGGTTGAAAAAATCGTAACTGAGTTAAATAATTTTGATAATGTTTTTTATGAAATTCAGAATGAACCATGGGCAGATGATCCACATAAAGTAATGCGTACTTTGCGAACTCTTGATCCGCAGCCGGGGCAGGGAGACTGGTATAAATGGGCAGAAATGGCTTCACCGGCTTCGCTTGAATGGCAAAAAGTTATTGCCAAAACCATTGTTGAGACTGAAACCCAATTTCCGAAAAAGCATCTGATTGCACAGAACTTTACCAACTTTTTTAATTCAGTTGATAAGGTAGATCCGAATATTTCGATTATGAATTTTCACTATGCGTGGCCTGAGGCAGTGTGGCTTAATTATGGCTGGAACCGGCCGGTAAGTTTTGATGAATCAGGTTTTGCCGGCAGCGAAGATGCGACTTACCTGCGCCAGGCCTGGCAGTTTATGATGGGAGGTGGAACGATTTTCAATAGTCTCGATTATTCATTTTATGTGGGAAAAGAAGATGGTACCGGAGAAAACAGCGCTCCGGGCGGCGGAAGTAAAAACCTGAGAAATCAGTTGGCGACATTGAAATCGTTTCTTGAGTCGATGAATTTTGTAAAGATGCACCCGGATTTTGATGTGGTTGTTCATGCTCCCGGCATGCAGGTACAGGCCATTTCAGAACCCGGGAAACAATATGCCGTGATTTTTACCGGTGTTTCTGTACTACCGGTCAAATTAAATATGCCAAAAGGAAAATACTGGTTTGAGTTTATTGATCCACATTCCGGAAGAAAACTGAAAAGTGGGTTTTTTACGCAAAAACAAAAAGGAATTAAAGAAATGGTATTGCCGGAATTTGGGGAATTGCTTGCACTGAAAATTTACAGATAACAGCATAAAAAAGCCCGGAAACTATATATCCGGGCTTTATGTATCTTGTGAATATTAATTAATCCTGTAGTAGAACCGGTTTACCCAGTCCAATATTTTCCAACGGTTTCATTTGTGTAGCAGCATCACCTACGACAACATAATACATATTATCATCTTTCAGGTACTTTTGTGCCAGTTCATGATGTTTCTCGGGTGTCATCGTTTTAACGATTTCTTCCTCTTGTTTTACATAATCGAATGGCAGGTTGTATTCGCTAATTGATCTTAGCATTCCTTGTAATGCACCTAAAGTTTCAAAATCACGTGCATTTGATTTGATCAGTGCATTTTTGGTAAATTCAAGGTCATCACCGGAAATCCCCTGCCGGTATTTTTCAATTTCATCTTTAATGATCTGTACTGATTCTTCGGTAGCGCTTGAACGAACACTTGTGCTGGCAGTAAAAGTTCCAAAAGATTTCCCTCCCGAAAAACCAGAACGTGCGCCATAAGTAAATCCTTTTTCTTCTCTTAAAATAAGGTTCAGAACGCCATTGAAGCTTCCGCCAAGTTTGTAGTTCATAACCGTTGCCGGGTAGAAATCTTCGGAGGTTCTTGGCAGGCAGTATGTTCCAACAGTAATTACTGACTGTTTTGCACCGGGAACATCAACAAAGTAAATTTTTGATGTTTCCGGAAGTTGAGGGGAAGTAATTTCAGGTATTTCAACATCGAAAGGTGTCCAGCTTGCAGAAAGATTTTCCAGTCCTTTTAGTACCCTGTCTTTTGAGATTTCACCTGCAATATCTAACTTAGTGACCGACGGTGAAAAGTTAGCTTTGTAAAACGCTTTCAGATCATCCATCGTCATTGATTGGAGCGATTCCATAGTTCCGTTTGAAGGGATAGCAAGTATATTATTATCGCCATAAACCAATTTGTTAAAAACATTTGATGCCAGGTAAGTCGGACTCGCCTGATTTCTCTTGATATTATTGAGCATTCTTCTTTTTACCAGTTGAAACTGTTCCTCGTCCCAGCGTGGTTGAAGCAACATTTCTTCAACCAAAGCCATTGTATTTTCAAAATTTCTTGACAAACAATTCACCGAAACGTTGATGTTCTCTGTTCCGGAACTTATCCTTATCCTGGCACCAAGCATCTCAATAGCTTCTTCCAGTTCTTCCGGTGTTTTATTTGCAGTTCCTTCATTTAACATGCTGGCAAGGAAACTTGCCACTCCGGCTTTATCTTTCGGCTCAGCAATATGCCCGCCATCAATTATAAAAGAATACTGTACTAATGGTAACTCGTTTTGTTCGATGCCATATATTTTAATTCCATTTGAGGTTTTTCCGGTCCATACCTCAGGTACACTTAATTCCGGGTCTGGTCCTTTGGCTGGTTCTACTGAGCGGTCGAAGCTGGTTTTCGTTTTCACGATTTCTTCATTTTCCTGAATCGCTGATTGATCAACTTGTGTTGCATTGGTTATACTTTCTTCCACAATTCCTGCGTCAACAGCATTTTCGGCAATTAAATTTACCTGACCTTTCGGTACAAAACTGGTGGAAAGAAATGGTTTGTTTTTAATGTACTTTTCATACACGTTCATTATGTCATCGATTGTAACTGCCTTGATATTTGCAATGTCTTGTGTAATAAAGTCCGGTGAACCAGCATATTCATTATAACGAGCTAACTGAAACGATTTACCAAGCACGGAACTGATCCCATTGTAAAAGTCAGTTTCAAGTCCGGCTTTTTGTTTTTCCATATCTTTTTCAGTAATACCTTCGCTTTCAAATAGATTAAATGATTCTTCAATGGCTTTTTCTACCTCAGCCAGGCTGGTACCTGCATTTGCGTTAACAGAGATGGTAAATTGCCCGGCAAGTTCCTGGGCACGATTGCCAACACGAACGCTGGGTGCCAGTTTTTTGTTTTTTACAATTACCCGGTACATTGGCGACGTTTTACCCCTGCCAAGTATCTGAGAAAGGAAATCAAGTGCATAAGAATCTTTACTGTATTGTTCGACTGTCGGCCATACCATCGTCAATTGAGGTGTCCGGGCAAAATTATCTTCGTGATAAAGTTTTTTAGTTTCGTTTAAAGTAACATTCTGGGGTTTCATATCCACAACTTTATCTCCACCCGGTATTTCGCCAAAATATTTTTCAATTAACGGTTTTACATCATCAATTTCGAAATCACCGGCTAAAACCAAAGTACTGTTATTTGGAACATAATATTTGGAATGGAAAGCTTTAACATCTTCAACAGATGCGTTGAACAAATCTTTCATTTCACCAATTACTGTCCAGTTGTAAGGATGTCCTTCCGGATACAGGTTTTTGGCTATCACCCAACTGTTAAAACCATACGGGCGGTTATCATACGACTGGCGTTTTTCGTTTTGAACCACATTTTGCTGGTTGGCGAAAGCGGTTTTAGTTACGGTGTTTTCAAGATATCCCATGCGATCTGACTCTAACCACAAAACCATTTCGAGTGCATTTTTCGGAACTACTTCATAATAGGTTGTTCCGTCATTATTGGTTCCGCCATTTAATGTTCCACCAGATTCCTGAATTTTTCTGAAAAATTGATCTTCACCCACATTTTCAGATTGCTGGAACATCATATGTTCAAAAAGATGGGCGAAACCCGTTTTCCCCGGAACTTCTCGGTTCGATCCCACATGGTATTGAATAGCAACGGCGACGATTGGGTCTGATTTGTCCTGGTGTAAAATGACATCCAGACCGTTATCAAGTTTGTACTGTACATAGGGAATGGAAAGTTTATCCCCCGAATTACTGCGTGTAGTGCAGGACTGTTGAGCAACCAATGCAACAACAGCAAGCAAAAAGGCTAATTTTTTCATGATAAAATATTGATAAATGATTTTTGTACGAAGTTAAAATAAAAATGAAAAGTACAAATTACATTTTGAAAATTCGCTTTTCCCGTTGGTTTTCAATTTTCTCTATCTGCTATTGTGATTTTCGATGAAGGATTAAAAAACCTAAATCTCTGTTTTGTTGTTACAAACACTACATGGAGTTTAAAAAATTCGTCAGGTCAAAACGTCTGCAAATTATCTTTTTGGTTGTTGGAGCCGTGGGAGGATTGGTGTACTGGAAGCTGGTGGGCTGTAAAACAGGAACTTGCCCTATAAAGTCAGTTTGGTATTGGACAATGTTGTGGGGAGCAGTAATGGGATATTTAGTCGGAGACTTAACAAATGATATTATTCAAAAAAGGGGTAAAAGAAAAGAGGAAGTAAAGTGAACGGAAAATTTTTGAATATCATTAATTCAGAGAAACCAGTTTTAGTTGATTTTTATGCAGACTGGTGTGCACCGTGCAAACAAATGCCATCGATTTTAAAAGATGTAAAGTCACGGTTGAAAGAAAATGTAAGGATTATAAAAGTCAATGTTGACAAAAATCCTTTTATAGCAACCCGTTATCAGATACGAAGTATTCCAACAGTAATGATTTTCAAAAAGGGTAAACCATGCTGGACTGGTGTCGGATTGCAACAGGCATCAGAACTAACTTCTGCATTACTTCAGCATATCGATAGTTGACCAACTATTTTGTTTCTGCCAATATTATGCTGGATATTTATGTTTTCTTCTTTTCCTCCGACAGGGAAATCTTACTAATTCTTTTCTTTCTGTGCTTTTTGCATTGGGTTATTGCCTCCACCGTAATAACCTCGACTTCCACCAAACCGTTGTTTATATAATTCAAATCGGGTTGGTTGGATTTTTGGTGGCCAGTAGTTATTGTTTAAATCCACATCTGCAGTTTCCAGGAACGGATCGAGGGTAATATTTTTTACCTCTTTTTCAAATTTGAACACTTTGGAGACTTGGTAATTGTTAACCTGCCATATTTGTACCGGAATACGAACCACTTCTTTCGAACCGTCCATAAATTCAAACTGAAGGATAATTGGCATTACAAGCCCGCCAATGTTTTTAAAATCGATTTCGTAGTAGTTGTAATTTCCTTCCTGAATTTGTTTTTCTTCGTTTGTCAGGCTATTCATGTAATTTTTGTAAGCATCCATTTCCTCATTGGTGACCTTATATTTATCGTAAGTAGAGTAAAAATCCTGAGTTCCCGGATCCTTTTCGGTAGCTGTTTGTTTTATCGCTGTTTTATTACGAATATCTGAAATAGCCTGTATTTCATCATCAGTTTTTTTAGCCAGTGGTTTTTCTTTTTCAGGATTATTTGTGTTAGCAACCATCCACTTAACATTATCCATTGAAATGTCCACATTGTCAGTAGTAAAAAACCAGCCTCTCCAGAACCAGTCAAGGTCAACTCCAGAAGCATCTTCCATCGTTCTGAAAAAATCTTCCGGTGTAGGGTGTTTAAACATCCAGCGTTGAGCATATTGTTTAAAGGCAAAATCAAAAAGATCCCTTCCCATAACGGTTTCACGAAGTATGTTAAGAGCTGTTACCGGTTTATTGTAAGCATTGTTTCCTAAACTCCATACCGATTCGGAATTAGTCATAATTGACGACATTGTTTTTTTGTCACCCCTCATATAATCCACAATTTTATATGCTTGTCCGGCCCTTGAAGGAAATCCGCGTTCCCATTCCTGTTCTGTTAAGTATTCAAGAAAACTGTTCATTCCTTCATCCATCCAGGTCCACTGGCGCTCGTCAGAATTAACGATCATCGGAAAGAAGTTGTGTCCTACTTCGTGAATGATAACACCAATTACACTATATTTGGTTCTTTCGCTGTAAGTGCCGTCACTTCCGGGCCTTCCGCCATTAAAGCAGATCATTGGATATTCCATTCCGCCACCGCGTGTACTGTTAACAGAAATAGCTTCTGAATAAGGAAAATCAAACGTATATTTTGAATAAGTTTTTAAAGTATGTGCCACCACCCGGGTTGAATATTGTCCCCAAAGCGGGTTTCCTTCTTTTGGATAAAGCGACATAGCCATTACGGTTCGACTACCGAATGGAACTCCCATGGCATCCCATATGAATTTACGCGATGAAGCAAAAGCAAAGTCGCGCACGTTTGTTGCTTTATATGTCCACGTTTTTTCCTCTTTCGATTTATTTTTTTCAGCTTTTTCTGCCTCTGCCTGTGTTACAATCAACACTGGTTTATCAGAAGTTTTTGCCTGGTCTAATCTTTTTATTTGTTCCTGTGTCAGAACTTTACTGGCATTCTGGAGTTCACCAGTTGCCCCAACAACATGGTCGGCCGGTACTGTAATACTTACTTCGAAATCACCAAAAGGCAGGGTAAACTCGCCTTTGCCAAGAAATTGTTTATGTTGCCACCCTTGTGCATCGTTGTAAACTGCCATACGTGGATAGAACTGCGCAATGGTATATAAATAGTTATCATCTCCCTCAAAATATTCATATCCGGAACGGCCACGATCTCTAATACGATCGTTGATGTTGTACCACCATTTAACTGAAAAAGTGTATGAACTGCCCGGTTTCAAAATTGTTGGCAAATCAACTCTCATCATGGTTTTGTTTACAGTAAAAGGCAAATCTTTTCCGCTTTTATCTTTTACATAATTTAAATTAAAGCCGCCGTCAAATTCGTGATCCATGCGTTGCAACTGCATGAATGACATCCTGTCGTCCAGTTTTCCTGTTTGAATTTTTTTTGTATCAGAATCTTTTGCCCGAATATTTTGGTCAAGTTGAAGCCAAAGGTAATTTAACGGGTCGGGTGATTGGTTAAAATAAGTGATGGTTTCCTCGCCATAAATGCGTTGCGTATTATCATCAAGCCGGACATTTATTTTGTAATCGGCTTTTTGCTGCCAGTACTCGTGTCCAGGTGCCCCGGAAGCCGTTCGGTAAACATTAGGAGTGGCAAGTTCCATGCTAAGTTGCCTGAATTTATTCAGATTTACATTTTCCTGCGCATAGGTAATACATTGAAATACAAACAACACGGTAACAACCAGGCTTAGTTTTTTCATTTTAAGATCCTTTTAAAAGTAATTGTTATTAGTGGCAGAAGGAGTGATAAAACTAATAATCTTTTTTTAAAATAGTTCTCTTACCATGGATATTTTTGAATGATTAATACAATGGAAATACCTATTGCAAGTGTTGAAATAAATAATCGCCAGTGGTTGGCTTTTAGGTTGAATACTTTTGTAGCTAACAGAAGTACTGAAAAATAAATAGATAGAATAACAACCTGTCCGATTTCCAGCCCGATATTAAATGCAAAAAGTGGCCTAATAATGGATGACTCTCTGCCCAGCAGTTCTTTAAGATAATAAGAAAAACCCAGTCCGTGGATTAGTCCAAAAAATAATGCGATCAGGTAAACCACTCTTCCTTTCGATTTTTTTAGCGGTAACATATTTGAAAACGCGGTAATAAAAATGGTGACTGGAATCAGAAATTCAATTATCCGGGCCGGGATCAGCAAAATATTTAAAGTGGAAAGAATCAGCGTTACTGAATGACCAATAGTAAATGCAGTGATAAGGATCAGTACCTTTTTTATTTGTTTTATATCGTAGCCTGCGCAGAGTGCAAGCACAAAAACAATGTGATCGTAACCGTGAATATCGACGATGTGTTTAAAGCCCAGCCTGAGGTACAGTTCGAACAAACTCATTTATTTTTTACTTTAGCAACAAATTTTTAAAAATGTTGAGGACAAAGAAACTATTTTTTCTAATTTATTTTTTCCTGGTGCAAATTCCTGTTTTTGCACATCCGTTTTACATCAGTATTTGTCAGGTTGATTTTAATGCGGAAAACCATAGTTTGGAGATTTCGATCAAAATTTTTGCAGATGATTTGATTCGTGCGCTGGAAAATAAAGGGGCTCCCGAATTATTTTTAGGAGAGGAAAAGGAAATTCCTCAAACTGATTCTTTGATTAACGCATACATTCAATCGAAATATGCATTTATTGTGAATGGTCAAAAAAAATCGTTTTATTTTATCGGGAAAGAACTCGATACCGATGCGGTTTGGTGTTATTTTGAAATTGACAAAATAAATGAGCTCAATCAAATTGAGGTCCACTGTGATCTTCTTACAGAACTTTACGATTCTCAAAGTAATGTTATCCAGGTAACCAAAAATGGTGAAACAAAAAATATGTTATTGAGCAAGCGTAAAACGGTTGATTTACTGAAGTTTGAATGATTGTATATTGAATATTCAATGTGTATTTTGAACATTCACGTCAATTTTTTACTTATACTGAAAGTTTACTGTCTTTTCAGCAGTTGGAGCTAACAAAAGTAACCTGATTATATCCGGGACAGTAAACAACATATCAATAATTATATTTGTTTTCAAAATTGTAATTGGTCAAAATGAATGTATTATCTATTGTTGGCGCTTTTATTATCACTTTCGCTTTATTGTCCTATGGGATTGGGAGTATTTCTATTATGCGGTTTAAATTAATGACCCCGGGAGTATTGTTTTTTCTCACATTAGGGTTGATATTGGATATTGCAGCGGTAAGTTTTATGATAGCCGGCTCCGATAATTCACCATTTAATATTCACGGAATTCTTGGGTATTCGGCTGTTTTGCTGATGTTAATTAACGTAATTCTTGTCTGGAAGGAATATCTGGGAAAGGGGAAAAACGCACGGATATCAAAATTTCTGGTCAAATATACCAGATATGCTTATTTTTGGTGGTTAATAGTTTATTTTACCGGAAGTTTATTGGTAATTTGGATATGAAGAAGGAAAAGGGTTCAAACGATTGGAAAGAGCGGTTAGGGGTTGTATATTCAACCGACTCCGATTTTCAGTATGAAAAAGAGGCTGGGGAAGAGGAGCAGGAAACACTGTTGCCCCGCCAGCAGAATTTGAAAGTGTGGCTCGACCGAAAACAACGAAAAGGGAAAGTAGTAACATTAATAAACGGTTTCGTTGGCTCTGATGAGGACTTGAAAACACTTGGCAAGTTATTAAAAACGAAATGTGGCGTTGGTGGCACAGTAAAAGAAGGCGAGATTCTTATACAGGGCGATTTCGCTGCCAAAATAGTCAGCATTTTGGAGCAGGAAAATTATAAGGTAAAAAGGGCTGGAGTATAAATTTAAAATCAGGCGATTTGGCTGAGATAGGAAAAATAAATGTTTTAAATGTAGTACGCGAAACTGAAAATGGCGTCTATCTTGATGGTGATGAATCAGGGGAAATTCTAATGCCACGAAAATTTGTATCGGACAAGATAAAAGAATCGGGAACTGCTGAAGTTTTTGTGTATAACGATTCGGAGGACCGTTTGGTGGCCACCACTGAAAACCCAATTGCGATGGTAGGTGACTTTGCTTTTTTAAAAGTGGTTTCCGTCAGCCGCTTCGGAGCTTTTCTCGATTGGGGCCTTCCGAAAGATTTGCTGGTTCCTTTTAGTGAGCAAAAATCAAAAATGGCAGAGGGCCGTCACTACCTGGTCCATGTCTATCTTGATATTATTACAAAACGAATTGTTGCTTCAGCTAAAATTGATAAGTTTCTGGATAATACACCGCCGGAATATAGTATTGGAGAAGAGGTTGATTTGTTGATTGCCGGAGAAACAGAACTTGGATTCAAGGCCATTATTAATAATGAACACTGGGGAATGCTGTATAAAAACCAGGTTTTTCAACTACTTAAACCCGGACAAAAAACGAATGGCTACATTAGCAAAATTAGAGAGGATGAAAAAATTGACCTGCTGCTCGAAAAACCGGGATATGAAAAAGTGGATGCGTTTGCTGAAAAGATTCTGGATGGACTAAGAGAGAATAGTGGATTTATGGCAGTTTCCGATAGGTCATCACCTGAAATGATCCAGTCTTTGTTTGGCATCAGTAAAAAGAATTTTAAAAAAGCTGTCGGAAGTTTATACAAAAAAAGGCTTATCAACTTTGTTTCAGATGGAATTAAGCTAACTGAAAAATAAAACGCTCTTAAAAAACGAATTTTTTATTTTACATTAGATAACATGTTATTTCCTTATTTATAAGGTTTTCATGGGATATTTATTTTAAATTCATTATGTTCGTTCAACAAATTAAACGGATTAAAATCAAACTAAAATGAAACTTAAACAAATCATTTTCCTTTTTTTAGCTTTTATTGCGTTTGGAGCAAATGCGCAAAACAAGATTGTTATTAATGCAGATCTTGGTAAAGAAACGATTAGCCGAAATATTTACGGGCATTTTTCAGAACATCTGGGACATTGTATCTATGGAGGTTACTGGGTTGGTGAAGATTCCAGTATACCAAATACTGACGGAATAAGGAACGATGTCGTCTCTGCATTAAAGGATATTGGAATTCCAAATCTGCGCTGGCCGGGTGGGTGTTTTGCTGATGAATATCACTGGATGAATGGTATTGGCCCGAGAAATGAAAGGCCTACTATGATTAATACAAACTGGGGTGGAGTTACTGAAAACAACCACTTTGGAACACACGAGTTTATGGAACTTTGTCAGCAACTGGGATGCGAACCCGTAATTTGTGGAAATCTGGGAAGCGGCACAGTTCAGGAAATGTCGCAATGGGTGGAATACCTGAATTCAAACAATATCAGCCCTATGACGGATTTGCGGAAAACCAATGGACAGGAAGAGCCATGGGGAGTGAAATACTGGGGCGTCGGTAATGAAAGCTGGGGTTGCGGTGGAAATATGACAGCAGATTACTATGCCAACGAAATGAAACGTTACGGGTCATTCTTAAAAAATTACGGTAATAACCGATTGTATAAAATTGCGTGTGGCCCAAGTGATTCAAACTATGATTGGATGGAAACATTAATGAGAGACGGAGGTCCGGGAAGAAATTTCCAGGGTATTTCATTACATTATTATACTATTTGCCACAATTGGGCACATAAAGGTTCGGCCACGCAGTTCGATGAAAGCGAGTATTTTGCTACGATGAAAAAAACGTTGTTCATGAAAGAATTGCTGGACAAACATATTCTAATCATGGACAAATATGATCCGGGGAATCGCGTAGGCCTGGTCGTTGACGAATGGGGGAACTGGCACGATGTTGAACCCGGAACAAACCCGGGGTTTTTATATCAACAAAATACAGTGCGCGATGCTCTTGTTGCTTCAGTGAATCTAGATCTGTTTAATAATCATGCACGGCGAGTAAAAATGGCGAATATCGCCCAAACGATTAATGTGCTTCAGGCTATGATTTTAACCAAAGACGATAAGATCGTAAAAACGCCTTCTTACTACGTATTTAAAATGTATAAAGTACACCACGATGCTACCTTGTTACCTTCAGAAGTTATGTGTGAAAATTATTCGTATGGTAATGAAGATGTGCCTGCTATTTCTTCTTCTGTATCAAAAGATGCTGATGGGAAAATTCATGTAACCATCAGTAATTTAAACCCGGACAAAGGAATAAGTGTTACCTGTGATATTCGTGGAACGGGGCCGTTAAGTTTTGAAAAGGGAAGTATTGTAACTGGTGAAAAAATAAATTCATATAACGATTTTGGAAAGAAAGAAGAAGTGACTTTCGCCTCTTTTAAAGACGTTAAAGTTAACGGGAATTCGGTGGTGGTTAACCTTCCGGCTAAATCGGTTGTTATGATAGAACTTGATTAGATTGTTGAAGAAATATATATTGGAAAGAGTAGTTGCTTAAGCAGCTGCTCTTTTTAATTTACTGAACTTTCTTCCGTCGGGTTAAGGTGGTTGTCAATTAAACGGATATCCAGTTTTCGTTGTCCCAGGATTCGAATATAATCCATGCAGTTATAATAGTGATCTTCGTTTTTGTCTCTGAAAACACTATATGATTTTACTGTCCAGTCAATAGCTGCATCTACATCACCTTCCATTTCACATGCAAGAGCCAGGTTAAACATACTTTTTGCAACAATTTGTTTGTTTTTACTTTTTATTGTTTTTTTCCAAATCTCTGCTGCTTC
Organism: uncultured Prolixibacteraceae bacterium; assembly: GCA_963769925.1. Classification (GTDB taxonomy): domain Bacteria; phylum Bacteroidota; class Bacteroidia; order Bacteroidales; family Prolixibacteraceae; genus Draconibacterium. The sequence goes on from CAVYOB010000028.1 coordinate 126,259, forward strand.
CAGCCATTTATTTTGTTTCATCAGTTTTTCTGCTTTTCGCATCTCTTTATTTCCTGATTTATAATACATACGATCAACCTGAAGCCAATGAGGAGTAATATATTGGGCGAAGTTAGCAGCAGATATTTCAGCAGCACTTAAAACTGCGTTTTTCCTTGGTGGCAGTAATTTTATGGCAGACTTCAAATTATAGATATCAGGATTGGACCATTTTGCAGTATCTTCTTTAGAGTACAAGAAAACCTCTTTCATTTGTTTTAAATCGTACATGGACCAATAAGGATCTATAAAAACAATTTCCCATCCTCGGAACTTGTCAAAATATATTCCATCGTACGAACCAAAAAAATCGAGTGACATAAGCAGATCGGCATTTGTTGTATCTGCGATCTGTTGAATATCTTCTTTTGTATATAACCCAAAATAAGGATCCAGATTTTTTATTTCTCTTTTATGATTAAGCGAGTCATATACAAGAAATTTCAAAAGGCCACCCAAAAACCATGCTGATTCTGAAAAAAAAATGGAGTCATTCTCCGATAATGTATCAATTGACGTAATCCCCAGAATATTACGATTATTGACAACTTTAATGTCTGAAAAATCTCCCGGTGTCAACACTTTAACAGAATCAAACAGAAGCTGGTCATGGAGATTTTTGATAAAAGCTGAAAAATAAGTCTCAGATGCAATACTATCAAGGTTGGTGGTATCAAGTATAATGTTCTCCCCTTCGGAATAAGATGCAAACAATGGATTGTAGGATAAATTAATATTGTTGTACCTGACAACTACATTTTTATAATTGGATGGAATTTTGACCTTTGCAGGAACCGCCACTTCCATTTTAATTGTAGATGTATTTAGCAGTGTGTTACATGCCTGCAGTAAAACTGAAATAATAACTACTATGAACAGAAAGGTTCGGTTCATACTACATGCGGTTTAATTTTTCCACATCTTTCTCACGCTGTTCGAGAACTTTTTTGTATTGTAAAATGCGTTTTATGTCTTCTTTGCTTCTATAATCTGTCGCAATTTTTAGTGCGGCATCTAACCATTGCATGGAGGCGTCAAAATCGTCTTTCATTTCATAACCCAATGCTAAATTGTAGCGGGCATTTATTGCCATCCTGCCATTTTTATCATCGGCATAACGCTTCCAGAGTAAAATGGCGTTATCCCAATCATTTTTCTGTACATATTTTTCGGCTGCTTCAAAATCAGGAAGTGGCGGAACAGAATACATGCGGTTGGCTTTAACCCATGAAGCAAAGAATCGTTTTGAATAGTTTTCTCCTGCAAGCTGGGCAGCAATTTTTAAAGCATTTAGCCGGGGTGGTAATTTGCTGTTTTTATCGTAGTTGCCGTTATCGTCATAAGCATTCCAGAAAACCGTATCTATCATTGTTTTTCTTTCTATCACCTTTTGAATTGCCGGGTTATAAACTGCCCAAACAGCAGCTGTTATTACTTGTCTGGGCTTGGCAACATTGTATTCATCCGGGTATTCTGAATAAAAATAGGAAAACGTTTCAAGTGAAATTAGTATATCGGTATTGGTTTCTGAAGTCAGTTTATCAATTACATCGAAATTTAAAGCTGGTAATTTTTTTCCGGAATGTTGTTTAAACAATTCCGGGAAAATATTAATTCGATTAAATAAATTTTTGCTCTTTAGATTTTGTGCCAGTTCCTGCAAACAAAAAGTTGCCATTAAACTGTCCAATTTTTCAGGATCATTTTTTGCTTTTACAAGTCGATAATCATCTTTGTAATAATGTTGAAGCGTATCATTATTAAATTTGAAATTTCTGTAAACAAGAGCTACGTTTTTTGCCGTTGAAGGGATGGCAATTTTTCCCGGCTTATATACGTCTATTGGATATTCCTTGTAAATAGTACAAGAGGTTGTTAAAAAAAGAATTACAGAAATCAAAAGTATAATTCGTTTCATGGCTACTGTTTTTTTTGTTCATTTTTACGCTGCTTCAATATTTCAAGGTAATCGTAGGTATCTGTCCTGTACATTGTATTATATGACTTTAGTGCCCACTCAATTGCCTTGTCTATATCTCCTTGTAGCTCATAGGCTAAAGCCACATTGTATTCTGCTTTGCTTTTTACTGCTTTTGATTTTGATGTTTCGGCAGTTTGTTTCCATAAGTTCATGGCTGTTTCCCACTGACCTGATCGAGCTAAAGGTACCGCCTGCTTGAGATCCTTATTACCACTGGCAAAGAAATTTCTTCGCTCTTGTTGCCAATTGGTTGCAATATCATCGGAGAAATCAAGAGCTATGGCAACTCCTGCTTCAAATAAGGCATTTTTTACTGGGGTAAACCGGTTGAATAGCTCACTCACATAAGGATCGTTATCTTCCCAATATAATGTGTCGCACAATAATTTTCGGACCAGTACTTTTTCCTGTAACGGGTCATAAATACGGATCAGTGCTTCATATGAAACATTCATTTTTGCCACTCCAATCGAACCAAAACTGGCTTCAAAAGGATTAAAATAACTTTCCCTATCATATGATGTTGAAACTTTCGTCTTCAAATGATCAATGGATATTACAGCATCAGTATTATAGGTTTCACATAAATTCCGAACCTCATTCCAGGGAAGTTCACTGGGTAGAAGAGAGCTTTTTTCAAAAGGAAGGAAACGTTTTTCGGGGATAACATAATCGTATCTTCCTGAAGAATAAAGTAAGTCGCCCATGGCCCTGAGCATTGTGTCAACCATATGGGAGTCGCTTACAATAGTATCATAATCAAAATTGTGTTTATAAAAAATATTTTGCAACGAATCAGCGTCGAGATTACTGTAGGTTTTGTCCACTACACGGGACACAAGAAGAACACTCTGAATACGATCAGGAAGTTCATTTTTTGATTGTTGCGGGACTTCAATCAGAATTGATTGGGTTGCACACGATACAAGGATAAGGCTCCAAAAAACGATAAATGCCTGGATGCCTGTTTGTTTGAATTGTTTTTTCATGTTCCTAATAAATGCCCCAGAATTTCCTCAAAAACCATTCCACGCTTAACAGCAACAATACAACGAAAAATAACGCTTTAAGGTTTAATAATTCCTGAACCATTTCCTGAAAATAACTGGTTGATTTCAAGCGGCTGCTATTCTTAATCTCATCAATCAATTGGTTGGTTTCTAAGGGAAGGTAAAATTTTCCGCCGCTTTGCGCTGCTAATTGAAATAATGTTTTGTAATTGGCCTGAGTTACAATATCTTCAAAATTTACCGGTGCAACAGAAAACCGGCCTGTTTCATGAAAAGTTTCTGTCCCCACTGCAACACTGGCTGAGAAAGTATAATCACCCACGGGTAAATGTCCTGTGTTTAACTGATAGTTTCCACCCAGAACATCAAATGTATATTTGTACTCATCTCCCTCAGAATTCTGAATAACCATATTGATTTCATCGGAGGTAATTCGCTCATAAGCATCGTTATAAACTTCGGCTGTAAAAATAATGTCGTCAATTTCGGAATAAACCGGGTTGTAATCAATAATAAAATTATCCTCATTTTCCCTTAACGAAAGATACTGAACGAGCTGATTAACCAATTCATTAAATGCGGCTTCATTGTCATTGATATAATAATCGTATAACCTCCATCGCCAAATACCTTCGCCAAAAATAAACCCCGTTTTTCTTCCATTTATAATTCCCGTAGCCATAAGTGGTTTATTGGTTTCCACGTTCATAATTTTCTGATAAAACAAAGGTGTGAATCCGGCATCCAGTTCATAATCGGCGAACGGAGCAATCAGTGGTGGAAACTTAGGTAACATTTCTTTAAAATTCTCGCTGAGATTAAATGTGGCATATACGGGATTAATGATTGCTAAGGCTTCTTCACCAGTGCCTGAAACAGCTAACGGTGTTATTGTTACTCCTTGTGCGAGTGCATTTAGTTGTGGTAAAAATGTTTTATTTCCTACAATAAATAAAATTGGAATACGACTGGTTTCAGCCATTTTAATAATTTCAGCAGCCGATTTTCCTGCCGTTGGTAACTGGTTTAATATTAAAAGATTAAAGCCTTCTAAGCTGGACGGGTAAGGTTCGTCGGTGAAAATAGACACATCGTAAGTTGTTTGAAGGTCGAGTGTGTTTTTTAATGCCCCTATGTCCGGATGTGGCCCATCGGAAAGAATCAGTATTTTTTGTTTGTTTTTCAACACATTGATTACAAACCCTGCTTTGTTGTTTTTTACGTTTCTTTCGTTTTCAACCGGTTCAATTTTTACGGTGTAGTGTTTAAGTCCCGGGTCACCGGCTTCCAAAATAAATTCCCTGGTGAAAAAATAATTCTGATCAGGAGGGGTGACCATTATACTGGAGACTTCCTGATTTTCGTGTTCAATACTTAGTTTTAATGGTCTCCCTTTTAGTTTTGAAAATTGCACGTCAACTTCAACCGGAAACTTGTTGCCGGAAAAAGAGGTTCGGTTGACCCTGATATTCTGAATGCGTGAATCGGTTACTTCTGTTGTGTCTCCAAAACCAATGGTATAAATCGGGAAATTTATATCACTAATGAGATTTACCGGGTTTTTACCCTGGTTATAAATTCCATCGCCTGCAATGATTAAAGCCCCGATATTTTCATTGAAATGTGTGTTTGCCACAGAGGAAATCAACTCGCCGTAATCCGATTTTTTTTCTGTAAAATCTAAATTTTTCAGCGGTTCTGTCTTTTCACCAAAAGTATATTCAGTAACCGAATATTTCTGTTTTAACCCATTATCGATTTTTTCCCGCGTATCGTTTACCTGTTTTGCAATTTCTGTAGAATCAGGTGTAGCTTGCATTGATTCTGAATTATCCCAGGCAGTAATAATTACCGGGTTTTGGGTAATTCTTTTGAGGTTTCTGATAAAAGGGGAAAGCAACAGAAAAGCAATAATAAAAAAGGAGAGAAACCGAAGCACACTTAACGTCATTATTTTAACCCTGCCCAATTCCTTATTTTCACGATTTCTGAAATAGAGAAGGAGGGCAACACCCAGCGCAGCAATTATGGCTGCCAAAAGAAAAATAAACCAGTATTTTATCCCAAATGCGATCAAATCCCTAACTTGTTATTGAGGACGTAAATATACACAACTCCTTTTTTTTAATGGTGATTAATGCGTAATATTGCACCCAATTTAATTCCTCCTTTCAAATTGAGTTTATGATTGTGTTGAAAACTAATGAATAAGGTCTAAAATGAAATTATTTGTTCTGATATTAATAGTAGCCGTTTTTTCAGCCTGTACAAAGAAATTTGACCCTGAAATTACAGTAAAAGATTTAAAAGCAAGCATCGGATATCTTGCTTCCGATTCATTAAAAGGTAGAAAAACAGGTGAAGCTGGTGATTTACTCGCAGCAGAATATATTCGTCAAAAATTTGAGAATGCAGGATTACAACTGCTGGACGAAAACGGTTTTCAGCCATTTGACCTGGTAACTTCTGCAGAGGTAGGCGATGGAAATGAACTTACCGTTGACGGATCATCATTTCAGGTTAAAACGGACTTTTTGCCGTATGCATTTTCTGCTAATACCAAAGTTTCAGCAGGCGTAGTTTTTGCCGGTTTTGGAATTGAAATTAATAAAGATACGTTGCAGTGGGACGACTATAAAGGAGTTGATGTTTCAGGGAAATGGGTATTGGCGCTCCAGGGAGATCCCGATCTGGACAATGCGCAAAGTCCGTTTGTTGAATTTTCTGGTGACCGTTCAAAAGCTTTGCTCGCCAGTGATAAAAATGCTGCCGGACTGATCCTTGTTGCAGGGAAAAAATTCAGCGAAAAAGATGAACTCACTCCATTGGTTTTTGATAAAAACAGCAGCCGTTATTCTATCCCAATCATCCAGGTAACGAGGGAGGTTGCTGATAAGATGCTTGCCGGAACAGGGCAAACAGTTGAAAAACTGGAAAGTGAAATAGAAAACTCAAAAAATACGGTACATCTGAATTTAAAGGCAAATGTTGATGCTACTATAAATGTGTTACAGAAAGAGGCTGAATCGAGAAATGTGGTAGCTTTATTACCGGGCAACGATCCTGTTTTGAAAGATCAGTATATTGTGGTTGGTGCTCATTTTGACCATTTGGGAATGGGAGGACCGGGCTCAGGATCAAGGGCAATTGATACCATTGCTATTCATAACGGTGCAGATGACAATGCATCGGGTGTGGCCGAAATTATTGAACTGGCTGAAAAAGCTGCAGCCGAAAAGAAAAACAAAAGAAGCATCATTTTTGCTTCATTTAGCGGCGAAGAAATGGGGCTGGTTGGCTCGAAAGCATTTACCAACAATCCACCTGTGCCAATCGAAAAAATAGTAGCCATGTTGAATTTCGATATGGTGGGAAGACTTGATACAACCACAAATGCATTAGATATTGGAGGAACAGGGACAGCCAAAGAATTTGAATCGATTTTGAAAGACCTGAATACGGGTTTTGATCTGGCCATGTCGCCGGAAGGTGTTGGCCCATCTGATCACGCCTCTTTTTATTTGCAAAATATCCCGGTTTTGTTTTTCACTACCGGCGCTCATCCCGATTATCATACACCTTTTGATGATGCAGATAAAATTAATTATACAGGGGAGAAAAAAGTGACTGAATATTCTTATAAAGTGCTGATGGATATTGCTGATCGTGACAGTACACTGACTTTCCAGGAAGCAGGTCCGAGATTTCAACGGGGTGGTAGTGGCCGCTATAAAATAACTATGGGTATTATGCCCGATTTTGCCGGTATTGAAAAACGAGGCTTACGAGTTGATGCGGTTTCCAAAGACAAACCTGCTTTCAGGGGGGGAATGCAAAAAGGCGATATCATTACAGCTATCAACGGTAAAAAAGTAAGTAATATTTATGATTATATGGACCGGATGAAATCGTTAAAAGCCGGCGACCGAATTTCAGTCGATATTATTCGCGGTGATAAGAAAACCGTTTTAATTATTGAGTTGTAGATGAAAAAACGTTGGTGGTTTACCACTGGGTTCCTGTTTTTCATTACTGTGGGCGTTTTTGCCCAGCAATTTAAATACGAACAGGTTTCGTTTGAATACAAAAGGATAGACGGGAATTCACTGAAAATGGTAATGTATAAACCCCAGGTTGCTGATGGAATAAAACTTCCTGCGCTTGTTTTCTTTTTTGGAGGTGGTTGGGTTAATGGGAATACCAATCAGTTTAAACTTCAATCTGAATATTTTGCCTCACGCGGAATGGTGGTTTTTTGCCCGGAATATCGGATTCAATCCAAACATAATACCACACCTTTTGAAAGTGTTAAAGATGCCAAATCTGCAATCCGATATTTGAAAATACATGGAGACGCACTTGGAATTGATACTTCAAAAATTGTTGTTTCCGGCGGTTCAGCCGGCGGTCATCTGGCAGCTTGTACCGCGATCCTTGAAAATTGTAATGAAGAATCCGATGACCTGTCGGTTTCAACCAAACCATTGGCGCTGGTTCTTTTTAATCCTGTTGTGGATACCGGGAAACGTGGTTACGGGCAGGAAAAGCTGGCAGGCCGGGAATTTGAATTATCTCCTGTTCATCACATTACACCAGGTGTTCCGCCAACACTAATAATGCATGGAAAAACCGATACAACCGTTCCGTATGAAAATGTACAGCGATTCACGCAGATTATGAAGCAGGATGGAAATAAATGCATTCTGATGGGGTATAAAAACCAGGGCCACGGGTTTTTCAATTACTCAAGAAGCCCGAAATATTTTTTAAAAACGCTCAAAAAAACAGAATCGTTTTTGGAAGATTTTGGACTGCTGAAAGGGGAAAGCTGGATTAAAAAGTATGGAAAACAACTTGAGGAAAAGAATCAAAAATAATTCTTTGGGTTCAACTAATTCAAACAAAAGGTTAAAATACAAAATCTTAAAAAATTAACCTCATTTGCTTTTTTATTGCAACATTTTTATTTCTTCTTTGTTAAGATTGCAAACTAAAAATTTAATTAGCATGTGTTATTATTTTAGCAAAGTAGTTAAAAATACAAGCTTCGAGGAAGCAATTGAGAAAGTAACCGTTGAATTGGGAAAAGAGGGTTTTGGCGTTTTGTCCGAAAATAATGTGGGCGAAACATTGAGAACGAAACTTAATATCAATTTTAAAAAGTATATGATTTTGGGCGCCTGTAATCCTCAATTTGCTTACAAAGCAATTAGCAGCGAAGACAAGATAGGAGTGTTTTTACCTTGTAATGTAGTTGTTGAAGAGAATGACAATGGTGAAATAGAAGTTTTTGCAGTTGACCCGGCAGCCTCAATGATGGCGGTTAAGAATGAATCATTGGGAGAGTTGGCAACCGAAGTTAGACAGAAATTGGCCCGGGTAATCGAAAATCTGGGTTAGCTTATAAATGTTAACCCCTAAATCCACCCCCTGATTTTATAATAGGCAAGAGCCGTCATTTCCCTGATAATCAGTATTTCGTATTTAAGGTGATTCCATAACTGGTATCGCATGTTTATGCTTTTTCCAACATCAGGAACCAGTGTTTTGTTACCACCCAAACTGTCGTCGTCAAACGACAGGTCGGCTTCCAACGCATTTTCAAATGCTGGCAGCGCATTTACCTTTTCAAACCCCGCTTTCTGAAAACAAAGAACTGCCCGTCTCATATGTTCAGGAGAAGTAACCAACAGCAACGGCGACTGCATTTTTATCAGCCGCTGGCAATTCAACGCCTGGGCACGCGTATTGGTCGATTCATGTTCAAATATTATTTTTTCAGCATTTACACTGCGAAGTATCAGTTCCTTTTTAATGAGTTGAGGGGTACTCAAACTATCATCGATATCTCCAGGAACGGCAATAATAATTTTAGCTTCAGGAAATGATCGGGCTGCTTTGCTGGTGTACCAGCAGCGCATTAAATTCGACTGGCTTGGCATTCCGCCGCCGCCTAAGAACACAATGGTTTCAGGTTTCCATTTAAGTACCGATTTACTTGTTCCCAGCCAGTAATAACCCCAGAAAGGTTGCTCGGTTAAAGCCAAAATAACACAAACGGTAAAGAAAATACCAATCAGTACAAAAATTCTTCGTAGTATCCTTAAAAAATAGATATTTTTGATTTTGCTAAATTTCATACCGGCGAATGAAAGTTAAATGTACAATTAATTTTTATGGTTCCGGATAGGTATAATTTTAAAATTCATGTTGCTTGAAAAATTCAGAAAAGAATGAAATCATCCGGCTTTTCGAAAGCCATTTTAACGAGAAAGTGGAACATTTCGAGATGTTACCGCCTTCAGGTTCATACCGCGAATATTGCAGGTTGCAAAACAATAAGCGTTCGGTAATCGGAGCATGGAATAATGATGTAAATGAAAACACTGCATTTCTTTCGTTTACCAGCCATTTTCGGAAGAACGATCTGCCTGTGCCGGAAGTTTATGCCGTGGGGTCTGATTTAAAAAATTATCTGTTGGAAGATTTGGGAAATGTGACTCTTTTCGACTTTTTGAGTAGCACTCGTGAAAAGGAAGGATTTTCTGAAACCATAATTTCGCAGTACAACAAGGTTTTAAAAGTATTGCCGAAGATCCAGATTATTGCCGGGAAAAATATCGATTATTCGGTTTGTTATCCGCGTGCAGCTTTCGATAAGCAGTCGATGATGTGGGACCTGAACTATTTTAAGTATTACTTCCTGAAATTGGCGAAAATATCGTTCGATGAGCAGGCGCTGGAAGATGATTTCCAGACTTTTAGCGATTATTTACTTAGTGCCGATTCCGATTATTTCATGTATCGTGATTTTCAGTCGCGTAATGTAATGCTGAAAAATGAAGAGGTTTATTTTATCGATTACCAGGGCGGACGACGTGGAGCACTTCAATATGATCTGGCTTCGCTGCTTTACGACGGGAAAGCAGATATTCCGCAAACAATCCGTCAGCAACTGTTTGAAAAATATCTTTCAGAACTAAAAAAATACATCGAAGTAGACGAGACGGAATTTACAGCTTATTTTAACGGCTTTGTACTCATTCGGATTATGCAAGCCATGGGAGCGTATGGTTTCAGGGGATTCTACGAGAAAAAGGAGCATTTTCTGAAAAGTATTCCTTTTGCACTTAAAAACCTGGAATTGTTGATGGAAAAAGTGCAGCTTCCGGTTGAACTGCCAGAACTATTTAATGTATTGTATCAGTTAATTCGCTCCGAAGAGTTAAAAGAAATCGGACGGGTTAGCAATGATCTTATCATTACAGTTACAAGTTTTTCGTATAAAAGTGGTTATCCGAACGATACCTCAGGAAATGGCGGCGGACACGTTTTTGATTGTCGCGCCATTAACAATCCAGGCCGCTATCCGGAGTTTAAAACACTGACAGGCAGAGACCTTGAAGTGCAGGAATTTTTGGAGCATAATTCAGAAATCGGCATTTTTATGAACGGTGTGAAACTCATTGTCGATCAGTCGGTAAAAAACTATCTTGAACGTGGGTTTACACGTCTTTCGGTAAGTTTTGGATGTACAGGCGGACAGCACCGGTCAGTGTATGCAGCTGAAAAACTGGCGGAACATCTTAAAAACAATTTTCCTGTAAACGTTGTTGTCAATCATCGGGAACAACAACATTTATAATGGGGAAAACAGCTTGTAAAAAGAAAGACTTCGAGGATCATCCAAAGCCAAAATATGAATGCAAAAAGTGCGGGGCAAAAGTGAAAAAAGAGGAGAAAGTTTGTAAACCACATAAAATTCATTGAATCGCTCTCCAAAGAATTGATGGAAGGTTTCAATTATTTTGTTGTTCATTACATAAAAAACAAAACTTATATGGGATTTGTCTCGTTTTATGATTTGAGTTTTGGTTTATATCAATTCAGTTTTATATTTTCGCGAAAAATTTTTAAAAATCTATTTTATGGGAAGGGCATTTGAATATCGTCGTGCAGCCAAGGAAAAACGTTGGGACAAAATGTCGAGGATTTTTCCGAAACTGGCTAAGAAAATAACAATCGCTGCAAAAGAAGGTGGACCCGAACCTGATTTGAACGCAGCTTTGCGTACGGCCATTTTGAATGCCAAGGCACAGAACATGCCAAAAACCAACATCGATGCAGCTATTAAACGGGCATCAGGAAAGGATGCAGCCAATTATTCCGAAGTAAACTACGAAGGAAAGGGACCACACGGGGTGTTGGTGTTTGTTGAATGTGCTACCGATAACGGTACCCGAACTGTGGCAAATGTAAAAAGCTATTTTAATAAAGCCGGTGGTGGTTTGGTTCCAACAGGTTCCCTTGAGTTTATGTTTTCCAGGAAAGCAGTTTTCGAATTTGAGAAACCTGAAGAGATGGATCTTGAAGAACTGGAGTTGGAACTCATTGATGCAGGATTGGAAGAAATAGAAGAAAATGAGGGTGAATTTTATGCTTATGCCGATTATACCAGTTTTGGTGATCTGGCCCATGCGCTTGAAAATATGAACATCGAAGTGAAAAAGGCAGTTTTAAAACGCTTCGCCAACGATCCGGTGGAATTTACCGAAGAACAACTGGAAGACATTGAAAAAATGCTTGACAAGCTGGAAGAAGATGACGATGTTCAGGCCGTTTACACCAATATCGCATAATCGGTTTTCGATTTTGCGGCAGTTTTGCTTCTCTTATCGGTAAAAATCTAACGATTATCTAAAAAATAAATGGCATTCGTACTTTTTCACTTACTTTTAGTGGAAAACAAAATCTATGCTCTCTGTCGATAATTATATCCTTCATTTTGCAGCTATTTGGGAGAATAGTTCTTCAACTTTCCCGGAATTTCATCGTGAATATTCAATTGCTGAACAACATAAAAGAGAGGGACGCTTTGAAGAATTTCAAAAGACATTAAAAGAGTTACAAAACAAAAAGAATATCCGAAAATTCAAAAATGATCCGGGTACTTCATTTTTCCCCATGTTTAAAAGCTTCCTAGAAACGGTTTTCGATTATGAGAAAGAGCAACTGGAAATCATATTATCCGAAAGCTTTCGCAACGTTTCCATCGATTTCTTTTACAAAGCACGCGAATTCGGACCGGAATTACAGCCGCAGAATATTTACCAGGGATTGCGGAATGTCTGGATTATGAATGGTATTCAACTGATGATGGGTTTACCCGTTGAAATTACACCGTCGGTTTTTGCTTATAGTATGATTTATCCGTACAGCGATAATCTTCTTGATGATCCAGCAATTACTCCGGCAGAGAAACAAGCATTTAGTGAACGTTTTAACCAGCGGTTGCATGGTTTTGATGTTGAACCACAAGGGCATATCGAAAAGCAACTTTTCCGGCTGGTCGAAATGTTTGAGCAGCAATTCAACAGGAAGGAATATCCGGATGTTTACAAAAGTTTATATGCCATTCAGCAGGGACAGACAAAAAGCATTTCGCTTTTGAAGCAAAAGGCGTTACCTGATGATCAGATACTTTCAATTTGTTTTGAAAAGGGTGGGGCGTCTGTTTTGGCCGATGGTTTTTTAGTCGCCGGCAATTTAAATCGCGAACAGCAACAGGCTTTGTTTGGATATGGAGTTTATCTGCAGTTACTCGATGATATACAGGATGTTAAAGAAGATTCAGGTGCAAACACAACTACGCTGTTTACGTGTCTTCCAGGTAATCCTCTTGAACAGGTTGTAAATAAAACCATTCATTTTGGGAGGACTGCGTTAGACGAAATGAAATGTTTTAATATGCCGAAGGTGGACACCTTTCTTGAACTTATGAACCGTAGTATTGAAATGATGATACTTGAATCGGTTGGATTAAATGAAACTTGGTATTCTCAACATTATCTTGATCAAATGAACCACTTTTCGCCACTTCGTTTTTCGTTTGTAAGGCAAAAGAAGTCGGAGTCAAAATCACAACGTCTTGCTTTATTCCAGAAATACTTTAGCCAGACCGGAGTTCGGGCAGTAAAGATAGTGTGATTAGGTAGTAATGATTTTGGGCTCATAACATCTTTTTTGCATTCTTAGAATTGCAAAACATCTATTTGCAAGGTAGTTTTCAATGTCAGATTAACGGATATAATTTTTTGGGAATGTTAGGTAAGATTAAGCATACTTGAAAAGAATTGTTGAAGATCATAATGTGATAAAATCCTAAATAAATCAGCAACTATTTTATTAAATTTAATTTAAAACGAGTAAAAAAAAATGGTCATTGATTATACGGCACATTTAGTTGATAAATACGCATTTTTCGTGTAATTTTATAGGCACAATCTTGATTCATTCTTAAGTTGTGAAATAAAATTAACCAGTTATGAGCATCAGTTTTGCTATCATCCTATTACTTGTTATTGCTTTAGTATTATTTATCATTTTACTAAAGAACAAGAAATTAAAGGGAAATGTGATAATTTCGCTAATTTACATGGTGTTAACTAGTGTAGTTATTGCCGCTGGAGGTTTTTTGTATATTAATGGATTTTTAAATATATCATTTCATTTTACTTTTGTCATACTTTGTTTTTGGATTTTATTAGCAGGTATTGGTAATGTTTCTCTGATGTATAAAATATTGCCCTGGGCAAAAGAAGAAGAATACTGGACCAAACTTCTTTTTACGATAATAAATGGGCTTTTTGGTAGTGTTTTGTTACTTATCATCTTTAAGTATTTAAATTATAGTTTTTATCCTATCGTTCATCTGACTGCAGTTTTGCTATTCATTTTTCCTTTTCTGTTTTATGGGACCTTGCTTAAGTATTTAAGAATCCCCGTGAAAATTTTACGTAAATGGCATTACCCTGTCGATCAACATATAGAAGACCCGCAGGATAGAGAAATGGAATCACCTTTGGTTGTAGCTTTCGAGTTTAAGAAAAAAAGTAATGATAAAGTTACTACTACTTTTAGAGCAAAAGCACCAAAAGAAATGATATTTGGCAAACTATTTTACTATTTTATTAACGACTATAATGATAGAAATCCGGAAGAAAAAATAGAATATCTTGATGAGAAAAATAAACCGGAAAACTGGATATTTTATTTAAAGCCAAATTGGTTTGGCAGCATTAGATACATTGACCCGGAAGAAACTAACAGTTTTAATTTTATCAGGGAAAACTCTATAATCATCTGTAAACGAATAACAAAGTATTAAAATGAACAATAAAAAAATATATCTGCCGGTTAACTGGATCGATGGGATGAAAGTGAATAAAAATCATTTTATTGATACTGATAACAATATTGTTCAGCAAGTTAAGAACACTTATTTGTCGTTTATTAATCCATATAATTATGGTTTGCTTTTACAGCATGACTTTAATTTTAATCCGGTTAAAATAATAACTGATGCTGACAATCAAGGTTTTATACATGTTAAAATAATTAACTGCAATGCGGTTACACGGGGAGGGAGCAGGATTGAAATACATGACAATTATTTCTCTGATAAAGAATTATCCGAGGCTTTGCCCGACATCAGATTTAGTCCGGGTCATGAGAATGACATTTATTATGTGATTTTAACAGTAGATTCATTCGATAGAATACAGTGTGGTGTGCCGGATCCTGATGAGAATCCACCCAGATTGCCCAATGTTCTTCCCGGGTATCGGTTATCAGTAAATACAACGAATGACCTGAATTCTGGAAGTAACATGAATTCTCTTATTATTGGTAAATTAATAATAAAAAACAGTAAACCTGAATTGGATGACGAATATGTACCAGCTTGTCAAACCATCTACAGCCATCCAAAACTTGCAGAATATCATGCACAACTAGTAAAAGTATTGGGACAAATAGAGGTTGATTTGATTGATATTTTACATCGGATAAAGGACAAAAGACAAAGCACAAACATTGCAGAAACAGTGTCAGAAGTATCTAATTCAATGCTTATTTTTCTGGGAGTTCACATGACCGAATTCAGAAAAATAGGACGATATAAACCACCTGTATATATTTTCGAACAGATGGCCGCCTTTGCGCGTGTCATCAATAATTCAATCAATAGGCAATCGTCAGCTGATAAAGAAGAGCTATTAAACTATATTCAGGACTGGAGTAATTTGAAACAGGGAGCTTTTGAAGAAGTACTCACAAAAGCAATTGAATATGAATACAATCACGACGATATTAATAATTCAATCAATAATTTAACTCCTTTTATAAATGCAATATCAAAAATATGTAATACACTAAGTAATCTCGATTTTATTGGAAAGAAAAAAGACCGACAAATATTTGTGAAAGAACAAAAGGAAAAACCGGGAAGCAGTTTCCTGGTTGATTAAGGAAATAACCAATTAAAACTTTAATAATGGATCCGTTAAACAAACAAGAACGAACAGAAGCAATTTTGAAAATGCTTACTTTTTTTGTAGTAGCTGTCATTATTGTGGCAATACCGTTGTATTATGCTTTTCGTATGCCAAAAATGGAGCAAAAATTCCAAAAAGATAAGTATGACAGTCTTGTAGTTCGGTTAGCAGAAATTGATAAGTTGGAAAGAAGTTTTTTGGTTGAAACTGATTCAGCTATATCGCTTTTTAATGCATACCAGAAAGAAGAAGATAAATTAGCACAGGATAAAATACAACTTCGATATTCTGAAACTACCAATAAAATGGAAGATCAACTTGGAAAGATTCGAAATGATACCATTAAAGAACAGTTGTACGACAATGTTATTTATATCTATGATAATCTGTTTAGTGCATGGAGTGATATCTTTGATTTGCAGGATCAATTGCAAGAATGTTTAAAAACAAACCAAAATCAAAGCGCAGAGATTTCAAGAAAGTCAGCCATTGTAAAGATGGAGAGAGAAAAGACAGTTCAAGAGAAGGAAATTGATTTGATTAATAAGGCGTTGGGAAAATACAATGGTAGTGTAAGGCTCGCTGCAAAAGAGTTGGGAACAACCGAAAGGAAACTCAGAAAAAGGATGAAAGATCTGGGGATAGGAGATTAATTATCACATATGGTTCATGACCTACTTAATTTGACTTGATTTCTATAAAAAATGTTTTGATGTTCGACGAAATAACGCAGGATGTTAATCATAGTAATTTTTATAATATAAGAGCAGAAGCAGTTGTTGCTGAACTTATTGAAAATGGTATTGAATTAAAGGATTTACTGGTTATCCATAAAGGGAATTTTAAGCGACAGTATTCAAGAGATTTAGCATACCTGGAGACCTTCATGTTAGAAAAGAATGCCGAAGGTTTAGGGATATATTTAAACCGCGATGGACTATACGATATATTACCGGAAGGATTGTTCCATGATAAAACGGGGCTGGAAGCTGGCCAGTCTAAAAAATTATCAGGTGATTCTGTAATCCTGAAGCAGGAAGAGAAATCCGTTCGTAAATTTTTTCTTCCTTTCGAAAACGAAATTTTCTTACAAAGAGTAATACTGGAACTCGAAGAGAGGAAGATTTTGGGCAGATTCAGTGAAAGCATATTTAACAATCTGTATCCAAATTTATGGAAACTTCATAAGTCAATTAATAGAGAATACATAAACCGGATGATTTTAATGTTGCATATATCGCATAAAATTGTTGGAAATTATGAACTTACTGCACTTTGTTTGCAAAATATTCTGGAAGAAAAAGTTGTTGCCAGACTATGCAGGGAAAGTGAATACAATGGAAGAAATCTTGCACATAATGAGTCAAATTCTGAAAACATTCTCGGTGCTTCTAGTTTAGGAGTTAACTTTGTTTGCGGGGATTTAAACGATCATTTTGCCAATAGTATTGAATTTATCATTGGTCCATTAAGAACCACAAAAGCAGAAGATTATTTGCCAGATGCCTCTGTTACTCGATTCCTTGATTGTTTCTATGGGTATTTCGTTCCCGCCGAAATGAACATTAAAACCACCATTGAGGTTGCGGACGAAGAGCTGAACTTTACACTAAAGCAAAAAGGAGAAGGTTCTGTATTAGGATATGAGACAGCAATTAATTCGAATAGATAATGATTTCGCAATATTATAAAATACCATTAAATCTTAATCGGGTTGTAAGCCGAAAGGAGATTGATAAATGTTCTCTTGCGGAATCTGTTGCAAATATGATCCACCTTATTGGTGTAACATACTTTGGTGAATGCAAATTCGATGAGAGCTTTGGTTGCGAAATTTGGGAACACGATTTTGAGAATATAAGCAATACACAACAATACCGGGAAAAGCTAATTAGGTCAATTCATAAAACAATTGAGAAACAGGAAAAAAGGTTAGTAAATATTCAGGTTGATATAAAATTGGAACAAATTGATTTCACCATGATTCAGAGAAGAATCAAAAGTCGTATTTCCTTAAGTGTAAAAGGAACTTTGGTTGCAACCAACGAACCATTTACTCATAATGATCAGTTTTTTATTGGTCCGTTATCATATTAAAAAAATGCAGGAATCTAAAGAAAAAATAAGTAGCAGAATGATCCGTAATGCATCCAGGTTATGGGGATTTTCGGATACACAGGACGAGAGCTCATTTGATCCGTTAGTAGGCTTGATTCTTGGAGCATTGTCAAGTGAGTTAGCACACATTTCTACTGAAATAAATTCAGTAGAATCCAGAATTCTTGAAAAATTAGTTGACATATTAACTCCCGGACCGGTTACAGGACCATTTCCCGCGCATACGATTATTAAAGCAAAAGCATCAGAGCCTAAGCTGACAATTAATCCCGGTTACCAATTTTATTTAAACAAACACTATATGATCCCGGGAGAAAATAATACCATCGAAAAGTCGGTTTTTTTTACCCCTGTTGGGAAACACACACTTTTTAATGGCGATGTTAAATATCTTATAACCCCATCCAAACTATTCGAAATACAGGAGGAACTTCAAAAAGAAATTATTGCGATTGGACGTTATGGAAAATCAGGTAATGAATCGGAAATATGGTTGGGATTACAATTGGATTCTGAACTTGATGATTTGAATGGTCTGTCTTTTTATTTCGATTTAAGAAATGAGGTGTATGAAGAAAGTTTTTATGATTCCCTGTCGAAAGGAAAATGGTCAATAAATGGAGAAAAAGTTTATTTAAAACAGGGAATAGGTGAAATAGGGACCGAATTAAAAAACAGGCAAGAATTGTTAGAAGCTGAATTGGATGTTACTACAAAAGTTGTTCAGCACATCAATCGCTTTTATGCAAATAGATTTCAAACATTGTTTGTAGAAAATTATAAAATACCTAAACTGAAAGATGAAGAGTTGCCTGGTGAATTGTACAATTACTTTGCAAATACTGATCTTCAAAAACTGGAAAAAGGACTGGTATGGATTAATGTCAGTTTTCCACAGGTATTGGCCTCAGAAGTAACCGACGATTTAATTTGTTCCATCAATTGTTTTCCCGCGTTTAACAGACATTTAGTAGAATTTACCCAATCGGCAAGGCAAAAAATAAATATCGTTCCACTGCTGTCTGAGGAAGTATTTTTTGATGTAAAACAAATCACAAACAGTGATGGAAAACAGTTTTTTCCAATGGCCTTCTCGGGTATTAATGAAATTAACCAGGGAACGTATATTCTTCGAAACGGGGGAGTTGGGCGGTTTGATTCAAGAAATGCCGCAGAAATAATAAGTTATCTGATTGAATTACTGAGGGATGAGAGTGCTGCATTTTCAATACTTGGGGTTGATATGATATCGTCTGATATCAGGGAGTTAAACCAGATTGTTACTCGTTTGGAACAGCGCATGAAGTCGAGTAATGTAGTTAAAAAAAATACTCCATACTTACTTATAAAGCCACATTCCGAAGATGACGATACTTTATTTGTGGAGTTTTGGACAACAAACGGGGAATTTGCCAATAAAATTAAGAATGGGCAGAAAATGTTAATATATGAGGGCAGTGGCCTTTGGCCTGATAGCGTAAAGACCATTACTTCAACTGTGGGCGGAAGAGAAAGAATGGATACTGAAGAACGGGTGAATGCATATCGTAAAGCATTACTTACACATGGGCGAGTAGTTACCAAAGAAGATATAAAAGCACTTTGCTATGAACACTTTGGAAAACACTTAAATAGCGTTGAAATAAGAAAAGGTCTTGAAACAGGAAAAGGAACAAATAGTGGATTTTTCGAAACGCTTGATATTTTTATCAAGCTTCAGCCATCGACCGAAGGGCACAGTCCTGAAGAGATGGAGTTCCTGCGCAAAGATCTGCTGGTAAAACTTGATGAGCAATCGTCAAATTATCTTCCTTACCGATGCTTTATTAACGAGTAACCATAGTTCGAAAGTATTGTAATTTGGGATTGCCTGTTTGCATACTATTTATGAGTTCATATATTTTACTCAAAATATTTGGCAGTTAAATCTTGCATTTATATCTGTTAAAAGATTGGTTAAGCCATTTTTTATCTTGTTTGTAAATATCCCCTCAATTTACCAATACAGTTATCAGTGTTTCGCCTGGTTCGTTCGTTTGGATTGCGATCGTACCAGCCATTAAATGCCTGTTTCAGCTTTGAAAAATTCCCCGGATTACCATTATTGCAATATTCTGAAAGTGCACTATCTACGGCTTTTAAATCTCCTGATCGCCAATGTCCCTTCAGGGCAGTTTTGGTCATCCAATCCTGATACGTAATTGGAAATCCAAATGGAAGTTTTGCCCCCAATTGACTTCCGATAGATGATACACTTCGGCTGGCACTGGTTGAAATTGGTTGTTTCGATGCTATGCCAGTTATACCATAAAACACATCTTCGCAGAAGTACTGAATATTGTCGGCATTGTAAAATGCACGCGAAGGTATGTGTTCTGCCAATTCAATGCAATTACTAACCCCGTAACAGCTATCCGAAGAATTATCATAAGTATAATGATCATCTGTTTTGCAGATGTTATGAGAAAGTTCGTGAAGTAATGTGCCTCCAACACTGTCTTTTCCCATAAGATTCATTTTGGAAGCTTTTCTGTTATCCTTTTTAAAAAATAATTTACACAATCCAATAATATTATCCTGAACACCGGTGTCCGACTCTGCGAAGCCTTTAATATCTTCCTCGGTTAAAATACGTGTAGGTTCCCCCGGATAATCACTGTACTTATTTTCTCCGAATTTTAAAATACCTTCTCCACGATAATAAACATTAATATTTTTATTGATAAAATCATCAATAGTACCTATTATCACTTTAGCTCCCTTCCACCAGTCTCGGTCGTTCACCCCATTTCCTGCATTGCGGGGACCAAACCAGCGTTTCATATAAACTGCTGCTGCCGAATCATTTCTTACTCCGGCCGAAGCTTTTAGATAGGCCTTTGCAATGATCTTTCTTGATTCATTGAAAGCATATTCCACATCCTTATAAATGATAGGATTTTTAACTCTGTCCGGCCAATAAATTCCACTAAAGTTCAAAGCACCGTTCGTTGATTTTGGAGATTTTTTGCTAAACTGACCAAGTGTATTGTCAAAAAAAATACGATCCTGAATGATTGTTGATCCTGGCATTTTGATTTTTTTAAAGTTATTTGTACCGAAGGCGTTACCCTCCTATCAAAACAGTAGGTAATCCCATAGCAATGGTTCCGCCATGCGCTGTAGTATCGCCCATGCGTGCTGCCGGTTTACCCCCGATCATCACAGTTGCCGAACCTTTCACAATGGTATCTGGTGGTCCGACACAGGTACAAATGTCACCCATTACGGCGGCAGGTATTCCACCCATAAGTACAGTTGGCATCCCGGGTCCGGTGATCGGCCCTCCAACATGCGGGATAGGCGGTGTGGCCGGCGTTTGCATTGGGCAGGTGTGCATATCAGTGAGTCGTGCTGCTGGTTGTCCCATAACTTTTAATTTATCATTACCATAGCTCCTTTAACAGTGGTCTGCCCCGAAGCAGAGAGTTCAGCAGTAGCATTGCCTTTTGCAGCAAATCCGACATCTGCTGTCTGGTTAATATTCAGACCTGAAACTTTAATATCGGCTTTAGATGATATATCAACACCCGATAAAGCATCCAGTGTGATCTTAGATTTGGATTGTATTACAATATCCTTTGGACTATCGAGTTTGATTCCGCCTGGCGATAGTTGCACCTTGTTATTGTTCTGATCGCTCAGGAGGATAGACTTCTGATCGTCACTAATCACAACCTTGTTTCCCCCAGGTGTTTCGATGGTAACCACTTTTTTCCCTTCATCAAACTCAAGTCGCAAATTACTTCGCGATATAAAACCTTTGAAATTGTTGTTGGAGTTAGGCCAGCCGGAGGCCGGCTTATTTTTTCCATGATACAAGCTACCAATCACAAATGGTCGTTCAGCATCACCGGCATCAAACCCAACCAGTACCTCGTCATCGATTTCAGGAATAAAATAGAAACCTCTTTCGTTCGTGGCATAAGGCGTGCTCACCCTTATCCAAGGGCTCATCTGGCTCTCTTCCTGCCAAAAAAAGTTTACTCTTATCCGTCCAAGCTTTTCAGGATCTTTGTTGTCTTTAACAATGGCGCTTTGAGTTTCGCAATGCGGTATGGCTTCCGGATTTGAATAGGCTGGGTTTTTGGCTTCAGAAGGTATTGCGGTAAAAGTATTTTCGTAATTCATAAGAAAATCACAACGGTGCTGTATTGAATCGATAAAATAATCACCGTAATTGATTTCCCCTCCCTTTGATTTGTGTTCTTTTATTCTGATCTTACTGCCGGGCAGTAGCTTCATGTTTTCGCTGGAGCCACGAATGCCCGACATGCCCATGGCAATTCCGGAGGCTTTAACCTCAACCGACGTCTTTTGTGCCTTCTTTTCATTGCCCGGTGCCACATTCAAATGAGGATAAAACTGCACGTTCTTCTGTCCCATTTGTTTCCATGAAGTTGAATGTGCTAATTTACCAAGTTCGTTTTGTTGGTTACTACCATCCGATTTTGCAGCCTCTGTTTCAAGTTTATTTGCCTTTAGATAATCGTAAGAAATATAGTTGAAACTCGGTGCTTTTAAGTTGATGGAAAAATCGAGATTACGAAGGTCTTCTCCTAACACCAGTTCCTCCTGGTTACCATTCCATTTCCCAAAAATCAACTCTTTGCCGTTGTAAAATATCCATTCACCATAACGTTCTGCCAATCGTTTCAGAAATTCAAGGCTGTTTTCGTTATATTTCACGCAGTAGGGAATCTGTTCTGTGTAGGCAGGATTGACTTTTGCAGCCAAAACATCCCTGGGATAAGGTTTTAAGATATTTTCAACAATCTGCTTCAGGTTCATATTCTCGAACGATTGACAGCCTGGTTGGTTGTGCAAAAGAACCTCGGGGCTATAACCTTCAATGATAATTTTATCTTCTTCGTTTAAATTTGATTTGACAGCCCTGACGGAATTTATAAAACCCTTGAATAAAAAGCCCGGGCTACTATCCTGCCAACCCGGGTTGAAGGTTTCAATGGTAATGATAACGGTAGATCCAATAAATTTTTTTGATTGGTTTAAAACCGAATCATCAGCGTTTTCAAACGTATCAATTCTGCAGATAATACTGAATTCCTGCAATCCATGCATTTTCTGATCGATGGTGAATTCCAGGAAATCAGCTATTTTTTGTCCTGCTATTTCAATGCGGACAGATGATGCAAGTGCCATAACAATACTTTCAGATGTTTATAACTATATACGGGACTAATTGATTTTGTTCTTTATTGAACATTGTACTTAGTCCAGGAATTTGAAAAAGTTGCTCCCGAAACGGTTATTTCCCTGGCAGAGATTGTTATTTCCTGGATCATTTCAACATCCCGGACAAAAGATTCTTTATATGCAACGCATCGCGCATCTTTGAATTCCAATGTTTTGAACACTTTT
Source organism: uncultured Prolixibacteraceae bacterium (assembly GCA_963769925.1). Taxonomy (GTDB): domain Bacteria; phylum Bacteroidota; class Bacteroidia; order Bacteroidales; family Prolixibacteraceae; genus Draconibacterium. Next base: position 149,163 of record CAVYOB010000028.1, read on the forward strand.
TCACCTTCTTCTCCGGCAAATGTAATTTTTCCGTTCTTATCAGCCTGTGAAGAAACCATCCACCACATGATCTCCTCGTCATCCATGCTTTTAAAACTCAGGTTGATTACACCACCTTTTACAATAGATTTGGGTAACCCACGATCATCTATTTCCTGTGAAAAACTAAAATTGCAGGTCAGTAACGGGATTCCTTCGCTACCCGAGCTATGACCTGCAAGATATAGGCGTGCGGTTAAAACCATAATTTTAACTTAAGTTCTGAATTGTTTTTTGTATCACAGATAGCTCATCAACTTCACCCTTTTGTATTATACAATTGTTATTTCAAAGCAAAGCTGAACATATTGGATTATCTCTGTGAAGTCATATCTACTGCAACACCATCAACAGTTACTTTTTGTCCAACTACTGAAAGTGAAATCTGCAGGCCATATTCAGAAATGGATTCGTTGTAAGATTCCAGACAAACCTGTTCCAGAACCAAATCTCTTGACTTGGCATCCATTTCCTGATCGCTTATTTTAAAAGTGACTTTTGACTTAATCTCGTGAGCTACCAACCATTTTATTAACGCCTTTACTGCATCTTTGTCGGGTTCCTTAATAGTGAACGAGAAAGGAGATACCATCACGGGTCCAAAAGTGATTTTCTTATTGTTACTTACATTCGTTACATTAGCTGCTGAGTTATATCCAAAACTCATACCACCTTCAAGCTCGAGTGGACTAGAAATCCCATCAACTTCGCATTTAATTACTGTTGACATAATAAATAATTTTTAGAGTTAATAATAACATTTTTTAATCATCATTGCTGATCATATGAAGAATCCCATTCTGTCCCGTCATCTCCTTTCTGTCCGTCCATTTTAATTAGGAAGTTTTTGGCCGGGAAATATGGTTTCATATTAATATCCAGGAATACTCTGTCTTTTTGATTGGGATCCTGTTCAAAACGGGTAATGGTAAAATCTTCAATTAATTTTCCAGGACCGGCTATACTGTTCAGGAATTTACCAATCTGACTTTTTAGTTCACGTTGCGTTTCGTAATCGAAATTTTCAAAGGCTCTACGATTCAGAAAATCCATCAGTACCTTGGTAACGTAATCGAAAACCCGCACAACCGAATAGGTTTGGAGGCCAAGATTATCACCGTTAAAAAGTGTTTTTGCTGAAAATGCCATCACTTTTCCATATTCATTAACCATTGGAATTAATCCAAGTTTTTCAAGATTGGCAATTTCACTCTTCTTCAGTTCGAAAGTGACTCCATCCACTTCGTTTAATCCGCCATGTTTTTTTCCGGCTGCTACCTGTGACATCAGCGTGTTATAAATTGTACCAGCCAAAGCGCCGGAAGGTGGAACAAACAGTTCATCTTCTTCACCTACTTCATCAATCTTGTCGCGGCCAACTAACCAGTTACAAGTCATCATGACATTTGAACGATACATATCGCCTCCCGTGAGGTTTGCGAGCTCAAACATATCCATAACATCATCCGGGTTGTCGAGGTGTTCAAAATCAGTAACCAACATCACTTTGTTATCATGGGCGATTTTTGCCCATTTTTCAACTACTTTATTTGATCCCAGATAACCTGGGACTACCAAAATTCCGTAATTGTCACGTAAATCAAGCCTGTCATAATTATTTACCAACTCTGCTTGCACTGCATCAATAAAACGTGTGTCGTCCAGGTCTTTGAGTTGATCAAGATCGGCATTCATGACCGATACATTTTTCAATTTGGTACTATCCGTATTTTTATAGAAAAGAGCCACAGATCGGTAGGATTTTTCCAAATCCCTGCTTGATTCAATTGCTTTTGCCATGTTCGTTTTAAAAGTGTTTTCGGCAACTGCAATGTTCTTTTCACTTGCTTCAACCATGTCAGAAATACTTTCTGATGAAGTCAAAACTGCAGCCCAGAGCTGGAGTGTCTTTTTAAGTTTCTCGCGATCATCTTTATATGCCGATTCGGAAAGGAATATTCTTTTTCTGGCTTTCCTTTCAGGGTTCATGTTTTCAACTCCGGTAAATGCCATTTCAAGTAAATCAAATCCTCCACTTCCAGCCAACTTTGCCAAACCACTTTTTAGTTGTTCTGCAGGATTCTCAACACCCTTGACATTTTCAATTACTTTTTCTTTGTATTGATTTATATTTTTCGCACTTTCTAATTCAGCCATGATTCATATTTTTTTAGTCAACAACTCTGATTTTGTTTATTTTGCTTCTTCCAGTTCTTTAATTAAGGCATACATAACTTCAAGAAGATCAGCCTTTGTATCTGGGTTCTCGAGTGTTTTTCGAAGCAGTTTGTTGCTTTTTAGTTGTTTTACAATTTTTTGATATTGCTCTTTCTCAATGGTGAGATTTTTTAAGAAATCGCTCTGTGCTGTTATCCCTTTCACGCCAAAATCAGAAAGTCCTCTGAACGAGAGAGTTTCCTTTCTTTCAGTTCCTTCACTGTCTTCAAATTCAACCTCAACTTCTGGTTTGTAATGTTCAAATACATCGTCGATGGTTTGTAATCCTCCAACAATTTCTGGTTTGATCGGTGCGTCTCCGGTTAATTTCTCACAAAGTAAGGTGCGGTTTTGTGGAATATCCGCAAATGCTTCACTGGCATCGCCTTTGACTTCGTTTCCACCTATTCCGTAATCTAGCATAATTTTTTATTTTAAGATTAAAACTGATATTATTAAAATTCTCTGATTTTATCCTTTAATGTTACGACCATATCAACTCTTTGTTCTGATCTAAATTCAATTTCACTACCGAACCTTTTGATATTTCACCCGAAATAATTTTTCTTGATAATGGTCTTCTTAATTTATTTCTTATTACTCCTATTAGTGGTCGGGCTCCGAATTTTGGTGTAAAGCCTGATAGTGCCAACTGTTCTTTCGCTTCTTCTGAAATGGATAGTTCTATTCCTTGTGCATTAAGCGAATTCAAAAGAGCTTTCAGGTGAATATCGAATATCTTAACTACGTTTTTTTCACTGATTGGCGCAAATGGAACAATTTCGGTTAAACGTCCCAGAAACTCAGGGCGAAAATAATTTTCCATAATTTCAGATAATTTAGACGATGTGGGTATTTCACCACTGTTAAATGAGTCAACAATAAAAGAACTTCCAATATTTGAAGTAAACAAAATTACGGCATTTGAAAAGTCTCCTTCTTTTCCCAATCGGTCATGTAATTTTCCTTCATCCAGTATTTGCAGAAAAATATCAAAAACGGAAGTGTGTGCTTTTTCAATTTCATCGAATAATACGATGGAATATGGTTTTTGCCTGATTTTGTTGACAAGCAAACCACCTTCTTCGTAACCAACATAGCCGGGTGGAGCCCCGTAAAGAAGAGCTGCTGAATGTTCTTCTTTAAATTCTGACATATCAAAACGAGTCAGTGCTGTTTCGTCATTGAAGAGAAATTCCGCAAGCGTTTTTGCTAACTCTGTTTTACCGGTTCCCGTGGGACCCAGGAAAAAGAATGAACCTATAGGTTGGCCTTGTTTACTTAATCCCGAACGTGACTCCCGAATTGCCTCCGCAATACTTTTTATTGCATGATCTTGACCGACAACTCTCTTTTTCAGGTACGTTTCAATATTTAATAGCCGTTCTTTTTCCTGTGTTTGTATCTTTCCTATAGCAACGCCTGTTTTATGTGCTACAACAGCGGCAAGGTCGGAACGGTCAAGTGAATTGGTTTTTTCTTTTGATAACGCTTCTAATTGGTTCAATACAGAAAAAAGGGTTTCTTTAATATCATTTGCCGATTCAATTTTGGTAATGTCATTTTCGTCAACTAGTTTTACCAATATAATCGGACTTATTCTTTCTTTAATCTGGTTGCTAAACCACAATAGTTCGTTTCTAAATTCATCATTTTGAAGATTTTTACTATTTGAAGAGAGTATTTCAAGTTCTTTTTTTAATTCCTCAACTTCAGTTTCAGTTGTATCCTGCATCATCCTAACTACTGCCAACGAACGATCGATTAGATCGATGGCTGCATCGGGGAGACATCTTTCCTTTAAATATCTTTTTGAAAGCGTTACGGCTTCTTTTATATTTTCTTTACCTACATTTATACCATGGTGTTTTTCATATATTGGTATAACATTTTCCAACATTCTGATACAAAACTCAACATTAGGTTCTTCCAGTTTAACCAATTCAAATTTCCGATTAAAAGCCTCATCACTTTCAATGGTTTTTGTGTAATTGTCGATAGAAGTGGTTCCAATTACTGTTAGGTTTCCTTTGTCAAGTTCAGGCTTTAAAATATTGACAGCTCCTGCAGCACCTGCCTGACTATCCAGGATCATGTGTATTTCGTCGATAAACAGAATTGCTTTTTCAAATTGTTCAACTTCTTTAATAATATTTTTAAACCGGTCCTCGATTTCTCCTTTATAGGAAGCTCCGGCAATTAAGGATCCAAAATCCAATTCGAATATTTTGGTTCCCAATAAGTTTGTGGGAACTTTCTGCTCAATTATTTTTTGAGCGAAACCTTGTATAAGAGCGGTTTTGCCTACACCTGGATCGCCAATTACAATCACATTTGGTTTTGTACGACGCCCAAGTATTTCAATCATCATTCTGATTTCTTTATCGCGACCTATAACTGAGTCGAGTTTGCCTTGTTGTGCCAAACTTGTAAGGTCAGTACAAAATTTAAGTAAAGCAGCCTGCTTAATTTCCGAATTTTTATTTTCACTCTTTTTCAAATCGGTTCCGACAGCATGCTCAAAACTTTTGTTCTCAATAACTTTATCGAGGATTTCCTGTTGATTCAGATTGAACGTTTTTAATTGTTCATAGGAAAAACCAACTCCGGGGATAGTTATAGCCGTCAATGTACAAATTGGTGAAATTACATCTTCGCCAATTTTGAGTCGTATATTATCGGCTTCATTGAATACAGCTTTTACATCACTGTCTGCCGTTGGCTGATCAGTAGCTTTACTTGATTTTGGATATGACTCAATTCTTACTTCCGCCCATTCTTCCATATAATAAAAATCTTTTCCCATTTCTTCGAGGAAAGGAAGAAGCCCAATATCCTTATGCAGCATTGCTTTTAGCAGATGTGCTGGTGAAAACTGAGAATGCATAAACTCACGGGCAATCGATTGAGAAATTTTGATTACCTGCTTCATTTGATCTGACAGTTGGTAATCCATAATCAGATTTTATTTTGTTATACTAAGATAGCTGATTTTCAGGAATACAATTGTTAAAAATTATTTAAAAAAGTCAGAATCCTAATATTAGGTTCCCAATTACCTATTACAACGTTTTATCATCATCCGTAATTGATAATTCTTCCACAGATATCCTTTATATTAGAATTTCCAGCATCATCTATACAATTTACATTATTATTGACTTTTAATCAAGTAATAATCTGAATACATGTTTAATAATGTAGCATAAAGTTTAAAAATATATATATGGTTTATATGTGATTATTAATCTTGTAAATTAAAAGAGCTGATTATCAACATTGCAGAATGTAATTTTGTGTGATCAAAGAATCCGAAGATATCTCTAATCTTAAATAATTTCTTTGATCCTAAAAATAGTAATTCGCCCGATTAGATATAGTAGGAGTGGCTTGTTAATCGGAAATTGTATCAATCCTTACCCTTACTTGTATCTTGATAGTTCGGCTTCAAATTCCAGGTATCTGGTGAGTGTGGCACTAAATCCGATGTGATTTTTAAAAGCGGTAAAGTAAACCAGTGGTTTGTTATTCAATTTATAAGCCGGCATTCCGTAACTGATTATTTTAGCTACTTTAGGCTTAATTTCCCTAATTGTTTTTCGAATTTGTTCTAAACGCTCCTGAATATTTTTTGTGAAATCGCTAAATATTCATCAACCGTCTGAAGTGGTTTCATATTTTCAATTAGTATTTGTTCCTTTAAATCTATTGAATTCATTTTAGACAGATAAGTCTTTAGACTGTAATTAAATATATTATATATTTCTTTTTAATAGTTGAGGTGATTGCTGTTTAATATGAGCCGGAATATAAAACGAAAGATCAGTGTTTTTGTGTCCGGTCATCAATTACTACCAGCCGGTATTTTTCTCCGTTCATCACAAGTCGATGAGTGTCAATGTGTAAGTGCTTGGTAACAACCTTGTTGTGGATTACAAAATCACGAATAAGCACAATCTCAGAAAGATTGCCGCCGGAAAGTAACTCGCGCAACTGGCAACGTTTACAGAAAGTGTCATCCTGTGTGATCTGTTTTCCGCGTCGTGTGCATCCCATAATTTCGCAAAATTCATGATCAAGAATATCGCCTTTGTCGCTTTTGCTAAGCTGCTGAAATGACTTGTTAAAGTACTTGATTTTAAAATTATGATCGGCTAAAAATATAGCTTGCGGATGATGTTCAATAATCTGGTTCACTAAATCATTCGCTTCTTCCACTCTTGCAAAATCAAGTTGCATAGTAATTTAGATTAATAGGTTAATTTTTTGCCAGTATCTGTTTTCTTATGTAATTACACATTAATTGACAACGGAAATTACCAATAAAAATCAGAATATTCAATGGAAGCCAAAAAAGAATGCGAAAAATTTTATCATTGAACAAAAGTTATGAATCAAGTGAGCCAAAAACCCGTTTCAAAATGTCGTTTACCCGGGCAGCCGGATCTTTCCTGATCAATTGCTCCTGTTCTCCAATTTTTAGAAAAAGTCCGTCAAGAGCCTTTTGAGTGAGGTACTCGTCAAGGTTGATTTCAACCGGTTTTAATCCTGCTACTTTCCCAATAACAGAGTTGGCCAGATCATTCCACTTCCCGGTAAGCAAATCCCAGCTCTGCCCGGTTGATACGTTGCCTACCAGTTTTTTGTCGATTGAATTTTTAATTTTCGGACGGTACAAATTGACCAACTGATCATACGTTGTATTTTTCAAATATTGGGTTGCGGCATTATCATTTCCTCTTAAAATACCCACAGCATCAGAAATAGTCATGCTTTTTATGCTGTTCACAAAAATGGGTTTGGCTTCCGAAACTGCATCTTCGGCAGCACGGTTGATACTAAGAATGGCATCTTCAACTAATTTGTCGCCTCCCGGTATTTTGCTGATATTTTTTACAATAACATCTGCTTCGGGAGGCAGCAGGATTTTTACCATTTCATCTTTGTAATATCCGTCGGTAACACCAAGAATATCAACTGATTTCCCAGTTCCAACTACCAGTGCTTCTTTTAGTCCGGAAACAATCTCGCTTTGCGTTAAAGGTTTCTTGTCACTTAATGTTTGATTTGCAAGTTGTGTTAATTCAGCGCAACCTGTAATGAAAAGAATCATGAAAAAAGGTAAAAATCTGTATGTTTTCATTTTTTATTTTATTGAAGGTTCTGTGTAACTATGAACGAAATATTTGTGTTTCTTATTTAAAAAGCTTTTTAGCCAAATCATTTCTGCCCTTTCTTTCCAGTTCTTTTTTTATCGAACTTTTAAATTCATTTTTATACCAGAAGAAAAACTGTCGCTGATTTTCTTTCTCATGGCGGTTTTTGGCCGTAAAGATTTTCTCCATTGTGTAAGGATGATATCCCGAATAATAAACTACAGTTGCCAGTGTCATTGGGGTAGGGGTGAAATCCTGCACCTGTTCCAATCTGAAGTTCATTTTTTTAGTTTTTATAGCCAGATCAGCCATATCTTCCGATTTACTTCCCGGGTGACTGGAAATAAAATAGGGTATTAGTTGCTGATTCAGGTTCTCTTCCTTATTTATTTTGTTGAATTCATCATTCAGCTTTTCAAACAGAATGAATGAAGGTTTACGCATAAATTTCAAAACTTCATCGGATGAGTGTTCGGGTGCTACTTTTAACCTTCCCGAAACATGATGTTTGATTACTTCGCGTAAATACCTACGGTTAACCTGATCGGTTTCTTCATTTCCTGTTGGTTCGAGAATCATATCGTACCGAATACCGCTGCCAACAAATGCTTTTTTCACTTTTGGGTTCTGACGAACTTTCTCATACAAGTCGAGCATGGGTTTATGGCTGGTGTCAAGGTTCTTGCAAATGGTCGGGAAAATACACGACGGGCGCTTGCATTTCCGGCAAATCTCCTCATGTATCCCTTTCATTTTGTACATGTTCGCGGATGGCCCGCCAAGATCTGAAATATAACCTTTAAAATCGGGCATTTCCGTTACTTTTTCAACCTCTTTCAGGATTGATTTTTCAGAGCGGCTGGCAATAAATTTTCCCTGGTGCGCCGAAATGGTGCAGAAGGTACATCCGCCGAAACATCCTCTGTGAATATTTATCGAGTGCCTGATCATTTCGTAGGCTGGAATAGTTTCCTTGTTTTGGTAACGTGGATGAGGTAACCGTGTGTATGGCAAATCATAAACCCGGTCGATTTCCGATTCATTAAAAGTCGGCCACGGCGGATTTACAACTACTTTTTTGTTTCCCGCCTTCTGTATTAATTTTCGGGCCTCCATTTTATTCGATTCTTCCTCGATGTACATAAAGTTTCGGGCAAACTTTTTGCGGTCCGCAAGGCATTCTTCATGCGTAGCAAGTTCAAACTCGTCCCAGCTTTTTTTAGTAGCATAATCCTCGTCAATATCGACCAAAAACGAAGTTTGCGGAATAGTGGTAAGCGTTTTTATAGGTACGCCCTTTTGCACCAGCCGGGCAAATTCTTCGATCGATTTTTCTCCCATCCCATAAAAAAGCATATCGGCACCTGAATCGATCAAAATAGAGGGCATTAGTCGGTCCGACCAGTAATCGTAATGTGTTACACGTCTGAGCGATGCTTCAATTCCGCCAATAATCAAAGGCACTCTGGGGAAAAGTTCTTTCAGAATTTTTGAATATACAACCGTAGCATAATCGGGGCGGAAGCCAGATTTTCCTCCCGGAGTGTAAGCATCTGTCGAACGTTTCCGTTTTCCTGCAGTGTAATGATTCACCATCGAATCCATGTTACCGCCGGTAACTGCGAAAAACAGCCGGGGTTTTCCCAGCTTTTTGAAATCGCGCAAATCATCTGTCCAATTGGGTTGCGGAACAATCGCAACCTTCAGCCCTTCAGCTTCCAGAATACGGCTGATTACCGCCGCTCCAAACGATGGATGGTCGATATATGCATCGCCGGTAAATAAAATAACATCAATCTCCTCCCATCCAAGTTGCCTGACTTCTTTTTTTGAAGTAGGCAGCCATTTTGTTATGTCAGTAAAACTTCCCACAATTCATGTATTTATTTCATTAACAAATAAAACGCTTTTTAGATGAAATGAACATGTAAATTAAAATTTTCGTTCGATTAAATGATTAAAATGAAATCAATCCATTTTATTTATACGACTGATATTATCAATTTACAAAAAATAATTTATTATTCTTTGTACTAATGATTTTGGTGAATATCTGATTTGCATGAGATTATAATGAGATTATTAGGGGGCCGTGTGTTTCTGAAAAAATTAACATTCAAAATTATTTGATTTCTACAAAAACTTATTTGTATATTTATCTTTAAAGTTTCCCTGGTCAGTTTTCAAAACTGACAATTTTCTCAAAAAGAGTTGTTTTTTTTATTAGTGTTTAATGTGTTTATTGAACTGTTTCGCAAGATTAAAAATTTAATTGGGTGTTTATTAATTATCGGGTACCGTATATTTCAAAAAAACCGGATAACTGGAATTTATCAATTTTTATTTGGCGGGTGTTTGATTGAGAGAGGCATTGTTCCCTTTCAAAGGAGAATTTTATGGTCCTTTTTTACTGGAATAAATAATGAATCGAGGTAAAAGGTTAATTATAATTTGATTATTTATTAATAATATATTGAATGATAACTTGATTGAAATTATGAATTTGCATCTACTTATATTAACTAAAAATAACTGAAAATGAGAAAGTATTTACGCTTATTTGGTATCCTGATAATTTTTATGTTAACAACTACATTATCAGGGTTTTCACAAACCGTTTTTATTAACGAAATCCATTACGACAATACAGGAGGAGATACTGGTGAAGCTGTGGAAATAGCAGGCCCCGCCGGAACCGATCTGACAGGTTGGATAATTCAGCCTTACAATGGAAATGGAGGAGGTCCATATACACCTATAGGAAATTTGGCAGGAGTTATTCCTGATCTTGATAATGGATATGGAGTTGTTTCTGTTGCTATAAGTGGACTTCAAAATGGTTCCCCTGATGGATTAGCCTTGGTGGACGCTTCAAACAATGTTATTCAGTTTCTTAGCTACGAAGGAACTTTTACTGCTGTTGGAGGACCAGCTGATGGAATGAACAGTACCGATATCGGAGTTTCAGAGTCGGGCAGCGGAGCGGTTGGTAATTCATTGCAACTGACAGGAACCGGAACGGTTTATACCGATTTCACTTGGCAAGTTGAAGCTCCTAATACTTTTGATGCAATAAATACTGGACAGGTTTTTTCAAGCACAGCAGGAATTCCGACCCAGCCAACAAATTTAACAGCTTCGAATACTATGCAAACATCAACAGATTTGTCGTGGGATGCATCTACCGATGATGTTGCCGTTGTTGAATATCAGATTTTCGATGGAACAACACAGATTGGCTCGACTACAGGAACGACATTTTCGGTAACCGGGCTTACACCTGCTACAAACTATACATTCAAGGTTGTGGCTGTTGATGGTGACGGGAATAATTCAACACCTGCCGAGGTTTGTGTACTGACACTTTCACCTGCGGTTGAAACTCCTGTTTTGGTTTTTATTAACGAAATCCATTATGATAATGCAAGTACAGATGTTGGGGAGGAAGTTGAGGTTGCAGGTCCTGCCGGAACCGATTTAACTGGATGGAGCATCGTACTGTATAATGGAAACGGAGGTGTTGTTTATAACACATCAAGTTTATCCGGAGTATTAACGGATATGTCTGATGGTTATGGTTTTGTAACCTTAACGTATCCGTCAAATGGAATACAGAATGGTGCACCTGACGGGATTGCTTTGGTGGACGCCTCGAATAATGTCATTCAATTTTTAAGCTATGAAGGCATATTTACCGCAGTTGGCGGACCTGCTGATGGAATGACAAGTACGAATATCGGAGTATCAGAATCGGGTAGTGGAGCAATTGGTAACTCATTGCAATTGACTGGTACCGGATCGGAATATTCTGATTTTACCTGGCAGGCAGAATCTCCGAATACTTTTGGTGCTGTAAATACCAATCAATTTTTTATTCCACCTATTCCTAATGTATTTGTTAATGAAATCCATTACGATAATGATGGAACGGATACAGGTGAAGGGATTGAAATTGCCGGACCTGCCGGTACAGATTTGAGTGGCTGGAGTTTGGTTTTATACAACGGTAACGGAGGCTCCAGTTACAATACTACAAATCTTGTTGGTATAATTACAGACCAGGACAATGGATACGGTACATTAAGTTTTGCAATTTCCGGAATCCAAAACGGTGCTCCTGACGGACTTGCTTTGGTAGAGCCAGGAGGTAGTGTTGTTCAATTTTTAAGTTATGAGGGTACTTTTACTGCGGTCGGTGGACCTGCTGATGGCATGGAAAGTGAAGATATTGGTGTTGCTGAAGGAGGTTCAACTCCGGTTGGTTCTTCACTTCAGTTAACCGGAACCGGAACAAAATACAGCGATTTTGCATGGGCTGTTCCAATGGCAAATACCTTTGGACAAGTTAATACAGGCCAGTCATTTGGCGATGTTACACCGCCACCACCTGTCGGTGAGGTAATAAGTATTGCCCAGGCGCGGGCTGCTTCAGAAGGATCAACAGTAACAATCAGTGGTATTTTAACCGTTTCGGATCAGTTTGCAGGAGCTGCTTATATGCAAGATGCCAGTGCTGGTATTGCCATTTACGATGCACAGGTTTATGGTCCGGGGCTATTTAATATTGGTGATTCCATTACTATCACAGGAACTTTAACAATTTACAGCGGCTTGCTTGAAGTAAGTTCATTAAGCTCAGTTGTTTCTCATGGTCCGGCTGTTCATCCATTGGAGCCACTTGAAATAACTTTGGCTGAAATGTCCGCTCATCCTTCTGAACTGGTGAAAGTGCTTGATGCAGCATTTCCAACACCGAAAGATCTCTTATTCGGAAATAATAATTACATGTTGAGCGATGCATCCGGATCAGGAGAAATGCGTCTGGATGCAGATGTTGCTGATTTGGTTGGTTTAGCACAACCGGAAGTTTGTGAGGTAACTGGTGTGGTGAGTCAGTATAACGTTATTTACCAATTGATGCCACGAATGAAAGCTGATTTGCCCTGTGCTACTAAATTTACAACTGAAGATGGTTTGGGAATTCCGAAGGATCTTACCTTGGACATAGCCACCTGGAACCTCGAATGGTTTGGTGATTCAGGAACAAATTCACCCGCAGACGATGCTACACAAAAAGACAGTGTGAAAGCTGTGCTACTCGCGTTGGATGCAGATATTATCGGTGTAGAAGAAATTTCGGATGATGCATTGTTCGCTCAAATGGTAAGTGAGATGCCAGGATACGATTTTGTTATTTCCGATGTATGTTCTTATCCTGATGGTGAAGGGGATAAGCAAAAAGTTGGATTCATTTATAAAAAAGCAACGGTTGCTCCTGTTTCTACAAAAGTATTATTAGCAAGCATTCATCCGTATTACAACGGAGGTGACGGATCTGCATTGGTTGGATATCCTGAAGACCCAACTCATTTTTATGCCAGTGGTCGAATGCCGTTTATGCTTACTGCCAATGTAAATGTTGGCGGTTCTACAGAGAGAATTTCGTTTATTGAACTGCATGCAAGAGCAAACTCGGCAGATTATCAGGTAAAATATGACATGCGGAAATACGATGTGGAAGTCTTAAAAGACACGCTTGATGCTTACTACGCTGATCAAAAAATTGTTATGGTTGGTGATTATAACGATGACGTGGATGAAACCGTAGCTGAAGTAAGCACAACTGTTTCTACTTATCAGGCTTATAATGATGATGCGGCTGATTATTCGTTTCCAACCCGTGCGTTGAGTGATGCAGGTTTCCGGTCATATGTAACTTATCCGAATATGATCGACCACGTAATGTTGACAAATGAATTATTTGATAATTATATCAATGGCTCTGCAAAAGTCCATTACGAGTTTTACAACAGCAATTATACCAGTACTACTTCTGATCACTTCCCTGTGTCGGTACGTTTGCAGGTTCAAACACTTGAAATAGCTTCTGTAACTTCTACCGAAATTGATTGTTCTGAAGGTAGTAACGGAACAGCTACTGTGGTAGCAGCTGGCGGGATACCTCCTTATTCTTATAAATGGAGTGATGGTCAAACAACTGCAACAGCCGTGAATTTATCAGCCGGAACTTATTCAGTTACCGTTACTGATGCTTTAAAGAATAAAGTAACGACAGAAATTGAACTTACCGATCCGGATGCCATAGAGGTTACATTGTCTGACGATCAAATAGTTTACCCGGCTTATCCAGATTCTGCCTGTGCAACGCTTTCTGTTATAGATGTATTCGGCGGAACTGGTTATTATTCTTTTATGTGGAGCACCGGTGAAACTTCGGAGACAATTCATGTATGCCCAACAGAAGAAACCGTTTACTACCTGACCGTAACCGATGAAAATGGTTGTTCTGTCACTGATTCAGTAGCCGTTTATCCAATCGATATTTTGTGTACAACCGGAAATGGACAGGACAAGCTGCAGGTTTGTTATCATGGAAAATCACTCTGCGTGGCATTTAACGCGATCGACGAGTTACTGAAAAATGGGGCTTTGCTGGGTTCATGTGGCGAAGAAGAAACAGTGCTTGTAACAATCGATGATTTTATGGTTTATCCCAATCCGTTTGTTGGACAGGTTACCGTTGCTTTTACGAGTGATGAAGCAATGGATGCTGTACTTGATATTTATTCACAAATGAGCGAAAAAGTTTATTCTGAAGTAGTGTCAATTCACGCAGGATATAATAAAATTAATTTAAAACTTTCATCGCTTGTGTCGGGATCTTACGTTGTGAAGATTGTAGGAGACAATATTATTTCAAATTCTGAAATGATTATAAAACAATAATCGAATTACAAGTAAAAGAAAACCGGTGGGAATTTCCTGCCGGTTTCTTTGTGCTTTAATTTGACTTTTAATTGTCCTTCAAATACAGATTACTGTCTCCGTAACTAAGAAACCGGAAATCGTTTTCTAATGCAAAGTCATACACCTTTTTCCAGTCATTTCCCAGAAAAGCGCTAATCAGCAACAATAACGTACTTTGTGGTTGATGGAAATTGGTAACCATTCCTTTAATAACTTTGAAATCGTAACCCGGAATAATAATGATCTGCGTTGAGAACTGAAGTTCACCTTTTCCTGTTTCTTCCAGATATTTGACGAGGCTTTTAAGAGCATTTTCGATGGTTATTGAAGCGCTGTTTTCGTATGGTTCCCATTGCAAAACTTCAGGGCTATTTGCATTGAACCGATTATTTTCCAACTGCAGACCAAGCCAGTACAAACTTTCCAACGAACGAACCGAAGTAGTGCCAACCGCAATTATTTTCCCTTCAGCATTTAACAAATCTTGAATAATGGTTTTTGAAATAATCACTTTTTCATGATGCATTTCATGACCCGAAATCGTGTTTGATTTTACCGGCTGAAAAGTTCCGGCGCCAACATGCAGGGTAATTTCTTTTGTGCTGATTTCTTTGTCTGAAAGTTTGGAAAGAACCTGTTCAGTAAAATGAAGACCGGCAGTTGGGGCGGCCACTGAACCGTCAATTTTGGCATAAACGGTTTGGTAGGTCTCTTCATCCGACTCTTCGGTTTCACGATTTAAATAAGGAGGAATAGGCAATGTGCCTGCGTTTTCAATAATTTCTGCAAACGAAAAACCACCAGTCCAGGTAAATTCTATTTCAAAAGAATTTCCGTTTTGAGCAATTTTGTTTGCGTAAATTTCGATTGACTTACCAACAATTTTGATTAATTTAATAAGTGTTCCTTCTTTCCACTTTTTTGCATTGCCCAACATACATTTCCATGTTACTCTTTTCGTCTCGTGAAATGCAATCTGGTAATCGGAAGGTTCAACGGGTTCCAGACAGAAAATTTCGATTTTTGCACCTGTTTCTTTATAAAAGAATATCCGCGCATGAATAACTTTTGTATTATTAAAAATAAGTACCGATTTTTCAGACAAATAATTGGGTAAGTTTTTAAATGTGTCCTGACTTAACTGACCATTTTGCCAAAGAAGTAATTTTGATTCATCGCGGTTTGGAAGCGGATATTTTGCAATTTTCGAATCGGGTAATTTGTATGTAAAATCAGTAATTTTTATGTCTTTATATAAACTCAAAATCTTGTTTTTAGAGGTGCAAAAGTAATATTTTTCTTTGTGCAAATCCATTTATCCATTTTAGGTGATAATATTAATTTCAATTTATCTTTCAGAATGTTTTAGGGCTAAAGCCCATGTTTGAATACTTCTTTTTAACCCCAGGCTTAAGCCTGGGGTAAGTGAAGAAACCATGTTTTGACTTTAGTCATTAATTTAATGTTTTATGAAAAGTGGTACAGTTACCATATGTGGTGGCTTCATTATTTTTGATGTACTTTTGCAGAAAATTTACGGAAATGATAAAAATAGGGGATAAGGTAAGATTTTTGAATGATGTTGGTGGAGGAGTTGTAACGGGTTTTGTAAGTAAAACCACAGTGAATGTGGAAGATAAGAATGGGTTTGAAATTCCTTACCTAATAACACAATTGGTAAATATTACAGAAGCTGAACGACTGGAAAAAGGTGGAGATCCAGAACCAAAAACAGAACCCGAAATAAAAGAGCAACATTCAGATTCTCATCAAACACAAGGGATGAAACTGGCTGGAAAAGAATCGCCTGATTTTTATTTCTGTTTTGTTCCCAATGATTCTAAGAATCCGCTGGCAGGGGAAACACAATTGTGGTTGATTAACGGCAGTAATTTTATGTTGCTTTTTCAGTATTCTCATTTTCAGGAAGAAAAATATAAACTGGTTAAATTTGGATCCGTTCAACCCAATTCAAAAGTAGAGCTGGAAAGTATTGATCAGAACGATTTAACCGATCTGCCTGATTTTGTTTTCCAATTGCTTTATTTTTCAGAGAATGAGAAAGAACTGCATCCTTCCATCATTAAGAAATTCAAGGTTAGTCCGGTGAAATTTTATAAAGAGAAAAGTTTCCAGCCCAACGTATTCTTTAATAAACATGCGATGGTATTTCAGATTACACCTAATATTTTCACAACTGAGGTTGGTAAACTCACCGACGAAGATTTAAAGAAGGTTGTCTCCCAAAAGCAAGATACGCCAATAGTAAAAGTTCAGACTAAAAACAGAACGGAAGATTTGGTTGAAATTGATCTGCATATTCTTGAGCTACTTGATGATTCAACAGGATTAAGCAACAAAGAAATTATTGATATCCAGCTTGAAAAAGTGGAATCGGAAATGAAGGCTGGTATTCAGTTGGGAGTAAAAAAGATTATTTTTATTCACGGGCTTGGCCAGGGCGTTTTAAAACAGGAAGTAACCAAACTGCTCAAATCGAAATTTCCAAAATATTATTTTCAGGATGCTTCTTTTAAGCAATACGGTTACGGGGCGACGATGGTGATCTTAAGAAAATAGATTTAACGCATCACAAACGGCACAATAATGGATATTAAGCCTGTCAACACAACTACCATCATAAATAAATTGTAACGGGTATTGTAATTTCCAAGTAGCGATGAATCGTAATATTTATCCACATTTTGGTCCTGGTACATTTGTATCAAACCATTAATTAGTTTTGTCCGCGTTTGTTTTCCTTTCAATAATCCGAAAATAACGACCAGGTTAAGTAATATTAACAGGCCAACGAATAAAAACATGATTAACATATAAGTTTCATCGCTGCGCGATTTTTCAACGAATCCTGAATTAACTGCAAGTATAATCAGGTTTAAAACAATTGCCGATAGAATAAAAATGATGTCGGTTTTTGTGTTCTGCTGCAACTCCGACGTAATGTGTTTGTGTACATGTTCGATCATAATTTGGTTCCTCCTTTTATTTAACTGGTTAAATCTTAAATTCCTTCTATATTATTTTAAAAATGGAAATTAATAAGGGGAATTAATTTCAGCCATTTTGGATTATTAGCGGCAAAATTTAAAAGTCCTAATTGAACTCCATGTAATTCTTTTGTTCGGTTAAACAATGCAAAAGACAATCCATTCATTTGAGTAGTTTTAGTGTATCCTGCAATAGCTGCCCCACTAAATATTTCGGAATTCAGATATCCGGCTGTAACTGCTAATCCTTTAAAATTATTTCCGGCAGATATGTATGTCAAACTCGATGCAATCCCATTGATATTTCCATCGGTGCCAACTGCAAATCCCCCAAATGCTAACCCATTTATTGCCTTATGAACTCCTATCCCTATTCCCGATATAACTAAACCTGATATCTCTGAATTGTCGCCATCAGCCATTGTTGCTAATCCACTTAAACATAATCCATTAATATTACCACCTGAGCCAACCAATATTCCTCCGATTGAAAATCCATTCAAATTATTTTTCGCGGTTCCAACTCCTATCAGCCCTATATTCATGGGTTGCATGGCACCAGCAACGGGCATTACACCAATACTAATACCGTTTACAACAGCATTTTCGTTTTTAAATTTCCTGAACCCGAAGGTGATATTTAAGCCATTAATTATTTTTACATTTTCATCCGCAAAATTTATTCTTATTCCGTTAAACTCATAAGAATTTCCAATGCATATTCCATATTTTTTAGTGGGGAAACATAGCGATTTTCTATTAAGCAGAGTATCCTGGGCATGTAGGATGGAACTACTCATAAGAAGAATACCAATACTTATTAAAAATGATTTGTTCATGTGTTTATATTTTATTTTGGCATCATGGAAGTCTACCTTCTATTGACTTTGTTAAAGTTTTTTGTTGGCTTGCAGAAATCATGAATATTAAGTTATGTTTAATTACTTATTATGAAATTTTATTTGAAGAATTCCTTTTTAGCCACCAATAAATTAAATATAGTAATGAAGGAATCAGGAAAATAAAAAGCACACCCATAAATCTTACGTCAGGATTTGGATTAATACCCAGAAGTATCATAAAAATGATAAAACTTAACAATGAAACAATTCCTCCAAAACCTTCCTTCCATAAAGCGAGAAGTAGTCCGGCAAGCCCGACACCCCAAAATATAATTGTTATTATCATTAAGGTGCCAAATGTATCCGAAGCTGATGCGTCAACCCTGTTGAGGCCATGAAGATTTTCGGCAATACCTATGAATAAAGTAAACACAACCATTAAAGTTCCGATAATGCGAGCCGTCCAACGAATACTATTAAAAGATTTTGTTTTTTTCATTTTTTCTTGTTTATACTTTAATCAATCAACTTGAAATTATTTTTCGAAAGTAAATTTTTATTTCACCTTGAATTTGTAATGGTTTTTTATATAAAATATTCCCTGAAGTAGGATTGGGATGATAAATAGGATCCATGGGTCACCTGTTAGAATTTCAGGATAGGCAATAGCTCCTAAAATAAAAACCACACACCAAAACAGGAATATAATACCTGAGAATAATTCCTTTTTCCACGAGATTACAAAACCTACTAAAAATAGTAAGAGTAATAGTGGAAATATAATATAAGGTAAGCTAAGATAATCAATCCCATTTCCGGACGTAAGCTCTGAAATCACAACAATGCTGTATAGGACTAAATAATTGATAAGAAGCACGCGAAGTATAAATTTCCATTGCAGCTGTTTCGATGGAACGGTTGCCTTCGAGGTTTTATACCATTCGAGTAGGAAGAATGCGCCAATAACCATAACGGGAACTCCTGTAAACATGCCACCGTCGTCTTTTATGTGAAAAAAAAGACTGGAAAAAGCAGCTACATTAAAAAACATAAGTATAAAACCTGCCAGTTTTGTGCTTCTCCATGATAAAGCGAAGCCTATTAAAAAAATAAGCAAGAGTATAACTATGCCAACATCATTGAGGTTTGACAATGATAAATTGCCCATAATTAATCCAATTACTGCCAATACGAAAAAATATACAGCAAAAAAACCTGTTATAATTTGCAGTGTTTTGGTTGATTTTGATTTTGCTTTCATTTTCAAGTTTTATGGTTAAATTATTTAAATAAAAACAATATTGATAAATTTTCCCTTTGAATTTTCTACATAACAATTAGTTTTCGGTAAAGGGAATTCCCATTAGCGGACCTGACTCTTACAATATATATTCCTTTTCCAAATGCATTTGCATCAATTTCAATTGTATTAAAGCCACTGGTATTCTCAAAAACAAGTTTACCATTTGCATTAGATACCGTAACTGCAAATTTCTGACCTGTCAATTCAATACAGAAATGGTCTTTTACAGGATTTGGATATATGTTAAACAAATCGTCTACCAAAGCATTATCAATACCGGTGGTTTTTACATATTTTTTGACCACTGCTTTGCCACTTATCCAATCATTGTATGTTGCATATAAAATATCATCTTTATTAATTGCAATACTTGGATAACCTGCATCAGCTTCAGAAATACCAAAACTGCCCATTTGTTCCCAACCGGAGCCACTATATTTAAAGCATCTTGCCCTGTCACTCCATATTGAAATATAAATATTGGAATTCGAATCTGAAACAATATCTTCAATACCCGCAAAATATTCTCCCAAACCGGCGGTTTTAATATTTATCCATGTTTTGGCCTGAACATCATATTTGTAGAATCCCATATCCTGATGCAAAAATCCCATATACATTTGGTGGTCTTTTGTAATTAGTAAATGAGTTTCAGTGGCAAAGTATGTTGAGGAAATAGCGCTTCCCACCGATACCCAATTATCATTCAGCAATTTTGCGCAATTGGGGATCATTCCATTCATGCCACAATAGCCTAGAAAAGCAATGTTTTCGTTATCAAATACCAGGTCGAAATAACGATCTACACCTGGAAGTCCCTTAACGGAGACTGGTATCCAGCTTTTGCCATTTTCTTTTACAATGGAAAAACCTGATTGGGATTGTAATGCAACATATACTATTCCTGCGGTATCAATAGCTAAGGATTTGTATGGTGAATATTCGGTTGAGATGTATGGAGAACCCACAAACTCCCAGGTGTCTCCATTAAACCTTATACAAGAAGTATTATAGTCAGTATCAAGATAGAGTATGTAATAGTTATTTTTATTATCGATCTCAAAATCAAGTAAATATTCGATAGAGAAATTATTAAAAGTTGATAAACTCACCTGCTCCCATTGAGTCCCGTTAAATCTTAAGCATGAAGCTTTATATGCATGCGAATTTTCAAAAAATATGATTACGGGGTTTCCACTTGTATCAGTTTTAATATCATTATCCACAGTCCATGCATTTGAAATTCCTACCGGGCCCACGAAATTCCACTGGGCTATACTGTGGGAAAAGATAAATATTAACATTACTAATAGCGTATATTTTTTCATATGAATAAATATTGAATTATAACCTATCCTGATTAATTTTGAATTCTTGTATTATTGAATCTGTTTTAGTTATTTTCCAAACTTATAACCCAATGAAATTCCAAAACTTTATTTTTACCTTATCTCCGTCATCAATGTAAGCTGAAATATTAGCTACTCCCAAACCATAGGTTAAGCCAATTTGGATAGATTTAATCGCTATTGCAACCCCTGCCGTTACTCCATAATCCAATCTCTTCAAATCATCATCTTCATTGTCTGAACCAAAATTGATTTATTCTTTAATTCGGTTTATCATATTCAGGAAATATTAATTTTTTGTACTTGTTGTAAAGGAAAGAGATGATTAAAAACAAGATACCAATAGAAATAAAAACGATGGTTTTTGGTACTGTTTTCAGGTTGGTTAAATCGTAAAAGAAGAGCTTGATTAGTGTTACTCCCAAAAGTGCCATGGCGGATATCCGGATGTGTTTTTTCTTCTTCCAGATGCCATAAATTATAAAAATCAATGAAAAAACTCCCCATAAAATACTGAGGCCGTATGTAT
Organism: uncultured Prolixibacteraceae bacterium; assembly: GCA_963769925.1. Classification (GTDB taxonomy): domain Bacteria; phylum Bacteroidota; class Bacteroidia; order Bacteroidales; family Prolixibacteraceae; genus Draconibacterium. The sequence goes on from CAVYOB010000028.1 coordinate 170,374, forward strand.
ATATTTCGGTAGAGCCAGAAAGATAAAGCCACTGAATTAATTCGCTGCTGCTAATCCATACAATTGAAGCACACAAAACGATTTCAAATACAATCTTGAAAATTTCAACATTGATTCGGGAAATTACAAACCGGGAAGTTGAATAAAGAATCAACGCAAAAAACGCCAGTGAAATATACCGGATAAGTATGTGATAGATGCTTACATCATAATTTGATGGCAGACTCTGACTTAAATAACTTTCACGAAGTCCTGACAAATTAGCAAGTCCGGCTGTTAAAAAGATCAACATTATTATAAAGTTTACAACCACTATAAAACCATCGAAATTTTTGTTTTTAAACCATTTGAAATTTACAAAGGATAATATGGAGACGTATAATAATGAGTAATTAATTAGCCAGAGTGCCATAAATTTTGAAACATCAGCATTTAATCGGTCGAATTGTTTTATCCAGATGCCTTGTAGTGTTGATTCGTAAGAAGTTCTTATCTGAACGTTATTCCAGTAAAGTGAGATTTGGTTGAAAAATGTGAAATAAGCTATAAATAGGATCAGAAGAGGAAATACAACATCAAAAAAATTGGTTCTTGATATCGTTTTTTCATCTGCTTGTTTCGACTTCCCGTTCACATAAAATATAAAGCAAAACGATATTATAACTATAAGAGAAGATAAAAATCCCATATTGAAAACCGGCAGATAAAGTTTTTCTATTTCATTTCCGTAAAAGTTATATGAAGCATGAGACCAGTTGGTTAATGTGGCAAAAGTTGCTAACAGTATTAAAACATACGAAATATTCTCGTAAACATTAATTTTTTTACTTTTTGAAAATAAGAAAAGCAAAGCTGTTCCTATTGACCAAATTATTGCAGTATAATAACTATTAAACTGAACAGGAATGGTAATGGTCAAAAAAGCAATCACCAATCCTATTGTCCAGTAAAAAAGGGTTTTATCCTCCTGTTTTGATTTATAAATAAGATAGCATGTTATTCCATGTAAAAAGGCATTGATTATTGTGAACAATCCCAGATATTCTTTGGCGCTTACCTGTGCATTGATAGCCACATAACCAACCAAATAAAGTATGGCAGTATTCATTAGCAGAAATACAATATCATCGATACGGAATTTTTCTTTCAGGATAAGTTTGTATGATAAAAATACCAGGTAAAAAATGGCAAAGAACAGGGAAACGAAAGTGAGTGCAATCCCGAGTTGGTTATTATAATTTTTAGAGGCGAACCACGAGAAAAAGATCGCCCATGTTGCAACAAATGAAATGTAATTCAGCGGTTTCCATTGTTTTTTTGTCGAAATGAATAGAATGCCGAGGTTGATAATCACCATATAAGTAAACAAAACCACAGCACTTGAAATAGGGGAATATAAAATAAATGGTACGATATAAGCGCCTGCCAAACCAAAGTGCGCAATTACCTGTCGATTATAATACAGCGACAGAGCAACCGTAAGAACAGTAATTACAACCAAAAGCACAAAAGCAACTACATATGGGAACAAATTGTAGTATGTATAAGCTGCATAACTGATGAAATAAAAGATTGCCATGGCACCGCTAAAAAGTACCGCGCTAAAATTGATGTATCTTTTTTTAAGCCGGATTGCGAACAAAGCCAGAATACAACCAATCAGGTAGCCGAGAATTATTCGCACCAATGGCGAAATGAGGTTGTTGTCTATCGCATATTTTGCACCAATTCCAACGCCAATAATTAGAACCGCAATTCCAATTTTATTGATGAGATTTTCTCCAATAAACTTTTCGAGTTCAGCACTTATTTCGCTTTTTTTCTTCTCTTTAACTTCAGTTTTTACCTTTTGGAAATCTCTTCTCTGAATGATTTTTTCAATCTCTTTTTTCTCGATTTCCCTTGACTTAATAGTTTCAATTTCTTTCGTACCCAATTTTTCTTTAGAAATTTCTTCTGATTTATCCTTAACCTGTAAAGTTGTAATTTGCAATTGTAATTCGTTGATTTCCTGCTGAAAGAGTGATTGTTTTTTTAATAATTCGTTCAGTTTTTCCAGGAGTTCATTTTTTTCAGACTTGTTGATTTCCATTCAGTTTAAATTTTTGGTCAAGCAAAGAAAGCATTGGGATTCATCGAAATTCAGGAATAATTTTATAGGTACTCAAAGCGTTGATTTTGTTTTTAATATAATTTACGAAATAATTTTCTGTAAAGCATTATGCATTGTAATAATCTAATGTATTAAAAAGGAGAGAAAAAGGATACAAACTGATGATCCGGTATAGTTGGTGGTTCGAACTGTGCCAGCGATGGAATTCCAAATGCACGCGAAAAATGAGAATCTAACGTACTTGCGTCATTCATGGCTTTTTCAGCCTCAGCATTATTCCCTAAAAATCGTTCTATGTTAATTTTCATTCCTAAAGCATAGGCTTTTAACGGGCGTATAGGTTCCGGTTTAGATGCAAGATACTGATCAATGTAAGCTTTGGCTTTTGGTAATTCCTCGGCAGCAGCATCCCGGTTTTGCATTACTTTCATCATATGGAAACGGGCAAGATCGAGCAACCTTATATTCTGTGATTTGTCTATCGTCATCGCTTTTGTAAAGCTTTCCTTTGCCGTTTCCAAATCATCGTTCAAAAGTGCAGCTGCAGCTAACGCATTTAATGCCTCCGGGCTCTCTCCATTTTTACTGATATAATTCTTCCAGTATTCAATCATATTTGTTCCTTCCGGCATCATTACAAGTCGGGCTCTTGCGCCGTAAAATTTATCCTGTTTTTCCAGCATTTGAGCGTATTTCTCAGCTTTGGTTTTATCGCCGCCCATTTCTGCCGGCAACATTCCATGAATTTCTACGAGATACATTAAAGCTTCATTGTAACCAGGATCCAGTTTCAGTACATTGTTAAATTCATCGCACGTTTTATCTATTAATACTTTTACATCTCCACCTCCCTGTTGCATCGCCATAAATGCTTCAAGAAAACAGTTTTTTGCATAACCATATGCATAAATCAAATTTTCAGGTTCAATATCTTTTGCCGATTTTATCGCCTTTGTCGCTTCTTCGGTTGGAATCATATTTATATAATTCAGCGTGCGCGCAAGTTCATATTGTGCCAGCGCATTTTTCGGATCTTCTTTTATAATGGTTAAAAGCATTTCTTTTGCCTGATCCGATTTTCCATTCATTCTTAGTTCGAATGCTTGCATCACTGCTTTGTCATCTGATTTGTTACAGGAAGCAAAAACCATACTTAAATTTAGCAGAAAGCCGATTATTAAACCAATTCTGAGAAATTGGAACCCGGAAGATGATTTAATACCTTTAAGATTAATTGTCGATTTTTTCATAACTTTAATATTTTAGATTAAAAACCAGATTCAATTTAAGCAGACCAATTGTATCAGTATTTGTAAAACGTTTGTAATCATCTTGTAAACTGACTTTTTATTTGTTTGATTTATTATATTTCGTTTAAGATTTTATGAGAATTTCTGAAAACAAATTTTTCGAAAGGCTTAAAAAGAAGATTGCAGAAGAAATGAAGCAATCGTACCCTGAAATACCCGGGTCAGTTGCTGATTGGAAAGGGCAGAATATTATAGATTTTCAGGATGATCTCAGGATAAAGTTGCACGAAAATATAAGTGAAAAGTGGTTTTATACACACATGAAATCGGAGAGTTCAAAGCTTCCCCGAATTGACATACTTAATTTTTTGTCGAAATATGTCGGATACAGAAGCTGGGATGAATTTAAACTTTTAAATAAAGATTTGAAAGAAGATCAGCCTACTGACAAATCAAATCGGTTGTTTTATATAATTCCGTTTTTCACTGTTATTATATTATTGATTTTTTATTTGGGATCGAATTTGTTGTACACGCAGGTTTATAATTTTTGTTTCTATGACAGTTATACCAAAGAGCAGGTAAACAATGGTGTGATTGAAGTAACAGTCTTATCGAACGAGTCGCCGGTGAATTATTTGTGTGACAGTAGCGGATGTTTTTCAATTAAAACACATGAGCGTGAAATCAATTTTATTGTTGAAACACCTTATTATCTCACCGATACAATCAAAAGAACACTGAATAAATTTAACCGGACTGAAAATATTAAATTGAGACCGGACGATTACGCGTTGATGATTCATTACTTTTCTACCAGCAATGTCTCCGACTGGCTGAAAAGACGCGAAAATCTGGATAACATGTTCAATGACAGTGTAAAAATATTCCAGGTTTTAGAAGGCACGGTTGGAATGGAAACTTTTAACAAGTGGGAGTTCATTAATAAGTTAACATTACCCACGAGCAGTTTACGCGATATCGAGATAATTGACACACAATATGGTGGTGATAAAATATCAAGGTTACGTTTTAAACAGAACGGAATTAAAGAATGAAGGGAATTTTTAAAATATTGTCTCTTTTTATGCTTGTTTGCCTGATAACAGCCGAGGACTGCAGTAATAGTAGTTCTGAAACGACGCGATACAAAATTCAGCAGGATCAGTTTCAGAGCATTGAAGATGGATTTATTAGCAATGAGATATCTCCGGAAGCTTTGCATGCGTTCGAAGTAAGGGCGGTACAGAAGGTAAAAGATTTAAATGATTATATTACAATTTACCTTGACGAAAACCTGGAAAAAGAATTTAGAGAACAGGCAAAAAAAATGATTTATAGCACATTTTACTCGAATGAAGACTGCGGTCGATTCTTTGAAGAATTAGACTTGAACGAAGACATAGAACAGGTTCTTTTGTCAAGTTCGGAAATTAAAAACAGGGTTATTTTTAGAACTAATTCCATACATATTTTGGAAGGAATACTAGAATCTAAAAATCTTGAATATTCCGGTAAAATTGGCTTCAGTACAGATTTGTTTGAAATAGTTGAAAACGATACGATTCTGATTAGCAGAAATAAGTTTGCTCTACCCATTCTTGTGGTAAAAAAAGAAAAAGATTTTGGGACAGGATCAGAAAAGGTGTGGGAAGTTCTATTTGAAGATATGCGAAATTTGAATCCAGACTTATAAACTCGTAACTAATTCGTATTTTTGCACTGGCAGGCCGCTTTATCGCTCCCGATTTATCGAGAGAGGAAAGTCCGGGCAACACAGGGCACCGTGCTTCTTAACGGGAAGATCTTTGAAAGGGGATAGCAACGTAACAGAAAATAACCACCTTGTTTTGGCGTGTCCATAACGAGGAACGGGTGAAAAGGTGCGGCAAAAGCGCACCGGTGAAGGTGGTAACATCGTCAGCCGTACGTCTCACGGGTTGCAAAGCCATGTATATCCTGATTGTTTGCCGCTGTTGCGGTACAGCAAAGTAGCTCGCTTTGCTCCTTGCACAAGGGAGTCAGGAGGGGTAGGCTGCAGGATCCCGGCAGTGATGTCGGGACAAGATAAATGATAAAGGTTCTTTCGATTTACTTCGGAAGATTACAGAACCCGGCTTACAGGTTTGCCTTTTTAAAATTGAAAAGGCTTCGTTTTAAGAAGCTTTTTCAGTTTTTAATGTGCCGGAAATATTTTGTTTGCCGCCAGATAATTCATGACATCATCTAAATTTTGCTCATTTTTCTCTGGTTTAAATACAAGCGCAGCATTAGTTGGTGCATCGTATTCCAAATCAATACCCGGTAGACCTTTCGTTTTTCCCTGTTCAACCAGTTCGTAAAGTTCTGGTTTGTTGTTTTTGCAATAGTCAAGTGTTGCATCCATATAAACCAGATGGAAACGATCTTTACCAATTATTTCTGCTATCTGCCCTCGTAATGATTCATTGCGCGAAATGAACGAAGCAATGGCAATAATACCCTGATCGTTAAGTATTCGGCAAATATGTGCCACACGACGTAAACTTTCGGCTCTGTCAGCCGGAGAGAAATCTAACTCACGACTTAAACCTGAACGCACAGAACTACCATCAATTAAAACCGCGATAGCCCCATTTTCAAATAACTTTTTCTCCAAACTAAAGGCCAACTCATTTTTGCCAGATCCATGTAATCCGGTAATCCAGATTGTTTCACCTTTCTGGTTGTATTTTTGTTGATATTCAGTTGGTTGAATCAGTGATTTTCCCTGTGCAATTTTTTCACGGTCGTTATCCGTAATTCGTGAGGGCAGGTTTTTACTTTCCAACCGATCAATGATCATACCTACTGCACAGGTGTTGTGCGTTACCGGGTCGATAAGGATGAATGAGCCGGTTTGTTTATTCTTCCTATAAGGGTCAAAAAACATTGGTTTTGTGGCGGTTATAACTACTCGTCCGATCTCGTTAAGACTGAACTTTTCAATACCTTGCTTTTCCAGTGTGTTTACATCAACTTTATATTTTATCTGGTCAATCGCGGGCCTTTGCCGAGTTGTTTGCGTGCTTGATATAAAACTGTGTGGAGAGGTTAATGGGAGTTTCGTCCATCCAGACGAGCATAGCCTCAAACTGGCGTTCAATACGTGGGAGGTTATCGGGGTGTACCAGCATATCTCCACGGGAGATATCGATTTCATCTTCCAGTGTAATTGTTACCGATTGTGGCGGAAAGGCATAATCCTGTTCACCGTCGTAAGTAACGATCGATTTTACCTTTGATTTCCTAAGCGAAGGGAGGACCATTACTTCATCACCTTTTGATATAATACCCGAAGCAACTGAAGTTGAAAATCCACGAAATTTAATATCCGGGCGTAACACATATTGAACCGGGTAACGCAGGTCGGTAAAGTTACGATCGCTGCTGATATGAATGGTTTCCAGAAACTCGAGCATAGAAGGCCCGTGGTACCAGCGCATATGGTCTGAAGTCTCCACCACATTATCTCCTTTCAGTGCTGAAATTGGAATAAACCGAACATCTGGAATATCGAGTTGGGCAACAAAAGCTTCATAATCTTTGCGGATCTTATCGAATACATCGCTACTAAAATCCACCAGATCCATTTTATTGATGGCCACAACCACATGTTTTATTCCAAGCAATGAAACCAGGAAAGTATGTCTTTTGGTTTGCGTAATTACACCATGGCGGGCATCAATAAGAATAATTGCTAGGTTGGCTGTTGAACCTCCGGTGATCATATTCCGGGTGTATTGTTCATGTCCGGGAGTATCAGCAATAATAAATTTTCGTTTGGCTGTGGAAAAATAACGGTAGGCCACATCAATGGTAATTCCCTGTTCACGTTCAGCTTTAAGTCCATCTAAAAGAAGGGCATAATCAATATCTTCACCGGCGTGGCCAACTCGTTTACTGTCGCGTTCAAGTGCTGCCAGTTGGTCTTCATACAACATTTTACTGTCGAACATCAGCCTCCCAATAAGCGTTGATTTTCCATCATCAACACTCCCTGCAGTAAGCAAGCGGAGTAAATCTTTTCGCTGATCCTGATCAAGAAATTCTTTTATATTGAGTTTTGAATCTGTCATTTTGTTTTGTTTTTCTGTTATTTCGACGACTTTGGAGGAGAAATCTTTCGCTTAGATTTCTCGTTCGTATCTCACTCGAAATGACAAAAAATGTTACGTCTTTTTATTAAAAATATCCTTCCCGTTTTTTCTGTTCCATTGATGCTTCCTGGTCAAAGTCAATTACACGAGTTGTACGTTCAGAAACAGTAACCGTCATCATTTCTTCAACAATCTTTTCGATGGTGTCTGCTTCCGACTCGACTGCTCCGGTGAGCGGATAACATCCCAACGTACGAAACCGGACTTTTTTCATCTCAGCTTTTGCTGCCAATTCTTTAGGCATGCGGTCATCGTCCACCATAATCAGGTTTCCGTCAACATTAACAATAGGACGTTCTTTTGCAAAATAAAGCGGCACGATAGGAATTTTTTCCAAACGAATGTATTGCCAGATATCGAGCTCTGTCCAATTAGAAATAGGAAAAACGCGGATCGATTCGCCTTTTTTTACCCGGGCATTATAAATGTTCCATAGTTCAGGCCGCTGGTTTTTCGGGTCCCACTGGTGAAATTTGTCACGGAAGGAGAAAATACGCTCTTTTGCCCGGGATTTTTCCTCGTCACGTCGGGCGCCACCAAAAGCTGCATCGAACTTATATTTGTTTAGTCCGGCAAGCAAAGCCTGTGTTTTCATTACATCAGTGTGTACTTTACTACCGTGGGTAAACGGCCCTATACCCTGTTCATATCCTTCCTTATTGTAATGGACGATCAAATCCCAGCCTTTTTCGCTGGCATAATTATCGCGAAACTCAATCATCTCGCTGAACTTCCATTTGGAGTCGATATGCATGAGCGGGAACGGAACTTTTCCTGGGTAAAAAGCTTTTTCAGCCAACCGCACCATCACCGAAGAGTCTTTCCCAATTGAGTAAAGCATCACCGGGTTTTCAAACTCAGCCGCCACCTCGCGAATGATATGGATGGCTTCTGCCTCCAGTTCCCGTAAATTGCTTAGTGAATATTCTTTCATGAAAGAGCTCTTTTGAATCTTTACAATTTTAATCTAAGGTTTGCAAAGATAAAATTTTTATTTCAACCCATATGGGAAACAGATTGGAATGGTAAATATTCACCCAAATCGTAATTTTAAGAAAAATGCCAGAAACAGAGGAATGAATAATAACGATAAAACAAACGCAAGAAAATTTAGTGGCAGACCAATTTTTAAATAATCTTTAAACCGATAATTTCCGTAGGCCTGTACAATAAGATTGGTTTGATAGCCAATTGGAGTTGAAAAACTGGCCGAAGCAGCAATGGCAATGGCTACAAAAAACGGTTTTGGATTCACATTCATTTGCTGGGCTGCTGCGAGTGCAATTGGAAAAACAATGGCTGCTGCAGCATTGTTTGTTATAATTTCAGTAAAAATTGCTGTGATAATATACAATGAAGCAAGAACACCAATTGGTCCAAGTGATTTACTTAAATTAATTGTTGTATGTGCAATGGATTCGGCAGCACCTGAATTTTGCATCGCTTTGCTGATAGCAAAAGCACAGGCAATAGTAATCAGTACATCCCAGCTTATTGCTTTGGTATATTTTTGATGTGGCAAAATTTTCATCCACACTAACAAAGTAGCAGCAATCGCCGAAAAATAAAACATATCGAAATTGATATTTGACGGAGAATGGAAAAATTTTCCTACTGTGGACCCCACGATCATTAACAAGAGAATAATAAAAGCCAGCCACTTTTTCCAGAACGAACCGGTGGTACGATAATCACGAATATAAGAAGTAAGGTAGAAAATTTTGGACTCGCCCCAGTTTTGAATAAATCGTTCCGTAGTTAACAAAACAAGGTTATCTCCGGCTTTGAGTTTCAGATTTCCCAGGTTGGTAGAAATACGTTCTCCGTTTCGATGGATAGCAATGACAACTGCCTGGTAATGATCATAAAAATTAAATTCCGGGATGGTTTTTTCAACGCCCGGGAATCGTGGTGATATCACTGCTTCATACTGTTTTAGTTCTTTTTTGGGAATATTTTTAAGCAAATCGATTCCGCTGAGCTTTACATTATCATTGGATAAAATATATGTGAGACGATCTGACTTTCCTGCCATGTGCAATTTATCGTTTGCCTGGATCGGAAAGTTCCCTTTTTGTGTCTCAATAATGTTATTGTCTCTTTCAATGCTTTTAATAATCAGGTTTTTTAATTCCTTAATCCTTCCGTTTTTTATTTCAAGTCCAATTAAATTACTGGTTTCAGGAATAACAATGTCATAGTAGTAATCTTTATAGTCAGTAGTACTTTTCTGTTTAAAAAGAATTTTTTCGCCAGGTAATAGTTTATTGCCGGCTATCGACATATACAATGTACCGATAATTGCAATTATAATTCCCACTTTCCCTAGTTCAAACATGCCAAAGCCCTGATACCCATTTTCAAGAATTAATCCATGAACAACAAGGTTTGTAGATGTCCCGATCAGTGTGCACATTCCACCTAAAATTGTTGCATAAGACAAGGGAATTAAAAATTTCTTGGAAGAAAGATTCAGTGTTTCTGACCATTTTTTTATGATCGGAGCAAAAATAATTACAACCGGAGTGTTATTTAAAAAAGCAGATAGCACCGAGACAGGAAACATGATCCGTGGAATCAAAAAGACCATTTTCCCTCTTTTTCGCGGAAGGTATGACTGTGCCAGTCGGTTTAATATCCCTGATTGCCGGACGCCCTCACTTACAATAAACAGGATACCTATCGTGATCATCCCTTTATTAGAGAAACCAGCCAGAACTTCGTCCCCTGAAAGAATTCCGAGGGCCATGAGCAAAACAGCAGCAGTAAAGAAGATCAATCCTGGTCTCATGATCTCTTTAGCAAGGGCTACGATGGTAAAAACAATTATTCCAATAACAATAAATCCATCAATAGTCATATAACAGCTAATGATTTAGTTTGGATAATTCAATACATTAATATGAAACATGTCAAAATCAAAGCTAATTATAAATTTGAATTCCTTCAAAAAAGTCGAAATATATTTCGCTGACGGTAGCTTGATATATCATTCATGTTAATTAAAAATCATTGTCGCTTTTAAAGTTAAAATGATAATATTCTCTGAGTATTCTTTTGGAAATGAGTGTCTTGATTTATTGGCATTAAAAACAATTTTGCCTTTGGCGGGTTTTTTATTGAAAAATGGTTATGTGGGTTTGTGTAAAAAAAAATAAATATTACTTTTGCACCCGCCTTTGAGAAACAAAGGTTTTAACAGGATGACTCAGTAGCTCAGTTGGTAGAGCACATCCCTTTTAAGGATGGGGTCCTGGGTTCGAGACCCAGCTGAGTCACTTTTTAAAAAAGACATTTTATCGTCAAATGATGAAAATCCGTGTAGATTAAGAGCTTACACGGATTTTTTGCTTCCAGTAAAAGTCATTTAAAAGTCAAAAAATGCCAGTTTTGGGTACTTTTTTGTACCAATTTTGTTACAGAAGCTTTTTTCGTAAAAATTTTCTGTAACAAACATAAGTCTCTGATTTGTCACATTTTGTCACAGGATAGCTCGATTGGTTAATGTAGTTTTAAACGTTAATTTTTAGCAAAATGAGTGACAATTTTAAGATTTTCTTCTACCCTAGGAAAAACTATGTAAACAAGAATGGAGAGGTAAGTATCAGGGTATTTCTTACTTTGAACGGGGAACGAGCCCCATTTACATCAGAAATCACTATTCCCATTGAACTTTGGGATGATGAAGAAAACCGTGCATCTGGCGATTCAAAACATGCGCATGCAATAAATGAGAAGTTGGACGATTTGAGGGCTGAGCTAAAATTTCACTATAAAGAATTAAAGCGTCATGATGTTTTGATTACTGCCGAACAAATAAGGGAAGCTTATTTAGGAACAACGGTAAAGAATAATAAGTTGTTGGAAACTTTTAAAGAGTATAATGATGGTTTGAGCAAACGTGAGGGGAAAGACTTATCATCGGCTACTGTTGCAAAATATAAGCGTACATACAAGCGTCTGACGGAGTATATTAAGGAAAAACACAAGAGGAGTGACATATCATTCCGTCAGATCAATTATAGTTTTATAAAGGGATTTGATGATTATTTGACTACCACCTGGAATTGCGATACAAATACCAAAGTAAAGTATCTTCAGCACTTAAAAACGATTGTAAACATTGCACGCAATAATAATTGGATTTCATCCGATCCATTTTCAAATTTTAAGATAAAAAGAAAAAAATCTGATCGCGGATACCTTACCCAAGACGAATTGGTTGCCATGATGCGAAAAAAGTTTAAGGTTAAACGTCTTGAACAGGTTCGGGATGTTTTTGTCTTCTGTTGTTTTACCGGACTGTCGTATATAGATGTCAAGAATTTAAAGAATGAACATATTCAAAAAGCCTTTGATGGAACATTTTGGATAAGAAAGAAAAGGGAAAAAACCGGAGTGCAGTCCGATGTTTTAATGCTGAAAATAGCAAAACTTATACTAGATAAATATAAAGGGATGTCAGGTGACGGTTATGTCCTTCCTGTTATTAGTAACCAGAACATTAATGGATATTTAAAAGAAATCGCTGACGTTTGCGGTATTGAGAAAAACCTAACTTTTCACTTGGCCAGGCATACTTTTGCAACGACAGTTACATTAGCTAAAGGGGTTCCTTTAGAAACGGTTAGTAAGATGCTAGGTCATACAAGTTTAAAAACCACCCAAATATACGCTCGGATTACTGATCAGAAAATCGGGCATGACATGAAAAACCTTTCCAAAAACCTTGGTTCAATGGGAAATGCATTTAAACCTTAAAATTTTTATGATGGAACTACAATTAATACAAGAGAAGATATTTGAAATCAGGGGCAACCGGGTTATGCTTGATTTTGATCTTGCTGAATTGTACCAAGTAGAGACAAGGGCTTTAAAACAAGCTGTCAGACGTAATTCGAATCGGTTTCCAAGCGATTTTATGTTTCAACTTACAAAAGATGAATGGACAGAGCTTATCACAATTTGTGATAAGCTTCCTAAGTCGGTTAAATATAGTCCGGCCTTACCTTTGGCATTTACCGAGCAGGGCATTGCTATGCTCTCCAGCGTACTACGCTCACAATCGGCGATAGAAATTAATATTTCAATTATGCGTGCATTTGTTTTAATGCGTCAACTTGCCATAGGATATGATGAACTTTTGAAAAGAATTGAGCAGTTGGAAGTCAATACTAATCTCCAGTTTTCGGAAATCTATCAGGCCTTGACTGAGCTAATGAAAGAGCCGAAAAAGGTTGAACGGAATCCAATAGGCTATAGAACCAAAAGATAAAGATGTAAATGAAGGTAATCTTCTTATGAAATACCTAAATGAAATTGTCCTTGCTTTTTACAATTCCAGAGATTTTATATTAAAAATCCTAAAACGAAAATTTTGCTATAACTAAGGGAAAAACTGGCGATATTTTTCTAACAATTATTTATTAAGCTTTCTTTTCCCAAATGCTTAATTTTCTTTATCCAATATAAAACTCAAATAACTGAAGGATCTTTTGAAACGAAATTGTAGAACTTTTATAATGAACAGATAAAATCCATCTTTTTTCTGAAATTCTCTAACAGAAGTTTGTCTTTTCTCTCTTTCAACTCTTCCAAATAGATTTCAAATTCTTCAATAATTGCCATATGGAATTTAATTCGGTTAATTGTTGTTATCCCATCATGACGCGTTACCATCTCTCCAACAGTCCAAATTTTGTTATCATTCGATGTTTGAGCCTGGTGTAATAAATTACATCGTACTTTCCTAAAGAAATCATCCGCTTGAATATTATTAAAATGAATACTGAAAGAACCTCTTTGCGTTAGAAAATCTCTGAATATTGAGCCAGATTTTCCTGAGCTATCTTCAATTCCATCTCGAAATGATTGCAAGGCTTCAATTAACAAGCAATCTATAGACATGATTGTAAAACCAAATTTTCTATTGGGGGCAGAGACCGTATCCTCTGCATCCATTAGTATTCTGACAGGTTCAAGATAGCGTTCTTTTATTCTATTCTCAAAATAACCAAACGCCTTTATCCAATCTTCATTTAGTGGACTAAATAAATCAAGAGCCTGATAGTCTATATTTCTGATTCCTTTTGCAATTTCCATCATTATCTTCTCCTAGCCAATTTTTTTCTATTTTGTAGTCTAGGCCTACTGTCAACTTCGTACAAAGCATCCATTACTTTATATGCATTGATTTCCAGTAATTGTTCGAATAAATCCAGTCCTTTATGTTGATAGTGCGTTCCGAGATTATGAAGTGTAATAGCAATAGTCACCAACTCTGGAGCGTCTGCCGCCATGGATGTTCTTATATCTCCCAATTCCTGCCCCGAACCATTTATCATCTGCTGAGAGACTTCATATATTTTTTCTGGCATATGAGGTGTTAAAGAAGCTAATGTTCGGGAGACAAACCGGGTTTTACTTCTTTCGAATGTTCTGTTGTCAATAAAAGCATCAAGAACAGATTTAAATTGAGGACTGAGGTCTACATTACTTTCATGATGTAGAATCCACGTAAGGATTTCATCAATTTCATCATTCTGCAACCCAAGCAATTCTATAAAATAATTTGAGCAATTTGAGCGATGTTCTCGATATTCCCATAATTTTCTTATTGAATAAGCAAAGCCAATTAATGCTTTAACATTTTCCGTTTTTCGCAATTTATTATACTCTACTTCACACCAATTATGATTAGCTTTAAGAATAATTCGAAAGCCTAATATCTCTCCAAATAATTGGTCACTTGAATCAGATGATAACAAAAAGACTTTTGTCATCCAGTCATTCAGCATTGCATCATCCATCCAATGAACGGCACTTGCAATTGTAATCCCAAAATCTCGTCCGCCAATAATCTGTGGATACGCCTGACTTAGCCTCAATAAAAATTCATTTGTATCACTCGCATCAGACCATGGAAGAAACCTTTTTATCAGGTATACTAAAGCAAACTCCCACAATTCAATAGCATCTCTATATTTCAAGCTTCTTCCTAAGAAATCTAGCCAACGTTTATATTCCGGTTTCTCTCTAAAAAGAAGTCCATAAGATATTGCTTCGATTAAAGTATAGTTTCCTTGAGGTACAACACGCCCACTGTCATACCAAATTAAGCTTTCCTTTCTCTCTTCTTTCTTGTTTTCATTTGTTCGGGCAATTGGCCATCCATTATTGGCATTATTCATCCAAGACTCAAGTCTATTGCACCACTCATTTGAAAGCCCATCAGGCCTTTCAATTCTCTTTTTTATAGCCTTAGCACAGGATTGATAAAAGCTGTCCGAATTAAATCCTTTTGAATTAAAATGGCTGATGATATTTTGTAAGTCTTGCAGGTCTTTGTTACTTTCTGAAAAGGACTCAATAACATACTCAATTGCTGTGCTCTTTTCTAGAGGAAGTAATTCGGCAACAGCGAAAGCTTTTTCTGGATTTTTTTTACAAAGCTCACCTAATGTCTTCGCATGTTCAGAACTACTTAGATATCGCATAACTCCCCAATGGTCGTCTTCTTTGAACTCTTTAAAACACTTCGCAATATCTTCAATACTCGCCAATTCCATTTGGTCAAGAGACATTGGGCTTTCAGCCGCTAGAAATCCTGACTGTCTTTCTAGCACCAACGGATTTCTTACCTTATCGCCAAATTTTCTTTTCTCCTCTTTTATAATTCTACGCGCCTCCGGGGATAACTCCTCTTCGGGTAAAATAGACAAAAAGTCAAACCGAACACCTCTATTCCATCTTAAATAATCTCTACGCATTTTTGCATCGGTTTTATCCTCTGGCTTATAAGCCTCTATGGATAAAATTTTGCTCTCAAGCAACTTACGATTTGATGACTCTAGGTTGGGAAACAATGCAGAAATAAGCTTCAAGGAACATCTATTAGAACTGTTATAGTTTTCCCCTAGAAAAAACCGCCTATCATCCTCCAGTAGATAATCCAATATAAAATCCGAATGACTTGCAACAAGTTGTAATAATCCTTTTATTAATAAGCGATGGTGAGAGGAAAATACGCTCTTTTTCTTTTCCGAGACGAAACTGATGAAATTGTCAGAATTCTGAATGGCGAAAAGTTTTATAGCATCTTCAAGTGCTCCGGTAAGATATAATTTTTCTGAATCACCATCCTCCTCAGCTAAGCGAAACCATGTACCAGATACATTTGAATATCTTTCTTGAATCGGTTCATACTTCGTCTTCAATTTTTCTGTCAATCTCTCAAAAAATAGCCAGAAACATTCAATAAATTCTTTTGGTGAAGCTTTGGCAAAGGCTCCTAAGTTATGCCATTGATGGTTCAGTTCTGCCAATCTTTCAAATGGGACACGCTCGGCATTTTCAATTTTCCATTGTAATAATTCCTTATCCTCATTTTCTTCTATTGCAACTTCCTCTGGTCCTTGTTTTTCCAACCTGTCAAATTGATTATTAAAATATTCTACGGCAATAGCTGGTGCTAATTCCGGGTTCTCATAAGATATCAAAGACACAATATCTTGCGCTGCATATGCTCTGGTTTCGTCAAGTTTCATTAGAAAACTAGCTAGCTTCAAGCTTCGTTCATCCCATTTGTCGTTTTCTTGAAGGACATAAAATAAGCTGTTAATTTCCTTTTCATTTTTCCAATATTTGTCTAAAAGAGAAATTACCTCTTCATGCTTTTCTGAAATGACAGATGAAAGAATGATGATGGCTCCTCTCTTCTGGATTTCATTACCTTGCATCCAAAATGCAATATGAGAGTTCTTCAATTTATCAAACCAATCCGTCTGTACTGAAATACTTTGGCATATTTTCAAAAACAAATTTTCATTGTCCAGAAGCTTTGAGATAATCAGAATTTCTTCATCACGAGACAACGGACTAGAGCCTATGGTCTCGATTAACAAATAGAGGATGTGCTTTCTAAGTTTTTGAAAATTATTCAATAGAAGAGACTGAATCTGATTCTTATATTCTTCCGGGTCGGCCTCTCTAAGATAAACTAACGCAGTATTGAGTTTAGGCCTAATATTCAAATTATTCTGGTGAGAAAAAACAAACTCAGTTAAGGTTCCCGTCTTGACGATAGAACGTGTCCAAACAAAAGCCTGAAGTGTCTGGTGGGCAAACGATACTTGTTTTTTATCAATACTCTTTGTCAGAATGCCAGCACTGCATAAATAATCTATGTCTTCTAAATTTTCTTCATACTTAAACAGTGGAAGCCCTTGCTTGGCATCTTCCGTCATTTCTGTCGCAATTGAGACTAAAAGTGCTGCTCTTCTTTTCCTTTCATTTCTTTCTCCAAGTGAGTTAGCCCAAATATGCTCATAAAGCTCAATGTGCGATTTAAAATGTTCCTGTGGATGATTCTGAATATATTGAAGATAGAAATTAAGATTACTTGGGCGTTTTAAGAACTCTTTGAATTCATCATCCATAAATTTGAGTTCTATGCCTAAATCATCAAATGTTGCTTGCACATCTTCCCATTCCAGCAATGGTAGTTTTATTTCATGGGCTTCTAGACTATTAAATCGGTGGTCGTATTGAAATTCAAAAGGACGTGAGGAAGCAATAATATGAACATTAGGAGTATTGTGAAGTGATTGCACGAGGTCAAGGAGTACCGAGAGTCTGTTCGTTTTCACATCAATCAACTCACTCAGGGCATCGAGTTGGTCTAAAAGAATAAAGACCTGTCGTGTTTTTACAAGCTGATTTACACATTCATGAATTGGAGCTGGTAAATGCAGATATTCACTTAAAGATCTAAAATCAGTAACGCTATGCCCCAACTTATCAGCTTTAATGCCCAAAACAATTTGATTATCTTCAAGTAACTGTTGAGTAATCCTTGCCAAAAGCGCGCTTTTACCTGTTCCTGGCTCTCCTAACAAAATTGTACTGGAATGAAACTGGGAATGAACACTCGTAAACCAATCGTCTTCCTGTTTCCGCTCAATCCACTTGTCATTTACGGAAAGGGTTTGCTTCCAATTCGCTAGGTATTCAGATGAATTTTTGAATGCCTGTAATATCTTATTTTCATTAATACTGGCACTATTCTCACTTTCTTTTTCAAAAATCTTATCTCGGTCTGTAATTGCTGCCAGCAAAGAGTCAATTTTATCAGATAGTATTTCTTCGCTATAAAACTGTTTTATTGTTTTAGGGGAATGAACCAACCTTTGGCATATTTCATCCCAACCCCAAACTTTTACTTTGAATAGCCCTTTTTTCTTATTCTCTTCTTCAAGCTTGCGGGCAACCTCCTGTATCTTTGCATCATTTGGTGCCGTTGTGGCTAAAATAAATACGTCCGGTAGAGGAACAAATTTTTTAGCTTTTTCAACTTCATCAATCAGTTCTTTTTCTGTAACCTCTTTTCCGAGATTTCCATCTTTTCCCTTACATTGAATACAGGTAAACACACCATCAATAGAGTGACCATAAACATCTACACCATGTTGTTCTTGTCCACTACGACCATTTAATTGAATATTTGGGTCTTGGAGCAACTCACCCCATAGAGTATGGCAAAACTTTTCGAAATCTTGCCAATTACTCTGAGGTTTATATTGTTTGTTATTTTGAGGCATAAAACTATAAGTGAAATATTTTTTGAAGATACCTGTTTAGCATCTAATAATCTAATCACAAGCATGTTTCTTAGGCATGACGTGTACAAAAAAAGAAATCCTATTCCCGTAAAATAAATTAAATCATAGAAACAATATTTTTCATTATTCATTTCTCGGGAAGCTTACAATTCCTCACTCCATCTTTAGAAGCTTATGGCTCCTGTGCCTCCGGTAACTTCATTCCACGCATTTCTCCGAACCGGTTCGGAACATTCCTTCCATTCAGTAACCTTCGCCACCGCGCACAAGAGTAGATGCTTCATTTCAATTCGCTCGCCCTGTCTTCGAACAGACCTTGCTGCTTTACATTCAGCCTCTACACTTGTTTTTGCCGACACAAAAAATTGTTGTGAATGTTTAAAGGCTTTTGAAAAAGGCAATACTAATTTTTCAAATCACATTTTTATCGATTTTCTTTTCCCATTTCACACATTTAAAATCATGCCTTTTCGTTCGGCCATTGTTGTTCCGGTGGCAAAGGTAAATCCGTGTTTTTAGGGTATGCAAGTTCAAGCCTCCGGTTTTGCAGAAAATCTCCACCCGCTAACCGGCGGGTAGTATTTTCCACAAAAAACCTGCATACCCAAACACTCCTTTTTAAGCCACCAAAACAACAACGACCGATCCTGATGGAAAGACGCATAATTTTAAATAGTAGTACTGGGTAAAAGAAGAATGAAAACAACAATTTTGAAAATGTGAGTAATAAAAAAGAAACTCATTCCCCTCAGGAATTCTCACTTCCGGTGAGAGGAGTATACCATCGGTTTCCAGGGTATGTGGACTATTGAAAATGAAGGTAACTTCATGTCATTTTTTAAGTTCGTCTTTTATATCCGGTTCTCCCGGATTACCTTCTGCCACTGGGAACGCTTGGGGAAGCGTGCCGGCTACAACCGTCACTTCGGGTCCAATTCCCTCCGGCACAAATTCTTTTTCGCTGGTGAGCAAAAACCGGTCAAACTCAAAACCGTCTTCACGCATACTGAAGGTGATTTCGTGAACACCCGGATTTTCAATGTCCAGATAAATCAGGTAAGGTTCTCCGCAATGGACTTCCCCGGTGCGCTGTTTGCTATCCCATCGCCAGGAGTTTTTCCCATCGCACCATTGCATTCTCGCTCCACTTTCCGGCCACTTTCCGTCAATTCCCACATGAATTCCATTGTCTTCGCTACCTACGCTGTATGCCCGAACCCAAACATAATACCGACCAGTGTTATTTATGTTTACTTTGTAATGAAGAAGAGCCATTTCTCCTGGATTATTGCTAAAATTTTCTCCTGCAATAAGTTTATCGCTATGTGTTACACGAGTATCTGGCAATATTTCAATGTAAGCGTTATTTCCGGCATTTTTAATATGTGGTCCATCTTCATCGCGGCCAACTTTTGCCTGTTCATTTTTTGAAGTTCGATACCATTTTCGAACGTTATATTTTGTTTGTTTATAAAAGTATTCTGCTTCTACTGCCACCAAGCCGTCTTTCTCTTGAAAAACGACATTTTCTCTAACAATAGGATTTGCGTATTCTTGTGCCTTTATTCCTGAAACGGAAAACAGAAAAATAATGAAAACGAAACAGGCCTTTTTTGTCATAAACTTATTGTTTTTGTTAGATTGTGTATTTTTCTCTGTTTCCATTCTCATCAATTCGAAATATACTTCGGTTCTTATCAGTTCATTGGATTCCTATTTGCGCAAATAAAGCAGCCAATCCTGTTTCGATGGGCATGTAAGCTTGATTTCTTCTTCGGCTGTATTATCCATAACTTTTTCTATATCACCGGTTTTTGGATTAAGCCATTCAGCAGAATAACCAATATCAGGTAATGTCACATTGATATCCTCTCCTGTTTTGCTATAAATCAGATACACTTCACCGGCTTTGGCAAAAACATAATCGTTTTCAGAAGCGGTTAATTCATCGTTGTTTTTCATATCCACAAAGGGAATTTCATTTTCATTAAAGAAATCAAGGACAATTTTACATTGATTCCAAAACAGGTCGCGCGATCTCCAGGACTCACATGTGAGATCAGAGTGTGGATGTTGATATCCAAAATACCATTCAGTGCCACAACCTCCTGCCATAAATGTTCCCCAAAGTCCGTTTATACGGGCATTGTTATGTTCCGGATTTTCTTCATCAGTAATTAAAGAATGTGTTGCATCGCCAGGTTCATCCACTGCAACCACCCATTTTTTACCTGCTTCAGCAGATGCTTTTACCCATTTATTAACAACACTGTGTACATTAGAGAAATCAGGTTGATTGGTTTGCACTGACAGTCCGGTAAGTTTTGAAGCATTGCCAACCAATGCCCCATAATATTTTTCATGTTCATTTGGATACGTATGAACAACAACCAGATTTTTGTAAGGATCGTTTTCATCAAAATAGGCCGCCATATCTTTTACTTGTTCCACGGTTTGCGTCATCTCTTCCCCTAAATTCCAATTTAAAGCCAGGTGATGACTGTACCTCGCAATCAATTCCCTATAATACAATTTTCTTTCGGGACCTACGTCTCCACCATCCATTTTTTGGTCATTTTCATTTTCCTGTGTTTTAAAATGAAGAAACATTCCTTTCATTTCTCCGTAAGAAAAAATCTGTTCCCACTGATCCATTTTCGATACATCAAAACGATCATGAATCGTTAGCTCTTCCCATTGTTTAGGGTTCTTTTTAACGTTTGCTGATTTTTCATATTCTTCCATATTTACATTTAACAAATAAGGATAGACATTACGGTCGTCTCCGTCGATATTAAATGTTAAAAATGAAAAGGCATTCATGCCTTTTGATGACAGGTAGTTAACAGCAGCTAAAATATTTTTTCCTTTTTGTTTTTCAGGCCCCCACAAAAAAGCATCTGCATCGTTGTTATAATCTGCAGCATGATCTTCCCATTTCTTTAGTCGGTTTCCAACATTTGGCGTGTTGTCAATTTCATAATACGCAAGAAAATTCTCAGGAGCGTCGGCACCGCATTTCAAAAAATATTTCCCGGTTTCTGCAAATTGCTGGTAATGCTCTCCTACGTATTCCAATCTTCCGTGTGCACGAAGATCACGACCTGATTTATCGGTTTTTTCAACCCTAAAAGAACCTTTGGCTCCATCCATAAATTTTGCACTTTCACCTTCCTCCTTGCTAACCGCAATACCAGTTCCTTTTTTGAATGAAACTTCGTAATCCCACTCTCCAACCGCATTGGGTGAAAAATGTACGCGCCATTTATTTCCGGAAACAGATGAAGTAAAAGCAGCTTGACCGTCTGCAGCAAAATAACCCGGAACCACAAATTTTTGGTCGCCTTGCGAAAAAGTCACATCCAAACGATAATCAGTGAAAGGATTGGGCGTTGCCAATTCGGAAGACTCAGGACCATCAAAAGTTAATGTAATTTTGTGCCATGTCTTTAGTTCTCCTGTAATATCAGGTTTGGTGGGTGAACAAGAAAACAGGACTGCAATAAGTAAAAGGTAGATTAGGTTTTTCATGATGTTTTTTTAATTTATTAAAGTTCATCCCTTTGTCCTGCGGACATCTCTCCTTAAAAAGGAGAAAAAATTCGCATTCCAAAAAGAATTTATATTCTGTAAATTTCTTTGTTTACCATTTTCATTAAGCCATTGTAATCTTCGGTATTCATCATTTCCAGTATTTGTTCGTGGTTAAGCTGCGATGCCAATTTATATGCACCTCTTGTAATTTCTGAATGGCGATTGAAAAATTCGAGCACATCAAAAATGCGCGGTGAAGCATCGGTGGTAAAATATTTGTTGTAATCGTATTCCTGCGCCCAAAACATCATTTCGATGTAATGCAGAAAATGACGACTGGCGCCAACCAAATCCCAGTCTGCTTTTGTATCGTTATCATTGGTATGAATGTATGCATCATAGCCACTTTCGTAAATGAGTGACAACGCCTGAGCCGGATTTTCCTGACTTTGCAGCGAATGTCCCATATCAATGGTAATTCCGGTATTTTTGCATTGCACATCTTTTAGCAGCAATAAACCTTTTGCTGTTGAATCAAGCTGGCAATGCACGCGTGTTTCCGAATATTTTGGTTCGATAAACAGGGGTATTTCAGGCAAATAATCTGCCGCTTCGCCAATGGTTTCCACCATGTAATTCCAGGCCTGTTTTGTAGTTAATCTGAAATAACACATCGTAACCATCGCTTAAGCGGGCAGCAGGTTACATGCGGCGCTCCAACTGCTTTTGCAAAATCCTTTGCCTTTTTTAATCATGGCAACGGCTCGGTCGCGAATTCCTTTGTCCGGCCGTGAAAGTGCTCCCGGCACCCATTCTGTTTCCTTTTTAATATTTACATTGATGGCGGCAAATTCCAACCCGTATTTTTGCATCCACGACTTTGTTTCTTCCGGTTCGCCATTTTCATAAGGAAAAACCATTTCAACCCCTGAAAATCCTTCAATTTTTGAAACAACTGCTAATTTTTCTTCTGTAGTAACCGGCTTTTGATATTCTGAAAACCGATCCTGGGTTTTTCCAAGAAATCCGATGATAACTCCTTGTTTAATTTCTTGCATCTTATATAATTTAAGAGTTATTTAAATGAATTATTTGAGTAAAAGTTTAATCGTCAGCCATTGTTTCCAAAAGAAGGCAACAAGATGTTGCACCGGCATCCAAGTACTCCCCGTGAACGTTCGCCCAACCGGCTGGCACTTCCAATTTTTGCAATCATATCTTTTGTTGAATCGCGTCCGTTCAATGGCAGCTGTTTTTCATCGCATCCAATGCGGCATCAAAATCCTTTCCGTCATCTGTAGCTTTGCTAAAAGCTTCCACTGCCGGAAATAAGGTATCAACCAATGTTTTATCACCCGGTTTTGCAGGTGAAATGGCCTGAACAGAAATTAGCATCGCCTCCAGTGCTTTTGCAAAATCGGGAGCTGAAATTTCTTCCACACCATCCAACTCTTTTGAAAATCCGCGAAACATTTTGCCGTATAAGCGGCCCCATGGAACCGCCTATTTTCATCATTAGAATTTTTGAGAGTACTTTTGCTGAATGCGCCAAATCGCCTGGATTTTTATCCAGTTCTTCGCGACGTCATCTGAAAACCTTTATTCATGTTTATTCCATGATCACCATCACCAATCTGATCCGTCGATATCACTCAGGTATTGTTTGTTTTCCTTGATAGCAATTATCATATTATCGATAATCACTGCTCCTTCGCTATTTGTAAATGTTTTCATAGGTTTTACCTTTTCATCTTTTCATTAAAACCAATCCAAAATTTCGACGTTATTTCAAGCAGGTTTCGAAACAATGTACTTTTTACCGTTGAAACTGCCGTAATCCAATCGAATCACATTCATAATCGATGCACTCTTTTAACTCATCATCCAGTTTCATCAACGTGCAGGTAATACCCGCCATTTCAAGTGAAGTAAAATAATTGCCTACATACGAATGATAAATTTTGATTCCTTTTTCAGCAAGAATTTTGGCCACATCGTTGTAAACAATATACTGTTCCATTACCGGTGTTGAACCTAGTCCTGAAATCAGTACCACCACTTCATCCTCTTTTTCGAATGGCAAATCAGGTAAAATCACATCACAAAATCGCTGTGCAATTTTTGATGCGGGCTCCAGATCTGCAATTTCAATTCCGGGTTCGCCATGATGTCCAATTCCAACTTCCATTTTTCCTTCTTCAATAGTAAAATTAGGATGACCAACTTCCGGAATAGTACAAGGTGAAAGGCCGATTCCCATGCTCCGTGTATTATCGATGGCTTTTTGAGCTACAGCAATTACCTCATCCAAATTGCCGCCCATTGCTGCTTTTGCTCCGCCAACTTTCCACATTAAAATTTCGCCGGCAACACCCCGGCGTTTATCTTCTTCTCCTTTTGGCGCTGAAGGAACATCATCATTTGCCACCACTTTTTTTACTTCTATTCCATCATCTTCGGCTTCTTCCATAGCCATCTCCACGTTCATATTGTCGCCTGCATAATTTCCATATAAAATTGCGACACCTTTGCCTCCGTCGGCAGCTTTTACGGCATCATAAAACATTTGTGCAGGCGGTGATGAAAAAATTTCACCCACAGCCACTGCATCTACCATATTACGACCAACATAACCAATAAATGCAGGTTTATGACCTGAACCGCCACCGGTTACAATTCCTACTTTTCCTTTTACAGGGGCATTTTTAAATTTTATCAACCCTTTCATTTTCTGTTGGACTTACCAAATCGGAATGCACTTTTACATAGGCTTCCAACATTTCGTCCACCACTTTTGAAGGATCATTGATAAACTTTTGCATTGATTTTCAATTTTATTGGTTGAACTATTTCCTGATTTTGGATTTTCCATGATTTTACGTGCCATATCCGGATTTGTTTTTTCAACTCCGGTGAGCAAATAAACAATCATTCCCGCATCTGAAGGATCAAAATTTTTACCTTTATTTTTCGTACATGTTTCCTGGCGGGAATACAACCAATCCCAGGCTCCCGGTTTATACATTTTATTGTTTCGTGCAGCAGAAGTTTTTATCCAGTCAAATTTTGCAATACCGGTATTTAAACCGTCATAATCTTTACCCCCGTTCTGATCCAGAATTTGAATGCATTTGAGGTTACCGCCATTTGTATCCTGAAAATTCATCTTTTATTTCCTGAAATGTCCAACCATTGTGATTATCCCAATAATTATTGCGCCGGATTATCTGCATGCCGGTTATTCCATTCGGAATGTGAAACCAGCGTAACAAACTGACGTTTATTTTTTTCGGCCCGGTTAATAGCTTCGCCTGCAACCTGCATAGGCCCGGCAGCAATAATAATCAACGGATTTTCTGCCGATGATTTATTAATTTCATTACACAGTGCGGTATAAGCTACTTCGGCATTATCAACGGCACAAACAAAACTGGTTTTGTCAAATCCAAACATCTTTTGTCCGATGAGTGCACTTTCGCGCATGTGAAGATATGAATTTAAGCCCGAAGGCGAAGTACGGATGATCCTGATTACTTCCCCACACGTGATCGCTGTAAGTATATAAAACAAGATTATCCTGCAATCCAGCTGCTGCTAACAAGTGCCAAGAGAAAGCGGGGTAGCAGCCCAGTCATCATGATCGTGTTCATTCCCATCGGAACTGATTGCAATACGCCCTTTATCCCTGCCAAAGTGGAGTTTGAGAATTTACAAAAGAAAAGGTTGATACAATAATACAAGTAAAATTAATGCTACTGATTTTTTCATTTTTGTATCATTATTAAGTTGTTGATTTTGATTTCATTACCATAAATCCGGTTAAACCTTTTCTTCAGGATGAAATGATTGCTTCTCCAATTCGCGCATTTGCTGAACTTTAGGCGCTGACCCACCACCCTGAAATTCAGAAACCAAGCCAGGCATCGATAACTGTTTTGGCCAATTCTGGACCAATAACCCGCTCGCCCATAGTAATAATCTGTGCATCGTTACTTTTTCGCAACCGTTCGGCAGAAAATACATCATGGCAGGTGCCGGCAAAAATACCTTCCACTTTATTGGCAATCATTGCCATACCCAAACCTGTACCGCAGATACTGATTCCCCTGTCGTATTTTCCGGCAGCCACCTGTTTGGCCAGATTAAATCCTATTTCAGGATATAATGCATTTACTTTGGTGGCTGAATAATTGAGATCAGTAATATCGATGTTTTTACTTTTCAGGTGATCATACAGCACTTTTTTAAGGTTAACTGCCGCATCATCACAATCTATGCAAATTTTCATGCTTGTTTTACTTTAAAATCTAAAAATCATTATAAGTTAAAGAATTACCGTGTAACATGGGGTAATTCTTTCTCCAAATATTTAAGGCTTTCTTCTACCCAATGATCCGGATTTTCTACAAAACCACCACTGGCTTCGCTTCCCATTTCAATTCCGGCCACACAAGGTTCGCCCAATTTCTCACAGTTTTCTTCAATACCCAGTTCCAGGCATTTATCAACATACTGCCGGAAAGGAACTGCTCCGGTTCCTAAAATACTGTTGGTATGTGCAAAACTTTCTGTTTCGCTCAAATGAACATGCAACATCCGGCTTTTCAGCTTTTCAAGTTGGGCAGGTTCTTCCCGGGTAATAACAAGATGACCTACATCAATATTCGGATAAACATTAGGTAAACCAATATCTTCAACGGCTTTAGCCAGCTTGTAGGTATTGTTGCAAATAAAATATACATGCGGGTCGAGTTCAATTCCGACCAGCAAATCCTTATCAAGACACCATTCGGCAAAACGGCCCACATTTTCTATCATATACAGCCACGACTGCTCGGGCGTAGTTCCGAGTTCATATAAACCACCGCCCCAGCAAACCAGTAACTGACGTCCACCCAGTTCCATCTGGTAATCGGCACAGGCTTTCATGTAATCGAAAACAGCATCCCTCTTTTTTGGATCGGGATGCGCAGAATCTTTGGTGGCAACCATTAACATTTGAGTGCTGTGAATTCCATTGTCTTTTACAATCCTCACAGCTTCTTTCCGCTGCATTTTAGTCATGGTCAGCGGATTTCCTTTTCGGATTCCGGCATATTCAATGTATTTAAATCCGTATTTCACTGCCGCCCGCAAAGATTCGTCAGGACCTTTGTTACCAACTTCGTAAACCAGTGTATTTAATGCTAATTTCATTTGCAAAATTTTAAAATCTTATCTTCCTTTTTAATCAATTATAATTTTATGATACTTCCTGTTTGGGATTCATCATTAACCACATAATAATTGCAACAACCGACAAGGAAGCGGCAATATAAAAGAATGGAACATTACTTCCTGTCCATTGAATTAAATACGGATAGGCTATAATTGTTACAAATGCACCAGATTTCCTGCCATATTCATAGTTCCTGAAACGGCTCCGGCATTCTCTTTTCCAATATCGATACAAAATACCCAGGAGGGGCTTAATGTCATATCGGCACCAAAAACTGCAACCGATAAAAATATCACGGCCATTGTGCTTGAATCGGAAAGGGTTACCATAATCATTCCGAAAGCAGCCAGTGAAAAACCAATAATTGCAGGCAACTGCCTCGAAAGTTTTATTCCTTTTGTGCGGTAAATGAAATCGACCAAAACACCGCCAAACCAGTTTCCGATTGCGCCTGCAATTAACGGAACGGAACTGTAAAATCCGGCTTCAATGGGTGAAAGCATAAACCGTTCTTTGATAAATGGGAACATCCAGGTAAGTGTAAAGTAAAAGGTAAAATTACTGCAGATATACTGAATCATTGTAAACCAAACATTGCCAGATTTAATTATCCTGCTGAATGGAACCGTGAGTGGTTTAATTTCTTTTTGCTGTCTGTTTTCCAGGATATATTCTTTTTCAGAGGCACCTAAAGTTTTAGATTCTTCCGGTGTATTTTTAAAGAGAAAGAACCATAAAACTCCATATAAAATTCCAAATCCTCCAAAAATAAGAAAAGAGTGCCGCCAGCCTACTTCAGTAATCATCCAGGCTACAAGCGGCAAAGCAAAAGCTGCTCCAATACGTGAACCTGAAAAGTTGATTCCCTGCACCACCCCCCGTTCTTTTACCGGAAACCAATTGTATACTACCTTCGATAAACCGGGAAATGCACCAGCCTCGCCTGCACCAAAAAAAAAGCGGATAACCAGCATCGAAATAAAACTCCATGCAGCCCCTGTCAATGCGGTTAATACAGACCATATCAATACTATTCCGCTGATTACTCCACGTGGACCATATTTGTCAGCCAATTTGCCGGCAGGAACCTGAAACAAAGCATAACCAAGTGTAAATACGGCCATCACCCAACCAAAATCGGTAAGACCAAAACCAAGGTCGCTGCTAATTTGATCTTTGGCTGCTGAAATACAGGCCCTGTCGATGTACAATAAAACGGTTAATAAAAATGTGCTGAATACAAGCAAAAAACGAATTGGTACAATGGTTTTTTTCTTCATTTTGGTTTAGGTTCCGATTATTATTATGCTGCTGTAGCTTTATTATTTTTTAATTTGTTAACTAGCCTGTTACACGATCTTCTTGAATGTTCCCTGATTAAGCTTTCAGCAAGTTCAGGATCTCTTTTTTCCATGGCTTCAATAATCCCAAGATGTTCTTTTAACGTTTCTTCCGGAGTACGTAATTAATCCGCCGCGATAGGTGCGAAATGTTATATTCCCTATAACTTCGAGTTTTTGCAATACATAGGTTTCCACTAATTTTCAAAATAGTATTGTGAAAAGCCTGATCGGCCTCAATATATTTATTTGACATCAATATTTTTCTTTCCAATAAATGGTTTAAAAAGCGATTTTAAATAATTTAATTCCTCATCAGTTAATAATTAGATGTTGCTCTTCTAACTGCGACACCTTCCAAAGCTTCGCGGCATTCAAAAGCATCAATCAATTGATTGATATCAATCTTGGTAACATAAAATCCACGCCGCGGAAGATTTTCAACCAACATTTCATTTTCCAGAATTTGAAATGCTTTGTGCAAAGGCATCCGGCTTACACCAAGCATGGTGGCAATTTCTTCCTGTTTTAGTTTTTGTCCAGGTTCAAACTCATTGGCTAAAATCATTGCCTTTAATCGTTTATAAACCTCATAACTTAAATCCTGATATTCAATTTCCATTTTTCGTAACTTTTGTATACAAAGTACAAAAATATAAGCTACGTCATCAACTGTATCATTTTTGCGGGAAGATTGAGAAATTAACCGGAAAAATTAACAGTCATTCTCTGATATAGAAATAATTTTTTTCTAGTAAAACCTTCCGGGAAAAATTCCCGGAAGGATAAAAACTAATTCATTTAACATATTTCTACATAACTAAAACTATTTATGGAATATAATTTCAATCTGATTGCTGTAATTCATTAAAGACGGAACTTTTGCCAGAGCACCATATCCTTATGTAGTATTTAATACCGGATTCCAATTCATCAACCACAACATTCCCTGAAGGATTGGTTAAATTAACGGTTTTTGTAAAATATACATTCTCCCGGGAGCCTATAGCAGCTGTTGGATATTGAACAGTACTAACATAGATTTCCATTTTTTCAATGGAATTACCTTCGTTTGTATCAACTGAGTAGTCCACGCTTATCGAATTATTCCGCTGGAAGAACCGTTGCTTATATGCGGATATAATAACGGTGTTACTGTAAAATCAAGAACCTGCTCCTGATCAACATCAAAATCTACTGTAAATGTGTCTGATTTTACTATCGGGCCTTCTACCCACACTTTATGTTCTTTGGGAAACATCTTTAAATTTTGATAAGTTCCATCACCTTTTACACGGATTTCAATTTCTTGTTCATCTCCAACACCAAGTAAATTTACCACAATATTATTGCTGCTTAAATCGCCATGTAGCGGATTTCCATTATTGTCTTTTACCGTGCCTTGAATGGTTCCGTTAAAACCAAAATCGGAAACATGATAGTCACACTTTATTAAAGCAGATGACACAAAAAGCAGGATAAAAATTTTGATATTTTTTGTCTTCATTTTATTTCTGTTTTGGATTAATACAATGGATTTTGCTCAAGCAAAGGATTATTATTTATCCTGTTAATTGAAATAGGATTATAATAATGTTCCTGCCTGAAGACACGGTTAAAGGGTTCACAATTTAAAGGCAGAAAATAATATTGGTCAGAATCTTTATGCCAGATTATCCTTAATCCTTCAAACTGATCGTTCAATACATCTTCAGCAATTCTCCAGCGACGCAAATCAAAAAATCTCTTGTTTTCGAAACCGAACTCGGCCATCCATTCTGTCCTGATTTTATCAAGATTAATTGTACTTTCATCAACCAGGCTGATTCCAGCTCTTTCACGTGTTGGATTTAAAGCTGCAACTGCAGCTTGAATATTTCCAAGTTCAAACTCTGCTTCAGCTTTTGTCAGATAAACTTCAGCCAGTCTCACAATAGGCCAGTCAACCTGGCTTTGATTTGCCGGAACCGGCAGGTTTGGTTCGTCGCACCATTTTCTTACTAAAAACCCGGAGTTAGTCGTTTTATCATCACCAACAACCAGGCGGGAATCAACCCCAACAGCATAAACACCTTCGTAAACGGTGTTTGGATTGTTTATAATATTTAACAGGATTTGCAACTGTTCCGGTATCAATTCCTTCATAGGTTTGCATTTGAGAATCTACAAAATCCACTCCCTGGAAAAGTACTGTGGCATATAAACGTGGATCCTTTTTGCTGAAAATATCCCACCCATTTTCATATAAATGGTTTTCATTGAAATACTGCTCATAATCTTCTTCCGAACCATCTTTATTTTCGTACCCCAGAATAAGTTCAAGTGTTGGATCGCATCGTGCACCCTGACCACTTGCAAAACGTGGTGGCGCCATCCAATGATCCCAATCATGGCTTACTTCAACACCATTATACTCTTTAGCAAAAAGTATTTCACTGTTTCCTTCATCTAAAAATATATACTGGTAATTTTCCGCTTTATCAGTCTTTCCATTATACAATGAATATTTACCCGAATTGATTACTGTAGTTGCAGCTTCTGATGCTTTTTTGTAGTATGCTTCTGCTTTACCGGCAGGTACCCCAACCAATCCATCAAGTTGAACTTCACCATATTTAGCAATTGATGCAGCCCATAAATTTGCCCTGGCCTGCAATGCCAAAGCAGTCCATTTATTAATCCGTGCTGTTGGTTTAACATCAACAGTTTTACTCAACAATTCAATTGCTTTTGTCAATTCAGAATCTATAAACTGGTAAACTTCATCTTCATTTTTTCTTTTCTTTGATTCATCATCAACAATTCCGTATGGGTCGATGACTGTGGTTACCAGAGGAACTCCACCATAACGCTTCGCCATTTCGAGGTAGGCTCCGGCGCGCATGGCTATAACTTCACCCTCCAACTTATTCCTTAATTCTTCACTTATAGGAGATTGTGGAATATTTTCCAAAAAAACATTGCAGTCCCTTATATATTCGTAATCCCAATATTCCAAATCATCTGGTACATTTGTTTTCGACATGGTACCAAGAGTTACTGCATTTCCATTACCACCACTCATAGTACCTTCGTCGCTATACCTGTAATAACGCTCAAAAGCGAAGGAGGGAAAATTAGCATATAAATCGTATACATAACCTTCTAAAAGTGATTCACTTTGCCAAACATCGTTATCTGATATTTTATCCAGCGGGGTGCGATCAAGCACATCGTCGCAGCTGTAAAAAGCTGACAGAAGAATTATTAATGTAACTATAAATATTTTGCTTTTCATAATTATGCGCTTTTAAAATTAAAAATCCAGTATTAAACCAAAACTATAGGTTCCTGTAGGAGGATAAGACAGTACATTATCATTGCTATTCTCTTTTTCCAATTCAGGATCGTAAAAATCGAGAGCAGAAAAAGTGAGTACATTATAGCCTGAGAAATAGATTTTCAGGTTATCAATTCCTACACGTCTGACCATACTTTTTGGCAGATTATAACCTAATTCTATGTTTTCAGCCTGATATATGAACCATTTTTATACCAAAATGATGAATTGGCATCTTTTGTTATGTGTTCCGTAACTAGGCCAGTAAAATCTTGGAAATATGGGATGTGAATCAAGGTTTGCAGGTATCCCCCATTCATTTTCCGGAACATAGGAATATTTATACATTTCGAGGAAAGGAGCATTGCCTCCCTGAAATGGAACCCGCATATCAGCACTGCTGCCATAATGAATATCATATAAGCCGGCCCCTTGCCATAACATACTGAAATCAACTCCTTTCCATGAAACTGACCCATGGATACCATAAATAATATCTGGAAATGTTCCGCTTCCAATAATAACATTATCCGAAGAATTAATTACTCCGTCGCCATTGTAATCAATAAGTTTTATATCGCCAACATTTACAGTAGCATTGTTCCGGCCGTCAATAATCGCCCAATTATCAATTTCTTCCTGAGATGTAAATACACCATCAGCCTTATATCCCCATTGTGTATCAGCCCACTGTCCAACCCTGTTTTGACGCCTGCGTTCTTCTTCTGAAGCATAAACCGGTTGATCAACATATTCAATTTTTTCGCGGGAATAAGAAATATTCCCACCCAATTCTACATGAAACGCTCCAAAATTTTTAATGTAGTCCAATCGAAAACTCCATTCCACGGTTGCTGTATTCTTCAATGTTTTCTTTTGACAGAGTTGCTCCCACAATATCGGGAAGTGAAACCTGCCTGTCGCCCAGAACATCTGATCTTTTTCTGTAGAAAGCATCAATAGCCCCATGTAAGGTATTATCAAAGAATCCAAAATCGAGACCAACATTTGTAGTTGTCATTTTTTCCCAGGTGATGAAATAGTTGGGAATATTATCAGCATTTATTCCTGAACGAACAACACCATCCACCATTAATTCTGCCGGTTTAATTGAATAAGTTGAAAGATACTGGTAATTACCCGTATTATCATAACCAAGTTTTCCCCAGGAGGCCCTAAGTTTCAGATTGCTAAGTGCATTAAAATTATCGCTATAACAAAGCTTTCCTCTGAAATACGCCATCCCGCCGAAACCGAAGGAAATATACCCCATCTTGTATCTGCAGGGAATTTTGGTGAACCATCGCGCCGTGCGTTAAATCCTAATAAATATTTTTCCTTGAAACTGTAATCCAGGCTAAAAATTTGCCCAATTCGTCCATCCTGCCAGCCTCTTCCATCATTCGATTTATCCAAATCGGGGCCAGCAAATAAATAGTCCAGATCAAATTCGTATCTTATTCTCCGTGCATCAAACCATTCACCCTGGCTCGATAAGTATTCATACACAGCAAGTGCATTAATTTTATGATCACCAAAGGTATTGTTCCAGGTTAAAAAGTACTGCTGGTTAAATTCTTTGGAATATGAATTCCGTTGCAGCAACCAGTCGTAATTATTAAAGTTCCTGTGGTTATGATATACAATATTGCCATCTGCATCATAATCAAACCAATATGCCGGAGCCAGTAACTCTTTTCTTTTATCGTTTTGAAAATTACGTTTATAGTTAAAAATTGCTCTTGCATTAAAATGATAGGGAAGTTTATAGGAAAGTGTAAATTTTGTGTCGCCGGTAAATTTATTCCATTTGTAATATCCCACTTCATCGATTCTGGTAGCAGTTACCGGGTTTAAATCATCATTTCCCATTGCCGGATATTTGTTGGGATCGGGATACACTGCCGGATATTGAGGTCGCGAACGATATAAAAGCATCATTATACCAAGATGTCCGTTTTGTTGCGTCATGTCCCAACTTGGACCGACATAATCATTTTCAAGTAATGATATATCAAGTCCTAAATTCAAGTTTATCGGTTAAGTTCAATATCAAGGTTTGAACGTAAATTGTACTTTTTATTTTTCAAATCATTCGAACGATATAAACTTTCCTGGTAATAATATCCACCCGAAACAAAATATTTTATTTTTTCGGTTCCTCCTCGAACACTCATGTTGTGCTGGGTTTGAGGAGCAAAATCACGAAGTGTCAAATCCCACCAGTCAGTATTTGGATAAGCCGGATCATTTCCTGCTTTAAATTTATTAATATCATCCATTGACCATTTTGGATCAAGTCCTGCGTTCTCAAGCGCCACATTTTCGAATTGTGCATTTTGCCATGAATTAACAGCATTCGGAATCATTGTCAGTCTTTGTAAACCATAATTTGCATTATAACTAAATTGAGCTTCCTGAATTTTTCCGCGTTTTGTTGTCACCAAAATAACACCGTTACCTGCCCTTGCTCCATAAACAGCCGCAGTGGCAGCATCTTTAAGACATTAAATTCATCAATGTCGTTCGGATCAAGTAAAAGAAATTCTTCGTTTGATGCAGGCATACCATCAATTACAAGTAAGGCATCACCAAATCCGCGGATATTATATGTTATTCCACCATAATCTCCCGGCTGGGCATTTTTGGTTTTTACAAATACTCCTGAAGTTCTTCCTGCAACAGATTGTGCAATAGTTGGTGTAGGAACTGTTTTCAAATCTTCGGTTTTTACCGTAGAAACCGAACCGGTAACATCAACCTTTTTTTGTGTACCATAACCAACAACAATAACTTCTTCCAAATCGACATTGTCGGGATACATTACAACATCTATTTGATTTTTATTACCCACATCAACAACCTTTTCCGATAAACCTATAAATGAAAATCTCAATTCATCGGAAGGAGATACGCCCGGAAAGTTCATATGAACCATCCTGACCGGAGTTGTACCAGTTTGTTGTTCCTTCAATTACAATTGAAACTCCGGGAAGCGGAATTCGATCTTCATCCAAAACAGTCCCGGTGATATGTTTTGGTTTGTGCCTTAGCAATTTGTATGAACAAAACCAAAAAGCCAGAAAGAATTAAAAGCTTTTGTTTCATAAGTACGTAGTTTAGTATTATTAGATAATTTAATATAGTTGTATACAAATATACAGTATTTTGTATACAAAATTCAAAAAAATGAAATAATTTCAAAAAAACCATGATGATAATCTATCAAGCTAATGGATTTTGATTTTTATGGATAGTATATTCCACTAAAATGGGCAAAATGTGGTCTATATTATGTTTCAAAAATAGGGGAAAACCTATTTTTTCACGACAAAACATACCAATCCCATGAATGCTTTATTTGACCTTATCGACAAATAAGTTCCCGCAATAAACCTTGATATGGGAAAGCTTTGGAAAACTGGTAGTATATCCGTCTTTTGGTCTTTTTTATAGTTGCGCCCACTTTTAACAGCGAGGCCCGTATTGTATTTATTTGCCATTTTTTTGCTGCTTCGTATTTGGTTTGTTTAATCGCTTGTTTTAGCAACAAAAACAATTCGTATGCCAGGCTGCTCATTATCAGTCTTATAAAATTTGCCCAAAACCCATGATTGGACAACCTGTCGGAAAAACACATGTTTTTTACTTCCTTGATACGGTTCTCGCTGGCATCACCACGTTTTACGTAAAAACCAAAATATATCGAACGGGCGTCCTTTTCGTCCATGTTACTTATAAAATGCCTGACATTTAATCCCTTCCCGGTGCTTTCGATTTTTGAATAACAACGTTGTGGTTTATGCCATGTTTGAG
Source organism: uncultured Prolixibacteraceae bacterium (assembly GCA_963769925.1). GTDB lineage: Bacteria > Bacteroidota > Bacteroidia > Bacteroidales > Prolixibacteraceae > Draconibacterium. The sequence goes on from CAVYOB010000028.1 coordinate 205,761, forward strand.
CCTGGTACTGAAAACTGGTAAAATGCTGGTGCTTGATATTTTGGGGTACGAACAGATGGGCAACCGCTTTTACAGCCCGGGAAACATTTTGTTTTAACACTTCGTTACTGGCTTGTCCTATGGCGTATTGAAGGTTGAAATCATCGGCAAGTTTATAAAATGAAGGACAGCTAAACCCACTATCGGCACGGATAATAATCTGAATATCCGGATATTGTTCTTTGATTTTTATCAATACACGTTTCAATATAGCCACATACCATTTGTTGGAATGACTGTTGCCCGGACGTAGTACCGGAACTATTATCTGTCCGGTTTGGCCATCGTGAAAAAATAGTTCATTGTACATAAAATGGCCGTAATATCCATTAAACATCGATAATTGCTGGTTGCCATGGGTCGGGTCGTCGGTCGAATCAATATCAATAATTACTTTCCTGCGGTTTTTGAGTGTACTGACATAGCGATCTATCCAGGCATAGCACAGTTTGAATATCGAGTGCTTGTCCAAACTATTCTCTAAACGGGAAATGGTTGGCTGGGAGGCAAGTTCACCTTCCAGGATATCCTGCAATAATGGGTCATCTTTTAAATAATTGACATCATTGGCATCTTCATATCCCAACATTAGTGAATAAACCCGCTGTTTTAATAGTTTTTCCATACTATGGACAATCCGTAAAGGGTGTCGGGAATCAGGGATCAAGTCACTAAAATAATTGATTAGCTTATGTTTGCGCTCAAGTTTCTCCAGTAGTAATACCGCCCCGTCACTACTTATTTCTTCGGCTGAAAAATCAAACGAAACCGCTGTTCTACCTCTGTAAAATGCTGTATCTTTATGACTCATAATCGGGTGTTGTAAAAGTGTTGTTTTTTTGTTGTAACTAATTTAAATATAACACTTTACACCCGATTTTACAATCGCCTGATGAATTTTGCGGGTTAAATTCTAAACATTATGAAAAAAATACTGACGACTACTATTAATGCTTCTAAGCTTTACAGCCACCTTTGCACAGGGCTGGAAACCAGAAGTAAAAGAAAATATTCCTTTGGATTCCATCCGTTTGAGCGACCCCGCTATTCTGGCCGATAAAAGTACCTCGACCTATTATATGACAGGAACAGGTGGCTTACTATGGAAAAGTAAAGACCTCGCCAAATGGTCAGGGCCATACGTGGTAACCAAGACTGATCCGGAATCGTGGATGGGCCCGCGACCAATGATATGGGCAGCCGAATTGCATCAGTACAAAGGCAAGTATTATTATTTTGCCACATTCACCAACCGCAACAAAATTATTGAAACAGTAAAAGGGAATGTCATTAACCGGCGGGCCAGCCATGTGTTGGTGAGTGATAAACCCGATGGTCCATATGTTCCTATGCAAGATTCGATTTACCTTCCTCCCGACAAACCTACTTTCGATGGAACTTTCTGGGTAGATACCGATGGAAAACCATACATGATTTACTGCCACGAATGGCTTCAAAACTGGAACGGCACTATGGAAAAAATTGAGTTGAAACCGGATTTAAGCGGTACAATCGGTCAAAGGAAAATATTGTTTTTTGCTTATGATTCGCCGTGGAGCAAGGAGAAAGACCAATACGGCCGTATTGTTCCCAACAAGGTAACCGATGGTCCTTATTTGTTCAAAACTCAAACAGGGAAATTAGGAATGATTTGGACAAGCTGGGTTTTCAGTGACTATGTTCAGGGTGTGGCTTACTCGGAAAGTGGAACATTGGATGGCCCATGGGTACAGGAAAAGGAACCAATCACTCCGCCAAACTTTGGCCATGGCATGTTGTTCCGAACGTTTGAGGGAAAACTGCTTATGTCAGTTCACAGCCATAAGAGTGTAAACGGACGCACCATCAGGATTCCTCATTTATTTGAAGTGGATGATTCAGGTGATAAGATTGTAGTGAAAGGTCAATATCATCCGGAGTGAAAATAAGATTGAATTTCTGTACCGAATGACTTTGGCTAACAGAATTTAGCTCCAAACCTTTTCGAATAAAAAAGCAAATATATTTAAATTTTGCCATTATGAATTTAAAATTATCAGCTATACTGGGATTTGTATTCCTTCTAACCACTAGTTCTACGGTTAGATTTTCAAATGGAGAGGAATTAGAAATCAATCTTAAAAAGATGAAGTTCATCGGTGAGGTTGATGAAAGATATCAGTCGTTTAATATTGAGATGTGTGAAGTTGTAGGGGGAGATTTCTGGATTCCTTATAACTTGATTGACTCGGTTCGAAAAACTTCAGACCGAACCGGTTTTGCAGCCTTAAAATGGCCAATTCCACCGATTAATCTGTATGAGAAAAAATTACGCATGCTCGCTTCTGCTTTGGGGCCCACTTATGTTCGGGTGAGCGGAACCTGGGCCAATGCGGTTTATTTTCAGGATAACGATGAACCCAAATTGGCGAGTCCGCCGGAAGGATATCAGAATATTCTTACCCGCAAACAATGGAAAGGTGTGCTTGATTTCTGTAATGCAGTGGATGGTAAATTAGTAACTTCATTTTCAATTAGTGAGGGAATTCGTGACGAAAATGGTAACTGGACTCCGGCGCAGGTTGAGCCCTTGTTAAACTATACAAAATCGTTAGGTAGCAAAATTGCCGCTGCGGCACTCTTTAATGAACCTTCGCATGCTGCTCACGGAGATGCACCAGAAGGCTACAACGGGACAAATTTTGCACAGGATCTGGCAGCATTTAAGAACTTTGTGAGAACGGCAGCTCCGGATATGAAAATCATTGGTCCGGGCTCTACCGGCGAAGGAGGAATTTTACCCAGTGGTTTGTCCCTAACAGCAGATCAATTACTTTCAGCCGATCCAAAACCTTCTTTCGACATTTTTACCTATCACTATTACGGCAATGTTTCGAAACGTTGCATGGGGGGGCAAACGCCCGCAAATGCTTTGTCTGAAAGCTGGCTGAGCAAGACGGAACTCGGTTTGGCATATTATGAAGGAATAAGAGATAAATATACCCCCGGAATTCCCATTTGGTTAACAGAAACGGCTGAAACAGCCTGTGGAGGAAATCCCTGGGCTGCAACGTATCTTGATGTTTTCCGCTACCTGGAACAACTGGGACGTTTGGCCAAAAAGGGAGTACAGGTTGTAATGCATAATACACTGGCTCGCAGCGAATATGCTTTGCTTGACAGTGATACACACGACCCCAGACCAAATTATTGGGCTGCTTTACTTTGGAGTAAATTAATGGGGACAAAAGTGTACGACGCCGGAACATTAAAAGAAGGGATTGATATTTTTGCGCATAACTTAAAAGGTTCAAAAAAAGGTATGGTTGTGTTAATCGTAAATACATTGGGTTCGGAATCATCAATTGTGATACCTTCTTCTGCTGAACAATATTTGCTAACTGCCGATGGTGAAGAACTTCAAACCAAAAAAGTAAAATTGAATGGTGAAGTATTGAAATTGATTTCAGACGAAACTTTGCCTGCCATCAAAGGGGAAAAAATAAAAGCAGGAGAGATTCAGGTTCCTCCGCACAGCATATTATTTCTTTCATTTGAAGATAAAAATTAGGATTCAAAAACCCATAATTTAATATTTTGGGGTGAAAGTCAGACTAAGTGTCCACCCAATTTTTTTATCGGGCACAATGTGCAAATGATAAAAAGATGCATCAATGCTGTAATTTCGATCCGCCACTGGTGGAAGGAGAAATCTCTTTGAACAAAAAGATTCTCTCCTATTGTCGAGATTACAAGAAAATTGAAATCTATCATTGTTAGCTTGGTTGAAGTCGGTTAACCACTGGATTAAAAAATTCAGCCAATGGTTTAGATGTAAAAGTTAAGAATTAGTCAATTTTCAACTCCACTGATTTCAAAAGTGGTGATGATAATTTTACTGTCACTGGTGTGTCTTTCGCATCTTTTTTTACAAAAATCAACATCCGTCCATTAATACACCGATGCTTATTATCCTGGTAATTTTCCGCAACATTTTGTGAAGCATTTTCCATTCCCAGTAATGATCCTCCTGTTACTTCACAAGTTATTTCGTTGTCGGCTAAAATGGAATGGTTCCCATTTGTGTCCAGTATTTCCACCTTCACTTGTCTTAAAAGCTCATCATCAGTTGATTCAAGAACTTTTGCGCTAATTTCATTTGCCAGAGTATTGGTAACAATTTTATCTGTTGCAGCTTCTTTTCCATCGTTGTAGGCTACTACTTTAAGCTCGCCCGGTTGATAATCTACATCCCAGGCAATAACGCCGGTTTCGGTATCGTAAGGTTTACGTTCGCCAACTACTTTTCCGTTAAGTTGCAATTCTGCTTCATCACAGTTTGTGTAACACAGCACCTGTACTTTTGTATCTTCATCGTAATTCCAAATTTGCGGTGCATCGGTTGACAATCTGTTTCCCCAGCGTCTTCTTCCTGTATTCTTCAACTTTTTTGGTAGTTCCGATGTATGCCATTGGCTCATCAGTCCACAACGATTTACGGAAATAACCACGTGGTTTAATATTTCCTGCCAAATCAAGCAAACCGGACTCAAAACCCCGTGACGGCCATGCATGTGCTTCACCTAAATAATCAACTCCTGTCCATAGAAATTGTCCGAAAATAAATTCTTTATCTTTCACCGCTTTCCACGCTCCCAAATCATGTCTGTTTTCACTTCCGTAAAGCACTCTTTCAGGATACAATTCATGATCGGTATCGTATTTATTTTCGGTATAATTATAACCAACAATATCAAGTACAAAAGGATAATCGGTGTAATTTGACATAACTGCCCCGGCTAAAGCTGCAGTTACAGGCCTCGATGCATCAGCTTCTTTCACTACTGCAACCAATTCTTTTGCAATATCGCCAAGACGTTCGGCATTCGGATGATCTTCCAGATATGCTCTTACTGATCTTTGACTTATACCTTCATCGGCAAGAACCGGGTGTGTATAAGGATCGTTTGGATAATCAACTTCGTTACCAATACTCCACATGATAACTGATGGGTGTTTTCGGTCGCGCATAATCTGATCCTTCACATCCCTGCTGCTCCATTCCCTGAAATATTGAGAAGTTCCCTGATGTCCGGGAGTTCCCTCTGTTCCATCCTTCAATCCATTTATTTTTTGGATATTCCCATTCGTCAAAGGCTTCATCCATCATCACAAATCCCAATTCGTCGCACAACTCATATAAATACGGAGCTTGTGGATTATGACTTGTTCGGATTGCATTAACACCCAAACTTTTTAAGGTTTCAAGTCGTGGTACGCCAAACTGATTTTGTTGCTGCAGCACCTAAAACTCCTGCATCGTGATGAATACATACACCTTTCACTTTGGTATTTACACCATTCAATGAAAAACCGGTATTCGGATCAAATTCAATTTTACGTAAACCTGCTTTAATACTGCTTTCATCAATAAGTTCGGAGCCTTTATAAACATAGGTTTTTAGGGTGTACAAATAATGGTGAATCAATACTCCACAATTTTGGAGATTTGAGCTTCATGGTTTGGCTAAAATCAGTTAACCTTTCGGCTCCGGCATTGCCATTTTTTGATGTTGATGCAACATGTTGTCCGTGAGGCATCATACAGTTCGTGAACAACTTTAAGCGTTGAAGCTTCGATGGAATTGTTTATGGTTGTATTTACAGTGATTTTTGCTGATTGTTTTCAATTTCAGCCTGATACGCAACTCCCCAAAGGTTGATATGAATTGGATTGGCATAAACCAAATACACATCGCGATAAATTCCTGAACCGGTATACCAACGTGAATCGGCATCGTCGCTATGATCTACCCGAACCGCAATTGAATTCTTTTCTCCCCATTTAATGTACGGGGTTAATTCGTACATAAACGAAATATAGCCATTGGGCCTTTTTCCGACCCATTTTCCGTTAATAAAAACTTCACTGTTGTTGTATACGCCTTCAAAGTAGATATAAACTTTATTTCCTTTTTCTTTCGCCGGAATATCCAAATTTTTGCGATACCATGCAATACCGCCCGGCAGATAACCGGTACAACTTGCCAGTTCGGGGCTTGCATTTTGTTTGACGGTCCAGTCGTGAGGAAAATCAACAACAGGCCATTTGCTGCAATCCATTTTCTCACGTCCCCCATATTGTATATCGCCCAAATTGAAAAACCAGTCATCGTTTATTTTTTCTCTGCGGCCAAAATCCTGCGCATTTGTTGCCATTGCAGCAACAATGACCATCAATAATAATAAAATAATTTTGTTCATAATATTTTTAGAAATATTAGTTTCAAAACTATTCATATTTAAAACAATTAGTTTGAACTTAGTTATAGTTCAAAACTAAAGATTTTTACGATTTTCAGGCTTAACAATACTACTGTTTAATATTTCATTTGATTTAGATTACAGTTGAAAGAAAATCTTTAACTTCTTTTACTGTCCGTTCCAGTTCATCGTGATGCAAATTATGTGCTGCACCATCAACATGAACAAGTTTAACTCTCTCCATTCCTTCTATTGCTTCTTCATTGGCTTTGCGGCTTTCAGGTGAAGTATCAGCTTTTAAGACAAGCGATGGAACAGGAATTTTTGAAAGTGCATCTCCTGTTCGCATTGTGCCACTCATTGCCTGCCATGCTGCTCGGTATATGCTCCGTGATACTGTTTTTTTGACAACGCCCAGTATTTGATATCTACAATATCCCACTTGGGATTATCCCGTTTGCCTTTTTCTACCAAATCGTTAAAATTATAATTATTCTGTTTCACCAATGTTTCCGGATCTCCAAACATACTAAAAGCCAAAGGATCAGGTGTTTTTTCTTCTTGTTGCGCTCTTGGTGGGCCAGTTGGACGACCGCTTCGTACAGGGCTTTCTCCGGTATTTTTTCTTGGAAGGCCCGGATCGAGCATAATCACTGCTTTTGCCAAATCGGGATATTCTGCACCCACACGCATAACCGTGGCGGCCCCCATTGAATGCCCCATAAGAATCGGCTTCTCGAAATTCATTGCTTTAACAAAACCTACAACATCTTTAACCAAGGTCTCAGCATCATCTGAAGGTGTAAATGGATCTGATAAGCCGTGTCCACGGGTATCCAGCATATAAATGTCATAAGAATCCTGTAGTTGCCATGTTAAGCGTTGTCCAGCAAAGGCCATTATCCGTTACCCCGTGAACCATCACAATTACCGGTTTTCCCGGTGCGGGAACAGCATGATAGTAATGAATGCGAACTCCATTATCATAAACAAAACCATCCGACCACCCATCGGGTATTCCAGGCGGATCGGCTGCAAAAACAGTCGTCGATAAGAATATCAATACGATTCCCATTAAGAGTTTTTGGCCTAACCCGTACCTTTTCCCTTTATTTTCTTCGTTCTTTTTCATTATAGTTGCTTATTTCTATTCGTTTGGTTTATCCTTAATGGTTCATCCTAATTTTATTTGAAAATCTTTTATGTGAAATTATATAGATCATACCTCCTAACTCAACTTTCTTTGCATTGGGAGCATAAAGACGAAAAGTTGCACTACCATCATCATTAACTTTAAACGATACCAGGTTATCATTAGGAGTTGGAGTTCGGTTTAGGTTTCTAAAATTTTGGGCATCTAAATGAGAAAAAGAAATCAATGAAACAGCTATCAATAACAAATGGCGCCATTTTCCAAAATAGCAAACAGATTCTGAAAATGGATTAGTTAAAGACCTAAGGACAAAAGAGAATTTTTTAAATGAATTTTTATATCGTTTCATAGTCAGTTTATTTAGTTAAATAAAATCTCTAATCAAACAAACTTAATTATTAGTTTGTCATTCTTAAAGCATATTTTGGACAGAAATAGAAAAGAAATTCCCAAACCTGAGAATTCCACTCTTTAAAAAAAGATCAGATAATGGTAAATAGAAACCTGTTTGTGATTTATTCTTTTATACACCTACACCCTTTTGGAGAGTGTTGTGATGTGGTTTTACAACATCGGACTAAAAATATGCGCCAGCGATTCGCGGAATTTTTTATGCCAGGGTCGTTGCTGCCATTCCTCCATAGAGATTTCTTTGCTGTTTTTCATATCGGTATTAAACGTTTTCATCAGTAGTGAAGTAAACGTTTCGTCATAAATAAAAGCATTCACCTCAAAGTTGGTTTCCAGGCTCCGGAAATCGAGGTTGGTGGTTCCTATGCTCGAAAAAACATCGTCAACAATAATGTATTTGCTGTGAATAAAACCAGCTTCGTAAAAAAAGATTCGAATACCGGCTTCCATTAATTCTCCCACATATGAAAATGAGCACCAACGTGGAATAACGGTATCCGATTTTTTGGGAATTATGATGCGCACATCCACATTGCTTAGTGACGCTACTTTTAGCGCAGATACAATATTTGGTGGTGGCATTAAATAGGGAGTAACAATGTACACCCGCTGGCGGGCATTGGCAATGGCTGCAAAAAAAGCCTGCCCGATATTTTCCCAGTCAGAGTCGGGGCCGCTGGCCGAAATCTGAACCGGCGTACCCGGAGCATCGGAAAACGGGGGGAAATATTTACGTCCGTTCAGGTTTTCGTTGATAACAAAATACCAGTCGGCAGCAAAATACTACCTGCAAACAGGCAACTGCATCGCCCTCCATCTGTAAATGTGTGTCGCGCCAGGGGCCAATTTTTTTGATCCCTTCAATATACCTGTCGGCCACATTTATTCCTCCGGTAAACCCAATTTTGCCATCAATAATCACTATTTTTCGGTGGTTTCTGAAGTTCACCTGCGAGGTTAGACGGGGAAAACGAACTTCCATAAAAGGATAAATTTCAACGCCGTTTTTTCTGAATTCGAGAATGTTTTTGTTCCCAAGCCCCCAGCTTCCCACATCATCAATTATAATTCGAACCTCTACTCCTTGCCGGCTTTTTGCAATTAGTAAATCTTTTAGACGCTTCCCGATTTTATCGTCCGAAAAAATATAATATTCCAAATGAATATGATGGTAGGCACGTTTTATAGCCTCAAAAATGGCATCAAAAGTTTGTTTTCCACTGTTTAGTATTTTTAGTTTGTTGCCGGTGGTTAAGAGCGAATTGGAGTTATTTAGAAGCAACCGGATAATATTTTCTTTCTCAAGAATTTTGTCACCCAGAATTATAAATGTTTGTTCAATTTCCCGCAATTGTTTTGTCGAAAGTCTTCTGATTTTTCCCAAACTTTTTATTCCCGAACGTGAAAACAATTTTCTTTTTCGGTATTCCTGTCCGAAAAATTAAATAAAAAATAACCCCAAAAATAGGAAGTAGAACGAGAACAAGAATCCATGCTGCAGTTTTAAATGGCGATCGTTTTTCCAAAACAATCATAATCGCAACCGGAATTGCAGAGATGAAGAAAAACAAGGGAAAAAATCCGCCAAAATTCACTCCACTCAATCATCGCAAATTTTTCAAAATATTAACAGAATAAATTTCATTAAATTTACTATGAAAAACAATTTTGGTATAGATTTCGTATTAATTTATTAGCAAACGAAATGTTAAGAAGATGAAACGGATATTATTATTTATTGGAATTATATTGGATTTATTGCTGGCATGCTCCTCACAGAAGAAGCGTTACGAAAACACCAAAGGTAGAAATGGAAATGGCTGACAGATAGCCTGGAATATGAACTGGAAACTTTTGATAACCAATTTGAAACCTGGTATGAAATGACACGATAATCCCTCACAATACCGTTCGCAACAATATTATGAATACTGGAACCAGCAGTATGTTACGGCGTGGAATATTAATGCAAGCAACACCCGGTAAAAGTTGGTTTTTTGAAACCATTGTTGGATACAATCCAACAGGAAGATTATGGTTTTGAGTTGAACCATAAGCTGTTTTATTATTTTCAATATGTCGAGAATGTATTGAAAATAGAAATAATTCCGGATGGGCCCAAATGTTGTCCGGTATTAACACTGGTTTTATAAAATAAATAACAAATCATTGTCAAGCTGTTCGCTGGCTATTATTATTACCTTTGATAAGCGGTGCTTTTATTCCGCCTGAAAAAAATTTATTCCCGGTAAAAACATGTGCTTCGTCCCACAGATTGGCATTTATAAAGCTTTCAAGAAGTTAAGTCCTCCTTCAACAATAACCGAAAGATATTCTCTGAATAGAGTTTTGAGAGAATTTGCTCAATTGGATTTTCTTTTCAGAATAATTTATTAAAATCAAGTTCTCATTTTCCTCACTTTTTACTTTGAATTAAAAACCATTGTTTTTTCAGACCGGTCAAAAAGATTCAGATTTTTTGGGAGTGCAATTTGTTGTCAAAAACAATCCGCAGCGGATTTTTGCCATGCCAGTGCCGCACAGTTAGCGAAGGATTATCTTTTTCGGCTGTTTTTGTGCCAACCAAAATTGCGTCTTCTTCGGAACGGATTTTATGCACCAGCCGCAATGCCAAATCTCCGGTAATCCAGGTTGGGTTCGACCATAATTTTCGGGCGTCCGTTCAATGTCAATAAAACCATCGTGTGTTTGTGCCCATTTTAAAATAATGTAGGGTCTTTTTTTTTCGTGAAAAGTAAAAAAACGTTTGTTCAATCTCGCGGCATTCATTTTCCATAATTCCAACTTCCACTTTAATTCCGGCATTTTTTAGCTTTTCAATTCCTTTCCCGGCAACTTCCGAAAACGGATCAATAGTACCGATAACAACTTTAGGAATTTGTTTTGTCAACGATCAGATCGGAACAAGGAGGAGTTAATCCATGATGGGCGCAGGGTTCAAGCGTAACATAAAGTGTGCTTTCTTTTAGTAATTCCGGGTTTTTAACCGAATTAATTGCATTTACTTCAGCATGTGCTTCGCCGTATTTCTGATGAAATCCTTCGCCAATAATTTTACCCTGGTATACAATTACACATCCAACCATCGGATTGGGCGCAACGTTCGCCGGCACCCAAATCGTGCCAGTTCAAGGCAGCGCGCCATGTATTTCTTGTCTGTACTCATTTACCAAGGAAAAACTAACTTTGATCGCGCAAAAGTAACATAATGCAGACGGTAATTCAATATATCGAAAAAGAATTGGAGGGTTTGTACCCCAAATCTGAAATCAGGGATTTATCACGGCTGATTATTGAAAATGTATGCGGTATTGAATTATACACAGTTTCTGGTTTAACATGAAAGAATGGGATATTTCATTGCAGGAAAAAGAAAAATTAGAAGAAATTGTTAACCGGTTGAAAAATTTTGAACCGATTCAATATATTTTGGGAGAAACGGAATTTTACGGGTTAAAACTAAAAGTGACCCTGGCAGTTTTAATTCCGCGACCCGAAACAGAAGAATTGGTGCAGTGGATTGTAGAAATCAACTGTACTGAAAACACCTACAATTTTGGATATTGGTACTGGTAGCGGTTGTATTGCACTGGCGCTGAAAAAAGAATATAAACGAGGCAAAAGTTACGGCAGTCGATATTTCTGAAAATGCACTGAAAGTTGCCGGACGAAAATGCAAAATTGAACGGACTGGAGATGGAATTTATTAAGTCGGATATTTTAAAATTCGAGAAATAATTTGTGGAAAATGTTGATTTAATTGTGAGCAACCCGCCGTATGTGAGAGAAATGGAAAAAGACGAAAATGCAACCGAATGTACTGAACTTATGAACCTGGTCGAGCGCTTTGTTTGTCACCGATTCTGATCCGCTTGTTTTTTACAGAAGAATTGGTGAATTTGCATTAGAATATCTCTGAATTACGGAGGGTATTTATTTTTTGAAATCAATGAACAATTTGGGTGCAAGAAACTGATGGAATTTGCTGCAAAGATTGGATTTAAAGAATATACAGTTAAAAAAGGATATTCAACGGTAAAAACAGAATGTTAAGTTGTACGAAAATGAGTCGAATTTAATAAAACATTTATTTTTTGCATCAGTTGTTAATAACTGTTCAACTAATCTTTCTAAAAATTGGTTGGATTTTCATATCTTGCACTCAAGTGAAGACTGTTAGAAAAGTGTGAAGAAAACAATACGATAATATTATTTTGGATTTAATATCATTGTAGTTGTTTGCACTTTTATTTATCCTATTTATCTGTTTATATACCTCCCGACAAGTGGTGGATTCCTTCGTTTTTTGGATTGGCTTATCCGCTAATTTTGCTTGTAAATATTGTCTTTATTATTTTTTGGTTAATTCTCAAACCGCGATACATGCTCATTTCACTTGTGGCTATTTTGGTTGGATGGGGTTTTATTTCCCGCTATTTTCAGCTTAAAGGAAGAAATGATTGAAGCAGGAGATATAAAAGTGCTTTCGTATAATGTGCGGCATTTTTATGGTGAACGGTGAAATTCATCAAAAAGAAACTGCTGAAAAGATCATCGATTTTTTAAAAACAGGATGCGGATATTATTTGTTTGCAGGAAGTCAGGTTGCGTAAAAACAGCATTTTTAATCTTAAAAACCGTGGAAGACTTGAGATCAATCAATCATTATCAGTATGCACGTTCAAGTACAACTTATGGTTCGGTAACAATGACGCGGTATCCCAATTATAAAAATGGGCGAATTCGGTTTGAAAATTCAGGAAATATAACAATTTATACTGATGTTTTAATGGGACGATACGGTTAGAATTTTTAATATTCATTTGCAGTCGTATCAAATTGATCCAAACAGTTATTCTATTATTGATTCGCGGATTTGATCGAAGAGAAAGAATTTAAACGAAGTGCGCGAAATCGGATCTAAATTTAAGCATGCCTATAAATTGCGTGCTGAACAGGTGAGGGAAATACGAAAATATATTGATGATTCGCCTTACCAGGTAATTGTTTGCGGTGATTTTAATGACCCGCCTGCTTCCTTTTCCTACCAGAAATTAGTGAAAAGTTAAAAGATGCTTTTGTATGTTCAGGGAAAGGAATCGGTAGAACATATATTGGTAAGATTACCTTCATTTCGAATCGATTATATTTTTCACAGCACCGGTTTTCAGTCGTATAATTTTCAAACCTACGATTTCCGGAATGTCCGATCATCTTCCAATTTCATGCGATTTGGTAAAAAAAATGAATTTATATCTGGAAAGAATTCAAGGCTGTAATTTTATCTTTCTTTAATTGTTCCACTAACGATTCCGCACTGTCGAATTTTTGTTCTTCTCTTATTTTATCAATGAAAACAAGCGTAATTTCCTTGTTGTAAATATCGCCGTTCAAAATCAAAAATATTAACTTCAATACTTCTGTTATCGGCATTTTTATTAAAAGTTGGCCGTGTTCCAATATTTAGCATTCCCTGGTAATTATTTTTTTCGATAATAATTTACAGCATAAACACCATAGCCCGGAATTAATTTATGCACATCCGAGATTCCATATTTGCAGTGGGAAAACCAATTTTCCTGCCAACTTTTTCGCCTTCAACAACTTTCCCATGCAGCATGAATTCATAACCAAGATATTGGTTGGCTTTTTTAATATTGCCATTTTGAAGCGCCTGTCGTATTTTTGTAGAACTGACATTGCATATTATCAAGAGAAGCGCTTCCAGTTTTTCAACTTTAAATTTGTATTTTTCAGCACATTCTTTCAGATATTCGAATCCACCTTCCCGGTTTTTTCCAAATTTATGATCGTACCCAACTACCAGACAATGGGTTTTAATTTGTCGACCAGAATTTTTTTTACAAAATCGGAATAGGAAAGTTCGGAAAATTCTTTTGTAAACGGATAAATAATCAGATGGTCGACATCCAGATTTGCAAAAAGATGGATTTTTTCTTCCAGAGTTGGTAAGCAGCCGAAGATTTTTTTCGTCCGGGTGAAGTTATCATTCGCGGATGCGGATAAAAGGTAAAAATTACAGATTCACCCTTGATATTTACGGGCAAAATCTTTTAACTGCTGAATAACAACTTTGATGACCCAGATGAACGCCATCAAAAGTCCCGATGGTTAACAACCGGATTTTTGGCATTAAAATATTCTAAATCATGGTATATTTTCACTTTCTTAATATTGATTATCAACGAACATAAAATTTTTTCATGAAAGTAGCAACACAATAAACCGGAAAAAATAAATGATTAGCTTTAAAATCTTTAAAATATGTTATTTTCGGTTTGTTAATATTTTTGATATACCGGAAATTGTTAATTTTACGGCCTTTAATAAGATACAAGTATGAATATAACAGGTTATTTATAGTTATTATTTGCTTTTGTTTTGCTGTTAAGCGGTTGTAAAAAGAAGAATCAATTTACCGTTAAGCGGAAAGATTACACATGCCGAAGGAAAAACAATTTACCTTGATGAAGTTGTTGGTTGCAGCACCCGAAACAGTAGATTCAGTTAAAATAGATAAAAACGGAGAATTTGAATTTAAAGGCGAAAGCAACTTTTCCACTTATTATTCATGCTTAAATTTCAAGGATAACAGATTATATTATCTTGCTTGTTGATTCAGCGGAGCAGGTAATGTGTGAAGCTGATTATGCAAATTTCTCCCGCGAATACAATGTTGAGGGTTCGCTTGGTTCTATTCAGGTAAAGGAATTGAATGCAAAATTTGATCGATACACGCCAAAAACTGGATTCATTCAGTCGCTTAAACAATCTGTATATAAGGAATCCAGAATATGAAAAAATCAGAGAACAATGGGATACAACAATACAATAAAATTGTACAGGAACAGGTAGATTTTTCCACCAATTTTGTAATGAAAAATCCATTTTCCATGGCGAGTATTTTGGCGCTTTACCAAAAATTACGGCCGCAGAATTATGTGATAAAAGATTTGCACACCATGCGTGTTGCTGCTTCGGCATTAAATTCTATTTATCCCGAATCGGAACATGTGAAAGCACTATATCGAAAATACTGTTCAGTTTCTGAAAGAGGAAAAAAATGCAAAATTGCAAAAGTTATTCAGGAAAATGGGCAGAAAACAGCCCCGAAATTGTTTTACCAAATCCTGATGGAAAAGAAATTGCTCTTTCATCGTTACGAGGGAAAGTGGTGTTTGCTGCAGTTTTGGTCGGCTGTAGATCAAGAATTCACGAATCTTAAATGAGGCACTGGTTGAAGCATATAAAAAATATAAAAACAAAGGATTTGAAATTTACCAGGTTAGTGTTGACGATAACCGGATTGAATGGGTTGATGCAATTGACAAGGATAGATTAACCTGGATAAATGTTGGCGATATGAAGGGAAGTGTAAATGCCGTCATGAATTACAACATTAAAGCCGTTCCATATAATTATTTCTTGATAAAGAAGGGATAATTGTCGCTCAAAATCTGAAAGGGCCTGCATTTAGACAGAGCACTGTCAAAGATTCTGAATAAATAATTACTTATAATTTGAGTATAAAGGCCCCAAAATAAATCAATTGTCAGAAAAAAAGAAAATATATTTTGTATCCGACGTACATTTGGGAGCACCTGCCTTAAAAAATAACCGTGAGCGCGAAATGTTTTTTGTCCAGTGGCTCGATGAAATTAAAGACGATGTTGCTGAACTGTATCTGATGGGCGATATTTTCGATTTCTGGTACGAATATAAAAAAGTTGTCCCCGGGGATTTACCCGTGTTTTGGGGCGAATTGCCGAAATTGACTGACCGAGGATATTCCGGTTCATTTTTTTACCGGAAACCACGATTTTGGGTATTTGATTACTTGCCGGAGGAAATAGGTGTAATTTTGCACCGGAATGAATTTATTACTCGAAATTAATGGGTAAAAAGTTTTTTCTCGCTCATGGCGATGGAATTGATCCGGATGACAAAGGATATATTCTGCTGAAAAAGATTTTTACCAATAAAACACTGCAATGGTTATTTTCAAGGTTACATCCAAATTTTGCTTTGACGCTTGGCCACACAATGGTCAAAATCAAGCCGTTTGGCAAAGTTGGGACGTGAAAGAAGAATTTAAGGTTAAGAATGAAGGAATGTATAAATTTGCCCAAAACTTTTTACAAAAGGAGTGGGTAGATTATTTTATCTTTGGGCATCGTCATTATTATGGTTGATGCAGAAATTGGAAAAAACGCAAGATTTATGTTGCTTGGGCGATTGGATTAACCAACTTTTCATACGGAGTGTTTGACGGTGAAAAATTTGAATTAAAAAAATATAAGAAAATATCAGAAAGCTGATAAGTAGGATATTATGACAAAAGAAAGATACACAAGAATTATTGGAACAGGAAGTTACCTTCCCCCTAAAATAATAAAAAACAGTCATTTTTTAAATAATGAATTTTATGACCCTTCAACAAAAAAGATTTTCGAAAAAACAAATGAAGAAATCATTCAAAAATTTACGGAAATTACCAACATTGAAGAACGACGTTATGTTGACGATAGATCAGGTGACATCGGATATTGCGGTGCTGGCAATAAAAGAAGCCTGCAAATCGGCCGGGATTATCAAAAGAAAGCCTCGATTTTATAATTATTGCCCATAACTTTGGAGATATTGATGAAAATAATGTACGTACAGATATTTTGCCGGGTTTGGCCAACAAGGTAAAAATGAAACTTCACATTAAAAATCCGTCATGCATTTGCCACGATGTTGTTTCGGGCTGCCCGGGATGGACACAGGGAATGATTGTAGCCGATGCTTACATAAAAAGCGGATTTATGAAACGGGGAGTTGTTGTGGGAGCCGATGTCTTATCACGCATTTCCGACCCGCACGATCGCGACAGTATGATTTATGCCGACGGTGCCGGAGCTACAATTGTTGAGGCAGTGGAAAGCGATGAACCTGTTGGGATTCTTGTCCCATTCAAGCCGTTCCGATTCCGTATCAGTATGCCAATCTGTTAACACTTGGCAAATCAAATAATCCGGAATATGACGGCGATGAACTTTGTTATAAAAATGATAGGACATAAATTATATATTTATGCCATTAATACAGTTCCCGGGGTGGTAAAAGATAGCATTGAAAAAGCCGGACTGGAATTAAGCGATATTAAAAAAGTATTGATTCACCAGGCCAATGAAAAAATGGATGAAGCCATTTTAAACGGAATTTTCAAACTGTACAATGAAAAAAATATTCCGGAAGGAATAATGCCCATGAGCATCCGGAAACTGGGAAATTCTTCTACCGCCACTGTTCCAACACTTCTCGACCTGGTGGTGAAAGGAAAAATGGAAGGATCAGGAAGTGAATGAGGGCGATTATGTAATATTTTGTTCGGTGGGTGCAGGAATGAATATCAACTCCATCGTGTATAAATGGTAAAATAGTATCCTTAGATAAACAGGAAAACTGTTTCCTTTTTGGTTAATTTGCAGCAGTATATCAGCTTAAATTTACCCTAATGGAAATGTTTATTTTTATTAACTGGTCTTGCTTTCGGCGCATTGTGCAGCCTTTCTTTTTCTTAACTGAACAGAATCAGAAAAAACTTATCTGCAATTAAAGAATGAGTTTCTGAAACCACTGAAAAACAATTCGAATATGCAAAATGAATGAGGCTGAAAAACAAAGCCTGGTTTGGGAAGAACGATTCAATCAGTCAGATACTGAATCGGAAATATTGGAAAAAGAATTTGTATAAAGCAACAGAGGAAAAACTGGAATTACTGTTAAATCATGATGAAAATAAAAGCTGAGTGTTCAGAATCTGCGCGAAAAATTACAGGACCAAAAAGACGAACTGGAAGAAATTCAGAAGAAATTTACCACCGAATTTGAAAATATTGCCACATAAAATTCTGAAGAAAAACAGCGAGGAATTCACTGCTGCCAATCAAAAAAATATGGGTGAGGTTTTAAATCCGCTGAAAGAAAAAATTCATCTTTTCGAGAAAAAGGTGGAAGATACATATCAAAAAGGATTAAAAGACCAGACAGATTTACGGGCTGAACTGAAAAATTATACGACTTGAACGCGCGGATCAGCGAAGAAGCCAGTAACCTTACCAAAGCACTAAAGGGTGATGTGAAAAAACAGGGCAACTGGGGTGAAGTGGTGCTGGAACGAATTCTGGAACGCTCGGGTTTGAATGAAGGTGGCCAGGGTTACCAGAAACAGTTTTGCGACACTTCGGAAGATGGTAAACGAATTCAACCCGATGTGGTAATCAATCTTCCGGATAACAAACACATAATTATTGATTCAAAAGTTTCGCTGGTGGCCTACGAAAGAGCAGTGAATGCCGCCACCGAAGACGGAACGGCTGCTGCGGGTGAAGGAACATTTGCAGAGTTTAAAAACTCACATAAAAGGCCTGAGCGAAAAACATTACCAAACGGCCCAAAATCTGAATTGCCCCGATTTTGTGTTGCTGTTTATTCCCATTGAAGCATTTTTTAGCCTGGCAATTCAGGAAGATCAGGAATTGTTTTCCTATGCGTGGGATCAAAAGGTGGTAATTGTGAGTCCGTCAACTTTACTGGCGACTTTGCGAACAATTGCTTCCGTGTGGCAACAGGAAAATCAAACCCGCAATGCCATTGAAATTGCCCGTCAGAGTGGGGCCTTTACGATAAATTTGTGGGTTTTATAACTGATATGGAAAACATGGGTAAAAACATCGAATCTACCCGGAAGAATTATGATTTGGCGCTGGCCAAACTGCACACCGGGTCGGGAAATTTGGTCCGCCGGGCCGAAAACATCAAAAAACTTGGCGCCAAAACAACCAAAGAATTACCTGGCAATTTAATCGAAGAAATTAATGACGCAAATGAGTAGGTCCTTTGCAAAATGTGTGGAGTAAAATAATTTTTTAATTTCGGCTTACTCCGTGTTGTTTTTTAAAAAATTGAGCACTTCCTGCGGGTCATTTTGCGCATCTACTTCGTCATCTTTATATACCACTTTCCCGTCTTTGTCGATAATAAATGTCCAGCGGCTGGCGGTGGCTCCACGGCTGAGTTCCACGGTTTTTCCGTCAACCTCGCGTTCAATTGTACCGCCGTCGCGGGTAGGGACGCCAATTTTTTCTGCGATTTCACCTGAACTATCGGAAAGCAGAGTGAAGTCTAAATCATAGGCATTTTTAAATACTTTTAATCCGTCAACGCTCG
>CAVYOB010000029.1:0-141439 GCA_963769925.1 uncultured Prolixibacteraceae bacterium
AAAGACATTGATTTTAACCTTCAGATAGCAAACCAGTTTGTAGTTACCAGTATCAATGCATTGCCAAAACCCTTCTTTGTGCGATGGCTAGTGTCGATCATCAACAAATACCCTGCCGATAATCTGGGGTATATAAGTGTAGGCGCATTTTTAGTCTTTCTCGTTTTGCTTGGACTGTATCTCTTCAGCCGGGTCATTTCGTTGCGCAGAATTTCTTTCTGGCTGGGAATTTTAGCTGTTGTTTTTTCAGGATTTTCATTTTCGTTTGCAGCACAACAGAAAAAGAAACTCGTGGATAGAAACCATAAAATCCGTTTCTTGCCCCGAGAGTGACGGTAAAAAGTTCGCCGTCAGAAACCGGAACAGACCTTTTCCTTATTTTATGAAAGGAGTGGGAGCGGAAGAAAAGACAGCCTGAACAACTGGAAAGAGATTAAACTGGCGGATGGAAATGAGGGCTGGTTACCCGATTCCTGTATCGTTAAAATTTAGGTTACAATTCCTTTAAAAACAGGATTTAATTCGCTCTTCTTCTTAATATAATTTCAGCACTATTCTGAGTATTACAGTTTAGATCAAAACTAACATCCTCAAATACAACACAGTCCAAATATTCATCATCGCAGTTTGAGCAACATTGCATAAAACATTTTTCAATACCTCTGTATAAGTAATTGACGAAATCGTATCAGCAGTTTTTAAAAGCGTATTTTTAATAATGAAGTTATAAGGTCTGATGTCATTAATATTAGAATAACTTTCTGCTGAAAATCTGAAAATTTTGTTATAATCTTCGCTGGTAAAGATATCTTGAAAGTTCATTTTCATACCGTCCATCAATTCATAATTTTCAGTCGTTCTGACCAGGTAAAAGTAATCTATTTCCTTCGTGGAAAACTTCCTTCAGCAGCATTATTTACATTTGCATATATTGAAATAGTAAATGGAATACACGGGCATGGTTCATTGGTACAATTGCATTTATCCTTACACGCATTCATTATGAAAACAGCAAAGAAAAGGAGTATCGCACTGCCACCCAGTATTTTGTAAAATACAGCTTTTCGTTTTAATATCTTGAACATAATTTTAGTTTTTAAATTTTAGTTTTCAATCATCAACTCACCAAAGACGCTGAAAAGATAAAACTTTATTTTGTGTTTATATTACCTTACTATAAAATTACACCCCATTCAGCTACAAAATAACCTTCTCTTTTAAAATTGCTGATTACAGGTTCAGTCAATTTACCGGAAAATTCATCGTGCCCTTCAATAAGATAAAAAAGCCGTAATAAATGATCAGGTTCCCTGGAAAAATTTAATTGAATTACTTCCTCAATTATTTTCTTTGTTTGCGGGTAAACCGAATAAAACTTATAATCTTTTAGCCTTGGAATCCAGTATTCAATAAAATCATCCGTTTCCTGTCCTTTAAAACCGTAATCCGACATATTTTTTCTGAAGAAAGATTCCAGTTCCGATTCTTCCACTACCCATCCTGCCGCCTTTTGCCAAATATCAGGCTGTTTACTTTCATAAAATAGATAATTGTACTTACTATCTATCAGGCCATCAGCGTTCACATTAATCTTCCATCCGGTGCCATATTCTGGAATTGAACGAACAATATCACCTCCCATTGGGAAAGAAATATTTATATCAAGGGGCATACTTTCAACTGGTGAAATGTAAATATTTGGTTTATATACCTGACGATTTTTCCTTTTTTCGTCATCTGGTTTACATCCATGAAACGGAATAATTATCAGAATGTAAATAAAAATTAACAGCAACCCGGGAAAAATTTATGCGTTTTCATTTTGTCTGGTTTTACAGGCAATTGATTATACTTTTTGCAAATTTATTTATCTAATCAAAATAATAACCCATTATTTAAATTAAACTGTTGTTTAACCTCTATAATTCTCATAATTCCTCAACTTAACCCGGTTTTATTTTGGGAACCGCATTTATCCAGCTAACTTTATAAGAAATAAAAAATTTATGGAAAACGACATCAAACTGGCCGTTTTGATTGACGGCGATAATATACCTTCTGCTTATGTAAAAGAAATGATGGAAGAGATAGCCAAATACGGCAACCCGACCATTAAACGTATTTATGGTGACTGGACAAGACCAAGCCTCTCAAAGTGGAAAAACCTGTTACTGGAAAATGCGATTAATCCTATTCAGCAATACGGTTATACAACTGGGAAAAATGCCACCGACTCTGCGATGATTATCGATGCTATGGACATTTTGTACAGTGAAAAAGTTAATGGTTTTTGCCTGGTTTCGAGTGACAGCGATTTTACCCGACTGGCCACACGATTGCGCGAGGCCGGCATGAAAGTAATTGGCATGGGCGAAAAGAAAACACCGGAACCTTTCATCGTCGCATGTGACAAATTTATTTACATAGAGATTCTGAAAAGCAACGAAAAAGAGGGCGAGACCAATGTTACCCCGAATAAATCGACAAAGAAAAATGAATATGACAAGATCACTCCTAAAGTAGTCCGTCTGATTTCATCTACCATTTCCGACCTGGCCGATGAAGATGGCTGGGCATTCCTTGGCGATGTGGGCAGCCTGCTCCAGAAAAAACAGCCCAATTTCGACTCCAGAAATTATGGATTTGAAAAATTGACGCCGCTAATCAATTCCATTGGGAAATTTGAGATCGATCAACGCGACAGCTATAAGGGAAAATTTAAGCTTATTTATGTCAGAAACAGGAAAAAGTAGAAATTAATTATCCAATTTATTTAAATTAGCCTTACAAACATATTCAAAACTCATGTATAAGTTGAAAACACTTCTGGGAATCTCAGCTTTGTTATTGGGAATTTCCACGATTGGATTTGGAAAAAAAAGTGAAAAAGAATCAGCAGCCGTAATCGACACTTCTGTTTACAGTAATCTAAAATACAGAGATATAGGCCCGTTTCGTGGAGGTCGTTCGGCAGCTGTTTGCGGAGTTCCAGGAGATCCTGAGCTTTATTATATGGGAGCTACCGGAGGTGGTGTTTGGAAAACTGAGGATGCCGGTGAAACATGGAAAAACATCACCGACGGTTATTTTGGCGGTTCAATTGGAGCGGTAACTGTTGCTCCATCAGATAATAATATTATTTATGTTGGCGGTGGCGAAGTTACTGTCAGGGGAAATGTTTCGCATGGTTATGGCATCTGGAAATCGATGGATGCCGGAGAAACATGGGAATACAAAGGATTAAAGGAAGGACAGTTCATTCCGAGAATTCGTGTTAACCCTAAAAATCCTGATCTGGTTTATGCAGCAGTTTTGGGACATGTTTTTGGCCCCAATAAAGAAAGAGGTATTTACCGGTCAAAAGATGGTGGCGAAACATGGGAAAACGTACTTTTTGTTAGTGAAGATGCCGGGGCAGTTGACCTGATCCTCGATCCGTTCAACCCGTTGGTGATTTATGCTTCAACATGGAAAGTTAGAAGAACGCCCTACAGTCTGGAAAGTGGTGGTAAGGGTTCAGCATTGTGGAAAAGTACCGATGGTGGTGATACCTGGCAAAATATCAGCGAAAATAAAGGTCTGCCAAAAGGAACGCTTGGAATCATAGGGGTAACGGCTTCTCCGGTAAAACGTAACAGGTTATGGGCAATTGTAGAAGCCAAAGACGGTGGCGTTTTCCGTTCTGACGATGCCGGAAAAACATGGACAAAAACCAACGACGACCGCAATTTGCGCCAGCGTGCCTGGTATTACTCAAGAATTTATGCCGACTCTCAAAACGAAGATGCAGTTTATGTTCTGAATGTAAGATTCTGGAAATCGAAAGACGGAGGTACAACGTTTGAATCGACCAGAACTCCTCATAGCGATCATCACGATTTTTGGATCGACCCCAATGATAATAAGGAAATGATTGTTGCTGATGACGGCGGAGGGCAAATTAGTTTGGATGGAGGACATAACTGGTCAACCATGGACAATCAGCCCACCGGACAATTTTACAGACTTTCAACCGACAACGCTTTTCCTTACCGGATATATGGTGCGCAACAAGACAATTCTACCGTTCGGATCCAACACCGGAGTTTATCTGGCGGGATAACTGCAGACGAATGGGAACCTACGGCGGGAGGAGAAAGTGGATTTGTTGTCCCCGATCCTAATAATCCGGATATTGTTTACGGAGGTTCCTACGATGGACTTCTTGTTCGCCAAAATCATAAAACAGGTGAGTCGAGAATGATTGATGTTTGGCCCGATAATCCGATGGGATGGGCAGCAAAAGACATCAAATCTCGTTTTCAGTGGAACTATCCAATCTTCTTTTCTGTTCATGAAAACAACACGCTGTACTGTGCAGCAAATGTACTTTTTAAAACCACCAACGAAGGACAAAGCTGGCAACAAATCAGTCCCGATTTAACGCGGAATGACACTACAAAAATGGAATCATCGGGAGGACCGATCACCAAAGACAACACAAGCGTTGAATACTATGGAACCATTTTCGCGGCCTGTGAATCGGCACTGGAACCTGGTGTTATCTGGGCGGGCAGTGACGATGGTTTAATTCATGTGACCCACGATGGCGGAAAAACGTGGGAAAATGTTACGCCTCCTGCTTCAATGATGCCGGAATGGACAATGATCAACAGCATTGAGCCTCACCCTTTTGAAAAGGGTGGACTTTACGTTGCAGCTACTTCGTATAAAAACGACGATTTTAAGCCGTATCTCTATAAAACTACTGATTATGGAAAAACATGGACTAAAATTACCGACGGTATTGCAAAAGATCATTTCACGCGTGTAATACGTGCCAATAAAAGCCGACCCGGGTTACTTTATGCCGGAACTGAAAGCGGGATGTATATATCGTTTAATGACGGCAAACTCTGGCAACCCTTTCAGCTAAATTTACCTGTGGTTCCGATAACTGACCTTACCATTAAAAACAATGATCTGATTGTTGCAACCCAGGGACGCGGAATCTGGATTCTGGATGATTTAACAACATTACAGCAACTTTCAAAAGAAAGTATCCAAAAACCACTTGTTCTTTTTGATCAGCGTAATTCATACCGAATTATTGCCGGAAGAGGCGGCGGTAAAAGTGGAGAAAATCCTCCTTCAGGTGCAGTGATCGATTTCTGGCTAAAAGACAAGAATGATTCAACATCTGTTCAATTGGATATTCTGGATAAGAATAAAAATCTGATTTTCACTTTTAAAAATAATGCTTCGGGCAAAGAATTAAAAGATAACCTGGCACTTGGAAAAATTGAAGTTAAAAAGGGCCTGAATCGGGTTGCATGGAACCTGGGTTATCCGGGTGCAAAAGGATTCCCCGGGCTGATTATGTGGGGTGGAAGTTTAAGCGGACCAATGGCGATGCCCGGAAATTATTTCGCAAAACTCACTGTTGACAGTGTCTCAGAAGAAAAGCCATTTACAGTTCTCGCTAATCCAAAATTCAGTGAAACAGAGGAGGATTATCAAAAACAATTTGATTTTCTGATCGAAGTGCGTGACAAATTAACTGAAACCAGCGAATGTATCCTGGACATCAGAAAGCTTCGGAACCAACTTTCGGAACTAACGGAGAAACTCGATACATCCAAAAATGCAGAGATCGTCAAATTCACAGAAAATATTAAAAAGAAAATTGATGCCATTGAAAAAGCATTATACCAAACGAAAAACAAAAGTCCGCAGGATCCGTTGAACTACCCGATCAGGTTGAACAATAAGTTAGCTGCTGTTGGCAGTGTTGTGGCATACAGTGATGCCAGGCCAACCGATCAGTCGATGGCTGTAAAAAATGAATTAACAACTGCTATCGACAAAGAACTGAATGCGTTCAAAAAAATAAAAAATGAGGATATTCCAAAACTGAATGAGATGATCTGGAACGCAAAAGTTCCTGCTGTTCAGATTAAGAATTAAATGTAAAGATGTAGTCTTGAAATAATTTTTTTCGTTATCCCGAACATGTTTCAGAATCAATGACATTTTATGTATTTCAGATTCTGAAATAAATTCAGGATGACGATTTTTTAACGTTTTGGACAGCTTCTTTTAAAAAACCAAAATGATTTACAGTATTGTATTTGTAATTTTAAGCATTCCTGTTTTATTGATTTCATGGAAATCGCTGAGAACAAGAGGGAGCCATGGCTTATACCGTTTTTTTAGTTGGGAAGCTATCCTCGTTTTGCTCATTTTCAATGTTGAATACTGGTTCTTCGATCCGTTTTCATGGCACCAGATTATTTCCTGGATTTTACTGTTCACTTCAATCTGGTTTGTTTTGGCCGGAGTAACTACACTGAAAATGAAAGGGAAACAACAGAATATCCGAGCAGGAAGAAAATTTGTTTGAATTCGAAAAAACATCTGAATTGGTTACGTCTGGTATTTACAAATACATTAGGCATCCACTTTATTCTTCCCTGGTTTTACTGACCTGGGGAACATTTTTTAAACATCCCGACTGGATAATGTTGCACGTCGCCATTTTTGCAAGTGTATTTTTGTTCTTCACTGCCCGTGCCGATGAAAAAGAGTGTATTAATTATTTTGGGGGAAAATATCTCCAGTACATGAAAAAAACCAAATTGTTCATTCCTTTTTTACTCTAAAATGTTTTAATAAGCTAAAAACCGTTTTCTAAAATAAGACAGAATTATCTTTAATTTCCTTTCATATCAAGCCTTCTATAAAATCTACAAACTAAAACACTCAAAAAATCTTCCCCTTATTATTTTACATTGTCTTATTTTATTTTCAAACCTAAGTTCGTATGTGCCTGATTTTAAACAATTTTACAATGTGAAAAAATCTTAAAAAACAGCTCATGCTGTAAACATAAATTAAATTACGTAGGTTATATCAACATTTATTTACAATTAAAAAAGGAGGTTAAAATGAAAAAGAAAAGTACACTAACTTTTGTGGCTTTCATTCTTTTTTTATCCTTTTTTGTGTCATGTAGCAAAGATGAAAGTGTAGTTGATCAACCTGCACTTAAAAGTGCCTCATCACATGGAAAAGTTCCTGCAGATAAAAAAGGAAATGTAAATGTCACTGTTACTGAATTTGTTCATGAAATTACTTATCCCCGCGGACTTAAGTTTGGCCCCGACGGATACCTTTATGTTGCTACTGCCGGTCTTGGTGGAAATACCACAACTAATTGCGTTCAAGTCATTCCACCTGTTGGTCCTTACATGGGTGGAAATACCTCATCAATTGTAAAAATCTCTCCGGATGGAGATGTCTCAACTGTTGCCAGTGAATTGCCCTCTGACATCAATACATTTGGTTTTACCATGGGTGTTGCTGATGTTGAATTTATTGGAAACCAACTTTATGCTCTGCTGGTTGCAGGATGTTCACACGGGAATCCGGACTATCCAACTTCAGTTATTAAAGTAAATGATGATGGAACATGGTCTGTAATAGCCGATTTAAGTAATTATATGGCAAATAATCCCGTTGCTGCTCCTGAAGAAGACGATTTTGAACCGGATGGTTCGCCTTACAGCCTTATTAATGTAAGAGGAACTTTGTACGCCATAGAGCCAAATCATGGTGAACTGATGAAAATTACCACAAGCGGAGATATCTCTCGCGTAGTTGATTTCTCCGCACATTACGGACACATTGTGCCAACAGCGATGTCATTCCATGGTAATTTTTATGTTGGAAATCTAAGAACTTTCCCATTGATAGGTGGAAGTTCAAATATTTACAAAGTTACGCCTGGTGGTACGCCAATGGTGTGGGCAAAAGGGTTCACAGGCGTTTTAGGCGTCGCATTTGACGCTCAAAACAGAATGTATGTTTTGGAAACCTCCGGTGATTTTGGAGGTGGACCGCTACCTGCAGCTCCCGGAACAGGGAGGGTTATTCGTGTAAATAATGATGATTCAAGAGATGTAATTGTCGATAATTTAACTTTTCCAACAGGAATGACTTTCGGGCCGGATGGTGCACTGTATATTTCAAATATGGGCTTCAACTTCGGGCCTCCTACAGGACAGATTCTTAAAGTAACATTCAACTAATTGACAGATAATAAGAAGGGGCCAATTTTTTTTATAATTTGACCCCTTTCTTATTGAAAATAATATTTGATAAAGATTTATTGATTCCAAATAGATTCTTAATAGTCCCAGTAATAAATTTATGTAATATGATAACTTCAGTTCATACGGTGATTTATTCCGATGATGCCAATGCAACGCGGGCATTTCTGCGTGATGTGCTCGAATGGAAGTATGTCTCCGAGGATTTTGATAAAGATTGGCTTATTTTCAAAACTAGGCCAAGCGAGTTGGGTGTTCACCCTACACAGAGCAAATGGGAAGATAAAGAATACAAATTCCCTCGTCACCATTCAGTCGCGTTAATGTGCGACGATATTGATGCTACAGTTAGTGAGTTGTAGGCCAAGGGTGCAAAGTTCCGGAGTTCTGTTGAACAACAAATTTATGGACGGGTAATTATGATGATAGTACCCAGAGCTGATGATATCCAACTGTATCAGCCAACTCATAATATCGTTTATAATTTGTAATAGAATAACTTTCTGAAATCGTTCCAATGAGATTTTGTTGAAATCAAAGATCTCAATTTTCTATTAAAAAAAGATTCTGGTCTCTATGGGAGTTATAAAAAAGTGTTTTACTAAAACGAATTATAAAAAGTTTTCCGGGGTTTTGATATAGTTCTTAATAAAATTCAAATCCCTTTCTGCCCTCTCTAAATCATTATGTTTCTTAAATAATTCAGAACGCCGCTTTAAAAGCGATGAATTAAACGGATTTCTTCTGATTACATATAACGATTATGTATGTTCAATAACTGAATGTTATTTCCATTCTGTCGCGCCAAGCAAAGAAGTAAGAATAAAGAACCAAGAATAAAGTTTTCAGGTTGTAGTCCCAGTCGCAACTTTAATTATTGGTAAGACTTAAAGCTCGTGGCTCACAGTCTACTTAAACAACTCCACAACCTCTTCTTTGGTAATCGTTTTAAACGGATTATTAGAATTAATAAATTTATCGGCCAGCGAACTCTTGCGATCTTGCAAAAGCTGGATTTTTTCCTCAATCGAATTTTCGGTAATAAACCTGTACACAAATACGTGTTTGTCCTGCCCGATGCGGTGTGCCCGGTTAATGGCCTGATCCTCGACAGCCGGGTTCCACCATGGATCGATGATAAAAACATAGTCGGCGCCGGTGAGATTAAGTCCTACCCCGCCCGCTTTTAGCGAAATCAGGAAAATTCGGTTTTCTGGGTCATTCTGAAACTGCGCTATAACCTGCTCACGATGCGTTGTTTTTCCGGTCAGCCAACTGTATTTCCACGCGTAATCTTCAATTTTCTCTTTTAACAGTTCAAGATGGGTAACAAACGATGAAAATATCAGTACTTTATGATTTTCGGCTACCAGATTTTCAAGCATATTAAAAATCTCGTCCGTTTTCCCCGAACCGTTTTCTTCTTCTTTTTCTATCAATTTCGGATGATTGGCAAGTTGCCGTAATTTGGTCAGCCCCTGCAAAATAACAAACGACGATTTCTGAATCCCATCTTTTTCAATGCTTTCAAGAATTGTATTGCGAATGATCGATTTTTCCTGCTCGTACAATTGGTGTTGTTCGCGTGACATCTCGCAAAAGCGCACCTGCTCCATCAGCGGCGGAAGGTCTTTGGCCACTTCTTCTTTCTTCCGGCGCAAAATAAACGGACGTATCATCAACTGCAGTTTTTCTTGCGATTCAGTACTCCCGTGTTTTTCGATCGGGGTAATAAAATACCGTTTAAAAAATGCCAGGTTTCCCAGCAGCCCGGGATTCAGGAAATTCATTTGAGACCAAAGATCAGACAAAGAATTTTCAATGGGAGTACCGGTTAAAACCAATCGGTGATTTAGCCCGCAGTTTTATTACCGCCTGGTAGGTTTTTGATGCCGGATTCTTAATGTACTGGCTTTCGTCGAGAATGACATAGTAAAAATTTGTTTTCTCCAGCATTTCAATATCGTTGCGGATAGTACCGTAAGTAGTCAGAATGATATCATAGAATCCGGCGATTTTTGAGATATTAACTGTTTTTTTCCGTTGTAGCCCGGTATGTCGGTAAACTTTTAACGATGGACTGAATTTTCGGATTTCATTTTCCCAGTTATGGACCAGCGAAGTAGGCAAAACAATCAAACTTGCCGGTTGAACTTCCCCTGATCTTTTATCTTCTCCAAACAGGTCGAGTTGTCCTGCTGCGGTTGTTGGATCAGAAACCTGAATCGCCTTTTTCGTCCGCTTTAGTTTCAATAGCAATGTAAGTGTTTGCAAGGTTTTGCCAAGTCCCATATCATCAGCCAGACAGCCGCCAAAACCTTTTTCCTTTAACTGAAACATCCAGTGATAACCTTCCTCCTGATAACTTCTCAATTTAGCTTTTAACCCCGACGGAAGTTTAATTTCTGCATCACCGGCAAATTCAAGGTCACTTAGCCGGTCGAGAATAGAAACAGACATGCCTTGCAGATGATTTTTCAGCAACGAAAAATGATGCTTTTCAAACTGAAGATGATTTCCGCTCTGTCGGGCAAACGGAAGTAATCCGCGGTACCGTGCGAACCACTCTTCGGGCAAGACAGCGATTTCTCCGTTGGGAAGTTCAAATTCGCGAATATCGTTTAAAATGTATTTTTTAAGTTTTATGAATGGGATTTTAAACTCGCCAAACTGAACCAGCGCATAAATATCAAACCAATCGCCTTTAGTACTGGTTTTCAATTCCAGTGTTTGCTCGCCAATAAAATAGTTCTTTTCCAGTTTATCCTGAATCACCCATATATTTTTGGATTGCAGCGCCGGTTTATTGCTGTTCAGCCAGTTGATCATAAAATACAAGGCTTGTTCTTCCGTTAATAACGGAACCCCGTTGGGATAGAAAAAGCCGTTTTCTTCCTTTAGCCCAAGTGTTTCAAGAAAAAGTTGAATATCCTTTTCCCAGGTGTTGTTTCTGACCGTTTTTCTGAAAATATAACCGGAACTACTTTTTTCAAACGTAACCGCAACTTTACGTTTTGAACCAGGAGAGAATCTTTCATTTCCATATTCTAACTGAAGTATAAATCCTGGGTTGTTTTGCAGGTCCATTTCCAGCGAAAGAACAGCACGCTTTTCCACATCGTCATTAACAATATCGAAACCTTCAGCCTCCACGTTAAAATCACGAATAGTATTCAACACAAAACCGGCATAATATTTTTCTTCCATCGATTTAGGAATTTCCACAAACTCTTTTTCAAAAAACGGTATCAGTTTCTTTGCATTGAGCTTTTCAAAAACAACCAACTTCCTGTGGTACAACAAAAGACATGGTTCGTTAGTAATAACCACTACACCATGGTTTTGCAACATCAATTCTTTATCATTCTGAAACACCTTTAATGAATATCGGGTTCCGGTTTCTGTTCGCTGAAATTTAAATACCGGATGCGCAAAAAACGGAACTATTTCAATTTCATCCTCATCATACAAATTGGCATATTTCGATTCTTTATTGATCAATCTAACCGGGCTTACCATAAGAATTCCTGCTACCTGAAACATTAGATTTTCGATATAAGGGGAAACCTGTTTCTGAAAATAACCTGACTTCAGTGTTCTATAAAACTCTGAAACACTTGCAGCACGCGAAAATTTCCGCATCAGGTGTTCATCACTGTATTTATCGATCGTTTTTACCAGCTCTTTTTCCCAGGGTCGAAAAGTGTAGTCCGGATTGTTCTCCAGGTCGCGAGGCAGCACATGACTTTTTACCTTGTAAAATTGTCCGCTTTTGTTGATCAGGTAAGGGATAAACACATGCCCAAAATAACGGTGTTCTGTGAGCGCAATTATAAATTCGGTTACTGCCATGTTGTTACGTTAACTTTCTTCATCGGGTATTTAACAGCGTTGTTCACTCCAAAAGAACCTCAAATATACAAAGGCAAAAGGAAAAAGGAGAAAGGCAAAAGGGAAAGTTTAAAGAAAATGTCTTTTATGCAATTGGAATTGGTTCCACTATTCTTGTATTTTTACAGAAATGAATTTTTATGAATGAACTTTTCGTAAAGCGATTAAAACCTGCAAAGAGGGCAACATTAGCGGAAGTTGCTAATCTGCTTGAGCAGCAGACAAAAACAACTTATATAAGAACAATAAACTGGCAGGAATTTGGCTATTGTCCGTTGGTAAAATTCCGAATTGGGCACATCGATAATGAAATCTGGTTAAAGTTTGATGTAGAGGAAAAACATATTTTGGCAAAGGAAATTAACGCAAACGGCGAAGTTTATAAGGATAGCTGTGTAGAATTCTTTATTTCGTGGGACGGAATAAACTATTATAATATTGAAGTTAATTGTATCGGAATCGTTCGTCTTGGTTATGGAACCGGCAGAAATAACCGTCAGTTTGTTGATCCTGAAATGATAAAAAAGATCGGTGTTCAATCGTCACTTGGGAATCAACCATTTTCAGAAAGGACCGGTAATTTTGAATGGAATTTGATGCTCAGAATTCCGGTTGAGTGTTTTACTTTCAA
Organism: uncultured Prolixibacteraceae bacterium; assembly: GCA_963769925.1. Classification (GTDB taxonomy): domain Bacteria; phylum Bacteroidota; class Bacteroidia; order Bacteroidales; family Prolixibacteraceae; genus Draconibacterium. The sequence continues at coordinate 12,613 of CAVYOB010000029.1, forward strand.
TAGCATTAAATCGTTAAGCGGGAAAAAAGCCACAGCTAATTTTTATAAGTGTGGTGATGAAACCTCAGAACCTCATTTTGTCACCTGGAATCCGGTTAATACTCCCCAACCCGACTATCACCAACCGGAGTTCTTTGGAAAACTGGAGTTTGAATGAAAGATTCCAAAAATACCTGTCTGACAGCAGTTAGGAGTAATACATGACATATTATACAAATCCATATACAGTTAAGAACGTCATCCTGAACTTGATTCAGGATCTATGAAAGATTCCGAAACCCAGCCTTAACAATCGGGCAGAAAGTTTGGAAATGATGAACAGATATTATAACTGAACCGTCATTTTTCCTTCAGAACTTTTTAACTCTACCTCGCGACTTTTACCGTTAACGGTTATCTTATATTTCCCGTAAAAAGCCGGTACTTCCACTACCCCATTTTTATTGGCTTTCTTTTCTTCGCTTGTCCACCATTTATTAAAAACCAGATTGTGATATGCTTTGGCGAGTGGTGTTGGTGTCCAGTCGCGGTTATACATTGAAGACACAGGAATCCAGTTGGCACCTGCCCAAAATCCCCACATTATAATTCCTTTTACAGCTGGATGGGCAAAACAAATCCGGTAATAATCTGTCATTTCCCGGGCATTTTTCTCTGCTTCTTCGGGAGTCATTTTAAGATTCCTGTCTTTATAAAATTTCGATCGTTGTCCAGGCATATTAAACTCAGTTATCCGCACCGGAAGATTAAAAACCGCCAGCGAATCAAGTGCATTTTTTAGTGCAGCGCGATCAAACGTATCGCCGTGTAAATGTCCCTGCACACCAATCCCGGCAAGTGGGATACCCTGTTTTAGCAACAGGCGGATATGTGCCATATAATCAGCCAGTTTATTTCCGGTTAGTATATCATAATCGTTAACAAATATTTTAATACCCGGATCACCTTTCTGTACCCATTGTGCCATTTTTTTTGTAATGCCAGGCCCCAGCCGGTCTTCATAATAATTTCCGTGAATCATCTCATTGTTCAGATCATATTCTGCAAACCGGCCTTTATAATGGGAAGTCAGTGTTTCTGCCCTGTTTTTTAAAGTTTGCTCCAGTTCTTTATTATCCATTTCTTTTAACCAGGGTTGCACAAACTGGGGAATTCCCCAAAAAATATTATGGCCGCGCAATGGAATATGATTTTCATCCGTCCATTTTAAAATAGCATCTACTGCCGAGTAATTTACCTCACCTTTTCGTCGTTCCATGCTTAGCCATTTCACGGCATTCTCGGTAACCGCTGAATTAAAATTTTCAAGGAATTTTTCTTTATACATTTTTTTATCTGCTTCCGGCATACGACCACCGAAGACGCCACTGCTAATGGCGCAGCCAAACCAAAATTCGTGGCTTAGTTGTTTTACTTCCACTTTGGCTCCAGGTTTTGTTATTATAACTATCGTTCCTTTTCTTAACCGATTAATAGAATTATCGATTTCGGACTTTTGTGCTGAAGCCGGGGTCACATTAATCACTAAAATAGTAACAATCAAAAAAACAGACTGGAAGATAAAATGCTGTTTATTGTTTTTCATTTTTATTTGTTTTAGTTGGTTTGATCAAAATTGTTGAAAAATACAAAGAATTCTTAAAAAGTTTAAAAACTATAGGGATTTTTAATCTAAACCGATTCTCCTTTGTTCTACAAATGTTCAGTTAAACAAAAATAAAATGGAAAACATCAACCTGCAGATTAGAAATAACTTTCAACATAATCGACAGTTCACTGAAACGGGCAGAATATTTATTTTATTCATTCTTTTCCTGTTCTCCGGTTGTCAAATGAAAGCAAACGAGCAGGAAGAAAAAATTTCATCAGCCATGAAAAAAATAGAAATCGGAGATACCATTCCTGATATTGTATTAAAAAATCAGGATGGAAAACTTTTTAATCTGAAATCAGAAACGAAGGGTAAAAATGTGGTCCTTTATTTTTATCCTATGGATAACACGCGTGGCTGCACAGCCGAAGCTTGTTCATTCCGCGATCAAATAAATGATTTCATCAACGCAAACGCGAAAGTAATTGGAATTAGTAGCCAGTCGGAAGAAAGCCACAAAAAATTTGCAGAAAAAAACAACCTGCCTTTTACATTGCTTAGCGACAAAGGCAACAAAGTAAGGAAAATGTTTGGCGTGCCGACCAACTTTTTCGGGTTGTTCCCGGGAAGGGTAACGTACATTATAAACAAGGAACACAAAGTGGTTTACATTTTCAATTCGCAGACAAAAATTCAGGATCATATTGATAATGCGCTGAAAAAATTAAAGGAGATTGAATAAGGTTGCATTGATACAGTAGTTGGAAATTCAGGTAGATTTGCTTTTCGGAAAATCCATTACCATCGTAAAAACGCTGTTTTTATTAATTCGGAAATAGGTTGTAAATTACGCCTTACTTAAAAACCGAGGTTTGGAAAAAGTAATATTGGTTGATGAAAACGATAATGTGCTGGGCTCTATGGAAAAAATGGAGGCTCACAGAAAACCGGCACTTCACCGTGCGATTTCAGTTTTCATTGTAAATGAAAAAGGTGAATGGCTTTTACAGCGGCGTGCATTGCAAAAATATCACTCTCCGGGACTATGGACAAACACCTGCTGTAGTCATCCCTTTCCGGGTGAAACCAGCATTGAAGCGGCTCACCGAAGATTAAAGGAAGAAATGGGGTTACAAACCGATTTAAAGGAAATATTCCATTTTACTTATCGGGAAGAGCTTGATAATAATTTGATTGAACACGAACTCGACCACGTTTTCATTGGAACGACAAATGAAATACCCGCATTAAACACCAGCGAGGTAAGCAACTGGAAATACATCAATTACGAGGACTTAATAGCTGACATAAACAAAAACCCTGAAAATTATACCGTTTGGTTTCGAAAAATTGTGAGAAGAGTTAATGAACATATTAACTCCAATCGCTGAAATATCAACTAACATAAGCTCGAAACAACAAATTTTTAACGGGATCAACAAGAAATCTCATTGTTCCCAAGCAAATAGTCAACATATAAATCAGCAGAACAACTTGTGTATCTTGTTTTATTTAAAACTTTGATTATCTTTTATTGTTTCACTAAAAACGAAACTATGGGACAACTTGCAACATTAAAACAACAGTTAGGAAAACCCTACTACGATTTGGAATACCTGTTACACTGTTTTGAAGAGGTACTAATTGAAAATAACGAGCCGGAGCTGGCTAAACATATTCCCTGGCTTTGTGAAAGTTGCAACTACGATAATATCGAATTCACCCAAAAACATTTTCATATGTTTTCCATCTGTTTTCAGCTACTCAATCTTGCCGAAACAAATAGCGCAGTTCAAAACCGGCGGAAAATCGAAGAAGAGCATTCCCTGGAAAGTATTAACGGGTTGTGGGCAAACAGTCTCAGCATCCTGAAAAAAAGAAACTTCAGCGAAGAAGAAATATCAGGAGTGTTTCATGAAATATCGGTACAGCCGGTACTTACTGCCCATCCAACGGAAGCAAAACGCCCGGTAATTCTTAAAAAATATCGGGAGCTTTACCTGTTGCTGGTAAAACGCGAAAATTCGATGTATAATTCATACGAAATGGAAGAATCCCGAAATGAGATAAAACGGGTAATCACTTCCATCTGGCACATCGATGAGTATTACATGGAAAAACCAAATGTGGAAACTGAGCTCAATAATGTGATCCACTATTTTGTGAATGTTTTTCCTGAAATTACGGAACTGCTCAACTATCGTTTATTACAAGCCTGGAAACATGCCGGATTCGATTCTTCCCGATTAGTGGAAGAAAACAATTTTCCAATACTGAAATTTGGCACCTGGATTGGTGGCGACCGTGACGGGCATCCACTGGTTACAGCCGAAGTAACTCACAATACATTAATGACACTTCGTTTGAATGCTTTTCTGGTATTAAAAAAAGAATTGATAAAACTTTCAGAAAACCTAAGTTTCTATTGTGAAATCAGTGCACTACCTTCAAAAATTGAAGAACGGCTTAAGGAAATTATTGCTGAACTTGGCAGTGAATCGAAACCACTGGTTACCATCGGGAAAAATGAAGCTTTTAAGCTGTTTGTTCTATTGCTGATTGAAAAACTCCCTATCAACATAGGTAAGGCGCAGGCTTTTGAACTCGTGGAAAAAAAAGGAAGTTATTCACGGTCAGATCAACTGATCAGCGACCTGGAATATTTAAAGGATGCATTAACAGAACACGGCATAAAAATTTTGGCAGATAATGCCGTTAATCAGGCAATACATGTGGTTAAAACCTTTGGGTTTCATCTTGCTGAACTCGATATTCGGCAAAACAGTAATTACTATGAAAAAGCGTTAATTCAAATCATCAACGCTTCGCAATCGGCTGGACAATCGAGAGAAGAATTTGCTTCTAGTGAAAAAGAAAAAATCATCAAAAATGAATTACATTCCAATCGTCCGTTTATTCGCGAATGGGAAGGATTACCTACTGAATCAAAAAGTGTACTGGAATGTTTTGGCGTACTAAAAGACTATCTCACAGAATATTCAAGCCAGGCAATTGGCTCGCTCATCATTAGTATGACCCGCAATGTTTACGACCTGTTGATGGTTTACATTTTAGCCCGTGAAAGTGGCCTTACTTTTTTTGATCGTACTTTGATTTTAAAACTTCATGTAGTTCCTCTTTTTGAAACGATTGATGACCTGATTGCAAGTCCGGCAATTATGAAAGAATATTTTAGTTTTCCCGAGGTTCAAAACAGTCTGGAATATCAAAGGATAACCAACAAACAACATCAAAAGGTTCAGGAAGTTATGATTGGTTACAGCGACAGTAATAAAGATGGCGGGATCCTGGCAAGTGCGTGGAATTTATATAAAGCTCAAAAAGAAATAGCAGAAGTTGGAAAGAAATTTGGCGTTGAGATTAAATTCTTTCACGGGAAAGGCGGGTCAATCAGTCGCGGAGCCGGACCAGTGCACTGGTTTTTACGTTCACTTCCCCATGGAACATTGTCCGGAAAATTCAAAATAACAGAACAGGGGGAAACCATTGAGAAAAAGTTTGCCAACAAAATAAATGCTGCATACAACCTTGAACTGATGATTGCAGGAAACACACTGAATACGCTTTTGCATCAAAAAGAAAATGGAAATGGAAAACAAGCAGAAGAGATTTTGGAATATATGGGAAACGAAAGTTTTAAAATCTATTCAGAGTTGTTGCAAAATGAACATTTTCTGGAATTTTATCAGCAAGCCACCCCTATTGACGTGATAGAGGAAAGCAAAATTGGCTCACGCCCGGCCAGACGAACCGGCAAACGAACTTTCGCCGACTTAAGGGCAATTCCATGGGTTTTTAGCTGGGGACAGTCGCGATACCATATTACCAGCTGGTACGGAGTAGGCTCAACCCTGGAAAAGTTACAAAAGAAATTTCCCGAAAAGTATCAGCAATTAAAGGGCATGATCCACACCGACCATTTTGTCCGTTACATTCTTACCAATATCGATACAAGCCTTGCCAGTACCGACGTGGAAATTATGAAAACTTATGCCGGATTAGTAGAAAATCCGGTGGTTAGAGAAAATATTCTGGGGCTTCTTATAACCGAATTTGAAAAAACCAACCGGTTGATGCATGAACTGCTCGGTCGACCGATGCAGGAACGCCGGAAAAACCATTTTTATTCTACCGGATTACGTGCCGAAGCGCTGGACATTCTTCATAAAAATCAGGTACAGCAACTTCGGATATGGCGAAAGAATGACCTGCAAAACGAAGAAGCAAAAAAAGAATTGCTCAACCAATTGCTTATTTCGGTAAATGCCATTGCCAATGCGATGGGAACGACTGGATAATATTTTTGTCTGTTCCTTCTGCAATAAAATCCCTTTTCAAGGTTGACCAAAATTATAGACAAACAAGGTTTTTGTATATTTAGGGCAAATTAAATAACCTATGAAACCTATACTTTTTGTCTTATTGATCTCTATTTTTTGTTTTAGCTGCCAACCTACTAATAAATCCAAAAATGAATACACTGCCGACGTAATCATTTATGGTGGAACATCGGCAGCAATAACCGCTGCGGTTGAAGTAGTTCAGTCAGGGAAATCCGTAATTGTGGTTTCGCCTGCAAAACATATAGGTGGTTTAACTTCCAATGGACTTGGATACACTGACACCGGAAATAAATCGGTGATTGGTGGACTGGCCCGTGAATTTTATCACCGGGTTTGGCAGCATTACAACGATTCTGCGGCCTGGAACTGGCAAAAACAAAGCGAATTCGGGAACCGGGGACAAGGAACCGTTGCCATGGATGGCGAAAACCGGACCATGTGGATTTTTGAGCCTCATGTAGCTGAACAGGTTTTTGAAGACTTTGTAAACGAAAATAATATCACCGTTTTACGTGATGAATGGCTTGACCGTGAAAAAGGAGTTAAAAAATCGGACAGTAAAATTATTTCATTTACCACGCTTTCAGGAAAAACATTTAAAGGAAAGATTTTTATTGATGCCACTTACGAAGGCGATTTAATGGCGACTGCAGGAGTAAGTTACCACGTTGGACGCGAGAGTACAGCTACATATAACGAAAAATGGAATGGCGTTCAAACCGGTGTGTTTCAGCACGGGCATTTCTTTAAATCCAAAATCTCACCTTATAAAATTCCGGGTAATCCTTCAAGTGGACTTTTATCGCTTATTTCACCCGATCCCCTCGGAGAATATGGTTCTGCCGACAACAGAATTCAGGCGTACTGTTTTCGTACCTGTATGACCAATCTGCCAGAAAACAGGCTGCCATTTCCAAAACCGGAAAATTATGATCCAACTCAATATGAGCTTTTAGTTCGTGTGTTCAACACCGGCCGAAAAGACTGGTTTAATAAATTTGACGGCATCCCGAATAGAAAAACAGACACCAATAATCATGGTCCGTTCAGCAGCGATTATATCGGGATGAATTATGATTACCCGGAAGCCAGCTATGAAAAAAGGAAAGAGATTATCCGGGAACACAAAGATTACCAAATGGGGTTACTGTGGTTTGTTGCAAACGATCCCCGGGTTCCGGAAGATATTCGAACAAAAATGGCTACCTGGGGGCTGGCAAAAGATGAATTCACTGATAACGGAAACTGGCCTCATCAGATTTATGTTCGCGAAGCCCGCCGAATGATGGGAGAATATATCACTACTGAAAACGATGTTCTGCTAAAACGCGAGGTTCCCCGCCCGGTTGGCATGGGATCTTATGCCATGGACTCGCACAATGTACAGCGCTATGTAACTCCTGAAGGTTATGTTCAAAACGAAGGTGATATTGGCGTTTCGCCACCTGCACCCTACTCCGTATCTTACGGATCGATAATTCCGAAAAAAGAAGAATGTTCCAATTTGCTTGTACCGGTTTGTGTTTCTGCCAGCCATATTGCTTACGGGTCAATCCGGATGGAACCCGTGTTTATGATCCTAGGGCAATCTGCCTCTGTTGCAGCCTGTTTGGCAATTGAAAATAACTGTAGTGTTCTGGATGTTCAATACGAAGATTTAAAAATTGCATTGGAAAAACGAAAACAGATATTAACTTTAAGGCAGGAGAATTAGGAAAAGGCTGTCGATAAGATGATTACTTTTTTTATTTCCATAGCAGTACTATTGTTGGGATATTTATTCTATTCCAAAATAATAGAACGGATCCAGGGAATTGATCCTAACAGGGAAACACCTGCCTACAGCATGAAAGACGGCGTGGATTATTTGCCTTTGCCATGGTGGAAAATTTTTATGATCCAGTTTCTGAATATTGCCGGGCTGGGACCTATTTTCGGGGCGGTAGCCGGTGCCATGTGGGGGCCGGTGGCATTTCTCTGGATTGTACTTGGCTCAGTGTTTGCCGGAGCCGTTCACGACTACTTCTCCGGAATGCTTTCCATAAAACATAAAGGACTAAGTATTACTGAAATAGTTGGTATTTACCTGGGTGTAGGTACCAAGCAATTCATGCGCATTTTTACCGTATTTTTGATGGTTATTGTGGGAGCAGTATTTATTATGGGGCCCGCAAAAATACTGGCAGGACTTACTCCAAATTTATTTTCAATGACATTTTGGGTATGGGTTGTCTTTATCTATTACCTGTTGGCTACCATGCTTCCCATCGACAAAGTAATCGGACGTGTTTATCCGGTTTTTGGAGCTGCTTTGGTTTTTATGGCCGTAGGTTTAATTATCGCACTTTTTGTGGAAGGTTATCATATACCGGAATTAAATTTTACAAGCATTCATAATTATCATGTCGATACAGAGCAGTTTCCGGTATTTCCAATGCTGTTTATAACAATTGCGTGCGGTGCTATCTCAGGTTTCCATTCTACCCAATCACCATTGATGGCACGTTGTTTAACCAATGAAAGATATGGGAGACGTGTTTTTTATGGTGCAATGATCACCGAGGGAGTTGTTGCACTGATCTGGGCAGCTATCAGCATGAGCTTTTTTGGAGGAATCAGGGAACTGAATGATGTAATGACGGCAAATAGCGGGAATGCTGCTTTTGTTGTCAATGAAATCTCCAACTCGCTGCTGGGTAAATTTGGTGGATTCCTGGCCTTGCTGGGAGTTGTTGCAGCACCAATTACTTCAGGCGACACCGCATTCCGTAGTGCACGGTTAATTGTTGCTGATTTCCTGAACTTTAAACAAGGCCCGGTAAAAAACCGCCTGTTTATCAGTGTTCCACTTTTTCTGGTTGGCTTTTTACTTACCCGCATTGACTTTAGCATTATCTGGCGTTACTTTGCCTGGTCGAACCAAACGCTGGCCATGATCGTACTTTGGGCAATAACCGTTTATCTTGTACAGGAACGAAAATTCTACTGGATCACACTAATTCCGGCAGTTTTCATGACCGCTGTAACAACAACTTATTTACTGCTGGCACCCGAAGGATTTTCACTTCCAAAGGAAATTTCATACCCTGTCGGGATATTACTTTCGCTGGGTGCCTTAATCGGATTCTTTTTCTATACCCGCCGGATTTACAGGGAAGTAATTGCATAAATCATTTTTAATGCTATCATTTCCGGGGCAAAAATGAATAATCAATAAATAATTTGAATATATTCGACCTGTATTTTTATTCGAATCAATGGAAATTATAATCAAACCTGTAACTACTCGTAAAGAGTTGAAAGCTTTCATTTTTCTACCTGCAGAAATCCATCGCGATCATAAAAACTGGGTCCCCCCGATTTACATGGACGACCGGGTATTCTTTAATCCGGCTAAAAATCGTTCGTTTGATCATTGCGATACAGTGCTGGCACTGGCATGGAAAAACGGAAAAGTTGTGGGACGAATTATGGGATTGATCCACCGCATTTATAACGAGCAGCACAACGAAAATCATGGCCGTTTTGCCTTTATGGAAACCTGGAACGATCAGGAAGTATTTCATGCACTGATTGATTTTGTCGCCAACTGGGCAAAAGAAAAAGGGATGGTAAAACTGGTGGGGCCACTGGCTTTTTCGGATAAGGACCCGCAGGGATTTTTGATAGAAGGTTATGATCAACCGGTTTCAATAGCCTCAAACTGCAATTTTCCATACATGGTTGACCTGACTGAAAATGAAGGATTTGAAAAGAAATACGACCTGGTAGTTTATAAGATTGCAGTTCCCGATGAACTGCCTGAGTTTTACAAAAAGATTGCCGAGCGTTTTGAAAGAAATAACGGCCACCTGAAAATGCTTGAGTTTACTTCGCGCCGTAAACTAAAACCTATGGTCCGTCCGGTTTTAACGTTGCTGAATGAGACGTTCACCGACATTTACGGGTTTATTCCGTTTAGCGACAAGGAAATGGATGACTTTGCCAATCGCTACCTGTTTCTTATCAACCCACGCTTCGTAAAAATCATTGTAAACGAAAATAATGAGGTGATCTCATTTATCATCGGTATGGGTGATATCAGTGAAGGGCTGAAAAAGTCAAAAGGATTTCTTATTCCGTTTGGTATTATACAGGTATTACAGTCGGCAAAGAAGTCAAAGCAAATGAATCTTTTGCTGGGTGGCATCGATCCTCGTTACCAGGGCCGCGGACTCGACGTGATGATGGGAATAAAAATGCTGAAATCGGCAAAAGCCGCCGGCAAAACCACCATCGACACCCACCTCGAACTGGAGTACAATGTTAAAGTTCGCGCCGAAATGGAAAAAATGGGTGGCATGGTTTACAAGAAATTCCGCATTTACGAGAAAGATATATAGACAGTTGGTAGTGAGTAGTGAGAAGTTAACAATAGACAATAGGCAAGTTCGAAAATGAAAGAAAATCCACATTAGTGTTGAAACAACCAAAAATTATTATACAGCAGTCTTTTACTTTATAAACTAAATCCTTTAACCAGTAACCTATAACCTGAAACTTGTAACCTGCAACCTGTAACATCTTTCCAGCAACTCACAGCTCTTCAATCCATCAATAAATCAATAAATCAGTCCTTCTGTCCTTCAACAGATCAGTCCTTCAGTCCTTATTTAGACCCCTTTCAAACTTGCTTCAATGGTTGTTAATTTCTTTGTTTTTCAGTTATTTTTAGTGCCATTAAAACCCGGTAGCACTAATTGATGATTCGCAGGGCAGGGCTGCCGCCCCCGGTTTTCAAAATAAAGTGATTTATCCATTTATAAGCGTTTATAATTACTTACAAACGGATATGATTTTAAAATACAGCATTTTAATTGATTAACACCAATAACGGAATAAATTTACTAGTACATATACACATACGTTAGTCGGAATCCTCCTACTGGTCATAAAACAGTTGAGTTTTTCTGCTAACGGGTTATCTTAGCATTGAGCTCCGAGTAAAGGCCGGTTTAAGCAATGGTGTTTTATAAACCCGAGCGCAATCAAGGTCAGGATGTAAAAAGTCAGGAGTTTTTCTTTCTGACTTGGGTTAGAGTTTAATGGCGACCCCGCCTTGGGCGGGGATCCCGATCGGAATATTTTCAAAGTTTAAAAGTTACATCCCATGGGGCTTTTAACATTTTAAACATTTAAGATATGGGAAAAAAGCAAATGAGTTTAGAAGTAGTCAACCCAAATGCTGCAGGAATTGACGTAGGAAGCAAAAGCCATTGGGTTGCTATTGGGCAAGATGCCCAGGACATCAAAGAATTTGGTGTTTACAGCCAGGACCACCTGGAACTCTGTCAGTGGTTATCTGAAAATGGTATCACATCAATAGCCATGGAAAGCACCGGTACATACTGGCAGACTTTATTTAGTGCTTTAACAGCTGCAGGGTTTGAGGTAATACTGGTAAATGGAAAGCAGACAAAGAATGTGAAAGGCAAAAAAACCGACATCAAAGATTGCCAATGGATACAGAAACTTCATTGTTTAGGTTTATTGAGCCATAGTTTCTTACCTGACAGTACCACTGAAATAATACGGACTTATTCCAGACACCGACAAAACCTGATAAAACAAACCGGGGCAACTGTTTTGAAAGTCCAAAAATACCTTCGGTTGATGAATATGAGGTTGGACGTGGTTGTAAATGACATTGTTGGTTTGACAGGAACAAAAATAATAACTGCATTTATTGCAGGAGAAACAAAAGGTAAAAACCTGGCTAAATACCGCCATTACAACTGCCGAAAACCCGAAGAAGAAATAGCCAGAGCATTACAATACAATGGAAGGGCTGACTATTTATTTGCCCTCAAACAAGAATGGGAAACTTATTTGCATATCCAAAAGCAAATTAGCGAAGTCGATGTCCAGATAAAAAAACTACTTGAAGATATTATCGACCAGGACGACAACAAAAAACAGCACGTTGCCAACAAAAAATCATACAAGCGAAAAAATAAGAATACCATCAGGGGGACTGATATGAATCAAATCTCTTACAAGTATTTTGAAGGAATCGACCTTATGGAGATTGAAGGGATTAATGATGCAACAATAATGGCAATAATCAGTGAAATAGGCTTGAAAGGGATAAAGAAGTTCAGTTCAGCAAAACAATTTACAGCATGGCTCAGGTTAGCTCCAAATAACAAAATTAGTGGTGGGAAGGTATTAAGCCACCACATACCCAAAGGCAGCAGCAGATTGAAAATAGCTTTTCGAAATGCAGCAAATGCAATTGGAAATTTGAAAGAAGGACACCTTGCTGATTTCTTCAGAAGAATCAACTATAAAAAAGGGCGATCAACTGCAATTAATGCCACTGCCAGAAAGTTGGCTATTATCATATGGAATATGCTGGCAAAGGGACAAAACTATAGCCCACCAACTCAATATATGTTTTTAGATGAAAAAAGAAGGCTCGGACTTGTAAAGAAATTACAAAAACAAATCACTAAATTTGAAATCAAACCTGAACAACTCAAATTTGCAACTACTTGAATTAGTGAATAATAAATTTGACGTTAGTCGGAAGCTTGAAAAAGAAAAATAAATCATCAAAAAGCATGACTTACGGTGAATTATCTCATTAAAAGTCGTGTCTTTGAAATAAAAAAGTATGTATTCTAGATACCTAAGTGATATAATAAAAAAACGAATAGGCTCAGGAAAAGCTATTGTTGTCATAGGTCCAAGACAAGTAGGTAAAACTACTTTAATTGAGTCAATTCTTGAGAAAGAGAATTATTTACTACTTGATGGAGATGACCCAAAAACAAGAACTTTACTTACAGAACCAAACACAGAAGAAATTCGGACAATTTTAGAAAAATATAAATTTGTTTTTATTGATGAAGCCCAAAGAATTGAAGGAATAGGTCTTACAATGAAAATCATAACAGACAGATTTAAAGACGTTCAATTATTTACAAGTGGTTCTTCATCATTTGATTTGACTAACAAAATTAATGAACCTTTAACTGGAAGAAAATGGGAATATCAGCTGTTTCCAATATCCTGGGAAGAATATGAAAATCATCATGGCTATTTATATTCAGAACAACAATTGGAAAACAGACTGCTTTATGGACTTTACCCTGATGTTTTAAATAATAGTGGCGATGAGATTAGTATTCTTCGAAACTTAGTAAATAGCTATTTATACCGTGATATTCTTTCATACTCAGAAATACGAAAACCTGAAATACTCGATAAATTAGTACAAGCTCTGGCGCTAAAGGTTGGAAGTGAAGTAAACTACTCAGAATTAGCTCAAGTCGTGAACGTTGATAAGAATACAATAAGTAAATACATTGACATCCTACAAAAAGGATATATTATTTTCAAACTTGGAAGTTTTAGCAGAAATGTTCGAAATGAAATAAAAACTAATAAGAAGATTTATTTTTATGATAATGGCATTCGAAATATGGTTATCGGAAATTTTAACCCAATAAGTTTAAGGACAGACAAAGGGGCTCTTTGGGAAAATTTTCTAATTTCTGAGAGAATTAAACAAATTGAATATAAGCAAAGTCTGGCGCGCACTTATTTTTGGCGAACAAAACAGCAGCAAGAGGTTGATTTTTGTTGAAGAAAATAGTGGTAAAATATATGGTTTTGAGTTTAAGTGGGCAAATAGAAAAAACACAAAATTACCAAAAACTTTTACAGAAACTTATAACGCAGAGAGTAAAGTGATTGATAAAGATAATTTTAGAGAATTTATTAAAATCAACTAAAGCCAGTGCCTAACAAAAGCTATATGTAATGCGGGATTCAGCGGGTAATTCCACCGTAGTTCTTCGTCGCAATACCGCCAATTCGTCTTTGACGATTGGCGTAAAAAAAGAAAATATGGATAAACGAATTGGCTCAGTGCAGGTTTGAAAGCGATGTGCTTCGAAAACCCGCACTCCACATAGCCAAACCGTTATGCAAGGTGAGGAAGGTAATAGGCATAAGGATTATTTTATAAGATTAGTAAAGTGACTCTTGAGGATACAATTATACATAGAATAATAGATGTTATTAATGATCCTATTGATATTACTATTGATACTACTATTGGTAATAAAGACGATAATCTTACTTTACATGCTTATAAACCGATAAATGCTTTTTATAAGTATTAGAGCTTATAATATTACTATATTTACGCGTTGTGCGTTTTGATTTGTTAATAAAATAATTAATATCTATAAATAAAAAAGTTATGCATAATTCAGATATTCAATACCTTAGAAGTATAATCTCTCACCAAAATACTTCTTTTATGCATAACTTGAAATCAAATTACGACAGATTCTTTCATATCACCAAATCTGTGTTTAAAAATCGTATCAATTCTTTTGATAATTTCCATTTCTATAGAAATCGTCCAAAGATGTCTGATTGTCAAATTATTGCATTCGCTATTACTGGCGAATCGCTTGGAATCGACAGTGAAGCTTTTCTTTGGGCTAAAATCAAAAGCGAACATGCTGATGATTTCCCCAACCTAATCGACCGAAGCAACTTTAATCGTAGAAGAAAACGCCTGTATCCTTTTATCGAAGAATTAAATAAGACTGTAGCCAGCTTTCTCAATGAAGGAGAAGACTGTTTCCTTGTTGATTCAATCCCCATACCTGTGTGCAAAAATGCCCGTGAACAAAGGAGCAGGATTTGCAAAGAGAACTTTGAGACAGCACCAAACAAAGGGTATTCTGCTGTAAACAAAACCTGGTATTACGGTTACAAGCTTCATTTGCTTACCTCTGCAAGTGGTGTCTTTCATAGTATGGACTTAAGCAAAGCAAGCGTCCATGATGTTCATTACTTGTCGCAGGTAAAGCATTCCGGTCTAAACAACTGTACCTTGTTGGGTGACAAAGGTTATTTATCCAGTTCTCAACAACTTGATTTGTTTTCTTCATGTAACGTAAAACTGGAGACTCCAATGCGAGCAAATCAAAAGGATTATAGTTTGTATGCTCCTGTATTTAAAAAGTTTAGAAAAAGAATTGAAACCCTGTTTTCTCAACTCTGTGACCAGTTTATGCTTAAACGTAATTACGCAAAAACACTCATTGGCCTATCTGTCAGAATACTTACAAAAGTTACCTCGGTAACTTTATTACAATACATTAATTTAAAGAACGGTAAACCAATTAATAATTTAAAATATGCGTTGGCGAGTTAAACCGCACAACGGGTTATATTTGTTAGAAATAATACGACTATGATAAAAGCAGTTATATCTGGAGATATTGTTGCATCTACTAGTTTAAGTATTGATGGAAAAGAACTGGTTGAGGATGCAATTAAAGAACTTATTGAGGAATTAAGAGAGAAATTTGATACTTATACACGAACTATAAAAGGTGATTATCTTGAATGTGTCATACCTAATCCTGCAGAAGCACTTCGTGTAGCACTTGCAATTAAAAGTTTCGTAAAATCAATTCCAATTGATAAAACACCTCTCTACAAAACAAATAAAAGAGTCAAATTATTTAAGACACATGGTATTCGTCTTGCAATTGGATATGGTGAGCTTAGTCGCTTTAATCCGAGTGAAGGTATTATTGATGGAGAAGCTATCTACCTATCAGGAAGGACAATAAATGAATACTCTACTTATAATAAAGAACGAATTGTAATAAAAAATACATTATTCTTTAACTCACATGACGATTCACTTAACAAACAAATTGAACCATTAATAGCATTATTGGATGTTTTAATAGGCAAAGCCACATCTAAACAATGTAAGGTATTGTATTTGAAACTAATGGATAACAATGAAGAAGCTATCGCTTCAAAATTAGAAATATCCCAATCTGTAGTTAATCAACACTCTACAAGTATTGGATGGAATGCGATAGAAAAAGCAGTTGCTTTTTTTAGTGAATTAATTAAAAATAAATAAAATGGACCTCAATCAGTTATTGATTTTACAGTTAATCGCTCATTTTATTTCTGATTTTACTCTTCAACCAGAAAGAATGGCAAAGGATAAAAACAATTTAGATTTTAGAAGTAAATTCCTGAAATGGCATATTCTTATAACATTTGTAACTGCATGGTTATTTTCGTTTCAATTTAATTTTGTATTCGGGGCATTTGCTATTGCTATTTTACATTGGGTTGAAGACGGAATTAAAAAATATATGAAGGACAATAATACGATAGGAAGATATTCTTTCTTTATCGACCAAATAATTCATTTAGCTATAATAATATCAGTAGTCCTACTATACAATAATTACTTCCAATTAAATCCAATATTTGATGTCACAATGAGTGTGAAATCTTTATTAATAATAGGATGTTTTATTTTTAGTACCAAACCTTCTAATATTGTCATAAAGGAGACATTCATAGCCTTTAATATACAAGCTAGTAGTTCCGGAAATGATGACCTTCCAAATGCAGGAAAATTGATTGGCATAATTGAACGTTTTTTAGTACTAACATTTGTAATTCTAAACCAATTTGAAGCAGTTGGATTTCTTATCGCAGCTAAATCAATTTTAAGATTTAAAGACGACAATACAATAAAAACGGAATATGTTCTGATTGGTACAATGTTAAGTTTTGGAATTGCAATTGCTTTGGGAATAATTATAAATCTCAAATTAATATAAAATAAAACCCAGTTACTAACAAAAGCTATATGTAATGCGGGTTTCAGCGGGTATCTCAACCGCAGTTCGTTGTTTCAACTCCGCCAATTCGTCTTCGACGATTTGGCTATAAAAACTAAAATATGAATAAACGAATTAGCTCAGTGGCAGCCTGACATTGAAATGTTTCAAAGTCCAATACTCCACATAGCCAAACCATTGTAGCCATTTTGAAATGAAGACATTACAATTAATATTGACTTTTTATAAATCATTTGCATTTGCAAGCTTAATGATTACATTGTCCTGTTTAAGTATTATTTACACTTGGGGAATTGATACATTTACAGCATTATTTTGGTTTAAAATTATCACTCTTGGATTGATTTTCTATTATATCCAAAGTTTTAAAAAAGACAATTTCTATTATTATAAAAATCTTGGATTGACAAAGAAACTCTTGTGGATTTCGTCTTTAACTTTTGACTTTATTATTTTTCTAATACTAATTGCAATAACTCTCAAAATTAGATGAAAAATTGGCTTGAAATTGATAGTGTAATTTTAGAATTCGATTCGAAACGAGTTTTGCAGAGTGTATATTTGAAAAGTGAGACTGGGAAAGTGACAGGATTATTGGGGAGGAATGGAACAGGAAAATCATGCTTACTGAAAATTATATTTGGAGAACTTAAAACAAATAATAAATCAATCCGACTGGATGGAAAAGCAATTTTTGATGCTTACCGAAATCCTGAAATTTTAAGGTATTTACCTCAAACTAATTTTATTCCAAGAAACTTAAAAATTGAAAGAATTTTTAAAGACTTTGATTTAAATTTTTCTCAATTCTCGGCATACTTTCCTGAATTAGAAAAATACTACAATTTCAAATTAAAAAGTCTGTCAGGAGGGGAAAGTAGAATTGTAGAAATTTATATAATTCTTGCTTCAAAAACCAAATTTTGCATGTTGGATGAACCATTCTCACAAGTAATGCCGGTGCATGTTGACACGATAAAAAGTATTATAAAAGATGAGAAAAAGAATAAAGGAATAATTATTACCGACCATTTGTATGAACACATAATTGATATTTGCGATGAAATTTATGTAATAACAAATGGTAAAACTTATCTAACAAAAGACAAGAGTGATTTAATAAAACTTGAATATATAAATAAAAATTAAAAAAAGCCACACTCCCGAAGGAGGGATAAATTGAAGACATTTAAAATGCCTTATTCGTTTGTCGAAATATGTTTATCCAAAAATATATTTTGGCAAAAAAAGTGTAAGTTTATACAATAAGTAATGTTCATGAAAAGTATTTCCTTAGGTGTATTATTTTTATGTTTGGGTCATTTGATAGCTTGTTCACAGCAAACACCATTCAATCAGCGTGTGGAAAAAATTGGGCTGAAGTTCGTTACCGATGTGCCGCTGACAGGAGGATCCACAAGGTTCGATTATCAAAGTATCGATGAAAGTCACCGAAGACTTTACATTGCACACATGGGCTCGGATTTGATCACAGTTTTCGATATCGATTCAGAGAAAACAATAAAAGATATCCCGGGAACTCCCAATGTTCATGGTGTAATTGCAGTTCCCGAACTGCAACGGGTATTTGCAACAGCTACCGGGAAAAATGAAGTTGCAGTAATAGATGAGAATTCACTGGAAATAATAGCAAATGTTGGTGTTGGTAAATACCCGGATGGCCTGGCCTATGCACCAACACAGAAAAGAGTTTTTGTTTCAGATGAGCATGGGGAAACCGTGTCGGTAATTGACGCTTTGAATAACAAACTACTGAAAAAGATTGAAATTGGAGGAGAAGTTGGTAATACGCATTACGATTCTGTTTCAGGAATGATATATTCAGCCGATCAATCCAATAATCAACTGGTAGCCATTGACCCTCAGCAAATGAAGATCACCCGGCGCTATGACCTGCCTGACTGTCGGGGCGCTCACGGATTTTACATCGATGAACAGACACATTATGCACTGATTACCGGCGAAGACAATTCAGCTTTCGTTGCATTGGACCTGACTTCCGGAAAAATTATTGCCAGGGATAAGGTAGGCCGGGATCCCGATGTTCTGGCATTTGATAATCAAAAGCACCTGCTTTTTGTCTCTTGCGAGAGTGGAACTGTATCTGTGTTTAAAGTCGAACGGGATAATATCATAAAAACCGGGGAAGTCTTTTTTTATTCAGGTGCACACACGGTAAGTATTGACCAGAAAACTCACCTGATATTTTTTCCCTTGGAAAATGTTGATGGTAAGTCAGTTTTGCGCGTAATGCGTATTTTATAAATTGAAACCTCCACTCCCCATCATCTACAAACGAGGGGTAAGTTGCCGGGCATTTAACATTCAGATTCTTTCATCGCCATCAATTTCTCTACCAATATAAACTGGCTAAAAAAGTGTAAGTTTATACAAAATAAGTACTGTTTAGGAAGCACTTATTTTAACACTTTTGCATTATGCTGCTGAATTAGTAGTAAAAGATTACAATTAAATTTTCGGCTAAACCACTAAAATAAAACGGATGAAAACGCAAAAACTACTTTTCTCTTTTGAGAATAAAAAATCCAACCGTAACACAGGCATTTGGACAAGAAACATCCTTATCTTCTTCATAGGTATTGTAATGAGCGGTTTCACCGGTTGCAATTCAACACCAAAGAAAATACCACTTGTTTACGATGTTGAAAATACGGGTGCAAACTATGCAAAGCCACCACTGCCATCGGTTGACGAGCTTCCAACTGTTGAACCACTCCCCGACCCATTTGTGTGGGCCAACGGCAGTGGCCGCGATACCACTTTTGCCAGTTGGGAGCATCACCGGAATGAGTTCAAAGCAATGATTGAACATTATGAGATTGGCGTAAAACCCGACCAACCAAAAAACATAAAAGCCAGCTATGCTGACGGAATACTGACTGTTGAAATAACCGTAAATGACAGTACACTTACATTAACCTCAAAAGTTACGCTGCCGGAAGGAGAAGGTCCTTTCCCTGCTGTAATTGGAATAGGTCGCGGATCAGGCAGTCTTCCAGGCGATATTTTTACCAGCCGGAATATTGCGCAGGTTGCCTTTAACTTTACACAGGTAATGGCGCATCAGCAAAAACGCGGCAGTGAGCCGATAAACAAACTATATCCTGATCTTACCTACATCGGGGCTTACAGTGCCTGGTCGTGGGGAATCAGCCGCATCATCGACGGTCTGGAATTAACACAGGATGTGCTGCCCATCGATCTTAAGCACCTGGCAGTAACCGGTTGCTCCTTTGCAGGTAAAATGGCACTTTTTGCCGGGGCGTTTGATGAACGTATTGCGCTTACAATAGCCCAGGAATCAGGAGGTGGTGGTTATCCTGCATGGCGTGTTTCGGAAACACTGGGAAATGTGGAAACACTGGAAAAAACATCTCATGTATGGTTTATTGAAGATATGTGGCAATTTGCCGGCAAGGTTACAAGACTACCCGAAGATCATCATGAACTTATGGCCATGGTTGCGCCCCGCGCGTTGTTTGTAACCGGAAATCCGGATTATGAATGGCTGGCTGATCGATCAGGTTATGTATCAAGCAGAGCTACACAACGAATTTATAAGACCCTGGGTATTCCTGACAGGTTTGGGTTTTCCATCGTTGCCGGTCACATGCATTGCCGTGTTCCTGATAGCCAGATACCGGAAATCGAAGCTTTTGTAGATAAATTCCTGTTGGGAAAAGATTCAGTAAATACAAATATTGCCACAAATCCATATCCCGACATAAATTATTCCCGCTGGTCAGAATGGTGGGGAACAGGAAACCCGGTGCTGCCAGAATAAATTGTACCGAAAGTTTCGCACAGGAATTTAATTTATGGTTTCAAGAAAAAAAATTCCTTGATTCAGAAATATATTCCTCAACAATAAATGTATTTTTGCAATCGGAAACGGAGAGCTGCCGGAGTGGTCGAACGGGGCAGACTCGAAATCTGCTGTACCGCCTAGCGGTACCGGGGGTTCGAATCCCTCGCTCTCCGCTATTTTTCTCACTTCTTTTATAATCCTGAATTTTTACAGCTCCTACTTTCCACCACAATAATAAAAACGCTTCTCTGAACAATTGAAATACTCTTCAAAAAAAATTGAAAAATATTCGCAATTAATTTTTAAATGTAATAACAACACTTATTTTTATACAGCGAATTAAACCGGATTAAATTTTAACTATTCTGCCGTGAAAATGGGAAAAGTAATCAAATCATATGCTTTTGAAATAGTAATATTCATTTGTTTTACTTTACTGGTATCCTGCTCATATTTATCGGATAACGGTGCAAATCAAACCATCAGAGAACGGATATCCATCAATAAAAACTGGCAGTTTTTTAAATATGAATCAGCAGACAAAGCGGATAATCTGATCTATGATATTCGCCCGGAAGTGCAAAATTTCAGGGATAGCAAGGATGCTGATTCAAAACCTACCGAAGCACTTAAAGTAGAAGATTCTCAGGAGGTTCTTAAACCCTGGATATTACCGACCGGAAATGATTTCATTAAAGACCCTGAAAAACGATATGTTCGCCCCGAAGGTAATCCGGGCAATAACTTCCCGTTTGTTCAGGTTAATTTTGATGATAGCTCATGGGAAACGGTTAATCTGCCTCACGACTGGGCAATAAAAGAGCCGTTTTATAAAGGCCCGGATGCTAAAGTTGGCGGAGGCATGGGCCGGTTGCCAAGTCCGGGAGTAGCTTGGTATCGTAAAAAGCTGGAAATCCCTGCTACTGATATCGGTAAAAATATTTTTCTCGATGTGGACGGGGCAATGTCGTATGCCATGGTTTGGTTAAATGGCCACCTGGTTGGAGGCTGGCCATACGGATATGCATCGTGGCGACTGGACCTGACGCCTTATATTGTCCCGGGGGGAATTAATCAGATTGCAATACGACTCGATAATCCAAACAACTCATCGCGCTGGTATCCCGGAGGTGGAATTTACCGCAATGTGTGGTTGGTAAAAGTCAATCCTGTCCACATTGCTCATTGGGGTACATCCGTTACAACAGAAAATGTTTCAAAGGAATCAGCAACGATTAAAGTCAAAGTTAATATCGATAATAATTCAACTTTCGATGTCGCTCTTGACGCAGTCAACAGAATATTTCCGTTGGATCGGAAAGGGAAAAGATCAAAACAGCCGGTTGCTAAAACCAAACCGGTGAAAATATTAATCAACGCAAATACAAATGCAAGGACAAACAGTATTTTTACGATAAATGATCCGAACCTTTGGGGGCCACCTCCTACTCAAACACCAAATTTGTATGTTGCAATTACTACCTTGTTAATGGACGGAAAACCAATCGACAGTTACGAAACTCAGTTTGGTATTCGTGCCCTGAAATTTGATCCTGATAGTGGAATTCTGATCAACGGGGAACTAATCCGAATCCAGGGCGTTAACCAACATCATGATTTGGGTGCACTTGGAGCAGCATTTAATATACGAGCTGCTGAACGTCAACTGGAAATTCTTCGTGAAATGGGTTGTAATGCCATACGCATGGCACATAACCCGCCCGCGCCCGAATTGCTGGAACTAACAGATCGCATGGGATTCTTGGTAATAGATGAAATATTTGATGTTTGGAAGCGGAAAAAAACGCCGCTGGATTTTCATCTAATATTTCCGGATTGGGACGAGCAGGATATACGTGCTTTTGTCTGCCGTGACCGCAACCATCCCTCTGTTATTATTTGGAGTTATGGTAATGAAGTTGGAGAACAATATACGGGTGAGGAAGGTGCTGAACTGGCAAAACAACTTCACGATATCGTTAAAGACGAAGATCCGACCCGGCCTTCAACAGCTTCGATGAATTATGCCAAACCCGATATGCCTTTTTCCGATGTTATGGATGTAATCACTTTAAATTACCAGGGGGAAGGAATCCGTAATGCTCCGGCATATGCTGGATTGAGTGGCATAACGACACTGCCTTTATACCCGGCTTTTCATGAAAAATTTCCTGATAAGGTTATTGTCAGCAGTGAAACTGCCTCAGCTTTAAGTACCCGTGGCACCTATCTTTTCCCGGTATTCAGGGGAATTAGTGCGCCGGTTAAAGATGGTTCGGGAGGTGATCCTGTAAATCAGTATGTGAGTTCTTATGAACTGTACACAGCACCGTTTGGCTCTTCAGCTGACAAAGTTTTCACTTCACAGGACAGACATCCTTATGTATCCGGCGAATTTGTGTGGTCTGGTTGGGATTACCTGGGAGAACCAACACCATATTATGGTGTACGCAGTTCTTATTGCGGAATTATCGATCTGGCAGGATTCAAAAAAGATCGTTTTTACCTGTACCAGTCGCGCTGGAGACCTGACCTGCCGATGGTTCACATACTCCCCCACTGGAACTGGCCCGAACGTATTGGAGAAATAACACCGGTGCATGTATTTACTTCCGGGGATGAAGCTGAACTGTTTTTGAACGGTAAATCACTGGGACGAAAAACCAAAGGTCAGTTTGAATACCGGTTGCGATGGGACAGTGTAAAATACGAACCCGGAGAATTAAAAGTAATTGCTTACAAAGACGGCAAAAAATGGGCGGAGAACAAAGCGGAAACGACCGGCGCTCCGGCTATGCTCGAAGTAACAACAGATCGTAAAAACATCACTGCCGATGGAAAAGATTTAGCTTTTGTAACGGTTCTTGTGAAAGATGAAAAAGGTCGCGTTGTTCCGGTGGCAGATAACTCAATTGAATTCAGTATTGAAGGTCCCGGTGAAATTATTGCCACAGATAATGGTGACCCGACTGATCTTGTATCATTTGCTTCACATCAACGTAAAGTATTTAATGGATTGGCGTTGGTAATTGTTCAGTCAAAAGATAATGCAAAAGGAAAGATAACATTAAATGCAAAATCTGTCGGACTAAAAGCGTATAACATTGTAATTAATAGCAAATAATATTTTTTTAACATATTGATAATGAGGATTTTTATATATTTCAACCATAAGTATGTTTTTAATAATATGATCATAAAAGCAGGAATACTGATATCTGCCCTGTTAATTTTCGCTCAATACATAAGCGGCCAAAACGATATAACTAAAACTTATATCAATCCGGTTATTCCGGGAGATCATCCTGACCCGACATTGACTAAAATCGGAAGCGATTTTTATACTTCGGGCTCATCGTTTAACCCTACTCCAAAAATTTATCATTCTACCGATCTTGTTCACTGGGAAGTAATTTCACAGCCGGTGTCTGCTTCCTGGACCTCATACGGGAATAGCCCCGGTGGCGGGATTTGGGGTGGCCACATGGTTCTTTATAAAGGAACATACTGGCACTTTTTTGGGAAAGGCGGTGGTAACATGTACTTTGTTAAAGCAGATAAACCGGAAGGGCCATGGAGTTCTCCGGTCAAAATGAATGTTCCTGCCGGAATGTGGAGCCTGGGAGTAGATAATTCTATATTTATTGATGATGACAATAAATGGTATTTACTGACAAAAGCCGGACAGGAAAACAACCATATTGTAGAATTGGGAGACAACGGACAACCTACAGGAAAAGTGCTTGATTTAACCTGGCTTAATCCAAATTCGGAAGGAAATCCTTACGGATGGGCCGAAGGGCCTGTAATGTGGAAACACGACGGCTATTATTATTACAGCTTTGCACAACATTTGGTAGGTAGTCAATATGTAATGCGAAGTGATACTTTAACCGCCGAAAAATCGGCATGGACAGTTATCGGAACAAATATATTTACTGGTTCTCCCGAAGTGTTCCCCACCCCAAATCATATTTCGCCGGCAGTTATACTTGAAGACGGAACAAGCTGGGTGATTACGCATAGTTATCATCGTGATTATTATGCACAGGGAAGGCAGGGATTGCTTTGCCAGTTGGTTTACGATGCAAGTGACTTTCCAAAAATTCTAAGGCCTTCAACAAATGAAAAATCTGCTCCCGATCTGCCAGGTAGTGGAATTCCCTGGATGGTACCGCATTCAGATAATTTTGAATCTGACATTCTTAATCCTGAATGGTCATTTCTTGGATATACACCTGAAAGTACTCATTCACTCACGGAAAGACCGGGTTGGTTAAAGTTGTCACCTATCTCTGGTACCGGGAAGAATACGGTCATTAAAAATGATGGCGAACATAATTACTCATTGATAACAAAAGTGGATTTTGATCCGGTTTCAGAAGCTGATGAAGCTGGATTATGGCTCATTAACGGTCCTGAAACACACCAGGTTAAAGTAGTTAGCACTGTTAACGCTGAAGACAAAAAAGTAATCGTTTTCAGTTTTGAAGATACCAGATATGAAGTGGAAAATTCCATGGGTTCCGTTGTTTGGTTGAAACTTATTCGAAATGAGCATCGAATGAAGGGATATTGTAGTCCTAACGGAAACTCATGGACACAGATAGGCAAGGAAATAAATGCTTTGGATATTGATATTGAGCAGACACAATTCAATAATTTTACGGGAAATCAGCAGGGATTATACACTAAAGGAAAATCAGCTTATTTTGACCTGTACATTTACAGGGATGCTTATACGCCAATTTCAGCTGCTGATCCTGCTAATAAATATAATACTTCAGTAACTACAACAAGTACCCCACCAAACACTTTATCGTCGATAAATGATGGTGATTGGGCAATGTATGCAGGTGTTGAATTTGGAAACGATGATTATAAAAAGCAGGCAGATTCAGTTATAGTGAGCGCTTCCTGTTCATCAACCGGGGGTGTTATTGAGTTTATGTTAGATTCTTTGACGGGAACCAAAATCGCTGAATTAGAAATAAAAGTTACAGGTAGCTGGGGTACTTTTAAAAATTTTACGGCAGCTTTAACCAGAAAGGTATCTGGTTACCACGATGTTTATTTGAGATTTACCGGTTCACAGAATGTAGAGCTTTTCCGTTTAAAAACCATCACTTTTTTTGACAAAGATTTAGCTACATCGGCTAATGATTTACATCGGAATGATACAGGTTTTAAAATGGAACTAAATTATCCAACCCTTTCCTATTCCATAGCAAATATTAAATACAGAATACCTAAAACCAGTTTTGTGTCTCTCAAAGTTTATAATTTGAATGGCAAGGAAATTAAAACTTTATATGAAGGCTTCCGGCAACCCGGAGATTATACTTTAACTTTCAACGGTCAGGGATTAACTGACGGTATTTACTTATGCCGGTTTAAAGCAGAAAATTATGCTGAGACAAAGAAATTGATTATAAATCAATAAGAACTAAAACATGAAACAATTCACCATCATTATTTTATCGCTTTTGTACCTCAATGGTTTTGGACAACAGGATTTAAAGAGTTGGAAAGATTTGAACGATGCAGATTTAGAAAATCAATCTGTTTTAGCTTCTACCAGTCATAACAGAGAAGATTTATTTAAGGAGAAGGATAAAATGATGATTGACATTACCAAAAGAACTAAAAGTAAAGAATCGAACGAAGGAGCTTTTTATACCGGAAAGTACAGGAATTTGCTATTGGAAGCAGGCTATAGTCAGCAAGAAATTGATCAGAAAATTGCAAAGACATATTACGATTTATTTGAAGGACCAAACAAAGTTTATTTCGAAGTTGGCGATTCAATGGCTTACGTATCAGATGTTAAAAACCATGATGCCCGTACTGAAGGCCTTTCGTACGGAATGATGATAGCCGTTGAACTGAATAAAAAGGATGTTTTTGATCGTATCTGGCGATGGTCGAAAAAATATCTTCAACACCAGAAGGGACCACGGGAAGCTTATTTTGCCTGGAGTTTTAATCCGGTAACGATGAAACGAAATTCTGAAGGTACAGCTTCCGATGGAGAACTGTATTATGTAACTAGTTTGTTATTTGCCTCAAACCGTTGGGGTAATGATACTGGAATAGATTACTACGGTGAGGCGCGAAGAATTCTGGATGCCATGTGGAAAAAAGACGGCACCGGCA
Organism: uncultured Prolixibacteraceae bacterium; assembly: GCA_963769925.1. Taxonomy (GTDB): domain Bacteria; phylum Bacteroidota; class Bacteroidia; order Bacteroidales; family Prolixibacteraceae; genus Draconibacterium. The sequence continues at coordinate 39,262 of CAVYOB010000029.1, forward strand.
ATATTTATAGCTTCATCAATTTGGAACACAAACAAATTACGTTTGTTCCTGAAGGAAACGGACACAACTGGACTGATCCTTCCTACCATTTGCCCGCGTTTATGGAAATATGGGCTGAATATGCCAATGATGGCCACGAACAATTCTACAGGGACTGCGCCGATACTGCCCGTGCCTTCCTGCACCGGGCCTGTGTTTCAGAAACCGGGTTGAATGCAGATCAAACAGATTTTAGTGGTACTCCTATTTCCAACCGATGGATGAAAGCAGCGTTCCGTTACGATTCGTGGCGGGTTCCCATGAACATTACCATGGACTATGTTTGGTTTGGCAAAGACAAAGCCTGGCAGGAAGATTACGCTACACGTCTTCAGAATTTCCTCCGCTCTAAAGGAATTGATAAGTTTGAGGACCAGTTTAATCTTGATGGCACTCCGCCTGAATTCATCCTCCCGGCAGGAGGTTTCAGAAAACTGAGACATTCAATCGGTTTCGTTGCCACGGTTGCATCAACATCGTTGATTAATACTCAAAATAAAGATCTTGATTTTGTAAAAGAGCTTTGGAACTCAAAACTTGAACCTTACGAAGATGGTTACTTTGATCCTTATTACGACGGGCTGTTATATCTATTCAGTCTCATGCATTTAAGCGGAAAATACCAGATTATTAAACCACAGTAGATGATAAAAATAAAGTTATTTCAATCTTTTTCGCAACTTATACTTTTTACTCCATCGTTGCCAGTATTTAATCCCCCTTTTTGAAAAGGGGGTGGCAAAGCCGGGGGATTAGATGAAATTAATAATTCATATCAAATTAATCTAAAACTAATAAAATGAAAACATTCTTTTTTCTATTAATTATAACCATTCTTTGGTTACCTGTAGTTGCCCAGAATACAATAGAACCAGCTCCGAAAGGTTATGATGACCTTCAGGAAAATATTCCTCACGGAAAACTTGATACAATCACGTATAAATCTGAAACGGTTGGCACCGACCGGCATGCAGTAATTTACACTCCACCCGGATATTCAAAAGACAAGAACTATCCGGTTCTTTATCTGCTACATGGTATTGGTGGCGATGAATATGAATGGCTCAACGGTGGTCATCCTGAAATTATTCTGGATAATCTTTATTCCGAAAATAAAATTGAGCCGATGATTGTGGTAATGCCAAACGGTAGGGCAATGAAAGATGACAGTGCCGGCGGAAATATTATGGCTCCCGATAAAGTGCAGGCATTTGCTACATTTGAAAAAGACCTCCTCAATGATCTTATTCCATTTATTGAAACGAATTATCCTGCAATTAAAGATCGTGAGCATCGTGCAATTGCAGGACTATCGATGGGTGGCGGGCAATCGTTGAATTTTGGATTAGGCAATCTTGATGTATTTGCCTGGGTAGGAAGTTTTTCTGCCGCCCCAAATACAAAACGCCCGGAAGAACTGGTTCCGAACCCTAATGAAACAAAGAAAAAACTGAAATTGCTGTGGATTTCGTGCGGTGATAAAGACGGATTGCTCAGTTTTAGCAAACGCACTCACGAGTATTTAGTGGCCAACAATGTACCTCATATTTATTATGAGGAACCGGGAGGCGTGCATGATTTTATCGTGTGGAAAAGTGGTTTGTACCATTTTGCACAATTAATATTCAAATAAACGATAAAAGATGCAAAAGATATTCAGACATATTGCTTTACTCTTTTTTATAGCAGCTTCACTGGTTGTAAATGCACAAAACAGAGATTTAGTCAATCAGAACCCGACGACTATTTGCAACCCGGTTAACCTGAGTTACCGTTTCTGTCTGGATGCACCTTCAAGACGTGAAGCAGCTGATCCGACAATGGTTCTTTTTAATGATGAATATTACCTGTTCGCTTCCAAGTCGGGAGGATATTTTCATTCCACCGATTTAATTCACTGGGATCTGATTACAACCGATGATCTTCCTTTGGAAGACTACGCGCCAACTGCAGTTGTAATGAATGACGCTATATATTTCATGGCATCAAAAAATGATCCACCTCTTACCATTTATAAAACAACCGACCCGAAATCGGGAAAATGGGATGTTGCCAATGCCAATTTCCCTATCGGAATGACTGACCCTGATTTATTTCTCGATGATGACGGGCGACTCTATTTTTATTATGGCTGCTCGAATGTAAACCCGATTTACGGCGTGGAACTGGACATCAAAACGCTTAATCCAGTCGGAAAATCTTCAGTTCTTTTTAATAGCAATAAGAAAGAATACGGTTGGGAACGCGCCGGCGATTATAATCAAACAGATCCGAATCCGTGGATTGAAGGAGCATGGATGAATAAACACGATGGAAAATACTATTTGCAATATGCCGCTCCGGGAACAGAATATAAAAGTTATTGCGACGGGGTTTACGTTTCAGACAAACCACTTGGCCCGTTTAAAGTAGCTGCCAACAATCCTTTTTCCGGAAAACCGGAGGGTTTTGCAGCAGGAGCCGGACATAGCAGCACCTTTCAGGATAAATACGGAAACTACTGGCACATTGCTACAATGACCATCTCGCAAAAACACATGTTTGAGCGTCGGTTAGGTTTGTTTCCGACATTTTTTGATAAGGACGGTGTATTTTATACTTACACTGGTTTTGGTGACTTTCCGTCTAAAATTCCAACAAAAAAGATTACGGGTCCTGAAGAATTATTTCCTGACTGGATGCTTCTATCGTACAACAAACCTGCTGAAGTTTCTTCTGAAATTCAGGGTCATCCTAAAAATTATGCTGCGAATGAAGATATCCGCACATTTCTGGAGCGCTAAAACAGGAAATAAGGGGGAATGGATATCTATCGATTTGCAAAACGAAAGCACTTTGAATGCTATTCAGATCAACTTTGCCGAAAATGAGACAAAAATTATGGGAAGAAATCAGGATATTTATTACCAATATCTTCTTGAATATTCTTCGGATAATAAAAACTGGAAAACACTGGCAGATAAAACACAAAATAAAACCGATGTTCCGCACGATTATATCGAACTGAAAACACCTGTTAAAGCCCGTTATATTAAACTTACCAATTACCACATGCCGAGCGGAACATTTGCCCTGGCAGGCCTGCGTGTTTTTGGCAAGGGTGGAGGAAAATCACCTTCACCGGTTGAAAATTTAAAATTGGATCGCTCAAAGAGTGACAGATGCCTAGTGAATTTAAGCTGGACGAAAGTTCCGGGTGCAGTTGGTTACAATATCAGGTACGGAACAGGAAAAGACAAACTTTATCATAATTACCAGGTACTTGATAATAATACGGTTACCATCCGAAACCTGGACAGCAATCAGAAATATTATTTTACCATTGATGCTTTTAATGAAAATGGTATTACAAAAGGCAAAAACATTATTGAACTTAATTAAAACATTATGAAACTTAAACTTGTATTCATCATTCTTGCAGGGTTTCTTTTAACGGGAACAACTGCTTTTACCCAGGATCCGAATTTTTATATCTACCTCTGTTTCGGACAATCAAATATGGAGGGTGCAGCAAGAGCTGAACTTCAGGATTCAACTGTAAATCCCCGCTTTCAGGTGATGGAAGCTGTAAATTGTGATAATCTTGGTCGTGAAATGGGACACTGGTATCCGGCGGTTCCACCATTGTGCCGTTGCAGAACAAATCTTGGTCCTACTGACTATTTCGGAAGAACAATGGTTGAAAACCTTCCTGAAAACGTAAAAGTTGGTGTTATTGTAGTTGCAGTTGGCGGTTGTAAAATTGAACTCTTTGACAAGCAAAATTATCAATCGTATGTTGAAACAGCTCCCGGCTGGATGAAAGGAATGATTAAAGAATATGAAGGCAATCCTTACGGTCGGTTGGTTGAAATGGCTAAACTCGCCCAGAAAGACGGTGTAATCAAAGGAATGCTTCTTCATCAGGGAGAATCGAATCCAAACGACAGTTTATGGACGAGAAAAGTCAAAGGCGTTTACGATAATCTGATAAAAGACCTGAATCTGGATGCTAAAAACATTCCTCTGCTTGCAGGCGAAACAGTTAATGCCGACCAGGGTGGAATATGTGCCGGATTTAATCAAATCATGGCTACATTGCCGGAAACGCTTCCCAATTCGTATGTGATTTCTTCGGCAGGCTGTGCTGACGGACCCGACAATTTGCATTTCAGTGCTGCCGGTTATCGTGAACTGGGAGCACGGTATGCAGCTAAAATGCTCTCGTTAATGGGAATAGAAATAAAATAACCTGAATAGACTTTAAGGTTTAAAAAAGTATTATGAATCGTATTTCCAAGATAATATTATATCTGATCTTAGCATTTGTTTTTGTTGGCAAAACCAACGCGCAGGAAAAACTCTATTTCAATGAATTTCCGCTACAGGATGTCAAATTACTGGACGGGCCGTTTAAACATGCCCGTGATCTGAATATAGAAGTTCTGTTGGAATATGACGTAGATAGGTTACTGGCTCCTTACCGAAAAGAAGCCGGATTGCCAGCCAAAGCCGAGAGTTACAAAAACTGGGAAGGACTGGATGGACATATAGGCGGTCACTACCTTTCAGCACTGGCAATGAATGTTGCTTCAACAGGTAACACAGAATGCAAAAGTCGGATGGAATATATGATTTCTGAACTTAAAGCCAGCCAGGAAGCCAATTCAAAAAACAATCCTGGTTGGGGAGTAGGTTATGTTGGAGGTGTTCCAAATAGTAAGGGAATCTGGCCAAAGTTAAAAGAGGGAGATTTCAGTGCGTATCGTTCAGCCTGGGTTCCGTGGTACAACGTTCATAAAATGTATGCCGGATTAAGAGATGCCTGGCTTTACACCGGTAATGAAGACGCAAAACAGCTTTTCCTGAAATTTTGTGACTGGGGAATTAACATCACTTCTGCCCTGTCGGATGATCAGATGCAGTCGATGCTTGATACCGAACATGGAGGTATGAATGAAGTTCTTGCCGACGCTTATCAAATAACCGGTGATGAAAAATATCTCGTTGCGGCAAAACGGTTCTCACACCGGATTCTATTGGATTCAATGGCTAAAGATATTGATAACCTGGATAATAAACATGCCAACACGCAAGTTCCGAAAGCTATTGGTTTTCAGAGAATAGCGGAACTTTCAGGCGATAAAAAATATGCCGAAGCAGGTAGTTTTTTCTGGGAAACAGTTACCGGAAACAGAACGCTTGCATTTGGCGGAAACAGCCGCAGGGAATTTTTCCCGAGTGCAGCATCGTGCATCGATTTTGTAAATGATGTTGAGGGACCGGAGTCGTGCAATTCGTACAACATGCTGAAACTGACAGAAGATCTGTTCCGTACAAATCCTTCCGTTAAATACATCGATTATTACGAAAGAACATTGTATAACCACATGTTGTCGATTCAGCATCCGATAAATGGCGGTTATGTGTATTTCACCCCTGCCCGTCCCCGGCATTATAAAGTTTATTCAGCGCCTAACGAAGCCATGTGGTGTTGTGTTGGCACCGGTATGGAAGATCACGGAAAATATAATCAACTGATCTATTCGCATAAAAACGATTCGTTGTTTTTAAATCTTTTTGTCGCATCAGAACTTAACTGGAAGGAAAAGGGAATTAAAATCAGGCAGGAAACTCAATTTCCTTATGAAGAACAAACAAAACTGGTTGTAACGGAAGGAAATTCGCCTTTTATTTTAATGGTTCGTTATCCTTCATGGGTTACCGACGGCAATCTGAAAATAACGGTAAACGGCGAAGCTGTAAGATTCAACAATCATCCTTCGTCATATGTAGCCATAGAAAGGAATTGGAAACCCGGGGATAAAGTGGAAATCCTGGTACCTATGCATAATTCGGTTGAACATTTACCGAACGTTCCTGAATATATTGCCATTTTACACGGTCCTATCCTTCTTGCAGCAAAAACCGGCACCGAAGATTTAAAAGGGCTAATTGCCGACGATAGCCGCTGGGGACAAATTCCGGGTGGAGAAAGACTTGCGGTAGATAAAGCTCCGATTATTATTGAAGATAACTTATCGGAAATTGGGAACAAGTTGGTACCTGAAAAAAACAGACCGTTATATTTTACTGCTCCCGATCTTAAAATGGCTAATCCAATTGATGTTGAATTTGAACCATTTTACCGGATTTATGATGCAAGATACATGATGTACTGGATGGCCCTGACAGGTAAACAATATCAATCTTATATTGATTCGCTGGTCACCATTGAAAAAGAAAGACTGGAACTTCAAAAGCGAACTGTCGATTTTGTTGCGCCGGGAGAACAACAACCAGAGGCTGATCATGAAATACAAAAATCACAATCACGAGCAGGTAATAATCAAAATGAATTCTGGCGCGATGCTCGAAACGGAGGCTTTTTTAGTTATCGCATGGCAACAAATTCAGAGACAGGATTGAGCCTTCGTGTAAGGTACTGGGGGGCCGAATGGGGGAACCGGAAATTTGATATCATCATTGATAATGAAAAACTGATTTCAGAAAATAACACCGGAAGATGGAATGTCAGTAGTTTTCAGGAGGTAGAATATCCCATCCCTGACTCGATGCTTAATGGGAAAAATAAAATTACCGTTAAGTTCCAGGCGATTCCGGGAAATACGGCCGGCGCTGTTTACTATGTCCGGCTTGTACGTAATAAGAAATAAAAACAAATGCAATTAAAAATAGAAATGGAATTCAAATCAAACTTTCAGAAAAACCAAACAATAATATTTTTAGCTATTTGTATGGTTTTGTTTTCATATTCAGGAGTAATAAGCAAAGAAAAACCGAAAAATATGCCTGCTGTGAATACCCCTGTGTTTTCTGATTTTGTTTATCAGGGCAATGATCAGGTTTACAAAGACTATCCCCTGCAAAAAGATGAATTTTATAACCCAATACTTCAGGGTTGTTACCCCGACCCTGCAATTACAAAAAAAGGAGACGATTATTTCCTGGTGTGTTCTTCATTTGCAATGTTTCCGGGCGTACCTATCTTTCATTCAAAAGATCTGGTGAACTGGACATCTCTTGGTGGTGTACTTGACAATGCTTCCACTTTCGACACACATAACTGTGGAATAAGTGCGGGTGTTTATGCACCGGGCATTACCTATAATCCTCACAACGATACTTTTTATATGATTGTGACAGCCTTTACGGGCGGATTGGGTAATATTATCGTAAAAACAAAAGATCCGTTTAAAGGTTGGGGCGAGCCTAAAAAATTGAATTTTAATGGCATTGATCCATCTATTTTCTTCGATGATAACGGAAAAGCATACATCGTACACAACGATGCACCTGAACGTGGAAAAGAACTTTACAATGGACATCGTGTAATTAAAATCTGGGAATATGACATCAATGAGGATCAGGTTATTGACGGGACTGACAAGGTAATTGTAAATGGCGGTGTTGACCTTTCCAAAAAGCCGATTTGGATTGAAGCACCCCACCTTTACAAAAAAGATGGAAAATACTATTTAATGTGTGCCGAAGGTGGAACCGGCGGATGGCACAGCGAAGTAATTTTTAAAAGTAACGACCCCAAAGGACCTTTTATCCCTGCACCAGGTAATCCGATACTTACACAAAGGTATTTCCCAAAGGACCGTAAAAACAAAATGGATTGGGCCGGTCATGCCGACCTTGTTGAAGGTCCCGGTGGTAAATATTACGGCGTATTCCTGGCTGTTCGTCCAAATGAGGAAAACAGGGTAAATACAGGACGCGAAACTTTTATTTTACCGGTTGACTGGTCGGGTGAATTTCCTGTTTTTGAAAACGGGCTTATTCCGCTGGAACCAAAACTTAATTTGCCCAAAGGTGTTGAAAATAAAACCGGGCAGGAAGGTTTCGTTCCAAACGGAAACTTTATTTTCAAAGATGATTTTTCAGCCAAAAAACTGGATTATCGTTGGATTGGGTTGAGAGGGCCACGTGAAGATTTCATTGCCCAAACAAATGAAGGATTGCAGATCAAACCATTTTCAAACAACATAAAACAGGTTGCTCCTACTTCCACTCTCTTCCTTAGGCAAATGCATAATAGTTTTTCCTATTCTGTTACAATGGATTATACTCCACAGTCGGAAACTGATTTGGCCGGTATTGTAGCCCTTCAAAGCGAAGGTTACAATTATGTTTTTGGAATTACAAAAAAAGGAAGTGACTATTACCTGTTATTGCAAAAAAATCAACGACAAAGAAGAAGCCGTGAGACAAATTCCGAAATTGTTGGCAGTACAAAAATTGACATTAGTAACCCTGTTCGTTTGCAGATATCGGCAAACGGAGATAAATATGAATTCTCTTTCTCAACTAACGGAACCGATTTCAAAAGTGTAGGAGGTACGGTTTCAGGCGATATTCTTTCAACCGATGTGGCAGGAGGTTTTACCGGATGTTTGCTTGGATTATATGCAACAATAGCCAGCGATGCAATACCAGTTGATTAAGTTAACGCAGATAGTAAACATTATTGTAACTTCAAATATCTAATTTAAACTAAAACCGATGAATATTAAAAATGTAATTTCCGTTTTAAGCGTTATGTTGATTTGCGGAGTTGCCTCAGCCCAGTTTGGCAGAGGGCCGCAAATAGAACCACTTCCTGAAGGTTTCAAACCTGCTTCTACAAATACATTCATTTCACCTTATCCTGGGGTAAATTCTGAAACTCGCCAGGCCATATTCAGGGTTGTAGCCCCTGATGCAGATTCTGTTCAGCTTAACCTGGGAGGAACTCATGATATGAAAAAAGACGAAAATGGAGTCTGGTGGATAACTACTGAACCACTAGTGGTAGGATTTCACTATTATGGTATTAAGATTAACGGTGCAACAGTAATGGATCGTAATAGCGAAGCTTTCTTTGGCAGTAATTGGGAAAATTCCGGAATTGAAATTCCTGAAGGCCCGGAAGGCGATTATTACAGATTTAATAAAAATATTCCGCACGGACAGGTAAGATCACTTTATTACTGGTCGGATATTAACGGGCTCGAAAGACATATAAATGTATATATTCCTGCAGAATATGAACAGAACCCGGATAAAAAGTACCCGGTTCTTTACCTGGTTCATGGCTGGGGTGAAGATGAAAATGGATGGTCGGTTCAGGGGCACATGGCCAATATTATGGATGGGCTTATTGCTACAGGAAAAGCTGTCCCGATGATTGTAGTGATGCCAAGCGGCGACATTAAAACCAATTCCGATGTTCGTAAAGCATCGGGAAATATTACCGATATTTATATGAAAAATCTGATTCCATACATTGACAATACTTTCCGCACCAAATCGGACAAGCAGAACAGAGCAATGGCAGGTTTATCGAGAGGAGGAATGCAGACTACAATGACAGTGTTTTCCAACATGGATAAATTTGGCTGGATGGGCACTTTCAGTGGATTTTTTGTTCGACCCAACAGTAATGTATTAGATGCGTTTAATGGTGTTTTTAAAGATGCTGATGAGTTTAACAAAAAAATGAACCTGTTATTTATAAGTACCGGTACCGAAGAGCGTAATCCAAAGGAAGCGGTTCAGACACTTAAAGATCATGGAATAAACGTAGTTTTCCATGAATCACAGGGAACAGCACATGAATGGCTGACATGGCGAAGGGCACTTAATGAGTTTGCACCAAGAATATTTAAATAAAAGCCAATAAATGGTTTTGCACAAAATTTATAACATCAGTAAACAAAGAAATTAATATAATCATGAAAAAGAAAAATCATTTTTTAATAATTATTGGTTTGGTATTCGCGCTGCCGGTTGCCCTTTTGATGTTGATATCAATGTCAGGGGCAGAACGTGGAGCAATTCCGTCAAGACCGGATGGCCCTTGCGATATTTACGCTGCTGCAGGTAATCCTTGTGTTGCCGCTCATAGCAGCACTCGTGCACTATATTCTTCATATAATGGCCCGTTATATCAGGTAATGCGTCAGTCTGATGGCAAGACACTGGACATCGGTGTTGTACCACCCAGCGAAAATGATCCGGGAGGATACGCCGATGCAGCTGCACAGGATGCATTTTGTGCCAATACATACTGCTGGGTAACCGTTCTGTACGATCAGTCCGGAAAAGGCAATCATCTTATTCAGGCACCTCGTGGTGGATTCGGTGGCCCTGCCATGGGTGGATTCAACAATATACCAATTGCTGATATGGCTCCAATAACACTCATGGGTCATAAAGTTTACGGTGTGTTCATAGAACCGGGCATGGGTCTCCGCTGGAACGATGCTAAAGGCACTGCAGTTGATGATCAGGCAGAAGGTCAGTATTGGGTGATTAACGGCCATCACTTCAACAATGGGTGTTGTTATGATTATGGCAACGCTGAAACCGATAGCCGTGATGATGGCGATGGAACAATGGAAACCACTTATTACGGTAATGCCAACTATTGGTATCATGGACAGAACCAGGGGCCATGGGTTATGACCGACCAGGAAAATAATCTTGTTGGTTGTGTTAACGAATCTCCAAACGATAAATATTGCGCAGACCTTGAAAGTGTCACATGGCGCTTTGTAACTGCTATGGCTGACGGTGAGCCTCATCATTGGAGATCAATGGGTGGAGATGCTCAGCAAGGCGACCTGAAAGTTATGTTCGACGGGCCGCGTGTTATCAATGACAGAAGCAGTTATGATCCAATGCGGAAACAGGGAGCTATTCTTTTGGGCAACGGTGGCGATAATAGCAATGGTTCTCAGGGAACTTTTTATGAAGGAGCGATGACTGCCCCCGGTACTTTCCCTACGAAAGAAACAAATCAGAAAATTCAGGCCAATGTTGTTGCAGCAAAGTACAATGTACAGCCTTTGAGCATGGCTCCTGCCAATGCAACCCATACTCCTTCGGGATTACAGACATTTTCACCGCTGTCTTCACAGAACACAACAGTTACATTCACTAATACCACTGGTGTCCCTGTAAATGGACTTACATTGAGCATTGAGTTACCAAAAGAATGGAAAGCAGTGGTTTTAAATTCAAAAGAAACATCACAGAAATTTGCCGATCCAGTTGCACCAGGCAAAAGTGTAAGCACAACATTTACCGTAACCTCAGGGAAGGAAGCATTTAATGGCGATCTGGTAGCTAAAGCTTCCTGGAAAAGTCAGGCAAATAAAACTCAACATGAAACAGCAGTAGAAAAAGTGCGTAATGTTAGCCCGGTAAAGATCAATGAATTCCGTATCAGCGACGGTTCCACTGACAATAGAACAAATTCTTTCATTGAGCTCTACAATGCAGGTGACAGCGAGGTAGATATCTCAGACTGGACCTTAACCCACCATCAAACCCAGTTGCCAATTTTTTCTACCATTAAAATCCCTGCCGGGACAAAGCTTGCACCCCGCAATTTTTACCTGCTTGGTTTATCCACATCAGGATTGGCAGTTCCTGCAAAAAAAGGTGAATCGACTATTTACGTCAGAAGCACAACAGGATTGTCAGCAGGTGATATGATTGAAATAGGCGCCGGCTCTGCCGTTGAGAAACATAAAATAGTAAGCATTGTCACACCTCGCGAACCTGAGCAACCCGCCACACGGTTCAGAAGGCGTAGAATTGAACCCGGAACTCCAACTACAGTATGGCAACCATTGCCAGACGGCCCGGTGATCACAATTCCGGCAGGCTCGAAAAACATTCCTGTTACCGACATTGACAACTTTGAAGTTGGGCAGAAGGTAGCTATTGGTTATGGTGCCACCTATCCGACTGTTGCTCAAGCCACAGAAAAATATGAAATAGTTACTGTTACCAAAGTTGGTAAACCTGGTACGCAGGCCTGGTTATCAATGGATGCAAAAAAAGGGGACAAAAACATCAAAGTGTCTTCGGTAGAAAATATTTCGGTTGGAGATAAAATAAGACTTGATATTGACAGTGAAGGCCACGGAATTGAAACAGTAACTGTTAAACGTGTCGGCACGAAGTCTGTTCGCAGCACTTTCGGTGGTCCCATAAAAGATAATGAGGATTCCGGAACAGGACTCGATCTTGAAAAACCGCTGAAATTCAATCATTCTTCCAATATACCTTTCAGCGTAAAGGGAACGGGGATCAGTTTTGAACCGGCCACAGCTTTTGACCATTCGAGTAATGAGCCTGTGCTGCCGCTTTGTTTTGTTATTAAACTCGATGAACCTTTGACCGGTAACCATGATATTGACGAAGTTGTTAATGATCCAAAGGTGACAACTGCCGGCTACCAGGGAACAAATGCACCCGACCAGTGGTTTGGAGGCCCTGCACTCTCTGCAAACGCAGGAAACATTGTATTGCGTGACCCCGCAGGTAATGTTGTTGACGGTCTCAATTATGGAGGAGTTGTTGATCCATGGGCTGCTGAAGGTTACATGGCTAAATCAGGAACAGGAGAAAGCGGAAGTTACGTTCAGACACCGGGCACGGGCAGGGGTTTCAGGTTTAGGTTTCAACCAAATATAAGCCAGCCCGATAAAAGTGCAGGCCGGTATCCTGATGGAACCGACACCGACAGTAACGGCCACGACTTCTTATCACAGAATACCTCAACGCTTGCTTTGGTATCTTCGGCAGGTTCAAACAATATAAAAGTATCCGGTACCGAAAATTTCAGTATTGGTCAAAAGATTATTATTGATGCTGGATCAAACAGTGAAACTGGTGTAGTTGCAACTATTGGAACATCAGGAGGCACAACAGTGGGTGCTGCTACAAAAACAGGCACAACTGATATTCCGGTAGAAAATCTTGAAGGGTTTAATATCGGTCAAACTATCTCGATTGGTGATGGGACAAACAAGGAGTCAGCAGTTATCGCTTCAATTGTTTCCGGGCGCCGTCGTTTTTTTGGCAGGCCTAACAATGGTCCGGTCGATACCATAAAAGTGGCTGTACCTCTTGCCAAAGCTCACGATGTTGGTGCCCAGGTTTCAGGTAGTGGAATCACTTTGGCTGCTCCTTTGATGAAGTCACATGACAGTGGCACACCAATAGCCGACAATGTGCCCACACCTGGTGAGCCAAATCAATACACAAGAAAATATTAATGAAGGATTAAAATTGTAAGATTACAGGAAACACACTTCAGATCAAAAATATCTTATGATGCTCTGGTGTGTTTCCCACAACATGAGGATTTAATTTTGGTGAAGAACAGTAAACGTATTCAACTATCCTGGCCGTGGTGGCGCCTGACAATGATTTCATTATGCACACTGGCCCTGATACTTAGTACAATTCTAAGCTGGCATTTTCTGACCGGCAGATCGATGGTGGGCTGCGGTGGTGGTGGCCCCTGCGATCGGGTACTCAACAGCCGCTGGTCGATGATAGCGGGGACGATACCGGTCAGCGGTTTGTCAATGGGGACATACCTTGCAATGGTATTTGCTGTTTTTTTTATTGGGCCAAATTCGGAATTACCGATTCGGCGTTTATCCTGGAAAGTTATGCTGGTTCTTGCCGGTGCCATTGCAGGCGGTGCCATTTGGTTCACCATCATACAGAAATGGATCATCGGCGAATTTTGCCTCTATTGTATGACTACACATATCACCGGGGTAATAATAGCATCATTAGTTTTCTGGCGGGCAATTAAAGACCCGGAATCCTATTCATTCGTCAGTAATTATAAGAATATTGAAAAAGCAGGCAATGTTTCTAAGTTATCAGCAGTATCTGCTTTTCGTCCGTTACATGCAACAGTTTTTTTGATGAGCGGTTTGATCCTTGCCGGTATCCTGGCTGGCAGTCAAATTGGGTTGGCATCTTCTTCTATCTATCTTGATGGAGAGTCACAGGAAGATTTATCTGCTTTTGATTCCAATGAAGCACCGATGGTCGGTTCTACTGAAGCTCAAAACATAGTGACGTTGCTCTTCGACTATAATTGTCCGCATTGTCAGACAATACATTTTATGCTCAATGAGGCAGTTCGTAAATATGACGGCAAACTAGCGTTTGTATTATGTCCCACACCTTTGAATACGAACTGTAATCCTTATGTTCCAGGGGATGTGGATGCATTTAAAAATTCGTGTGAACTGGCAAAAACAGGGTTAGCAGTTTGGAGAGCGAAACGAGAGGTATTTCCAGCTTTTGAAAACTGGATGTTTACCTATGAAACCGGGGACAGATGGCATCCACGAAGCCTCGAAACAGCCAGGGCAAAGGCAATTGAATTGGTTGGGAAATCAGCGTTCATCGCTGCTATGTCGGATCCATGGATTGAACGTTATCTACAAAGTTGCGTGCAGATTTTCGGACAGACTTTACAGAATGGGAAAGGCGGCATCCCTAAGCTGATCTTTGGTTCGCGATGGGTTATTCCTGAGCCACAAAGCCCGGATGATCTGATACAAATTATGCAGGGAAGCCTGGCTTTACCCAAACCTTGATTTAACTATTTTGATGAGCATAATAAGTAAGGTTAATTTGATAAAAGAATTATTAAAGATATATGGTTTAATTGGAGCAACATTTAATGATTTTTCACCAGGATTATTTAAGGAACAAACTGAAATAAAGAGAGAAACATAATTATTCATTAACAACAATATGAGTTCAGTATTAAATCATAAAGAACAAACATTTAAAAACATGAAAAAAATTATTTTCAACGCCATAAATTCTTGCAAACTGGCTTTCTGCATAATAATTTTATTTCTATCCGCTATTCACCTTCAGGCACAGAATAGTTCGGCCCATAATCCGATCATTTATGCCGATGTTCCTGATATGTCGATGGTTCGGGTAGGTAATTCATACTATATGAGCAGTACTACCATGCACATGAGTCCGGGAGTGCCAATCATGAAATCAAAGGACCTGGTAAACTGGGAAATTGTAAATTATGCTTACGATACCCTGGCTAACATTGACGCCCTGAACCTGGTAAACGGAAAAAGCGCTTACGGAAAAGGTACCTGGGCAAGTTGCATTCGTTATCATAAAAAAAGATTTTACGTTTCAACTTTTTCAGGTACCACGGGGAAAACGTATATTTTTTCAACAAAGAATATTGAAAAAGGTCCCTGGAAAAGAATAACTTTTAGCCCCAGTTTGCACGATCAATCTCTGTTTTTTGATGATGACGGAAGAGTTTATATAATTTGGGGCGCCGGGAAACTCTTTATTGCCGAAATGAAGGAGGACCTGACAGGAACAAAAGAGGGTACGCAACAGGTTCTCATAGAAAATGCAAGCGCTCCGGCTGGAGACAGAATTATGCTTGGAGCGGAGGGCTCTCAGCTTTTCAAAGTAAATGGCAAATATTATATTTTCAATATTACCTGGCCGCGTGGAGGAATGCGAACTGTTGTTATACATCGCGCCGACAATATTTATGGTCCCTGGGAAGGCAGGGTTGGGTTACAGGATAAAGGTGTAGCCCAGGGTGGACTGATTGATACACCTGACGGGAGGTGGTTCTCCTATTTATTTCAGGATCATGGCTCAGTTGGACGCATCCCCTACCTGGTTCCGGTAAAATGGAAAGATGGCTGGCCGGTATTGGGAGTTGACGGAAAGGTTCCTGATAACCTGGAAGGGTTACCTGCCAACAAAAGTTTAATCCCTGGTATTGTGAATTCCGATGAGTTTAACAGGAAAAAAGGAGAACCTGCTTTGCCATTAGTTTGGCAATGGAACCACAATCCCGACAATTCTCTTTGGTCTGTAACTGAAAGAAAAGGTTATTTGAGACTTAAAACCGGGCGAATTGATTCTTTATTTGTAAAATCAAGAAATACATTGACCCAGCGTACATTTGGCCCTGAAAGTACCGGCTCAACAGTGATTGATGTATCGAATATGAAAGATGGCGATTTTGCCGGATTGTGCGCATTGCAGCGGAAATTCGGCCAGGTGGGCGTAAAAATGGTAAACGGGACAAAATATATTTTTATGGTGAATAACGAAACCGATACTTCTGTTGAACAGGGAAGTGTCCCTTTAACTCAAAATGAAGTATATTTAAAGATTGACTGTGATTTTCATGATAAAAAAGATATTGCACATTTCTTTTATAGTCTCGATGGAAAATCATGGATTGTTATTGGCGAGCCACTGCATATGGAATATACATTGATGGAGCATTTTATGGGATATCGTTACGGATTGTTTAACTATGCCACCAAAGAACCCGGTGGATATGTTGATTTTGACTGGTTCAGGGTACATTAGACTTTAACAAATAAATTCAAATTAAATCTAATCATATGAAAAAATATAACTACAGATTTTGGGTATTGAACATACTGTTAATGTTTGTTCTTTCAACTTCATTTGCACAGAACCCAATTATCAGGGATCAGTTCAGTGCCGATCCTTCCGGCAGGGTTTTTAACGGTAAAGTGTATGTTTTTCCTTCGCATGATATTATTGCTCCTGAAGGAAAAAACTTAAGACCGAACTGGTTTTGCATGGAAGACTACCACGTGTTTTCTTCTGAAAATCTTACCGACTGGACCGATCATGGAATAGTTGTCAGCCAATACAATGTACCGTGGGTAGATTCAACTTCTTTCAGCATGTGGGCTCCCGATTGTATTGAAAGAAACGGAAAGTATTATTTCTATTTTCCGGCCAATAAAAAACCCGAAGGAACCAGCAGAAGAAGAGGATTTGGTATTGGAGTTGCCATTGCCGATAAACCTGAGGGACCATATACTCCGCAAACTGAGCCAATTGCAGGAATTAACGGAATCGACCCGAATGTATTTATCGACAAAGATGGACAGGCTTATATTTATTGGTCACTGGGAAATATTTTTGTCGCTAAGCTGAAAGAAAATATGCTTGAATTGGATTCTGAACCGCAGGTTATTGCCGATCTTCCTCAGAAAGGATTAAAAGAAGGCCCGTATTTATTTGAACGTAACGGGATTTATTACATGACTTTCCCGCATGTTGAAAATAAAACAGAAAGACTGGAATACGCTATGGGTGACAATCCAATGGGGCCTTTTAAAATGACTGGTGTGATCATGGATGAATCACCAATGAACTGCTGGACCAATCATCATTCGTTTATCGAATACAATGGTCAGTGGTATCTTTTCTATCATCAAAACGCCTATTCCCCAAAATTCGATAAAAACAGGTCGATTTGCATGGATAGCCTATTTTTCAATACTGATGGAACGATTAAAAAAGTAATACCTACAAATCGTGGTGTCGGACTAACCGACGCTTCACGCAAAATCCAAATTGACAGGTATAGCCAAAAAAGTGCGGAAGGTTCCGGAATTGATCTGCTGGATTCAATGAATACTTTCAAAGGATGGAAAGCTATTTTTGATGAAAAAAATGCCTGGATGCAATACAACTCCGTCAACTTTGATAAAAGATTCAAAACCGTCCATGTAAATGCAGTGTCGCAAAAAGGCGGAACACTTGAAATTCGCCTCGATAAAGCTGATGGACCTTTACTCGCTGAAGTGACCATTCCAAAAAGTTCGGATTGGAAAGTTATTGATTCAAAAATTTCAAGAATAGAAACAGGGACTCACAATCTGGTTGCTGTACTAAAAGATAATAATCCTGTTGAAGTGGACTGGATTCGTTTTTCAAAATAGCAACAAGAAAAATAAATACAAACGATGAAATATATTTTATTATTAATTGTCAGTTTAGCTTCAGTTTTTAGTTCAATTGCTCAAGATAATTCTTTATTAAAACTTTGGTATAACCAGCCCGCCAAACAATGGGTTGAAGCGTTGCCAATAGGAAATGGCCGGTTGGGAGCAATGGTTTTTGGTGATCCGGCCAACGAGACTATTCAACTGAATGAAAATACAGTTTGGGCAGGGCAACCAAACCGAAATGATAATCCAAAAGCAAAAGAATCTCTCCCCGAGGTAAGAAAACTGATTTTTGAAGGAAAATATAAAGAGGCACAGGATATTATAAATCGGGATTTCATAAGCAAAACCTCTCAAGGGATGCCTTATCAAACAGTTGGAAATTTAAGACTCTCATTTCCCGGACACAAAAATTATACCGACTATTACCGTGAACTTGATATTGAAAAAGCAATAACATCTTCTCGTTATCAAATCAACGGTATTAACTATAAAACAGAAGTTTTTGCCACTAATCCTGATCAGGTTATTATAGCCAGGATTTCAGCTGATAAACCCGGCTCAATTACTTTTTCAGCCACCATGGACAGACCTTCAAAAGTGGACATTTCGACCATAGGAAATGACGTACTTGTATTATCGGGTATAACCAACGATCATGAAACAGTAAAAGGAGCCGTACAATTTGAAGCAAAAGTAAAGATCATTACCGATGGTGGAACAGTTTCTGCAAACGATTCGGTCTTGAGCGTTAATAATGCAAATACCGCTACAATTTACATTTCAATTGCTTCGAACTTTGTAAATTATCATGACATTAGTGCCAATGCAAATGAAAGGGTAAATGGATATCTGAAAAAAGCATTGACAAAGAAATATGATCAGATTTTAAAAGATCATATCGAAGATTATCAACACTATTTTAATAGGGTAAGCCTTGATTTAGGTGCGACCGATGCAGTTAGCAATCCAACAGATGTTCGTCTTGCGGAATTTGCCAAAGGAAACGATCCGCAATTGGTTACTTTGTATTTTCAGTTTGGTCGTTATTTGTTGATTTCTTCATCTCGTCCGGGAGGTCAACCTGCCAATCTGCAAGGTATCTGGAATTATCAGCTCATGCCACCATGGGATAGTAAATACACGGTGAATATTAATACAGAAATGAATTACTGGCCATCGGAAATTACAAATCTGACTGAAATGAACGAGCCATTAATTAAGATGCTGCATGAAGTTTCTGAAACAGGAAAGCAAACTGCTCGTGATATGTACGGTGCAAACGGATGGGTTTTACACCATAACACCGATATCTGGCGAATCAATGGTCCTGTTGACGGCGCAACCTGGGGAATGTGGCCGATGGCCGGCGCATGGTTCTCGCAACATTTATTTGGCAAGTATGTTTTCAATGGCAATAAAGAATACCTGGCTTCTGTTTATCCGGTGATTAGAGGAGCTACTCAATTCTTTCTTGACTTTTTAACCGAAGAACCGGATCACCATTGGTTGGTGGTATGTCCTTCCATTTCTCCTGAAAACACTCCGGCAGGTCATAATTCTTCGATATCAGCGGGAACTACAATGGATAATCAACTGGTATTCGATTTATTTAATACCACCATAGAAACGGCTGAAATTCTGGATACTGACAAAGATCTGGTGGCTCGAATTAAAGATGCTTTGAAAAAATTACCTCCGATGCAAATTGGAAAGTGGGGCCAACTGCAGGAATGGATGTATGACTGGGATAATCCTAACGACCATCACCGGCACGTTTCTCATTTATACGGCTTATTTCCCTCCAACCAGATTTCACCTTATCGTACGCCAGATTTGTTTTCAGCAGCCAAAACGTCGCTAATTGCCCGTGGTGATGAATCTACCGGCTGGTCGATGGGCTGGAAAGTAAATTTATGGGCAAGGTTACTGGATGGCGATCATGCATATAAACTCATAACCGACCAGTTAAAACCAGTTGGCAGTGGTGGAATGCGTCGTGGTATGGGTGGTGGAGGTGGAACTTATCCAAACCTTTTTGATGCCCACCCACCCTTCCAAATCGATGGTAATTTCGGCTGTACTTCGGGAATTGCAGAAATGTTGCTGCAAAGTCAGGATGGAGCTATACATTTATTGCCGGCAGTTCCTTCTGCCTGGAAAAACGGACAGGTAAAAGGCCTCAGAGCAAGAGGTGGATTTGATGTAGATATTCAGTGGGAAAACGGGGAACTTGCAAATGCTACAATAAAATCAGCGATTGGAGGAAACTGTCGCATCCGTTCTTATGTCCAGTTAAAAGGAAAAGGTTTAAAAGAAGTAAATGGTGAAAATTCCAATCCTTTTTATAATGTTCCGGAAGTCAAAACTCCATTGATTCATACTGAAAATCAATTGCCGGAACCAGCATTAAAAAAAGTGTACGAATATGATCTGGCAACAAAAGCGGGTGATATCATTAAAATAAGTAAAAGATAACTTATTGATGGTTCTTAAAATGTATAAATTCAATGATAGCTTTTGAAAATCTGATTGTTTTATTTTGAAAGTATAAAGAATAATAAATCGTTGTGTCTATTTGACACATTCTAAAAAAACATTATTATTTTTGAATCTTTCTAATCAAAAAATTAAAACTAAAAAAATGTACATCAAATCTATTATTTTGGTACTACTGATAATTCTTTCTTCAGTTACCATTTATTCACAAACTACTTATAAAGTGGATGTTGATGAAGTTGTCAACGGAAAAATAAAAATTGAACCGAAAATTCCGGCAGAAGGAACAGTTGCAGAAGGAACAGTTCTTAAAATTACAGCAACACCTGACAAAGATTATACCCTTGATGCAGGGTATTATTCCGTTAGAGGAAGATGGGGCGCTATGTATCATGAAACCATGACCTCTCCTTTTGAGGTAGTAATTGATCAGGACAAAAACGTCGGAGCTTCATTTATCGAAAAATCGGAAGTTGACCATATAAATGTAACGAATAATGTAGTTTATGCCAAACCAGGCGTTAAACCTTTAAAATACGATGTATTCTCACCGAAAGGGGCAAAAAATCTTCCCTGCATTGTAATTATTCATGGTGGAGGATGGTCATCAAATGATGAAGATGTAATGCGCGGAATGGGAAGGGAACTTTCCAGAGACGGCAAATATGTTGTATTTAGTATCGATTACCGTTGGGCAGGAAAACTGGATGGCGATGCCGTAGGAAATACCATGGCTGATATTATAGATGATGTGTTTGGTGCCATTGCCCACATCATGGAACATGCCAAAGAATATGGCGGCGACCCAACCCGAATTGCCGTAACAGGCGATAGTGCAGGCGGCCATTTATCAGCAGTTGCCGGAACGATGACAAATAAAATAGGTAACAGAGGTTTTGGAAAAACACCCGGTGTGTTTGAGTTCATGCCAACATACATGCCAAAAGGTAAAACGGTTGACCAGATACGTGATGAAATGATGGCAGCCATTAAAGCATCGGCGCCCAGTTACGGCGTTTTTGATGCAAACCGTTTGAACACTTATTCTGAAGATCCAAAAGCCGATGACACCTGGAAGGATGGCGTTGCCCCATTAAGTAATATTCCACCAGCAGATATACGCGCTGTTCCTCAATTTTTTACCCGGGGCACACGGGATCCGTTAATTAAAGATGAGGATGTAAAGGAATATGTTGATGCCCTGGTAAAGGCAGGACAAAGAGCTGAATACGTGCAGGTCGGCGGTGCAAGCCATGCATTTTTTGACTGGAAACCAGATGCCAGAACCAAAGCAACTTTCAAAAAATACGGCGTGTATTATTGCGAACAAATGGAAGGCTTCTTTGATTCTGTTTTCTATCCTGAAAATTAATACCGATAAATATTTATGAAACAGTCTGTTGGTTTTTCGGCAGACTGTTTTTTTAAATAAGTCAGGATGCTGATTATTCTGATTTAAGCGTTACCGGCCCCAGCAAACCCGCATCTTTTATTTCCCAGCCCGATGCGTCAAAAGGTTCATAATCGTAATTTACAAAATTAATGTTGTAAAAATGTTTCCAGTTTACACCTCTGATATCAAGGTCACGAATACGATTAGCTGCCACATTGGAAACATCAATCTGCAATGTATTTTCCCCTGAAACCAAATTATCAACCCATGTTTCAAAGACTGGTCCCAATAAAATACCGTAATCTTTACCATTTACCCATAAATGGGCACAGTCTTTTACTACTCCAAGATTCATTAAAGCTACTGACTGATCACTATCCCACTCAAATTCAGTGGAATATCTTGCTGTTCCTGCAAACCGGTGTGTTTCCACATCATCCGATTTGGTCCAAGATTTCAGCTTTTTCATTTCAACGTTTTTGGGTAACACCGGGCCACCTGAAATAAATTCTACTTTCCAGAAACTATTTACTAGTGTGGATTTCATTTGATTACTCTCATAATAATGGTCAGGTGCTTTAATACGATTATCCGAACAAAGAATTAAAACCATCTGTTCGGAATTGAGTTGAATACGAATTGAATTTCCGTGTTTCTGAGCTTTGGAGATTTCCCCATGCAATGGATCGAGAAAAACATAATTTTTTGCTTTTGATCCCAGTTTTACCTGACAATCCTTTTGGTTCAATCCGGCATTTACGATCAAATAAACCGGCTGTCCTTCCCAATTAATTTTCACAAAACGCAACCCGCTTTCAGCCAGCGAAGTCTCTCCCAAAATACCTTTCTCTTCCAACATTTTTGTCACTTCACCAACACACTTTTGAACTTCCGATTTCGAATTGATTTCAGCCAACTCCATTTCCCGCTGATTCAGATTTACCATTCCGGGAACCGTTTCGGGAAGTTCTTCATCAAAGAATACTTTACCACCTTCAGCAATAAAATGTTGTAGTTGATGCATTGTTTCTAGCGGGATGTATTTTGTTTTTGGAATAACTACAGCTTTGTATTTTGCAAGCCCTTCTGTTACAATTTCTCCCTCAGATACTTTAGAATTAAGCAGCTGTCTGTCTGAAATATAATCGAATGAATGACCGGCTGCAGTAAGCTTTTCCGATAATCCTGAAATAGCGTGTTTTTTGAACCAGTCGGCTTCCTGATTTAATCCCAGGTGATTAAATATCATCCCCTCTCCTGCTGCAACATCATAATAGGGCCAGTACACCAGCAAATCGTTTTCAGGTGTAGCATTCTGCAATATCGATTGTGTTCTTTCAATATATTTAAATATGGCGGGAAAATCATTCCAGAGTGGATTTCGGTCATTCAGCTCTGTAGAGGCATAAAACAACCAGCCCGGCCATGCAACATCTTCCGGCGAATAACATATTCCGTGAAAAAACATGTGGTTGATACCGGCCAGAAAAAAACGATTAGTCGCCCTGACCATTTCTGACATAGTAACTGTCCAGTGTTCATCCAGCCAGGTAAAACTTTCACTTGAAACCAGTTTATTACCCGTAACATGTGCTGCAGAAGAAGCAAACTTATTGATAAAAACATCCGCCGAACCCGGTTTAATCTTTCCAAATATCTCAGTTTCCGGAATATCGCATGCAGCATATAAATCAAGGATATTCCCGGGGGAACCGTGTGCCTGGTTCCGGTTCAGGCTTTTATGCTGATGCGCCCATTCTGTCATTGGCTTGATAAATGATTCCAGTACAAGATCGGACAAGGTTTCCCGGTAATCCGACTTTACTCTTGCAATCATCTCTTTGTCATCGCAATCACCAGCCAAAACGTAAAGATATTTTGCCAGATCGTACCCCCGGCGTTGTTTAAATTCCTCTATAAAATGTGTGGTAAAATCACCGGTATATTCAAATGAATCGTGAAAGAAGCAGCGAAGTTTTCCCTCATCTATTCCCAGTCTTTTCCAGAATTCGCCAAGATACCAGTTGGTAATATCTTCATTAAATGTATCAATTGCCCAACCTTCTCCACCTTCTGCCGCCCGTTTTACTTTATCCTGATTTTTTACCCTGAGCGCCATATAAACCGTACCGTTTTCAGGAGCAATAAATTTCTTTGATATATCTATTATTTCAGATTCCTTGTCCTGATTTAAAAATGCAGCAGCAGCAAGATTTTTCAATCCATCTTTCATTTGCCAGCTTTCCCCTTTTTTCAAATCTTTCTTATCCAATTGTAATGACCACAAACCCTTTTCTTCCGGCACAAAAGGACCACCGCACCGCCAACCACTTCCGGGAGGCAGGTCAACTCCCATACCTAGTTTATGCGCTTCATCAATCGTAAAATTCAGCATGTCGGTAAACTTCGGCGAAAGGTATTGGATAATCCTGTCCTCTTCCCCTTTAACACCATAAATTGAGGTAATCTCTACACCCCCAATTCCGGCATCCGACATCTCTTTTAATTCACGTTCAATATTAGGATTGTCGACTGCATCACCCATCCACCACCAGCGAGCCCATGGTTTTGAAGTTGAAGTAGATTCAGGCCAGGTTACAGTCTTTGTTGAGCAGGAAATAAAAAACAAGACAAAGATCAGCCATTGTATTTTTTTTAGTTTCATCATTTTTTTATGTCAAATTGTAGAAAAATATCTTTTCGATTTGAAATTAGCAATTTTTTTTCATCCTGTTTTTCAATTCATTTTTGTTTTAATAAGTATTGAATTGCACAAACAAATATCCCGGAAACAACTTCATTTAATACCTTTTGGTATTTATTTCACACAAATAGTCAACATTCGCTATTAGAATAATGCCTTAATCCCTCTGAATCTTTCACTTGACTTTCAATACAGTTTTACGTAACTTGATGTATTAAATCCATTAAATCCGAAAAATGAAGGTCATTTTACTCCACATTTTACTCATCTAAAATGGTTTCGTGAGTTTCGTTTTACTGATAAAAGGATGATAAGAAGAGGTATTGAATTTAAAATCAGAATAAATGGAACAGCTATTAAAAATTGCGTTTGGAGAGTTGGGAACCGAAGAGATTTCCGGCAAAGAAAATAATCCTGAGGTACTGAAATATGCCAAAGAAACCGGCATTTCAGGAGTAACTAATGATGAAATTGCATGGTGCAGCACTTTTGTGAATTGGGTAGCCATGAAAGCAGGGCTGCAATACACAAAAAAAGCCAATGCACGGTCGTGGTTAAATGCAGGAGTTAAAGTAACGGCACCTGAACCAGGTGATATTGTGGTTTTCTGGCGCGAAAGCCCGGAATCGTGGAAAGGACATGTAGGAATTTTCCTGGGATTTTCAGTCGATAAAAAACGCGTTTACAGTTTAGGAGGTAACCAGGGAAACCGGGTTTCCGTTTCGGCTTACCGGGTAAACAATATTCTTTCGTTTCAACGATTAGCACCAGTAAAGGAATTGATTATTCCTGATCCTGAGCTGAAATTCGGTAGCCGGGGAACTGCTGTTATTGCGCTTCAGGATGCCCTAAAATTACTAAACATTAATGTGGGAACTTCTGATGGTGACTTTGGAAAAAATACACAGAAAGGCGTAAAAGAACTGCAAACACGCAAACCAAATCTTACTATAGACGGCATTTATAATGCCGATACCCGCGATTTGCTTGAATCCCTTTTTCAATCATAAAAATATTTTTTTGAAGGACCGAGTGAATGAGACTTGAATAACTGAAGTGATTTGCTGCTTCAGTATTGTGGAGATAGAATATAAAAAATTAAAGTTTAAAATTATGTCAACATTAGCTGAATTGACCACTGACCAGTTTAAAGATCTGCTAAAAGATTTTTATGCTGAACCAATTAAGAGAAACAAAATGACCCAGGCAGAGATAATTGACCTGGCACAACGCCTGAACAAAAGAATAAATGTTCCTCTGATAAATGAAACAAATGAAGAAAAGATATTAATTAAGATTATTTTACAGATCGACACTTTTCTTTATGATCATCTTCCAAACGAATTCTACGATGTTATTCGTAGTACCGACATGGGAATTGACGATAAGGAAGCAAAAAGATTGGTAAGAAGATTAACACGGCTTGCCAATGAAAAGATTGATATTCCTTATCTTTCGGAAGCAATGGAACATGTTGCGCTGAAATTCGTGATTGGAATTGTTGTAAAAGCCGCCCGAAAAAAGCTGAATTTTGAGAAAGTTCGTACCGATTCCGATACAATGAATCTACCTGATTCTGACGATGACATTGAAAATTTAGTAGACGATTAACAGCTACAAATGATTTTCTAAAATAGCAAAAAGAGACCTCATCAAAAAGATGAGGCTCTGTAAACCATTTTTTATTATTCGTTTTCAAAAATTGAGGGACAATCCAGCGCCAAACATTTCCATGAATTGTACACGCGGTGCACTTTTCCCTGTCTTCGGATCTACAATTTTTACATCATCATCATAAATAAGCTGCGTAATCAGATTGGCTGAAAGATATTCGTTCACCTTCATACTGATCAAAACACTCCAGTCCACATCTATATTTTGGGGATTATGAAAATAGTTGGAGAAAAGATCAAGTTTGGTCTGAGCCGTCACATTTTTCAACACTTCCTTTTTGGCATTAATTTTTAGCATGGCTCCAAATTCACTTCTGAACTTCTTCCCCGGATCAACACCAAAACTTCCTGCAGCCGAGAGTGCATTGTCGTTAACAATCGTAAACTTGCCGGTTGCAGGAGACAGAAAAAGCGATACGTTATCAATTTTATAGTCCATACCGAGTGCTAAATTAATGTATGCCGGAGCCAAAAATTTCGAAATTAAAACATCGGTATTGGGATAGTTATACCCAGGCCCAAACTGCGACTTAAACCCCGCGAGCAAAGTGTAACTCCAGTGCTTGCTTGTAGCATATCCTAACTTCGAGTTAAAGTCAATTTTATCACTCGATTTTACCGGTTGCATACTTTTTTCCTTTAAGAAACCGTAATTCAGATCAAGGCTGTTATCCCAACTCAAACTATCCTTTTTATAATTGGCAAAAGTATTAACAATAAATACTCCTGAAGCTGAACTTTTCCCCCGGCCGCCCAGTTGGTTAATGATACCTGGGAAAAATTAGCCGAAAATACGCCACCATTTTTCCAAAGTTTAACGGTATCCTGTTGTACCTGCGAAAAACCAATTATTGGGAAAAGAAATAGAATTAAAAGTAGTTTTTTCATTTGTTTGCAATTTAAGATTCGATTCAAAATACAATTTACAGGTTAAATGGCTGTAACACCAACTAAACTGGTTTTTAATTTTTAGTGAAAACAAAAAAATATAGTATTGGTTTGATCTGAAGTTGAAAATTATCCTTAAAGATCGGCTATAAGTATGGTTATAGCAACGATATCCCGAGCAATGGTTGGAATTTGCTTATAAGTTTAAACATGTTTCGATAACAAATCAGCCACCTCAAATTTGAGGTGCACATTTTCAACTTTACTTCAATTTATATATAATTCTTTTAATTTACCTGTTAAAAATCAACCTCAGGTTTACATAAAATTAATAACTTGTACTAAACAAATTACGATGCATTTTCTCGCGTATTGAGAGGATTTAAAAACTTTCCCAAGCGGCAATTGTTACGATAAGTTAAGTCATAAAATTAAATTCTATTATGAAAAAATCATTACTCTTATTCGCCCTGTTA
The DNA here is from genome assembly GCA_963769925.1 of uncultured Prolixibacteraceae bacterium. GTDB lineage: Bacteria > Bacteroidota > Bacteroidia > Bacteroidales > Prolixibacteraceae > Draconibacterium. Next base: position 66,531 of record CAVYOB010000029.1, read on the forward strand.
ACAGTGGCTACTATTAGTTTAAAAGCACAGGTTGATGCCCGGTTGTTCAGGTATGCCGATGTTTCGAAAACACATATTGCATTCGTGTATGCCGGCGATATCTGGATTGTTCCCAAAGATGGTGGACAGGCATCAAGGCTAAGTTCTCCCCAAGGAGAAGAAGTGATGCCCAAATTTTCACCCGACGGGCAAACACTGGCTTTCTCGGCCAATTACGATGGATCGCTCGATGTTTACACTATTCCGTTTAGAGGAGGGCTTCCACACCGTGTTACCTGGCGTGGATGCGTTGTGACTGATTGGACACCAGACGGGAAAAACATTTTGTTCACAACTTCAAAAGAAAGTGGCAGACAACGATTTGATCGTATGTTTACGGTCAATAAAGAAGGTGGTTTACCGGAAGTACTTCCTCCGGCATATGCCGAAAACGGCTCGTTGTCGCCCGATGGAAAGCAAATGGCTTTTACCGATAAATCGAGACTTAACAGAACATGGAAACGTTATCGTGGCGGAATGGCACCAGACATTTATGTTATGAATCTGGAGGATTATTCAACGGTTAACATCACAAACAACGATGCCAGTGATGAACTACCCATGTGGCATGGAACTAAAATTTATTACCTGTCAGATAACGGTCCTGAAAAACGTTATAATATCTGGGTTTATGATACTGAATCAAAAACGAATAAACAGTTGACAGAATTTACCGATTATGATGTTCACTTTCCTTCCATCGGACCGGACGACCTTGTATTTGAAGCCGACGGAAATTTATATTTAATGAACCTCAGTTCCGGGGAATTTAAAAAGGTAAATATTGAGGTTGTCACCGACCAACTGGCAACTATGCCAAAAACAATAAACGTTCAGCAGTACCTTCAGCATGTTGATATTTCGCCGGAAGGAAACCGTGTTTTGGCAGAAGCACGAGGCGATATTTTTTCGTTACCTGCCGAAAAAGGTTATGTTTTAAACCTGACTCAAAGTTCAGGTTCTGCGGAACGTTACCCGGCATGGTCACCCGATGGAAAGACGATTGCACTTTGGTGCGATGCATCCGGTGAATATGAACTGACATTGTACGATGTGGAAAAAGGTACAGTTAAAACAGTTACAAAGTTAGGACCTGGATTCCGTTACAATATTTACTGGTCACCCGATTCGAAAAAGATAGCTTTTGTGGATCAAACAATGAACATAAATCTTTGCGATGTTGAAACAGGAGATGTTAAAACTATTGATAAAGGTTTATGGATGATGCAGGGACCACTTGAAGGCTTTTCGGTTTCATGGTCTTCCGACAGCCGTTTTGTAACCTGGAGTCGCGGTGCTGAAAACAGGAATCAACTCGTATTTATTTACGATGTGGATAACGGACAGAAGCACCAGATGACGTCCAATTTTTACAGTAACTCCACTCCTGCTTTCGATCCGGAAGGAAAGTATTTGTATTTACTTACCAACCGGTCAATGACACCGGACTACAGTGATTTCGATAATACTTTCATTTATACAAAATCTACCCTTGTAGCAGCCATTAGTCTGAAAAAGGATACTCCTTCTCCCATTGAACCTGAAAATGATAAAGATGCAGTGAAAGAAGATAAAAAAGAGGATTCGAAAAAGGAAGATGTAAAAAGTGAAAAGGGAAAGAAAAAAGGCAAAGATGATGGCAAAAGTGATGAAGAGAAACCGGAAGTAAAAAAAGTTGAAATAGATTTCGACGGATTGGAAGACAGGCTGGTACTTTTGCCCATTGATGCAGGAAATTATAACGGATTAATTGCTTCGAAAGGAAAAATTATTTTTCATGACCTAACTCATGCAGGAGAAAAAGGTGGCAAAAAACCAATTGTCTTCTGGGATTTAAAAGACAGGAAATTGAAAACCATAATGGATGATGCTGATGACTATGTACTTTCAGCCAACGGTGAGAAAATGCTTGTCGTTAATAATCGTAAACTTAGTGTTATTGACGTAAAAGAAAATCAGAAACCTGACAAGTTTGTTCCGCTGCAGGATATGGAAGTTACTATTCAGCCCAAAGAAGAATGGAAACAGATATTTACCGATGCCTGGCGCTTTGAAAGAGATTATTTCTATGACAAAACCATGCACGGCGTAAATTGGAATGCAATGAGAGAAAAATATGGAAAACTACTCGAACAGGCAGCTACCCGTGATGATGTTAATTTCATTATCGGGGAATTGATTGGAGAAATGAATTCTTCGCATACATACAAAAGTGGCGGTGATCTGGAACATGCTAAAAGAATAAATGCCGGATACCTTGGCGTTGACTGGAAAATAAATAACGGAGTTTACCAGATTGACCGAATTCTTTCCGGGGCAACATGGGATGCAGAAGCACGTTCTCCACTTGCCGAACCGGGTGTTGATGTACAGGCCGGTGATTATGTGCTTGCAGTAAATGGTACGCCTATTTCGACTCAAAATGAACCGGCAGCTGCTTTTATTGGATTGGGAGGAAAAACGGCAGAGCTTACTGTTAGTAAAACCGGTTCGGCAGCAGATGCAAAAAAAGTAGTGGTAAAATTACTTAGCAGCGAAAATCGTTTACGTAACCTGGAATGGATTGAAGCAAAACGAAAAAGGGTTGATGAAGCCACAGATGGGAAAGTGGGTTATATTTATGTTCGTAGTACCGGAATCGACGGACAGGATGAGCTGGCCCGACAATTTTACGCACAATGGAATAAACAGGGGCTGATCATCGATGAACGGTTTAACAGCGGCGGGCAAATTCCGGATCGTTTTATTGAGATGCTAAACAGAAAAGCAATTGCATACTGGGCAGTACGTGATGGACATGACTGGCAAACACCGCCAGTAGCACATTTTGGACCACAGGTAATGCTTATTAATGGATGGAGTGGTTCCGGCGGTGATGCGTTTCCTGACTTTTTCAGAAAAGTAAAACTGGGACCGCTTATTGGTTCCAGAACATGGGGAGGATTGATCGGTTATTCAGGATTACCTTCCTTGATTGACGGTGGCTCGGTAACTGCTCCATCATTCAGAATGTACAACCCCGACGGAACATGGTTTAAGGAAGGTCACGGTGTCGATCCTGACGTACTTGTTCCTGAGGATCACCAAAAACTGGCTGATGGCGTTGATAACCAATTAGAGAAAGCTATTGAGGTTGTAAAAGAAGAACTTCAGGAAAATCCGGTAGTCTGGCCGAAACATCCACCGTATGAAAAGCGTTAGTTTGTTGGTTGTAAAAATAGAAAGAGCAGGTGAATTTTTACCTGCTCTTTTGTTTATATCAAGTTCTTAGTTTATTCTAAGTTAATTTATGATACCCTCACATTAAGGAACCTTGGAACATATTGAAATAAACAAAACATGTTTTAAACTTAGTGACAAATATTTGTCTCCTTAGAAATAAAATCTAATTTTATAACTGTTCAATAAAAACCAAAATCAATTTCAACATGAAACTCAAAACAATTCTTTTAATCGGAGCAATTTTCGCCATTTTTGGATTTAAAACAGAAAAACCTAAGCTAAACGGGACGTGGAAAATTGTAAGCGAACAGATTATAAGCAATGGCGAAAGCACTTTTAATATTAAAAATGACAAAAACAGCGGGTTAAAAACCTGGTCCGACAAATATTTTATGTTTGTAAGCAGCACTGTAGTTGGTTCGCAGATATCAAACACTTTTGGTGGTGGAACTTACAAATTATCCGGGAATGAATACACCGAAAATATTCAGTACCATGTTGCGCCAAACTTCCGCGGCATTTCGTTAAAATTAAACCTTGAAATTAAAGGCGATACAGTTATTCAAATTTATCCGTGCGACAACAGCTTCTATTATGACAAAAACAATTGTGTTATCCAAAAATATGTGCGGGTAGATTAATTCCTAAATAACTTTAATAAAAAAGCCGTTCTCCCTAAATAAATACAGAAGAACGGCTCTCAATTTTATAATTAAAACGCGTTGTGCGTTTTGATTTGTTAATAAAATAATTAATATCTATAAATAAAAAAGTTATGCATAATTCAGATATTCAATACCTTAGAAGTATAATCTCTCACCAAAATACTTCTTTTATGCATAACTTGAAATCAAATTACGACAGATTCTTTCATATCACCAAATCTGTGTTTAAAAATCGTATCAATTCTTTTGATAATTTCCATTTCTATAGAAATCGTCCAAAGATGTCTGATTGTCAAATTATTGCATTCGCTATTACTGGCGAATCGCTTGGAATCGACAGTGAAGCTTTTCTTTGGGCTAAAATCAAAAGCGAACATGCTGATGATTTCCCCAACCTAATCGACCGAAGCAACTTTAATCGTAGAAGAAAACGCCTGTATCCTTTTATCGAAGAATTAAATAAGACTGTAGCCAGCTTTCTCAATGAAGGAGAAGACTGTTTCCTTGTTGATTCAATCCCCATACCTGTGTGCAAAAATGCCCGTGAACAAAGGAGCAGGATTTGCAAAGAGAACTTTGAGACAGCACCAAACAAAGGGTATTCTGCTGTAAACAAAACCTGGTATTACGGTTACAAGCTTCATTTGCTTACCTCTGCAAGTGGTGTCTTTCATAGTATGGACTTAAGCAAAGCAAGCGTCCATGATGTTCATTACTTGTCGCAGGTAAAGCATTCCGGTCTAAACAACTGTACCTTGTTGGGTGACAAAGGTTATTTATCCAGTTCTCAACAACTTGATTTGTTTTCTTCATGTAACGTAAAACTGGAGACTCCAATGCGAGCAAATCAAAAGGATTATAGTTTGTATGCTCCTGTATTTAAAAAGTTTAGAAAAAGAATTGAAACCCTGTTTTCTCAACTCTGTGACCAGTTTATGCTTAAACGTAATTACGCAAAAACACTCATTGGCCTATCTGTCAGAATACTTACAAAAGTTACTTCGGTAACTTTATTACAATACATTAATTTAAAGAACGGTAAACCAATTAATAATTTAAAATATGCGTTGGCGAGTTAAACCGCACAACGGGTTAATTAAAACCTTATTTTTCCAATACCAGATTCCGAATAAAAAATTCCATCATTCGTTCTGTGTTAACTGCAGTATGACCACGGTCCGGGCCAACCTGCACTTCAAAACTTTTCCCTGCTTTTTGCAGCGCGTCAATTAACTGCAACGAATTGGAAGGATGAACATTATTATCCGAAGTTCCGTAATAAATCATCAGTTTTCCCTGCAGGCTGGAAGCCTGGCTCACCACACTGTGTTCTACATAACCTTCCTTGTTATCCTCCAGCAAATTCATATAACGCTCAGTATAAATATCATCGTAGTTCCTCCAATCCATAACACCTGAATTGGCTACAGCAGCTTTGAAAACGTCAGGAAAACGGAGCAAACACATAGCTGAAGTTGTACCTCCAAATGAAGTTCCGAAAATCCCTACCTTGGTTTTATCAAAATATGGACGATTGTACAATGATTTCACTCCTTCAGCAAAATCTTCCATTTCGGCATAACCAAGTTTTCCGTAAAGTTCATCCATAATCTTTTTACCTTTTCCTCCAGCATTTCTGCCATCCACCGATGCAATCAGGAAACCATATTCAGTCAGCGAATTCGGGAACATAAAAGTTTCGCGGAATTCATTTGTTTCAGGCCCGCCATAATTACTTACCAGCAACGGATATTTTTTATCAGGATCGAAATTGGATGGAAAATGAAGTAATCCGTTCAATTGGGTTTTCCCGTCAACAGAAGTAAAAGTAAAAGCCTCCACTTTTTTCAATCCCAGTTCTTCAAATTTTGTCATATCACTTTTTGCAAGCTCTGCAACCACTTTTCCTTTCATATCTACTAAATTGGAAAATGAAGGGATGTCATGAGTCTGAGCCACATCAACAAAATATTTGTTATTAGGCGATATTTCAACTGAGTGATTATAAGCCGGATCAGTTAACCGTGTATCACCGGTTCCATCCAGTTTAACACGATGCAACTGCAGTTTCTGGTGATTATCGCCGCTGCGGGCCATATAATACAAAACTCCGGCTTTTTCGTCGACTTTAACGATACCCGCTACCTCAAACGGATGATTTGTAAGCGTGGCCAAAAGCTTACCACTCAGATCATACAAATAGTAATTTTTAAACCCTGTTCGTTCCGATGTCCAGATAAACCGATTCTGATCATTTAGAGAATCTCATTTCCGGTGAATTTTCCGTATAACTTGGCAGCCATTCTTCATGAACAATCACCCGACACTTTCCGGTTTCAGGATTAGCTGCTGTCCACTCCATAATATTTTGCCTGCGGTTTGTGCGGTGAAACAACAATTCAGTTCCGTCAGGCGACCATTCAATATCATAAATATAATGTCCCACTACATCATCTGTAAATGGCTTTCCATCGCGAACATCCACCAAAACGCTTTTTTTCGAATCCAAATCGTAAACCACCAAATCTACAACCGGATTAATGGCACCTACCTTCGTGTATGGTTCAATATCCATAGAATCATACTGCTCTCTTTGTTCGTATTGCAGGTAATAATCTCTTACTTTTCTTAAATCGAATTTATAAAATGCCAGTTTTTTGCTGTCGGGCGACCACCACATGGCGGTACGCTGGCTTAGTTCTTCACCATAAACCCAGGTGGCATTTCCATATTTTATGTTTTTCCCTACTGAACCATCGGTTGTAACAGCCACTTCATTTCCAGTAGTATCTGCAAGGTAAACATTCCCGTTTCTGTAAATTGCATTCCAGTTTTCGTTGGGTGATTTTTCTTCCGTAAACTGACGGCCACGAGCCGGTCCTCTGCCATACATACGGCGATAACGCGCAAACGGCGATTCTTCCTGTTCCAGCCTCACCAGTTTCAACAGCTTTTTTCTTTCTTATATTAAACTGATAATGTTTCCCGTTAAAATTATAGTCAAATGATTTTCCATCGTCCGACCAGTTAGGAGAAATTCTTCCCATAACAACCGAACTTCGAATTTGAGGCGCAATTTCATTATACCTGTCATAACCCGGCATTTCTTTGATCCACTGCTGGGCACTTCCGGTAAAAACAATCACAATGTTAAATGCTAAAGTGAGTAAGAGGGAAATAGTTTTATGGTTTTTCATTTGGTATAAAAAGTTAAATTTTGAACTTAATTCTTCGAAGGTTTAAACTTACACCTTGTGTTTTGAATTTCAAAATAGAAATGAAATAATTCATTCTTAACGGCCAGCTAATTTAGCAATATAAAATGTTGTAATGTAAACCTTTGTTCGACTACTTATGTTTCAATCCTGAAAAATTCGAAAATGTTTTATACTTTGCTAACTAAAAAATTGAACATGAAAAAATTATCAATTATTTTACTTATTCTTACCATGATTACAAAGGTAGATTTTGCCCAGGAAGATCCTTACCTATGGCTCGAAGATGTTGAAAATCCAAAAGCGCTTGAGTGGGTTGAACAATGGAACAAAAAAACACTGGATGTTTTGCAAAGCTGGAAAAATTACGATGAAATCTTTAAGAAAAATCTTGAAATCTATAATTCAAAAGAGCGGATTGCAGATCCTTCTATCCGAGGTAATTTTATTTTCAATTTTTGGCAGGATGAAAACCATGAGCGTGGAATCTGGCGCCGTACAACATTAAAAAGTTATTTAAGCGGAAACCCTGACATGGGAAACATTACTTGACATTGATAAACTTTCAGAACAAGACAACGAAAAATATGTATTTAAAGGAGCTGACGGGCTTTATCCCGATTACAACCGTTTTCTGGTTAGCTTATCGAAAGGTGGCGGAGATGCTGTAATTGTTAAAGAATTTGATGCAGGCTCAAAAAGTTTTGTGGAGAATGGCTTTTATTTACCTGAAGCCAAAGGAGGTGCCAGCTGGATCGACAAAAATACGTTTTTGGTTTCTACTGATTTTGGAGACGGACTTACTACTTCCGGTTATCCCAAAGAAGTAAAAGCATGGAAAAGGGGAACTCCTTTAAATGAAGCAAAAATGCTTTTTAGCGGTGAAGAAACTGATATGGGCGTTTGGGGATCGACAGACATAACAAAAGACAAAACTTACCAGATCAATTTCAAGAATGACTTCGTTTTATACAGGGACTTATTATGTAATTGAAAATGGCAAACTGGTAAAACTTGATCTGCCGGAAGACATCGAACTTTCCGGAATATTTAATAAGATGGTTATTTTACAATTAAAGTCAGATCTTACCGTCGAAGACAAAACATTTATGCAAGGTTCAGTCGTTAGTATTAATTACGATGATCTTGTTGCCGGGAAAAAGAATTTTCAGCTTATTATCTCACCGGATGAGCGATCAAGTGTGACTGGAGTTTCTTCTACAAAAAATGCATTGCTTGTTAACATGCTGAATAATGTAAAAAGCGAATTGTACAAATACACGTGGAATGGAAAATGGGAAAGTGAAAAGATCGGCGCTCCTGAATATGGAAATATTTCATTGGGAACTTCTGACAGTGAAAGCAACGATTATTTTTTCTATTTTACCAACTTTCTTGAGCCATCAACGCTTTATTATGGCGATGCTGAAAAAAATACGATTAAAAAAGTAAAATCGCTTCCTTCATTTTTTCCAACCGAAAAATACCAGGTTCAGCAATTTGAAGCCATCTCCAAAGACGGCACACATATTCCTTATTTTGTTGTAGGGGCAAAAAACATGAAATATGATGGCAATAATCCGACACTTTTATATGCTTACGGAGGATTTGAAATTCCTGAGCTACCCAGTTATTCAGCTACAACAGGGACAGCCTGGTTAGAAAAAGGCGGTGTTTATGTACTGGCAAATATTCGGGGCGGTGGCGAGTTTGGGCCTAAATGGCACCAGGCAGGGTTAAAAGAAAACCGGCAGCGTGTGTACGACGATTTTCATTCGGTAGCTGAAAGTCTGATCGAAAAGAAAATTACATCACCTAAAAAACTTGGCATTTTTGGTGGTAGCAATGGAGGATTACTTGTTGGAGTTGCTTTTACTCAGCGACCTGATCTTTACAATGCTGTGGTATGTGCAGTTCCACTTTTCGATATGAAACGCTATAATAAACTACTTGCAGGCGCCAGTTGGATGGCTGAATACGGAAACCCGGATATTCCGGAAGAATGGGCATACATCAGCAAATATTCGCCTTATCAGAATGTAAAAAAGGGAATGAATTACCCGGAAGTATTTTTTACAACCTCCACGCGTGACGATCGCGTTCACCCGGGGCATGCACGAAAAATGGTAGCAAAAATGAGCGACATGGGTTATAAAATTTACTATTTTGAAAATACTGAAGGCGGACATGCTGCTGCTTCAACTAATGATCAGCGGGCACGAATGTATGCGCTTATATACTCTTACCTGCAAATGAAATTGATGCAATAAGTAAATATTTAAAATAAGGTGTTAGCGAATCTAAAAATGTTGACACCATACTTTTAGCATTTTGTTTTCAAATTATGCCCGTTTTCGAATTGAACATTTTCACCTTTATCCTGTTGGTTCTGTTTAGCTCAAAAATGACAAAAAAGGGTGTTTAGCAACCTAAAAGAAGAGACAAAAAAATGTGGACACATACCAAAGAAAGCCAGGAAAAAATCACCCCATTACAGGCGTTGCAATATTTAAAAGAAGGCAATCACCGATTTGTAAATAATCTAAAAGTAAACCGGAATCTTTTAAAACAAGTCAACCAGACTTCCGATGGTCAATTCCCCATAGCAACCATTTTGAGTTGCATTGACTCACGAACTTCAGCCGAGCTTGTTTTCGACCAGGGATTAGGCGATATTTTTAGTATTCGAATTGCCGGGAACATTCTAAATGATGATATACTGGGAAGCATGGAGTATGCCTGTGGTGTTGCCGGTTCTAAAATCATTGTTGTACTCGGACATACAAAATGTGGTGCTGTAACCAGTGCTTGTGATAATTTCGAGATGGGCCATATCACCGGATTACTTCATAAGTTAAAACCTGCAATTATCAGTGAGAAAACTTTTAAAACAAACCGAAATGGATCAAATACGGCTTTTGTGAATGAGGTAAGTGCAATAAATGTTCATATTACACTGGACGAAATAAGACAAAAAAGTGCTATTTTAAGGGAACTGGAAGAAAATGGAAAAATAATTATGGTTGGAGCTCAGTACGATGTTGAAACCGGGGAAGTTACTTTTTATGATGAGCAATTTTCTTCTGCAACAGAAAATACGGATTTGGCTGGGAAAGAAGATGAATAAACGATTTTAACGAGCTACCTCTTTACTCATAATACGCTCTGTTTTTTTTTAATCACGTCTTCACCCGGGATGAAAATGATGAACTTGCTACCCGCATTAAGTTCACTCTCTACCCGGATTTCACCTTTATGATAATTAACAAATTCCTTACAAATTATTAATCCGAATCCGGTACCTTTTTCATTATCGGTTCCATTCTCCAGTAATCTTTCATCAATTTTAAATAACTTTTGAGAGTCCTCTTTTGACATTCCTTTACCATTGTCCTTAACATAAATTTCTGTGCCTTTCTCTTTTTCTTCGCTTCCAATTTCTATTTTTCCTTCGTGGTAGGTAAATTTTATCGCATTCGAAATCAAATTCCGAAGAATCGTATAAAGCATATTCCCATCAGCATAAATATTAATCTCCTTACTTATTTTATTAATAAGCTGAATATGTTTAAAACCAGCACTTTTTTGAAGCAGTTGAACTGTTTCTTCAACCAGTGAATATAAATTTAAAGGAACAGGATTAAATGCCATTTCCTGGGTGAGTGTAATTGCCCAGTCAAATAAATTATTTAGTAATTTAAACTCCGCTGCAGATGATTCTTTTAGTGCCTTTATTAAACGTTTCCTTTCTTTTTCCGACAGTTTATCAAAACGCTCATCAAAAAGTTCTACAATTTGAATGATCTGTGCAACAGGTGATTTCAGATCGTGCCCAATGATATGAAATAATTTGTTTTTAGCAGTATTGATCCGGTTTAACTCGGCATTCTTAATTTCCAACTCCGTATTTTTTTTGTCTAGCAACTCCTTGGTATCAATCAAGTTCTTTTCTGTTTTACGCGATAAATCAAAAACATAATAAAGCGTCATGTTGATGAAAATGAAGATTAATGTGGGAGCAAGTTTATAAAAGACATTATTTTCATGGATTATTGGCAGAATTTCTAAACTCCCGGTTGCGTAAAAATCCAGAATATTGTCGGTAAATAAAGTAAGCATCAGATAAAATCCTAATGTTGCAAATAGCCATTTCTTTTCTTTTTCTTCTGAAAAGAGAAAATAGGGTAAAACCGATCCTGCAACAGGAAGATATGGAAACCAGAAATAATATTCATCCAAAACTCTGCCTGTAAATGGAATGGTAAAAATCAATAGAACAGGTAACAGAAAAACAAGGAGTATTCTTGTTAGTTTAAAAAGACCATAATAGTTAAGCAGAAGGTTGAGAGAACATAAAACAATGACAAAAACTGACCGGAGAAAATCTGAATTAAATTCCTTACCGGAAAATGTCATTGCAGCTAAATCAATAAAAAGAACAGTTACGAAAATTATTATTAATGCTCCGTTTACCTTATTCGATAATAAGATTTTCTTTTTGGTCGAATCCGATAGATAATCCTTATGTTTTAAGACAGCTTTCCCCATTTCATAATCTTATTTTTCTTACGAGTTTTAAAACAACACGTTATAACAAAAATTATCACCGACCCATCTTCAAACCATGCAAGTTACATTTAAATTCAATTCAAATTTGATAGAATTGCAGCCGTAGGGTAAAATCAGAATTTATAACCTCTATTTTCAGCAAAAGGATGACTCCCTCGCAAAATCTTCCGCGTGCATAATTTTTTATTTAATCTGTTGTAATTTTTCTTTAAAGATTATCAGCAAAAAGGAAGGACAGAATCAGTTTTTTTACCCCGAAATTCAGGTTTTATAATAAGGTGTAGTTAAAAACCAAAACTATCTTTGTGCTATACAAACCCTTATTTTTTATCTCAGAAAACTTTAAAGTAAAAGAAATTTCCCGGTTAGGACGCCCGGGATTTTTCTATTTATAACCGATCATAAAAATCGCTCGAGTTGTACCTCCTTTTTTGACGAATAATCTTTTTCTGTCAGTGTTCTAAACATTTCACGTGCAAAATAAGGAGCCAACATAACTCCCTTTGTTCCCAGACCGTTAAACACTGAAATACTGTTGTATATGGGATGAAAACCCAGTACAGGACGCCGGTCGATAACTGCCGGACGAATCCCTGCCCAATGATCTTCAATTTTATAATTCACTGAAATCAATTCTTCCAGGCGGTTGATAATTGAGTTTTTGCCACTTTGGGTTGGGTGTTCAGTTAAATCTTTCCACTCGTAGGTTGAGCCAACTTTAAAACGATGTTTACCTACAGGTAAAACAAATACTTTTTTATTTAAAATGAATTCTTCTTTCAGTTCAGGAGCATAAATCTGTATTAGCTCTCCCTTTACCGGTTTTAGAGGGATAAAATTTAAAAAAGGATTTTGTGTCAAATGATATCCTTCGCAAAAAACTATGTTTTCGAATTTGTACTTACCAAACTGAAAAATCGGGTTATCAGGATTAAATTTATCAAATGAAATGGTGGCATCAATGAGTTTGTTTTCATTACGAAAAAGCTTTTCCGAAGCGTCCAAAAATACTTGTATTTGTATATGACCAGATTGTGTAACCACACCATAACCGGCAGCATTTTTAAGCATCGAAAACCGGCTTTCTGTTTCTACCGACCGAATGTATTTTGCAAAAGCAGGATCAAGACTTCGCTCTTTCCATAACAACATCTCCTGCTCCGAAAGTGGTTTTAAAATATCTTTTTTGAAAAAGAATGTTTCATTTAATTTTTCTTCCAGTCTCCGGTATCTTTTTTCCATTACAGGAAGCAGTTCATCTGCTATCCAGCTTTTAGTCATTCGTTTAAATACCAGCGGATTGAACATACCGGCAGCTACCATTGATGCCCTGCTTTTTTCGGGTGATGCCATGATCCGAAAATTCAATCCATGATCCAGCATTTCAAAAGCAAGTAAAGTTCCGGCCAGACCATTGCCAACAATTAGAAAGTCAACATCGGTCATTTCAACAGATTTTTGGCTTCTTCAACCGTTTTCACCGGAAGTTGACAAATGCCTTTTTCGCACACATAAATCAGATTCTCCTTTGGAACAAACCGATCTTTTAATAAAGGCACCTTACTGCTTTTTGTTGTAACAGCCCATAAAACATCAGGATAAAAATTTTTCTGTATTTCTGTGAAAATCGATTTTGCATCCAACCCGCAAATAGCAACTTCATAAAAAGGCATTTCCAGCTTTAACATCAAATTTCCCCAATTGGAATACGCCATAGGATAACGGATAAAATTCTCCACAAAATAATTTACCATTCTTTCTGCTCTTGCCAATAGTTCAGTATCTCCCATTATCAAACCCAGACGAAACAGGTTATTTGCCATTACTGAATTTGATGCCGGTGTTACATTATCCACATTTTGATAGTGATTTATTACAATTGATGCGTCATTCAGTTCGGAAAAAAAGAATAAGTCTGATTGATCATCGTAAAAAAGCTCATTAACGTATTTAAGAAGTTTGTTGGCATCGTTCAGCCATTCTTCATCGCCGGTAACTTCAAACAGCGAAATAAAAGCCTGCATCACAAAAGAATAATCTTCCAGAAATCCGTTAATGGTGGCTTTGCCTTTCTTCCAGCTATGCCACAATTTCCCATCAGACAACATTACATTTTCCTTTATAAAACGGGCATTTTTAATTGCCAAATCAAGAAAATACTGATCAACAAAAACTTTATATGCATCTGTTAATCCTTGAATAACCAGTGCGTTCCACGATGTTAATGTTTTATCATCAAGCCCGGGGCGGACTCTTTTTGAACGATGATCGAGCAAAACCGATTTCCAATTCAATATTTTTTGCTGAAGTTCATTTTCCGATATTTGATTCTCTTGGGCAAAAGCAGCATCCTCGCCGGTGCGCATCAAAATGTTATTTCCGTTTTCCCAAAGTCCAAGTTCATTTACATGATAGTAACGGGCAAAAAGTTTGTAATCTTCTATTAACAGAGATTGAAGCTCCCGGGCTTTCCAAACGTAAAACTTACCTTCCTCCCCTTCACTGTCGGCATCGAGCGATGAATAAAATGCACCGGATTCATCCATCATCTCCTTCTCAAGAAAACTTACGGTTTCAAAAACAACGGTTCTCAGTTCTTCTGTTTTAAACAATTGATATGCTTTTGCATAAAGACTAATCAACTGTCCGTTATCGTATAACATCTTTTCAAAGTGCGGAACTTTCCAGATTTCATCAACCGAATAGCGTGCAAAACCACCTCCAACCTGATCGTAAATACCACCCCGCGCCATTTTAAGCAGTGTCAGCAAAATATAGTCAAGTACTTCTTTATCATTCAATTTGAAGCTATAATAAAGTAGAAAGTCCAGATTAACCGGCATTGGAAATTTGGGTGCACCTTTTCTGCCGCCATTATGATAATCAAACCGGCTTTTCCAACTGTTTACCGTTGTCTGAATTTTATCAACTGAAATTGATTTTTCCGACGTTCCTTTTTCAATGATTGAACCTTGTTCCAGCCCATGTTGCAAGCTGGCTGCATATTCTTCTGTTTTTTCCCGGTTTTCTTTATAAAATGAGGAAACTCCCAACAGGCTTTTTATCCACGATTCTTTGGGAAAATAAGTTCCTCCCCAGATCGGTCTTCCATCAGGTAAAGCAACTACATTTAAAGGCCAGCCTCCCTGCATTTGCATTAGCTGCACCGCCGACATATAGTAATGATCCACATCAGGACGCTCTTCCCGATCGACCTTGACACAAATAAAAAGCTGGTTCATTACCCCTGCAACTTCTTCGTCTTCAAAACATTCGTGCGCCATCACATGGCACCAATGACAGGCAGCATAGCCAATACTAATAAGAATCAGCTTATTTTCTGTTTTTGCCCGCGCGGGAATATCATCGCTCCACGGAACCCAATTTACCGGATTATGCGCATGTTGCAACAAATAAGGTGATGTAGAATATTGTAACTCATTGGTATCTTTAAACTTCATGATTTATTCATTTAGATATGGCTTTTTATTCCAGCCCATTCTTTTGAAATTAAACATCTACTTTTTATGAATGTTCTCTTACTTAAATCAAAAAATCCTTCATTTAATAATAATGGTTAACAACACGATTATTGGTTTTGGCATATTCTTTTTAATTAATAACTTTCGTCGCCATAAATAACAAGACGAATAAAGCCATGATAAAATCGCTGAAAATAATAGCTTTTATTTTAATTGCTCCTCTGATTTATTTAAGTCAATCATGTATCGATATAGGACATGCAGATAAACGAACGGAAGAAACTGAAATAAATGAACTTGCTGAAACTCTTTCCAATTTAAAAAATGAAGGATACGATATTGATACTACATCCAGCGGGATGTACTATATTATTCATGAAGCAGGTACCGGCCCAACTATACAGATCGGAGATACTTGTTATGTAAAATATGCAGCGTACCTTCTCAGTGGAGTTCTGCTTGAGACATCCTCATATTATACCGACGGAATTTGGGCAATGATTTATAAGTCTGAACCTTTAATTACTGGTTTTGATGAAGCTTTGGGAATGATGAACAAAGGAATGCAAGCCGATTTTATTATTCCATCGAAGCTTGCGTACGGTTCCGAGGGCAAAACCGGCATACCACCTTATTCTTCGCTTATCTTTTCAATTGAACTTAAGGATTTGAAACCGCGGTAAGAATAGGTTCAATTATTTAAAGAACGGAAACTCCACCCTACCGAAAAAGTATGGCCATTTCCAATCATATGGTTTGAACTCATTGGATTCTCTGAATTGTAGGTAAAAAAGAAATTTTTGTACGGTATTCTTGTAAAAACAAAAATGGAATTTTCACTTCTGTACCCTAACCCGACACTGAAAAAAGTAAAATCAAAAGCCATCGAAGTATCGAAATTGTACTTTTTAATCCTTGAATTTCGAAGGGTAACACCGGGCTTAAAATGAATATTGTCGCTGAGTTCAACATCGTACCTTCCTGAAAAATAATACTTCGTGTAATTGTTTATACCTTTTGCCGGGCCCGATTCAAACTTAAAATCGTCGGAAGCAATATTTAACACAGAAAAAGAAATGATGTAATTCCGGCTATGAACTGCAACACCAAAACCGCCATCAAATAAAATTGAATTGTTATTTCCGGTTAAAAGCCGCGGATCGTCAGCGATTAATGGGTGATAGTGAATTAACATCAATATTAAGGGTTTCAATTGAACTGGAAATTCCAAATGACAAGAAATGAAGATTTACTGAAAGGAAAATGATAAGCATAAACCAACTGATAAATATTCTGCGAAAATACTCCTATTTGTTCTCTCAAAAAAACGGCCCCCAACCCCACTCTTTTTTTCATACCCCGTATTTCTTTTATGCTTTTTAAATTTTAGATTAGGTGATATTGAGAAACTAACCTGATAGTCATTAAGCGGTTTAAATCCGCCTGCCCATAAATTATACATTCCAACGTCTGTCCTGATTTCACTGTCGAATGAGGTAAACGCCGGATTATTAATCATTGGATTGAAATTCGAAAAAAAGTGATACGGAAAATCCTGAGCACTCACATGCTTAAATGCAAGGACTAACACCAACAAAAATATTTTAGCTAAAACTCTCATTGCAATACTGTTACCTGCCCATACCTGGTACCAATGCCTTCAAAAGTTATCTCATACAAATAAGTCCCCTGATAAATCCTGCCATTTATTTTTCCATCCCATGGTATATATCCGTTTTTACATTTATATACAGGTTTTCCCGATTTATTGTAAACGGTCAGACTTTTAAAGATGTAAGAATCGATATTCCATATTTCCCAGACATCGTTGTACCCATCTCCGTTTGGTGTAAAAACATCAGGGTATCTTTAAAATATCACTAACCTGAAACTCAATTGTATTTGACCATGATTCAAGGTTTTTATCTTCATTAATTTCTTTTACTCTTAAGTAATGGTACAACGAAACGTCCTGGTATTGATATTCAAAGGCGTTTTGTCTGTCGATGGTAGCAACCAACTCCCAGTTATTTTTCCCATCCACCGAATGCCATATCTCGTGCTTCAACCGGTCATTTGCCCAAAACTGATTCAGGTTCCATCTTAACGAAATGGTTGTTTGTTTCGGGAAAATATCCCCATCCAATACTATTGTTTGCTGGGAGCCTGTAAGGAATATTTCATCGCACCGGTTAATTACCTCAAGATTAATAATTTGAGATCCTGATCCTTCAGGGTCAGCTAGATAAATGTAGTATCCGCCAAGACCGGAACTTTTTGGAAAATAATCTTCTGAAAAACCCCCGTTTACATTCGTAGTGTGCTGAATAAACGTGTGTCTGAATAAATTTAAATTTTCTTCTTTAAAATGAACTTCCAGTTTATTGTCAAGATTAAAAGACACATAAGTCAGTTCAATTTTAACACTGTCGTTTAAAACACCTACTATTAGTGGTTCCGATTCTCCATAACAGGTTGCGTTTGACGTTACGCTGGTTTCCCTGACAAAGATTTTATTTTGCCCGCCATGTTTCCATTCAACCCGTATTTTATTAGTTCCCTGTCCCTCGATAATTTCGCCGCCATCAACTATCCATTCATAAACCGAACCATTAGTATTTCTTATTTTGTAAACCACATCTTTGGCCTCGGCAATACAAAACGTATCGTAGCCAACTGGCGTATCGGGCATTAATTCATCGTTTATTCGTACAGGAAAAACCGCCATGTTTGATACACATCCAAATTCATTTGTGGCAAGAACACTGGCTGCTGCATTCGAGATTAGGGGCCCCCCCAACTGATTTTAACAGTATCAAGGGTATTATCTGTAATTAATTCTCCTCCATCAGCAAACCATTCCAGTGCATTTTCATTTTCCACTGCCCAGTAATCAACTCCTTCAACATAAGGACAAACTGACCAACTTCCATCAATATTAGCCTTGTTGGGTTTAGGTAAGACGGTCACATTTGTTGTATCAAGATTAAGCCAGCAGTTTTTATCGGTTGTTCGAAGTATTTCTGGAAATATTTTTGTTATGTTTCCCTGGGCCGGAGCAGAAAAAGTTGGTTGATTTGATAACTGGATCATCAAGATATTGATCAGGGAACCAGCGGTAAAGATCCGACTGATAATATGGGCCGTTGCCTATTGAAACATTCGACAAAGGGCAAAGTTGCTTATCAGGCCCGGCGTCGGGTAATATTTCATCCAGGTTATCCAATGATTTATCCCTGAAGAAACTGGCAATAAATCGAGGAATATATGGATAATGATCAACTGTGGCAATATCTAATTCAATATCACAGCTTTTTCCTTTTTTGTTTGGTTGATTTATTCGGCCTAACATTCTTTTGTCCTCAAGGTAATCGTAATAAAAAAAGTACATTTTACCATCAGGAGCCAGCCAAAACCCTCCAGGAATCGGAACAAGTGTTATTTCGTCAGGAGGCGGATAAGGATTGGGATAAGTAGGAGGCGCAGGATATTCGAATATAACAGTTCCTGTACTTTGGATTCTCGTTACATCCGTAAACCTGACGTCGTACTGAATAAACTGAATGTAGTCATCCCCGTATTGATCTACATAACCAGTAATATTATAAAAATAATTGCTGTTAGGAGAAAACTCATATACACCCATCCAATAATCACCACGCCTGTAATTATACAGTTCCCCCGTAAGAAAATTAAAATCAGCAATTATTTCCGGGTTTGGCGACAAAAACACATTTTCAGCATAATAAAAACTAAGCATCTCCCCGTTAGGGGAAAAGTGCATTCCACCAATATATCCTTCGTTGAAATAGGTATTTACTTTGGGTTGCAGATTTATACCATCTTCATCAATCTTATAAAACAGGATCACTTCTTTGTAAACATCATTATCGAAATACGGAATGTTGTATGGAACGGCCATCCAATAATAGCTGTTATTACAATAGCCTGCAATTGTTGGCGTTCCAAAATCTGACAATATAAAATTTTGTTTGGAAACAACTTCCCCCTGACCATTGTTTGCATTGATATCAATTTCGGCGTACAATAATTTTTGATCTTTGTAGGAAGTATCAATTACAGTTGTATATATTGTATCTATAACTATTGTTTCAGTTCCATCCTCGTTTTGAGTTATTGTTGTAGATGTAGACATTACAACTCTTTCTTCCCACCTTTTAATTCCATCCTGGTAAATAAAAAAATAAGACCCCTCCTTTTTAGGGTAAGGGACAAAAACCGGTCGGGAGTATGGAATAAGATCATAATTTTTTTCTACTAAGTCGGCCCCATTTAATAACATCTCGTTTTTCCCATTCCAAACAGTGTCTCCATCGGTTGACAGAACCAGATTCCCATTTTTATCGCAAATGGTAGCAACTGTGTTCGGATGACCGTTATAATCGGAATACTGAAAACTTCCCGATTGAAAATCAAATTGTTTCCCTTCACCTAATGGCCATACTGAAGCTTCCTTTTGTGCCATTGCATTGAACGGAGATAGCAGCAAAAAGAAAAACGGCAAGGAAATGATCAGTTTCATCTGGTCTTGTATCATTTAAGAAGTTGAAAATGCGTTTGGCTATTTCTACCTTATAAATTAATCGTCTTTTTTAAACGGTTACTTTCCGTACAAGCTTCCAGTATTTTTAATACTTCAACTGTTTCTTCCGGTTTAACCAGTAATTCGGGCACTGTTACGAATCACTTCATACAAATTATTATAAAAAATACGATAATCTCCAGGTATTGTTTCCACTTCCTCCTGAAAATCTTTCCCCTCTTTTTCATAAAGCAATGTTCCCCATTCCGATTCCGGTTCTTTGCCCCAGTCGTCTCCTTCAGGCAGGTTACCGGCCTTTAATAATTCTTCCTGCGGATCAATTCCCCATTTATGAAAAGTTCCGTATTCTCCGTAAATACTATATCGTGGTCCAGGATTTTTGACCAGATAAGAACATTTTAAAATTGCTGAAAATTTCTCATATTCCAAACGAATATCGTAATAATCAGTAACCATACCACCCGTTCTTACAATCTTAAGATGTGCAGTAACCGCCCCGGGTTTTCCAAATAAAACAAATGCCTGATCAACCATATGCGAGCCAAGATTATACAAAACACCACCAAATTCATCCTGCTCTTCTTTCCAGGTGTTAGGTGTAATAAAATTCCGGTAGCGGTCGTAATGCGATTCAAATTCAACAATCCGTCCCAGTTTTCCTTCGGCCAATATTTTTTGAATCGTTCTGAAATCACCATCCCACCGCCGGTTTTGGTAAACGGTAAATATTAACCCCTTCTTCTTTGCCAGATCAACCAATTCGGCAGCCTGTGTACTTTTTTGTGTAACCGGTTTTTCCACCACAATATGTTTCCCGGCAAGCAAAGCCTGTTTGGCCATATCAAAATGAAAAGCATCGGGCGTATTTATAAATACCAGTTCAATTTCAGGATCATTCAAAATAGCTTCGAAAGTATGAACAATGCGGGCATCAGGAAATAACTTTTTAGAAATATTTTTTGAACGTTCAAGTATAGTTAACACTTTAAAACCCTGATTTACTTTTAACATTGGGCCGTGAAATACCTGTCCTGACATGCCAAATGATGCTAATGCAGTACGAATTGGACGATCCATTTTTTTCTTTTAAAATTAACCAATTTGTATGTAATCGATAGAAAGTTGTTGCAAAACATCTAAAAAAAATCCAATTCTGTGACGCTTTTTGGTCGATAAAAGAATATTTGATTGTAACTTCGATTCCACAAAACGAATCATTCCAAAAAGAGACAAAATATGGAAAAACTGGTTAACAATTACCTGAACACATTTTCGTGTTACAACCTTGAAACCGGTGATTTTCCGGGCCCGGTGGTAACCATTTCACGCCAGGCAGGATGTTCGGCTCAACGAATTGCTATTAAACTGTCAAAGATTTTAACCGGTTACAGTTACATGGCTGATACTAAAACAGATGCTGAATGGAAATGGGTGGATAAAAAAGTATTTTCCAGGGTAGTTAAAGAGTTTATTGCTGAAATTAATGACGGGAACTACAAAGATAAAGAAGAAGGCATTGAAAAACTGAATGCAGTTGCCAGGGCATTTTCGGATGAAACCATTTATGAGATTACCGACAAAAAAATGATCCAGATTTTTAAAGGAGTTATTTGCAGGTTGGCTTACGAAGGACGAAAAATTATTGTAGGGCGCTCGGCAGGAGTTATCCTGAAAAATGTTCCAAACAAACTAAATATACGTTTGGAAGCACCCTGAAGAATGGCGAATAAACCGGATTATGCAGATCAAAGATCTTAGTCAGGCTAAAGCCGCAGTATATATTAATGAAATGGATAAAAAGCGAGATTCTTTTATTGAAAAAATCAATGGACAGAAAAGCTCAGAACAATGATTTCGATGTAATTTTCAATTATGCATCGCTGGAAGACGATGAAATTGTGGATGCCATTGTAAATATTCTCAGAAATAAAAATATTATTTCGCAACATGCCGGATTTTAATTTATTTTTGCAATAATCATTTAAGATTTAATACATCTCACCTTACAGAGACCTTCCTTCGGGAAGGTTTTTTTTGCGGCTGAACATGGTACATCCGTCTGCTTTATTTTACAAGTACAAGGCAAAAATTAACAGCAAATAAAATATTATGTAAGGTTATTTTTCCGATTACGAACAAAAAAACTGACCGTTTTAGTAGTTAATCTCCCAAATAGTGCTTTAATTTGTGTATTGAAGTTTAAAAGTTTTACTGTTAGCGAATTAGCTTGCCTGATGTATTTATTAATTTTTTTTATTCTGAATCACATTTGCAGGGTACAATTCAACAATTATTAAAGCATCTTCATTTAGTTACACTTATTTAATTTAATTATTTATTGTTCTTTATTTTATGAATTTATTTGTTGCAAAGTTAAGTTCGTCAACTACTGGCGACGACTTACAAGAAATCTTCTCTGCATATGGAGAAGTAGCCTCTGCCAAAGTTATTATTGACAGGGAGACACAGAACTCAAAAGGTTTTGGCTTTGTTGAAATGCCAAATGATGAAGAAGCTGAAAAAGCAATTGCTGAACTCAATGAGAGCGAACTGGATGGAAACCAAATTGTAGTAAAACAAGCTAATCCTCAGGGATCCCGTCCGGCAAGAAATTTTAACCAGCGTCGTGACAATTTCCAAAGTCGTGGTGGCGGCGGTGGATTTCAGCGTCGCGATGACCGTCGTGGTGGCGGACGCAGAGATGATAACCGCAGTGGTGGTTACGGTGGCGGCGGAAACCGCTGGTGATCCAAAAAAAGATGTAAAGAAAAGCTCTTCGTATTACGGGGAGCTTTTTTTATGCTTAATAATATGTCTTTTGTCAATAGTTGAAACATTGTTTTTTACTATTTTGCAATCACATTTATGTTTCCCCAATGGGCGACCTAAAAAAAAACCATTTGTCAAACAAACCTTAATAAAATGAAAATCAACAATCTCCTTATCACTTTCTGCCTTTTTTTTATTACTGTTCAATCCTCATTTTCGCAAAATGCCGGAGTTCCATTATCTGAATACAATGCCCTGGTTGATTTTTATAATAATTTGGATGGCGATAACTGGAGTTGGAAAACCAACTGGTTGGATACCCTAAATCACAGTGTCGAAGATTGGATGGGAGTGACAGTTAGAAATGGTCATGTAACCAGTATAAACATGATTAATAACAAACTTTCTGGCCAGATACCATCAAACATAGATAAATTAATTTTTTTAGACACCTTAAACTTAATTTATAACAACATTAATTCTATTCCTAAAGAATTTGGAAATCTGTCGAATCTTTTGTCTGTCGAATTATATTCAAATCATCTCACATCAATTCCACCTGAATTAGGAAATCTCTCCAAATTAAAATGGTTAGGATTAGGTGATAATGACCTGACAGGATCAATTCCTAAAGAACTTGGGAATTTATTAAATCTTGAATATTTGTATTTATCATCTAACAACTTTAATTCGGCACTTCCCATTGAATTGGGAAACCTTCATAATCTCAAACAATTTTATTGTGGATCAAGCAATCTTACTGGTGAGATTCCTAAAGAATTAGGAAATTTAACCAACCTTACAACACTTGATGTTGATAGAAATTACTTAAATGGACAAATTCCGCAAGAGATCTTTAATCTGTCTAACCTAGTTACTTTAAATTTATCGGGGAATAATATTACTGGAAAAATACCACCTGAATTAGCCAATTTAACAAAACTTACAACTCTGAATTTGAGTCTCAACCAAATTTCAGGAGAATTGCCACAAGAAATTGGGACGCTTTTAGATTTAAAATATTTTTATATAGATCATAATACGATCGAGGGACCATTACCCACCGAACTAAAAAATTTAAAGAAGCTGGAAGTGTTTCATATTAATGGTAACTGGATTGGTAGAATAATTGATAAAAATACTGTCAGAAAACCACGACAAATTCCAGATGTTCTGCAAGAAATGAGTTCTTTATGGTCTTTTCGAATTGATCAAAACTATTTACTTTTTAACGATATTGAACCAATTTTTTCATGGTCTAATTTTAACAACTTTACTGAATTTAAATATGAACTTCAAGAAGGGTTACACAAAGACACAGAACTCAGTGCAGAAAAAGGTAAAACAGTTAAAATAAGAATTCCAAACTATTTCCCTGCTCCTTCAGATACATATGTTTGGTATAAAGATGGCGTAGTAATAGAAGGAGCCAATGATTCAGTATTAGTTTTAGACAATGTTCAACTCAAAGATGAAGGGTTTTATTATTGTACTATTTCAAATAAAATTGCAACGGACCTTGATATTTATGTTCATTCTACAACGTTAAGAGTAAATGACATACATGGTGCGGGCGTTCCTATATCTGAATATAAGGCACTTGTTGATTTTTATAAATCAAACGGTGGTGAGAATTGGAGAAAAAAGGGAAACTGGCTCGATACAACGAATGTAACAGTTAATGATTGGGAAGGAATTATGGTCGTTGACAGACATGTAAGAGAAATAAGTATGGACACAAATAATGTTTCCGGTAGTTTTCCTAAATCATTATATAAACTCAGTGAATTGGAAAGATTAAATTTATTTAAGAATAATCTATCCGGAAATTTACCAGATGATATTGATAGTCTATCAAATCTTCAAAGTCTGTTTCTTCTCGATAATAATTTTGAAGGTGAAATTCCAAATGCAATCGGTAATTTAAAGAACTTAAATCATCTTAATATTACCAATAACCAACTTTCTGGTTCCATACCGTCCAGTATAGGAGAAATGAATAATCTTTTATTTCTTGAACTGGCGAACAATAATTTATCTGGCACAGTACCTTCCAGCTTTGGTGATCTATCTCAATTACGATTTTTGGATTTAAGTAATAATCAACTGGTTGGACCAATACCTGTTGAATTAAAAAATCTTGTTAACATATACAGATTTGATATCGACAATAATCTTATCGGGGATATTTCTATTAACAAAAGTGCATCTATTGACAATAACCGCCAAATCCCGGATGAACTCGCAGGTTTAATTCAAATGGACACATTATACCTTGGTGGAAACAAACTACAGTTTAACGACATTGAAGCCATCTTTTCATGGGATAACTATAACGATTTTAAGGATTTCATTTATTATCCTCAAGATAACATTGGAACAATGAGAACGTTTGAAAGGTCAACCGGAGACGATATTGTTCTCAACATCGATAATTATTATCCCGGGCCCTCAGACAAATACCAGTGGTATAAAAATAATTCCATCATCCCAGGAAAGACTAATATGAAACTTGAATTGAACAATATTCAGCTTGACGATGCAGGTGAATACTATTGTAAAGTAACAAATCCCATTGCAAACGAGCTAACACTAACAAGTCGGAAAATAACGTTGAGTGTAACAAAAAGTGCTAAAGGAGCTGGAATACCGGTTTCAGAGTATAATGCTTTAGTTGATTTTTATAATTCTACTAATGGTAAAAGCTGGAGTTACAATACCAACTGGCTGGATACCATAGATTACACCGTATCAGACTGGGCAGGAATTATAGTAGAAAATAACCACGTTACCGGCATTCTTATGGATTCGAATAATGTTGTTGGAGTTTTACCGTCCTCTTTAATTGACTTAAGCAACCTTCAAATGATTTCTTTAACAAAAAACAGCATCTCAGGGAGTATGCCGGATAACATTGGTAATCTCTCAAAACTCGAAACACTTTCTTTAAGTGCAAATAATATATCAGGAGAAATTCCTAATTCAATTATTCAGATGGAAAATCTGAAATACCTGTTACTAAGTGGAAACATTCTGGAAGGTGAAATACCCAATGAATTAGGGAATGACTTGAACATTGAGGGCATTTGGCTCAGTTATAACAATTTAAGTGGTGAAATACCTGCTTGTTGGGGAATTTGACAAAATTAAGACATTTGGATTTAGGCCATAATTCATTCACAGGAACTGTTCCTTCCAGTCTGGGAAACCTATCTGATTTAAGAACACTTGATTTAAGTGACAATCAACTTGTAGGGCCATTGCCAGCTGAACTGCAAAACCTTACAAAACTGTACCGGTTAGATATCGATAATAATTTGTTTGGACAAATAAGTAATAATAAATCATCTTTAGTTAGTCAAAAAACTCAACTTGAAAATAACCGCCAAATTCCGGATGAACTTGCCGGACTAATTCAAATGGATACGTTGTATCTTGGAGGAAACAAACTACAATTTAATGACATTGAAGCTATCTTTTCATGGGATAACTACAGTGACTTTAAAGATTTTATTTACTATCCTCAAGATTCGATCGGACTTTCAAAAATTATTGAAACTACAGAGGGAGATAATATCGAATTATCCATTGATAATTATTATCCGGGGCATTCAGATACATATCAATGGTATAAAAATGAGGCATTACTTTCCGGAGAAACAAATGTAAGCCTTACAATAACTGATCTTCAACCTGCTGATGCAGATACATATTATTGTAAAGTAACAAATCCGGTTGCAAATGAATTGGTATTGACAAGTCGAAAAATAAAGCTCAATGTCCATGAAAAAGAAAATACTAATACCCCTGTTCAGGAATTTAATGCCCTTAAAACATTTTATGAAACATTGAATGGAAATGGCTGGGCAAACCAGTTGAATTGGCTCGATACAATTAACGGAACTGTTAATGACTGGTTCGGAATAACGATGGAAGACCGACATGTAAGAAAAATTGATTTGTCGGGCAACGGATTAAAAGGAGAATTACCGGATATATTTTCAGCGTTTGATTCACTATCACATCTTGATATTTCAAATAATATGTTGCATGGAAATCTGCCGTTATTTTCATCCACAAAAAGTGGCTTATCAGAAACTGCCAGGCAACATTTGAACTATTTAAATATTTCAAATAACAATTATTTGTTTTCTGATTTGGAACCTGTTGCAACTGAATTATTAGCAATTGACACTTTTATTTATTCACCTCAACAAATGATCAGCGTCCCGATAGATACTTCCATTTACACAAATGATAATTTGACCATTCAAATTGAAAACTACATACCAACTGAACAGGATTTACAAAGCTGGTATAAAAATGATCAGTTAACATCGGTGTCAGATCCGTTTTTTAGCATAACAAATGCCAGTTTACAGGATAGCGGAATTTACCACATGGAAGTTACTAATCCTGTTTTTCCTGATTTGACTCTGAAATCAGCACCATACAAACTCAGTGTAATGGTTCCTGTTGAAATTGAAGAAATCCAACTGGCAAATATTAAAATATACCCTAACCCGGCAGAAAAGAGAGTGTTTATTGATACTCAATACAAAAAGGTCAACCTCATGTTATTTGATATTACCGGCACAAAGATTCTTGATAAAAAGAAATTCTATACTGGTTGGTTAGATATCGAACAATTCCCAAAAGGTATTTACATTTTCAGGATGGAAATTAATGATACAGCATTAAACAAAAAAGTAGTATTTAAATAATATACAGTACGTTAAAATATACTTTAACCAAATAATCAAGATTTATAGCTTCTTCATCCAAGCTTCAGCATCTGTTAATGCAGTTTTCGATTTGGTTTTAACAGCATAATTAAACCCAGGCTGAATACAGTATGCTCCGTATTCGCCTGATAAATTCAGTGCAAGAAATCCTACCTGTTGAGTTTGATAATCAGGAATCTTTTGGGTAATTCTTTTCACTGCTTCCTCACAAGCCTGGGATGGTGACATACCATTTCGCATCATTTCCACAACCAGAAATGTTCCCAAAGTTTTCATCACCAATTCTCCGGTACCGGTTGCAACTGCGCCCCCAACTTCTCCATCTACAAACAACCCTGCACCAATAATTGGAGAATCTCCTACCCTGCCGGGCAATTTGTATCCCATACCACTGGTAGTACATGCCCCCGAAAGTCTTCCTTTGGAATCAATAGCAAGCATGCCAATAGTATCGTGATTTTCCTGCTTTTGATTTTCAATATTGATTTTATTACTGAATTCCCTGTTTTCTTTTTTCCACTTTTTCCAGGCAGCTTTGCGTTCTGGTGTTAAAAGATTTTGTTTCTTAAATCCGTTCTCCAACGCAAATTTTAGAGCGCCTTTTCCTACCAGCATCACATGCGGAGTTTTTTCCATTACAAGTCTCGCTACTGAAACCGGGTGTACGATATGTTGAATACAGGCAACGCTGCCAGCTCTTCCCTTTTCATCCATTAAGCAGGCATCAAGAGTAACTTTACCACAGGCATCGGGAATACCACCATAGCCTACAGTAATTACATTAGGATCACCTTCAGGCACACGCACACCGGTTTCTACAGCATCGAGCGACCAGCCATCTTTTGATAAAACCTCCCAGGCTGCTTCATTGGCCGGCATACCATGCTTCCATGTTGAAACAACAATGGGTAATTCATTACCTGATTTAACAATACTTTGTGCCGAAGTATATTTTGTTAACGCGAAGCCTGTAACGGCTGCCGTTGTTTTTTCTATAAATGAACGTCTGTTGATCATATTCTTTGATATTAAAAATTCCTATTCGTGCGAAAAATGTTGCAGCGTTTTTCGATAACTTGAAAAGACTGAAGCCCTGGATATAAAACCAAGATATTTTCCATTTTCGATCACTGCCAGATTATACCGTCCTGATGTTGCGAATTTTTCTGCAACATCTTCCATATTATCGCTTGGAGAAATAAAATGTTCCGGCATATACATCAAGTCTTTCACCATCACAGAATCATAAAGATCAGGTTCAAAGATCAAGCTTCGCACTTCCGAAAGTTTAACCATTCCTTTTAAGGCACCTTCTTCATCAACCACAGGAAACAGGTTTCGGTTCGAAACGGAAACTGCTTTAACCAGGTCGCGGAGAGTAGCATCCGGTTTTAATGTTTCAAAATCGGTTTCAATCAATTCATTTAATTTCATTAGCAGTAAAACAGCCTTGTCTTTATGATGGGTAATCAGCTCCCCACGTTCTGCCAATCGTTTTGTGTAAACGGAGTGGGTTTCAAATCTCATAATCGTAACATAAGCTACTGTCGATGTTATAATTAAGGGGATAAAAAGACCATACCCTCCAGTAATTTCAGCAATAAGAAAAATGGCTGTAAGAGGGGCGTGCATAACAGCGGCCATCATTCCGGCCATTCCTGCAAGTGAAAAGTTTTCTTCCGGCAAACCAAGATCGTAAAATGTGTTTAACAGCCTCACCAGGAAATAACCGGCAATTGCTCCCATAAACAGCGTTGGCGCAAATATTCCGCCAACACCCCCTGAACTTGTTGTCGCTGACATGGCAATAACCTTAAATACAAGAATACCAGCAAGTACAACCAGCATAAGATAAGCATTATTGCGCCATTCGAAAAACATTGAATTATTGAGAAGTTCAGTGCCGGTTCCTTTGAAAATAGTAGAAATACTGGTATATCCCTCACCCCATAAGGGAGGAAAAACCAAAACAAGAACTCCAAGAATTACACCACCGGTAATAACTTTAATAAATGGATTTTTAATACTACCTATTTTCTTTTCAAAATACATTGAGGCACGGGTAAAATAAAGCCCTACCATTCCGGTAAAAATGCCAAGTATAATATAAAATAAAATAGTATTAATATGAAATGGAGTAACCTGTGTGAACCGAAGCACTACTCCCTCGCCCATAAAAAAGTAAGAAAGAATAGTTGCCGTTACCGAGGATAATAGCAACGGAATAATATAAGCCATGGTCAAATCGAGCATCAGTACTTCGAGTGTAAATACGATACCGGTAATTGGTGCATTAAAAATACCCGAAATAGCACCTGCCGCACCGCAACCAACCATTAGTGTAACATATTTATAGTTGAGTTTGAACATTCGTGCCAGGTTGGAACCAATGGAAGCGCCGGTAAGTACAATTGGTGCTTCAGAACCAACAGAGCCACCTAAACCAATAGTAAATGAACTGGCTACCATCGAAGTCCAGTTATTATGCGGCTTTATTCGACTACCTGCGCGCGAAATAGAATAAAGTATTTTTGAAACGCCATGTCCAATATCATCTTTAACGATATACTTTACAAACAAAGCCGTTAATGTAATTCCGATCAGCGGATAAACAAGGTACAAATAACTGATAGCATCCACAGCAAACCAGTGGGTAAGTTGTTCAGCCACAAAATGAATTAGATTTTTTAATAAAAATGCTGCCACTCCACTAAAAACACCTACAACGAGGCTTAGAATATAAAGGAACTGTCGATCAGGGATTTTTGCAATTCGCCAGGCAACCAACTTGTTCAGGTAACGCTTGTAATTACGCAACCACAA
Source organism: uncultured Prolixibacteraceae bacterium (assembly GCA_963769925.1). Classification (GTDB taxonomy): domain Bacteria; phylum Bacteroidota; class Bacteroidia; order Bacteroidales; family Prolixibacteraceae; genus Draconibacterium. The sequence continues at coordinate 96,624 of CAVYOB010000029.1, forward strand.
TATTTTAAACGTGCGAAACATCGACAATCTGTTTTCTGTAATTGGTAAACACTCTAGCTCTCGAAATAAAACCCAGGTATTTCCCGTTCTCTATCACGGCAATATTATATCGCCCGGAAGCTTCAAATTTAATGGTTACTATTTCCATGCTGTCATTCGGCTGGATAAAATCCTCTGGCATGTACATCAGTTCACTAATCTTTACCTTATCATACAACTCATGGTGAAATATAATATCCCTTACATCGTCCATTTTTACCATCCCCACCATAAAACCTTCTTTATCAACAACAGGAAAGAGATTACGATGATTGCGTGAAATAGCAGCAGTAAGATCACGCAATGTTGCATCAGGAGAAAGAACTTCAAAATCAGTCTCGATCAGTTTTCTTACCTCCAGCATCTGTAATGCATTGGCATCTTTATCGTGTGTCAGTAGTTCCTTACGATTAGCTAACTGATAATGATATACTGAATAGGGTGTAAAAGCACGGACAATAATATAGGCAAAAGTTGATGTTACCATGAGAGGGACAAAAAGTTTATATCCCCCTGAAATATCAGCTATCAGGAAGATCCCGGTCAATGGTGCATGTAGCACACCCGCGATCAATCCGGCCATACCTATCAACGCAAAATTGTTGGGATTGATATGTCGTATTCCGGTAAGATTGACCAGTTGTGCAAAGAGCATCCCAGTATTTACACCGGTGAAAAGCGTAGGCGCAAACATACCGCCTACACCACCTGCCCCAAAAGTAATTGATGTAGCGATTACCTTAAGAATAATTACCGAACCTATTAATACTAAAACAATCCAAAAGTCTTCATGCAAATTATAAAAAAGACTGTTATTGAAAAGATATTCTGTATTACCGGCCAGGCACTGGTTTATTGCATCGTACCCTTCGCCATACAATGAAGGAAACAGGAAAATGAGCAAACCGAGACTTAATCCACCAAATAAAAGACGGGTTCGGGCTTTGTTCATTTTATCAAATATATCACTAATGAACAGGTACATTTTTATAAAATATACAGAAACAAAACCGGTTAAAATTCCCAGAACAACATAATAAGGCAAATCCCCAATAACAAAAGCCTGCTTCACATCAAAAGGATAAAGAACATTCTGACCAAGAAACAGATACGAAACTACTACCGCAGTAGCTGAAGAAAGTAATAATGGTACAAGTGAAAAAACGGTCAAATCTATCATGATTACTTCAACAGCAAAAACTATCGCAGCGATGGGTGCTTTAAAGATTGCTGCCATTGCCCCGGCACATGCACTGGCCAGTATCAGAATTGAATTTTTATAATTCATCCTGAAAAATTTCGCCAGCCATGCCCCCCATGCTGTTCCTGTTGCAACTGTTGGTCCTTCCAGTCCCACAGAACCACCTAACCCTACTGTTAACGAACTGGTAATTATTGACGAGTATAAATTGTGATCTTTGATACGGGCTTTCTGTTTTGAAATACTATATAGTACAGTAGGTATTCCATGACGTACATGATGCCGAACCACATATTTAATAATAACGACAGCCAAAAAGATACCAATTACAGGTAATGCGAAATATATATAATTATGAACTTCGCTTGCCACTAAAGTATTTACCACATTTTGGGTAAATCGTACCGTGTTTTTGATAATTACAGCAGCAAGGCCGGATAAGATACCGACGACGACGCTGAGAGCAGTGATAAAACTACGTTCACTCATGTTTTTCAACCGCCAGCGGTGAAACTTCGCCATTATATGCATACCCCTGCTCATTTCGAAACGTAAAAGTAGCAAAACCGATGTTTTACAAGAAAAATTAATCAACTAAACTGATATTTTTTTGTTATTTAGCTAAAACAGTTCAAACTGTTTGAATATTTAGGAACCAATCACAAACCGTCAACGTTAAAACCATAAATAAAGAATCATTGAAAATTAACATTTCGGGCAGTTCAGGATATTTGGGAGCATTGATTTCAAACGAATTAAAAAAACGAAACCATGAAGTTTTTGCCATGAGCAGAACACTTCTTTACGGCCCACAGGAATCGTTATCTGAAAATATTCGTGGAGCAGAGGTAATTATTAATCTTGGGGGCGCTCCCATATTACAACGATGGACAAAAAGTAACCAAAAAGAAATATACAATAGCAGGGTAATTACCACGAAAAACCTGGTAAAAGCCATTGAAGAACTACCAAAAGACCAACGACCTAAAAAGTTCATATCGATATCTGCTATTGGTATTTATAAGACCGGAATTCAACATGATGAATATAGCACTCAGTTTGACGATGGTTTTGTAGGAAAAGTTGTAAAAGACTGGGAAGCAGCTTTAAGTGAACTTCCTGCAGACACAAAAAAAATTATCTTCAGAACCGGACTTGTTTTAGGGAAAAACGCTAAAACCATAAAAAACCTGGTGCTCCCTTTTAAGTTGGGTTTAGGAGCTACAATTGGTAGCGGGAAACAAGCATTTCCTTTTGTACATGAAAAAGACGTGGTTCGTGCTTTTGTTTGGGCCGTCGAAGAATTTGACCACAACGGATTATTTAATTTGGTCGCACCGGATTCAGTTACTCAAAAAGATTTCACAAAAGCGTTGGCAAAAAGTCTACATCGTCCTGCTTTTTTGAATATACCTCCATTGTTTTTAAAATTAGTTTTTGGAAAGGCCTCTTTTCTAATCACAGAATCGCCCACCGTTATAGCAAAGAATTTAACCGACAAAGGATTTAAATTCGAATATCCAACTTTAAATCTTGCACTAAAGGAAATTATCTGAGTTTTTTATATTTTTATAACCTAAACCAAAAAAACCTGCGTAATGAAAATCAATTTAAAAATTGTGGCATTCTTTGCCACCATCTTAATGCTGAACTTATCCTGTAGCCAATCAAAGCAGAATAAAATGCAAAGGCCTTCAAAAGTTGAAATAAAAGCTGTTAACGGTAAATACAGTTTTTATGTTAATGGAAAACTATTTAAAGTAAATGGTGCCGGGGGAGGAAATAATCTCAAGGCATTACATGAAGCTGGCGGAAACTCAATTCGTACATGGGGATCCAATCGTGGAAAAGAACTTTTGGATTCTGCCCATAAGTATAACATTATGGTAGCCATGGGACTGGGTATGGCTCAGGAGCTTCATGGTTTTAATTATGATGACACTGCTGCTGTAAACAAGCAATACAGACGTAATATTGCAGCCGTTGAGGAGTTAATGAATCATCCCAACCTGCTTTGCTGGGTTGTTGGAAATGAACTGAACCTTAGTTCAACCCGTCGCCCGGTAAATCCTAAAGTTTATGATGCCTTAAAAGATATCGTAGATTACATCCACAAGGAAGACTCGAATCACCCGGTAACAACAACTTTTGCAGGAGCCAGTAAGAAACATATTGAGGTAGCTTTGGAACATTGTCCTGATCTGGATTTTGTCTCTGTACAGGTTTATGGCGGACTGGAAAATATGCCTAATATGATAAAAGCTACTGGTATTACAAAACCGTTCGCAATTACCGAATACGGCCCGTATGGTCATTGGGAAAGGCCTCACACTGAATGGGGAAGAGAAATTGAAGAGACAAGTGCGGAAAAAGCCTCAGGCTTGTACGACCGCATACAAAAGGGGATTGTTAATGATCCTACGGGGTTATGCTTGGGCGGTTATGCATTTTTGTGGGGCCAGAAACAGGAAAGAACTCCAACCTGGTACGGAATGTTCCTTAAAACAGGTGAATCAACTGCCATTGTTGATGAACTGACGAGATACTGGACCGGGGAATATCCTGCAAACAGAGCACCAAAACTCGATTCGATGAAAATAGATGGAAAGAAAGCTGTGGATAATATTTATTTAAAGCCTGGAAAAGAATATTCAGTTAACGTTTTTGTTGAAGATCCTGACGGTGATCCTTTAAGCTATAAATGGGAATTACAAGGAGAAGTTGCCCAACGCAGCAGTGGCGGTGCACGTGAAAGAGAACCTGATAAAGTAGATTTTACTACTACGTTAGATTCGAATGGTGAACTGCACTTTGTTACGCCAAAAGAAGAAGGTGAATATCGTTTGTTTTCTTATGTTTTTGATGGGAATAACCATGCAGGAACAGCAAATGTTCCTTTTTATGTAAAACAATAATTGCTTGCCAGACTCAATTTATTATCATCCCGAATATTATTATTTTAAACAACTTTTTTCATAACAAAAAACCCTTCGCTTTCCGGCGAAGGGTTTTTTATGCTTTTATTATTTTTCTATATCAATCGAGTTGGGGTCCTGCAGCTACAAGTGCTTTTCCTTCTTCATTATCGGTATATAATTCAAAGTTTTTAATAAAGCGACTTGCAAGGTCCTTTGCTTTTTCTTCCCATTCTTTTGGTTCAGAATAAGTATCCCGTGGATCAAGAATTTTAGGATCAACCCCGGGAAGAGAAGTTGGAACTTCAAGATTAAATACAGACACTACTTTTGTTTCTGCTTTTTCAATCGATCCATCCAAAATAGCATCAATAATTCCACGTGTATCTTTAATTGAAATACGTTTCCCTGTACCATTCCATCCTGTGTTTACTAAATAAGCAGAAGCTCCGTGCTGTTCCATTTTCTTTACCAGTTCTTCACCATATTTCGTTGGGTGAAGCGAAAGAAATGCTTTTCCAAAACAAGCAGAGAAGGTTGGTTGAGGTGTTGTTACACCACGTTCTGTTCCTGCCAGCTTTGCCGTAAATCCTGAAAGAAAATGATACTTGGTTTGCTCTTTAGTAAGTTTTGAAACCGGAGGTAGCACGCCAAAAGCATCAGCTGAAAGAAAAATCACCTTACTTGCATGACCAGCTTTTGACACCGGCTTAACAATATTTTCAATATGGTAGATTGGGTAAGAAACTCGTGTATTTTCGGTTACTGAACTGTCGTTAAAATCCACTTTTCCATCTTCATCAACGGTAACATTTTCCAAAAGTGCATTTCGCTTAATCGCATTATAAATATCCGGCTCACTGTCTTTATCCAAACGAATCGTTTTTGCATAACAACCTCCTTCAAAATTGAAGACGCCGTCATCATCCCAACCATGTTCGTCGTCGCCAATAAGTTCACGTTTTGGGTCGGTTGAAAGCGTAGTTTTTCCAGTACCTGAAAGTCCAAAGAAAATAGCTACATCACCATCTGCCCCTTTATTTGCAGAGCAGTGCATCGAAGCCATTCCTTGTAACGGAAGATAATAATTCATCATGGCAAACATCCCTTTCTTCATTTCGCCACCATACCAGCTTCCACCGATAACCTGCATCTTTTCAGTCAGGTTAAATACCGTAAAAACTTCTGAATTTAATCCGTGTTCCTTCCATTTCGGGTTAGTAACTTTTGATCCGTTCAAAACTACAAAATCCGGCTCTCCATAAGTTTTCAATTCTTCTTCAGTTGGCCGAAGGAACATATTTTTTACAAAATGAGCTTGCCAGGCTACCTCCATTATAAAACGCACTTTTAAACGTGAATTTTCATTGGCGCCAAGAAAAGTATCCATTACAAACAGTCGTTTCCCTGAAAGCTGTTTGTTTACCAGTGCTTTCAAATCGGCCCAAACTTCCGGAGTGGCTGGTTTATTGTCGTTGGGAGACTCAGGTGAAGTCCACCAAATAGTATCCCGGGTTATATCGTCTTTTACAATAAATTTATCTTTGGGCGAACGTCCGGTATAAATGCCAGTCATTACATTTACCGCATCCAGTTCAGTTATTTGTCCTTTTTCAAAACCATTCAATCCCGGTTTCATTTCTTCTTCAAATAACTGTTCATAGCTTGGGTTGTAAATAATCTCTTTAACATTTTGAATTCCGTACTTCGATAAATCCAAATTTCTCATAATTACCTAATAATTAACTTGATAAAACTAATACTCCATTTTAAATCGGTTAACAAAAGTAATTTTTTTTCCTTTGGGGCACTTACAAAACAACCAATCCGGTAGTTATTGCCCACCGATTAAACAATATCTTAACAATTGATTTTTACAAAAAGAAAACGATTAAACGTAACTCACACACTAACAAACTTAAGTTGAATTTGTTTGTCTAAATTATGACCTTGGATGGTACTGGTGTATTGTACTTTTTAAATAGTCTCTATCAAGATGTGTATAAATTTCCGTTGTTAAAATCGATTCATGCCCAAGCATTTCCTGAACAGCCCTTAAATCAGCTCCTCCGTTGATCAGATGTGTTGCAAAAGAATGCCGGAAAGTGTGCGGACTTATTTTTTTCTTCATTCCTACCTTTTCAGCCAAATTCTTTATTATGGTAAACACCATAACCCTGCTTAGCTTTTTCCCCCGCCGATTCAGAAAAAGTACGTTTTCACTTTCTCTCGATACGTTGAGAGTTTTTCGGTACCCAGTCAAATATTTATTAATTTCATCGATAGCACGCCCGCTCACCGGAACAAGTCTCTCCTTTCCCGCCTTACCTTCTACTTTTATGAAACCTTGTTCAAAAAATAAATTCGTAATTTTTAGATTCACGAGTTCCGAAACACGTAATCCACAGCTGTACAGGGTTTCAAGCATAGCTTTGTTTCTTTGTCCTTCAGCTTTACTTAAATCGATGGATTCAATCAAATTGTCGATTTCTTCCATTGACAATACATCGGGAAGTTTCCGCCCTATTTTTGGCGATTCCAGTAATGCTGTCGGGTCGGAAGTAATTATTCCCTCAATGAGAAGATACTTGTAAAACGATTTTATACCCGAGATGGTACGCGCCTGCGTTCTCGGACTAACATCCCGCTCGTTAAGCCATTCAATAAAACTTTTTAAATGTTCCAGTTTAACCTTCAGCGGTGGCACTTTTTTTCCGCTTTTTTCGAGAAAATCGATTAATTTGTTGATGTCATTTATGTAAGCTGCAATTGAATTTACAGATAGAGACTTTTCCAGCTTCAAATAATTCTCATAGCCTTTTTTCCCTTCATCCCAGTTCATAGCCTTCTTTTTTTAATTAATGATGTATTTAGTAAGAAATTTTGAATATAAATATATTTGTTGTTAAATTGTTCACGCTTATCGTTTCAATACGTTCTAGTTACATATAAAGTTACTATAAAATATATTAATTTCGAAATAACTTATTATCAGTAAATAACATAATAAAAATACTCCTGATAATATTTTATAATAAAAACTGAAAGAAATGAAAATTATTATCATAAACGGTCCTAATTTAAATCTTCTTGGAACCAGAGAAAAAAGCATTTACGGAGCAGAAAAATTCGAAACTTTTTTTGAGACTTTAAAGCAAAAATTCCGGGCTGTTGACCTTGAATATTTTCAATCGAACATTGAAGGAGAAATAGTGAATAAAATTCACGAGTCCGGGTTCAGTTCCGACGGGATAATTCTGAATGCCGGGTGCATATACACATACATCTATTGCTATTCGCGATGCTATCGTTGGGGTGAACACACCTGTTACAGAGGTTCATATCAGTAATACCTTAACACGCGAGGATTTCCGGCATAAATCTATTATCGGACCAGTATGTCGGGGTTGTATTATGGGATTTGGATTAATGTCGTATGAATTGGCTTTACAAAGCTATTTGAACAGATAAAATATTCAACTGTTCATTTATATTTTTATTCGAAAAAAATTAAGAATTGTATTTTGAGAGCCATGAGAAAAACAAAAATTGTAGCCACAATTTCTGACCAAAGATGTGATAAAGAATTTATTACCTCACTGTACAATGCAGGAATGAACGTGGCGCGTATCAATACAGCCCATGTTGATACCGATTCGGCAAAAACAATGATCAACAATATCCGGGCAGTGTCAAAATCCATAGCAATTCTTGTTGACACAAAAGGCCCGGAAATTAGAACATGTAAAACGCAGAATCAGGTTGAGGTTACCAAAGGAGAAGAAATTGTTTTTTCATATAATAAGATAAAAACGGACCTATCAAATGTATGTGTTAACTATAATAATTTTGTAGAAACTTTAAAGAAAGGAGACCATATATTAATTGACGATGGTGAGATTGAATGTACTGTTATCAAAAAATTATCTGACCACCTTCTTTGCAAGGTGGAGAATAGTGGTATAATAAAAAACAATAAAAGTGTAAATATTCCCGGAGTAGAAGTAAAACTACCCTCCATATCGGAAAAAGACAAGGCGTTCATTGCTTTTGCAGCCAACAACGATATCGACTTTATTGCACATTCTTTTGTGAGAAATAAAAAAGATGTACTGGAAGTACAAAAACTATTGGATAAGGAAAATAGCCAGATAAAAATCATAGCCAAAATAGAGAATCTGGACGGTGTCAAAAACATCGATGAAATACTGGAAGTAGCATACGGGATTATGGTTGCTCGCGGTGACCTTGGTATTGAATTACCGGCTGAGCGTATCCCAACTGTTCAGCGTAACCTTATTCGTAAAGCCATTCTGCAAAAAAAACCGGTGATCATCGCTACTCAAATGCTTCATAGTATGATTGAACACCCCCGGCCGACCCGTGCCGAAGTAAGCGACATTGCCAGTGCTATTTATGCCCGTACCGATGCTATTATGCTCAGTGGAGAAACAGCCTATGGAAAATACCCGGTGGAAGCTGTTGAAATCATGGTGCGAATTGCAAACGAGGTGGAACCAGACCGCGATAAACGATATGATGTAATCATTCCCCCAATTAAAAATGAGATTCCTGCCTATCTTGCACATTCGGCCATTCGGGCTGCTAAAGAATTGGAGAATGGTACCATTATTACCTCGACAACAACAGGGAAAACTGCACGGTATCTGTCAGCATATCGCGCCAATATTCCGGTATATGCAAAATGCCATTCACAACGTGTGGTACGTGAACTGGCACTGTCTTTCGGTATTTTTCCTTCATATCTTGAAATGAAAAAAAATAAAATGAAGATTCAAAAGGCCGCTATTGAATCACTGCTAAAGGATAAAACTATCAGCATGCACGATATGTTGATTTATGTGGGAGGAAGATTTGGCGAGTTTTCAGGTGCTTCTTTTATCGAAATCTCCGCTGCCGACAAATTATTTAAGAAAATCTTGTAGAGGCTAAAAAAGATTAACGTAAATCGATTACCTCCAGGTCAGGATATTTATCCTTATTGAAAACAAAATCGCTGTCGGGCAAGTCTTTATTAGGTTCCAGCTTTTTAATATCAATACTGTAAATATTGCCATCGGTGCTGTATAGCTGGGCTGAATGAATCATCATGGTAGCTTTGTCGATAACAACGGTAATTTTCTTCACATCCTGCTCGTCAGAACTGGGAAACAAATCAATGATATAAGCAGCTTTCCCGTCCACACTTTTTTCTTCCACAAATTTCGACTGAAATCCTTTTTCATAAATATTAAACAGGCTTGCCGGATCCATTAATTCGTTGCTTTGATCATCAACATTGGAGATAGTGACCTGGTTCCCATTCTTCATATAATTCCAGATTGTTGTTCCGTCGGAATATATCTGAAAACCAGATTTAGGTATTGATACAACATATTTCTTACCCTTAATTTTAATGCTTCCCTCATTCTTTTCATGGATGTCCATTTCATCATTATCCATGGAATATGAAAAATCAGCAGAAATGGATTTAAATGACTTTGTTTTTTCGGTTACTTTATCCAAAATGTCTTTCGATTTATCATCTTTTGCCTTTGTAACGCCAAAAACCATTAATATTACGGCAATCAGAAATATCTGCTTCATGAAACTTTTTTTTAGTTTAAATTATTCAATAACTGTTCCAAAGAATATTCATCCTGAATCAATACCTGGCGTGCCTTACTTCCTTCACTTGGCCCTACAATACCGGCTGCTTCCAATTGATCCATAATCCTTCCTGCCCGATTGTACCCGATCGAAAATTTTCGCTGAATCATTGAAGTGGAGCCCATCTGATTGAGTACCACCACCCGCGCAGCATCCTCAAATATCTCATCCTTATTATTCAGGTCAACCTGTCCGGGACCAACTTCTTCATCACCTGCATATTCAGGCAATTCAAATGCCGTAGGATATCCTCGCTGTTCAGAAATAAAAGAACAGATTCTTTCTACTTCCGGTGTATCAACAAAAGCGCACTGTACACGTTCAACATCACTGTTAGCCGAAATAAGCATATCTCCCTTCCCTATCAACTGGTTGGCTCCGGGCTGATCGAGAATTGTCCGGGAATCAATCATTGATGCTACTTTAAAGGCTATACGCGCCGGGAAATTTGCTTTAATAACACCGGTGATAATGGTTACCGAAGGCCGTTGAGTAGCAATGATCATATGAATTCCAACCGCCCTTGCCAACTGCGCAATTCGGGCAATTGGTAGTTCAATTTCTTTTCCGGCCGTCATTATCAGGTCAGCAAATTCATCGATAATAACTACGATGTATGGCATGTATTTATGCCCTTTTAGCGGATTCAGCTTCCTGCTGATGAATTTCTTATTGTATTCTTTTACGTTCCTTGCATGAGCACGTTTAAGCAGGTCATAACGTGTATCCATCTCCACGTTAATAGAGTTAAGCGTATTCTTTACTTTCTGAATATCAGTAATTACCGGTTCCTCCTCATCAGGCAACTTAGCCAGGTAGTGTTTTTCAATTACCGAGTAAAGGTTGAGTTCCACTTTTTTCGGATCGATAAAAACAAACTTCAGTTGCGAAGGATGTTTTTTATAAAGTAATGAGGTAATTATCACATTTACCCCAACCGATTTTCCCTGACCTGTAGCCCCGGCAACCAGGATGTGTGGCATTTTGGCAAGGTCGAACATATAAGTTTCGTTCGAAATGGTTTTTCCCAATGCAACCGGTAACTCAGCAGTCGATTCCTGGTACTTTTTCGAGCCAATTATTGACCGCATCGAAACAATTTCCGGCTGCTGGTTTGGAACCTCAATACCAATGGTTCCACGACCCGGGATTGGCGCAATTATACGAATTCCTAACGCTGACAAACTCAATGCAATATCATCTTCAAGATTTTTGATCTTGGCAATTCTAATGCCCGGCGCCGGTACAATTTCATATAAAGTAATTGTCGGGCCAATTGTTGCCCTGATTTTTGTGATTTCTATTTTATAATGCCGCAGTGTTTCAACGATTTTGTTTTTGTTCGAAATCAGCTCCTCATTGGTAACCTCAGCATTCCCTGATTTATGATCTTCAAGCAAATCGAGAGTTGGAAATTTAAAATCAGAAAGATCTAGCGTCGGGTCGTAATCTTCCATTTCTTCAGAAGAAGACTCATCAGCCTCCTCCTCACTTACTTTTTCCCGCACCATAAGTTTTATATCCTCTTCTTTTTCTTCCGTATTATCTTCTCCCACAAAATCGTTGTCATCCACTGTTTCCAGTTCCAGTTCATCTCCCTGGTTTTCATCTTCATCATCAGGATCAAAAACAGCTTTTACAACATCGTCATCTTCAATTACCTTCGAAATAGAATCGTCGAAAACCATTCCTTCCGGATCTTCTTTTACTTTTTCTTTGCTGGTTTTTTCGCGCGGCTGACGTGAGAACATGCCATTTATAATACTGTATGATTTTTCAAACCGAACAATAACAAGTGTTAAGCCGGTTACCAGCAACAGCAATACAAGACCTATCACTCCAATCAGTGAACTAAGCAACAAACTTAATTGGGCACCATAATTTCCTCCCCCTACCAAAAAACCCGGTTCAGGATTTTTAAAGATCAGTCCCAGCGTTACAGATAGCCAGATCAGCGTAAGCAGGCTGAAAATTAAAGTATTCAGAAAATTGCGGCGTTTACGTCCCAGAATTCGTAATCCAAGTACTGTGAGTAAGTAAATAAAAATAAAAGACGCTAACCCGAATCCGTTGTTGATGATCATTTCAGCCAGGTAAGCACCGGTTTTTCCAGCTTTATTATTAACTCTTATTGTTGAATCAAAAATCAGTTTCCACTTATCAAGATCAAGTTTGCTTTGATCAGCAGCTCCATAAAAAAGGAAAGAGATAAATGCCACCAGCAAATATGCGGTAACGATCAATATCAGAACACCAAGAATAAACCGGAATTTTTCATTCTTAAAAAATGAGTTACCTGTTTTTTTCTTTTTCTGACCGGACTTTTTTGGCTTTTTCCTTTTAAATAATGCCATGGTTTTTGAATTCAAATGTGCTGCAAATTTAACTAAAAAAACAAAGGCGTTAATGTAAATCCATATCCGAAAACAGAATCATATCAAACGCGAACTGTTAATAGCTTTTTTCAGAAACACCGAGATTCGCCTTTAAATTATTCCGTATTCAGAATAAAATTTCTTATGCCTGCTACAACAGAACGTTTGTTTCAACGAAATATGACAAATCTCCAGCAAGTATTTACTCCTGAATATTTAAGTTTGTTCCGGTGATAAACAAATATTATGAAACGAGCCTGAATTTTCTTCATTCTAAATTAACGAGAAGGATGATTAAAATTTATGTGAGTTACTGAATGTATTCTAATTTTTTGAACACTTAGAAATCAAAAAATTTTAAACAGATGAAAAAGCTTGCAGTTGTAGCACTGGGCGGAAATGCCATTTTACGCGAAAATGAGGAAGGCACCATTGAACAGCAGGAGCAAAATGCCACGGAGACGCTGGAAAACCTTGTACACCTGATCAGGGAAGGATACGAACTGGTGATTACACATGGAAATGGCCCTCAGGTAGGAAATATTCTGATGCGCAACGATGCCGGGGAACAAATGTACAACATCGCTCCCATGCCACTCGACATTTGTGTGGCCGACTCGCAGGGTGGCATTGGTTACATGATTGAACGGATGATGCGAAATGTATTGAAAAAACATGGTATCCGGAAAAATGTGATTACCATGGTGACGCTTGTGGATGTGGATGAAAACGACCCGGCTTTTCAGAATCCGCTAAAACGGATTGGGAAAATATATACAAAAGAAGAGGCCGAAAAGCTTGCACATGAAAAAAACTGGATTTTTAAGCCTTCTACAAAAACCAGTGGAGGGTTCAGTCGGGTTGTCCCCTCTCCTGTCCCGCTGGAAATCATCAACCGGGAAACCATAGATTTATTGGTAAAAAACGGAAACATAGTAATTGCAGCCGGTGGCGGCGGAATTCCTGTATATTACGATGCAGAGGGAAACGTGCGTACACTCGACGCGGTAATCGACAAAGACATGGCTTCGAGTCTGCTGGCTACCAACATCAATGCAGATGAGTTATATATACTTACCGACGTTTCGTTTATCTACAAGGATTTTGGCCTGCCTACTCAGGAAAAGCTGGAATTTTTAAATTATGCTGATACTGTAAAATACCTGGAAGCAGGTACCTTTGCCGAAGGAAGCATGGAGCCAAAAATAAGGGCCTGCCTGAATTTTATTAAAAACGGCGGAAAGAAAAGTGTTATCACAGAAGCAACCAAACTTGAAGATCGTTCGTACGGATCGAAAATTACGATGAAATACGATAAGGAATGATGAATGATGAATGATGAATGTCGATTGAAGATTAAGGATTGAAGATTGAAGAAAGAAAAGAAAAATATTTAAAAAATAATTTAACGATATTGTCATTTCGATGATCCTGATTTTAATAGGGAGATGAGAAATATAACGATTTAAAAAAGAGATTTCTCACACCGTTCGAAATGACAATAAGAAAAGAGAAACCAGTAACAGTAAAATTAAAATATTATGACCAGTTTAAAGGACCGCAACTTTTTAAAATTACTCGATTTTACACCCGATGAGATCCGCAACCTGATTGATCTTTCTGCTAAACTCAAAAGCGACAAGAAAAACGGAACAGAAGAACAACGTCTCAGTGGAAAAAATATCGCACTGATATTTGAAAAATCTTCTACCCGCACACGATGTGCCTTTGAAGTGGCAGCTTACGATCAGAGCGCCAGTGTCACCTATCTGGGTCCTTCCGGTTCGCAAATCGGACAAAAGGAGTCGATGAAAGATACAGCACGGGTGCTGGGCCGGATGTACGATGGCATTGAATACCGTGGTTTCGGACAAAATGTGGTGGAAGAGTTAGGCAAATATTCGGGTGTTCCGGTGTGGAATGGCTTGACCAACGAGTTTCACCCCACACAAATCCTGGCCGATTTCCTGACGATGAAAGAACACAGCAGCAAACCACTGTCGGAGATAAAATTCTGCTACTTAGGCGATGCCCGAAATAATATGGGAAACTCGCTAATGGTTGGCGCTGCCAAACTGGGCATGGATTTCAGGGCTGCTGCACCTGCCGCCTGTCAGCCGGCTACAGAATTGCAGGAAGAATGTCGCGAAATTGCCCAACAAACCGGTGCTAAAATTATGGTTACCGATAATGTTGCAGAAGCAGTAAAAGACTGTGACTTTTTATATACCGACGTATGGGTTTCAATGGGTGAACCCGATGAAGTGTGGGCTGAACGTATCAAACTGCTTCAGCCCTACCAGGTAAACAAAAAAGCGATGGAACTGACCGAAAACCCGGATGTAAAATTCCTTCATTGTCTGCCGGCATTTCACAACCGTGACACCAAAGTTGGAGAACAGATTTTCCAAAAGTTCGGGCTTGAAGCGATGGAAGTAACCGAAGAAGTTTTTGAAAGTGACGCCTCTGTTGTGTTTGATCAGGCCGAAAACAGGCTTCATACCATAAAAGCAGTTATGGTAGCCACACTGGGATAAGTTCACTTTACTATAGCTGAAGAGCACCTCTCTTTTCTTTGGAAGGTGCTTTTTTATTCCCCTATTTACAAACTTATTATGTTCAGGTTTCAGCAACTTTCATATTCAAATCCTGCTATAAATACACTGACAATTAGCACTTAATCACTAAACTTAAAAATAAATATTATTTTGATTTAGTCTAAATAAGTCGTAAATTATACCATTAAAATTTATTCTTGTAGTAGCTGTTCAGTATGCCAAAAATCATCTTTCCCTTTTTGTTATTGACGACTGAGTGTTTTATTTGATTTAATAACTTAAATTTTAAAAGATGAAAAAAGTAATTCTGTTTGTGGGAATGATGGCATTTTTAGTTTCAAACGCCATGTCGCAGGAGACCGTTCAGGCCAAAAAGTATGAAAATGTATCGTGGCATCAAATTGTGCTGGTAAACTTCAAACCCGGAAAGGTTGATCGTGCCAAAGAAATTATTGGTCAGTATCTGGAAGCCGGAAAAGCTGCCAACTTAAAAGGCCCGGAAATGTACTGGATGGAAACCGGTCCATACGACTTAATGTTAATCTGGACAATGGATGGCGGCCCTTCCGATCTTGAATGGCAACGCTCTCCTGATAACGTAAAATGGAGAAGTGAAATGATTAAAAAGCTTGGCTCTGAAGATGCAGTGAAAAAACTTTCAGATGAATACAGCAGCCTGGTTTCAAACTCTACCAATTATCTCAGCCGAAAAGATTTATAGAACTAAGTATTTACAACTAATACAATAAATAATGGATATGAAAAAGAGAAGTCTTTTCCTGTTGCTGGGAACAATTTGTTTGGTGTTGATTATCTCTTCCTGCACCAGCAGCACACAAAAAGCAAGTGAAGACTCGGGTGGTAAAAGTGCTACTGCTGATGATTTGGTAAAACGTGGTGAATACCTGGTAACGATTATGGGATGTAACGACTGTCATTCACCAAAAAGAATGGGGCCAAACGGACCAGAGATCATTCCCGAACTTATGTTATCGGGGTATCCGTCGGACAGGCCGGTGGTAAAATTTGATACTACCTGGACAAGCAAGGGATTTGCTATTCTTTATCCTGATTTGACTGCTGCTGCAGGTCCGTGGGGTGTTTCTTTTGCCGGTAATTTAACCCCCGACCAAACCGGTATTGGTACCTGGACAGAGGAACAGTTTAAAATTGCACTTACACAAGGTAAATTTAAAGGGATTGCGGGCAGCCGTCCCCTGTTACCGCCAATGCCATGGTTTAATTTCACTAACATGAAAGACGATGATGTAAAAGCCATTTTTGCCTATCTGAAAAGTCTGCCCCCGGTTAAAAATGTGGTACCCGCTGCCATTCCTCCCGGGGAAATGTAAACAGAAATATTATCCCGAATAACTGAACATAGCATTTCTAAAAAAGGATGTCGCGAAAGATGACATCCTTTTTTTATGACCACCGACAGAATATGCCGTAAAAAACAGACGAATTAAAAGCCGGAAACAAAATAATGTTTATTTTTAACAGCAAAACCTGAAATAAATTGACAACCCGACCTCAAATAGCGTATTCCTTTGAAACACATTTATTCCAAAATAATTCTGAAAACCAGATTTGTAGAATAAGTTGTAATCATAAATATTCTGTTTACAACACTATTTTATTGGAAATGACACCTTTTGTTGCACATATAGAAAAAATAAAGTGCATAAATGTGTCATTCCACATACGTTGGGCATAATTATGAATAACCATGGATTTACCAGAAAAAGTATATAAATATCGTACATGGAATAACGGTTTTCATAAGAATATTCTTTTGCATAATGAGTTGTATTTAGCATCTCCAAAAGAAATAAATGACCCGTTTGATTGTAGAATTCCTCCAAATTTTAAAAATCAAACACCTGAAGAAAAAGATAATTACATTACTGACTTAGCAATTAGTAGATTTAATGAAGTTCAGCATCGAGGGCTAGACATGAAACAGGTATTGATAGACTTGGATAAAAGGATGAACAATCCGGAAAAATTTCAACGAGAAGCTGAAAACTACATTTATGAGCAGCAAAATAAACACTATGGAATTTTGTCATTAAGCAAAAGATGGAATGGGATTTTACTCTGGTCTCACTATTCAGATAGCCATAGAGGTTTTTGTGTCGGTTTCTGGACAGAAAAATTGTGGAAAACTGGATTATTTGGCAAAGCCGGGTTAGTCAAGTATGACATCGAATTTCCGGAATTAAAACCAGCGGTAGGAAAAGATAAGATGAGTGTTACACAAGAAGCGTTCATTCAAACTCATACAAAATCTGAAGACTGGACTTATGAAGAAGAATTTAGATTTCTTAATATATTTTTCCCTGTTGAACCAAAACCTTTCGAGAGAATTATTCAAGTCCCTGACTCTGTATTTTCTGATGTTACTATTGGTATAAATATTTCAGATGCGGATAAAGAAGAAATAATTGAAGTTTGTAAAAGAAAACACATCCCTGTATACCAAGCAACAAAAAAGGATTTTATGTTTGAGATTGATAGAAAATTAATAAAATAACTATGCCCAACAATTTGTAATATGGCAGGCGGGGTTCACCTCGGTTTGACAAGTCAAACCAGTTTTGTTGCCTCAAAATAAAAACCTTAAAACTACTACGATGAAAATCTCGATCTTATTGATGTTTATATTTCTTTCTGTTATCGCATTCTCGCAGGTAAATAAGGTTATTGACTGGAATACCGACCTGAATTTTATCAAAACTGAATTGCCAAAGAACCATTATAATCTGTATATGGTAAAAAGCGAACAATCGTTTTTACAAGGACTTGATCAAATTGCCAAACAACAAAATCAACTTTCGGATTTTAAAATGGCCATAAAACTGCAGCAGTTAATTGCTTCTCTCGGTGATTCACATACTTCATTAAACATAAACTCTCTCCTTGACGTCAACAAAATTCTTCCGTTAGGACTGATGTGGTTCAGTGACGGTATTTGGATACAGGCTACTACTAAAGACAATGAGGCCATTTTAGGTTCAAAACTTTTAAAAATGAACAATATTCCGATTGATGTGATTGCAGATTCGTTATGCACACTATCAACCATCGACAACCAGGCTGTTGTAAAAAACATAATACCTCAAACCCTTCCAATGCTCCAGCTTTTAGCCTATTTTGGATTTTCCACTTCAGATGCTATTAACCTGGAACTTGAAAAGAATGGTAAAATCATGAATTATACCCTTCGTCCTGAAAGGATGCAAAGAAATAACATAGTTAAGGTTATTCCTAATCCAATACCATTGTGTTATCAGCACGAAAGGGCGCTTTTTTGGGATCAGGTTCAAAAAAAAGAAAACGTATTTTATATTCAATACAATCAGTGTGCAAGCAGGGAATATCCGCCTCCAGGTTTTCGTGGAGACGTTCAAAAAATTCCTTCTTTTACAGAGTTTCAGGATGCATTAATCGACACCATTTTACACCACGATTTTGAAAAAGTAATCTTTGATATCCGTTTCAACAGTGGTGGCAACTCAGCCCAGGGAACTGAACTCATTAAAGAGTTATCAACCATAAAAAAGATAAACCGGAAAGGAAAGCTTTACGTTATTACAGGACGAAAAACATTTTCCTCTGCCGTTATCAATGCCATGGATTTCAGGAATATGACAGAAGCCATTTTAGTTGGCGAGGAAACCTCGGGAAAACCAAACCATTTAGGTGAAATCAAATACCTAAAACTTCCTTCTTCCGGTCTTACATTGCAGTATTCTACGAAATACTTTAAACGAACCGACGAAGACTTAAAAACTATTACACCAGATAAAATAATAGAACCGGGTTTTAACGATTTTAGGGAAGGCCGCGATCCTGTTTTTGAAGAGATTCTAAATCATTAAACTCTTTGGACAATACTTTGTATTAAGGGGTTCGTACGCATTTGAGCTGCCCGTCTGGATGAACAATTCGGACAGGGACAAGCAGACTCATCAGAAACCCAACTTTTTCATATTGTCAATTGTTATATACAAAGCAAATTTATAGGATGAATGATTCATTACTCTTAACAGAATTCAGGCGCATTGTCGATTTTCCCGACAAAGACTTTTTAAAACTTGTGCCCTTGTTTGAAATGATCCATGTAAAGAAAAATGAACATTTATTTAGTGCAGGGGATATTTCCAGGAAAGTTTATTTCATCGAAAAAGGATGTCTGCGACAATACCTTATTAACAGCAAAGGTGAAGAAAGAACTATCTATTTTAAAGTTGAGAGCGGCTGG
Organism: uncultured Prolixibacteraceae bacterium; assembly: GCA_963769925.1. Classification (GTDB taxonomy): domain Bacteria; phylum Bacteroidota; class Bacteroidia; order Bacteroidales; family Prolixibacteraceae; genus Draconibacterium. Next base: position 115,649 of record CAVYOB010000029.1, read on the forward strand.
TGCAGCGAACTGGAAAGCTTTTTAAACAATAAGTCAACAGATTTAAACCTGCAGGCTCTTGAGGATAGTGACCTTTGGGCAATAAATCAAAAAAACTGGATATACGCTGTTACACACATTCCTCCATTTACCATGTATTTTATTAAAGCGCAACAGGAAACAAATTACGAATTAAAGAAGCGATTGGGGGAAGATCCTATCGAAACTCCGGAAGAAAAATATATCCGGTTTCTTAAAGAGGAGCCTCAACTTCTTTTGCGTTTGCCTTTGTTTCAAATTGCTGCTTACTTGGGTATAACGCCCGAAACTTTAAGCCGTGTTCGAAAAAAAACAGGCCATAAATGATTTCTTGATTGTAATCAAGGACTTGGTCAGCCTATTGCCGTAGCTTTGATGTGTAATAATTAAAGATTTAATATCATGAAAAGCGAAACAATTAAAGTTGGACAGGTATCAATTGATTTTCTACTGGAAACTGCTGATACCAATGGTTCGGTAGCTATGTTTGAATTTAGCGTACCGTCCGGAGCTAAAGTGCCGGTTCCTCATTACCATGAACATTATGATGAAACTATATATGGAATCGATGGTGTGATTACATTTACCGTTGAGGGCAAACCTATTGATATAGCAAAAGGTGAAACCTGTTTTATTCCACGCGGTGCGGTACATGGATTTAATAATTTCGGAAAAGAAGATTCAAAGGCACTTGCAGTTATTACTCCTGCTCTTCTGGGGCCAAATTTCTTTAAAGAAGTTGCTGAAATTTTAAATGCGGGCGGACCTCCTGATGTTGAAAAATTAAAAATGGTAATGAACAGGCATGGTTTGGTTCCTGTTATCCCCAAATAATTTTGGGCAGACAATAACAGCACTCACGCAAACTATGGCAATAACTTAGGCTATGATGCATTAAAACGCACCATGGCCTAAACTGTAATATGCCAGGTGAATATCGTTAGCAATCGCAATTGGTTTGACCTTGCTTCTCCTTCGTAATTATGCTCTGAAGAAGGAGCCGTGCATAAAATGTGCCGTGCACAATCATTCACCGTTACTAGTTTGTTATTGAGTTGATCACCATTTCCAGCGTTTTTGAATAAACATCGCCCTGAAATGAAGGATCGTTTGGTAATGGAGGAAAAGGATTTTGTACCGGCTTTGGTTCATCAAGTCCTGTATCTGATTTGGAGAATTGGCCATTACGACCGCCCATTTTCCAAACTACAAGATCAAGCGAAGGAACAACATATAAACAGTGTCCGCCGGAGCCGATTTTCCAGAACGCATCTTTAGGAAGTACACTTATTTCGCCGTTGGTGTTTACATCAAACTGAAAACTGTAAGGGAAGTGCGGATTATAGGAGGTTGCATTTGTAGCCTGAATCATATAATTCGCGGAAACGACTTGGCGGTTGTTCCACCTGCCTTTATGTAAAAGCAAATAACCAAAACGTAACATGTCGGTACTTCGCATAGCAATACCTCCGCCGCCAGGCGTGTGCTTTACCAGTGGGGCATTTTTATATCCGTATCCCCATCTCCCCCAGCCCAGTGGTTTAGCTATCTTTGTCCTTACGTAATATTCCAATTCAGCGCCGGTAATATGACGTACTATCATTGAAGCAATATGTGCAGATGCCGTGGAATAGGAAAATCCCCCTCCAGGCTTGCACCACAGCGTTTTTGCAGAAAAAAATGTATTTCCCATTTTCCCGTCGGCAATGCCTAAAGCAAATTCATCGGTCGTGGCAAACCAGCCATCAGGTCCGACGGTATCTATTTCTGAAGGTTTACCATAAACATAAACCGGGTTATTTCCCCTGATGCCGGCAGTAAAACTTAATAGCTGCCCCAGTTTTATATCAGCTTTCGCCGGGTCGGACAATGGAAACGCTTCTGCAGGAAGATAATCTGGTGTGAATATTTTCTGGTCAAATCCATCCGGGAACAAATTCGGATACTCATTCATAAGAATACCAACAGCAATACTGGTGAACGATTTACCGCACGAACCAAGATTGGGAGTAGCTTCACGCTGTCCCTTTCCGAAATATTTTTCATATACCAAATAACCATGGCGAACAACCAGCAGGCCTCCATTTTGTGTAGTACTTCTAACAAAGTCAAATGCATCCTCCAATTTTTTAATATCGATTTCGGTAACCTCCCGGACATCTTCTGGTGTAGCTAATGTTCGCCAGCCACCTACTGAATCAGGTAGAGGAAAATACACATTTTCTGGTTTCTCTTTTGTTTGGACAGAGAACCTGTCAGAAAAAATAATAACAGAAAAGAACAAAAAGAAAAATATCAGTTTCACAGCAGAGAGTTGAATTTTAATAACAGGCAGGAAAGTTATAGTTTTGTCGAAAAAATTCAAATGAAACTGGGAATTATTATCGAAACGAAAGAGTACGAAACACTCCCGAAAATTATTATGCCGTTTATCTTAAAGATACCGAGGGAATAAAATACGAGATTGTAAGTACAGAAAAGGAATAAATTAATCAGAAAAATTACAACAATGGACAACAAAACACCAAAAGTAACCGGAATTGGCGGCATTTTCTTTTTTTCAAAAAATCCGGCAACCATTAAAGAATGGTATTCCAGGAATCTTGGTCTTGTAACCAATGAATGGGGATCGACATTTGAATCCAGAAATGCAAACAACCCCGAAGAGATTAATTATCTGCAGTGGAGCACTTTTAAAGAAGGTGACAAATATTTTGAGCCTTCAACAAAAACGTTTATGATCAATTACCGGGTACAAAACATTGAGGAACTGTTTAAAAATCTAAAAGAAAACGGAGTCACTGTGGTTGATGAAATTGAAAATTATGATTACGGAAAGTTCGTTCACATTATGGATCCTGAAGGAAATAAAATTGAACTTTGGGAACCCATCGACCAAGTTTTAACGGAAATGGGGGGAGAAACAACAAAATAATTTATTCATTTCTATCTAAGGATCATTTAATACTGTCTGAAAAAATCCATTAAACAAAAGAGCACTTTTTTTCGGATGCTTTTCTGCGGTGTAGATTCCATCTCAAAAAACGGGATGGTACTCAGCATAACACCAAATTGTAATTTCCTTGTGGTTTCTCAATAAAAAAAGTACTCGTTTTCACGAATGCTTTTTAGCGGTGCGGATCCCGTAACTCCGAACGGGACGACCCTCGGTGTGACTTTAAATCACAAATTCTTCTTCTAACTAAAACAAAAAAGCACCCGATTTTTCGGATGCTTTTCTGCGGTGCGGATCCCGTACTCCGAACGGGACGACCCTCGGTGTGACTTTAAAGCACAAATTCTTCTTCTAACTAAAACAAAAAAGCACCCGATTTTTCGGATGCTTTTCTGCGGTGCGGATCCCGCAACTCCGAACGGGACGACCCTCGGCGTGACTTTAAAGCACAAATTCTTCTTCTAACTAAAACAAAAAAGCACCCGATTTTTCGGATGCTTTTCTGCGGTGCGGACGAGACTCGAACTCGCGACCCTCGGCGTGACAGGCCGATATTCTAACCAACTGAACTACCGCACCATTTTTAATGAACTACTTTAAAATTTCCTTTTTGAAAAGGTGATGCAAATATATACTTTCTTTTTTTTCCCGCAATACAAAAAGTATTTTTTTTCAATGCCGGAAACGCTACCATTTTTCCCTTCTTAAAACGGGTTAAGCATTAACTCTTATAAGGTTTTCCTCTTTCAATTCTTTCTCCCCTTTCCAACGGTAAGCCGTTAATATTTTTGCCCCTGTAACACAGGAATCTACGCAACAAATATTAGGTTTTATTATCAATGGCCCGTTAAAACGACAGTAGTGCCCGAAAAAGACTATTGGTGCATCAGAAGGATACGGAACATGTTCAGGAACAAGTTGTTTTGGAATATCGTAGCGAGGCAACGTAAACTTGCTTTCAAATGAAATCTCTTCGAATGTTTTTTCGTCCGTGTTTTCCCACCAACGCATACGAAAACTTTGTGGCGAAACTCCCTTATTATTGACGATTTTCATGTCAGGCGGCAACCTAAAATCAATACCTTTTGTAAGGTTAATCACACTTTGGCTTACTTCTAATTTTGGTTTGTTATAAACATTCCTGAAAATACTTTTTCTTGTTTTCCCTTCCTTTTCAGCCTTTTTAAGCATTTCCACTGCCTGATCGGACCAGCAGGCATGAACAACACGTATTCCGTCAAGCTCAAGAAATAATGGCAATTCGCGCATCCATTTTCGATGACTTTTCCACTCTTCGCTTTTACCTGAAAACTGGTTTATAGTTTTATATAACGAGAGAAAATTTTTCTGCGGTGATTTTATCAAAGGCAATCCGTTTTTGTCTTTAAGATAATAAATTATTGCATTGATCTCATGGTTACCTATAATTGCCAGGGCATTCCCGTTTTCCACCATCTTTCTGATTATACGAATTGTTTTCCTTATCTCAGGTCCGCGATTAATAAAATCACCCACAAAAATTGCTTTTCTGGTTGGATGAGCATACCCATTTTCAGTTTTCTGATAGCCCATTTCAAGCAACAGTTTCTTAAGTATTGAAGCGTATCCGTGAACATCGCCAATAATATCGTACATAGCGAAAAATAAAAACGAATATAAAAAAAATAGCCACCTGAAAGGCAGCTATCTTATTATTTTGTTAGTTGTGATTACCAGAAATAGGCATAAAATACCAAAATTATAATTATAATAACAGCTGAATTAATAACATCCCAATAATTGTATGATTCCCTTACTTCAGCTCGTTGTGCGGCAGATGCAGTGCCCATTGTAAGACCAGCAATCGAATCCGGATCTTTTTTCTTCGTAAAATAACTGATTATTACCATCGCAATAATGACGATGAAAAATAAATATATTTCGTAATGCAACCAGTTATGCTTCATAAATATAGGCTGAAGCAAGGAATCTTCTGGAATAGAGCTTTTAAAAATATTTAGTCCTAAACGAATCATTCCTAAAGTAAAACCTATAACAAGACCCCAAATACCGGCCTTTGGCGTTGTTTTTTTGGAAAGTATTCCTAGAAGGAAAACTGCTGCAATTCCCGGTGCAAGCAGAGATTGAACATCCTGAAGATATTCGTATAATACTTTTCCTAAACCTTTCATAACGGGAATCCACGCAATTCCGAGCATTACAATTACAACTGTTGCCATACGGCCTACAATTACATAATGGCGGGGTGATGCATTCGGTTTAAATTTCTGGTAAAAGTCAACCGTAAATAGCATTGCTGATGAATTAAACAGAGACGCCAGTGAACTCATTAGAGCCGCCAGAATTCCCCCAACCACAATTCCTGTAAATCCTTTTGGCAGGAGTACTTTTACTAATGTTGAAAAGGCAGCGTCGTTACTTGCTAAATTTAACATCGGCTGGCCCGTAGAAGGATCAATTTTTTGTGTCATTGCATAAGCAATCATACCCGGAATTAAGAAAATAAAAACCGGTGTAAGTTTAAGGTAAGCCCCAAAAATAGTACCGCGCCGAGCCTGTTTCATATCACGGCCGGAAAGAACTCGTTGTACAATGAACTGGTCGGTACACCAGTACCAGAAACCAATTATTGCCGAACCGAGAATAACACCTGTCCAAGGAAAATCCGGATCTTTTGGTGAACGTATCAGGCTTGTCATTGAATCTCCATGAACCGTTACGTTTGCACTACAAATTTCCATCATTTCATGCCATCCTCCTAATTTAACAAGACCAAGAATTAAAATTGCTATTGATCCTATTAGTAGAATTGGAGTTTGTAATACTGAAGTATATAGCACGGCTTTCATTCCGCCAAAAACAGTATATAATCCTGTCAGTAAAACAAGGCCAATAGCACTAACCCAGAAAAAATCAATCTGGTAACCAAAGAAAGTGACATAATCGATATTAAAAACATCTTTAAATACTACACCACCAGCATAAACTGTTACGGCAACTTTTGTCAGCACATAACTTACAATTGAAATAATGGACAAAAAAGAACGGGCACTTGAATTATACCTGCGTTCCAAAAATTCGGGCATTGTAAAAACTTTGCTGCGGGCATAGAAAGGAACAAATAACCATCCCAGCATAAGAATCATCCAGCCATGCATTTCCCAATGCGCCATCGCCATTCCGCTTTCAGCACCAGCTCCAGCCAGCCCCACTAAATGCTCTGATCCGATATTTGATGCAAAAATAGAAGCTCCGATGGCGATCCACGTAGCATCGCGTCCGGCAAGAAAATAATCTGATGTATCCTTGTCTTTCTTTTTTAATACCCAAAAAATGATTCCAATAAGCCCAAGAAAGAAAAGGGCCAGAATAATCCAGTCTAGTGTAGTCATTTTAGTTAATTTTATAGGTCTAAATCAAGTTTATTTCAAGTGTTGAAAATACATTTATTTTTTAAAAGTTGCTAAAACTATTCAAAAACATTTTCATCCCAAACACTAAAATGTTTTATATGAGTGGCGAATATCTAGCTAAACCAAAATGAAACGACATAAAAAAACCATCCGCTGCTAAACGGATGGTTTTGAATAATTCCGAATTGAATTAAAACTAAGTTATTTTTATCAGGTACAAACCTAATTTTATTTATATGTTAACTACTACTCAATAACCAGATCGCTTGCTCTCTTATGTACTTTACTTCCAACTAATGCATAGAAGAACAGGTATGCTAATCCGGCAATAATGAGCCAATAACTCATTTGATAATTTAAAACATCAGCAAGCCAACCCTGAATTGCGGGAAGAATACCACCACCGCAAACCAATACCATAAATATGCCGGATGCTGCTGCAAGATATTTACCTAAGCCTTCAACTGCAAGATTGAAAATACTTCCCCACATGATTGAAGTACACAATCCAACAAGCGCAATGAAGAAGAATTTAAGTGGTACCGGTACCAAACCGAAACTAAGACCACTGGAACTTGACTGGAAAGCTGGCATTGAAATCAAGGTCTTTTCAGGCCATAAAATAGCAAAAAGCACTAGTATCATAGCAACAAAAGAAGCAAATCCCAACATTTTCCGGCTTGATATTTTGTCCCCGAAAGCAGCTCCAAACAAACGTCCGGCTAACATCAGCAGCCAGTAAAAGCCAACTACTCCTCCTGCAATTCCGGTTGCAATTCCCAAACCAGGGGTATCCCTTCCTTCAAGAATCCTTTTTGAACTGGTGTATGCTACTTCACTAACAACTTTCATTTTATAACCGTCAACACTTGCATTTTGCTCATCAAGAGCCGTAATCTCTTCAAGATAAGATGCATCTGACTGTTGTTTATCATATTCTGCAATTATTGTTTTGGCCTGATTTTCGGTTGGCGTGGTCATATATAAATTGGCAATTCCCGGAGTTCCAACTTCAACACCAACATATACGAAAATTCCGATTGCACCAAACACAAAATGGCGGAACTTCAACGCACCTGACATCAAACCTCCAAGTGGTTCTTTGGGTTGATCTGCATGTGGTTCAGGAATATGAGTTAACCAAAGGATAAAGAATACCAAAGCAAAAACTCCCATAGCAATATACATGATTGGGAACACATCAGTTATTTTTGCTTTTGTAGCTTCACCAATTAAAATACCCACAAATACGGGAGTAAAAGTAGCCATAACAGAATTAAATGAACCTCCTACCTGAATTAACTGATTACCTTTATTTCCTTCGCCACCAAGGGTATTAAGCATTGGATTTACAACAATATTCAACAAACACATAGAAAAACCTGCTATGAATGCACCCAACAGATAAATTCCAAAGCTTTCGGCATGGCCTGACAAGTACTGAATTGCTACTCCAACGAATCCGACGGCTATAGCAATTAAGGCGGTTTTCTTATACCCTACTTTCTGAAGGAGAATTCCTCCCGGAATACCCATAACAGCATAAGCAATAAAATTCGCAAGGTTTCCTAACATTCCTAAAGAATTAGGAACATTAAACTGATTCTTCAATACAATACCCATTGGCGCTGCCAAATTGGTTACAAATGAGATCATACCAAACAGTAAGATCATCATAATAATAGGTAATAAATAGCTTTGCTTTTTAGTTTCCATTTTGATTATTTAAATTGATTATTTAGTTTATCTTTTAGGTTAATTCTTAATTATCGCAATCCTTTCAATGATAACATTTTTTGTTTTTATTCTTTGAATAATATTGCGTCTTCCAATCTCAACCGATGTATGACATTTAAAATAATTTAAGCCAAATGTAAAAAATTAAAACAATTTTTTAGTACCATCCTGAATTTCCACGGCAAAAAATATGGTTTCATTCCCCATATTTTTTCTTCCTGGGGTGTTTTATTTAAGCAAATATTACAAATCCAGTTTAATTGCTCCTTTTGACCTGATGAAAAGTATATGACAAGTTCCCTTTCCATAAACATGTTCCAGTGTTTTTACATATTCATCAAGTTTATTATGAGGAACAAATGCCTGAATGGTTCCGCCAAATCCACCACCATGAACACGCCATGCACCGTTTCCTTTTAAAACCATTTCGCTTAATGCAAGTGCTAATGAAACTACTTGTTCATCTTTATGTACCACGTCAAAAATATTCTGATTGTACATGTATGAACTGTAACCTGATTCTACAACCATTTTCAGGAAAGCCTCGAAATCATTGTTTTCGAGCGCTGCCACCTGGTCAACTACACGCTGATTGTCTCCCTGGAAGTGATACGCCCGCAGAATAGCTCTGTCACCCGTTTTTTTCCGAATTTCAGGGATGTGTTCAACGATTTGTTCTAATGTTACTTCTCTTAAAACTTTCGCCCCCAGTTCAGCAGCCACAGCCTTCATCTCTGTTGGCAAAGAAGCATATTCAGCCTGTGAAGCAGGATCATCATGACCACCACCAACATCCGTAATTACGAGCGAAAATCCTGTTGATACAAAATCAAAATCCACTTCTTTAACGATTGGATTAGCCGGGTCCTTAAAATCGATCGTAATCAGCCCTCCAACGGAACAAGCAGTCTGATCCATCAATCCACATGGCTTTCCAAAATAATTATTTTCAGACCACTGTCCGATTATCGCATTTTCAACAGCTGACATTTTTCCGTTATTAAACAGCTCATTAATAATTGCACCAACAAGAACCTCAAAAGAAGCGGAAGAACTTAATCCAGAACCTTTTGGAACACGACCTTCTATACATGCATCGAAACCGCCAATCTGATAGCCGTTTTCTTTCATCTTAGCGCAAATACCTTTTACCAATGCCGCCGAAGTGTAAAATTTAGATTCATCTATAGTTAAATCAGAAAGATCAACCTGAAACTCGTGATATCCTGCCGATTTTATATCGTATAACATTACTTCCGTTTGCAGCAGCAACAGCAATGTTATCAAGGTTAACAGCCCCGGCTAAAACCCTACCGTAATTATGATCGGTATGATTCCCGCCAATCTCCGTTCTTCCCGGCGAACTAAATAACAGAACGTTATCAGTTCCAAAAGTTTTTTCAAAATCGCTCATAAGTTCAGCGTACCTTTCGGCCTGTTCTTTTAATACTGTTGTATTCGTTCCATACAATTCATGAAACACTGAATTGTTCCCTCCGTTAATTTTCTCGTTTAAGCTTTTAATTTTTGCCATAATCTTCTTTATAATTTTTTTTAATCTTTAATCTTCCTTTTAAATTTCACACTGGTAGGTACCGGTTGGTACAAATATAGGTTTAAAACGTGTTTTCAAATTTTACTTCCAAATGTTTCAGAACACTTTCAATTTATAAACTATTTCTAATAATAAGTTTCGATGGATTCCGTACCTGGTTTGACCTCCGGGTTAATACCATTTCTCCGAGAGTTCTGCCCATCTGAACAAAATCGGTCGATATTGTGGTAATTCCTCCAGCAACTACTTCCTTTAGCATAGTATCGTTTAATGAAACAATGCCAAAATTCTTTCCCACCTTATATTTATATTCTTTAGCTTTTTTAACCATTTTCACCAGATCACGGTCGGAGATCAGGAAAAATGCCTCATACAGTCCGGGCTGTACTCCATCAAGCGATTTTACTACTTCACCAACAAAATTATGATCAGCACAAAAACGCTGAAACCCATAAACTCTCTCCCCCGGTTCTTTCCCTCCCGGATGAACAAACACCAACTTCCGGTATTTTTTTAACAAATTTAGCCCCGCGATTAGTGCATCATAAAAATCTCGTTCAAAATCCTGATAAACCACCGGGTACCCCTTAAGTTCAGGTTTAAACCTGTCAAGAATAAAAACCTTTTCACGCGGAAGATTAACCATTAAATGGCTTGTATTGTCAAAAGTGGCCGGCATAATAACATAAGAAGTGTATTTGCCAATGCTTTCCACTATAAGATTTTTATATAACCTGTAATTAAAATGATGAAAATAAACATCTACGTTAGCCCTACCTTTTAGGGTATCAATCAATGAGTTGTACAAATCTTCCTTAAAGGCATTTAATTCATCAAAAAGTACAAAAATATTCTCTGCATGCTGAATTTCAGTTGTTGCAATATAATAACCTTTCCCGGGCTGACTTAATAAAATACCTTTCGACTTCAGCTCATTAAAAGCTTGCATTACCGTATCGCGGCTGAGATTAAAGTCGGAACAAATTTGATTAATTGACGGGACTTTGTCCCCCTTTTTCAACAATCGCTTTTCAATTGCCAGTTCGATTGAATGAATAATCTGTTTATATTTGGGGAGCGACAGTCTGCTGTCGATTTTAACAATACGTTTTGCCATTTAGATTAGGTTTTCTCAAAAATAGAAGGTTTTATTCATTTCTCACATGTTTTAAAACACTACCAGACCCTACCAGTTTAAAAATTCAATTTTTGCACATTTGTAGTATAAAAATTCAAACGATGAAGATTACCAAAGAACTTTTCGGAATACTTCCTGACGGAAAAGAAGTACAATTGTTCACTATTTCAAATGATAACAGTGTAACAGTAAAGATCACCAATTACGGAGCAATTATTACCAGTATCGAAACGCCGGATAAAAACGGTAAAAATGAAAATATTGCCTGCGGATTTGATAAACTCGAAACTTACCTTAGCAAAGAATACCTCGGCAGTTATCCGTATTTCGGTGCTATTATCGGTCGTTTTGGGAATCGGATCGCAAAAGGGCATCTTGAAATTGAAGGAAAAACTTATCAAATGGCAATCAATAACGGACCAAATCATTTGCACGGTGGTATTACCGGATTTGACAAACGTTTATTCGATTTTGAGATCGTTCGAGAAAATAATCAACCAACTTTAAAACTCTCCTATTTTAGTCCCGATGGTGAAGAAAATTATCCCGGGAACCTGAAAGTTACTTGTGTCTATTCACTAAATAACAATAATGAACTTGGCATTGAATATTTTGCTGAAACGGATAAAACGACGGTTGTAAATCTTACAAATCACACCTATTTCAATTTAACCGCCGGGAAAGAAAATATTCTGAACCATATCTTGCAACTTACTGCCACAGAAATGACAGAAATGGTAGAACAGATCCCAACGGGTAAAATTATTCCTGTTAAAAATACTCCCTACGATTTTACTTCAGCAAAAAAAATAAACCAGGATATGGAACAGATTCCAATGGGCTACGACGATAATTTCATTATAGGAAATGAAACAGGTGAATTAAAAAACATTGGCTATCTGACCGAGAAAAGTAGCAAAAGAAAAGTTGAAATACTGACTACTCAACCGGGAATGCAGGTTTACACCGGGTACTGGATTCCTGAATTGACTATTAACGGAAGCAAAAGATTCGGTTCCTTTTCCGGAATTGCTTTAGAAACACAGCATTACCCCGATTCTGTAAATCAACCCAAATTTCCAACTACCCTTTTAAAACCAGGTGAAAAATATCATCAGAAAACCATTTACCGATTTGGTTTATTATAATTCTTAAAGAGCTGTTCAAAAAGAACAAGATTGAGTATAGAGCGTCATCCTGAATTTATTTCAGGATCTCATTGTTGGTAACTTTAAATTTTGAAACAAGTTCAAAATGACGATTATACATACTTTTTGGGACAGCTCCTTTTTTGTTGCCACAAATGCTAAATCTCTTTTCTAAAGCATTTTTTATTACATTTGGTTAAACTAAAAACTAATCCAAAAATGAAAACCTTAATCGAACTATTTGAAACCGCTGTGGCCAATTACCCCGACAACGTTTATCTATGGGAAAAAAGTGACGGAGAATATCGTGGAACAACTTATAAAGAAACCCGCGAGAAAGTACTCCAACTGGCTGCGGGACTGATCGATTTAGGTTATAAAAAAGGTGATCGTGCTGCCCTTATTGCCGACGGACGAAATGACTGGATCATCAGCGAGCTTGGAATGTTATATGCAGGAGGAATAAACGTTCCTCTTTCCATTCGCCTAGAGATTGGCGAGCTTTCTTTTCGCTTAAAACACAGCGGAACAAAAATCATTTTTGTATCCAAACTTCAGGCCGCAAAATTAGAGGAAATCAGGAACGATTTACCCAATTTGGAGAAAGTGGTTTATATCGACGGAAAAGAAAATACCGGGCCAAATGACATTAATTATTCGGACCTTGTAAAACGCGGAAAAGAACTGCGTGAAAAGGACGCAAAAAAATACGACAAAATATGGCAAAGCGTTCAACCCAATGACATTGCAAACATTTCTTACACATCAGGGACTACAGCCGATCCAAAAGGAATTATGTTGTCGCAGTTAAATTATGCTGCTAATGTCGTGCAATCAAATGGATTACTTGAACTGCAAACTCATTGGAAAACACTGGCAATTCTTCCCTGGGACCATGCCTTTGCGCATACTACCTGTCTTTACGTTTTTATGTACAAAGGCGCCAGTATTGCTTCGGTTGAAATAGGAAATACGCCGCTTGATACGCTTAAAAATATCCCTAAAAATATAAAGGAAGTTCAGCCTCACATTATGATGAGTGTACCGGCTTACTCAAAAACGTTCCGTAAAAATATTGAAGCCGGCATCCGCACAAAAGGCGAAACGCTTTACAAGGTTTTTAAATTTGCTCTGAAAGTTGCCTACAAATACAACGGTATTGGTTATGACAAGGGAAAAGGATTTCGCATCTTTCTTAAACCTTTACTTTCACTTTTCAATGCTATCCTTTTTAAGAAAATTCAGGAAGGGTTTGGTGGCAACCTGATGTTTTTTATTGGCGGTGGTGCTATTCTTGATATCGAAATGCAGAAATTCTTCTACGCCATCGGACTTCCCATTTGCCAGGGATACGGACTAACCGAAGCCTCTCCGGTTATTTCATCGAATGTTCCGACATTGTGTTAAGTTTGGTTCATCCGGGAAACCGATCAAAAATATGGAGTTGAAAATTGTGGATTCTGATAACAATGAACTTCCACAAGGAGAAAAAGGTGAAATCTGTGTTAAAGGTGATAATGTAATGTTGGGCTACTGGAATAATTCCACTGCAACTGAAGAAACATTAATAAATGGTTGGTTGCATACCGGTGATATGGGTTATGTTGACAAAGACGGATTCCTTTATGTTTTGGGAAGATTTAAAAGTTTGCTGATTGGAAACGACGGTGAAAAGTACAGTCCTGAAGGAATTGAAGATGCTATTTTAATCCACTCGCCACATATCCAGCAGGTTATGCTGCACAACAATCAAAATCCATATACCACCGGAATGATTGTTCCTGATATGGAAGCAATTAACCGCGAGTTAAAGCACCTGGGAATTGAAAAAGGCAGCGATACCGCTCTTTCAGAAGCGCTGAAATTGATTCAGAATGACATCAACCAGTTCAAAAAAGGCGATAAACATGAAGGGATGTTTCCTGAACGCTGGTTGCCTGTAGCTATTGCTGTGCTTCCGGATACGTTTAATGCTGAAAATAAAATGCTGAATGCCCTGCTAAAAATGGTTCGCGGAAAAATTACAGAGCATTATGCAAAAGGAGATGGAGTTTTTATACACTCCACAGGCAAAAAATATCGAAAATGAGATGAATGTTGAAGCCATTAAAAGATGGATTAGTTAACTTTGTGGCTTTAATTTTCGAAACATGATAATAGAAACATACTCCTACCCACGCGCTGCTGTTATCGGAAATCCATCGGACGGCTACTTTGGGAAGACAATTGCTTTTTTATTTTCCAATTTTTCGGCCCGTGTTCAATTATATCAGACTCCCGAACTGGAAATAAAACCACAGAAACTCGACATCACACATTTTAACAGCATGAAAGAGCTGGTTGACGATGTTTATTTTGCGGGATATTATGGGGGAATGCGCCTGATAAAAGGACTTATTAAAGTTTTTTATGAATATTGCCGGACCAACAAAATCCAGTTGGAAGAAAAAAATTTTACGATTCGATATAGTTCAAATATTCCCCTGAGATTAGGACTTGCCGGATCAAGTGCAATAATCACGGCGAGTTTAAGAGCAATTACACAATTTTATGATGTAAAAATTCCTGAAGCAATTTTTGCCAACCTGGTTTTGTCGGTTGAAAACGATGAACTGGGAATTTCGGCCGGGTTACAGGATCGTGTGGCACAAGCTTTCGAGTGTCCGGTTTTTATGGATTTTGACCGTGATCTGATGGAATCGCGTGGCTATGGGAATTACGAATTGATTGATACGGAAAAGTTTCCTCCGTTTTATATTGCATTTCGAAAAAACCTCTCGGAAGGAACAGAAATAATGCACAATAACTTAAGAGCCCGTTTTGAAATTGGCGATCCAAAAGTACTGCAGGCTGTGCTCCGTTGGGGACAAATCACCGAAGAATTCAAAGCAGCATTGAATGCAGGCGATTACAACAGGATGCATGATTTAATGAATGAAAACTTCGATTTAAGGAGTAAAACGGTCCGCATTTCGCAGGGAAATATCGAAATGGTTGAACTGGCCCGGTCGGTTGGGGCAAGTGCTAAATTCACTGGTTCCGGCGGCGCAATTATTGGTACTTATTCCGGTGAAAAGATGTTTACCCGGTTGCATGACAAATTAAATAAAAAAGGAATCGAAGTACTTAAACCAAACATTGTAACGTGTCAGAAATGATAAAAAAAGCAGTTATACCGGCAGCGGGATACGGAACAAGATTTTTACCCGTAACCAAATCGTCTCCCAAAGAAATGATACCAATTGTTGACACACCGGTAATCCAATATGTTGTTGAAGAAGCAGTAGCAAGTGGAATTACTGATATTCTGATGATCATCGGAAAAGGGAAACGTGCTATTGAAGAACATTTCGACCGCAGTCCGATTTTGGAAGAATCGCTGATCAAAAAGGAAAACTACGAAATGCTGGAAAAGATCCGATCGATTTCGAATCTGGCTAATATTCATTTTATCTGGCAAAAAGAAATGAATGGTCTTGGCGACGCGATTCTACACGCGAAATACCATGTAAATAATGAGCCATTTGTAATATTGCTTGGCGATACTTTGGTTGAAAGTCCTGACGGTCCGGTTACCAAACAGTTGATCGATGTTTACAATGAAACTAAATCATCGGTAATTGCACTTGAGGAGGTTAAACCTGAATTGGTTAGTCGTTATGGAATTATCGACGGGACTCCGTTTAACGAGAAGGTTTTAAAGGCCAATGACTGGATTGAAAAACCATCGATTGAAGAAGCGCCATCAAACCTGGCAGTAGCCAGCCGCTACCTGTTTACGCCTGAAATTTTTTATTATCTGGAAAATACGCCAACAGGTAAAAACAACGAAATCCAACTTACTGATGCCATGCGCCAGATGGTAAAAACCCACCCGATGTACGGAATGAAGTTTAATGGAAAACGTTATGACATTGGCGATAAACTCGGTTTTATAAAAACCAATATTGAGTTTGGATTAAAAGATCCTGAAATTGGTGACTCCCTGCGTAAATGGCTAAAGAAATACGCCAACAATCTTTAATTAAGTTTTTATATAAAAAAGATTTAAATCCCTTCAATTTTTGTAATTTTGTATTCCTTTTTACCGGGGCTGATTGGTTTTGACAGCGGGTAGAAGAGATAAGTAAGCATGCAGGGTTTTGGTTGTTGACCCTTAAAAAATAATAATCAAAACCATAATTGGCGAAAATAATTACGCTCTTGCTGCGTAACCGAATCAAGTAGGTTACCTTCATCCCGGTACAAGGTGCCGGGACGAGACATCGCCCGGATGTTATGCTTTGAAACGATCCGATCAGGCGGTGCAAGTAAATCGAAGCTAGTGGAAGTGAGGCTCTGGCACTTCTGCAAAATTAAAAGAGATAAGGTAAACATTGGTGGCCCTGATCCGGTGTTTATTCGAAAATCAAATCTGGGGATAAGCATGTAGAAAGCTTATAGCTTCCTCGTTTGGACGCGGGTTCGAATCCCGCCAGCTCCACTTTCGCTCACCGAAGCTTTCAGCCTAGGTGAGCTTCGTTTTTGCCTCCGTTTATTTTCACTTTTCGTGCAATTTTTTACTTTCGGCGAGCTAAGACGAACGCTTTGCACTGTTCATCTCAATACTCAGATAATTATGCATTACGTTATCATCCTCAAATGTTCTGATAATTCCAATTATGCCGGTTGTACAAATAATCTGGAAAATGACTTGAAAGACACAAACACAAACAAGTACACTACACCAAAGATAAATTGCCAGTTGAATTGATTACCTATCTCAGTTTTTAAGATAAATACAAAGAATATAATTTTGAAAAGTACCTGAAAACAGGTTCTGGAATTGCTTTTCGGAAGAAACGGTTGGTTTGATTTTTATAGGAACAGTAATAGATCTGCACTACCACCAAGTCCAGGCTATTAAAGTCACTTACTATCAACCACCTGAAAATCTGTTTCACTAATAAATTTCAACAAATCAGGAACCGGTTCCTTTCTACTTAAAATTTTCACTGAATCCAGTTTTGTAGTATTGGCATCATCGTACAAAACGGCCTTTAGTCTTTTTGAATAAATTGCAATCAAAAAGGAATTATTTTTTACTGCAAAAACATGGTGATTTGCTTTTCTTACTTTTCTCGAGATCCCTCTGTCTGATTTGGTTTCATTATTCCTTAATGCTTCCAGATAACGGTTGTAGTTTAATGTCGATAAATCACCTTCAAATTCAGATGAAAGCCTGAACAAACCTCTTAATTTAATATTTGCCGATGTCAGATCCACCGCAAACTCATTCAGTCTCTTATTCTTATCTTTTCCCTGAGATACATTGCAGTTAAATAGTGCAACTATTATTAATAAAATTATTCCTTTGTTCATGTCTGTTATTTATGCCCAAAACTCCGGAATTAAATCCAGGTCATCATTTATAATAAGTCTTCCCGTATCCAAATTAATCTTGGGAATATTAATTTCAGTCAATTCATCACCGTCTTCAAATACAAATTCATAAGCTTTTTGCGCAATTTCAGCAAACTGCTTATAAAACTGAGGTACGCACTGCCCGAAAAATTCAACTTCTTCAACGTGTAAAAAGTTTATTTCCCTGTCTTTTGGCTTATTAAGTTTTAAAGCTCTCTCCCTGTTAATATCTTCAATATTTTTAAATGTAAAGGTGTTGATTGGAAGGTTGCGATATATTTTCGGAAAGTCGCCTTCAGCTAAAGCAAATAATCGGTGTAACCCTTTAATCCATCCAAATATTTTTCTTTCAGAATAACGTCTTTTGTAAACATCTTTAATCAAATCCTGAAAGATTTCCACAATTAATTTTGCACCTTTTATGGTAGAAAAGTTTTTAAGTTCATCGTGAATATTTGTGTAATTCAGCTCTAAAGGAAGTCCTGTATCTTTTGATATCTCCTGAAGAAAAAGAACATCTAATTGCATTTCCAGCGAGCGATGTGCTGCCTTATTGGCTGAATAATCTCCAACTTTATCACGAATGAACGGATGAACTATGCCGTCACCCAGAATATGAGCGATATATCCAACAAAAAATGAAAATACCTGATAACGAATCAGCTGATCATCAATTTGATTTTTTAAAGATTTCAATTTTCGTAAGGCACGTAAAGGTACCTGATTCGTTTCTTTGTAATGAAAGTCATCGGCAAGAGCATTTTCATTTGTCAGAAAAAAATCATTATCCGCAATACTTGCATAGGGTAAATCGGGAGCAACCGAGCCGATCTGAAAAGAATCTGTGCATGCTGCAAAAATATCTTTCAATTTACCATCCGGTAAAACATCCTGTAGTTTTTTAGCCAATAAAATATGGGTTATTGCACTTGGCATATCTTTATCGAATTTATTTTAGTAACTACTTCTGTATTTAGAATGAATATATTTTTTACTTCATTCATTTCATCAAGTTACTTAAATATGAATTACAGTTGGTAATAATCTGTGAGAAATTAATTCGGTATTTTAAAATATGCGAATATAAAATTAGTCTCCTGTTTCCTCGTTTCTCAATGCAAATAAATGCAAACAGATGCGCAAAACGTTGTGAAATTCAGGTGGCAACCCGGGAGTTTGCACATTTTGAAAGGTACCTGAAATCAGGTTCTGGAATTGCTTTTCGGAATAAACGGTTGGTTTGATTTCCCAATGCTTTCTATAAATCTCAACTAGCAGGAATTCTTTATCATACAACTGCCAATTCTCCTGTTCTAATGAACTTTTCTTTTAATTTTATGAATTAATATTTCAAAACACCTTTTAGTCATTTGATATATTAAACAGATCATTGTAAATTCGACCGCGATAAAGTAATTATAGATAGAAAAATTACTCTTGTAAAAATCAACCTCATTGTTAAATTGAACATGGTAAGGATAATCAAATTTCGGGGTAGTCATTCGACAGGAATTCAGAAATATATTCAGAACAGATTCCTGATACTGTCAGTTATTTTATCTACATTTTTAGCATCATGTGAATCCGATCCTTACGGTTCTCATTACTCTGGTGAAACCACTTTAACGATAAGTCAGTATATTGAAAAACACCAGAATGAATTTTCGAAATTCTACAACTTATTGACTGAAGGTAAAATGTTTGGCCCTTTACAAGCTTACAATCCTTACGGTGAAGATTATACGCTCTTTCTACCAACTGACGATGCCATTGATCGTTTCATTGAGCAGAATCCAAAATATGAAAGTTTTGAAGATTTATTAAAAGACACAGCTTTTGTTTTTACTTTCACCCGCTACCATACTGTAAAAAGGAGGTTACATACCGATGAATTTCCATACGGAGCACTTACTGACAGCACCCTTACCGGCGAGAGGCTGGTAGTTGGATTTTACACTGATGGCGATAATCAGATCATCAAAGTAAATAATACAGCTCCAATCATAAAACCAAATATTGAATTGACAAACGGTTATATCCACGTTATTTCAGAGGTACTGCAAAAAGCCGATATGTCTGGTTATGACTGGCTACAGAAACAGAACGATTATACAATTCTGGCCGGAGCCATGCAACTTGCCGGAATAAAACAAAAATTATGGTTTAATAAATACACGATATTCGCAGAAAATGACAGTATCTATCACAGGAGGGGAATTATGAGTGTAGATGATCTGATCAGTCTTGTTGCGCCTGCCGGTGCCCCGGCTTCGGTTAAAACAAATTCATTATACCAATTTGCTGCCTACCATATCTTATACAAGGATTTTTATTTAAACGATTTAAAATGGGGCAATAATGCTTATTGGACACAAAACAATAAATCTGTTGTGATCAGTGTCGGATCAGTTATAAAGATCAATCCTGGCCTTGATACTATTGAAGTTAAAATTTCAGCATCCGGTGATACTACAATAATCAATTATATTCAACCTATTCTGGAAGGTTGTAATAACATTACAAGTACTGGCCCCGTCCACTCTATCTCAGATCTGCTGATTTCTGAACCTTTACAACACTGATTTATTTTTTGACAGGCGCTTCATCAATTTCGTGAGCAACATAAGAAACTACCGATTCTTATAAAACCATAATGTTTGTCAATTCTTATTTCTGTAGATTTTCATGCACAGATTTCCCGATTTTTTCGTAGTTTCAATTACATCAGGCCCGGTTTGAATATTCAGATTTACTTTACTTATAATTTTATATTTGTCCAAGGGTTGTTTATTGTGTGTAGATCAGCGTCCCTTACTGAAAAGATCTTTTAAAATTTGAACCAGTAATTCACACTCCAAACTTTACCGTTATCAGCGGGTTCCTCCAATGCACCCGGCGTACATGTAACGACCTCGTTCCCATTATATCCAAATGTTGAGGGTCGCGTTCCCCTAATTGTGTTATCGGAGTGATCCCAGGTGATGTAATTACCCCTTAGTGTGAGAATTAGTTCTTTATTATCACTCGTGAACTGTACCGGTGTTCCGACATGGTTCAGTATCCAGTTTCTGATGGTACCAGCTCCCAGATTCTCAACTCTGCGACTTAACCTGTTAAATGCACTGAAATTATAAATATTCATATCTTGATTAATCCAATTCAAAATTAATGACGAATCGGCTCTCAATGAATAATCAGGAATAGGGAAAAAGTACAGCTCCCCATCATAGTTTGCAACAATATCGCTGGCGCCTGAATATAACATCGCCCTCCTGAATATTGAAAAATTCGGGCGACAAAATACCGGCCCCGTTACACTAGTAAACACCCGGTTCGGTATATAATTATTTAGCCCAATGAAGGTACAATTACTACCAAATTCCTTTGTGATTATATTTTCCTCACTCAAATGATTTTTGCCTACATCTTTAAAAATATCCTGATATTGATGCATTGAAGGATATATTGGGACCGACTTAAAGTGCTGCAGATACAATGATATCTACGATATCCAAGGGAAGGGATTTATAATCGGGCCAATGAGGAAATCCTGACTTAACGGTTAAAATATTATCGATGAATTTACCAAAAGCATCATCAGTTGGAATATACATACCATTTTGATCAACCAGAGTACTGTTAATGTTATTGATAAGTTCACCCTGAAGATCGAATACCGGAGATCTGTAAGTTAAATCCCATAACGTATCAACATATCCTCCAAGTCTCACCGACTGCTGATTAAATGTAGCAGTTATGTTTGCATCGAAAGATGGATAATACCAGTTGACCAGTTGTAAAAAGAGTTTGTAACTTTGCCCCGACATCTCTTTTTCAAGTAGTTCCTTTCCATTCAGCATAGGATCTACAACCTTGTCGATGATGTGGACAAATCCGTTTTCAGCGGCAATATCAGGCTTTATAATTTTGGCTCCTGCATAATAAACATTTCCCTGTTCATAATCCCGGTTAAAATAAAACCTGTAATCTTCAGAAGTAAAACCATTTATATTTAAGTATTCATCATAAAAAATAGGCACGTATTTTCTTGATTGAACATATACCCTTTTATAACCATCAGCCGTAGTTGAATCCATCACTATCATATCTTTATCACCCGCCCTTTTGATCCAATATTTCTCTACGGGGTTTTTCAACATTGTCTGGCGTTTATAAGCGTATGAGTTTTTTTTGTTATCATTCCCTGTTCTCCATCCATATGCACCAAGACTCTTCAACTGGTCAAGGGTCCACGGATTTTGAATTATATGGAATTCTGTGATTCTTACAAGCTTATCTATAGGAATGTCGGTAATGCTTGCAAAATGATTCTCTGCCAGATATTGTTTCATCGCTTCATCAGTCGGTGCAAAAACCGTCCAACTTCCCGAAACATCCAAAATAGCGTCCAGTCCGGCAAGTTTCAAACATTCAGTAAACATGGAAAGATTTTCCTGTGCTGCCACAGTAGTGTACAATTTACCCGGGAGCCAGTTAGGTCTTTTGTATTTTTCCTGATCAGTCCACTTCTTACAACCGGCAATCATACCGAACAAAACAAAAGTAATAAGTATTAATATTTTATGGTTTTTTTTCATTACTCAAGCCACAAATGTATTACGCTAGTAAAAGTACAATTTTAATGTATAAATCGGTAACGATGTTTTAAAGGTAGTAATTCGAAATTCCGTAATTTTTATGAGATATAATTGGTAAAAATATTATAAAAAGCAGCATTCTCTGAGAAATTTCGTTTCATAAAATGCCGTGATTCTTCAATGAATTAATAGAAATCTGTAAGCTTTTCACCCCCTGAATCTTTGTCGCTTTTTCTCACCAAAAGTTCTGATTTGGACATGCATCTTTATGAATAGCTATCTACCTTTACAATATAAGTACTTTCACCGTGTGACAATTCATTTCAAGCCATTTTTATCAGAAAGATATTCAGTTACTTTCAGAAAAAGAAACAACATCTGTTCAAGCCGGAAAATATAAAAAGATGTATTGGATAAAATTAAACAATCTCTCAAAATAAGTGTTGATTTATCAGACTACTTATTACAACAAATGTTAGATCAAAATTTGCTGGTATGATAAAATTAGAAAATCCAGAATGTCAGATAGAAATCGGAACAGATTGTTTTATTATTAAAAAATTGATATTATGAAACAAAAAAGATTATTATTTACATGGTTAGTTTTAGCAGGTGCTCTTTTATTTGCACAATCCTGCACTAACAATCAGAAATCAAGTATGAGTACAACAGAGGTAAGTGCCGGGCCCGAAATAAACAAAGCTGTTTGTGTACTGCACCCAACGCAGGGAAATACGGCAGAAGGAGTGGTTACTTTTACAAAAACGGATAATGGCATTAAGGTAGTTGCTGATTTAGAAGGACTTTCGGAAGGCAAACATGGATTTCATATTCATGAATACGGAGATTGTACTAAACCCGACGGAACTTCGACAGGTGGTCATTTTAATCCGGAAAATGTTAATCATGGTGCTCCAACAGATGCTGTCCGGCATGTCGGAGACTTAGGAAACGTTGAAGCTGGCCCGGACGGCAGAGCTCATTATGAATGGACTGACACAATGATATCATTTAGTGGTAAACATTCAATTATTGGAAGGGGAATTATTGTACATGCTGGCGAAGACGACCTTGTTTCGCAACCCACCGGAAATGCAGGTGCAAGAGTTGCTTGCGGCGTTATTGGTATTGCCAAATAAGTAAAAAATATTCATTTTAACTTATGAAAGGCTCATCGGTTGTTTTACCTGATGAGCTTTTTTGTGATTTATCTTACATGTGAAGTAAATTTTCTTTCCCTTCATTTACCAGTTTTAGAATTAACTCGCCAAACAAAGTATTTGCCCAGGCAAACCATTTTCGGGTAAAATTAGTTGGATCATCTTTATGAAATGATTCATGCATAAAACCAGTGTCCGCATCGGTATTACGAAGTGTTTTAATGCACCAAGGCAATTTCTTTGTCATCGTTACTTGATCATAGCACGCATAATAATACTCATCGGCCAAACCATATCATAACCAATATGTGGGCCACCAATACCTTCAGCAGCTTTTCCTTTAAAGAAATAGGGATTATCTTCACTCCAAACTAACTTACGTGTATTTTGATAAATTTTATCATTGCTGTCAATGCAGTCGAGATAAGGCAGTGCCAGCAGACTCGGAACATTGGAATCATCCATAAAGGTATGGTTTCCAAAACCATCAACTTCAAATGCAAAAACTTCACCATACCTTGGATGTTCCACAATGGCATATTTTTTAATGGCTGCGTCCACTTCATTTGCCAAAGCATCACATTTTTTTGCAAAAGCTGTGATCACCTGTAACCTGATTGCTTATTTCAGCCAGCTGCCTGAGTGAAACAACAGCAAACAAATTGGATGGAATTAAAAATCCGTAAGTAGTTGCATCATCCGAAGGACGGAACGACGAATTAATCAATCCAACCGGTTTTAACGGGCGGCCATAACCATTATTTGATAACGTATCCAATTGATGGGTGGTTTCGCGTTCAAACTTATAAGGACCTAGTCCGTTTTTCCGTTGTTGAGCAATAAATGTATTAACAATTGAGGAAGCTGCTTTTCGCCAGTCGGCATCAAAAACAGAAATATCGTCGGTAGTTTTCCAGTAATTGTATGCCAAACGAACCGTATAACAAAGTGAATCAATTTCCCATTTCCGTTCATGCAAACCGTCTTTCATATCCGTGAGGTCATTTTTCCATTCACCCGGAACCAATTCTTTATTAAAAGCGTTGGCATACGGATCGAGCAGAACACATTGGGTTTGCCGGTTTATAACACCTGCCAGCAAGGTTTTAACTCCTTGTCTTCTTTGGCAAGTGGCAAGTATGGCCAAACCTGTGCTGAAGAATCACGCAGCCACATGGCATGAATATCACCGGTAATTACAAAAGTATCGGGTTTGCCGTTTTTAGTTCCAAATTCAACAGTAGTATCCAGCGTATTTGGAAAACAGTTTTCAAACATCCAGGCCAGCTTCGGATCTTTTATTTTAGCTTTGGTGCTTACAATCGTTTTTTCCACTGCTTTTGATGTGAAATGCCTGTCTCCCACTGCCGGACGATTGGAAACATATTCATTACTTCTGCCTGAGGCAAACATCCTGCCTGTACCTGCAACAGTCAATCCGGCCACTGTTAATGTTCCTTTTTTTATAAAATCTCTTCTGTTGTTCATTTTATTTTAACTTGTTTTCTTTTTACTTTCCTTTCAAATGCGTCTCAACCTGCAAAGTAATTATATTTCATTCAAACCTTAATTTAAAAACACCATCTTTCGGAATCTCAAACGAAGACGATTGATCCAGATATTTATATTTTCCTTTTGATCCGGGAGTTCCTTTTATTTCAGCCTGAACAAGTCTCCCCTCTTTCCATTCCATATTCACCTCAAAACCGCCACGGGCTTTTAATCCTTTTACTTTCCCGTTTTTCCACGCAGAAGGCAGCGCCGGAAGCAACTCAATTTTTCCGGATTGCGACTGCAATAACATTTCTGCCATACCTGCACAACCGCCCATGTTTCCATCCAATTGAAACGGTGGATGCGCACAAAACATATTCGAATAAGTTCCACCACCACCACCGTAGTTTGTACCTTTAAATCCTGTCGGTCTTAACAGTCGTTTGAAAAGTTTATAAGCACGATCACCATCTTTTAACCGGGCCCAGAAATTTATTTTCCATGCCAGTGACCAACCTGTTCCGTCATCGCCACGGGCATTTAAACTTACCCGGGCCGCTTCTGCCAATTTTGGTGTTGTTTCCGTAGTTATTTGCTTGCCGGGATATAAAGCAAACAAATGCGAAACATGCCTGTGTTTGTCATTCGGATCATCCACATCCTCTTTCCATTCCTGGAGCTGCCCCCACTTCCCAATGGTTGGTGGAAAAATTCTGTCCCGAACAGAAGCAGCCTGTTGTTTAAAATCTTCATCTTATTTCCAAAACCTCGCAAGCCTGAACACAATTATTTAATACATCCCAGGCAATCTGGTGATCCATGGAAGCTCCTTTTGAAATCCCACCGTGTTCAGGCGAATATGAAGGACAGGAAACCAGGTAACCGTTTTCATCCGGAGTTAAATAGTCGATCCAGAATAATGCAGCTTCTTTCATTAAAGGGTAAGCGGTCTTTCTTAAAAATGTGGTATCCTGTGTAAAATCAAAATGTTCCCAAGCATGCTGACATAACCAAGCTGCGCCTCCCGGAAAGAACCCCCAGGGAAATCCCCACCCCGGAGCGGTAAATCCAAACTCATTATTCATGGTGTTTACAATCCAACCGTGGGTGTTAAGGAAATCCCGTGCCGAAACTTTCCCCGGCTCAACTAAACTTTGCATATAATCAAACA
>CAVYOB010000030.1:0-24471 GCA_963769925.1 uncultured Prolixibacteraceae bacterium
TTGAGGAGCAAGGATCAGTTGACTAATTAGGACGCGTCCTCCTTTACAAAGGAGGTGGCCGATCCCGATAGCTATAGGGAGAGGCCGGAGGATTTGTTGAATTTTATGCAAAATTTCACCGGATTTCTACACGGTGGACCATGCAAAAACCGCAAATAAATATCACTTTAAAATCTCCCGAAAAATATCCCTTCCAGCATCGTTTGCAACAATTTTGATATCCATTCAACACATTTAAAACTGCTTTCCTGAAAATTGAAACTTTTTGAAACAATTTTGATTAGTGCTGCATCATGTTTTGCCTGAACTTAACACAGTTATTTTGATGGTTGAGTTTTTAAAACAATGGTTATAAAATGTTGAAAATCTTTTAAAAAGGAGGAATGTTATGAAAATTAAAACTTTTTTATTAATCGTTTGTGCGATTGCACTGTTTTTCACGGGATGTGAAAAGGATGAGTTTTATACTGAAACAACAGATAATGCGGCATTAAAGAAGGCTGTAGTTAAAGAAGTTCCGATAAAAATGGTTGTCGGATATGTAGTTGTAACCGATTTTTGGCCTGACTTTCCTGTTCCCGGCAATCAGTTCCCTGCAATGGGATTAAGTTACGGAGCGATGACTCATTTGGGAAAATTACAAGCCGAAAAAAGCATCTGGTATACTACCGGTGTAACGCCTGATCCTGTAAATCCAGGCATACTTCTTTGGTCCCAGGAAGGTGACTGGTGTGCTGCAAACGGAGACTTTTTGCGTTGGACAATAGTTACAAACGTGGAAATGGGCAGTGATAAGGTTAGCGGTACAGCAATATTTGAAGGCGGAACCGGCCGGTTTGAAAATGCAACAGGTCATTTTGATTTAAACGGGCATGTTGATCCTGATGATCCTACACGGTTTATAGTTGATGAAGGTGTTGGGATGATTTCCAATGTTGGGAGCAGCAAATAACCACTCAGTTTCCTGGAGTTAATACCGAGTCAGCTGCAAAAAGTCTAAACTTGAGGTTTAATTTTCATATTCAGAATTTAAACGAGTTAATATGAAATCAACTTTCACTTTTTCAAAACTGCAGAAAAAGATATTATTGATGCTTTTACTTTCAGGATTAATAAATCTTTCTTCTGCTCAAAATGATGAATGGACATTAAAAACTCCCATGCCAACCGCCCGTGGTTTTACATCGGGTGCTGTTGTCGATGGGAAAATCTACGTGATTGGAGGATTTCCTACTCACACCTCTGTAACCCAGGTTAACGAAATGTATGATCCTGCAACTGATGAATGGACTAAAATGGAGGATATGCCGGAAGGACGTTGTGCCCATGCAGCCTGCACTTATAATCGTAAAATCTATATTTTTGGAGGTGTGAGATCAAATCCGTATGGGAAGGCCACTAATACCATTTATGTATATGATCCTAAAACAAATAGTTGGACACAAAAGGCAAACATGCCTTATGAAAATGCATTTTACGGAATTGCCGTAATAAACGATACTATCTATTTAACGGGAGGAATGAAGGATTATGCATCACCACCGGTTTCTTCCCTTTGGGCCTATACTCCTTTAACAGATTCATGGACAGAAAAAACTCCAATGCCAACAGCACGTGGTATGCTTTCAACAAGCGCGGTAAACGGACAAATTTATGCTATCGGGGGAACGGTGAATTTTCTTACTTCCAGTTTTAATATCGTTGAAGTTTATAATCCTCAAACCGATACATGGACAACAAAAACAGATATGCCAACATCCCGTGTTTCGTTGGCTACATGTGTTGTAAAAGATAATATATATGCGGTTGGAGGATATGCCTATCCTGTTATGTATAATTTAAATGAGACCTATAATCCTGATGCAGATGTATGGACAACAGAATCTCCGATGCAGGAAATACGTCAAACGTTTTTTTTAGGTGCAGTTGGAAATAAAATTTATGCTATTGGCGGTTCCTATCCTAATCCTCAAAATCCAGCTTCACCGGTTATACTTAGTTCAGTGGAGGAATATAGCATCTTGACCACTGGCAATGAAATGAGGTTTAACATTCAACGTGATCTCTCCCAAATCAAACTGGGGCAGAATTATCCCAATCCTTTTAATTCAATGACATCAATTCCATACGAACTATATTCTCAAAACCATGTCAGACTTTTGGTTTATAATTTGTATGGTCGTGAAGTGGAAACCCTGGTGAATAAGAAACTACCTGCTGGAAAATATCAGGCTACATTCAATGGAGACTACTTGGAAGGTGGTGTCTATTTTTATCAAATACAGGCAAAATCTGAATATGGTTATCAATTCTCTGAAACAAGAAAACTCATACTCATTAAATAATTCAAAAAGGGTTAAAACAACCCAGCATAATTCTTATTTACACAGGCTGGAAATAAATTAATTCCAGCCCATTTTTTATTGTCAAATATTTCTGAATGAAGTTAGAACTAATATTGGCCAAAAATCTGTATGGTTTAGATTTCTTTATTTTCCCTATTGTCATTCATGCAACTGACAGATCTCCTGAATTTCAAGAGTGAATATATGGAACCCCGAGGCATCCCGATTAAATCGTGACAAGAAATTATTTAATTAAATTGTTTTGAAACAAGAAGAAAAACTACCATTTTTACCATCTTCAATACAACTAAACTTAAATTAACAGACAATAAAAATCAAATTTAAATTATCAACATGGACAGAAGAAAATTTATCGGGAAAACAGCTGTGGGAGCTGCTGCCATTACCGTGATTCCACGCCACGTACTTGGCGGAAAAGGTTTTGTTGCTGCCAACGACAGGCTCAACCTGGGGTATATAGGTAACGGGAAACAGGTTTATACTTTGCTCAACAACATTGGCGCCTGCAAGGAGACAGTGGCCATTGCTGCCAGTGACGTTTACAAAAAGAAACTGGATAATTTTGTTGTTGCGTCAGAGAAGAACAACCAAAAGAAAGGTATTGATGCAAAGGTGAAACCTTACCACTATTACCGCGAATTGCTTGAAAACAAAGACATTGACGCTGTGGTCATTGCCGCACCCGACCACTGGCATGCTCAAATGGCGGTTGATGCTGCCAAAGCTGGGAAAGATATTTATTGTGAAAAACCGATGGCGTTAACCATTGCTGAAGGTCGTGCTATGGTAAATGCCACGCGTAAGTACGACCGTGTGTTCCAGACAGGAAATATGCAGCGCTCATGGCGCGATTTCCGTCATGCTGTGGAACTGGTGCGCAACGGCTATATTGGCGACATTAAAGAAATTAACGTGAGTGTTGGCGAGCCGGTTAAACAGTGCGATTTACCTACCGAAGAATTGCCGGAAGGACTCGACTGGAACGAATGGATTGGCCCATCGCTTTACCGCGGATACAACGAAATTCTGGCACCGAAAAGCACCGACGGCCCGTGGGCATGGTGGCGTGGTTACCGTGATTTTGGTGGTGGTTATGTTACCGACTGGGGTGCTCACATGTTCGATATTGCACAGTGGGGACTCGACATGGACAACTCAGGCCCGGTACAATTTATTCCACCTGAAAAACCGGCTCAGATACATGGATTGACCATGGTTTATGCCAACGGCGTTCGGGTTAACCATAAACTCTGGGGTGGACCAAAAGACGCAAATGCGGTTCAGTTTGTAGGTACTGAAGGAAGAGTTGAAGTGAGCCGCGAGTTTTTGCGTACTTTCCCTAATGAATCGCTGGCAAAAGCCGACCTGAAACCAACGGATAAACGTGTTTACTTTAGCGACAACCACTACCAGGACTGGGTAGATGCTATAAAAAAACGTACCAAACCAATTTCTGATGTGGAAACAGGCCACCGCACAGCGTCGGTTTGTAACCTGACCAATATTGCTTACGAACTGCAACGACCGCTGTTGTGGGATCCGAAAGCAGAACGATTTACCGGCGACGATTTCGCTAACTTGATGCTTACCCGCCCTATTCGGGGAAAATGGGATTTCAGGGCATTTTAAGAAATTTTGAAAAACCGGATTTTAAAGTCCGGTTTTTTTATTCTTTTTCAGGATGTAAAAACTTTATTGCCGGGAAATTGACATTTCCTGTCTGGCAGGATAAAAATACTCCTTAACCTATTGATGATATTAATTTTATGTTTATTTTTAAGGTAGCTAAAACCTACAACATTGATTGTACGTCCAAACATAAAACTCCGAAGAGGGTTTCATAAAGGCCAAAATATAATACGTATTGAATTCCCTTATCATATCCAAATAACGGATATTTTGCGAAGCCATACCACAGCAACCTGGAGTCGGACCATGGGTTGCTGGTATATTGATGAAGAAGATTTTGATTTGCCTTACTTTATAAAGATTTTTACCAAAATTGCATTTGTTGACACTGAATCATTAAACAATGATTTAAAAAATATCAACAAAAATATGTCGGTGCGTAAATATCCTTACCGAAAACTCATTAATCTACCAAAAGGATATGTTGAGCTTTTGGAACAGAAACGATACAGTAAAAGCACGTTATCGACATACTCGGCCTACTTTAAAGATTTTATTTATTATTTCAACGATCGTGATTTGACAACTATTCAAACAGAAGAAATAAACAACTATATTTTATCCTTAATTAAGGTGTCGAATATATCGGGAAGTGAACAAAATCAGCGGATTAATGCCATAAAGTTTTATTATGAAAAGATTTTAAGCAGAGAAAAACAACTGATTCAGATTGAACGTCCGTGAAAAGAAAGAGTTTTACCTGATATGCTCAGCAAGGCAGATATTCAGGCTATTTTAAAAAGCACTTCAAATATTAAACACAAATGCATACTGGAGCTAATTTATTCAGCAGGGCTAAGAAGAAGCGAGTTGATAAACCTGAGAATAAGTGATATTGATTCAAAACGAATGCTTGTTAAAGTTCGGGGAGGCAAGGGTAAAAAGGACAGGTATTCTCTTTTATCAAACAGTGTATTGAAACATCTTCGGGAATATTTTATTGCTTAAAAACCAAAAGTCTGGCTTTTTGAGGGAATGAACGGCATGCAGTACTCGAGTACAAGTATTTCAAGAGTAATGAAAAGATTGGCACAAAAAGCAGGAATAAAAAAGAGAGTACATTTACATATGTTGCGTCATTCGTTTGCCACACGGTTGCTGGAACAGGGAACAAATTTACGTATTATACAAAATTTGTTGGGGCACGAAAATATACAAACAACTGAGATTTATACACATGTTTCGAATTTGGAGATACAAAAGGTAATTAACCCGATAGATGAAATAATAAGCGGAACATGAAATGTTCTATTTACAATACTATTTTATTGGAAATGACACCTTTTGTTACACATATAGAAAAAATAATGTGCATAAATGTGTCATCCCACATAGCAATAATACTAAAAATACACTAATAGTTACCAATTTGGTAATTTTTTATATCTTTGTTTTATAAAGATTAAAACATGAGAGTTATTGCAAAAAAGATTCTCCGTGAGTTCTGGGAAAAATATACTGACTCCGAACAACAATTAAAGACTTGGTATAAAGAAGCTTCAAAAGCAACATGGAAAAATCCAAATGAAATTAAAAATGATTATGCAAAAGCTAGCATCCTAAAAAATGGAAAAGTTGTTTTTAACATTTTTGGAAATAAGTACCGTTTAATTGTTGATATTAACTATGAGAGGCAATGGGTTTTTATTTTGTTTATTGGCACACATAAAGAATATGATAATTATCAAACATAACATGACTGTAATTGACATGTAAGTTACATTGAAAGGGTCCTGCGAAATTACTGTCTTTCACTATGGATAGACAATCACCTGCAATCCGCTACGCCCACATACAATTAACCGTTAGTAGCAACTGAAAAATATATTAAAATGGACATAAAAGCGATAAAAACAGAACAAGATTACAATCAAGCACTTGAAAGACTTGAAGAAATTTTTCATGCTCCAATTGATTCGAAAGAAGGGGACGAAGCAGAAATTTTATCGATTCTAATTGAAAAATATGAGGACGAAAATTATCCAATTGAAGCACCGGACCCAATTGAAGCAATCAAGTTCAGAATGGAACAAATGGAAATGACAAAAAAAGATTTAGCTGAAATATTAGGATATAAAAGTAGAGTATCTGAGATATTTAACAAAAAAAGAAAATTAAATATAAATATGATTAGAAAACTCCATGATAAATTAAATATTCCATACGAATCATTAATTGCAAATTATTAAAGCACTATTGCTAACACATTGTATATGGCAGGCGGGGTGTTTAGCGGTCTGACAAGTCAGACCTTTCGCCCACTTTCCTGCGGGTCTGACACGATTTCTTCCAGAAATCCCGCCCGACCACATACAAGTGGCCGCTATCGACAACCTTTGAGAAACAAACTTAAATCTGTGTTTTAGTGTTAAAATATTTTGGAAATGTTACAATTAAAAAAGAATGTTCCATGGAAAACAAATTTGTAGACTATTTTTCAAGAATATCACCACTTTCAAAAGAAGAGGCGGAAGCCATCGCTGAAAGCATGCAAACGAAGAAATTTAAGAAGGGTGATTTCCTGATAAAAGAAGGACAAATTTCGGTTAAAACCTATTTTATACTCGAAGGCTGTGTAAGAGAGTATATTCTAACTGAGGGTGAAGAGAAAACGACCAATTTCTTCACAGAAGAACAATGGGCCATTTCATTAAACAGCTTTACCCCACAAAATGCTGCAAAGCATAATTGGATTTGTGTTGAAGATACTTTGGTTGTTGAAGGAGACGAGCAGCAAGGCCAGGCACTATTCAAGCGCTTTCCCCGATTTGAAACAATCTCACGAACCATTATGGAAGCTGCCTTTGCAGAGCAAAAAGAAGCATTGACTTCCTATTATACTGACTCACCTGAGCAACGCTATCTGAAACTCATGAAATCAAGGCCCGATTTGTTCCAGCGAATACCCCAATATCATCTTGCAAGTTATATTGGCGTAAAGCCGGAATCTTTGAGCCGCATCAGAAAACGTCTTGCTATCAGATAATGATTAGCTTGTCTTAGTTCAGATTCTTTAAATCCTTTTATAATCAACCAAATACTAAGTGTAATCTCAAATAATCCACCGGGGATGGCTAATTGAACACCAAAAGGATATCCGAATAGTTCTGTAATAGTTCCGGCAATAAAAACGATGTAACCCAGAAAGCCCCAAATTGATAATCCCCTTGGAACCAACTTTGAAATGTATAATAAATAACAAAACATCAGGCCACCCAAACCCCATATTGCCATACCTATCTGATAGGCATAAAAGTTTCCTTTTGTTAACAAAGTCCCGATTGTTTCAAAATGAAGTTTAAATCGGTGGAATCCGCATTATTATACATTGAACCCAGGGGAATATATAATAGTAAAAAGATGGAACCGACAATTAGTATCACGGTAGCAGTAATACCCGCACTTAGATAGCCATAGCTTAAAATCTTGTTGAAGCGTTTTAGAATGGGTACCATTAGAACCGGAAGTCCAATATTTACAATGGTGTGAACTAATGCCATTAGAATAACACCTATAATAAGTTGTACTTTATTTGTATTGATAGTACTCAGTGAGTCTGCGGCATCAGTAACTGAACCCGTAATACTACTTCCAACTCCATAAGATAAAAATGCAAGCAGAAAAAAAATACCAAAAGTCCGGGCAATTATTTTCTGTGATTTCATAATTTTAATTTTTAGATGATTATGGTAACAAAGTTATTTAGGTCGCATACCAATTTCATTGACCTGGGTTAAGAAATGAAAATAGATTGAATGGAAGACTTTACAGACTATCTACAAATCCACGAAATGTGGCTAAAAATAAATCTTGCTCTTCCATGTATCCCTCATGGGCACTATTTTCAAGAATCACCATTTGCTTCTCAGTAAAATCCGGCCCGCCAATGCTGTTATAGGCGTCAAATCCCATCTCGATGGTATTTACTCCATCGTGCCTTCCCCAAATCACAATCGAAGGGATTTTTATTCTTTCCATATCGTCGCTAAGATTGAGTTCGAGGATATTAAATCGTTTAGCAAGATATTGACCATTAAAAAATATGGCGAGAGAAAGATAGGAATTCATGGTCCCCATCGCTCCAACCTCAGGTCCTTCAATCTCTTGATCAGGGTCAAAACGATATGCATTTGTGTTTGATAAGTAAGCATCGTATTTAAAATAATTATCTACATCGGTCATGTCAGGAACTGTTGCGCACCAATCCCGGGCTTCTGTCCAGTAATCAACATCAACTCCCTTGTCAATTTGTTGTTGAGCATAGTTTTTAACAAATACTACTGATTTTGGTATTCCCTCAACCAGGTTATGTCCACTATCCATACAGATAAAACCATCCACCTTTTCCTGATAATTGCCGGTACTTAAATAAGCGCTACCCAAAGCACCTCCCCAACTTATTCCATAGAAAACAATTCGTGGATTATTATACTTTAACTTAATTGTTTCGATAACAAGGTCAAGGTCAGCTACAAATTGTTCAACCGTAAACGTACTTTGGTCCGGATTGCCCATGGAAAGACCCGATCCTCTTTGATCCCAATAAGCGAAAGCATAGTCGTTTTCCAGTTCCTTTGATACCGGCATAAAAGAAGGAAGCGAAGCGTTTCCACCAGGACCTCCATGAAGAAAAAGAATGAAAGTTCCGGACGCTACATTCCCTTTTACATAAACGGGCATTTCAGCACCTGCATTTCTCACAAAAAAGTGATTCCCTTCGTAAAAGTCCTCTTTTTGACAGGAGGTAAAAACGAAGATTAAGATGCTTACAGTATATAAAACTATCGTTTTCATTTTTGTTTGAATTTATAGGTTATACCCACATTCATCGCAATATGCGGAAGGAAAATGTGGTTAAATGATGATTGTAAATAAACTTCGGGACCGAAGTGAACGGTCCATCGCTGTTTTCCTTTTCGGGTGCCGTCCCATCCCAGTAAGAATGACGCGTTGGGCATGAAATGAGCATGTCCCCGGTTGCTTGCTTTTTCAACTCCACCTCCCGCAGCTTTTTGGTAAATTGTACCCGCAGCAAATGAATGCATGTATCCTATTCCGGCATTTATATCGGCAAAAACAGGCCCTGCAGCCAATCTTGTTCCAATAGTTGATTTTAAAAATAAAGATGTATTATTCCAACGATGCCAATATCCACCTAAATCAACATCCCAATGAACAGTAAGGCGATTGCTTTTTGACAGGGTATAATCGACTCCAACTGTCAGGCCCGGATGTAGAACTAATTCACCGAAATAATTGAATTTGAAAGCAACTTTTTCATGGTGAATAAAATTGTGAGATTGCACCAGGATTATTTGTAGATCGTTTGACTTCCTGAGAATAGGCAACAGAACTAAAAAAGCAAGTGAAAATCATTGGTAAAATGATGGAGACTATAATATGTTTATTTTTCATAAGGTACACCTAAGTTTGGTTAACGTTGAAACCTTGATAATTGAGAACAAAATTATTCGTGACAGAGTTCAATTTCATCGACTTGAGTTAAGAAATGAGATGCCTTGTTAATTTGTAAAAAAGTTAGAAAAACCATCTTCATTGTTTTTAAACTTTCTATAGCCGAAACTTTCACTCCAGACATCAAACACCATTTTGGAGATGTCAATACCAATAAATTCTGTACTTTTATTCATAGTTAATTTTTTTTAATGAAAGAACGAGGCTACTTGGATATAACAACCTGAAAACGGGCTTTGAAGCCCAAAGAACTAATCGTATTTAAGTAGCGAAAGAGTGGGAATCATCAATGTTGACAAGCTTTATGCTTACTATGTATATTAACCTTACTCCACTCTTCCGTTCTTTTATGTTGAACACAGTAATATGTAAAAATGTAAACTTAGGAATTGTATATGGCAGGCGGGGGGTTTAGCGGTCTGACAAGTCAACCCCTGCAGCAAGTTTAACAGGTTCACACTCACAGTAATCTTAATAAATAATTATATGGAATACACCATTAACAGAACTAAAAGAAATAGTATCATTTTAAGTTCTTCTTTTTTGATTTTGTACATTTTAACCTTAAGATTATTCTTCTTTTTTAAAACTCCCACAAAGACTGATACCTTACAGATGATTATTCAAAATGTTATCTTCTTAATTCCATTTGGATATTTAATGCTGGCATTCTATCGCTATTTCAGGTACTATAAATTAACGGTTTTACAAATTTCCATTCTTATTGTTTTTATCCTGGAAGTTCTTTTTAGAAGCGCTTTATTTATCAATCTGTTTGAACTGGCCTGGAAAAAAACTGTTCTACTAACCGCAAGTACGATTTGGGTAGCCACCATAATTGTTTTTATTGTCTTTCTTTTTAAGATAAAACCAAAAGATTATCCGGGAATGCTTTCTATTCGATATTACGTAATTAGCACTCTGCTCGCCTATATTTTTGCAACGACATACACTTTTTATTCAGAACCCGCTAATCCATTTCAAACTCAACAGTTAGTTGAATTATCTTTTGCGATTCCATATTTTTTCACGATTGTATTTGCAACAAAACTATATTTGAAAGAATAGCCAAACTGATTTGAATAAAAAGGTATTTCTTGCCCGGTAATTTGAAGAATATGAAGCAAGCAATTTTACCGATGTAATTGGCCGGAGTAGAATATACGGGACAGCGCCTGTTGATTTGGGTACAACTGGTTGAGGCAGGAAATAAAATATACATGGAATTTTTGTTGCACAATCTGAAATAGAGTTGGATAAACTAATATTCATGATTTTGATGCTAGCAAACCCCGGCGGATTTGAGAAAGCAGGATTTCACGAGGATGACTACAACGAAAAAAACATTATAAGATAAAGGTTGTGTAAAAGAAACCCGGTAAATTTGCTAAAAGTAGTAATTCAATAAAATGTACATTATGAATACCAGGCAATTAAAAAACTTCACCCAAATTATTATTTCAATTCTTCTTCTGGTACCATTCACCAGTTTTAGCCAGAATATAGAACAAAATGATTCATTAAGGAATAAATGTATTAATGCCGCAAGAGAAATCATGTCGGAAGTAAAAACCTGTGCGCTGATCACAATTGATGAAAAAGGTCTTCCCACGGCCAGGACAATGGATCCTTTCTTGCCCGAAAGTGATTTTACCGTTTGGCTGGGGACAAATCCGAAAAGCAGGAAGGTAAATCAGATCAAAAATAATCCGAATGTTGCGCTTTATTATTTTGATAGTAACGCCACAGGATATGTGATTATTCACGGATCAGCTCATTTAATAAACGATCAAAAAGAGAAAGAAAAACACTGGAAAACCGAGTGGAATTCGTTCTACCCAAATAAATCCGAAGATTATCTTTCAATAAAAGTTGTCCCTGCATCGATGGAAGTTGTAAGTTACAAGCATGGTATTACGAGTAATTCGGAAACATGGAAACCGCCTGTTGTTTATTTTAAATCTGAAAAATAAATCGTGATTTAGTTGCTGCCATGGAAATATTAGAACGAACACTGGATAAAACCAAAACCATAAAAAGTTTTAAAAAAGTAGTTTGGTTTTATGATTTATGGAGCCGGCTTACCGAGAGTAAGGCAGCCAGGGAAGTGATTCGTCTTTCAGATATTAAAGGAAGTGAAAAGATCTTAGAGATAGCCTGCGGTACCGGTGTATTGTTTGAACAAATTGTACGAAGAAATCCAAATGGAACAAATATCGGTATAGATTTATCGCCGGATATGCTGAACAAAGCGAGAAAAAGATTGCAAAAAAACACCGGTAAATTTGAACTAATAGAAGGTGATGCTTTACAACTCGATTTTGAAGATAATACATTTGATAGCGTCGTTAATAATTTCATGGTTGATTTAATGCCTGTGGCGACTTTTGATAATATTGCGAATGAATTTCACCGGGTTTTAAAACCTGGAGGAACAGTTGTAATATCAACATTCTCGTTTGGGAAAAAGAAAATTAATAGTTTCTGGCTTTGGATTGCCAAACATTTTCCGGATTTGTTAACCGGTTGCCGGCCTGTTTCATTTAAAACTTATCTGGAAAATGCAGGTTTTAGCATCACTGAAGTTGTAGAAGTCAGTCAGAATACTTTTCCATCGGAAGTTATTAAAGCAAAAAAAAATGAATAACCAACAAGAAGATATAGTTAAAATAATTCGGAAAGAGTTCGAAAACAATGCCGATGAAAAAACCCTGGCAAGCAGCCAGAACTTTTTTAAGGAGGAGATAAAATCATACGGCGTAAAAGTACCAACGGTACACAAAATCAGCAAGGAGTTGTTCAAACAGGTAAATAACAAAACAAAGTCAGAAATACTTGAATTGTGCGAAACGTTATGGGAATCAGGGTACATCGAAGAGTCATTTGTTGCCTGCAACTGGTCATACTACTTGCATAAACAATTCGAGCCTGAAGA
Source organism: uncultured Prolixibacteraceae bacterium (assembly GCA_963769925.1). Taxonomy (GTDB): domain Bacteria; phylum Bacteroidota; class Bacteroidia; order Bacteroidales; family Prolixibacteraceae; genus Draconibacterium. The sequence goes on from CAVYOB010000030.1 coordinate 12,466, forward strand.
TTTTCAAACTTTTGAACGATGGATAAACAACTATGTAACTAACTGGGCTTCATGCGATACCCTTTGTAATCATACCGTTGGCGAATTTATTGAAATGTATCCTGAATATTTGGCTCATCTGAAAAACTTTGCAAGATCAGATAACCGATGGGTGCGAAGAGCTTCTGCTGTAACATTGATAATTCCTGCAAGAAAAGGGAAGTTCCTGAAAGACATATTGGAAATCGCAAACATACTGCTTCAAGATAAAGATGATCTGGTTCAAAAAGGTTACGGATGGATGTTAAAAGCTGCAAGCCAGGCAAATCAACAGGAAATATTTAACTTCGTAATGAAAAATAAAGCGGTAATGCCGCGCACTGCATTGAGATATGCCATTGAAAAAATGCCCAAAGATTTAAAAATCAGGGCAATGAACAAATAAATTAAACCAATTTTCAACATAATAGAATGAAAAGAAAAATTGAAAAAGAACTCCTCGAAACGATGCACAAAAATCCTTCTAATTGGAGAGGTGTATTTTATTTTAACCGCAAAGATCCGCGATTGACAGTTCCAAAAATTAATTCGATGGGATGGACTTTCAATTTTGCAAGCCCGTACACTTATATTCTGATCATTCTGGTTGTGGCTATAATTATTACATCACAATATTTGTTGAAGTAGTTGGCATCAACACTATTTTAAGATTTTGAGAGAGATTCGAAATAAAAATATAAATATGAAAAGATATACAGGACTGTCGCTTTTACTTTTAGTTCTGATCACTTCGTGTGTTTCCCGGCAAAAGAAGGAAGAGCCAAAAATATCGTCAACAAAAGTCGAACTGGTTACCAATTATGGCAATATTATACTGAAACTTTACAACGAAACGCCCCTCCACCGGGATAATTTTATAAAAATCGTAAACGATGGAGTTCTGGATAGTTTGTTGTTTCACCGTGTAATTAAAACCTTTATGATACAGGGAGGTGATATAAACAGCAAATATGCCCAACCTGGCGACACACTTGGCGATGGAGATCTTCCATATACTGTACCTGCGGAAATAACTCCGGAATTGTTTCATAAAAAAGGGGCACTGGCAGCTGCCAGAAGCGATACCCCGGAAAGGGAATCCAGCAGTACCCAATTTTATATTGTCCAGGGAAAAGTGTTTAACGACAGCCTGCTCGATATAGCAGAAAAACGTATTAACGGGTGGCTCGCACAATTCTACATCAAACATGATTCATTGTATAAAAATCAGTTGGATTCGTTAAATGAAGCGATGAAAACAGAAGACTGGAAGACATTTGAAAGAATCAACAGCCGATTCACAGCATTAGCAAAAAACTACACAGCTTTTGAACAATACCGAATTCCTGAATCGCATCGAAAGGTTTATAAAACAATTGGAGGCGCTCCACATCTGGATCAAAACTATACAGTTTTTGGCGAAGTAGTTTCAGGATTACCAGTTGTAGATTCAATTGCATCGGTACAAACCGATGGCATGGATCGTCCGTTGAAAGATGTTCGTATTTTAAGTGCAAAAATTATTAAAGAATAAAACCGAAGATCTAAGTTAAGTTACTGAGTTTTCTCTTTGAGCATCGTTTTAAAATCATCCAGAATCCGTTGATGGTCAAAAGCCAATTGTGGAAGACTATCAATACAAAACCAGTCAGCCTGAACTGCATCGTCACCTCCCTCCACTTCTACCCGATTTTCCAGTTCTGCAGTAAATACAACAGAAATAGTACGGTGTCGCGGATCACGGTCCACTTCATCATAGGTTTTGAACTGGGTCATTTTTTCCACTTTTATCCCGGTTTCCTCCTGCAACTCACGTTTACAGGCTTCTTCCAGCAACTCTTCCATTTCGATAAAACCGCCAGGCAAGGCCCACATATTTTTAAATGGTTCATTTCCCCGCCTGATAAGAAGAACCAGCGTTTCATTTACTATGCCATCAGAGTTCATGTTGTCGGTAAGTACAGGAATCCGTTCACTGACATAAACAATGGCATCAACCGTTAAAGCAACCCGTGGATATGGATAAGTGTACATAGATCAAGGATAGAGTTTAAAGTTTAAAGTTCAAAGGCAAAAGTAAAAAGGCAAAAGGCAACAGTGAGATCATTTTTTGATTCAGTTAAATTCTTTTTTAATGAATACTGAGACTGCTTACTTCTTTCTCCCAGTTCTCCAGTACCTCAGTACCAATAAAATCAGCACTACAAAAATGACAATATAGATCAATAGCTCAGTGCGTTCCATTTGAATTGATAATTTTTTTCATTACACGCATTTTGTGAGTGTAACGTTGTGTATCAACATTAAAAATACCAAATTGATCAACATTATCGATCCTCACTTTACCAGATGCATGAATAATTTTGTTTCGCTTCCAGATAATCCCGACGTGCACTATATTTCCTTCTTCATCATCAAAAAAAGCAAGATCGCCTGGTTCAGCTTCGTCGACAAAACTCATGGCAGTGCCCATTTTTACCTGCTCACTGGCATCGCGGGGTAATTTAATCCCGATCATTTTGTAAATAACCTGCGTCAGTCCGCTGCAATCGATTCCAAAAGGTGTACGTCCTCCCCAAAGATACGGCGCATTAAAGTACTTTAGCGCCTGCTTAATAGCAAATTCACGTGGATTATCAAGTTCGCCATAACTAACTTCGCCACTGGCTGAGTAAGTTTCCTTCCCAACACTGAATTCTTTCAAATACGGACGCCAAACAGGCAATGTACTGCCAGCCACCAGCATTAGATTCTGCTCTTCGTTAACCGGAATAATCGTGATTATATCGGTAGTTACCGCAATAGGGTTATTTGAAATCTTTCCCACAGAACGATCATAAAGTGGTATTATCATTTTTGAATCTACCCAGCCTTCGTATCCGTCATAATCAAGCTTAACATTTGTCCAGCCAACCATTTGTTCACGAAGTTCAAAATGTTCACCAAACAGGATCTGGGTCACCATTTCACTTTTTTCCGAAGGATCTTTTCTGACCGGAATGATACTGAGATTCGAAATTCCGTAGTTCATCAAAATAAATTCTTAATTTTATCGAAAAAGAAATTTTGTGCATTACATGCCCGTACCTGCAAAACTATGAAAAAAATGGAGTTAGTAAAATGCTGAAATCATCTAATTTTACACGATTTTGTTTTAAAGAATACGGGGAACTGATCATAATTAAAATTGTCTTTTAAAATATTCTGATCTATGGCTGAAAATTTTAGAAACAGGTTAAAAAAATACACCCAGATTTTTTACTGGATTTTTATCTTCCTGTTCACGGCAGTGGTACTTTTTCTTATTCTTCCTGGTGAACCCAAATTTAAATATGAATACCAGAAAGGAATGCCCTGGCGTCACCAAAACCTGGTGGCTCCGTTCAATTTTGCAATTTTAAAATCACCTGCCGAACTGGATGCAGAGAAAGCGGAACAACTAAAAACAGTAGTTCCCTATTTTATGTACGACACAACTGCATTAAATACGCATCTGGCACAACTCGAAACAGATTTAAATATTGCAGCCGACTCATCCGATAGTAAAAAAGCAATTGCCTTTGCAATGATAAAGGACGTGTTAACAGAAATTTATCAAAGCGGAATTTTGCAACGTTCTATCGATTCCTATACTGAACTGACAGGCAAAACAGAAATCAAAAAACGGGTTGGCCAAAATGTTTCAAAAATAGAAATCAGCAAGCTTTACTCAGAAAAGACCGCTTATAATGAATTGAGTCGGATGTTTCAGGAAGCTGAAAAGATTGGCCCGAATGTAAGAAAGTGGCTACTTCCAATTTCTCCCGAAAAATATATTGTTGCCAACTTAACTTATGATAAGGAAACTACCGAAAAGGAAATGCAGGAAGCAGTTGCAGGTATTTTACCTTCGAGGGGAATGGTGCAACAGGGTGAGCGAATTATTCTTCAGGGCGAAATTGTAGATGCTGAAAAATTCCAGGTACTGGAGTCTTTAAAAGCCAGTTACGCCATGGAGCAAGGAAAGGGTATCAGCCAATACACCGTTTCTTTTGGGAAGGCGTTATTTATTGTTTCTCTTCTTACGTTGATTTTTACTTTTTTGTATATCTATCGGCATGATGTATTACGGCAATTGCGAAAGCTGACTTTTCTGATGCTTTTTATGATTGGAACTGTCTTTATAGCCAGCTTTATAAATACTTTTCCCAACCTTCATATTTATCTGGTTCCAATAGCCATTTTCCCCATTATCGTCCGAACTTTTTTCGATTCGCGTACAGCTATTTTTATGCTCATAATAACTACAATTCTGATTGGATTTTACGCGCCCAATAATTATGAGTTTATCCTTTTAGAGGTTTCTGCCGGGATTGTAGCGGTTTTCAGTTTAAACAAAATGCACCGACGTGTTCATCTGGTGCTGGCAACAATGTGGGTGCTTTTAACCTACCTTGTTGTATATACAGCAATAAACCTCATCCACGAAGGCTCTATGTTTACCTTCAGTTTTGACATGTATAAATGGTTTGTTATCAGCAGTGGCCTTTTATTAATAGTTTACCCGCTGATTTACATTTTCGAGAAAATATTTGGTTTTATTTCGGATGTAACTCTAATTGAAATTTCAGATAGCAACCAGCCATTGTTAAGAAAGCTTGCTGAAGAGGCGCCGGGAACTTTTCAACATTCCATGCAGATTGCCAACCTTGCCGAAGAAGTAATTCTGAAAATCGGTGGAAATCCTTTCCTGGTGCGTGCTGGAGCATTATATCATGATATCGGGAAAATTTCCAAGCCCAACTTTTTTATTGAAAACCAGGTAGCAGGATTAAATCCTCACGATGAAATTAGTTATATCAAAAGTGCAGAAATAATTATTGACCATGTAAAAAACGGAGTAAAAATGGCTCAAAAACACAAACTTCCCGAGCCTATTATTGAATTTATTGCAACACATCATGGTACTACAAAAGCCAGTTATTTTTATATAAAACATGCACAGGAGCATCCAGATACCAAAACAGATGAAAATTCGTTTATGTATCCGGGGCCATTGCCACGATCGAAAGAAGCAGCGGTTGTTATGTTGGTTGATGGTATTGAAGCTGCCTCTCGCAGTTTGCCGGAAAAAAATTACGAAAAATTTAAAGAGCTGATCGACAACATGATCGATAATAAAATTAAATTAAAACAACTCGATCAATCAGCTTTAACGTTCAGTGATATAAATATTATTAAGGAAACATTATTACAAAAGTTAATTAATATATACCACATTAGAATTGAATACCCAAAAGAAGAAAAATAGCAAAATGAAATTATTTTTGTACTAATTTCAATTCATAAATTTTAAAGTTCAGAAAAAATGAAGACGCATATTAAGATTATCATGCTGATATTGTTATCAGTAGTGATATGGTCGGGATGTAAAAAAGAAGATCCCCACTCCAGCTAAAGATGAAGCTCCGCAGTTAACGCAAAATATCAATCAGTTCATCGAGGATGTAATGAATGAAGTGTATCTGTGGTACAAAGAACTACCCGATATTGACATTCGTTATGAATTTGATTCAAAAGCCTATTTTAAAAAATTACTTTATAAAGACGATAAATGGTCTTATATAACGGATGATATCCAGTCTTATGAAAACAGTATCGAAGGTAAAGAAACATCGTTCGGATGGTCATTGTCTTTTGGTAAATTCTTGGATACAGGCACCTTTTTTGCATTGGTAGAATTTGTTTATCCTGGCACACCAGCTGAAAAAGCCGGAATAAAACGAGGAGATATAATTTATCAGATGAATGGTGCAGATATTACGGAGAATAATTACACCGATTTGCTTAATAGTGATAATTTGACTTTTACATACGGTAAATATACTTCAGACCAAGGAATTATAAATACAGTTACAACAACATTGAGTTCAAAGCAATTGGAATTGAATCCAGTATTATTTTCAAAAATTATTGATGAAGGTGGGCACAAAATCGGGTATTTTTTGTATGCTCAGTTTATTGATAATTTCGACAGCAGTATTGATACCGTTCTTCAGCATTTTATAGACGAAGGAGTTCAGGATGTAGTTCTTGATTTACGCTACAATCCGGGAGGAACATCAGTAGCAGCACAATATTTGTGTAGTGCTTTAGCCCCTGCAAATGTTGTTTCAGATGGTGACGTACTGGTAACGTTACAATGGAACGATAAATACCAGCAATACTGGGAGCAAAATGGAGTCCAGAATCAGCTGGAAGTCAGGCTTATTAACTCTGTACCGGTAAAAATGGGACTTAATAAACTCTACATCCTTACCGGACGTGGAACTGCTTCTGCTGCGGAATTATCTATAATCGGGTTAAAGCCTTATATGGATGTTGTAACTGTTGGAGAAACAACTTATGGGAAATATACCGGTGGGGCAATATCTTGGAAACCGGAAGATTTCTATACGAGATAGTACCTATTATGCTGATTTTAAAAATTGGGGTATTTATGCTATCATGTTCCGTTATAAGAATACACAAGGATATACCGATTTTGTAAATGGATTGACACCTGATATTGCAGTTAGTGATACTATTGACAAGGAGTTCCGTTAGGAGACATAAACGAACCGTTGTTGAAAAGCAGCTATTGAAGATATTACCGGGACAGAAATTGTTGCCAAAAAAAGTGCAAAAATCACCCGGCCATATACATATTTTCGATCGTGGATTTTCCAGATACGATGGTAATAAACGCGAATTGATTATTAATGATTTCGATAAAGCGGCTGATAAAAAAACAAGCTCGTTAAGAAACAAAAAAAGGGTAAAATTTTAATTTTTATCCTTTTTTTATATACGGCTTATTTTTCCTTTCAGTCCCTTTTTACAGATCCCAATCCATCGATATATTGCGTGACTTTTGGATCGCCTTTATACCGTATTTTTCCAACTCCCTCAATTCTTGCATTTAACTCTTTTACGGCATGAACACTTCCTGTACCAACTCCTTCAATTTGAAAATCAACATTTTGAGCTTCCAGATTATCCGCATCTACATGCCCGGCCCCTGAAATTTTAACTTCGAGGTTCCGGGTCACTCCTTCAAGTTCAAATAAAAATCCACCTTCACCAGTAATATCGATATCCTCTGCTTTTAAATCCATTTCAATTTTGGCACCGCCTTCCACACTCATTGAAAAATCCTGAAGATCGATATATCCTCTTGTTTTCAGATTAGCGCCCCCTTCTATTTCCAACTGTTTTAACTGATCGAATGTAATGTAAAGGGTTACTTTTTCATAATGAAAAAAATCACGATCCATTTTTATATGAAGTTTCCCATTTTCATTTTTGACAATCAAATCATCGAAGATATCATTGTCCTTTGCCTTTGCTGTTAATCCACATGTTTTATCCTGGATCAGATAAACTTTAAATCCCCCTTCAAGATAAATTCTGGAAAATTCGCCAATATCATACTTTTTTGAATCCCAGTCATCGTCCTGGGCAAACGCTGCTGAAGTAAAAAACAAAACAAATACCGTAAATATTATTGCTGATTTTTTCATCATATTAAAATTGTTTGTTTATTAAGGTATAAGATGCCTGCCTGTTCAGCAGACAGGGAACTCGCATGATCTTTATAACTGTTGTATGTGTCAAAAATTTTGTCATGCTCGTTTCTTATTATTGCTTTAAAAGTTACGATATTAAAATTAGAAAATGTTTGGGCAAGCTCCTTTCTATATTCGATAAGTCACCTTATTTTATAGACGAATAAGTATTTAGGAGAAGATTTCAGAAAAAGGCCGGAATAACTAATCCTATAATTTTTTCATGTAAATTAATCCGTACAATATAAAGCCAAACAGAAAAACTACAATAAAGACATCCATAAAAACAAGCCCTTTGTATGAACCCAGCTTTATAGCTGCGTAAACAGCGGCAACTCCCTGTATCACAAGAAGGAGATTGATTCGATAATGTTTTACGGATTTAAAAAAAGAAAATGAAATGAGATTCCAAATGGTCCCAGCTAAAACAAACCCAATTCCTTCAGCAAACCGGTGACGATAAATTTCCCACGCTCCCCAAATAATTATAATTGCCCCCAGGAAAAGCAGTGATCGTGTCATACTTCTCCTAAGCTTTAAGCGACTGACCTTATTTTCGATGTTCGGGAAAAGTGAAAACTTTAATGGCTCAACCCTGTATTTTTCAGCAAATAAGTCTTGTTCCGAATGAATCAATCCTCTTCCAATAGCCTCATTTATTGCCGCTTCCGCTGCTTCTGCCTGATAATGTTTTCTTTTCTTCAGTACTTCTGTAATTTCATCATCAGAAGAACCTTTAAACAATTGTTTAAAATCGATGTCGGAATGTTTTTCTTTTGATTTTCCCGCCATTTTAAAATACCTTTGGTTTCCTTTTTTGCATTTAATTTATCAGATTACAAATAAAAGCAAATCAAACAACTATGTACAATTTTGAATATAAAAATCCGACGAAAATTATTTTTGGGAAAAATACCATTGCAAATGTAGCAAAGGAAATTCCTGAAAATGCAAAAGTACTATTAACATACGGTGGAGGAAGCATTAAAAGAAACGGAGTTTACAACCAGGTTTTAAATGCCCTGAGCGGTTTCAATGTTATCGAATTTGGGGGAATTGAAGCCAATCCACATTATGAAACCTGTATGAAAGCCGTTGATATTGTTCACCGTGAAAAGATCGATTTTCTACTGTCTGTTGGTGGAGGTTCAGTACTGGATGCTACCAAATTTATTGCGGCAGCAGCATGCTATTCAGATGGTGATCCGTGGGACATTCTGGCGAAAGGGAAAAAAGTAGAAGACGCAATTCCGGTTAGGCGATATTTTAACGCTGCCGGCAACAGGTTCTGAAATGAACGGAAATTCAGTAATTTCACGTGTTTCAACAACCGAAAAGCTTGCTTTTAGTTCGCCAAAGGTAATGCCGAAATTTTCCATTCTCGACCCTGAATGTGTTTTTACGCTTCCCGATCGACAGGTTGCCAACGGAATTGTTGACGCCTTTGTACACGTTATGGAACAATACCTTACTTTTCAGGTAAACTCCCCAATCCAGGACCGTTTTGCAGAAAGTATCCTGACCACTTTAATTGAAGAGGGTCCAAAAGTGTTGGCTAATCGTACTGATTATGATGCCGCTGCAAATTTTATGTGGAGTGCAACAGTAGCCCTGAATGGTTTGATCGGGGCCGGTGTACCCCAGGACTGGGCTACGCATGATATTGGACATGAATTAACTGCTTTTCATGGTATCGATCATGCAAGAACACTGGCCATTGTTTTACCTGGAATTATGAATAAAAAAAGGGGAAGTAAAAAGGATAAAATTTTGCAGTATGCTGCAAGAGTATGGGGAATTACAGAAGGAAGTGAAGATACGAGAATTGACGCTGCCATTGAAAATACCATCCATTTTTTTGAATCAGTTGGAATTCGGTCCACATTAACAGAATACCAGGTTCCGACTGAAACTATTGGCAAAATAAAGGAAAGATTTAAAGGCAGGGATTATAAACTCGGTGAACTAAAGGATATTGGATATATAGAAATTGAAGAAATCCTTGAAAGCAGAATTTAATATTCATTGCTGACTCCAGGAGGGGCACTTTTCTGTTGGAAAGGTGCCTTTTTATTTTCCGGAAATATATTCTTCAGTCAGGCTATCATACGCGTTTATTAGTTGCTGTATCAAGGGGTTTCTAGGATCAAAACTCATTTCTTCAATCTGTTTTACAGGCAAGATCTTTGGAGAAGTTCCTGTAACGAAAACACCATTAAATGAATTTAATTCGGGCAGAAGAACACTTCTTTCTTCTACATTAATATTCAATTTCTTCGCCAGAAAAATAGTTTTGTTGCGGGTAACACCCAACAGCACTTCGCCGGGAGGAGGGGTTACAATTTTATTCTGTTCTACAAAAAATACATTGCTCCGACTACCTTCTGTAACCCGTTCTTTTTGATCGACCAGCAAAACTTCATAAAAATCATCTTTAAGCATCATTTCATCCGCCTGTTGACGAACTGTGGTCTGAAATACTTTTGCATTCGGATTTTGTCTTTCTGCATGTAAAATTCCGGCACGAATTCCATTTTCGTATAATACGTGTCCGGGATATTTGTGAGGAATAAAAAAGGCAATTAAATTTTCCTTACACGAAATCAGGATATTACCTTCTGAAACCTGATTTTCCTGAATTAAATTTGAAAGCGACTCTTCAATTTCCTTTTCTGAAAAACGGATTTCCAGATTGGCCAGCTTTGCCGATTGAGACAAACGTTTTAAATGGTCGGGAAGAAACAGCGGAACTCCGCGCATTACACGTAAAACCTCATAAACACTGTCCTTGTTTTCCTCTGGAAGATAATGACTTACAGGAATCAACTTGCAATTAAGTGCAAAATAACTATATATCGGAAAAACGGCCATTCTCAAATTTTTCCGACAAATGTATTCAAAGAAACAAGATTAGCACCATTCCCAGGTTAAAATGTTTCTTCAACTATATGGGTTTATCCAGCTATACTGCCGTTATACTGCAACGTGTCCAACACCGTATTTTTATAGCTTCGTCCAATAGGAAGTTCCTTACCCGGCACTTCGATACTGTGTGCAGTAAATGCTTCAATCTTCGACAAGGAAACAATATAAGATTTATGGATGCGCAAGAATCCGTCAGCGGGAAGTTTTTCACCCATGTTGGTCATGCTTGTTTTCGTGATGATTTTCCGTTTATCCGTGTATAATCTGCACATATTCGCTTAAACCTTCCACATACAGGATTTCATTTAAATGAACTTTTATTACCCGTTTATTTTCTTTCACATAAATAAATGCTTCTTCTGTTGATTAGGCTCTGCCGATGGAGAAAAAGATGTTGTTTCTTCCTGGGCTAACCTGGTAATATTTATTCACCGACTTTAGAAAACGCTCAAAAGTGATCGGTTTTAAAAGATAATCGACAACATCCAGCTCGAATCCTTCCAGTGCATATTCGCGATAAGCAGTTGTTATTACTACTTTGGGTGGGCTTTTTAATGTTTTAAGGAATTCTATGCCGGTAATCTGTGGCATCTGAATGTCCATAAACATTAAATCAACGTGTTGGTTACGAAGTTCTTGCAGTGCTTTCATCGCATCTCCGCATTCGGCAACAACTTCAAAATTTTCCAGCTTATTGATGTGGCTTCTAATTAAATCACGTGCAAGAGGCTCATCATCAATAATGAGGCAATTGGTTTTCATGTTTTCTCTGCTGTTTAATTTTCAATGGCTAACATAATTGTTATACTATCTTCTTTTCTGGCTCTGATAAAGTTATTTGTAATCTTTATTTGTCTTAATTACAGCATTATTTAAAAATTTCAAGGCTGATTTCTACAAAGTTTTCATCGATGTTTTCAATTAAACGGTGTTTTCCCTGAAAATCGAACCTCAGTCTTTTTTTAGTAATCTCAGTATCCTCGTTGTCAATGAACCGGAACGGTTTCTCGCTCCAAAAAGTAAATGTAAATAACAGATATTTCTTTTCTGCTTTAATAATGACTGTATTTTCAAAGGAATTGTTACACTGATATGCGATTTTTATTGCAGTGTTAATAAACGGAAGAACAAAAGTGGGGAACAACAAACAGTTGAAGCTTCCCGTTAACGACAAAATTATTTGTAAAACGGTTGCCAAGTGCGTGCTGGTGAATGTCCAAAAATTCTTCCAGTAATTTTACATCCAGACTAAGTGGAATAAGATCTTCTTTGCCCTCAAAAAGGAAATGGTTCAAAAAATTCGACAATTTAATAATCATATCCGGCATTTTTGGACATCTGTTTCTGAAATGATCTCAAGTTCTTCTATCAGCGAAAGAATCAATCGCGGTTGCAACTGGTAACGATAAATTTCCAACTCTGTTTCGGTCTTCATCTGCAACAACTCCTCTTTCCGGCCTTGCGCAAAATACCACGA
>CAVYOB010000031.1:0-17287 GCA_963769925.1 uncultured Prolixibacteraceae bacterium
CGGTACAAAGCGACATTTGGTACATGTATGGCGGAATGCCTCCGCTCACCAGCAGTTCGTAGCTTGCAGTTGTGGAGTCGATGATCACGCCGAAGGCAAGATTCAATAAATCGGGTTCACGAATTTCAATTTGTTCCACGGCACTGTAAGCAATTCCGTTTTCATTTTCGGCGTAAGCAATCAGGTAATAAGTTCCGGCTTCCAGGTTATCGACCAAAGCATCGAATTCACCTGGTCCGCTCCCATCGCTTATTACGGTTCCGTCCATGCTTAGATTAGGTAAGCTCCCTATCACAAGTCCTCTGTCGGTTATATTGCCCACATCGCCAACCGTATAGTGCACATATACATTGCCTGACGATCCACCGTAACACATGTTGTCATTTGTAAAATTTATTTCAAGATTCACAAGGGGTAAGGTGGAATTTAGTGAATCGCAGCTGATGCATTTGTTAAAACAGACCAAGTCTAGTGTTACGGCCGAATCGGGCATGCTGAAGTAACGGTCACCGTTTGCTCCGGTGGCACATTCGCCAATTACAATTTCATAATTATTTCCATTTATGAATTTATAATACACTGTCCATCCTTCAAGGGCTTTAACCGTTATAGTATAAATTCTTCCGTTGGCTGTCATTTGTGCAGGCTCTCCCCACATATTCATTGAATTCCAGGTTCCATTTACAAAGACTCCCGATGGATCCACAACTTCATTTTGCATATCCACCTGAAGGGTAAGATCATACAACCGGATTATTCCGGCCTGAGCACGTGGATTAACCTTGAAAGCACCATCCTGATAATCGACAATACCAAAAACCATATAAGTTGCACCTAATTCCATAGATGGTTGAATCAGGTAATTATCAATAATTGCTGTGTCATTCTGTTCAGTAACGACAATATATTCCAGGTAAGTATTTTGTGACAATACAGTAACATTATTTACACCAATAAAAACTCCTTCATAATCCTCATTAATGTCAGCAACATCAACATATGAATAAGAAACCCAGAAATCTTCGCTGATATAATTCGCATATTGTGTCCCGCTTAATTCTGTTCTTCCGTTATATTCAGAAACAGTAGCAACAATTTCAATATTGTCGCCCTGAACAAATTGCAAAGGCAAGTTAGGATCATAAATATAAATTCCACTGCGGGCGCCCGTTGTATCCTGAATGAAACAACCAAATTGGTTCATTCCCGTAATACGGCCTTTTGTCCTGACTAGCTGTCCGTCCAACGGAGAAACATCACCGTCTCCCTGTATTTCTCTGATCGTATATAATGGTGCATTCACAACATCACATGATTGACAACTTCCAAAACATACCAAATCAATAACAGCATATTCATTGCCGAGGTCATAATGTCTGTCTCGGTAATCAGTTACGGTACAATCGCCCTGGATATCTTCCCATGTATCACCGTTTTTAAACTTGTAGTTGAATGATGTGCCAACCGGCATATTCACCACTACCCAGTAAACATCATTATCAACAGCAGCAGTCATCTGGACCGGATGATTCCACATCAAGTTCGGATCCCAGTCTCCGGCTACAAAAACACCCGATGGATCCACAACTTCATTTTGCATATCAACCAGAAAGGTTACGGGTACCGAGTCCTGAGTAATAACTTCATCGTTTAATGAAATCGTGCCACAATCATCCATATTTGCCCACGATTCTGCCTGTTCCCCTATGTTTTGCCATACTTTTCTATCCCGGGTATCTTTAACGGTATCCCGGTCGTCGATGGTAACATCAAAACCGAAAGCCCCAAGATCTTTAAAGCCGTTCACATCCAGTACGGTTCCATCGCCTTGTGTAAGGCTGTTAAACGGGAATGCATATTCAACCATATAATTTTGCCCCGACAATGTATAACACCATGAAACTGGCGCAGCTAAAGCATAGCTTTCCTGCAGGTTTCCATATCCGGCTTCCTGCATTGCTTCACTAAATGCCCAATGACCAGATCCAGCAGTTGATGGTCCCAATCCGTCCAGTAATTGATTATTTACATCGAAAAATAATTCAGTCTGATCGTACTCCCAATAGTTTCCTGAACCTGCTTCCCATGCAGGATAATGGTCATCATCCTGAACTTCAACAAGAACATAAATATTATCGTTGTCATACATTGCTTTCCAGCTTGCCGTAACCGTTGGATTTTCCCCAAGAAAATCACGTTCAATCGGAACAGCATCCACTTTATCCCAGATATAATCCGGCAAACCATCAATTACTGGCGCTTTGGGTGTTCTTTTTATAGCAACATTAAGCTCGTCCTGTTTATCACAGTTATAACAACTGTTGAAACATACAACATCCAAAATGATGTCAGCATCCGGTACCAAAATCTCCCGGTCATTGTTTTCACCAACGGTACATTTTTCAGGAGGAATCTCATAATTTTCCCACTCAAAAGTGCCGCCATTCACAAATTTATATGTAAAAGTCTCCCCAACAGGTAAATCAATTGTAGCAGAATAAATATTTTCTGATTCAAGGTTCAGCGCAACCGCTTCTGCCCAGTCCGAAAAACTTCCGTTAATATGAACACCATTGGGAGAAATGGTTTCATTTTGCATGTTTACACGGAATGTAACTGCTACCGGTTCATAAATGTTGGCAAAATCCTGCCAGACGACTGCGGATTCATACGCTGATTTAGATCCTGTGGGAACATTTAAAATACAATTTGCCTGGTCAACGCCGAAAAAGACATCGATTCTTTCACTTAAATCTACCGGGGTCACTGATCCAACATTGAATGTTTTCAAGTTCGAGCAGTTATAAAAAGCATGACTTCCTATATAATTAACAGAGGATGGAAGTGTAAGTGAAGTAAGACCAGAACAATTCTCAAAAGCCCAATCTTCTATTGAAGTAACACTGCCGGGGATGTTAAAATAATTAATTCCGACACAGTTGTAAAAAGCGCTTTGAGATATGTTTGTTACCGTTGGCGGAATATAGTAACTACCGGTTTTTGTTGGAGGACAGAATATTAGATTGGTTTGATCTTTATTAAAAAGTACACCATCACTACTTGAATAGTTTTGATTTTCTTCTTCAACAGTAATATATGCACCGGAACCAACAAAAGCAACAGCACCTATTGAAGTAACACTCTGCGGAACAGTAAACGAAGACAATTGACCACAATAACCAAAAGCAAAATAACCAATTGTCGTCAGGTTCTGATTTGACTCAAACAAAACAGAACTCAACTGAGAACAACCGTAAAAAGCAGCCTGATCTATTAGCTTTACGAGAACTGGTATAGTTATTTCAGTCAAACTGGTACACTGATAAAAAGCAAATCTTCCGATTGAATCAAGATTCGATTCTGCTTCAAACTCAATCTGTGACAGCCCTGAACAATATAAAAATACCTGATTATCAATTTTTGTAACAGAACCTGGAACAAACACATTTGTAAGTCCGGTACAACTTCGAAAAGCATTTTTCCCCAGTGAGACAGTCGTATTGGGAAGAATAATATTTTTTAAGCCGGGTTTACCTGAATTATCTGAGCCGCAAAATGCCCTGTCGGGGAATACATTTTCAGCATACATAGTGTCCATATCCAGCGTACCTTCTGTTCCTGAATACGCAACAATTGATACTTCTGACAAATCAACTTCTTCCAAAAGCGGCATACTATCGCGCATGGTTTTAAAATCGCGGGCATCAATACTACCTGTTAACTTAAATCCGGCTACCGTTTTCAATTGATCTGCCATTATTGTTTGCAATCCTCCCGGCGTTACATTATAAACCCCTGATTGAGAAACTACAATAAACTGATCATCATATCCTTCTGCATGAATTGTTGCAGTTGCAACACGGTTTGAACCTGTGTTTGCTTCTGCAGTTAATGTAACCACATCATTTCCACTGCCGGAGGTATTATCCAACGTCAGCCAGGCCTGGTCAGAACTAATTGACCAATTAATACCGGAAACAATTTCAACGGTACGCTCATTAATTTCATTATTAAATGAAAAATTGTAAGTGGGATTTCCTTCTGCAATAGCTTCTATTTTGCTAACATATTGAATGGCTCCAACAACACCGATGTAACCTGCACTTGTGTCCATGGCTGCAACTTGTAAAATCACTGCTGTTCCAGGCGAATTTACAGGAATATGATATTCTGTGAATTCAGAAGAGCTGCTATCTCCTCCTTCTGCAATAGTCATCCAGTTTGAATCATATAACTTAAAAAATGAACGGGCATGATTTACAGGAACTCCTGAAACATCCTCATCATACTTAGCTGTAAGCTTTAAATGCGAAGCTCCTTCAGGAACAATTGCCTCAGGAATATCGATCCAGCTTTCCCAGGCATTCAGTTCAACTTTAAAATAGGCCTCTCCATCAATATCCACAACACTAAATCCATACAGAAGATAATTCGGGTCTATCGATGCCGGATCCAGAACTACTGTCGATTCAAAAGGAACGTGAATGACTTTTGATATTTGTGCGTTTAGAGAAAAAGCACATAGCATTAACAGACATAAGAAGCTGGTTTTTGGTTTCATAGTATTTGGTCTTTAAGTTATTTTTGGTTTTAGTTTAAATGTTTGTTAAAAAAAATATTTGTTCCTGAAAAGAATTTAACAAAATTATCTTGCTGAAATCTGTCGAAATGACCTTAACAAACCCAATTCAAAAAGCGAACATAAATTGCTTTAATTATCCTCCTAAATTTGTCAATATTCTTTAAGACCCATTATTTTAATCAAAATTAGTAGAACATATAATATTCAAACCCTCAAAAAGTAAAATAAACACCCAAATCGTAAATTATACATAGTTTTCATATGTTATAAACACATGTTCATGATAAATTACAAAATATTTTTTAATTATCGTAAATAATATCTCTATTGATTACTTTTTATTATTTGTACCCTGCCCAGCCAAGGACTCTTGATACTCAGAATAAGTAATTGAATATATTGCAATTACAATAAGTATGAGAATTATTAAAAATATGCTTTATATTATCTTTAAGCAAAATATATTGCTGAAGAACATAAAATATTATGTTTTATATTCTATAAGTAAACTTAAAAAAAATTGACTCTGGTAATGAGCCTTAGAAAAGAGATTTTATATCGTTTGCGAATGAAGTATGAGATTCTTTTTTTAAAGTTGAAATCAGCAGCCAAAATTATTGGAATTTAATCTTTATTGTAAATAAAATCTTGCACATTTAGATTTGTTATCAGCCCGAAACAGTCGAAGATCAAATGATTTGACAAATTAATTCTATTTTTGACAAGCAGGTAAAATTAAAACACATGCAAAATAAGCTTATACTTATATTCACATTCATTCTGTTATTTTGTCAAACAAAAGCTCAAACAGAAACTCATTATAAAGTTTCCAACTCTACAATAGTTTCAACAAATAACCAACCGCTCTGGCTTTGGGCAAATCGGGATGGAAAAATCATCGCTGGAAATCGATTTCTTAATTTGACCGATGTAAGTTTTTCCGGTTTGAACTACGGAAAAGATTCGACTTCATTTTTAGTAGCAGGAACAGATCTTGTGGCAGGACTTGGTAACCGATCACAGTATCTGCAGGCAAATGAACTGTTTGCAGGGATTAACATGAAGAACTGGG
Organism: uncultured Prolixibacteraceae bacterium; assembly: GCA_963769925.1. GTDB lineage: Bacteria > Bacteroidota > Bacteroidia > Bacteroidales > Prolixibacteraceae > Draconibacterium. Next base: position 5,655 of record CAVYOB010000031.1, read on the forward strand.
AAGTAAAAGGCGGTTTGTGGGCGAATGAAATGCTGTTTGGTGGACTTTCAACTTCCAATGGAAATATTGCCAACAGCCGCAATGCCCGTCCACACCCTCGAATTAGTATTCGTGTTGCAGATTATAAACCGTTGCCATGGATCGGGAAGTTGGTATTGTTTAAAGGAGAATATGAAGAAGGTTGGTTAAATGATAAACGTTATGTTAAAAATACACATCTGCATCATAAATCATTTTACCTGAAGTTAAAATTCAGCAAAAAATTTGATTTTCAGGGCGGACTCGAACATTATGTGATGTGGGGAGGAACATCACCAAATTCAGCCATCGGGGAATTACCCGACGATTTCAGCGCTTACTTAAAATATATTACCGGACACAGCGGTAATGATAGTTTTTTGCCAACCGACCAGAAAAATGTTGCCGGAAATCAATATGGAACTTACCAGGCAATGGTCACTTACCACTTCAAAGAATGGACTGCAATTTTAAATTTAAGCCATCCTTTTGACGATTTATCGGGAATGAACTGGCGCAACTGGACAGATAATCTTATAGGAATTTACCTGACTTCCAATGACAGAGACAGATTTATAACTGATTTTATTTACGAATTCACTGACACACACAATCAAAGTGCACGGTCGGATACACTTTATTACTGGCACGAAGGGAGCCAGACCTGGAGAAAAGAGGAATACGATAATTATTTTAATCACGGAATATATCGCTCGGGAGCTACTTATCAACAAATGGCAATGGTATCCCCCCTTTTTTTCCCAATCATTCTAAATAACGGAATTAGTTATGGCTTTGAATCTACCCGCTTTTTCGCGCATCACTTTGGAGCTAAAGGAAATCTTGGACAATCTCTGAAATGGAAGGGAATGACGACTTTCATACAACAATTAGGAACCTACCAGAATCGCTATACACCAAGAAAAAAACAGGTATCTGGTTATTTTGAAGCGATTTACAGTAACATTAAAGTCCCATTTGACACAGGAATTGTTATTGCAGGTGACATAATCAAAAATCAAAAAGACAAACTTGGATTACAATTGATATTCAGGAAAACATTGTAAACACAGAAGATAATTAATTGAACCTCCGAAGCCGCTTAATAAATAAGTGGCTTTTTTTTAACAACAAGCTGTGAATTAATAATTGTCCCAAATAGAGAAAACGTCCCAAATGGCGTTGCATGGGAATAATAGTATTTATAGTTTTGAACATCGGGATAAAACTAAAAATTCAATTGGTCGAAAAACTCTTGTTATGAAAAAAATCCGCGTCCTTGTTATTATTAATCTAATAATAATTTTATTCACTAATTCTATATTTGCAAATGATTATTCAACGGTTCAGGACGGGGATCTGATGCTTCCTTCTACCTGGTCAGGCGGCGTAGTACCTGTGTCATTTGAAGGTACCGGGAAAAAAGAGGCTACAATTACAATTAATAATCATGTATATTATAATAATGATTTCTCTGTTCCCCAAAATTGCACATTTACGGTTAACCCGGGAGCCGTATTTATCACCCATAGCTTTACCATAATTGGTAATAACAAAACGTTAATTGTTAACGGAACAGTAATATGCAACGGAACAATTAAAATATCAACCAGCAGTTTCAGTGGAGACGGGACTGTTATAGCCGCTAACATTGATGGAGACGTACCATCGGAAATGGCCGGTATCAGCGGAGCAAATTTCTGGAACGGCGCTGTCAGCAACGATTGGACAAATACACAAAACTGGTCCGCCGGTACCGTACCTTCATCAACTGATTGGGCCTCTATCGATATTTCACCTGCAAACTGGCCGGTTATCAGTACATCTGAATTAATAAGGGGCATTACTATCGGGCCAGATCAGCAACTCACAATAACTTCAGGTGGATCGTTGCAAATGGATACAATATATGTTTATGGTAATCTTTTTATTCAGTCTGACGCCTCGGGAACTGGTAATGTTTATGCCGACAATGCCAATGGGAACGGGGGCAATGTAGAAGTTCAACGATACATGGATGATAATAAATGGCATATCATTTCATCACCGGTAAGAGAAAGTATTGCAGATTTTGTTACTGATAATTCGGCATTGATTCGTGATAACGGAACATATCAGGCGTTTGGACCTTATGATGAAATGTTGGATGATTGGTCGCTATATTTTCTGGGGCCTCAGTCCGATAATTTCGTAAAGGGCAAAGGATATATCTTAAGTACTTTAACAGGAAGTACCATTACTTTCAAAGGGGAAAATATTAACACAGGACCTTTTACGGTGAATGTTCAGGCCAGCAATTACGGATGGAATGCCATTGGAAACCCCTACCCTTCTTCATTACAAGTCACAGGAACGAACAGTTTTCTTGAAACAAATGCTGCATCATTAGCTCCTGGCTACGAAGGATTGTACGTTTGGGACCCTTCTGTAGGAGGCACAGGAGATTATGTGGTTATTGCAGATGCAGGGTATTCTTTTGCCCCGAATGGTGAAAGCCAGCTTGATCAGGATAAAATTGCTGTTGGACAGGGATTCATGGTTAAAGTTGCCGCTGTGGAAACCCTGAACTTTAATTCATTTATGCAAAGACTTAACTCCGCTACATCGTTTAAATCAACTGAAGTTCAGTCCCCTGCATTAAGATTAACGATTCAATCCGGGAATTTAACAAACAGTACTATTGTAGGTTTTAAAAAGAACATGACGGTTGGTCTTGATTCGGGTAACGATCTCGGAAAATTAAAAGGAAACCCTGACATTGCACTTTATACTCAATTGATTGACCGAACCAGTGACATTGATTTTGCAATACAATCGCTGCCATATCAATCATTTGAACTTCGGAATATACCAGTTGGCCTTGATTTGAAAGATGGAGGGGAAGCAACTTTCACTTTGGAAACGGTTAATTTTCCTGAAGGCGCGCAGGTTTACCTGGAAGACCGGGAATCACACACACACACACAACTTAATCTTAAAAATGCTGCTTATTCTGTTACACTCCCTTCTATGAGCGGGTATGGACGGTTTAACCTGATTGTGACCAACTTTACAGCAAATAATATTACGACCTCTTCTTCTACCAGGCATTTTAATCAACCTGAATTCAATGTCTTTACACATGATAAAATAATCTTTGTCAACGGCCCTGCTGATAAAGACACACACTTTGCGCTTTATGGTATTGATGGAAAGTTGTGGTATCAAAACCGGGCTGAAGTTTCTAATCAAAACAGGATTGATGCAACTACATTTCCCGCCGGAATCTATTTGGTACGAATAGACCGACACGGAAAACCCCAAACTTGTAAGGTAATAGTAAGCAACAGATAAAAAAAAGTGAACATGAAAAAGGAGGAGAAATCAGAAAACAATTCAAATAATAAAAAAATAACACGAAAAGAAGCAATAAAAAAAACAGCAGGCATTGCCGGCCTGACCGTAGCTTCGATTATTTTTCTGGATACAAAAGCAAGTGCCGATACCAGTGGAGGCAGTCCGTCGGCACCACCTAACTGGTAATAAAAAAACAATTAATAAAAAAAACGATAGAAAAGGATTTCATTGTTTTTGAGTTAATTCTACAGTATTCTGGTGTTTTAGATTTTCTGATCAGACACATAAATTTCTAAGCCATTAACCAACTCTATAAAAGGGAAAAACAAGATTATAACAAAAGTCTTAATCCTTTAAAGAAAATTATTATTTCTTAAATAAATTGGATATGATAGAAGATTTATCATTTTTTTTATGAAATTTGCTTGCAGTTTTTAGAAATATTTTCGTACCATTAAATCAAACTGGTTAAACACCCAATAAACTGTTATGGAAATAATCCTTATCATTGGAGCTTTTATCATTGGATTTTTACTGGTAATGATTGCAGTACCTCCTATTATCCGGGTGGCTCGGGCAAAACATTTATTTGAGGCTTTTGAAGAAAGAAAGATTCATACTAAAATAGTACCTCCCTTGGGAGGTGTTGCAATATTTATTGGTTTTACACTAAGTTCAATAATTGCAACTGATGGATTAAGCTTCGATTCACTAAAATATATTATAGCTTCTGTAATCATCATGTTTTTTATTGGATTAAAAGATGATTTACTGAGTATTTCTGCTCATAAAAAACTAATGGTTCAAATTTTTGCCGCCATTATTCTTATCACTTTGGGGAATGTTCGCTTTACTAATTTACATGGTATTTTAGGCACGCATGAAATTGGTTATTTAACCAGTTTGATTTTAACCACTTTCGCAATGGTAGTAATCATAAATGCTTTTAATCTGGTTGATGGAATTGACGGATTAGCTTCAGGCCTTGCGATGCTGGCAGCGACCACTTTTGGAGCTTGGTTTTTTATGGCAGAAAATGTACAGTTTGCTATTCTGTCATTCGCTTTGGTTGGCAGCCTTGCAGGGTTCTTTCTATATAATGTTTTTGGAAACCGGAATAAATTATTTATGGGAGACACCGGTTCATTGATCATTGGGTTGGTTGTTTCAACATTAGTAGTTAAATTCAATGAATTCAATATCGTTAAAACCACATCGTTTGCGATTGGTGCTGCACCTTCAGTTTCGTTTGCTATTATTATTGTACCACTGATAGATACATTACGCGTGATGTCTATTCGTATTGCACGGAAACGTTCTCCTTTCTCTCCCGACACCAACCATATTCATCATCGAGTATTGGCATTGGTTCACAGCCATTTTAAGGTGACAATAATCGTTGTGTTTGTTAATGCACTTTTAATTGTATTAGCGTTGTTTCTAAATCACATTTCACTCAACATTAATATTCAGTTTATTTTTGTATTTCTGGCAGGGGTGCTACTTTCACTGATGCCGTCGATAATTTTAAGACTTAAAACATCAGAGAAGTTGAAATCGGCAGAACCTGCAAATCAATTGAGTTAATTATTTCTCGTTTATCAAATTTGCAAATAGTCATTCTAAAAGATTTTTTCTGTTTATAATTTAGTTTTAGTAGATTTATTATTAAAAAAAGAGTTGCATGAAAATACAACTCTTTTTTGTGAACCCAACCGGAAAAATGTCGAACTTTTTGGCTGAAGATTTTGATGCTGTTTTGAAGTTTATGGATACTGAGACGCAGAATAGAAAGAATAAGCATTTGCATTAGATTTGATACCTAAAACTTGTTTTAAAAGTTGATTTTAAATCCTGAATGAATTCTCCAACAGAGAGAATGCGCTCACTGTTTCTTTTATTGAATAACAAGTGTTCAAAGTCTCTCTTTTTTATGTTTAAATCGACTGTTTTTAATGTTTTGGACACCGTCAGTTTTTAATTCCTCCAGATTATGAATATTTAGTTTTTCAGCAAGAAAAGAATAATCTGGTTGAGTTTGTGCCAGCAAAAACATTGCGTCATAGAAATCTCTTCCTTTCCGACGGGATAGCATTGCCGATATTTTCATTGAGCATAGTACACTGTCAGGAGGAACCGGAAAAGGAAAATAAAATCCACAACCCTTGATATTGACTAATACCGGTTTGTATGACATTTGCTGATCCTCACTCTCAATCTTAATTAAAAATCGTTCTTCTTTATGTCCGGAAAGACCCAATTCAAAAAGCAGTTCGGGAAAATGGATATTCCTGCGAAAGGCTGTTAATTTTTTATTTTCACGATCACGTACTTCAACTCGCAGTCCATCACGCTTTAAAAAGTTTATTACAGCGTCTGTCATTTCCATGAATTCTTCTTTTGAAAAGTCTTTGCAATCAAAATCCAGATCTTCGGAGAAACGATCAATCCCTTTTACCAGCCTTAAATTTGTACCCCCAATAAAAGCTATCTTTTTAATAAATGGAGTTGTGGAAAGAAAATCCAGAATTAATAGCTGGATATATTCTTTCAGCATATATTTTTGAAATGAGGCGATTCTCTCTTATTGCCGGGGGGAAGAAGTTTTTTATCAATTCCAGTTGCATCATAAGCCGTAAGTATTTTTTAACAATTTCACTCTTTTTTGGAGCGCTTTACTTTTAAATTTCAATAAATAATCTTCCAATCGTTGAAGATCGAGTTCATCCAGTAAAAAATCCTCGTCAAGTCGTAAATCTTCCATTTCCTGTTCTGTATTGTAAAATGGATAAAGATACAGCAGGTCCAGCAAAGCCTTTTCGGGCCAGGCAAGTTGTAATGACGAGCCATTGGCAATAGGTTTGATATCATAACCAAACATCAATTCTTCCCTTACGCTTTTATATTCGATACTCCCCAAATTCATTTTGAAAACTTGCTGTTTTCAGCGAGGTAACGCTTGTGATTTGCACCACTGCTTCAGGAATAATCCCATAGAATGCCAGAGCAGTATGCAGGCTAATGTATGAAGGACGATAAATACGGTTTGCAAAGAACAGGGTAAAGTCAGGTTTGCTTTTGTATTCAGGGAATGTGTAATACCCCTGCCGTAACCGAAGCAGAAGTCCTTTTTTTACCCAACGGACAAAATTGTTCCTGTCGAAATCCGGGTTCCATGCATAAACCTGGTGAGTATTAAAACACACCAAATCAAACATCCTGTTTTTGAATTCCAGATAATTCATCTGTTTTATAAATTATATTGCCAGCTTATTTGTTTCTATTTTGCATTAAAAATAATGCATTTCAGAAATAAAACAAATAGTATTGCCTGGATAAAATTTTCTAAGGATGAATTTAAATAAAAACAGGAGTATGAAGACAAATCATACCCCTGCATAGCCAAATTGACCAAGTGAACCTGGAGGGACTCGAACCCCCAACCTTCTGATCCGTAGCCAGATGCTCTATCCATTAAGCTACAGGTCCATTATTATTGTTTCCGTGAAAGCGGTGCAAATATAATATTTTTTGCTAAAACCCTGACAAGGTTTATACAAACTTTAACGGTACTTTTCCATTTTATCTTCAATGGTCACTTCATTTTCAAAATCAACCTGAATTTTCAGGTTAGTAAGCATCTTTTCTGTTCCGGCATTTTTACATGCATCATGAATATTTCCAATAATGCCGGCAATTCATCAAAGCTGCATTCTACAACAGTTTCAAACGGACAAACTTCATGTTTAAACCCAGTCTCTTTAATTGCTTCAATGGCTTTATCAACCAAATCATATTTTATTTTTCCTTCGGCTTCAGGCAAACCTGAATAGCTACATTTATTTTATTCTTCTTCCAGTTCTTCATAAATCCATTTTTATTTTGATTTAACATTTCAATGATTTCACCTTTCGTCAACACCTTAACATTAGTAACTAATCATATCTTCCTGCAAAAAATCACCATATTGGTTGCATTCATCAATAACATTGCGAAAAATTTTTTTAAATCAGCCTGTAATGGCAACATTACCAGAGCAGTAGAAAAGCCTTCCATAAAATCAATCATTTCAAATTCGCCTTCATTTTTTTTGAGTTCAAAAATTAATTCATTTTTAAGTAATTTTCGTTGTGTGTCGCTTAAATTTCTTTCTATTCCGATTAATAAATACAACAAAATAACGTAATTTTTGTCCTTTCCCTCCAATCCGGTTGAAATAAAAACCTGTTGTTCATCGAGCAAAGAACTTTGAAGCAACATCCTATTTTCCTGAAGTGCTAAAATGGCCCATTGCTTTAACACACCTTCGGCTGTTTTACAAACTTTTCAATGGTCCATATACCTGAACATCATCGTAATATGGCAAACCCCGACAAAATTTCCTTTTTTCTTTCTTCCTTACGTTTCATCATTAAAAAGTTGTTCTTTGTTTTCAAAACAATCTTCAAATCATTCTTTACGATATTTTTAGGAAATCGAAATATTGCATTTGAATTTCAATATCAATTTTCTCCTCCAGAATATTAAAATTATCAGGTAAATTTTCCAGTGCCTTTTGAATATTATTATAAAAAATATCTTCTTCCATTTTACTTTTATTCTAAACAAAAATAACCACTTGTTAGCATATGTAAAGAAGATTTGTATTTTATTTTTATTGAAAGGAAATGTGAATATATTTGTACGCTTATTTTTATTTAATTTAAATACACAAAAGGAAGGATTGAGCGAGGTGAAGTTGAGCGAGGTAAAACATAGTGAAACGGTAATTATTACAAAAGTTTTGGGTCATGGGTCATTTCGGAAACGAATTTCCGAAATGGGGTTTATTAAAGGCAAAGAAGTCAAAGTAATAAAAAATGCTCCTTTTAATGGTCCTATCGAATTAAAAATTCTGAATTATAATATTTCTCTTACGAAAATCGGAAGCCGACTTTATTGAAGTTGTTCCGGTAAATGAATTTATAAAAGGCCTGAAATGGAACATTATGAAGGTGTTATCGACCGAAAAATCGATCTTGTCAACCAGTCGGAACGAACCAAAACCATTAATATTGCCCTGGTTGGAAATCCAAACTGTGGAAAAACAACACTTTTTAATTTTATTTCAGGTTCAAAAGAAAAAGTTGGAAATTATACCGGTGTAACAGTGGATATAAAAAAAGCCACTTTTAAAACCAAAGGTTATACTTTTAATTTTTATGATTTACCCGGAACATATAGTTTAACAGCCTATTCAAAAGAAGAAATTTTTGTTCGGGAATTTATTTACGAACAAACTCCTGACATTGTAATTAATGTTCTTGATGCCACAAACCTGGAAAGAAGCCTGTTCCTTACAACCCAACTCATCGACATGGATTTGCGTATTGTTGTTGCACTAAACATGTTTGATGAACTGGAAAAGAAAAAACTAAATTTTAAACGCGATGAACTTGCGAAATTCCTTGGAATTCCTTTTGTCCCAACAATCAGTTCAAAAGGAATTGGACTTGGAAAACCTGATTGAAAAGTAATTGAAGTTTTTGAAGGACGGGAAAAAATTTCAAGGCACATTCATATTAATTATGGAAAAGATCTGGAAGAATCAATTCAATTATCCGTAAGAAAATAAAAGAAAACAAACCTATAACCGATAAAATTTCATCGCGTTTTCTGGCAATAAAACTCTGGAAAAAGATAAACAGGTATTTAAATTATTATCTAATTACTCAAATTTTAAGGAAATTGAAGAAACAACGCAGAAAGAGATAAACAAAATTGAAGGACTTGTAGAATGAAGATAGTGAAACAGTTGTTACTGATGCCAAATATGGTTTTATAACCGGAGCATTAAAAGAAACATTTAAAAATCCAAAACTGGTCAAAAAAAACACGTCGGAAAAAATTGACAATATACTTGACACAAAAATATCTGGGATTTCCATTATTCACAGCTATTTTATTTTTGATGTTTTATACCACTTTCAAACTGGGAGCCTATCCAATGAACTGGATTGACATCGGAGTTACTGCATTTGGTAATTTTATTGTCGAAGATGATGCCAGAAGGAATGTGAAAGATTTACTGATGAATGGAATTATAAGCGGAGCAGGAAGCGTATTGGTTTTCTTTCCAAATATTATAATCCTGTTCTTTTTTATTTCATTGCTTGAAGGTACAGGTTATATGGCAAGGGCAGCATTTATTATGGATAAAATAATGCATCGTTTTGGTTTACATGGCCGTTCTTTATTCCTTTAATTATGGGATTTGGATGTAATGTGCCTGCAATTCTGGCAACCCGTTCGATGCGAAATCGTGGCGACCGGATTCTAACCATGTTAATCATTCCATTTATGTCGTGCAGTGCGAGGTTTCCTGTTTATATACTTATTATTTCTGCTTTTTTTAAAAAATACCAGACTTTATATTTGGTTGGAATATATGCAGTTGGAATTATTTTCGCATTTATAACTGCACAAATTTTAAACAAAACAGTTTTTAAAAATAAAGAAACCCCATTTGTAATGGAGTTGCCCCCATATCGATTACCTACTTTACGCAATATTATTTACCACATGTGGGACAAAACACAACATTATCTAAAAAAAATAGGTACAATTATTTTAGTTGGTGTAATAATAATCTGGGCATTGGAATATTTTCCCCGGGAAACAAATAATACATCCGATTTAAAAATAAAATTGAAGGAAATTCAATAAAACGAAAATTAAATATCAAATAGAAAAAAAAAACTAGTTGTTAATACTAAATCAACAACATGGAATCTGACAGGTTGATAAATTCATACTCGGAAAAATTGGGAAAATAATTGAACCTGTAATGCATCCCCTGGGATTCGACTGGAAAATGAGTATTAGTTTGATTGCCGGATTTCCCGCAAAAGAAATTATTGTGAGTACAATGGGGGTATTGTACCAGAGGGAGAATGATGAAACATCCGTAAACCTCCAAAATAAACTTACAGGATGAAACATACCCGGAAAATGGAATGGTCAAAAAGTATTCAAAACCAAGGGCTTTGGCTTTTTTGATTTTTATTTTAATTTATTTTCCCTGCATTGGCGTGGTTGCCACAATAAAAAACGAATCGGGTTCATGGAAATGGGCGGCATTTGTTGTCTTTTATACTACAGCATTGGCCTGGATTTCTGCATTTTTAGTTTTCAATATTGGCAATTTATTGATATAAATATGATACAGGAAATAATTACATATTTGATAATAGGAATCGCAGTTATGATACGTTTTAAAAAACCAAAAAGAAATTCTGGAAGAAAAAAGCAAAAAGCTTAAAATCATAACGAAAAAATAACTGACAAATCATCCACGTAAATGTCCTGATTGTTCGGCCGAATGTGTTTTGCGGGATTCGGCTAATCACGTCAGACAACAAATAAAGAGATCTGTGCAAAAAAATAGAAATTGAATCAGACTATTTTAATTTACGAATCGTCTCTAATGGATTTTCGGAACCAAAAACAAAACTTCCGGCTACTAAGAACATTCGCACCTGCTTCAAAAAGCAATTTACCAGTTTCATAATTCACACCTCCATCTACTTCAATTAAACAATCCGGATTAATTTAGCAATCATTTCTTTAAGCTGGCTAACTTTTTTATAAGTATTCTCAATAAAATTCTGGCCACCAAAACCAGGATTGACAGACATCAGTAAAACCATATCGAGTTCAGAAATAATATCTTCAAGAACAGGCTACAGGTGTATGCGGATTTAAACAAACACTTGCTTTAACACCTTGTTCTTTAATCAACTAACGGTTCGGTGCAAATGATGACAAGTTTCGAAGTGAACCGTGAAGTAGGATGCACCAGCAGTTGCAAATGGTTTAATGAATTTGGCTGGTTCAACAATCATAAGGTGAACATCCAGGGGCTTTTCGCAACTTGTTAACGTGTTCGATAACCGGGATTCCGAATGAAATATTAGGCACAAAAACTCCATCCATCACATCAAAATGCACAAAACCTGCCTCACTTTGATTAATCGGTTGAATAGCTTCTCCCAAATGATTAAAATCAGCGGAAGATGAAGGTGCAATCAATCGTCTCATTGATAATTTATCTTCCCAGGTAGGTTTTCAATAATCTGTTTCGATATTGATTTTTAACTTCTTAATCGCTTTTTCTTTTATCTGGCGCACCCTTTCTCTTGTTAAACCAAATTCATCACCAATTTCTTCAAGCGTATGTGGCTGATATCCATTCAAGCCAAAATAAAAACGCAAAATTTCTGCTTCGCGTTCACCAAGCG
>CAVYOB010000032.1:0-19311 GCA_963769925.1 uncultured Prolixibacteraceae bacterium
TTTGCACCATAGGATTAAGTAGATATGTCGATAAATATTACATTTTATTACATCGGTCAAAATAATGTAAAATTAATTCGTATCGGGAATGATGTAAATAAGGAATTTATCTAATCGATTATCTTTATTTTATTTGGTTTTGGTGGTTAAAAAAAATTAAACTACGGCATTGTTAATCAATTCTTTCTAAATTTGTAGTCCTTAAAATAAAATAGGGTGGAAGAGAAAAAGAAAAGAAATTTTTTTGAGAAACTTAAGGACCAGTATCGGTTAATAATTTATAACGATTCCACGTTTCAATCCGTGTGGAGCATGAAACTCTCAAGGCTGAAAGTTTTTACGGTTACCAGTTTAACATCGGCAGTTATTGTAATCTTGGTGATTTTACTGATAGCTACCACAGGTCTCCGTGAATATATTCCGGGTTACCCAAAAGCTGAATACCGGCAAATGTTGGTAGAAAATGCTCTTAGAGCCGATTCGCTGGAAATGGAGCTGAAAAAACGTGATGATTTTTTTAAAGGGATAAAAGCTATTATTTCCGGAGAAACGCCTGAAGATAATTTAGTGATCGACAGTACAATAGGAGTAAGCGAAATTAAATTTACCGAATACAATCACGACTCCGTGTTTCAGGATAAGTTGCTGGCTGAACAGTTGAACCTTTCTATTCAGAATAATGACCAGCGAAATACCGGAATGAGCCAGATGCATTTTTTTGTACCTGTTAAAGGAATCGTTACTAATCATTTCGATAAAACTTCCGATCACTTTGGGATTGATCTCGTTAGTGATCCTAATGCCCGTATTTCATCAGTTCTCGACGGGACAGTTGTTTTTTCAGGATGGACACTTGAAACCGGATATGTCATTTATATTCAACATGAATCGAATTTGATTTCAGTTTATAAACACAATGCTGAATTACTAAAAAAAGCCGGCGACAAGGTACAGGCAGGTGAAGCAATTGCTATTATCGGGAATTCAGGAGAATTATCAACCGGTCCACATTTACATTTCGAACTCTGGTACAACGGCAATGCCATTGATCCGGAACAATACATCGATTTTTAATTTATGAAAAAACGCATTGCCATTTTGGGCTCAACAGGTTCCATCGGAACTCAGTCGTTGGAGGTAATCGGGAAAAACCCTGAACAGTTCGAGGTTGAAGTTCTTACCGCCAATAACAATGTTGATTTACTCATCGATCAGGCAAAAAAATACCAGCCGAATGCCGTGGTTGTTGCAAACAAAAATAAGTATGCTTATGTGATGGAGGCTTTGAAAAATGAGCCTGTGAAAGTATTTGCCGGAGCTGATGCATTAAACCAGGTGGTTCAAATGGAGACAGTCGATCAAGTTATTACAGCAATGGTTGGCTATTCTGGGTTGATTCCAACTTATTATGCAGTAAAGGCAGGGAAAAATATTGCACTGGCAAATAAGGAGACACTGGTTGTTGCCGGTGAAATTATAACAAAGTTAGCCCATGAAAAGCAGGTCGAAATACTTCCGGTGGATTCAGAGCATTCAGCTATTTTCCAGTGTTTGGTGGGCGAATTCATGAATCCTGTGGAGAAGATTTATCTTACGTGTTCAGGTGGTCCTTTTCGTGAAAAAACTGAAGAAGAATTGCAGGAGGTAACCGTGGAAGATGCACTGGCGCATCCAAACTGGGATATGGGGGCAAAAATTACCATTGACTCAGCAACCTTGATAAATAAAGGGTTTGAAATGATTGAAGCCCACTGGTTATTCGGACTACCTTCTTCAAAAATTGAAGTGATCGTTCATCCGCAATCAATCATTCACTCGTTGGTTCAGTTCGAAGATGGTTCTTTAAAAGCACAACTTGGGTTACCTGACATGAAGCTGCCAATTCAGTATGCTATTGGCTTTCCTACCCGTATAAAAAATGATTTTCCGCGCTTCAGTTTTCTCGATTATCCCAGATTGGACTTTGAACCGCCAAATACAAAAATTTTTCGTAACCTTGCACTCTCTTTTACAGCGCTTGAAAAAGGGGGAAATATGCCCTGTGTTTTAAACGCTGCAAATGAGGTAGTTGTCGAGGCTTTTTTGAAGAAAAAAGTAAAATTTCTTCAAATGCCGGATATTATTGAAGAAGCCATGCAAAGAGTAACATTTGTTAAACAGCCAACCCTGGATGATTTAATAGAAACCAATGCCGAGACAAGAAAAATTACGAACTTGTTAACAGAAAACAGATAGTATCAGAAATAAACTGGGATGGAAGCAATATTAATAAAAACCGCACAATTACTTTTAAGTTTATCTATTCTTGTAGTACTGCACGAGACAGGGCATTTCCTTTTTGCCCGGATCTTTAAAACAAGGGTAGAAAAATTTTATCTTTTTTTTGATCCATGGTTTTCACTTTTTAAAACAAAAAGAGGAGACACTGAATATGGAATTGGCTGGTTACCATTGGGTGGTTATGTCAAAATCTCAGGAATGATCGATGAGTCGATGGACAAGGAAGCAATGAAACTTCCTCCGCAACCCTGGGAATTTCGTTCAAAACCCGCATGGCAACGCTTGCTTATAATGGTAGGTGGCGTGCTAATGAATTTTCTGTTTGCAATGATCATTTATATTGCTGTTTTATATGCCTGGGGTGAATCGTACCTGCCGACAAAAAATGTGGTTTACGGAATTGAAGTGAACAAAACCGGAGAACAAATCGGATTCAGGAATGGCGATAAAATTCTTTCAGTAGATCATAAGTATATCGACAACTTTAATAAAATTATACCCACAGTTGTACTGGACAATGCGAAGACTGTGCAGGTTGAACGGGATGGGCAGAAAGTTGATATTAATATTACAGATTCGGATCTGGCACTTCTTTTAAAAAGTAAAAATGTAATGACATTTCGTACTCCTTTCAATATTAAGGTAGGAAAGGTTGAAAAAGGATATCCTGCAGATAAAGCCGGAATTCAAAAAGGAGATGAATTTGTTTCCGTTGACGGCCAGCATTTCAAGTTCTATGATCAGTTTACTAATTATCTGCAAAGCAAGAAAGATGAAACGGTACAATTGGACCTGAAGCGTGATGACCAGATAATTACCAAAAATGTTACCGTGAATGATGATGGGAAATTAGGATTTAATGCCAGTTTTAATGATTTAAGTATGTTTAAGCTTAAAACGGTTAAATATAGTTTTCTGCAATCAATTCCAGCCGGGATTAGAAAAGGGGTTGAAACTACCGGCGATTATTTGAAACAATTTAAGCTGTTTTTTAAGAAAGATACCAAAGCATACGAATCGCTTGGCGGATTTGCCACTATTGGAAGTATTTTTGAACCTACTTGGGACTGGTCACATTTTTGGACAATGACGGCCTTTATTTCAATTATCCTTGCCATTATGAACCTGTTACCGATTCCTGCGCTTGATGGCGGGCATGTTATGTTTCTGATCGGCGAAATGGTAACGGGTAGAAAGCCCAATGAAAAGTTCCTTGAATATGCGCAAATTGTTGGAATGATAATTCTTTTAGCATTGGTGTTGTATGCAAATGCCAATGACATAATAAAAATGATTAACGGAACATTCTAACAAAAAAAGTTCTATTTTTGTATCAAATCATTTATTATCTTAATATCATGAATTTATTTGTTTTAGCAGGATTTATAGGACCACAGGAAATAATTATTATTCTAATTATCGTTCTGTTATTGTTTGGCGGACGTAAAATTCCTGAGTTAATGAAAGGTCTGGGGAAAGGTATGAAGGAGTTTAAAAATGCTACAAGGGAAGACGACGATGTGAAGGGAAAGTCGGATCCGGATAAAATTGAAAATTAAGCATATTTGAATTTGTTTGAAATCCCGTTCCTGATTAGTTCAGGTACGGGATTTTTATTTTGTTCTGGTAAGGTTTTTGTTAAGTAGAAATTCGAAAATTCTAAATCAGCAAAAAAATGAAAAGCAAAATTTATATTATTACGGTTTTGATCATTAGTGGCTTATTTTTTCAGTCGTGTAACAATAACAGCGGCGGACCGCATAAAAACGTTACAGGTAAGGCTTATGAGCTTATTGTGATAATTCCAGACCAGTCATGGGAAGGAGAACCGGGCAAACTGATCCAGAAATCGCTGGGGCAATTTCAGGTAGCATTACCGCAGGAAGAACCGATTTTTGATTTGGTAAATATTCCACCCGATGCATTTAAAAATATATTTAAAAGTACCCGTAACATATTAATCACAAATATTTCGATTACCAACTCGAAACCGCAAATCATTTTTAAAGACGATGTATGGGCATATCCGCAGGCTACCGTTGAGATAAAAGCCAAGAATAACCAGGACTTTGCAAAAATATTTAATGAAAACAAGGATAAAATTATCTCCTATTTTTCAAAGGCTGAACAGGAACGGATGACCATGAACTATAACAAATATTACGAAAAATCAGTGTACAATATACTTGACAAAGATTTTGGTGTAACGATGAAAGTACCACCGGGATTCAAAATTGCTGCACAGAAAAAGAATTTTATTTGGTACCGATATGAAACACCAGATATCTCGCAGGGAATTATTTTATACACTTTTCCTTATATATCCGATTCAACCTTTACAGTGAATTACCTGGTTTCCAAACGCGATAGTATTCTTAAAAAATACATTCCCGGCCCGACAAAAGGTAGTTATATGGCTACGGAAAAACGATTTAATCAGATTTATACCACATTTCATCATAATAAGAATTATGCTTCAGAAATGCGGGGTTTATGGAGAGCGATGAACGATTTTATGGGCGGGCCTTATGTTTCTTTGGCTGAGCTAGATTTGAAAAATCAACGCGTGGTGGTTGCGTTTGGTTATGTTTATGCACCAAGCAAAAAAAAGCGTAATTTTATTAACCAGGTAGAGGCGATGATCTATTCACTAAAATTTAATGATCAAAAAGAGGATAATAAACTGGACAGTGAGATTAAATCGGGTAATTAATGTTAAAGTGGTCGATAAAAAAGGCTGAGGATAAAAATTCTTCAGCCTTTTTTGTTTTTTTGTGAGTTCAAAAAACAGCTTTAACAATTTCTTTTACATTATCTGAAATTCCGTAGGTATAAATATGTAGCGAAGGGGCATTGTTTACCACCAAATCCTTCGACTGGTGAATAGCCCATTCTGTACCAACCCGACGTGCATCTTCGTTGTTTTTGCATTTTGCAAGTTCCGAAGTTAATTCCATTGGCAAATCAATGTTAAAAATCTTAGGTAGTACAGTAAGTTGGTTTTTCAGATTGATTGGTTTGATTCCCGGAATAATAGGAACTGTAATTCCTGCTTCGCGGCATTTTTTTACGAAGTCGTAATACACCTGATTATCAAAAAACATCTGGGTTACAATATAATCGGCACCTGCATCAACTTTTTGTTTTAGATAAAACAAGTCCTGATCCATGTTTGGTGC
Organism: uncultured Prolixibacteraceae bacterium; assembly: GCA_963769925.1. GTDB lineage: Bacteria > Bacteroidota > Bacteroidia > Bacteroidales > Prolixibacteraceae > Draconibacterium. The sequence continues at coordinate 5,460 of CAVYOB010000032.1, forward strand.
CTCAAAGTGTTTTTCAGGATAGCCGGCAACTCCAACGCAAAAGTCTAGCGGAGTATTATTTTTTAAATCTTCTTCAATATATTTCCCCTCACTCAGTTCTTTAATTTGCTTCACCAATTCGTTGGCGTTTGCATGTCCGTTTGCCGATGGTCTGAAAACATGCTGGTTCTTTTCTCCATCTCCACGAAGCGCCAGAACATTTTTAATTCCGAGGAAATTTAAATCAATTAAAACGTATTCAGTTTCACTTTTAGTAAAACCGCCACATAAGATATGCGGAACAACGGGGATTCCATATTTATACTGGATTGAAGCTGCAATGGCAACAGTTCCAGGACGTTTGCGAACTACTCGTTTAACAATCGATCCATCTGACATTTCCTTAAATTCCAACTCATCGCGATGCGTAGTCAAATTGATATATTTTGGATCAAACTCAACCAGACTTTCAATGGTCTGATAAATTCTCCCTGCGTCATTTCCTTTTAAAGGTGGTAAAAGTTCAAAAGAGAAAACTGTTTTTTCTGAATTATTTATGATGTCTATTACTTTCATTACTATGTTCCTGTTATTTTAAAGAGTTTTCAATTTTACGCTGCGCTTTGTTTAACTCGTGTGTCACTTTCGCTTCTACTGAATTATTAAAATGAAAAATCATATCAAGTACCATCATTACGAGCATCCCTAAAATAAAGAAGATGAGTTTTTGCCAGAAGCTGCCTTTTTTAGTTTTTTTTTCATAATCGTTTTATCGTGGTGTAAAAATACAAAAAAGTGTGTTTTTAGGCGATGGTGAATTATAGCGAAAGCAAATATTTAATATCGCCAAAAGTATACTGGAATGATTACAGGTATCTGCTCATCGATTCTTTTAGTCTTGAGCTGATGAAAACATTCAATACGGTAAGAGCAACAAATGCGATTAAGGCTGCAGTTACTCCTGTTTTGTTCAGCCCAAATACAAAAACAATCCCTGAAACCTGACCAACAAGTAGAATGATTCCCTGCGAAGTCGATTCCGGGGCGGGATAACTTTTTTCAGCTCCATATTGAAATCCAATAGGCCCGGCACCCATAATGAAGAATCCAAAAACAAAAGCAGATATCAACATAGGAACAAATTCATGGAAAATGGTCAATCCAACCAGCCCCGGAAGCATTAGTAACATGGAAACTACAAGGAAAGGTTTTCTTTTGCTTTTCCGATCGGACAGCCACGGTAAAATCAAAGCGCCCAACACTCCGCCAATTAACATTATTCCTCCCACCAACCCTGTTTCATCCATGGTAAGATTACGACAGATCTGGTCAATACATGTGCTAACAGCATTGAAAATTCCAAGCCCAATAAAGAACAGCAACAGCAATAATTGCATGTCTTTTATTTTAAAAATATCTGAAATACTTTTCCACGGATTGGTTCTTCCGGTAAATTCTTCTGAAGTAGGCGGAGTAGGAGGTTCTTCACGAATTAATAAAATTAACAGCGCCGCCCCGGCAACCGAAATAATACCATAAATCCATAACATTCTTACCATTGAAAAATGGCTGGGTTCTGTTTCGGTAATGATGAAGGGAGTAACCACCAACGCAATAATAATACCAATATACTGCGCCAGTGTACCAATTCCGGCAACCGTAGCTCTTTCGTTTATTGGGAACCATTTTGCACCCACTTTGGTTACAGCATTCAGAATAAATGGTTGAGCAACTGCTAACCCAATCTGAGCAACAGTAACCAAAAAAAGATTATTGGCTCCCCAGGCTTTCATGGCACCAAAAAATCCGGTCAGCACTGCACCAATAATAAGTCCTGTTTTTAATCCACGGGTATCAATGATTAGTGAAGCCGGAATACTCATCACAATAAAAACGATCATGTATATCATCGACAGAAAATCAATTCTCAACGCAGATGTATGATAAAAATCCTGCGCGGCTTCCGACACTGATGCAAAGGCAAGCCATTGAATTTGAATGATGACAGAAATAATAACATAAACTACAAGAATGACCCATCGGTAAGGATAAACTTTTATTTCGGTTTTAGTCATGCCGTTTAAAATAGTTTGGCTTAATTATTATTGATTTCCAATTATTTGTAATTCAGATTTGTTGGCAGAAATTTTTCAATGAAATCTATTGTAACGTTCTTCCTGTTTGCATAATCTTCTACCTGATCTTTCCCTACTTTCTCAAGACTGAAATAGCGTGAATCTGGATGCACAAAAAATTGCCCCGAAACGGAAGCATTTGGATACATAGCAAAATGTTCGGTGAGTGTTATTCCCACTTCTTCAGCCTTTAACAAATTAAACAGGTTTTCTTTTTCTGAATGTTCGGGGCAGGCCGGGTACCCAATTGCCGGACGTATTCCCTGGTAGTTTATTTTTAAAAGATCATCCTGTGAAAGGTTTTCGTCAGGAACATAACCCCAGTATTCCTTTCTCACAGCTTCATGCAGCCATTCTGCAAAAGCTTCGCTTAACCTGTCGGCAAGTGCTTCCAGCATAATTGCTTTGTAGTCGTTATTATCTTTTCTGAATCCGTCCTTCCACTTTTCAATTCCAATTCCTGCAGTTGTGGCAAATCCACCACAATAGTCAGTTTTTCCCGAATCAACAGATGCAACAAAATCTGACAGACAAAAATTAGCAGCTCCACCTTTTTTCTTTTCCTGTTGTCGAAGATGATAAAACCGTCCGATTTCATTTTTTCGGGATTCATCTTCATAAAGAATAATATCATCACCTTCCGAATTTGCCGGCCAGATTCCAAAAACGGCATTTGCCTGCAACATTTTCTTTTCAATGATTTCATCCAGAAATTCATTCGCTTCAGCGTACAGTTTTTTTGCAGCTTCGCCTTGTTCTCCATCAGAAAATATTTGTGGGAAATGCCCTTTCAATCCCCAGGTAAGGAAGAAGAAAGTCCAGTCGATGTATTTCCGAAGTTCTGACAAAGGAAAATCAATGAGTTGTTTTACGCCAGTGAAGTTCGGTTTGTAAATTGGAGTATCACTCCAGTCGATCTGGAATTTATTTGAGCGAGCTTGTTCAAGTGTAAGGTATTCTTTGGGTTTTCGCTGTCCCTGGAATTTGCGGATTTCTTCGTAATCCTTTTTTACCGCATCGATATATTTCTGATTTTTCGCGACAAGATTTGAAACCACATTTACCGCCAGTGAGGCATCTTTAACATGAATTACCGGATTTGAATATTCAGGCTCTATTTTCACAGCTGTATGAATTTTTGAAGTGGTAGCGCCACCAATTAAAACCGGAATGTCCATTCTACGTCGTTCCATTTCTTTGGCAATATCTGCCATCATTTCCAATGAAGGCGTAATTAATCCGCTAAGGCCAATTACATCCACATTTTCTTTAATTGCCGTATCCAGGATTTTTTCGGTTGGAACCATTACACCAAGATCGATGATTTCATAATTATTACAGCCAAGAACCACACCCACAATATTTTTCCCAATATCGTGTACGTCACCTTTTACGGTTGCCATCAAAACTCTCTTCCGGTTATCAACCGTATTGTTTTTGAGTTTGTCAGCTTCAATATATGGAAGTAAATAGGCCACTGCTTTTTTCATAACACGCGCCGATTTAATTACCTGCGGCAAAAACATTTTTCCGGCACCAAACAAATTTCCTACAATGTTCATCCCGTCCATCAGTGGTCCTTCGATAACATTAAGTGCCGGTGAAAAAATTTTTACAGCCTCTGCCATATCTTCATCAACAAATTCGGGAAATCCTTTTACCAGAGCGTGTTCTATTCGTTTCTCCAGCGGCAGGTCGCGCCATTCGTCTTTTCTCTCAGTTTTTGTTCCTGTTGATTCCAAACTTTGTGCAAATTCCAGCAATCGTTCAGTTGCATCATTCCTCCGATTTAGAATCACGTCTTCTGTTTTTTCAAGCAGGTCCTTTGGAATCTCATCGTAAATCTGCAACATTCCCGGATTTACAATTCCCATATCCAATCCGGCTTTAATCGCATGAAACAGAAAAACCGAATGCATTGCTTCCCGCACTACATTATTTCCGCGAAATGAAAAAGATACATTACTGATTCCACCACTCGTTTTTGCGAAAGGCAAATTTTCTTTAATCCATCTAACCGAATTGATAAAATCAACAGCGTAATTATTGTGTTCTTCGATTCCGGTTCCGATGGTCAGTACATTTGGGTCGAAGATGATATCCTGCGGATGAAACCCGACGTTCTCAGTAAGTATTTTATAAGCGCGGCCACAAATCTCTTTTCTTCTTTCCAAAGTATCAGCCTGTCCTTTTTCATCAAAAGCCATAACAATGACTGCTGCCCCAAAACGCTTAATGGTTTTTGCCTGATGCACAAAAGCTTCTTCACCCTCTTTCATGCTGATTGAATTCACAATGGCTTTTCCCTGCAGACATTTTAATCCGGCTTCAATCACTTTCCATTTCGATGAATCAATCATCACTGGCAACTTGGCAATATCAGGTTCTGCCATCATCAGATTAAGAAACGTTACCATTTCTTTTTCGGCATCCAGCATGGCATCATCCATATTCACATCAATAATTTGTGCCCCATCATCCACCTGAGCACGTGCAATGGAAAGCGCTTCTTCGTATTTCCTTTCACTGATTAGTCGGGCAAACTTTCGCGAACCGGCAACATTGCACCGTTCACCAATATTGACGAAATTGGTATTTGGGGTTAAGGTAACAGGTTCAAGCCCGCTAAAGTGAGTGTACGAATCCGGCGTATTAACAACATGCGGTTTGGCTTTGGCTGCAATTTTTGCAAACTCGTGGATGTGATCTGGTGTAGTTCCGCAGCATCCACCAATAATATTTACAAAGTTATTATCGATATAATCTTTGATATAGCCAGACATGATTTCGGGCGTTTCATCGTAGGTTCCAAACTGGTTGGGAAGACCTGCATTGGGATGCGCACTAATATTAAAAGGAGCTTTTTTTGAAAGTTCCTTTACGTAAGGACGTAAATCCGATGCGCCCAAAGAACAGTTCAACCCAATACTGAGCAAATCAATATGTGATACTGAATTTAAGAAAGCTTCCAGAGTCTGCCCCGAAAGTGTTCGTCCACTTGCATCGGTAATAGTTCCGGAAACCATGAGAGGAAGTTTTATGTTTCTTGCATCAAGCGCTTCCTCAACAGCAAAAATTGCAGCTTTTGCATTTAGCGTATCAAAAATTGTTTCAATCAATAAAAGATCAACCCCTCCATCAAGCAGTCCTTCAATCTGCTCGCGATAAGCTTCTTTTACATCGTCGAAAGTTACCGCACGATAACCAGGATCGTTAACATCAGGCGACAATGACAGCGTTTTGTTGGTTGGGCCTAACGAGCCTGCAACGTATCTTGGTTTATCCGGATTTTGGTTCGTGAATTTATCAGCTGTCTCCTTTGCCAGTTCTGCAGAAGCTTTGTTCATTTCATAAACAAATTCCTGCGTTCCGTAATCACCTTGTGAAATGCGGTTGGCATTAAACGTATTTGTAAGTATGATGTCAGCGCCGGCTTCAAGGTATTTCGTATGAATTTCCCTGATGATTGCAGGACGTGTAATGGATAAAATATCATTATTCCCTTTCTGATCGAGTGGAAAATCTTTCAGTCGTTCGCCATGATAGTCGGCATCCGTTAAATGGTATTCCTGAATTAACGAACCCATTGCCCCGTCCATTACCAGAACCCGGGTTTTTAGTTCATCGCGTATATCGTTTTTAATCATAATCTTTTGACTCTTTCTGTTCTCTGTGTAAACTTTGTGCTCTCTGTGGTTAATAATAACCAAAAAGCAGAGCAAAGGTTTCATTCTATATAATAGGATGAATTTTATTTCAAAATCCGTATCTCATTCTCACCCTTAATTCCAATCTTGTCCTCGCAAATAATTAGCAACGAAATTATCTCGGGATATTTCTCCGACTGGTTAATTACCTTTTCAATTTCGGCAGGAGATTTTACCTTGTTCCCAAAAGCCGTCGCGAAAGCATCGGCAAGCAGAGCATCCTCGCAAACAACCACTACTGCATCAGCTTTTCCATAACTTAACGAAGGGCCAACAGTTCCGGCGGAAGTGCAAATTCCCATTTTTTCAAGACCGGCCGGTATAACCAACCCTATTCTTTCAGAAAGTGGCGAATCTCCTGCAAAAACGGAAAGAACAAGTTCGTTTTTCAACTGTGCAAAAATATCACCGCCATTTTCAATAAGCAACTCATTGACCGAAAAATGATGCATAAGTTCTTCTCCAACTTCTCGTGCAAATAATCCGGCAACTGCCGATATCGGACCGATTCCTGCTTTTTCAGCCGCCACAGCCATTTCGATTGCCTCTTTTGGTGCACTTTCTGAAGGATGAAATGGTTTCAGGCTTTTCTTGAAAAATGGTTCAGTTTTAATGTATTCATCCAATGTCTTACGAAGTGCCTTTATTTTATTTAAAGCTAATTCCTGCATCTCAGGCCGGAATGAAGCTGGATCGATACCAATCCACAAATCAGTTTCAATATATTTTACCTCAAATCCGGTGAAACGTTCCGTATTAAACTGCGATCGATATGTTCGTGGCTGGAATAGATTCATATATTAATTTTTTCCGTCATGCTGAACTTGTTTCGGCATCTAAAAAGATTCCGAAACGAGTTCGGAATGACGTACGTACTTATCTAAAATCAATTTCAAACAGTTTTAACGGGCAGGCAGGAATACACAATTCGCAAACCACACATTTATTTTTATCGAACTCCAGTTTCCATGTTTTGGGGTTCATTACCAGAGCGCCGGCAAAACAAACGGCGGTGCAATTTCCGCAATCGATACATTTATCTTCATGAAAATGAATACGTTTGTCAAGCGACTCACAGATTATCTTGTGGCCTTTAATATATTCAACACCTTTTTCAATGTTTTCCTTTGTACCCTGAAGTTCAAGTAAAAGACTTCCGCGTTTTCCCGGAAAAACTTCAGCTTTTAGGATATTGATTCGGATATCATATTCCTTGACCAAATGATAAGTAAACGCTTTGTCGCCACTTTCAGGAGGGAAATTCAGTACAAATCTCTTTTTAATCATTGTTGGCCTCCATTTCTTTTAAACTATTCAATGAAGTGTTTTTTGGGAAAAGCTGAACCGGTTTTGTAACCTCAAATTCACCTTTTTGGAGCCATTGTTTTAATTCTTCAGCAATTTTTCGTGCTTTTGCCAGACTGGAAACCGGTGCTGTACGAATCTTTTTTCCATCAACTTTAATGATTCCTGAACGTAATTCCTCATAAGTAACCTGTCCAAGGTTGGGCATTCCAACGGTGCCATAATCAAGCACCGAAGTTTCAATTTGACTGTTATTAACTGAAACCCGTTTCACCATATCCACGTCAAGAATAGGGATTGGAATGCCAATTCCGACAAACATACTCACTCCATATTTCTCGAAATAAGCAGCCTGAATATAATCCGAAGACATCTCCTTCAGATTTCCCATTACAGCAATTGTAGCAGCATTGGTAACCGGAATCCCCAACTCATTTTTTGGTCGGGTGGTATTAAACTGCGTGCCTGGCCAAACAACAAACCCTTGTGTGCCACCAAGAAAAATCCTCGTGCCAATTCCAATTGTTCTGAATTCAGGATCATTCAGCAACGGGCTCAACTCACCTGAAGTGGAATAGGTCGCATTTCGCATATTCGGCAGCAGTGTTCCCATATAGGTGTGGATCATTTTCTTTGTTGTGTTCACAGCCACATTGTAGTTCTGGTAAGCATTTCGCGGATTAAACAAAATAAATTCATTAACCGTATTGATGTTTATTTTTGTTTTGATATGTTTCCGCGGATAACAATCAGTACCTTTTGCCCATGCTTCCAAAACTACGTCTTTGCCTTCCAGTAAGTCTTGAATTACGTGAGCTCCTCCATAAGTAGGATTTTCCGGATCGCAGGCAGTTGCACCAATATATGAATCCACTGCGGCAAGACCTTCGTAACAGGGCACGCCGTTCAATCGTATCTTTTCCATTCGAATTGGCGGGTTTGCATGACCAAAATTGATAATGGCTCCCGATGAACACATTGCACCAAATGTGGCGGTTGTAACTACATCCACTTTTTCAAGAATTTCTTCAGGAGAAGCTTCTTTTGCCATTTTTGAAACTTCTTCAGCAGTTAAAATTACTGCTTCGCCTGATTTGAGTTTCCGGTTAATTTCTTCGTAAGATTTCGATTTTGACATTTTACCTGATTTTCAACATTTACATAAAATAATTTCTCTCCTGAAAGCGGTTAAAACCGCTTTTACATACACATATTTGAATTGTACAGGTAAGACGTAAGAAATAATTTGTACTGTTGTTTTTTCATGCTTCTTGTAATTATAATTCCGTTTCCGGCCGGGTATTGGCACCTTTCCCTTCAAATTACGGTTGGTTGCCAGAGTTTCTCAGAGCCCGCTCTCTCCGCTCTTCTGTATAATCAAAGCCTCTTGTGAAAGATTGTTTGATAAGCTGCAAAGTTAGCTGAAATTGCGTAATTTCAAATATTTCGAAGTGCTGAGATTTTGAACGTTAAATAATTGGTTTAATTTCAACCGTTTTGCTTGCTAAATTTGGTGTAAAATATTAAACTTGCACTCCGAAATTTTGAGATTAAGTTTTTAGCTCAGTTTAAGAAATACTTTGAACTTGAAACTTTGAACTCAAAACTATTCCGGGCCTATAGCTCAGTTGGTTAGAGCACCTGACTCATAATCAGGGGGTCCCTGGTTCAAGCCCAGGTGGGCCCACGCATTGAAATAGAAGCAGTTACATAATATTTTTGTAACTGCTTTATTTTTTATTTGCACACAATTTGCACACAGCTCCTATCTTAGTTTAAAGTGGTTTTGAATAACTACCATTTTGTTTCTATCAATTTCTCAACCATGTTGAAAATATGTCCTCTGGAATCATTTTATTGAAAGTAATGATTCAATTTCCAAAACATGTGGTAGGTGATTCAGATCGTTAAAAACACTGTTTTTCCTGTTTTCGACACTTTTTTTACTCAACAGGACTAATAGTGACATAATCTGCAACTTACGTCTTGACTGATGAGTATTTTAGGTGTCCCAATTGATTCTTTGGATATTTTGAAAAATAACTTTCGTTTTCAAATATTCAATTCTCATCAGGTTAACTCAAGTTTTTAATACTTTACATTCTGTTATCCTTTTCTTCTTAATCCTTATATGCATGGATTTTAAGTCTTGATTAATCTTGATCTTTCTTGTCTTTTTTGTTTTCATTTCAACAATGGTAAAATTTTCACCTTTTCAAATTGACTGAACCGGAGTTGCAGTAAATCACCTATCCGAAGACCTGTAATACACTGATTGAAATTAATAAACAATACTTGTTTTCATCATCTCGTTCTAACTTTGAGATTAGAGACTTGAACTGGTCCCAGTCTATTGATGTAGTTGTAGTTTTTTGACCTTTTAATGACATAGCTTTAAATTTTATGGTTTAAAGCCATTCTATGGCGAAAGCTTATACTTTCAGTGGATTTCAGACAAAAGTAAAAGCAAACTTATTCAAAACACCAAATATACAATACAAAGCACTGACTACCTGCGCAATACAACATAACTCAACTTCCTCTTCTGACAATTGTATAAGTTTGCAAATAATTTAGCTGGGTTATACCAATTAATAAATAAATGGTGTTTTATGATTTTGAGCAGTAAATCTCAGATTCGAATTCTGGTATCCGAAGAATAAATAAAGAGTTATATGGTATATTTTTTGTAACTTTTTGTAACTTTTTTGTTTGCACAGAACACCACCCTTTAATACATTCAAGGAAGAAATAATATAATTTATTTTTGCTTTTCACTTTCTGCAATAATATGTAGGTTCACAACTTGTTCTGTACCTATTTTGTTAATACTTTTAACATAAGTTGAACTTTTAGTATTGTTGTTTATTTGCACAATTAAAAATACATTTTAAAACCAGCTTTCCTCACCGGGAAAACCATTAAATCATATGCTATTATTGATATGCAGAAGTTTTTATCCGTTTTTTCAGGAGATGGCCAATTTAATTTTTGAGGTTTTATTTAGCAGATAAATAAATTTCTCGTAATTTGTAATTTCGTGTAAACTACAATTAAAAACACAAGTTTTAATGAGATTTAGAATTCAAAATAGATTATTGTTAGTTTTTGTAATCACCGTTTCGATGCTATTGAAACCTTATATTGCCATTTCTGCAACATCAAAAATTAATTTTGAAATCTTTTCTACTGAAGATGGACTTCCAAATACCAGAGTTCAATGTACTTATCAGGATAAAAAAGGTTGGATATGGATTGGAACCAATCAGGGTTTGAGTCGGTTTGACGGATACAAATTCCGGAATTTTGTTCCAGACCCTACTGACAGCTCAAGTATAAATGGTGACTTGGTCAGGGTTATAAAAGAAGACAAACATGGAAACCTGCTTATTGGCACAGAAAAAGGAGGACTAAATATTTTCGACAGGGAGAAAGAGAGGTTTTACCATCCTTTAGAAAATCAACCGGAGTTATAGAAACAAGACTATTTCGATAAACGATATTTCAGAGGATAAAAATGGATTATATTGGATGGGAGCTGATTCTAATATTCTTGTACTGGATACAACAGGAAATATTAAAACTTTAACCCCAAATCACACGAAACCGGAAGTTAATTTTGAGGGAAGCTTTGTGAGCGTTTTAGAGTTTGATAATTACGGTAATCTTTGGGTTGGCACTAATACCGGATTATATTTATACAATCCATTAAATAACGAAATGAAAACCTTTAATCTCCCTTATGAAATAAGAGGGAATGAGAGATATTCAGGAAATATACCGTGATGAGGAAGGTTTAATCTGGATTGGAACTTATTATTCAGGTCTATTCCTTATAAATCCCAAAAACAAATCAATTCAAAAGATAATATTAGAATCAGGAAGATAGTCGCTCCGAAACAGTTCGTGCAATTTCAAAAGGATTTTATGGAGAATACTGGATTGGAACCCGAGGTGGACTATACAAATATTCAAAGAGTAAGGGAATAACAGGTTATTACACGCACTCCTTGAAAAGAACCCCAAAGCCTTTCGAACAATTCGATACTTTCTATATTTCTGGATTCCAAAGGGGAAACATGGATTGGAACAAGGGGCGGACTAAACTTGCTGGCAAAAGGCAAACAGGTGTTCCATAATTACATCGCATTACCCGGAGAAAAAAACTATTTAAACAGTGGTATTATTTATGCCTTTTGGATTGACAAGGAAGGAAATATTTGGATCGGGACTGAAGACGGAGGAATAAATATATACAATCCTAAATACAAGAACCTACGAATATTTAATGGCGGATGAAAATGATAAAAATTCTATTTCAACAAACTGCATAAAAGCATTTCTTGATGACAAAAAAGGGAATTTATGGGTTGGTACTTTCATGGGGGGAATCGATATAATAAATCTCAAAACACGAAAGATTTCGCATTTCAAACATGAACCTGACAATTTCAAAAGTCTCTCGGACAACAATGTTTGGGATTTTGCAATGGATAAGGATGGCGAAATTTGGGTGGCAACAACAAACGGAATTAGTAAATTCAATTCCAAAACAAATACATTCGAATATTACCCGGAACTTTTTAATAACCAACAAGCAAGATGGATTGAATTCGATTCAAACAATAACCTTTGGGCAGGAAGCCCTGATGAAGTAATTGTGTACAACAAAAGCAAAAATACAACGAAGCGGTTTCCTGAGAATTCACAATCGATGTTTGAAGATTCGAAGAACCGAATTTGGATTACTACCAACGACAAAGGAATTGCCATTTATTCGCCACTTACGGGTCCCGTTAACCTATTACGACGAAAATGATGGATTAGCAACAATCAGGCATTTTGTATTTTGGAAGACAACAATAACAATCTATGGATAAGCACAAGCAATGGACTTTCGAAACTGGATACGGACAAGAACTTCTTTCAAAATTTTTCAAATAAAGATGGATTAAGTAATAATCAGTTTAGTTATGGCGCGGCTTATAAAACAAAATCCGGCGAATTGCTTTTTGGTTCCATTTCAGGCTTCAACATGTTTAATCCAAACGAAGTTAATTCAGTGGACGATAATGTTCCAATAGTTTTCACCGATTTCAAAATTTTATATCAATCGGTTAAAATTGGGGACGATAAAAAATCAATACTTCAAAAAAGCATTTCTGAAACCGAACATTTAATCCTTCATTATAATCAGAATATTTTTTCACTGGAATTTGCCGCTTTGAATTATGTAAACAGCAACAGAAATATATACTACTTATATGCTTGAAGGTTTTAATGATGAATGGAGCACACCCAGTACAGAACGAACGGCTACTTATACTAATTTAAATGCAGGCGATTATGTTTTACGTGTAAAAAGAATTATTCCGGGTTATCCAACCAATGACAATGAATTGCGGCTTAAAATTACAGTTTTACCTCCCTTCTGGAAAACATGGTGGTTTTTGTCTTTGGTTATTATTACAATTATTTTTCTGATATATTCACTTGTACTCTTTTTTATAAATCGGGAAAAAATTAAAAGTCAATTGGTTGTTGAACGGTTAAACGCGCGTAAATTGCATGAGTTGGACATGCTCAAATTAAAATTCTTCACAAATATATCTCACGAAATCAGAACTCCATTAACGCTTATTCTTGGACCTTTAAATAAAATACGAAACAATGAGGTCAAAAAAGAAGAGATTAACGAAAACCTGGATTTAGTGTACAGAAATGCCAACACCCTGGATAAACTCATCAATCAACTTCTGGATTTTAGAAAACTGCAGGCAGGAAACTTAAAACTAAATTTATCTGAAAACGACATTGTCGAATTTATTCGAATTTTGGTAAATTCTTTTAGCAATCTTGCAGATGAAAAGCAGGTTAATTTGAAATTCAATACGGTAAAGAAACATCTTATTGCCGCTTTCGATCAGGATAAAATCGAAAAAATCATCAATAATTTACTATCAAACGCGTTGAAATTTACTGCTCCCGGAGGTTCTGTTAGCCGTATTCCTTTCGCTTGTTTTTAAACACGAAGAAGAAAGCACAACGCATGAGGAACAGGATAAGCAATTTATTGAGATTACCGTAAAAGATACAGGCAGAGGTATTCCCCGGCAAAATATTGGAAAGATATTTAACCGTTTTTTTCAGTCAAAAGAAGAAGACGGAAATACAGGTACAGGAATTGGATTAGCTCTGGTGAAAGAATTGGTGAAAGCTGCATAAAGGTGAAATATTTGTAACGAGTAAAACCGGAGTCGGATCAAAGTTTACCATTAGAATCCCCTATATCCCAAACCTGCAACTACAACAAAATGAAATTGAAGTGGCCCCGGAGGAAAGTCAAAGTGACCCGATTCCTTCTGATTATGAATATGACGAAAACAATGTAATATCTGACGAAAAAATTATGTTAGTTGTAGAAGATAATGTAGATGTTCGCCATTTCATTTCAAGTCACTTTAAATCGACCTACAGAATATTACATGCAAAAAATGGACAGGAGGGCTGGGAAATAGCATTAAAAACGATTCCCGACATTGTGATTAGTGATATTTTAATGCCTGTATTGAATGGTTATGAATTATGTAAACGGATAAAAAATGACGAACGGACTTCACATATTCCTGTGATTTTACTCACGGCCATGCACTCAAAAGAAAACGAAATAAAAGGATTAACTACCGGTGCGGACGATTACATAACCAAACCTTTCGATTTGTCGGT
>CAVYOB010000033.1:0-58207 GCA_963769925.1 uncultured Prolixibacteraceae bacterium
AATGAACAATAACCTGGCTAAAATATTTAATTCAAATTGGTTTTTTCTTTCTGCTTTAGGATTTGCTGTTGTATTACCCCTTTCACAAGGATTAGTCTCTGTTATGGCCGGTGTTATGTTATTTACTGCTATTGTTGAAGATAGTTGGAATAACAAACGTAAGCGAATCAATAAAAACAATTATCTTTTACTTGTTCCGGGAATCTTTCTGATTTACTTAGTAAGTTCGGTTGTTATGTTTAGGCATGGAGACCCTTTATATGATCTTCAAAAAACACTTTTCTATTTAGTAATACCGGTAGCCTTTGCTTTGGGAAAACCTTTTACTGAATTTCAACAGCGTTTTTTATTTTATGCATTTGGTGCCGCTATAATGCTATCTACATGGATTGGAATTATTAATTGGTTTTTGCTTCCTGAAACGTCAGGATTTGCAATGCATAAGATTAGTTTAGTTTCTCATATTCGGTTTAGCTTTCAGTTAATTTTGATTTTTTGGTTTTTTATCTTGTTTTTTCAAAACAACTATAGGAAGATAAATCGTTGGCAGGTTTTTTTTGTGATTGCACTGGCGACATATTTTTCAGCTTTTTTTATTGTTTCAGCAATCGTTAACAGGATTAATTGCATTCGGGGCAAGTCTTATTTTTTACCTGGGATATCAGGTACTCCAAATTAAATCGAAGAAAAGAAATATTTTATTGGTATTGCTCGCAGTAGTCATTTTAATGCCAATAATGTATGTAGGATATGTAATCCACAATTTTTATGACTTTGAAAAAGTTAATAAAGACACCATAGAAAAGACAACAAGCAGGGGAAATTTGTATCACCACGATTTCAATAATCCGATGGTGGAAAATGGAAATTATGTTTACCTGTACATTTGCGAAAGCGAAATGAGGGAGGAATGGAACAAACTCTCTGAAATAAAGTACGATTCGATTGGTAAAAACGGATACCCGATAAGCGCGACACTTATAAGATATTTAACGTCGAAAGGATTACGAAAAGATGCGGATGGTGTTCAATCTTTGACGGTGAGCGACAGGAAAAACATTGAAAAGGGGATGGCCAATGTTATATATGCCAGGAAGAAGTATTCGTTGTACCCTCGTATTTATCAAACTATTTGGGAATATTATGTCTATTCACATAACCGGAAACGCCAAATCAGAAATCGCTTTCCCAGCGTATTGAATACTGCAAAAGCAGCATTGTACAATAATCAGGAAATCATCCGTGGTTTGGTGTAGGTACCGGTACATTGGAAGGAAGAATTTAAAAAAACATATAAGGCAAGAATAATCCTAATTTGAAGTGAAGAATATATATGCATCAGCGCACAATCAGTATTTAAACTACATGGTAAAGTTTGGTATTATTAGGATTCATTGCTTATATTCTTTTTGATATTGTATACCCGATAATGTACGGACAAAAAAGTTACCATGATTTATTATTCATTGCTTATTCCTGGTTTTTATGTTTTTTGCCAATCTTGCGGATTCTAATTTCGAGTCTCATATGGGGAGTTCATTCTTCGTATTTTTCTATTGTATTTTTATTACTGGTGGTAATAATTATCTCAAATTGTCATGGCAAAAACATCCCTGATTATTTCAACTTTCAACTGGCCTAAAGCATTGAATTTATGTTTGAAGAGTGTAGCCGGTCAGAAAATTCTACCCGATGAAATTATTGTGGCCGACGATGGTTCCGGTGAGGAGACCAGAAAAGCAGTTCAGTATTTTAGGGAAAGCATTTCAGTTCCGGTAAAACATGTTTGGCAAGAAGACTTAGGTTTTCGATTGGCACGAATCAGAAACTTAGCAATTAAAAGCTCGGAAAGTGAATACCTGATTTTTATCGATGGAGATGTTATTTTACATCCTGACTTTATAAAAGACCATATAAAAAACAGGAAATCAGGAAGATTTATAACCGGAAGCCGGGTTTTATTAACTGAACGGGAAACGAGTTGTAGAATAAAAAAAGGGACGATAAAATTTGCATTTCCATTTTATTCCGCAAAAAATAAACTGAACGGAATAAGAAGCACTCTTCTTTCAAAATTATTTTCAAAAAATGACCTTGGAATTTATAATGTAAGGGGTTGCAACATGTCGTTTCATAAAAATGATTTGCAGGAAATAAACGGATTTGACGAGCAATTTACGGGATGGGGAAGAGAGGATTCTGATGTTGTTTTCAGATTGCTAAAAAGTGGAAAGGTGAAATACAAATTAAAATTTAAGGCCATCCAATATCATCTTTTCCATAACGAACAGGATAGAAGTTCAATCGATAAGAACAATCGTTTATTGGAAGAAACTATTTTCAAAAAAAGGGTTAAAGCTGAGGTTGGTCTTGATGAACTTGGATAAATCTTCAATCGGATTCTTCATTTCCTTGAAAAGTTGTAAAAACGAATTTTCTTATCAGTTGAATTAGGATGTGCGTGGATACTTATTGTATTCACTATCAAAACAGAAGATCCGAATATGTTGACAATTTCTGGAATATTATAAATTGGGATGTTGTGAATAAACGTTTAGCAGCCGCCTTAAAATAAAAGGGTGATAACAAATATTTGAGCAAGGCTTCTTATTTTTGAATACAATTTAAAAGTAATGAGCCTTAATTTTTGTTTTTTAGGTGCAGGAAATCTTGCCACTAATCTTTCAATGACCCTTGTCAAAAATGGGTTTAATATTTCACAGGTTTATAGCAGAACTGAAAATGCTGCCAGAACGCTGGCTGAAAAGGTTGAAGCCCGATTTACTACATCAACAAAAGAAATTGATAGCAAAGCTGATATTTTTGTTGTCGCTCTAAAAGATGATGTTGTTGACGAAGTGCTGTCCCAAATTGATTTTCAAAATAAGTTACTGATTCATTGTGCAGGAAGTTTACCGCTTTCGGTGCTTGAAAAATATTCATCAAATGCAGGTGTATTTTATCCATTACAAACTTTTTCGAAAAACAAAGTGGTAAGTTTTAACAATATTCCGGTATTTATTGAGGCCAGTTCGAAACAAAATGGAGAAATTATATTTTCGGTTGCCGAAAAGATATCAAGTAAAGTAATGTTTTTGAATTCAGAGAAGCGGCAGACGCTTCATATTTCTGCTGTTTTCGCATGTAACTTTACGAATTACATGTACACAATTGCTGCAGATTTACTGAAATCAAATCATGTTCCTTTTGATATTCTTCGTCCATTAATTATGGAAACTGCTGAAAAAGTAATGACTATGGAACCTGAACAAGCACAAACTGGTCCGGCAATTCGTTTCGATAAAAAAATCATAAACAAGCATCTCGAACTTTTACGTCAAAACAATGATTATCGGGAATTGTACATGTCAGTTTCAAAAGGTATTTTTGAACATTACAAAAATTTGAAATGATGAGTTTCTTTAAAGAAGAACTGAAAGATATAAAAGCATTTATTTTTGATGTCGATGGTGTTTTATCACTTGATACCACTCCTTTAAATGCTGATGGCGACCCAATGAGAACAGCAAATGTTAAAGATGGATTTGCTATTCGAAATGCTATCGGTTTTGGTTATCCCATAGCAGTGATTACCGGTGGTTACATGAAAAGCGTGCGGCAGCGGTATGAAAATCTTGGTGTCAAGTATTATTATGACAAAGTGCGGGATAAGGTGGAATGTTTGAACGATTTTATATCAAAAACCGGAATAAATGCAAAACACATTTTATTTATGGGGGACGACCTGGTCGATTATCATGTGATGACAGAAGTGGGTGTGCCGGTTTGCCCGAAAGATGCCGTTACTGAGATAAAAGCCATTTCCAAATATATTTCAGATAAAAAAGGGGGAGAAGGATGTGTTCGTGATGTAATTGAGCAGACTTTAAGGGCACAGAACAAATGGTTTACCAACGACATGCTTTATAATAATGCATTTTAAAATGGAATGGTTTCCCGATTACAACTACATTCTTGCTTCTAAATCTCCACGCCGTCAGCAGTTACTAAAATCGCTGGGAATTCATTTTGCGGTGAAGACACATGAAATAGAAGAGAAATATCCCAAAGAGCTTTCAAAAGAAGAAATCCCGGTTTATTTAGCTAAACTGAAATCAGAACCATTTAAATCTGAACTTAAGAAAAACGACCTATTAATTACTGCTGATACCATTGTCTGGTTAGATGGAAAAGTGCTGGGAAAACCCGCTAACGGTGATGAAGCAAAAAACATGTTAAAGGAGTTAAGCGGTAAAGAACACCAGGTAATTTCGGGTGTTTGTTTGACCTCCTTGAATAATCAGATTTCCTTCTACTCACTTTCTAATGTGCAGTTTAAACGGCTTGCTGATAATGAGATTGATTACTATATCGCCCATTACAATCCTTTTGATAAAGCCGGCTCGTATGGTATTCAGGATTGGATCGGTATTATTGGAATTACCCGAATCAATGGCTCCTTTTATAATGTAATGGGGTTACCTATCCAAAAGCTTTACGAGGAAATTCTAAAATTCTGACTCTGAAAGTACTGAAAATTCATATATGATAATCAAACATTATTTTTTATTGATTTTGTAAATTTTATTTCTGGGCAGAATATATCCTGACATATTTCACGTGATTAATCTTGTAAATCTTTGTATTGTTAATGCTTAAACTTGCGAAAAGAACATAGGTGCATTATTATTTTAATTTTATTGAAGACAATAAAGTTTGGGCCAATAAAAAATATATAATGATGTTAAAAAAATGTTAAATATTTTATAATTTGGCCAGAAACTGACGGCTAATGGATTCTTTACAAAACGAGAATGAAAAGTATCTTATTTCTAAATTAATTAGAGGAGATTTAAAATCTTTTGATTTACTGTTTGTAAAATACAGCGAAAAACTATTCAGATTTGCGTTCTCTATTTTAAAAAATGAGGAAGATGCAAAAGAAATTGTTCAGGAATCCTTTTTAAGAGTCTGGAAAAAAAGAAAACAAATCGATGATTCTAAATGCTTCAAAACATACCTTTTTACAATTTCCTATCATTTAATAATTGATTATCGAAGAATAAAGATAAAAGATAAGGAATACCGTAATTTTCTATTTGAATATTTCCAGAGAAATCATTTAACAATTCCCAACGTAATTGATATCGATATCATTAAAAAACAAATTGATTATGCCATTGAAGAATTACCCGGTAAAAGAAAGGAAATTTTTATTATGAGTCGGGAAATGGGATTGTCTCACCGTGATATTGCTAACAAAATGGGAATTTCAATAAAAACTGTTGAGAATCAAATCAATTTATCATTAAAGCACCTCAAGTTTCGGTTGGGCAAGGATCTTTTATTGTCCCTTTTCTTTCTGGTCACTTGCTTTTTCTGAAATAAATTCATTTTTTTTTGGGGGATAAATTATTACCAGCGTATTACTATTAGGGAGAAAACTACAGATAGTTGATTATCCGATTGTTCATACGTTTAGTTGTAATGTTTAAAAGTCCCTTTACGGGGCTTTTAAACAATAAAATCATGAAAAAACAAGATGATTCAAAATAGAGACATAAAAAATATAGTTGAAAAATATTATAAAGGAGAAATTTCACCGAAAGAGTTAGAATCGGTTTTAGATTTATTTGAAAACCCATATCAGAATTTAGCCTTAAGGCCGATCCTTGACGAAATTTGGAATAATGAGCAAAGTACAAATAGTGAAAACAGTGTGATAAATGATGATTTCAAACAAATTTTAGATCAAATTCATCATCAAATCAATCTCAATCAGGAAGAAAAATCAAAGAAAAAAAGATCCCAGTTGATGAGCAATATGTTAAAAATGGCAGCTGTTTTATTGGTGGGGCTAATTCTTGGGTTTTTTGTCAAGAGTCTGAAACCGACCGAACCCATTTATTTTACTTCTATCGCACCAAAAAGCATCGATTTCTCAAATGGTATTGCCTGACAGCACAATGGTGTTTCTAAATTCCGGATCAACCTTAAAATACAGTGTTGGTGAAAAAAAGGGAAAAAGAGAAGTTTTCTTGGAAGGTGAAGCTTGGTTCGATGTGGCTAAAGATGCACAAAGACCATTTTTTGTACACACATCGTTTTATGATGTTAAGGTACTAGGTACTCAATTTAATGTTAAAGCATATGGCAAAGATAATGAGGTTGTTACAACACTGGAAAAAGGTAGTGTCCAGATAAATTTTTCAAATAAGCCCAAATACCAAAAAACTACATACTTAAAAGTAGGAGAGCAAATTATTTATGATCAGGAAAATAATGAAATAGATATAAAACATGTTAATACCCACATTTATACTTCTTGGAAAGACAACAAACTTGTATTTATAAATATGAGTTTAAAAGAATTAATCATTTTTGCTTGAAAGAAAGTATGGGATTCGATATTGAAGTAGCTGACAGTAATGTATTGGATTATCATTACGATGGAATTATTAAAAACGAAACCATACTTGAAGTCCTCGATTTATTAAAGGAAACATTACCTGTTCAATACAAAATAGACGGACAAAAAGTAATCATTCAGAAACAGCCATAGAGCCATATAAATTTAACTAAGGCTAATGTACTTATGCTTGCTAACTAATTAAATTGCAATAAAATGGAACGATCATGCCAGATTTCTGCCACTAAGGTAATTAACGACACGCCTAGTGGGTTCTATGAACGAATATCAAAACTGGAAAAGAGAAAAAATGAGATTTACATGAACTAATTAAAAAGCCGGCATTTGCTGTCACAAATGCCGACTGAAATGCTTTATTAATGGTGCTGTCACACCAAAATTATTAACATTTAACACCGTAAATTTATGAAAAAAAATGAACCAGGAGTTTCCCTTTATTTTAAAGGGAAAAGTAATGTTTTACTAACTATGAAACTAACACTGATTTTTTTCTTCGCATGTTTCATGCAGGTTTCGGCCACCGTTTACTCTCAAGGTACGAAGTTTACCTTCGATGTGAAAAACAAAAAAATTGAAGATGTACTTCGTGAAATTGAAGAGAAAAGTGAATTCAGATTTTTTTATCAGCGTGAACAGATTGATGTTGAACGTAAAACAAATCTGAATGTTGATAATCAGACTGTTGAAAGTATTTTGCAACAGTTATTCACCGGGCAGGACGTTGTTTTTGAAGTACGGGAAGATAATCTTATCTTAATTAAGCCCGAATCGAATACAATAACCAGAACAAGCCGGGAAGTTTTACAACAACAGAAAGTTGTAAGAGGTAAAGTTACCGATGTTAAAGGTCAGGGATTACCTGGCGTTACAGTTGTTGTGAAAGGAACTACACGAGGCACAATTACCGAATCGGATGGGCATGATATATTATCCAATGTGCCGGATAATGCGGTGATCCTGTTTTCGTTTGTTGGAATGAAGACAAAAGAAGTAGAAGTTGGTAATCAGTCAATCATAAATGTAACTTTGGAAGAGAAAGCTATTGGACTGGATGAAGTTGTTATTACTGCATTAGGAATAAAAAAGGAAAGCAAAAGTCTGGGATATTCAACTGCACAGGTTACTTCTGACGAATTAACTGTGAATCGTACTCCTAACTTAATGAATGCATTAACCGGGAAAATGGCAGGTGTAAGTATCTCAGGATTAGGAACCGGCCCGGGAGGAAATCTTCTAAAATAAGAATCAGAGGACAATCGTCTATTTCCGGTCAGAACAATCCTTTAATTGTAGTAAACGAGTATTCCAATAGATAACACCAACTTTGGTACCAACCCGGGAAATAAGGCATCGGATAGTTCAATTGGTGTAAGAGGAAGTGGAAATACATCTGATGGTGGTGATGGCCTTTTAAGTATAAATCCTGATGATATTGAATCGATGACGGTACTGAAAGGTGCAGCAGCTTCAGCTTTATATGGTTCACGCGCAAAGGATGGTGTAATTATGATTACCACAAAAACGGGTGGAGCTCATAAAGGTATTGGCATTTCTTATAATATGAACTATACCAACGAACATCCTCTAGATTATACCGATTATCAATATGTATATGGACAGGGTGAACATGGCGTACGTCCAACTTCTCCTAACCCTACCTCAGGAGAATGGTCGTTTGGTGAAAAATTTGAGCCTGGAATGACACAGGTACTTTTTGATGGCGCGGGCCGTTCCTTACGAACCTCAACGCGGGATAATTAACAAATTTTTCAGAAATGGAATGAATTTAACAAATACAATTACGCTGGATGCTTCGGGTGATAACGGAGGATTGCATCTCTCACTCTCGGATATGAAAAGCGATGGTATTGTTCCTAATAACAATTTTAAAAGAAGAACAATAAATATTGGCTTTAACTATAATTTAACTCCAAATCTGAGTTTTAGTGGAAATATGAATTATTCCAACGAGAAAAATGAAAATCCACCGGTGATTGCAGATCAAGATAATTCAATTCCAACTGCAATATATGCTTTGGCAAATTCAATGCCTCTTAATATTTTAAAGGAATACAGATACGACAGCCAGGGAAATGAAGCTATTTGGTCGAGATTTAAAAACCGTACCAATCCGTATTTTGTATTATCAGATGAATTCCAGCATATTTTAAGAGACCGGATGTTTGGAAATATTTCAGTAAAATACGATTTTACCGATTGGCTTTTTCTACAAGGAAGAATAGGTCAGGATTACTGGTCCAGAGATCAGGATTATACCAATTTCCCGACCGGAAAAGCTTCATTATCTCCTGCTCCTGTAGGATTCGTAAACGGAGTTTATACACAGGATTCGCGTAGATTCAGGGAAACAAACTTTGATTTTCTTACTTTCAGCAACAAGAACTTTTGGCGATTACGGTATTAATATCAATGCTGGAGGTAACCAGATGAGAAGACGCTCAGATTTAAATAGCGTTCAGGTGACTGATTTTGTTGTTCGGGGATTATATACCGTCCAAAACGGTAGGTCTAAAGATCCAATCTACAATTTGAGTGAAAGAGCTGTAAATTCGTTGTACGGGTCTGCTGAATTTTCGTATAAGGACTTTTTATATTTGAACGGGACCTTAAGAAATGATTGGTTCTCCACTTTGTCGCCCGAAAATAGAAATTATTTTATATCCATCGATTTCAGCAAGCTATTTGTTTTCAGAAACTTTTAATGCTGAAAATAAATGGTTTGGTAAATTAAGAGTAGCCTATGCTGAAGTAGGTAGTGATACAGATGTCCCTCCTTATTCAAATGTTTTATTCTATGGGGTCAACTCCAATTTGTTTGCCAACCCCATGGGTAATTTACAACCGGTTGGTGGATCTTCAGGGACGACTGTTCCCAATCCTAATCTAAGACCGATGAGAACGGCAGAAACAGAAATTGGGTTGGAAATGAAAATGTTTAAAAACCGTTTAAACTTCGATTTATCTGTCTATCGAAAAATTACCACCGACCAAATAGTGCAAGCTCAAATATCAGATGCTTCCGGTTTTGTCGACACTCGGATTAATAGTGGGAAAAGCGAGAATAAAGGTGTTGAACTGATGTTGAATATTGTTCCGGTTGTAACTAATGATTTTCAATGGGATTTCACATTTGCCGGTGCTTACAATATTACAAAAGTGCTTAGCCTTTTAACAGATACGCCAGGTGAACGTATTACAGTAGGTACACACGTATTTAATGGTGAATTGAGGCAAATTGTGGGAGAAGAAATGGGACAGATTTCTGGTTTTGGATACAAAAGAAATGATGCCGGACAAATTATTTTTGGGTCAAACGGACTTCCGCTTAGAACCGATGACCTGATAACATTTGGTAGTGCGTTGCCAAAATGGACGGGTGGATTTACCAATTCATTTAATTACAAGGGAATATCATTTTCGTTCTTAATTGATTTTAAACTGGGCAATAAAATGTTGTCTGGAACAAACTTTAATGCTGTACGTCACGGACTTCATAAAATGACTCTTGAAGGAAGAGAAGGTGGAGTTGTTGGGCAAGGAGTAAATGCTGAAGGAAATGTTAATACAGTAGTTGTCCCTGTTCAAACCTATTGGGAAGTTGTTCGTTCTCAGGCATTAATAGAACCTGTTGTATATAATGGAGGGTATTGGAAACTACGTCAAATTACGATTGGTTATGACTTCTCAAAATATTTTGCATCAACTTTTATAAAAGGATTAAGATTAGATCTTGTTTCAAACAATGTACTGATGCTTAAAAAATGGGTTGACAATATTGATCCGGAAAGTTTTGGATACAGTTCTGATAATCTTGTAGGAATGGAGTCCCCGGGACTTCCAACTACCAGAAGTATGGGATTCAACCTTAATGTTAAATTTTAATACAAAGGAATTATGAAAAGAGTATATAATTTTTGTTTAATAATAGCTGCAATTGCCATTCTTGTATCATGTGATAAAGGATTTGATGAACTTAATACAAGTAAGACTAGTGCGACAGCTATTGATCCTGCTTTTATACTGAACCGTGCCATAATTAATTCGTCAAACAATACATTAATCTATGAGATTGGAATTGTTCAGCAAATTATAACACCTTTCTCTGGTGTTTTAACAGGGGCGAATTATAACCAGGATAATAGAAATTCAACTGATGATAACTGGCAGAGATATTACAGAGATGTAATAAAAAATACAAAAGATATCATCGAAATGACAAAGGAAGATCCGGAAAGGAGCAACTTGATGAATATGGCCAGGATTTTACAGGCATACGCATTTATGGTACTTACAGATACTTATGGGGATATTCCATACACTAACGGCGGTGACGGATATTACAGCCAGGTATTTTTTCCTGTATATGAATATCAGGAAGATATTTACCCAAAAATCATAGCTGAATTAACAGAGGCAACAGGTTCATTAAATGCTTCCGGGAAAATTGAAACTGCTGATGTTTTATATGGTGGTGATATTGCCAAGTGGAAAAAGTTTGGGAATTCATTATTATTAAGGGCTGGGATGAGATTAAGCAAAGTAAATCCTACGCAAGCCAAAACAGTTGTGAGTAATGCTTTTAACGGAGGTGTAATATTGTCTAATGCAGATAATGCATTCATAAATCACGATAATAATTACAAAAACCCGATTAGCAATACACTAAATGGTACAGAAGGAGCGAATTACTATTTGACAAAACCATTTGTAGATGCATTAAAGAGTACAAATGACCCGCGGCTTGTTTCCATTGCTGTGAGGTATGTTGGGGCCATTTCAGGGCCAACCCGAGACTGCTGAAAATGCCAGTACTTTAGCAGAGGACCAAATTGGTATGCCCTTGGGTAATGACAACGGTACAGTTGTGGCAGCAGCAACAGCAGACGGTTTAGCTAGTTTTTATGAATACAGTCAGGCTGATCGGAACAGGGTTGCCGGATTAAGTGCTCCATGGTTTATTGTTACTGCTGGTCAAACCAATTTATTATTGGCCGAAGCAAGATTCAGAGGATGGATAACCAGTGGTACTGCAGCTCAATATTTTAATGATGGTGTAAAAGAAAGTCTCGATATGATGGCTGCTTACGGAGAAAGCACTGCCATTTCAGATGCAGATAGAGATACTTACCTTGCTGCAAATCCATTGAACTCAGGAAATGAATTGAAGCAGATAAATACGCAATACTGGATATCATCATTTCTGAATGGACCTGAAGCTTTTGCCAACTTCAGAAGAAGTGGTTTCCCAAATTTATCTCCTAATCCATATCCGGGACGGGATGTTGATTTCATTAACCGCTTAACATATCCAAACTCAGAGATTTCGGTAAATGCTGAAAATGTTAATGCTGCAATTGCTCATCAGGGGCCTGATAACCTGGCCACTAAGGTATGGTGGGATAAATAGGAATTTTTTGCATAGAAATACATAGTCTAAAGTACAAGATAACCTCCAAACAATTTTTTATAAATAACTTACATGTTATGATGTTAAATTAGCTTGTCGAAAGCGATTTTAAAAAATGAAACATAACATAAGTAGATAAAAAGAAACTGAAAATACTACTGCGATATTAAATCATAATAAATCTATCTAATATGAAAAAAATGACAATTTTGTTTATTGTATTTGCAATAAACTACTTTTCTGTACAAGGCCAACAAGTCGGATCGTCCCCGGAATACATTAAAATGCTGACATCCGAATGGAAAGGGGAACGTTTTCCTGATGGAAGACCCAAAGTTCCTGATGCAATTTTGGAAAGGTTGAAAAATATTTCCATTGAAGAAGCATGGGGTGTTCTGCGAAATAAAGGTTTTGAAAACCAGTTTGAAGGAGACTGGCATATAATCAATCCGGGTCAGGCAATGACAGGGCGTGTTGTAACGGCCCAGTATATGCCACAACGTCCTGACTTGGTAAATCAGGTCAAGGAACAGGGGAATAGCTGAAGGCAGAGCGCAGAAGGGGGGTACCAATTCGTGGCCAATTGATATTCTTACAACTGGGGACGTTTATGTGGCTGATGGTTATGGTAAAATCGTTGACGGAACATTGATCGGTGATAATTTAGGAAACTCCATTTATGCAAAATCACAGCGGGGAGTTATTTTTTATGGTTCCGTGCGTGATGAAGAAGGATTAAAAGAAATTAAAGGGTTCAATGGATGGATAAAAGGCTCTGACCCTTCGTTTATCAGACAGATGATGTTGACATCCATCAACGCACCAATTCGGATCGGACGCGCTACTGTTTTACCGGGTGATGTTGTTCTGGCCAAAGATTATGGAGTTATTTTTATTCCTGCATACCTCGTGGAGGATTTAGTTTTGACATCGGAAGTTACGGCATTACGCGATGAGTTTGGGCACCAGCGTTTACGTGAAAAGAAATATCTTGCAGGACAAATTGATAGCAAATGGACGGAAGAAATTAAGGAAGATTTTCTTAACTGGTTAAATAACTATCCGGGCAAACTTCCTATGACTAAAGAAGAATTAGATGAATATCTGAAAGAAAGAAATTATTAATAAATCTAAACCAATTAAATTTTAATAAATGAAAAATGTAATACAACAAATAATTGCTCAGAATAAAAAGCTGGAAAACGCAGAAAAAGAAGCAATTAAAACGGAGATTGAAGATCCGGCAACAAGTAATAACCGGCGTAATTTTTTAAAGAAAACAGCATTGGGAGGAATAGCGTTGGGAGGTCTGTTGCATTTGTCGATAGAAGATACAATTGCGCAAACAACTGCAGGGGTTTCGAGGGCATCTTCGCCTTCCGATTTGAAAATAACAGATATGCGGTATGCTGTAACATCTGTTTTAGGTCGGACCGCGATTATTAAAATTGATACCAACCAGGGAATTTATGGTTTGGGTGAGGTACGTGACGGCGCGGATGTTCGATATGCTTTAATGTTGAAAAGCAGGATCCTCGGCTTAAATCCATGCAATGTGGAAATGATATTTAAAATAATCAAGCAATTTGGTGGACAAGGTCGTCAGGCAGGTGGCGTATGCGGTGTTGAAATGGCTCTTTGGGATATAGTTGGAAAGGCATACGGTGTTCCTGCCTGGCAATTGTTGGGAGGAAAATACAGAAGTAATGTTCGTCTTTATGCCGATACTCCGGAGGGAAAATCTCACGATGATCAGGCTGAAAAAATACGATACAGAATAGAAGACCAGGGCTACACCTGGTTAAAAATGGACCTTTCCATTAATTCATTAAGAAATATTCCAGGAACTTTGGTAAACGATGAGTTTTGGAAAGGCGGCCAGTATGATATGCGTAATTTTACCGGTTATGGAAATACCAGGCATCCGTTTACTCAAATTCAGATTACAGATAAGGGACTGGATGAACTGGCTAAAATTGCAGAACACACAAGAGAACATATAGGATGGGAAATTCCTATTTCTTCAGATCATTTTGGCCATTTCGATTTAAACAATTGTATTCGTTTAGGTAAAGCAGTTGAAAAATACAGGTTGGCATGGCTTGAAGATATGGTTTCCTGGGAATATCCCGACCAATTGAAAACCATTTCCGATGCCATTGAAACACCTATAGCCACAGGCGAGGATATTTTCTTGCTGCAAAACTTTAAACCGTTGATCGATAACCGATCGGTAGATATAGTACATCCTGATCTGGCAAGTTCTGGTGGTCTTCTGGAAACGAAAAAAATAGGCGACTATGCCGAAGAACATGGCGTGGCAATGGCAATGCATCAGGCCGGAACACCTATCTCTTTTATGTCGAATGTACATTGTGCTGCCGCCACGCAAAACTTCCTGGCACTGGAACATCATTCTGTTGACTTACCTTGGTGGGAAGATCTTGTAAGAAAAACCGATGGTACACCGATCATTAAAAAAGGTTTTGCTCCGGTTCCCGATTCTCCGGGATTAGGTATTGAATTAAATGAAGATGTTGTAAAAGAACATTTGAATCCAAGTGATAAGAGCTTTTTCGCTCCAACAGATGAATGGAATGAAAGACGTTCACACGACAGAACCTGGAGCTGATTTTAAGTAATTAAATACAGATGCTGCTGCAACGAAAATATGCAGCAGCGTCTGTTTTACGCTATTCAAAAGTAAAGCTACTTTGTAAGAAACAGATACTAAGCCAACTAAATTAATAAACGTAATTTTAGCGTCTAATATTTAACGGTGATTACTGCTGGCATGAAAAAGAAATTTGATATTTCTAAACTAAAAGGAATATTGAGCGGGATAAAGGATTGGCTGAAGAATCGCCATTTCCCCCCGTTTCTGCTGTTCATTTTAATGGGAGTAGTTTCTACTGTATGGTTTTTAATAAGGGTTATTCCAAAACCTTCGCGTGCTACTTATCCCTGTATGAAAGTCGCTGCCCCATTTATGTCAAGTTTTGTTATTTATCTACTTTCACTTGGAGGTTCTACTTTAATTTTGCGTAGAGCCAGAAAAAAATTTTTACGTTCAAAATATTTTGTTGCTGCTTTGCTGGTTGTTGCCGGTTTAATCGGCATATTCTTTTCATTTGGTTATTATTCTTCCAGTGTGGCAGCCGAAAATATTGTTAAAACCGGACCAAATGACGAACCGAACCAACCGATGGGTACAGGAAAAGGTGTAAATCCTGGGCGTGTGGTTTGGGTTTGGAACCCAAAAGCAACGAACGAAAACTGTTTAAATGTTTACGATTTCTACAAGCCTGAAAATACCAATCAGGGGGTAGTTAATAAAATGGTTGCAGACGGTATAAAGAAGCTTACCGGAAAATCAACCCTGAAAAATTCGTGGGATGCTTTGTTTACTTATTTCAATTCCCAAAAAGGGAAAGGGGGCAAAAAATACACACAGGGAGAAAAAATATTTATAAAAATAAACCAGGGAACCGCCAATGCTAAGCTCAGGGAAAAAGAGATTAAAAACGGATTTTACATTCCTGAAAGAATAATTAATGGCGAAGAAGCAAAAAAAGGTTTTTCAGGAACTTGTGAAACAAATCCAAATGTTGTACTCGAAATTCTGAGGGAGTTGGTTTATGTTGTTGGTGTTGAACAGAAAGACATTTCAATTGGCGATCCTATAAGTCATATTTTCGGGCATAATTATGATGTTTGGGCAACGGAATTTCCCGATGTTGTTTATGTTGATAGGGAATCGGATGGTTTTGGAAGAACGCTTATATATCCCACAAAAAACGACCTTGTTTTTTACTCGGATAAAAGACAAAGCGATAAACTTTACGATGTAATTGAAAATGCTGATTATCTAATAAATGCAGCGAACCTGAAACCGCATGGGCGCGCGGGTATTTCACTGACAGCAAAAAATCATTTTGGTTCACATGCAAGAAAATCCGCTTTCCATCTCCATTATTCTCTGATCTCCCCAATATCATTAGGGCATCCTACGAATAATGGCTACAGAAAATACAGAGTGTTGGTCGATATTATGGGAAGTAAATACCTGGGAGAAAACACGCTGCTTTATATTGTTGACGGCTTATATGGTGGAGGCTCAAACGAAACCAAAGTACCCGTAAAATATTTTATGACTCCTTTTAATAACGACTGGTGCAATTCTATTTTTTTGTCTCAGGATCAGGTAGCACTGGAATCCGTTTGTTATGATTTTTTACGAACTGAATGGAATGGAACTGTAGAACACAGTGCTGCTAATAATGAATATAAATCACTCCCTAATGTTAAAGGAGTGGACGATTATCTTCACCAGGCAGCTGATCGGGCAAACTGGCCCGCCGGTATTATTTACGATCCCGATAATTCAGGAGGTTCCTTAAACAGCCTCGGTGTTCATGAGCACTGGAATAATGCTGTTTCCAAACAATATACAAATAATCTTGGAGGTTTACATGGTATTGAACTGGTGGCTATTCCTGATTCCCTGGTTGGAAAAAAAGGTTCACAAGTTTTTGGTAACCTGAGCCTAGAAAAACGTGATATAGAAAAATCTGGTAACGTTAGTGCAGAAAAAGCAGGTGATTCTTTTAATACAAAGGAGAAACCAACAAAGAAAATTCTTAAACCAACACTGATTGAAAAAAACTTTAACGGGCAAGTTAACGCGACAAATTTTTATTCACTGGTCATTGATGATAACAATATTAAATGGTTTCTTACCGAAAAAGGGATTGTCAGTTTTGATGGCACAACATGGAAACTTCATAACAAAAAAATAGCTCAGTCAAACTTAAAAGATGTAGCTTATAGTTTCTCTAAAGAAAATAAGGAATTATGGCTGGCAACTCCACAAGGGGCAACTGTTGCATCTGTTCCTCTGGATATAATTACCGGAACAGAAACGTACATTCCACAGGACACCGCTATTGTCAGTAAAAATGTCGTTTCTATCACCATTGGGAATAACTCTGTTTATTGGTTTGGCACCGACAAAGGAATTGCTGCATTTAAAAACGGGAAATGGCTTCTCAATTCGTATTACGACAGATACTCGAAAGAGCTGTTTGAAATGTTCCCAATTACTGATTTAGCAACAAATCCTCGTGGAGATACGCTTTATATCGCGATGGAAGGAGCCGGTATTTCAAGAGTGTACTTAAATGATGTTGATGCTGTTTCAGGAGCGTCGGAATATGTTCAGTGGGGCCCTATTAATGTTCCTTCAGATAATATTTACTGCATTTACATTGCCCGGAATGGAACTCAATGGTTTGGAACCGATGCAGGTGTGGCTCGTCATATTGGTGGCAAAACACTTGAAAACTGGACCGTTTTTACCACTACCGATGGACTGGTAAATAATTTTGTTCAGGCTATTGTCCAGGATAGAAAAGGGAACATATGGTTTGCAACCAAGGGTGGGGTGACTGTGTTCGACGGAACCTCCATGGCATCCTTTACAAAAAAGGACGGGTTGACAAACGATAATGTAAAATGCATGGCGATTGACAAAGATGGAGTTTTGTGGTTTGGAACAAATACAGGTGTAGGCAGTTACAGCGATGGAGTATTTATCAGATACACACTATAAACAACTTAATATGAGTAATAAAGTAGTCAGTTTCGGAGAAATTATGTTGCGGTTGGCAACGCCGGATTATTTGCGCTTTTCACAAATAAATAAGCTAATGGCAACCTTTGGCGGAGGAGAAGCAAACGTGGCAGTTTCGCTGGCTAACTTCGGGGTTCCGGTTGATTATGTTACCCGTCTACCGAAAAACGATATTGGGCAGGCCTGCTTAATGGATTTAAGAAAATATGGTGTTGGTACTGTAAATATTGTTTGGGGCGGCGAACGTCTCGGGATTTATTTTCTTGAGACCGGTGCAGTTAGTCGCGGCAGTAAAGTGATTTATGACCGTTCGCATTCATCTGTTTCAGAAATCCAGTTGGGGATGGTCGACTGGGATAAGGTTTTTGAAGGGGCCGGGTGGTTTCACTGGACAGGGATTACCCCTGCCATTTCACAAAGTGCAGCTGATGTTTGCCTTGAAGCCATTAAAAAAGCCAATCAGCTTGGAATTACCGTTTCCTGTGATCTGAACTATCGGAAGAATCTTTGGAAATATGGAAAAACAGCAGGAGAGGTGATGCCTGCACTTGTTGAAGGGACAGACATTATTTTAGGAAACGAAGAAGATGCTGAAAAAGTACTGGGAATAAAACCTGAAGGAGTGGATGTAACCGGCGGGCATGTGGAAGCAGCAGCTTATGAATCAGTTTCAAGGCAGATTATGGCCCGTTTCCCGCGATGTAAAAAAGTAATCACTACGCTTCGTGGTTCGGTGAATGCCAATCACAACAGCTGGTCAGGAGTTTTGTGGGACGGGCAAAAACTATACGAAGCCCCGACTTACCAGATCACGCATATTGTTGACCGTGTGGGCGGTGGCGATTCATTTATGGGAGGTTTGATTTATGGATTGCTGACCTACAAAAACAACGATCAGAAGGCATTGGATTTTGCCGTGGCGGCATCGTGCCTTAAACATACTATTTACGGCGATTTTAACCAGGTTACTGTAGATGAAGTAGAAAAGCTGATGGGGGGAGATGTCAGCGGCCGTGTTGCACGTTGAAAATAGAAATATAACCAAACTTAAAACTAAAAATGGCAAGATTTTCCAGGATAGAAGTAGCAGTAAAAATGAAAGAAACCGGGATGGTTCCGGTATTCTATCACCAAGATTTGGAAGTTTGCAAAGAAGTCGTAAAGGCCTGTTACGAAGGAGGAGTACGGGTTTTTGAATTTACGAACCGGGGTGATTTTGCCACGCTTGTTTTTGCTGAACTGAATAAGTGGACGATTGAAAATTACCCTGAAATGATTATGGGAGTAGGTTCAGTAATTGATGAAGGAACGGCTGCGATGTATATTGCCTTGGGGGCAAATTTTATTGTCTCCCCGTTAATAGATGAAGGCACAGCAAGAGTCTGTAACAAGAGAAAAATATCGTGGAGTCCGGGCTGCGGTTCGGTAACCGAGATAGGGAAAGCACACGAACTGGGAGCCGAAGTGGTTAAAATCTTTCCCGGAATGCAGGTGGGCGGCCCCACGTTTGTAAAAGCAGTAAAAGGGCCAATGCCATGGACGAGTATTATGCCAACAGGAGGGGTTTCGCCAGAGGAAGAAAACCTGAAAGCCTGGTTTGAAGCAGGCGCTACATGTGTTGGTATGGGATCAAAACTACTTACTTCAGAAATAATAAAAAACAAGGAGTTTAATCAACTTGGGCAAAATGTTCGTAATGCAATAGCAATTATTAAAAAGCTTAGATAACTTTATCATTTCACTGTATAAATATCGAAATTTAAAATATAGACACTGCGTGTGATAATGTGTTAAGAAACAAATAATTATGATAGTTGATAGAATTGATAATAAGAATTTATACGTAAATCTTTCTCCCGGGATCCGGGCTGCGCTTAATTATTTAACGGAGACTGATCTTTCTGCGCTGAAGGTTGGCCGGTACGATATTGACGGGGATGACCTTTTCGCCCTTGTACAGGAATATCAGACCATTCCACAGGAACAAGGGAAATGGGAATGTCACCGGAAGTATATAGATATTCAGTTTATTGTCGAAGGAACTGAACAGATTGGTTATGCCAATGTCCGGGATATGAAAATTGTTACAGAATACAATCCTGTTAAAGACATATCATTTTTGACCGGCAAAGGCAACTATGTAACATTAAATAAAGGATTTTTTGGAATTTATTTTCCAAATGATGCTCATATGCCCAAAGTCGCTCCGGATAATACAACAGGAAAAGTAAAAAAGGTGGTCGTAAAAATTAAAATGGATTAGATTACAACTTGCTTATTCAGAAAACTCTAGTCTGGAGAGCACGCAGGAAGAGCAGTTAATCAGTGAGTTATAAATAAAAAAATATAAAATTTTAACATGGAAAAAGTTCTTGCAAGAAAACGTTGGTATCGCTTGATACCTATTGCTTTTATAACCTATAGTCTGGCTTATTTAGATCGTGCAAATTATGGATTTGCAGCGGCGGGAGGCATGGCTGAAGATTTAAATATTACAGCGGCAATGTCCTCACTGTTAGGATCATTATTTTTCCTGGGATACTTCTTCTTTCAAATACCAGGTGCACTTTATGCTGCCAATAAAAGTGCTAAAAGATTAATATTCTGGTCCTTAATTCTTTGGGGCGGTTTAGCTATGGCTACAGGGATGGTTAGTAATGTTAACGCTTTAATTGTTATTCGGTTTTTGCTCGGTGTGGTTGAAAGTGCAGTAATGCCATCTATGTTGATATTTTTAAGCAGGTGGTTTACAAAAACGGAACGTTCAAGAGCGAATACTTTTTTGATTTTAGGTAATCCGGCAACTATATTGTGGATGTCGATACTTTCTGGTTATTTGATAGATTCAGTAGGATGGCGCTGGATGTTTATTCTTGAAGGAGTTCCGGGAATATTATGGGCGTTTTTATGGTGGCGTTTGGTGAACGACAAACCTAAAGATGCCAAGTGGTTATCAGAAACGGAAAAGGATGATTTACAGGAACAGCTTGATTTTGAGCAGAAGGCTATAAAACCGGTTAAAAACTACGGAGAGGCATTCAGATCCAAAATTGTTATTTTGCTTTGTTTCCAATATGCATTATGGAGCATAGGAGTATATGGATTTGTAATGTGGCTACCTTCCATACTTAATGCTGCTCCTGATGCAGACATAGTAACAACGGGGTGGTTAGCATCGGTCCCTTATGTTTTAGCCATTATAGGAATGATTACAGCATCAACATTCTCTGATAAGACATTAAACCGAAAGGCATTTATCTGGCCATTCCTGTTAATAGGCGCTTTGGCTTTCTATGGTTCTTATCTTATAGGAACCGGTAACTTTTGGATATCTTTTATTTTACTTGTTATTGCAGGCGGGGCCATGTACGCACCTTATGGTCCGTTTTTCGCGGTAATTACTGAAGTATTACCCCGGAATGTGTCTGGTGGTGCAATTGCACTGATTAATAGCATGGGAGCTTTAGGATCGTTCATTGGTGCCTATATAGTAGGTTATCTTAACGGGACAACCGGCGGATTTGGAGCATCATACATATTTATGGCTGGTTCTCTTTTTATTTCTGCCATATTAACAATTGTTGCCTTAAAAAAATCAAACGAGCAATCTGATATCGTTCAGGCAGTAGCTGATTAATATAATTAATGAAAAAGTTGAAAGGCAAAAGACTTTTCTTTCTTGGAAAAATAGAAGCATTTGATAAATGAAAAATTATAAAAAAATGAAAAAACTGGTTAATTTAAGATTGTTGTCGTTAGTATTTGTTTTAATACTAATAATCGGAGTTGGAAGCCTGACTCAATCATGTAAGAATTCAAAAGGGAAAAAAGAAGCATCTGCAGGGATGAATGAATCTTCTGCGAACGCAGATAAAGCGGCTTCCTGGTATAGTGGTTATACATGGTCGGAAGGCCTGCAGCTTGTCCCTCATGAATCTACAAATAAGCAGGAATTCGATAAATTGTATAAAGCCAATCCTGAATGGTGGAATAAGGCATTTGAATGGTTAAAAACAACCAATCTTGATTCCATTAAACCTGGCACATATTTAATTGACGACGGAAATGTAAGAGCGATGGTTAGTGAGTTGCCCGCACCTGAGCTTGAAAATGTAAAATGGGAATTCCACAGGAAATTCAGCGATATCCAGTATATCATAAAAGGTAAAGCTAAAATGGGTGTCGCTGCTGTATCTAAGGCAACAGTTACAGAGCCTTATGACAGTACCAAAGATATTGGTTTTGGAACAGTTGAGGGAAAATATTATACAGCTGAACCGGATACCTTCTTTATTTTCACACCCGAAGAAATTCATCGCCCCGGTATTAAGATTGATGGCTATGATACAATAAAAAAAGTAGTTATAAAAGTTAGGGCCAGCATGTAGGGAACTGATACTTATAAAATAGGCGGTCAATTGACTAATGTAGAACAAAAACCATATTGAGTGAAGATAAATAGATTCTGAAGCTTTTGAATATCAATACAATAATATTAAACCTTTAATCAACCACTTTAATTGTTTTTAGAGAGACATTGTTTTATTAACTTAAACTCAGTAATTATGAAAAGTATTTTAAAGAAGATTATCGAAGAGGAGAGAGTACAAAAACAGGTTGAAGAAGTTACAAAGCCCAAAATGGCTAAAACTTCCAAAGGAAATAACCGAAGGGATTTTTTGAGGAAAACTGCTTTAGGTGGTTTGGCTCTTGGAGGTTTGATGCATTTATCGGTTGAAGATACCATTGCTCAAACGACGGCAAATGTGTCAAGGGCCTCAAGTCCGTCAGATCTAAAAATAACTGATTTACGTGTAGCTTACACGGCTGTTATGGGAGGTACCGCAATTATTCGAATTGATACCAATCAAGGTATTTATGGGTTAGGCGAGGTAAGAGACGCTGCCGATCCTCGTTATGCATTAATGTTAAAGAGCCGGATATTAGGGCTTAATCCCTGTAATGTGGAAATGATATTTAAAACCATAATACAGTTTGGCGCTCCGGGACGACAGGCAGGCGGCGTTTGCGGTATAGAGATAGCACTCTGGGATCTTGTTGGAAAAGCCTATGGTGTTCCTGCATGGCAATTGTTGGGTGGAAGATATCGTGACAAAGTAAGAATGTACGCTGATACTCCGACAGCGAGTTCCCCGGAGGAACAGGTCAAATTGGTAAAATACCGCATGGAAGATCAGGGATATACCTGGCTTAAGATGGATCTCTCTATCAATGAAATAAGTAATATTCCGGGAACACTGGTAAACCAAAAGTTCTGGCAGAGTAACGGCCGACTTGAGCAATGGACAGGGCGCAATATTACGTCTTATGCAAATACAAGACATCCGTTTACACAAATTCAAATAACTGATAAAGGACTAGAAGAATTAGCTAAGATTGTCGAAAATGTCCGAAATATTGTCGGATATGAGGTTCCGCTTAGTTCCGATCACTATGGCCACTTCGATTTGAATAACGGGATTCGTTTAGGAAAAGCGCTGGAAAAATACCGGCTGGCGTGGATGGAAGATGTCGTTCCATGGAATTACACGGAACAGTGGAAAACTTTATCGAATGCCCTTGAAACACCTATGTGTACAGGAGAAGATATTTATTTGCTGGAAAACTTTAAGCCTTTAATCGATTCACATGCAGTGGATATTGTACATCCTGATCTGGTTTCTTCAGGTGGTCTTTTGGAAACGAAAAAAATAGGTGACTATGCAGAAGAACATGGCGTTGCTATGGCAATGCATCAGGCAGGCACCCCAGTTTCTTTTATGGCCAACGTTCATTGTGCTGCAGCTACACAAAACTTTTTGGCGCTGGAACACCATTCTGTTGATTTGCCCTGGTGGGAAGGTTTGGTAAAAACAACAGATGGAAGAAAACTTATAGACAAAGGTTTTGCTACTGTACCTGATGATGCACCCGGATTAGGAATTGAACTGAATGAGGAGGCGGTTAAAGAACATTTAATGAAAGGTGCAGAATTTTTTGCCCCGACAGATGAGTGGAACAATGCACACTCGCATGACAGAACCTGGAGCTAACCTGGAAATTCAAAAAAACGTTTAATAACCTAAAGTATAAGAAGATGAGAAAAACGATATTGTTTATAATCGTATTTACCATAGGTATTTCCATGGCTGGAAAAGCGCAACTTCTGCCATCAGTGGAAACAATGAAGTTTTATACCCCGGATTGGACAGGAGAAAGAGATGCAACAGGACGACCGATGGTCTCTGATGATCTTCTTGATCGCATTAAAAATCTGTCTATAGAAGAAGTTTGGGGTGCCCTTCGTGGCGAAAAATATTTTTGTCAGTTTGAAGGAGGGTGGGTAATGCTTCATCCTGATAAACCTATTGTTGGTCGCGCGCTTACTGCACAATATATGCCAAGTCGCCCCGATATGGCAAAACAAATCAATGATTTTGGCAAGGAAGAAGGCCGCGTGGGATCATCAAATTCATGGCCTATTGACATGTTACACGAACGGGATGTTTATGTAGCCGACTCCTATGGGAAAATAATAGACGGAACGCTTATTGGAGACAATCTTGGAAATTCAATCTACGCAAAATCTAAAAACGGAGTTGTTTTCGACGGTGGAGCTCGTGATATGGATGGACTTTCGGAGATTGAAGGATTTAATGCTTTTGTTCGTGGCTTTGACCCTTCATATATCATGAATATGATGCTTACAGGCATTAATGTTCCGATAAGAATAGGGCGTGCAACAGTTATGCCCGGCGATGTTGTTTTGGCTAAACCGGAAGGAGTCGTTTTTGTTCCTGCACATCTGGTTGAAAAAGTTGTTTTACAGGGCGAATTTGTAGTACTACGTGATAAATTTGGTCATGAAATGCTGAGGAAAGGAATATATACTCCGGGGCAGATTGATGGGAGATGGAGTGACGAAATTAAAGCAGGCTTTTTAAAGTGGCTGGACGAAAATCCGGATCAGCTTCCAATGTCGCGTAAAGATTTGGATGAATATATGAAAAGTCGTACGTGGTAAAATTTAATCCCCGGAAAATATTTTAATAAATGTTTTCAAGAAAAGTTTAATGTTTAGCTGAAATATTAACTCATAAACCATTTATAATGAGAAAATTATCCGTAGTATTTCTGTCCTTGTTGATACTATTAGGTACGGTAAGTTGTGTCCGAAAAAATGAAATACCAAAAGAAGATAAAGTAAAACTTATCCACTTACATGATGAGGTTGTTGGTGACCTGAAAGGAAACCTACTGCCTTTCTGGGCAAAATATTCAGTTGATTCAAGTGACCCGAATCAGGGGTTTTATGGACGAATTGCGAACGACGGTAAGGTATAGAAAACGCTCCTAAATATAATGTTTTGTTTGCCCGTTATTTGTGGACATATTCCAAGTCATATAGTGTTTTGGGAGACGAAAAGTACCTGCAGTTGGCAAATCGTGCTTATAATTATCTTTCGAATTTCTTTTGGGATAAAGAAAATGGCGGTGTGTATTGGATTCTTAATGCCAACGGTACGGTTCAAGACTCCAATAAAATAACCTACGGACAATCTTTTGCTATTTACGCTTTTTCAGAATATTATAAGGTTACTGGAAATAAAGAAAGTTTACAGAAAGCGATGAAGATTTATCAGTTGCTGGAAGAACATGCTTACGATCCTGAAAATGGTGGATACCTGGAAGCTTTTACTGCTGACTGGCAATTTGTTCCAGACCTGGGCTTGGCAGAAAAAGGGACAAAATCAATGAATACTCATTTACATTTGCTGGAGGCCTTTACAAATCTTTACAAAGTTGATCCGAATGATGAAGTGAAGAAGAAAATATATGAGATGATCGACATATTTAATAACCACATATTAAACAAGGAAACATACCATCAGGAATTGTTTTTTAATAAAGACTGGAGTGTTGTTGGAAGATACGATTCTTATGGTCACGATATTGAGTTTTCATGGTTATTCCGGGAAGCAGCGGAAGCACTGGGAGATGAAGAACTGATTAAGCAGATTGAAGAAACTGCTGTTAAAATTGCTGCGGTTCAATTGTCTGAAGGAATGAACTCCGAAGGCGCAATGATATACGAAAAAGCAGGGGAAGATCATTTTAACCGAAAAATTTCGTGGTGGGTTCAGGCAGAGGCAGTAGTTGGTTACGTAAACGCTTACGAAATTTCTCATGACAGAAAATTTCTGGATGCGGCTGTTGGCGTTTGGAACTACATCAAAGAACACATGATTGACAAAGAATATGGCGGGTGGTACCCAATGCTGGATGAAAATGGTAATCATGATCCAAATGGAATAAAAGGGGATGGATGGACCTGCCCATATCATAACAGCAGAATGGGCTTCGAAATATACCGTCGGCTTAGTGATCTGAAATAATGGAGAGACAGGAGATTTATAGGAAAGATTGAAACTGAAAAAGCTAACTTATTCTAATAAAATCTAAAAACTGCCAAAGTTTTTTTCGGTAAGATTTGCATAAAATAAGATGACTCTGAGGTTATCCATCAAGAATAAATTATATCGAGTTTTTTGACTTGATATTTCAGTCCGCTGATCCTCAACTTGCCTAACCGGGAATATTTTATACTTTTGCACCGTTTTATTTAGAATAGATCTTTATAGTTGAGAAAGCATAAAGTAATAGAAGTCAGGCATCTTACCGATTTCACATTTGTTGTTCGATTCGAACGAAAAGGTTTTCCTTTTCAAACCGGGCAGTTTGTAATTTTAAAAATGCTCAATTCGGTTGACCAGCGGGAATATTCGGTTTACAGTGGTGAGAAAGATAACTTTCTTGAGGTTTTAGTTCGAGAAGTGGAAGGTGGAAAAATCTCACGTAAACTGAAAAGATTAAAACCGGGTGACGAAATTGAAGTTGACGGTCCGTTTGGTTTTTTCAAATTTAATCCGGAAATATTTGCCTCCCGAAAGTTTTTGTTTGTAGCTACTGGCACGGGAATCAGTCCCTTTCACAGTTTTGTAAAAACCTTTCCAAATTTGGAATATTCATTGATTCACGGAGTTCGGTATGGAAAAGAAGCGTACGAACACAACGATTTTCAGCGGGAACGTATAACATTTTGTACAACAGGTGATGATTCTGGTGATTTTTATGGCCGGCTGACAGATTATTTGTTCACACAAAAACCAGATGCCGATACCAATTGTTTTTTATGCGGAAACAGTGAGATGATTTACGAAGTATTTGATATATTGACCGGGAAAGGAATTCCCGTTTCAAATATTTATTCGGAGGTATATTTTTAAAGTTGATAGAAATTGTAAGTTAATTTGTAGTCAAATGTCACCCCTCTTTAATTCTCCCCTTGAGCGGAGATGTATGAGGAACGAAGATAGAGCGGTGAAAATAACAAATTAAGTAAGAACATTTGAAAATGAAATATCACGTAATAACATTAGGATGCCAGATGAATTTGTCGGACAGCGAACGGGTGATATCTGTTTTGGATAATGCCGGTTACACCTGGACTGACAATGAGGAAGAAGCAGGGCTGATAGGCATCCTGGCGTGTTCGGTGCGTCAGAAGGCCATTGATAAAGTATATTCACGTATTTATAAGTGGAATAAATGGAAGAATAATAAAAACCTCATAACATTTATTTCAGGATGTATTTTACCCAGCGACCATGAGAAATTTCTGAAGCTTTTCGATATAACTTTCCAGATGAAAGATTTGCCCAAACTGCCTGAGATGATCAGTCACTATGGAATTACAACTCCAATACATTTGAATGTGGGTATCGACCCTCATAATGAAAATATTGAGGAGTTCTGGAATGTAAAACCCAATTATAAATCAGATTTTGAAGCTTTTATTCCTATTCAGAATGGTTGTGATAAATTCTGTACTTTCTGTGCAGTTCCTTATACACGGGGTAGGGAAGTTTCCCGCCCGTCGAAAGATATTATTGTGGAAGTTGCTTTGCTGGTTTCACAGGGATACAAATCGATTACTTTGCTTAGGTCAGAATGTAAATTCTTATGGGCTCGACAAAAAAGGGAATGAAATTTCATTTGCTCAAGTTTTACAGGAAATTGGTGAGTTGGGTAACCGGATGAAAAAGGAATTTTGGGTGTATTTTACTTCGCCGCACCCGCGTGATATGACTGATGATGTGATTGAAATAATTGCCAAGTATCCGGTTCTTGGTAAACAAATTCATTTGCCAATGCAAAGTGGCGACGATAAAGTTTTAATGCGAATGAACCGGAAGCACAATATGGAAAAATACCGTCATATTGTAGAAACCATTCGCCAGGTAATTCCGCAGGCAACGCTGTTTACCGATATTATTGTTGGATTCACTGGCGAAACTGAAGAGCAGTTTGAAAACACACGTCGGGCCATGGAGGAATTCAAATTTAATATGTCTTACACTGCCATTTATTCACCACGTCCGGGAGCAACCAGTCATCGCTGGGATGACGATGTTCCGCACGAAGAGAAAAAACGACGTTTACATGTACTAACGGAAGAGTTACAAAAACATAATATTCCATACCACGAAAGCCAGATTGGAACGACTGTACGTGTTTTAGTACGTGGCTTTGATCGCAAAGAAGGTTATCTTTCTTCTCTAACTGAGGGAAAACTAATTGTTCGCTTTGCCTCTGATGACCAACGTCTGATCGGACAGTTTACCGATGTGAAAATTACTGCTGCAACTGATTTCTCGATGGAAGGTGAACTAACAGGAGTTAAAGAGATAGCAAGTATTTAGCTACTTTTCTAAATATTTGGTAGCAGAAGAAAATAAATAGTGCTTAATTCTTAAAATGTTTTATTTTTAATCTTTAATCTAAAAACTAAATCTAAAACCGGAGGACAAAATTGTGAGAAATTATCTTTTAATTTTATTGGTGTTTTTTGGAGTACAGAGTCAGGCACAGGAATGGAACCTGGTTTGGTCTGATGAATTTGACAGCCCGAGTATTAACAAGGATAACTGGAAGTTTGAAACCGGTGGAGGCGGCTGGGGAAACAACGAACTTGAGTATTATACAAGCCGTGATGATAATGCTACTATCGATGATGGAAATCTATTGATTATCGCAAAAGAAGAATCATACGGTGGTCGCAATTACACTTCCGCCAGGTTAAAAACTCAGGGATTGCAGAGTTTTAAATACGGGAAAATTGAGAGCCGTATAAAACTTCCTGCGCAACAAGGAATATGGCCTGCATTCTGGACTCTTGGCGATAATATTTCTCAGGTCGGCTGGCCAAAATGTGGCGAAATTGATATTATGGAACACATCGACAAAGTAACCTATATAAACGGCACGCTGCACTGGGATAATAACGGACATGCGAGTTATGGTAAAACAATTACATGCGATGTTACAAAATATCACGTGTATTCTGTTGAGTGGAACGAGAATGCAATTAAGTGGTTTGTTGACGATAACAAATACTGCGAAATCAACATTGCGAATAATGCAGGTGGTACTGAAGAAATACATAACCCGATGTTTATATTGCTGAATATGGCTGTTGGAGGAAACTGGCCCGGAAGCCCTAACAGTACAACTATATTCCCTGATACCATGTTTGTGGACTATGTGCGGGTATATCAAACCAGTGTGACATCAAGTATTTCAACCCAAAAAAAGGATGCGTTTTCTTTGGAGCAGATTTATCCAAATCCATTCAGCTCAACCGCAACAATATCCTATAATATTCCTTCAAAATCGCTTGTTTCATTAAAGATATTTGATTTGAACGGCAGAGTGGTTTCAACTATTGTATCTGAAGAGATGCAGGCAGGAAAATACACTCGGGAGTGGAATGCAACCAGTTTTTCTGATGGTGTTTATTACTGCAAATTACAGGCAGGGACGTTTGAAGAAACTAAAAAGATTATCCTGCATAAAAATTAGGATCTTCACTTTTCAAAATAAACCAACACCATTATCCTTTCATGGTGTTAGTTTACTACTTATTTTATTTGAATATTTGTCCGACAAATCCATTTGTTTTGAAATCCACCCCTAAGTTTCGCCACTTGCTCTATTTTCTGGTTAACGGTAATCATCCATCATAATGTAAATGTTAAAGAAAGTATTTACGATCGAAATCCGGGGTGTAGATATTTTTTAATCATCCCCTACATATAAGGTAAAGTATCAACTTGCAAGAAGAATTAATAAAATGGTTTTACGTTTTACAATTCTTTTTTGGACATATGTGCATATTTTGAGTTATTTGCAGAAAGTTGTCCTAAATAGTTAGTGCTGATTCTAAAATTCTGGTATTTAGAAATGTTATTGTCTTTTTTAGAAATGACATAAAATGTTAAAAGCCTATTCTTTTTAAACAATAAATTAGTTAAATTGTATAATAGATAAATTCAATAAAGTATTAATAATTTAAAACGTGAAACTATGAGAAAAATCTTTACTTTTTTAATTGTATTGTTCTTTGCCATAAGCGCAGGTGCCCAGACAACATATGAAATGTTGTTTGATTTTGAAGATGGAATGGATACAACCTACTGGAATCCGTTTGCAAATGGTGCTGGAACTAAGGCGGACCTTAATGTTGTTTTAAATCCATTTATGGATAATGTAAACATGTCCGACAGTGTTCTTATGATGCATATTTATCCTGAAGCGGACGCATGGGTCGGTTATTATACGGATTTTGATAAACTTTACGCTGACTATGATTATCCAATAGATCAAATTTATCTTACGGATGAATCACATATGATGTCCATGATGGTAAACAAACCAGTAATTAGTCCAACAAACATTAAATTGGAAAGAAGTACAACAGGCGCTGATCCTTCGACCTACACCGTATCAGATACAAATAAAGTTGTTAATGAATGGGAGTTTCTC
This sequence comes from uncultured Prolixibacteraceae bacterium, assembly GCA_963769925.1. Classification (GTDB taxonomy): domain Bacteria; phylum Bacteroidota; class Bacteroidia; order Bacteroidales; family Prolixibacteraceae; genus Draconibacterium. Next base: position 30,376 of record CAVYOB010000033.1, read on the forward strand.
GAATATGATTTCAGTGCAATGATCGGAAACGGTTGGCAACGATTAACCATATTTCCGGAGTGGACTGACAAAGCTAACAGAGTTGAAGAAGATGTTTATGTTGACAACATTGGCCTTCAGAACGGAACAAATACTTCTGTTAAAGAGTTTGAAGGCGCTCAAATGAAGCTTTATCCAAATCCTGTAGATTACCGAATGGCCGTAGTTTATCCGGGTATAACAGGTGTGAAAATTTCGAGTGTTAACGGGCAGGAGATCAGAACGCTTAATTTCGGTACTACTAACTCAAAAGTTATTGAAGTCGGCGATCTGGAGGCTGGTACCTATTTTGTAACTGCGTTGACCGCAAAGGGCAATTTTACAATGCCTTTTGTCAAGAAATAAATTAATTACTGGAAGTAGTTCTGTGATTTAACACAAATCACAATCTAAAGTTGCCACCCGGCAAAAGAAATCCGGAGATTCCGGTTTTTTAAAATGCCAGGTGGTAATTTTTTTGTCACTTCTTTTTCAACCATTCAACAACTTTGTCGGAAGCAGGCGATTCTTTCGGTTCAACAACTCCAACGAGTTTCCCGTTTTCGTCGATCATGTATTTCTGATAGTTCCAGGCTACTTTCGAATCCATTACACCATTTAAATCTTTACTTGTCAGCCATTTATACAAAGGAACTTCATTGTCACCTTTTACCGATGTTTTGGCCATCACCGGGAAAGTTACATCGTATTTCTTCACAAAGTCTTTTATTTCTTTATTTGTTCCCGGTTCTTTGTCTCCAAAATCATTTGACGGAATGGCTACAACAACGAAATTTTTATCTTTATAATTATTATAAAGTTTTTCCAAATCAGTGACCTGAGGAGTAAGACTACAATGCGAAGCTGTATTCACCAAAAGCACCTTTTTCCCTTTTAGCTCACTCATGTCGAATGTGTTTCCATTGATGTCTGTTAACTTGTAATCGTAGATAGAATTCGATTTCTGGGCGTTGACGGCAACTGTTGCTAATCCAAATAACAGGATAAAAAATAATTTAACTTTCATGACTTCAAATTTTAATTAAACAAATGATTATAAAACGATTAGATTCTTACTGCGGATTTCATTAATACATCCACATCATTGAAGTTAAAAACAAAACACGAGGGAATTAAGTTCATATTCAACTTTAGGTATAACATTACACAGCACCCTGATTTATAGAGGAAAATACAGAATGGAAGAGGATTTAATAGCTGATACCAGAATAATAATTTAGATTTATATTTTATTCCAGTCGTTAGTACTTTTGATCCGAAAGGCTTTTAATGAACGCTGGGTTTATATTCCCCATCAAATACCACTTTCCAGGTTTTGCCATTATCCCCACTTACACTCCAGGTTTGCCTTACTCTGTTTCCGTCCAGTTTTTCCCAAACGATTTTGTTAAGACCTTTTCCAGGATTACTGGTTGCAACGTCATCCAGAACCATTTTCCGGTCAACAATTCTACCGGATAAATAAAGGGTTAGGCCGGAACTATCAACCCAGTATTGTTCCCAACGCTTTTTTGCAGGGTTGTATTTATTTAAACTTTTACCGGAGTATTTACCCCTTACCGAACTGTAATTTTCGAGCAGCGCCACGCTGTCGATAATCGATTCTATCCGGCTTTCGCCAACAAGCGTGTCTGTCCCAAATTTATATACATCCCAGTGACCCAGCCAAAAATCAAACTGATGATATATTTTGATCGTCTTGTCAGAAGGTTGTGCTATTGCCTGTTGAACAACGATTAGCAAGATTAGAACAAGTGTTTTTTTCATCATTTTTCTTTTAACCAACCGTTCTATTTTCAGCAATGTTAAATTATAGTATTTGCCAAAAATTAAAACGTAATAATTGTTGTATTACAAAATATAACATTAAATCATGCGATTTGGTTTGAGATTATGTTTTTATGAGCCAAGAATTACATGAGGAATCGATAGGTTCCCACTTAAAAAAGTCGGCAGTGAGGGGTGTGAAAGTTTTATTTTACCATTTTTCTTTGGCTATTTCGGGCCAGATATCTTGTTTGTAAATTTGTTTAATGCCATCCGTTTGTTCTGCTGTTAGATCAGGTAATTCAGATGCCTGAATGTTGGAAATAATCTGTCCGGGAGTTGATGCGCCGGGAATGACACAACTTACTTCCTGAAACATTAAAATCCATTTTAGAGCCACAGCCGATAATTTTGTTAATTGCGGGAAAAGCTTTTTTATCTCTTCAACAGCTTCCAGTCCTTTCATATAATCGACACCCGAAAATGTTTCCCCTTTATCAAAGACTTCGCCTTTTCGGTTAAACGTGCGATGATCGTCTTCGCCAAAGGTTGTTGAAGGTGTAAACTTTCCGGTTAACAGTCCGCTGGCCAACGGAACACGTGCAATAATTCCAACGTTCTTTTTTGCAGCTTCAGTAAAAAACTGTTCAGCAGGACGTTGGCGCATCATGTTGAAGATGATCTGTACGGTAGTAACATTTTCATATTCAATAGCTTTTAAAGCTTCATCAATTCTTTCTACGCTGACACCCATGTTCTGTATTTTACCTTCTTTTTTCAGCGTGTTAAACAATTCAAATATTTCAGGGCGATAATAGGTTTCGGTCGGAGGGCAGTGCAGCTGAATCAAATCCAGTGTTTCCAGCCCCATATTTTTTAAACTGTCTTCCACAAACTGACGTAATCCTTTGGTATGGTACGCTGCGTCAACGTGAGGCGAAAACTTTCGACCACATTTTGTTGCAACATATATTCTTTCTTTACGTGAACGGACGATCCGGCCAACGGCTTTTTCGCTTTCCCCATCGCCGTAAACGTCAGCAGTATCAATAAAGTTGATCCCGTTATCGATGGCAGCATTTAAAATAGTATCTGCATTACTGTGACTAAAAACAGTGCCCCATTTACCACCTACCTGCCAGGTGCCCAGTCCAATTTCAGAAATCTCAAATCCGGTTTTTCCAAGTAATCGTTTTTTCATAGGTATATATTATTTCTTTTTGTTATTCAATTAAATATATTACTTTTAAGATAATCCGTTTAGTTTACATATGCAACTTACTTTTTTCTAATTCATAATCAGGTGCTTATGAAATCATAATCCATTTGTTATTCATTGAATCGGAATAAAAAGATATTATTAAAAATTATCATGTTGATTTATTAAAACAACTTATTTAAAGATAAAATAATCATTATATATTTATATTGTCATTTTTGTTGACAATCTACTTAATATACTGTAACTTGTATTAATTGAGTATTTTGATACTTCCCTTAAATTTTATTCAAAATATGTATGTTGAAAAGAATAAATATTGATAATGCAATAAAATAACTAATTAAATTTATGACAAAATGAAACAAGAAAAGCAATCATTTTTCTTCATTCAAAAGATCAGGAGGAAATCTAAAATTTTAAGGATATGCATTTCATCTATTGCAATTATGATTCTTATTTTTTTTAGCAGTTGTAGTGATGACACCTCAAATGAAAATTCTTCAATGCCAACAGAAGGTCTTGTAGTTTTTCTTGCCTTTGAAGGAAATGCTGATGATTTAAGTGGAAACGGTAACCATGGTTCTCTATCTGGCAATGCTGAAACATCAGGTACTTTAGTTCTTGGTAATAATGCAGAAGATGCGCTTAAATTACCGAGTTCAGTAATGAATGGACTTGTTGATTTCACATTTGCTGCCTGGTTAAAGATTAACACATTTCGTAATGAAAGCCATGAACTAATAAGTGGGGCCAATTCCTCGGAAGATAATGTTCTCATTATCTGGTATCGTGAAGAGACTGATGAATGGGTTATGGGCATTAATGATGGTAGTTCGGAATTTGATTCTGATATGCGTATTGAAGATGGAAATTGGCATCATGTTGTAATAACCCGGTCAGGAGCCAGTGCACTTCTTTATCTGGATGGTATGCAAATAGGTAGTGCTATATCTGTTGGTGGCGATCAATTGGAAATAGACACCGGCGGGCTCGTGATCGGTCAGGATCAGGATACACTGGGGGGTAATTTTCATGTAAATGATTGTTGGGCCGGCGCCATGGACAATATTCGAATCTATAACCGTTCCCTGGACGAAAACGAAGTGCATACAATTGCAGACGAAATAAGGTGAAAGTATTTAATGCTACTTTACACTAAAAGCGTAAGAATAAGTTATTAAAAGTTATTTATAACATCTGCCAGTAGCCAATTCAACTTTTTATATTTTAAACCTGTCTGTTCAATCAATGTATAACCTGTCTTTTCCTGTAATGGTAGGGAAGTTGTTAACTACAAACAGTAGTGTTTTCAAATAAGCGAAAAAAATAATTAAAATTCATTCATTTAATTATTTCATGAAACAAAAGTTTAATTAGAGCCGTTACTATTCCCATAAAACAGAATAATAACTATGTGTTTTAATGCAAGATACTGTTATCAAATAGCCATGCGGAGAGCCGAACGGTATGGTACAAAATAAGATTATGAATTCTGGAAAGAGCAATTACGAATATACATTGAAAAAATTGGATGGGACGACCTTTACCAGGTATCTGCATTCGCACATCCGCGTATAATTGTTCACGAAAATAATAGCCCATACAAACCTGTTTTTTCCATTTGGGGATTAACTCCTTCATGGGCAAAAGAACCTAAAAAAATATGGAACAGTACAATTAAATGCACGTGGAGAAACGATCTTTGAAAAGGCATCGCTTAAACAATCAGCCAATGATAAAAGATGTTTAATACCTGTGGAAGATTTTTATGAACATCACAATTACAAGGGGGAAAAATACCCGTTTTACATTACCAGGAAGGATGGACAACCATTATATCTGGTTGGTTTGTGGAATAACTGGGTTGATAAAATGACCGGTGAAGTTATTAATACATGTTCAATAGTAACTACGCATGCAAATCCATTAATGGCTAAAATTCATAACAAACCCAAATTTTCAGGCGACCAAAGAATGCCTGTTATTTTTCCTGATACTATGGCAGATGAATGGCTGAAACCATTAACTACAAGAGAACTTAACGAACTTGCTACCTATGTTTTCCCTGATTCTTTGCTCGATGCCTGGACGGTAAGACGGTTAACCGGAAAAGAATCGATTGGAAATGTTACTGAAGCAAATAAAAAATATGAATACCAGGAACTGGTATTTGATGACAGAAAAGAATTAAAACTATTCTGAAAAAGAAGAAACTAACAATTGAAAATTGTATAGACTAAAATTATAGCATACATCCACTACAAAAACTTTCATCAATACAATTGACTTATAATCTGCACAGCATTACAAACTACCATAAGAGGAGTGCAGAATAGTTTTGAACCAAAGAAAAAGACAGATTAATTTGAATTTTTATCTTCCTGAAACTGCTTACTTAAAGCAGTGGGATTATTTAAACGTTCATTCCATGGCCTGTTATCCAAAGGATATACATTTACTCTTTTTGCCCATTCATCCCATTTGGTTTTCATTTCCTCCACTTTTTCAGGGTATTTATCAGCCAGGTCATTCGTTTCTGTACGATCTTCGGCCAAATTATAAAGTTCCCATTTGCCATCGAAAGGAAATCTGTCGGATGCCATTAATACAAGCTTCCAGTTTCCAACCCTTATTGCCCGATTTGCTTCGTGCTCCCAGAACAAATCTGCTTTTCTCCCATCGCTTTCGTTTTTTATCGACTTTACCAGTGATTCACCTTCCAAGGGATGGATCTCATTCCCTTTATATTCCGCCGGATATTTTGCTCCGGACACTTCAACACATGTTGCCATGATATCCATTAATTGACCCGGACGTTCACTAGTTCTTCCCGGATTTACCATGCCTTTTGGCCAGTGAATAATTAGCGGTGTTGCAATTCCACCCTCGTGAGTCCAGTGTTTAAACATGCGAAACGGAGTATTCGAGGCATTTGCCCAGGGTAAACGGTAGCTTTCAAACGATTCTTTTGTTCCCATCAAAGCAACGTCTTTGCTTCCGTTGCTGATAAATTCGGCACAACCCCCATTATCCTGTAAAAAGAAAATCAACGTATTATCCAGTTCTCCTTCTTTTTTGAGTTCTTTTACAATCCTACCGATTCCACGATCCATTACTTCAATCTGGGCGGTATAAATTGCCATTCGAACCGCCATATCTTCTTTTTGTTCGTCAGAGAGAGAACTCCAGGCGGGTGCATCGGGGTTACGTTCAGAAAGTGTCCAGTTTTTATCTACAATTCCCATTGCTTTCTGACGGTTAAAGCGTTCAACCCGAAGCGAATCCCATCCAATTTTATATTTATCGATGTAGGATTCAAAATCTTCTCTTGCTGCGTGTAATGGCCAGTGAGGCGCGGTATAAGCAACATACATAAAGAAAGGTGTATCCTTTTGATTGTTTTCCCTGATCATGTTAACGGCGGTATCGCTTATGGCGTCGGTATAATAAAATCCCTCGGGAGCCTTAATAATTGTGTTTTGTGCTGTAAGTGCATTTGGTGTATAATAGCTGCCCGAGCCCACCAGGGTACCAAAAAAACGGTCGAATCCCCTTTGCACCGGCCATGCATTTTTATCTCCATCCTGTTTGGTATTACTATCGGCAACCAAATGCCATTTTCCCGACATATAAGTGTTATATCCGGCACCCTTTAAAACTTCGGCAATAGTTACACAATTATGATTTAATTCACCCGTGTAGCTATATGATCCAAGATTCCTTACCGTCATCCATCCCATACCTGTTTGATGCGGATAAAGACCTGTCATAAGTGAAGCTCTGGTAGGGCAGCATCTTGCACCATTATAAAATTGTTTGTACAGAATTCCCTCGCTTGCAAGTGCGTCCAGGTTAGGAGTTTTTGTTTCTCCTCCCATAGCACCCATATCCGAAAATCCCATATCATCTGCCATTATCAGGATAATATTGGGCTTTTTATTGGTTGATTCTTTATTACATGATGTAAAGACGATCGGGATTAAAATCAAGGGAATAACTAAAAATCTGACTAATCTTTTCACGGTTTATGCAGTTAAGATGGTTTAATTTTTATGATAAAAACTCTGAACACCTAAAATTAACAAGATTTTGTGAAATCATCCTGTCAATCGCTAAAAAGAAGAAATTCATGATTTTATTTGTGAGGAAGTATTTGCCTAAGGAATGTGGTTCCTTAGTTTTGTAAGAATATGACTGTAAATCGGATTTGTCACTAGTATTTCTTTGATTTGATGTGGCCTGAAATAAAATTTCATTTTGTATTTAAGATACTCAAGCGACGCCCCTGACTCTTCAAATACATATTTTGAAAAATCTTTGATTTGATATCCAAGCCCCCGATGAATGGCAATTAAATCGATATGGTTTTCAATTTCTCTTTTCTTTTTTGATGTTAAGTAATTGATGCCAAACCTGGTCATCTGCACATTATTCATCGATTGATAATCAATGATGTGCGCCAGCTCATGACCAATTACTCCGATTTGTGCGTTCAATGGTAAATTGCGATACAAAATACCGTTACGGTTTTTTATTTTATTACCAATGTAAATTACATACGACCGGTTTTCCTTTTTATGAAAAATGAAATCCCAGCGCGGACGGCATTGCATGGTAGTTTTAATGGTGCCATACCGAACCTTTATATTCACATTTTTCAATTCAGGATAATAACCGATTGCCGTATAGAAATTACTTAGTACTTCCCTGGGAACTTTTTTGTTAAAGCCAAATCTTCTTATTAGCTTTTCTAAATTCGACTGAATAAAATCTAAATTGATTTTTTGAACTGGCTTAACATTTAAATCTTCTAAAACAAATTCTGTATTTAACACCATCGACCCCTCTATCTTTATCTTCTTATTCAATTTTACAATTACCTCCTAAAAGCAACGCAAAAATAAAGGTTCAACTCAAATGTCAAATTTTTTATGATAAACAATATTGTTAATTAAACTAAAAAGTAACATCATAACCGGAAAGAATTCTTAATCCCTAGTTTTCTGTGCCCGAAAAGGATTAAAAGTAAAATTTAAAAGGAATCGAAGATTTTCAGTTCAGGTGATAAATTTTCAATTATAAATGATTTAAAACCTTCGAAATTAAAGGATAATTTTTTTTGTAATAACCTGGCGATGAAGAGCTGAAAAGTTTAAAATCGTGGATGAGGTGCGACTGGTCATAGTAGCCGGAATCTAACGCGAGTTGAGTAAGATTAAACCGATTGTTTTTTTGAAGCGCTTTTAAAAACCGATTAAATCGTACTATTTTAATTATTTCGGAAGGACTGGCTCCAAGGTATTCCATGAATTTCATCTCCAGCCAACGTGACGTAAATTTGGTTTCAAGGCTTAAATCACTAACCTGTATATGTTGTTTCGATTTTATAAAATCCAGTGATTGCCTTACCACATTGGCCCCATTCTTTAGATGTAAATCTGCTAATATTGGATTTAACCTCCTGACTTTTTCAATGAAATCCATATTTCCCTGTGCAATTTCAAGCATTGAATTTTTATATTTTCTATTTACGACATCATTAAAATCATTAGGCCCCTGGTAAAATTCTTTTCCTTTTATATCGAACAGAAGAGTTGAATACTCCGGCCTTAACCGAATTCCGAATAATTTAGAACCTTTGGTAAAGCGTACTTGTTTACCTTGGTGAAGTACCGGCGCAACAAATGGTTTTTCGTGTAAAACTTCTTTTCCGTTGGTAACTACTGAGATTCCGGGAGGAAAAATAATATCGAAATACACTGCCGGCAGCACGGTTTGCAGCATTGAATCGTTTTCCTGACCTACCTCAAACTGGAAATAGTAAATCACCGGTGATGCATGTTCTGTTTTTCCACGCGAAGAAATAATATTTAACCGTCCTTCCACAACTGTCGTTCTTGTCTTTTCACATAATAATATAAGGGATTTTAGTAAAAATAAAAATTATCCGAAGCAATTAACCCGCTTGCCTTTCAAGTAGGTAAGCGATAAGGTTTTATTACTCAATTCTCACCTGATAGTCCCATGCAAATCATTACTTCTAATCTGTTGTTTTGGCCATAATTGAAAGTTTGTATATTATTTCATCGAACCAATAAAAACAGGATAGACAGAATATATCTTGTCTATCCTTTGAATTATTTTTTTCTTTTTTCTATTTATTACTCAACAGAAACAATGGGGCAATTTACCAGAGCAACCCCAGTTGCCAAAATATTGGCATTCAAAGCACTCATCCAGTCGCTAACCATATCAAAATCAGTATTGTCGTAAACATCTACATCCCAAAGTGGTGAATAATCAGCATCAGTAGGTATGTTTTGAACCACGTTGTGCGTTTGGTCGCTTCCCATTTCGGTTTTAAAACCTGAAGCTGGTCCACCACCCGGTTGATCGGGATTGATGTTGAAACATACTCGTATATCTGATTGTGGTGCATCAGGGTGTCCTTCTGCCGGCAGATCTACTAACAGTTGCTTTTCTGAAAAGTCGAAATAATACGCTACTTTATCCTTGTACCACCCCCGAATCAATCCAGAGTAATTTTCAGGTTTATAGCGTTTTTCTGCTGTTGAACCTTCCGGGACTACGGGGCAGTTTACAATCAGATTTGTTCGCTCAATTGGATAATTCATCGCCATTAATTCACTTAAACTGGTAACAGAGTTTGCAACATAATCGTCAGGAACCGTTACTTTGTGAACATGCCAAAAATCATTATAATGATCATCCCCGGGAACCACATTTATAATGTTTAACTGTCCTTCTACCGGGGTGGATTCTCCTTCTTTAAACAGTACAAATATAGGTGCCGATTCTACAGGAAGCACATCAAAATTATAGTACTGAACTTTTTCTCCGTTAGGACCAAGCCCCTTGGTTATAAATGCTCCCTGATCGAAATCAATTGGCTCATTGGCTGCAGGTAATCCGTTGGAACCGTCACGTACGAACAAGGTGCCGAAATCGGGGCTGAACCGGTCGACTGATACTTTTTCAGCAGTGTTTGGATTTATTGCAGGATTATAGGGCTCAAACCCATTAGGGGGGAATAATAAATCAACACCAGGAGTTACCCAATGTTCGTAAGGTGGATTGGGAGCTCCTGGCCCACCATCTAAAGTAAACGATGTAACAGCCGTATGCTTTAACCAAATAACTTTGGTTGGATGCAGATAACCAGTCGCAACAGATTCAAGCTCATGATAATGAACATAACCTCTTGAATAATAATATTCGGCTTTTTCTGGTGTCCAGGTGTCAATAATTGCATGTACCATATACAGCAATGCGCCATCATCAGCATCAGATGACCACCACTGTGATGCACCAAAAGGACCGGTATTGAAATGCTTCCCAACTAATTGATTCTTACCAGCCATGTTCCAGTAATGACCTGGTATATCTTTTGAGCCATCAGGACCATCTGCTGGACCGGTAAAATAATAATCTTCCCCATCAACATTTACTACTATTCCATGGACAAATCCCTGGGAATTATCTGCAGATTTTAACGCAACATTATCATCTGACCTCAAATCATCAGATTTTTGACAAGCACTTATTAAGGTGATTAAACCAATAAATGCTGTTAAACGAATAAAGTTTAAATACTTCATAATTACATTTTTAAGATTTATATTAAAGGTGTTGATTAAAGTAAAATATAAATAGAGCTGTTAGTTAACTGTATTTTACAGAATAATATTCTTTACTCTCGCATTTTTTGAATATGATTTTTGCTTATCCCAAAAGGTTTAAAAAATCATTTGACAACGGTCTTCATCCAGGTACATCTGTACAAATTCTGCAGACTTCATTTTTCTAAATTTTACCTGTAATATTTTGTAATATAAAAGAGTTAGTGCTACAAAGATCTGATATAGATAGCATTAAATCGACCGAATTCAGGAATTAGAACCATTTTATTAAAGAAAATTTGGTTAAATTTTCAGCAGATAATTCTCAGGTGGCAAGTCGTTTGAACTCCGTTGGGGTCATTCCGGTGTTTTTTTTGAAAGCACTATTGAAGGCTGATTTTGAATTAAAACCTACCTCATATAAAATTTCCAGTATGGTTATTTTTTTATCTGTATTCTTCGTCATCATTTCTTTGGCTTCTCTCACACGGTATTGATTGACAAAATCATAAAATTTCTGGTTGAACTGAGAATTTATCACCTGTGATAGGTATTTGTGATGCATATTAAGTTCCTCTGAAAGATCCCGAATCGTCAGTCCAGGGTTGAGATATGGTTTATGCTCAAGCATATGAGCTTTGAGCCGGTTGGCCATTATAATGCTTTCACTTTCGGAAATTTTCGAACCCGAATATTTTTCGGGCGTTTTTATTCCGCTGAATGCATCCCGCTGTCGAAGACCTTTATAAACAAGAAAATTTGCAAACAAGAAATTAATTGAAATTGAGATTACAAGAAGCATGTAAGTCATATTTGCTGATTCAATATTGAAAACTATGATCATAAAAGCAATGAAATCAGCCAGCCACATCGCTGTAAAAGCCGTGAGTATGAGAAGTAACCAGGACAAATTGATTTGTTCGACCGCAGAGAAGTGGTTTTTAATTTCTTTGCGGTAATGATAGATGCTCATAAAAGAAGCAATGACATAAGCAGCAATTTGAAGATGCAGGATTATTTGAGAGACCAGGAATTCGGGATATTCCCATTTTTCGCTGATCGAAGAACTAATAAACAGAGCCCTGACAATCACATACAAAACCATGATCGCGAATACAACTCCATGGATCAAATAACCTGATTTAAGGCTAAAGTTTTTTTCACACAACGACCTGATATAAAGATATAGTAAGGGACTTAGCAAATAATAAAAGATTAAAATGTGGGGAATATTGAAAATGTTGAGAGGCAAAAAAAGGAAATAAACCAGCAAAAATCCATTGGCAAACATAAACCAGGACAATATGCGGTTGCTTGGCCGTCTCCTGTTTGCCGTAAGAACAAATCCCAACATGAACAACTGAAGTGCTGTTATGATGGAAATAATTTCGAGAAACGATAGTCTTTGCATGCGGAATCAATGTAATTAATTTCTACAAAAAACCCCATAAATCAGTAAACTGTTTTAATTCAAATTAGAAATCCATCAAAAGTGATTCATATGTGGACCAATTAGTTTAACTCCGTAGTTGGGCTCTTCCGTTTCTTTTTGCCCATAGAGGATGCATACTCCTTTTTGGGTTGATAGTTTGGCTATGTAATAGTACCTCTCTCCCATACATTTAGTGTCGGTGCATATAGAAGCCAGTAGTCATCTACTTGTTAAATTAGTCAAATACATTTTGCAGGCATTTATCAATACCATCTGTTATATAATATTGTTAAAAATAATCTCCTTATTCTCACATGTGAATCCAATGTAAATGACAATGCAAATTGAGCTAATTTTCTGTAACGACCATTTTACGGATTTTAGAACCAGTTTCCGTTACCAGTCGGTAGTAATATATCCCAGACGTAAAATCCGATCCGTTTAAAATAACGGTGTAATTTCCGGGAGCAGTTTCCCCCTTTCTCAATATTTTAACAATCCGACCTGACAAATCGAGGACAGTAAGAGAAACTTGTTGAGGTTTCCCTGCCGGAATGGAATACCTGATCGTTGTATTTTCCCGAAAAGGATTAGGAAAATTCTGTTCAAGAAACAATCCGTTTTGAGGGATTTTCTTGACAGAAGTGTTTATGTCTTTATAAAAATGATAAGGTCCTTTTATTCCAGGGAAAGGTTTATTTATTATTTTCCCATCGGTTGTTTCAACAGATATGTAATAAAATATTTCATTTCCGCTGGATTCGGGAATGAACCCGATATAATTTCCGTTTTTACCTACTCCCTGGCTTACCATCTCTGTTGTTTCATAACCTGCAGTTGTATCATTGGTCCAATGGATATTTACACTTTTAATTTCTCTCTGGCTGGAAATATATGCACTTAATTCCGGCATTTGCTGATTAATAGTATCACGCAGCCAACGATGCGAAATATATATGGGTTTATTAACACCTATTTCGCGTGAGACACAATGGATGGAACCGGCTCGTGCCGACCAGGCCAAATAATTGATTGGTACAATAGTGTAACCCGGCATAATGGAATCGTAAGTAACAAGTGCCAGTGAATCATAAGGTTCAAAACCATATTGTGGTACAAAAACATGGTCGTTTACGATTAGTGAATTAATGTAAGTCATATCTTTTGAAAGCGCAGTAAAATTCTCCGCTGTGTTATCGTAATCTGGAGGCGTTTCAATGTAAGTAAACGAATAATCGCGGGCAAATGATGTTTTAAGATTATCTTTAATATACGAAATTGCCTGCTTAACTTTACGATTATATAAAGCAGCGTCTGTATATCGTCCACCTGATACTTTTGATACAAGAAACGTCTCTTCGTTTACTAATTTCATATAATAATCAATATGGTAATCAATTCCGTTGAATGCCACGATATCCGAGAGTCCAAATGCCTTTTCCAGCAACGGACGGTAATCGTCAAGCGTTTTTTGATATGGGATAATGGTGCTGTCCATGAACAATTGTCCATGACCGTCGGTGAGAAAATTTCCACCATCGAATACAAGTTTTTCGGGTTCTTCGGTTAGGTTATAATATCGTGCCTTTAAATGTTCAAGTATTTGAGGGGTAATGTCGGCCGTTCCACTATAATAATGTGCTTTTACCAATGTTAAACTATCGCTGGTATTTTCGTAAACACTAAACGGACCATAATCACGTGTCCACATACTCTCCGGTGATTCCGGGTTTAGTATTTCAACATTTGACAGATCAGTTCCAAGTTCAGTCATCTCTTGTTCTGCCCTGCCTTCCCGGCTGTCGATAACATAAACCTCTGCTACTTTTGACACTTCGGAAATCAATTCACTGGCTGCCAGTTGTTCGTCACGGTGTTGTTTAATCAGCAGTTCGTTGTCGGTGCCCTCGTCAATAAAACTTTGCCAGATAAAATCGCCCCAGTTGATAACTACAGCCTGTACCTCTTCCCATTCTGCCATTGCACGCGGATTTTCAGGTATATCGTTTTGAGCCTGAGCAACTGCCAATGCAACAAACCAACACAGCAAAATTAAAGTAATCTTGTTCATCGTTTTTCTATTTTCTTTAACAATATGTTTTTTAAGCTTTAGGTCAAAAGTATATTTTCAGAGACAGAATAAATTGTATGAATGCGAAGCGATTTCGAAAATATAGATCAACCAGCCGGTAATCATGGTATGGAATCGACAAGAGACTGTTTCTCCAGAGTTCCCTCGTTGTATACAAAGGAGAGAGGAGAATTCTAAAAACGGGAGGGAATAATTTTGTATAACTATTTTATCTCTTTGCGAGGAGGGAGTTCGAGTTCTGGATTACCATTCTACAGCTAATTTACCTATTGTTATAAACGGAGTAGGGAAGTCAATCAGCTCAATCCTGATTTCTGGTTTGTTCCAATAATTCAAAAGGACCAGGATCGTTTTCCAATCCAACTTCCGCATTAATTTTACCTGCATCATTAAAATAAATTATTGTAATCCCACCCCAGTTCTGTTTCTGTCCATTGTCAGGATTAGCTGAATTTTCATCAACCATTCGGGCTGTGAATGACCATATCAATACCACTTTGTTTTTGTCAGCAATTACCTCGCGAAATTTTATTTCGCGGTCGTGCCATCGTTGTTTAAAATGGTTTGCGAATTGGATAACTTCTTCTTTCCCCGATAATCCAACTTTATTAAATATTTCTTTATAAACCGGATAGGTTGAAACAATATCTTCACTGATGAGTTTTTCCAGTTGCCCGGAATCTTCAATATAAACACAACTAATATATTGTTTTGCCAACTCTTTGTTTGATGTAGTATTTTGTGCCCTTAATTCTATTGAAACAAGAATTAAAACAGGAATTAGAATTACTACTGAAATTAATTTGCTGAATGAATAAAAATATCTTTTCATAATTACAGGTTATTATATGAAGTAGAATCAAGTTAAATAAATAACTGAATAAAAACAACTCCATTAGTTATTTATCATCATTTCTGAGAATGTAAAATCGTAATTGTATTTGGTAATGAAACTGCAGCTATTTTTCGTTGTTGTATCACTGATTCATTATATTTGCTCATTTAAGATATCAATCATACAAAATAACGTGTCTGACTATTTTATTAACAACGAATTTATTTTATAATAAATTGTAAATCAATTTTTAAACAAGATTCAAACGAGTGACAGGTTCCAATTTTACAGTCTGTTTAACAAATTGGGTAAATTGATATGAAGCTTTGCATGGTTATACTGGTACTTCAAATCCTCGTGACAAATTTGTTCGCACAGGAGTGGACTCATTGGAGTGGGCCATATTACAACTGCACAAGTCCCGAGCGTTTGGCATTTCCGGATGGACAAATTGTTTTACCAGATCCTGCATGGAAATTTAATGTGGGAGAGGGGTGTGGTTCTATAGTTGGAAGCGATGGATTTGTTTATGTGACCGGGTGGAACAATGACAAGGAAACAGTGTATTGTCTCAGTGAAAAAGATGGCTTACCGGCTTGGTCGAAGAGTTATCAGTCTCCACGCTATGGGAGATATGCTGTTGGCGACCAGGAATTTTATTCAGGACCAATGGCAACTCCAACGCTAGATCCGGAATCACGTTTTCTTTATACACTTGGATGTGACGGTGATCTGAGGTGTTGGGACACCAGTCGGCAAGGCGCACTTGTTTGGGCAGTCAACCTATATGACCGCTATAATGCAGGCGAACGGCCTAATGTAGGTGGGGGGCAGCGTGACTATGGTTATACTACTGCCCCGCTTTTATACGGGAGTAATTTAATCGTTGCAGTAGGTGGACAGGCGGGGCTTGTTATTGCATTTGACAAGCTAACCGGCGAACATCGGTGGGCGTCGGGGAATCATGACTTCGCAGCCCATTGTGGTGGTATATCTCCAATTATCGTTGACGATATTCCTTGTATTGCGGCGCTTTCCCTGAAAAGACTTGTTGTGATCCGGACTGATCGCGGTCATGAGGGGCAGACTCTTGCCGAATATCCATGGCAGACCAACTATGCGAACAATATAGTGACGCCAACGGTTGTTGGAAGCCAAATAATCCTATCCTCCGTTTACAATTACAGAAAGACCGTCCTTTTGGAAATTATGAGAGACAGCATTGTCAATAAATGGGAGTCTAAATATTGCAGCGGAGTCTGTTCTCCAGCAATATACAAAGGTAAAATCTATCTGGCATATCAACAGCTTTATTGTCTCGACCTCACTGATGGTTCACTGATGTGGAAGGGAGGCCATTATGGTCCGGATAGCTCTTGCCTGGTTACTGCGGACGGATACATTATTGCTTTTAGCAATAAGAGGTTGACGATTATTGACAGTGCAGTTCGTTCTCCCAATGTCTATAAAGAGGTGGCAACCCGCGATTCTATGTGTGAAATAAATTCGGCGTGGCCACAGGTAGTCTATAATAATTCACGGATTTACTGCAAGGACAAACAAGGCAACATCTATTGTTTTTACATGAATGGTTAACTGGAACAACATGTGTACCGTTAGACACGGGCAATTTCGAGTTTACACTGTTTAACAGGATTAAAGCAAAACTTTCAATTGTTATTATAAAACAATCTATCGGATTCCTGTATCAATATCAAGTCGGGTTGTATCTTCCACGATAATTTCAACAAGGCCGGCAGGGCGAAGGAGATTAATAAAACTATTTCTCATTTTCTTTAAAGTTGTGCCCACAGTTAAAGCGGTGGTATTTTTTCGGATTAAATACATCGGTGCGATCAGGAAAGAAAGCACCAGGTATAAAACATCCCGTTTATAATCAATGGCATATCCAAATGCGGTATTGTCGGAATCACAATTTGGGCATTTTGTTACTGGTTCCGATTCTTTTTGATGGACATAATTCTCCACTATATCTTTCTCCAAATAATACTCCACAGGTTTCGTTCTTAAATACTTAAAAAAGTCCCTGTCGAAATCAAATAATTCATAGAGAAACTGGTTCCATGAGAAACTGAATTGTTTTTCCCGACATCTTAGAAATTCTCTTTCAGACGCAAAGATTTCTTCAAATTCGTTTTGGTCAACAAATTTACTTTCAAATTGAAAAGGCTTGTTTAAAATGGAAGGATCTTTTCGTATCCGGTTCTTAATTAATAAAATCTCGTTTTGCTGCTGTATTTCATGATTAAAAACTGGAAAAATCTCATAATCACCGTTTTCATCAGTCAAACTACCTTCATTCATCAGTTGAATAATTTTTTTTGCCTTTTAGATTTCCTGATGTTCTGTAAGGAGTTGTAAGATTAATAAAAATACCAGCCGTTGCCGATAATCACAAAGTTCCGTCAGTGCCACCCCCGCCTGAACGTCGACAGGCCTCCTAAAAACAGGAGGAGAAAATTTCGAAATATTAATTTTGTCCCCCCGCAAGTATTGCGACGAGTGCTGTCCCGATAGTTACAGGGATCGGCAGGAAGGCATAAAAACTTCTCAATCGTCAAATTAATCGTCGATTCAATCGATATATCTTCCGAAATTTCGTTGCAAACGAGAGCAGAATAATAATTACCAGCAACTAATTATCACGATTCTATTTACTGGCCTTTCCGGATACGAAAAAGCCAAGAGCAAGTAAAGAAAAGATAACGACAAACAGCCAAAGAGAATTGTCGTGACCAGGTAGTGAGCTAAATTCTCCTGTTTTACCAATTACATCTACTACAGCCCAAAGTGCAAAAAGTGAACCGTATCCATAGGCGAGCGTGGTGCGCGTTTTCGATACCGGGTCTTTCCGAACCGACCACGCAACAATACCTAATACCAGCTGAGCTACACCAATAATCAAGAAAGTGTAAGCCACTGAGATATTAGTAATGCCATATGCGGATTTAATGGAAGGAACACCAAAAGACAACAAAGCCATTATACCTAATAAGATCAACAATACCCCTGCAATAGCAAACATAACATTAAGCTTCAGTTTTTTCATTTTTTATATTTTATGAGTGAAAAACAATTATCCGGTTTTAATGAAACAATTAAATTGGTCTGTTTGGCAATTAATATTGTCCATATAGCAATTGGACTGTGTGACTAAACACGTTTACTCATGAAAACTATTTAAAGATTTTACAAACCAACGAGTTACTAACAACTGGAGTATTTCATTTGTTCTTTGTTAAAACATAATTTTGAGTTTTGGAGATGACGTAAATAAGCTTAGCTTACTTTTCTGTCGGTAACGAAAAGTAAAAAACAGAACCTTTGCCTTCTTCACTTTCCACCCATATTTTTCCGTTGTGATTATCGATAAATTCTTTGCAAAGAATTAGTCCCAGCCCCGTTCCTTTTTCATTCATTGTCCCCGATGTAGAAAAGCTTTCATCGATTCGGAACATTTTGTCAATTTTGTTATCCGGAATTCCAACTCCGGAATCAGCAACTGAAACAATAATCTCATTGATCCCCGTTTTTATCGAAAAAACAATCTTTCCTCCCGGGTTGGAGTATTTTATGGCGTTCGACAACAAATTTCTTAAAATGGTGCTTACCATTGCTTTGTCGGCTGTAAGAGGCGCTTCCTGTGGTAATACTTTGTTAATTTCAATCGATTTCTGGCTGGCAATATTTTCAAATAATTGTTCTGTATCGTTGATTAGTTCAACCATATCGACACGTTCCGGCTTGAATTTCATAATTCCGGTCTGAGACTGTGCCCACTCTGTTAAGTTCATTAACAAGGCCATAGCCTTATTTGACGAATTTAAAATTACCTCTGCAAATCTTGCAACATCAGTATAAATTTTTTGGTTTACATTATCTTTAAGAACCTCGCTGTACCCAACAATGACTGCAAACGGACTCCTCAAATCGTGGGAAATAATGGAAAAAAACTTGTCTTTTGTAGAATTAATTTTTCTGAGTTCTTCATTTTGATGCCTGATTTGATCAGATCGGTGGGCTACTTTTGAAAAGGATAACATTAACAAATAAAGCAAAGTCGTAATGATAATTCCACCAATAAAAACAATGATGACAAAACCGTTGAAAAACACCTTATGACGGGATTGTGTAAAATGCAAAAGCCATTTTTTCCCGTTAAAGTCAACCGGCAGTGAAAGTGTTCTTAACGAAACGAAGCGACGTTTTCTTAAATCATTTTTCTGACTGTCGTACAAGAGGGATTCAACGCTCAGGCTGTCGTCATAAACCTTCATGTGAATCCGGGTTAGCTCATCAGTGTCCCAACGGCCCAGGATGCCACGCATTAAATCATCCATTCGATACGGGCTGTAAACCCAACCTCTGATTGCATTGCGGCGTTCTTCAACAGTGTTTGCAGGCATGTTGCGTTTGTAAAGTGGGACATACATTAATGTTCCGGACTGAATGTCGCTGTTTGTTTCCTGCACCAAATCTACTTTCCCCGACAGTGTAGCAATATTATTATCGCGCGAAAGTTCCATTGCTTTTCTGCGTGTTGGCTGCGAAAACATATCGTATCCAAACGCCCTGAGATTGCGATCTGAAAAAGGTTCAAGATAAATGATGGAAGTGTAAATGTCTCTTTTCCCTTCCGGATATACCGTGTAGTCCGGAAATCCTTCCTTTTGAATCCATTTAATATGTTGTTCGAGCTGGTCGGGCGGTATAATCAACGAAAAACCAACCCCCTGGATTCCCGGTAAATTTTTATTGATTCGGGAACGATTGACAAATTCTTTCCATTCAGCGCGGGTTACCGTATCAGAGACGGCAAAAAAGGCAGTGCCTGCCTGTAGTAGCAAAACGTGGGCCTGCAATCGCGTCGCAATTTTAATTTCTATTTCATTGCACACCGATTCAAACTCTTCCTTTGATCGTTGTTCAACAATATTAAAAGTGAAAACGGTTGTGAATATGAGTAAAGAATATACCCAGAATTAAGGTGATAATTGCCCTCCAGTCTTTTTCCCTGTCTTTTGGCGTATAACTGCGAAATGAAAAGGTTAACAAGATCATTTTATTCTCTTAATTCGATTTAAAGTTAGTCTTCTATGTCTGGTGAAATCGGCTCTCTGTAACTTTTATCCTGGCTTTTGTGAACCAATTATCAACCCCAGCCGAAAAATTTTATAGCTTTTATTTACAAAATACTTCATTTTTGTCAAATATATCGACAAATATTTCTTTTTTATTCAAGAAAATTAGATTTCAAAAATTTCTGATGAGTTAAAGAATCCGACGATAGTAAGGCTTCATCAAATGAAATGTTGAAATAATCAAAAGTTTGAAATTGAATTGCAGATTGAGGTCAATATCGTTCTGACCATGGAAATAGTGTTTTTGCCCCCGAAAATAAAACTTTCAATTATTTTATCCGGGTACCTGTTACTTCCCTAAAAACTTTGTCTCCCTGCAGAGCAGTTTGTACAAGCGTATCAGGCGTTTTAAATTCAAACGTAAAAGTAAACGGAGCATTTTCAGGATTGGTAACGATAATTTCGCCCCTGTTTTTTGAAGTGAACCACATATTACAAATTTCAACGTGAGGAGAGGATTTTATTTGTTCCGACAGGATAAACTTATCTGTTTTTGAATCGTAGCCATAAAGTTGTATAATCGAATCAAGCGTTTCGCCTTTGGTAATTATCTGGCTGTTGCTTATCATTCCGTTACCAAAAGGTTTGTTTTCACTGACAAGAAAGGTATCTTTTCCCAATTCACATTTCCAGTTTCCGGTGAACTGTTTCAATAACTCAACCTGGTTCAATTTTGGCTGAGCTTTTTGGGCGAAAAGATTTGTTGCAAATACGCAAATCAAAATCAAGGTTAGGTTGATTTTCATTTTTTGATTTTTATTGTAATAAACTTAAACAAGAGAGATGTTAACTTTTCAAACTCCATTTCCACCAGATATTTGCCTCGCCGGTTGAAAATTCATTGTGGCGCTCCACTTTTTTCCCCGGCTTAAATTCTGTGCCAATCGACTCATCCATGGTAACAAAGCCCATATCGCGGTCTTTAATGTTGCTGAGGACGGCGCCAATAATGGGGAAGGCCTTTTTGGCCACTACCAGCCACGGCAGATCAGACCCGACAATATCGGTGACGATTTCAAAAGCATCGCCGCCAAGTGTGGTTTTTAAATCTTTCAGCGCATCGCCAAGGTTACGCATTTTTTTACGGCTTTGCCGCAAATACACGCGTACTTTTATCCGTTTATCCTCCGGCAATTGCCGCTCGATAACAAACATGCCATCAGCGCCGGGACTGCCTTCCGGCTCAAACGAGATGATATTGTCTTTGTTGGGTTTTAGCCTTACATAAGGCTCCGGGAAAGTGGAGATAATCATTTTATCGTTATCCTCCGGGTGCTCGGTTACCAGTATAAAATAAAGCCGCCAGCGTTCCCGCTTTTTTAAAATTTGCAGCTTTGAAAATTCAAGGGTGATAGTTTCCATTGGGTTAATTTTTAAGTTAATGGTTGTACTAATTTAAATGTTTCAAATTACCACTTTTCAGCCGGGTGTAAGTTTTCGTAAACTAATTTAACATTTTTCTTTGTCGATACAATCGAATCATAATTTACTCCTCGTTTCAACCGGGCGGACAACTGGATTCTTTCTTCCATTGCGAATGGATATACTTTCATATTTATTTTGAAAACAGAATATTTAATCCAACACTTAATGCATTATCAGTGGTTTTTAAATTTCCCGGTGGTTTACTGTCGAACCTTGTACTTAATTCCGTTAATAATTCAATGCGCTTTGGTTAGAGACACGGTTAAATTAAAATCGTTTAATATTCTAAAATCGTTAAAAGTTTTTATGCTTGGTTGATAATATATGACATTATTTATGGCTACCGATTTATTTAATGACCATCTGAAAGCTACTCACGGAGGTAATCCTGTAAGTCTTTTCGGTATATAATTCATTGATTTTTAATGCATTTTTGTTCAGGTTTTCAATTTCTCTCATCAGCCCCAATTCCATATCAAGTTTTATGCTGTCTTTTTTTACCAGCGCATATCTTAACCCTGCTCCAAACACCGTTCTTTTTTTTAGCAGAAGTACATCGTTATTTTGAATTTGAAAGAACTCAAATGTTTTAAGTCTGCCGGCGAGTTTGTAGTTGTGTCTTACATGCAAAAAACTACTGTTTTGTATCACATCTCCGGAAACAGATTGAAAGGAGTAGCTTCCAAAGATTTTGTACTCGTTTTTTGGTTTTAACAGGATAAATGTTGGAGAAGCCGTTAAATTACTTGTTTGCAAATTGCCGCTTTTCCCGCTGTACGAAAAGGCAAGCGAATAGATATCTGTTTTTGTTGTATCGATTAATCTTTCGGCATTAATTATTGTTTGCGAAAAACTTAACGTACTTATGAATAAAAATAAAATTATATAACCTGCCTTTTTCATCATTAATTTTTTGTTTGTATTCAACGGTTGGTGCAAGTGGAGTTAATTTTTAAGTCAATGGCTGTTGTTATTTAATATTTCTCTTTTGTCGATTCAATCGACTGCCTGCTTACCCCTCGTTACAAACAAGGTGGAGTGGATTAATGTTTGTACTATTCTAAATTTTCAATTTGTCCCCTTCGATCAGGTGAAAGTTTACGTAATCTAATTTAGCATTTTTCTTTGTCGATACAATCGACATGCTATTTACCCTCTTTTTCAAACGAGTAGGAGCGGAGTGATTTCCTTTGATATAACCTTTCCTGTCTTGTCATGTGTAACAGTACCCTCAATTACTGAATTTTCCTGGAGTACAAAAGGCATTATCTCCCGGATAAAACCAATGAGGTTCATTTCATAAATTTCATCCATTTTTATCCACCTCAGTTTACCTTCCGGACAGTCGATTTGCTTTCCACTGAACTCATCTGAGGTGTAAACAAAAAGTATCCAGGAACTGTCATGTCCGCTCAAAATGGTTTTAATAATGCCTTTTAATTTTAAATTTTTCGCATTGAGTCCGGTCTCTTCCTTTATTTCTCTCAAACATGACCTGTGGATATCTTCGTCGAATTTTGTCTTCCCGCCAACGCCGGTAAACATGTTTTTCATTGGCTCAAAAGAACGTTCGAGTAAAAGCACCTCATTTTTGTTTTTGTTAATAAGAAAACAGACATTCCCAATGGTTATTTTTCCTTTAGTCATTTTTGGCTTTTTTCGATGTTAAGTCTAACCGGGCTTTATCTAAACTAAAACTATACTATATTTCCGTTTTTTCAAAACAAGACACGGTTTACAAAACCGCGCCAGCGAGGTGATTTTCAGGTTTAGTTTTATTGATTAATGTTTTTTGTTTTTTTAATATTTCTCATTTGTCGATTCAATCGACTTTCAACTTACCCCTCGTTACAAACGAGACACGGTTTACAAAACCGCGCCAGCAGGTGGGTTACAATGATAATATTTCTGGCATTTCATCCCATGTTTGCCCTTCAAGCACGCGACCTGCTTTTTTCTTGTTTTTGCCTCCCCATTGTTTAAAGAAAAAAGAAACATCATTTTCGGCGCATTGATTTTTTATATCAATTACCCATTCTTTTTTCATTGGTCGAGCTTTTAATCCACTTTCTCCTCCAACAATTACCCAGTCAATTTTTTCAAGGTTCATTTTTCCAATTGGACCAATTAGCGGTTCACATGAAAGAAACTTAGTTCGTGCCCCTGTTTGTGAAAGCAAATCAATTCGATTTTTATTCCAATCATTTTCGACAGACACTCCCATCCAAATATTATGAGTCCAGTTTAACAAACCTTCTTTGTCGTAATAAAGTAAAACATCTGCTCTTTTTGTTAGCACCTGGAAAAACATGTTGTGGATTGTCTTTCATCACCTGAAATACTTGTTGAATAAAATCAACAGGTACTTTTTCATGAAATAAATCACTCATGGAATTAACAAATACTACTTTTGGCTTTTTCCACGTGTATGGTTCGTTAAGTGATTCAGGATGAACATGTAAATTAAATCCATCTGCATATTTTTTTACTCCCATCGCTTTTAATCTCCGCGTAAAAGTTGCTGCATAACAATTTTTACATCCTTCTGAAATTTTAGTGCATCCTGTAACAGGATTCCATGTCATCTCTGTCCACTCTATACTTGATTTTGCCATGATCTAAAGTTTTGATAACCTTGGATTAACAACAGAATTAGCAATTCGTAAGCCAATTTCATTATTTGTTGACCATAAAAAAATGAAATAATATTCTACCTTTTCTGTCTCTTAATACTTTTGCATCCGATGCATATTTAAAAATACTTATTGTAATTCTTGCTTGCATATAAATTATGCATTTTTTGTATTGCATCTTTTTCTTTTTCTAACTCAGTAAAGCCAAATAAATTTTGTTGTAAAGAAGGTTTATAAAAGTGTTGAATTATATCATTTTCATCCATGCCAAGAAATTTTTGTAACCTTTTTCTCCATGATACAATTATTTCTCCATCTTTTTTTAATAATCGGTTACTACCACTTGTTGGATTTAGTATCCATAAATCAATATTTAAATCTCTTAGCTGTTCAACGGAATTCCATTCAAGTTGCATACCCTTGGGATCGATAAAAGCTAAAACTTTATAATCTTTTCCTTCATTTTTAGAAAATTAGCTAAATCAATAATTTTTTTATTACAATCTTCACTTACAACAAATGCTTTCTTTTTCGGAAAATCATTGTTAATCATTTGTTGCAAGGAATGAGCAAGTTGTTTATTTTTTTCTACAAAATAGTACATGTCAAATGTTCGTGGCTCTTTAATTTGCAATATTCTTTTCGTAGAACCTTCAATTGTGTTTATAGAACCTTTAAAATCATGTGAAATTTCACCTGAACCTGCAAATCCATCAAAATAAAGAAGCTTAATATGTGGTTTATTTTTAAAAACACGTAGGTATGAACGTGCATATGTTTCTAAGATGTCTAATTTTTCAACTGTCCATTTCCCGCCAAATTCATTTTTTATTGTTTCATTGTTAGGAGTAATCATGACAATTAAAATGTAAGTGAGTAACTCTTTGGTTGTTTTTTAATTCAATGAATTAATTGAATATTATGATTAAGATGCACGAAAGCAAGCCACTACAGCAAGAAATAAAAAGCGTATCGGCAGTTGTTTGGTTCATAAAGTTAAGGCCTGATTATTAAGGGATTAAAAATAGAAAACCTTTTTGGTTAAAACAACCGTATTTTTACTGTTTTATAACGTCCTGCACTTTTGGTTGCGGGGTATTATAAAATAAATCGTTTTATTCTAAATTTTTTACAACATTCCCGAATTGATACCTTAAACTGAGAACATATTTGCATGAACTCTCCCTCATTCCCTCATGCATAGAGAGGGCTCTTGCCTGTCCGATGTTAGGCAGGGACGATTGTATCGCAGATATAATCAGGGTGAGTATTCCATTATTACTAACAGCTTACCCTCCGAAATCACGGCAAACAAGGGGAAAAGGAGAAAAATCGAGTTATAAGATAATAATTAATGTCGCCGTTAAAAGCTACATTTCATTATTCCGAAATTTCTTCAATATATATGGCATTGCCGCCTCCGGGCGCCAGTTTTACGGTTAGTTTGGTGCCCGAATTTACTTCCTGTGTGCGTATCGTATAAGATTCCTTATTCGTAAGAAAATTGGAATCTTCCGCATCTTCATACAATGTTGCTTTGTACTTTTTATCAGCGGATAAAAAACTTAAATCTATTTCAAGCGTACGGGGATCCCGGTTGGTTAACGAGCCAATAAACCAGTTGTTTCCGGCTTTTCGCGCAACGGTAACAAATTCATCCAGTTTGGCATCGAGTACATTGTAACTGTCAAATTGTGGTGGCATTTTTCGGATGCAATCAAACAAATCATCTTTCTTCAGGTACTCTTCCGGGCTATCCGACAAAACGGTCAATCCGGTATAAATGGTAATCAATTTGGCAACTTCGGCAACTACAGTTCCCGGTATCTCCCGAAAAACTTTGGGCCTTTTTTCAAGATGTGCATTGCTTAAATCGAACCAGCCATTGGTCAAATCCAGCGGGCCGGCAACCTGGTTGATCAACACCTGGTTCACCGAAGTTTCGGGATAATGGGAACGCATGGCATCGGCCTGTGCGTGACCAAACTCTTTGGCGATCATGTTTGGCCAGGTTCTTCGGTCTCCGTTGGGAGGAATTGGCCCGTCATGAAATTCAACCATGAGTTTATATTTGGCACACAATTGAACTACTTTTAAGGTTTGTTTCACTTTTTCTTCATCGGTTCCCTGCATAAAACCATACTTTACGCCGGATGCCCCCCAATCCGAGAATTGTTTCAGCACTCTTTCCAGTCCGAACGATTTTGCACCTACATCATTCAAATAAAGAAAAACACCCACATTTTTTGATTTTGCATACGCCATATCTTCTTCAATGTTAATGGCTCCTTTGGATGATGTTGGATCGGATGATTCGCTAAATTCAGGGCCATACCAGTCGGCATCAATCAATAAATACTGCACATTATTTTTCGATGCAAAATCAATCAGCCTTTTATGCGATTCGGTGTTAAGGCCATATTCAAATCCGTCGGGAGTTTTGTAACCCCAAACACGCCAGTCCCACATTGTTTTGCCCGGTTTTATCCAGGAAGTATCTTCAATTTTACAGGGTTCATTTAAATTCACCAGCAGGTTTGATTCTGCCAGATCACCCACTTTTTCACCCAGAATAAAAGTTCTCCATGCAGTTTTAAACGGTTCATTTCGTGCAGAATATGACGTGTTGAAACGCAGAGATTGATTGTCTGATGAGGCATTGATTGAAAAGTAGGCAAAGTCGGTAATTTCGGCTTCGTGAATGGCCATAAAACGATTGTCGGCAAGCTGCATTACCATAGGAATCAGAACTTTATCCATATTCTTTTCCGATCGTTGAACAGGCCCCAAATTGTGTCTTTCTCCATTGTAAGCCCAGTACGTAAAATCATTTTTAAAAGAAAGTTCAGTTAATTCGTTATCGATTAACATACTGTCTTTTACCGCATCGGCCGGGAAGTTGTAACGGTAAGCAAAACCTTCATCGTAAAGCCTGAAAATAATTTCATAAAATTGTTGTGGATTATCGGTTTTGCTCACTTTCATTTTATATTCATTGTAGTGATTCCGTACCGTTAGAAATTTACCGTTAACGGTATTCCACGTATCATCAAATTCCGAATTTGAAAAATCGGTAATTGATACCGCATCAGTAAAATTGGTGCCATTTACTTTCAAGCCAAGTGGCGATTGTTTTATAAGCGTGTCTCCTGCATAAACAGCGGTAATGCGACTTTCATTATTTTTATTTGAAATGCTGACTTTAACCTGATTGTTTGGTGATTGAAGTGTAAAAATATCTGGTTTTGAACAGGAAATTAGACTTGCAAATAAAACGATGACAATACTGATTTTGATTTTCATTTTTAAGTTTACTTTTTATTCCGTAAAAATAGAATATTCTTTATGATAAATTACGGTGAATTTACGACAATTGAATTTATCTGATTAACTATTTCTGCATTTATATCGTACTATGTTTTTATCATTTTTGCGATATAGGGTTTTTAACAGGATATTACCGTTGAACCATGTATTTTACTGTTTTACAAGTAAACTCCGGTTCACTTCGCGCCCAAAACCGGTTATTTCAATCCGGTAATCCGTAAACCGGATGATGGAGTAGGCATTTTCGTTTTCGGTATC
>CAVYOB010000034.1:0-213999 GCA_963769925.1 uncultured Prolixibacteraceae bacterium
GCAAACAGCGAGTGATCATCGTTTACAGCGTGGACTACCAGGGTATCTAATCCTGTTCGCTCCCCACGCTTTCGTGCCTCAGCGTCAATGATGGCTTAGTAAGCTGCCTTCGCAATCGGCGTTCTGTGTCATATCTATGCATTTCACCGCTACACAACACATTCCGCCTACCTCAACCATATTCAAGACCTGCAGTATCAATGGCAATTCTACCGTTAAGCGGCAGCATTTCACCACTGACTTACAAGCCCGCCTGCGCACCCTTTAAACCCAATGAATCCGGATAACGCTTGCATCCTCCGTATTACCGCGGCTGCTGGCACGGAGTTAGCCGATGCTTATTCCTACTATACCGGCAACTGTCTACACGTAGACAGGTTTCTTCTAGTAGAAAAGCAGTTTACAACCCGTAGGGCCGTCATCCTGCACGCGGGATGGCTGGTTCAGCCTTCCGGCCATTGACCAATATTCCTCACTGCTGCCTCCCGTAGGAGTCTGGGCCGTGTCTCAGTCCCAGTGTGGGGGGTAATCCTCTCAGAACCCCTAAGGATCGTCGCCTAGGTGAGCCGTTACCTCACCTACTAGCTAATCCTACGCATGCCCATCTTATGCCACCGAAGTTTTAATCAACAAACCAGGAGATCCGTTGATACTATGGGGTATTAATCCACGTTTCCATGGGCTATCCCCCTGCATAAGGCAGGTTGCATACGCGTTACGCACCCGTCCGCCGCTCGCCACCCCCGAAGGGTGCTGCCCGCTCGACTTGCATGTGTTAAGCCTCCCGCTAGCGTTCATCCTGAGCCAGGATCAAACTCTCCGTTGTAATTATAAAAAGTTTAATGCTCTTTCGCCCATTGGATGTCTCTCAAGAAATCAACAAAGTTGGTACACCTTGCTTCTTTTTTTTGTGCTTCAAAATTTTAAAGAACTCGCGTAAAAAAACCAGCACAATCCGTCTCCTTTTCCACTATCAAATGCTGGCAATATTTCTTACTATTATTATGAACTTCCCCTTACGGGGCGGCAAAGATAATCACTATTTATTTCTTGCCAAAAAAATAATGACTTTTTTTCTCAATTATTATCCCTGTACATTCATCGATTATCCTACATCTCTCATTATTAAAACTTCACCCCCTCTAACCAAATCCAGTATCCCAATAATTCCATGAACTCCGCCCCCTATCAAAAGCGTGCGCAAAAGTAATTACTCTTTTGATCTGCACAAATGAATTCAACAAAAAATTATGAAAATTGTTCCTGCCAAATATTAAAAACCTACAAATCAATACTATATATATGTTAATTTTTTAAAAACCCTTATCGCGGCTGACTTGAATAGACAATAAACGGTTTTCCAATCACAGCCATAGGAACTTACAATTAACAATACCTAACATTTGTGCATTCTAACTATTGATTCCCATTAATCATTTTCCTAACTTGCAAGTAAAATCATTAAATCAAAGCAGGCTCAATTTACACTATTAATCATTTTTAAATTATTAGACTCATTTATAGATACCTTAATATTCTTTCGAGAATTTAATTTTGTTGTTTACAAATCTTAATTCAGCAGATATGAAAAAGCTTATAATATCGATACTAATATTTTTTGGTGCCTATTCACTGAATGCACAGGAAGTTGTTTCAACTGCCGGAGAATCCAAAAGCAATTCTGGGTACGAAATTAGCTGGACTATCGGCGAGTCTGTAATAAATACGTTATCTACAGGAAATATAATTCTAACCCAGGGATTTCACCGACGAAACTGATAATTACCGCCATTAACGAAATTGCTGATTTGAAAAATCTGATTTCCGTTTTCCCCAATCCAACACATCAGTTTGCAGTTGTGAAGTTTAATAAACTACCTAAACAAAATACATACAAAATTTATGATTTGTCTGGTAGAATACTTGGATCAAAAAAAATAAAATCAACGGAAACAGAAATTGATTTAACGCAATTTGCAGAAGGAACTTATTTATTAAAGATAATTCAGAATAACGGACAACCACTTCAAACTTTTAAAATTATCAAACAATGAAAAAACTATTTACCCTTATCATTTTGTTGAACCTGACCATTTTTTCAGGTTACTCTCAAGTCCCTGGTTATTTTAATTATCAGGCTGTTGTTCGAAACACAGCAGGAGAGGTAATAAACAATACCAGTGTTTCTTTTCGTATAAGTATTTTGCAAGGTTCTGAATCAGGAACTGCTGTGTATATGGAAACACATAACATTAGAACAAACGATTTTGGATTGGTTAATCTTAAAATTGGAAGCGGCACAGTTTTGAGTGGTAGTTTCAATCCCGGGAATTGGGGAACAAGCTCGCACTTTATCAAGGTTGAAATGGATGCTAATGGTGGAACATCTTATGCTGAATTTGGAACCTCCCAGTTGCTTGCTGTTCCTTATGCTTTTCATGCTAAAACAGTTGAAAACGACAAGGTAGATGATGCCGACGCCGATCCTGAGAATGAACTTCAAAAACTAAGTATTAATGGAACTCAGTTAACTCTTTCTGAAGGAGGAGGAACAGTTAATTTACCATCATCAGGAGGAGGTGATAACTGGGGAACACAAACGGTTGAAAGCGATGCAACAATTGATGGGAATGGCACTACCTCAAATCCATTATCTGTAGTTGGCGATTTAACCGATAATCAAACTCTTTCCATCAATGGCAATGAACTTTCGATTTCAGAGGGGAATACGGTAACTTTACCATCTGAAAGTAATAGTGTGTGGTCAAATAATGGAGACAATATTTATTACAATTCAGGAAAAGTAACGCTTGGAACAACAGAACCAAACAATAATGCAATTCTTACTGTTAATGGAAAAAATGACAACGCATGGATTTCTTTTACCAATAATGCGTCAGGAAATACCTTGAATGATGGATTTCAAATTGGGCCAGTTTATGACAATAGTAAAGTTTATCTTTGGAACCTGGAAAATTCACCAATAATTTTTGGAACTAATAATCAAGAACGTTTAAGAATTAGTGAAGATGGTCACGTTGGAATTGGGAAAGATCCATCGGGAGGTGCAAGAACATTCCAGGTTATCACCTCTGACGAGCTTGCCATTGCAGCTGAGAATAATACGACCAGTTTCCCAACTTTAAACCTTACCAATAAATCGGGGGGTATTGCTGCCTGGATAACCGGAAAAGTTGTTATTAAAGACGGGACAGAAGGGTTTGATAAAGTTTTAACATCTGATGGTAGTGGATATGCAACATGGCAAACACCGGTAATATCACCATGGACCAAAAACGGCTCAAAAATTTATTACAATTCTGGCTACGTTGGCATTGGAACTCAAACGCCTTCTGCCGGCATACATTTGAAAGGAGCTGGTTATCCCTCGGCATTTATGTACCTGGAAGCCAATTCAGGACAGGATGCAGGATTCCGTTTATATGAAGGCGACAACTGCCAAGTGGCATATTTTTAATAATGCAGTGCCGGTGGATTGCAAATTTATAATGCGGCATGCAAAAACTGCTATTTTTGCCAAACAATCCAATTCTTATGTAGGTATCGGAACTACGCACCAACTCAGGCTTTACATGTTGTTGGAAATGCTTACAAAACAGAGGGAGGAACTGCCTGGGTAACTTCATCAGATATTAGTTTAAAAAATATTACTTGGAAACTATTCAAAAGGGTTAAAGGAAATTATTGCTTTACACCCAGTAAAATACATTTACAAAAAAGATAATCCACGCCAATTAAATTCAACTACTGAACAAGTTGGTTTTATTGCTCAAGAAGTACAAAAAATATTCCCTGAAGCAGTAATTCAACAGGAGAAGATGGTTATCTTGATTTTAATATTCATTCGATAAATGTGGCGATGGTAAATGCCATTAAAGATTTAAATGATGGAAAACATACAATTGAAAAAGAAAGTGGATGAACTTGAATCTCGTTTGCAACGAATGGAAACCTTTTTTCAGGCTAGTGCTTCAGAATAAACATCTATTTATAGGTTCTGAAATTATTAATTTCGTTAAAACAGAATACATAGAATTGCTCTAAAATATATTGATAAAGTAAGTACTATTCTTCCAATATATTTTTGGGCAATTCTTTTTTTGTTTTCACTCCTAACTCATGGAGTTTCTCAGCTGAGCGAATAAGATTACCTCGCCCATCTTTAAGCTTTAACATCGCATCATCATAAACTTTTTCAGTTGACTTTAAGTTGTTCCCAATTTTTTCCATATCAGCAATAAAACCAACAAATTTGTCATAGAGTGAAGCTCCCTGACGAGCTATTTCAATTGCGTTCTTTGTTTGGTTTTCCTGTTGCCAAATTGAAGATATTGTTCGTAAAGTTGCAAGCAGTGTTGATGGACTTACAATAACTACTTTCAAACCCCAGGCAAAAGAAAACAGTTCCTGATCTTCCTGAACGGCAATACTAAAAGATGATTCAATAGGAATAAACAATAGCACAAAATCAGGTGAATTTAACTTTTGAGCTGATTGATAGTGTTTTTCACTCAATCCTTTAATGTGAGTCCGCAAACTTAATAAATGGTCCTTGATAAAGATTGCACGTTCTTCTTCAGTGGAAGCATTTACTGCTCTTTCGTACGCAACAAGCGAAACTTTAGAATCGACAATAATATGCTTATTATCGGGAAGATTAATTACAATATCAGGCTGAATACGTTTCCCTTCATCAGAGGTGTCGCTAAATTGTTTTTGGTAGCCTTCGGGACCTTCATTCAATCCAGAACGTTCCAATATCCGTTCCAATACAACTTCTCCCCAGTTCCCTTGTTTCTTAACATCACCTTTTAAAGCCTTTGTCAGGTTGTTGGCTTCCTCACTGATTTTTGCATTCAGATCATAGAGCTTTTTAAGTTCTGCCCGCAAATCAGTTTGGTCTTTTAATCCTTGCTTATACGTGTCTTCAACTTTCTTTTCAAATAATTGAATTTTTTCCTTAAGCGGATTTAAAACTTCTCCAATATTTTTCTGGTTGGCAGCTGTAAATTTTTCGCTGTTTTTTTCCAAAATCTTATTGGCAATATTTTCAAATTCAGTAGTAAATTTCTTTTGAAGTTCTTCCATTTCTTGCTTTTGAGTAGTCAACTTTTCCCTGAGATTGGCAAATTCAACTTCTGCCCTGCTCAATCGCTGAACATGCTGAAGATTTTGCTGCTCTGCCTTTTCCAGTTCAGAAGTAAGTTGTTCTCTTTCCTGTCGAAGATGATCAATGCGCTCTTCCAGTTGAACCAACATTTTCTCGTTTTCATTTCGGCTTACCAAAAGCTTGTTTTCAGAGGATTTGTTCCGAAGGCTCACAACAAGATAAGCCACAATAAAGCCGACAACCAAACCAACAAGAAGATAGATGATTTCCATAAACATAATTTTACGGTTAAAAGTACAAAATTGAGTTCAAGCAAAACGGATGAAACGGAAAAAGTTAAAAAGGAACTCAAAAGGCAACAGATTTTTTTAATTTAGTTGATCAAATTAAAAAGGCCACTTATGGATGTTCGTATTGAAGAAACATGGAAAGCACTATTATCTGATGAATTTGAAAAAGATTATTTTGTGAAACTAACTGAATTTGTGCGAAATGAATACAAATCCCACAAAATCTATCCTCCAGCCAAACTTATTTTTAATGCTTTTGATCAGTGTCCGTTCGATCGTTTAAAAGTTGTTATTTTAGGGCAAGATCCATATCATGGCCCCGGACAAGCCCATGGACTTTGTTTTTCGGTTAATGACGGCGTTGAATTTCCACCAAGTCTCAAAAACATTTTTAAAGAACTCCAGAGTGATGTTGGCAAAGAAATCCCAAAATCGGGGAATCTTACCGGCTGGGCAAAACAAGGTGTGTTATTACTGAACGCAACATTAACAGTTCGGGCCAATTCTGCCGGGTCACACCAAAATAAAGGGTGGGAGCAATTTACCGATGCCGTTATTCATAAAATCAACGAGCAAAAAGAACACGTGGTTTTTATTTTATGGGGAAATTATGCCATTAGCAAGGGTAGATTTATTGATCAGGATAAACACCTTGTGCTTACTTCTGTACATCCATCGCCACTTTCCGCCAGCCGAGGATTTTTTGGCAACAAACATTTTAGCCGAACAAATGAATTCTTAACAGAAAACGAAGTGGACCCGATACAATGGTAATACAGTATTCGGTCGCAGTTAAAAGTCACAGTTAAGGGTTGAAAAAATACTTTAAACTTTGGACACAAAACTTTAAACTCTACGTTACCACTTATAAACAATAGAATTGATATTCATCCCTGCACCAACTGAACAAAGAATGGTGTAGTCGCCTTCATTTACTTCCTGTCCTTCCATTTTCCCTTTCAGCACTAAATCGAGTAAGGTTGGCACTGTGGCTGTAGATGAATTTCCCAATTTTCGGATACTCATTGGCATGATACCTTCGGGGATTTCCTTCTCACCAAAAGCTTTGAAAACTCCTGAAAGAATAGCTTCATCCATTTTTTCGTTCGCCTGGTGGATAAAAATCTTTTTAATATCACTTAACCCAATTCCTGCCTTTTCAATACTGTCTTTCACAACTCCCGGAACAGTGGTAATTGCATAAACGTACAGTTTATGACCCGCCATTTTTATAAATAATTCATCACCTTCGAACTCAGGATTACTTGATGGACCTAATGTTAGCAAATTAGCATACTGAACAGAATCAGACCGACTTGAATGTGAAACAATACCGATCGGTTCTTCACTTTCAACCGCTTCAACAATGGTTGCACCAGCGCCGTCGGCATAAATCATAGTATCCCTGTCGTGTGGATCAGAAATACGTGAAAGCACATCGGACCCAACAACAACACCCCTTTTCCAAAATCCGCTTTTTATATAGGCATCAGCAACAATCATCCCCTGTGTCCACCCCGGGCAGCCTGAAACAACATCGTGACAAACACATGCCGGATTTTTTATGTTCAGCTTCATTTTTACTTTATTGCCCAGGCCCGGTAAAATATCTGTCCTTACATTACCTTCCGCAATATCACCAAAATTATGCGCGATGATGATAAAATCGAGGCTTTCCTTCGAAATACCGGCAGACTGACAAGCATCTTTTATCGCTAATGCTGCTATATCCGAAGTTACCTGGTCATCGTTAACATACCGGCGCTCCTCAATATTGGTTATTTCATGAAACTTCTGAATCACCTCCTCATTGCTTTTATCAATCAAAGTTTTCTTTGAAGAGTCATAAAATTTATAATTTAAAAAATGATTGTTTTTTATGACTACTGGCGGAATATAGCAACCCGTCCCAATTATCCGCGTGTAAATTTCTTTTCTCATACTCCTTCTCAGCTTAACGCTGCATCCTTATATTTCTTTAATTCAAATTTTTCTCCGTCAAAAACGCCATACGAAAAATAATTAATCCAATCACCCAATAAAATAAACCGGGTTCGCTCAGTCATCTCTTCAATGGCCATTTGATGACGGTGTCCCAAAATAAAATAATCCACAAATTCATTTTGGAGAAAATCGCCGGCAAATTTATACATCCCATCTGTCTTAACCAAAAAATCATTTTCAGAAATCATATCTGAAAGCCGGCTTGACTTTGACCAGCGGTGTGCAATATTAAAGGCAAAGTTTGGGTGAAGCCTTGAAAACAACCACCGCATGGTTTTATTTGTAAATACTTTTTTTAACCTGATATAGCCTTTATCTTCTGCATCCAAACCATCGCCGTGCGCCAGAAAAAACTTCTTGCCTTTTATTGTTTTAACTAATTTCTGATGATGAACTTCTACTCCAAGTTCTGTTGGCAAGTAATCGAATACCCATAAATCGTGATTCCCGGGGAAAAAATAAACCGGAACGCCCTGATCGGTCAAATCAGCAATTCTCCCAAGAATTCGTGTAAAACCGCGTGGAGCCACTTTTTCATATTCATACCAGAAATCAAAAATGTCGCCCATTAAATACAGTTCCTCCACATCGGCTTTAATTTCGTCGAGCCACCTGGCAAACATCAACTCACGCTCATGGTTATTTTTGAGGGCTGGTGCTCCTAAATGAACATCGGAAACAAAGTATATTTTCCCTTTTTTTGACAATGAAGTGAACTTATCAATTTATATGTTAAAACCGATATTTCTCCTGATTATTTCAACAGCTGTGCAAGTGCTTTGTCCAAATTAGGACCACTCAGGTTTTTTGCAGCAATAGTTCCATCGCTATTTAATAAATAATTCGCCGGAACTGATTGTATATTGTATGCACGTACAGCTTTAACACAACCCTCCATATCGCTTACATTAATCCATTTCAGGTGATCCGTATCAATAGCATCGATCCATTCGCTTCGGTTTTTACCCACATTCACCTGATAAATTTCAAAGCCTTTGCTTTTATACTTTTTGTAAGCTTCTACCAACAATGGATTTAATATTCGCGAGTTCTGATCTTCTGCTGCCCAAAACTGGAGCAGCACCACTTTTCCGCGTAACGACGACAAAGCAATATCTTTACCATTAATATCAGGCAACACTATATCAGGGCTGTTTTCTCCGTTCTCCTGTATAAATTTTTGTACTTCTTCCGCTCTTTTCTGTCTTAAAATCTGAAGGGTATTTTCATACAAAGCGCTTTAACAAGATCTGAGTTCGGATAAACTGCGTTTAATGCTGAGGCCGCAGTGCGCATGGTTTGTAAATCATTCATTACATTACTTTGATCTTTATATTTTTGATACAAAGCATATACACTGGCCATCGAAAACGGATTGTTTAAAACAAATTGTTTCGAAAATGTTGACTGATCATCAATTACTTTTGCGTAATCTTCTTTCCATTTTTGTTGCATCTTGCTGTAACCAGGGTTGCCCTGACTCATATTCATTAACAATTTTAACGAATCCAGTTTATGTTCCGTAGCATTTAAATTTTCATTCAGTGATTTAATCTGCAACGATTCCAATGACCCTTCTACCAGATAATTTGCACTAAAATTGGCGGCATCTGCTTCTACCACAACGTTTTCAACAGAATCAAGCAGTAAAATAATAAAATTCTTATCGGAAAGTTTTAAAAGATAATAAGTTGGCAAAGAAGCTTCCCCTTTAAGTTTAAACCGTCCTTTACTGTCAATTTTAGTCTGAGCAACCGGTTCGGTAGATGAAACCAACATTTTGTCCAGATAAATTGTATCGCCTTCAGCATGAGTAATTTTTCCGGTAATAGTAAACTGATTATTTTTTTTACAACCGCTTAAAACTATTATGGTTACAACCAGAATGAATATAAATCGATTTAATGTCATTCGTTATTTAATTTGAGGGCGTAAAATTAACAAATTCCCCTTTATCAGAAACAGTATTACGGAAAATAACATATTTTAAGAATTTCGGGTTTAACTGTTTTTTTTATTTTTGAACCCACAAAATCGCAAATTTGTTTTAGGTTCGTAACAATTGAATATTCAACGTGAAATTACATCATGGTTTAACCGATTTTAAAGCTCAAAAACCTGTAGTAACTATAGGAACCTTCGATGGAGTTCATTTGGGCCATCGCCAGGTGATTTTGCGTTTACAGGAAATTGCCCGGAAATATGGTGGAGAAACTGTTATCTTTACTTTTCATACCCATCCGCGCCTGGTAACTTCTCCTGATGGAACCAACCTGCGGTTGTTGACAACGCTTAAAGAAAAAATAAGACTTTTTGAGCAGTACAGTATTGACCACCTCGTTGTGTATCCGTTCGACAAAGAATTCTCTGAACTTACGTATTCTGAATTTGTCGAAAAAATATTGGTAAACCAAATGCATACCTATTGTCTTGTAGTTGGCTACGATCATAAATTTGGAAAAAACAGGGAGGGTGATTTTGAATACCTTCAAAGGTGTGCCTCCAAATTCAATTTTAAGGTTGAAAAACTGGAGGTGCTTACCATTGAAAGTGAAAATGTAAGTTCAACTAAAATACGGGGTGCCCTTGAAGACGGTGAAATTAAGAAAGCCAATCAATACCTTGGGTACAATTTTACTTTACACGGAACAGTTGTGGGTGGTAAACGTTTAGGCAGAAAACTGGGTTTTCCTACTGCCAACATCGAAGCCTCATTTAAACACAAGATCATTCCCGGATATGGCGTCTATGCTGTTAAAGTATTTATTGATGAACACGAATATAAAGGCATGCTTAATATTGGAACCCGGCCTACATTCAATAAAAATGCAGATAACCGCAGCATCGAGGTAAATATTTTCGATTTTAAAAGAAATATTTACGGTAGCGATATCACCCTTGAATTTGTTGGATAAAATACGCGACGAACAAAAATTCGATGGAATCGACAGCCTGGTTGCGCAACTAAGAAAAGACAAAGTTGCTGCATTGCAAATTCTGTCAAACAAATAAAAATTATTCTTTTTTAATCAATGTACAGGAAACCGGCAAATGGTCCGACATTCTGAAATCTACCGTTTTAAAATTATACGATTTGAAACAATCACTATACAAAATATTATCAATGCGATAAGAAGGTAATTTCCCGATGTACGTCCTTCCAAAGCCTTTTCCACTCGATACAAAGGCGTCTTTAAATTTTCCACGCAATTCCTGATATGAATACGAAATTGGTGAATCGTTAAAGTCGCCGCAAATAATCGCCGGATAAGGTGATTCATCGATATATTTCCTGATCTCCCGAGCTTGTTCTGCCCTTAATTTCACTGCATTTTTGTATTTGGAACCCATTTCCCGCATCTCTTTAATATCCTGTTCCTCATCCAGTCCCGGCGATTCAATAATAGAATATTTGTTGGGATCGATTAGATACGATTGCAAGTGTACATTAAAAACACGTATCGTGTCAGGGGCAATTATAATATCGGTGTAAATCGACATATTTCTTGAATTTCCAAATCTTATTTCACCCATGTTAATAATCGGGAAACGGGTCATGGTAACAGATCCGAAAGTAGTGCTTGATCGTGCATACTGGTAATGCTCGATCGACTTCAGGTTTTTAACCGTTTTTGGCAGGTTAAAAATATTATTCTTTCGTAACCGGGTTTCCTGCAGGCAAATAATATCGGCTTCCTGTTCGTTCAAAAAATCGACTATTCTTTGTGCATTATCTTTTTGGTTGGCATCTCCGTCCCCGGCAAAATGCCTGACATTATAGGATAAAACTTTAATTCCCTCTTTTTTTGTGTGTTTACCTGCTAACTGAAAATAACGGGTATGAAATCCAAAACCCACAAGGAAAGTAATTAGAGAGAGTGTTAAAAATTTTGGTTTTACAAATAACCAGAACACCATAAATATAATGTTGCCTATTGCAAGAAATGGAAAAGCCAACCCAAATAATGCTGGAATCCAGAATTTATCCGGGGGGATAAAAACAGAAAGATAACTGATAATGAGGGCAATCACTATCAGAATATTTAGAAAAAACAATGCGTTGGCTAAGGTTCTTTTCACGGCTTTTTATCTTTCCAAATTTTCAATGGCAAGATATAAAAAGAAGTTGAGAATAATGGCAGAAACCCGGATGATTAGAGCGATAAATAGCAAGACATCTTTATAAAAAAATTTAAAACTGGTTTTAACCGTTCTTTCTACAGGCAACCATCCTTTCTTTATTATTAATATCTTTCCTGATCTCAATATCAGCAAAGCCAAAATCTATTAGTAGTTTTTTCATTTCAAATGCCAGATTCTCATTGATCTCAAAAAATAACCATCCACTTATTGCAAGGTGTTTTACAGCCATTTCAGCAATTGCCCGATAAAAAATCAGCGGATCATTAGTCGGAAACAAATAGTGCATTTGCCGGCTCATAATCCAGCACATTTTTTTGCATCAGAGTTTTTTCATTTTCTCTTACATAAGGCGGATTACTTACAATGATATCGTAGCTATCCCAATCATATTTCTTCCATTCAAGAATATTTCGCAGTTTGAAATCAAGAGATAAATGATTTAAACAGGCATTTTCCTGAGCCACTTCCAATGTCTCTTTCGAAATGTCAACGCCACTAACAAAAATGTTTTCCAAATTATTTCTTAAAGCAAGTGCAATGCAGCCGGAGCCCGTTCCAACATCCAGAATCCGGGCACCATGCTTTATATTGTTCTCCAAAACAAATTGAACAAGTTCTTCCGTTTCCTGTCGGGGAATTAAAACTGCCGGCGTAATTTTAAGTTTCATCCCAAAGAATTCTGTCTCACCCAGAATATATTGTATCGGCTCATGTTTTTTCAGCCGTTTCACCACCGGCATAATTTTCCCCCAAACAGAATCATCAAGTTTGGTCTTGCTGTTAAACATTTGCTGTGTGTAGTTCCATCCGGTAGCCCATTCCAAAATAATCCTTGTTAAACCCTGAATTTCGGATTCCGGGTAAATGCCTTCCAATTCCTTTTTTATATATTGAATAGTTGACTGCATTGTTTATTTTTGCCGGGTAAAGTTAATTTTTCCTTTTAAGAAATGTTTCAGGCTGAAAAATACATGCACCAATGCCTCGAACTGGCAAAAAAAGGAATGGGAAAGGTATCTCCAAACCCGATGGTTGGTTGCGTTATTGTTTACAAAGGAGAAATAATCGGCGAAGGATTTCATAAAAAATACGGCGAGTCTCATGCTGAAGTAAATGCGATAAATTCAGTCGGGGACCAGGAACGGCTAAAAGAAAGTGTGCTGTATGTTACACTCGAACCCTGTGCACACTACGGGTTAACGCCTCCCTGTTCAAACCTGATCATTGAAAAACAAATTCCAAAAGTAGTTGTCGGTACCGTTGATCCGTTTTCCGAAGTTGCAGGAAAAGGAATAGAACGAATGAGGAATGCCGGTGTTGATGTACAGGTTGGAATGCTGGAAAATGAATGTCGCGAGATCAACAAACGGTTTTTTACTTTTCATGAAAAAAAACGGCCTTACATTTTTCTGAAATGGGCTCAAACATCGGATGGGTTCATTGATATTAACCGGGATTCCGGTCAATTTGGTAAACCTACATGGATTACAGGAGAACAAGCATTACAACGTGTTCATCAGATGCGTGCTGAAGAGGATGCGATTATGGTTGGAACCCAAACTGCACTGAAGGACAATCCAAGTCTTACAGTGCGCTATGTAACAGGGAAAAATCCGGCCAGGATTGTGTTGGATAACCGACTGCGCCTCCCACAAACATTAAAGATTTTTGACAATTCCGCACCAACACTTATTTTTAATTCATTAAAGGATGAAGCTGTCGGAAATTTAAAATTCATCAGGATTAACTTTGAAAAAGAAGTGCCACAGCAGATTATTAAAGAGTTGTATCAAATGAATATCCAATCGGTGATTGTTGAAGGAGGGAAACAGTTGCTGGATAGTTTTATAGCCACAAATTTATGGGACGAAGCCTATGTTTTTGTCGGGGATAAAACATTCCATTCCGGCATTCCGGCACCTTCAACTCCTGAAAAGCTGGTTCATTTTGAAATTTTAGGCAAAGATGAACTTTATATTTACCGGAACCGGCCTTAAAAAAGTACTGCTTTCGGACTAACCGGCATAATTTTTATTTTCAAAACATTTTCCACATACTGAAAATAGTAGAATAATTTACGATTTAATTTCAACCCGTAATCGACATTTGGATTATAACCAACAATAGGTTCAAAAAAAGCACTTTTTCTCGGATCGTTAGCATTTTCGTTCCAGGCAGAAACATATTGTCTGTTCCACTGTTCATAATACTTCTCCGAATGATAAGCAGCTTCATTTTTATGTATATCGTACCATGCCTCAAATTTTGAATCAAAAGTTTCAATACTGTATTCCACACTGTCTTGCGGGGCAACGCTGTCCTGTTCTGCAACTTCAACCGATCTGGGTTTCATTTCCGCCAATTTTTTTTGGGAACTGCAGGCCCAGCCAATTACAAAAAGAATGATTACCGGCAAAAATTTTTTCATTTTACAATCCTCCCTCTATTTTACTGTAAAATTAAATACGAATTATTACAATTTTTTGTTTTTAAACCTAAAAATATTGTATTTTATTG
The DNA here is from genome assembly GCA_963769925.1 of uncultured Prolixibacteraceae bacterium. Lineage (GTDB taxonomy): Bacteria > Bacteroidota > Bacteroidia > Bacteroidales > Prolixibacteraceae > Draconibacterium. Next base: position 14,086 of record CAVYOB010000034.1, read on the forward strand.
TTAAAAAAGAAAAATAAAATGTTTGGTTGGAGCCCATTCTGGCAAATTTTTTCGTTGATTTTCCTGGCAACCGCAATTCCGGTAGCTCTTATGATCATTCTGGAAAAAAGATCGCCATTTAAAACTATTGCCTGGATTCTGGTTTTAATCCTCATTCCCATTTTCGGCCTGATTTTTTATCTTTTTTTTGGCCAGGAATTCCGGAAACGAAAACTGTATTCCAGAAAAGGGATTAAAGGATTGAGCAAAATCCGCAAGCTTTCTACCATCCAACTGCGCGAAATTGAGCACACTCCGTTAGATCTGGAGCCAAAAGCGATGGATAAAATAAATATTATCCGCCTGTTGCTTAATAATTCCAATGCTTTGCTCACCACCGGAAATAAACTCAAACTACTGGAAAACGGCACCGCAACTTTTGAAGCTATTTTTAAAGTTCTCGAAAAGGCCCGGCATCATATTCACATGGAATATTATATTTATGACGATGATAAAATCGGAAACCGTTTAAAAGACCTTTTGATAAAGAAAAGCAAGGAGAGTGTTGAGATCCGCATTATTGTTGATGATGTAGGTAGTTGGGGACTAAAAGAAAAGTTTTACAATGAACTTAGGGAAAATGGTATCGAGATTTACTCTTTTATGGAGGTTCGTTTTCCAAGATTAACATCAAGAGTAAACTTCAGGAACCACCGGAAAATTCTTATTGTTGACGGGAAAGTTGGTTTTACCGGCGGAATTAATATCGCCGATCGCTATGTGGAAGGAAATGAAAAAGTTGGCTCATGGAGAGATACACACCTGCAAATAACCGGGGACGCAGTTGCATGTTTACAGGTTATTTTTGCTGCCGACTGGTATTTTGTAATCAATGAAAACCTTTCCGGGCAAAAATATTTCCTGCCCTTATCTGACAAACCAGGAACCCCGGTCCAGATCTCAGCCAGCGGCCCCGATTCCGACTGGGAAAGTATTGACCAGGCATTTTTTGCAGCTATTTCGAATGCGCGCGAATATGTGTATTTAACCACACCGTATCTGATGCCACCACAACAACTTGTTACGGCGTTAAAAATTGCGGCATTAAGTAATGTTGATGTTCGGTTAATCATTCCTGAAAAATCGGATGCACATATTTCCCGATGGTGTTCATTTTCGTACATCGAAGAGTTACTTGAGGCTGGTATTAAAATGTATTTTTACCAGGCAGGATTTATCCACAGCAAAATTTTAATCGTAGATGATGTCTTTTCTACCGTCGGCACAACTAACCTCGATTTCAGAAGTTTGGAGACTAATTTTGAAGTAAATGCATTTGTTTACGAAGAAAAATTTGCGCAGCAGGTAAAAAAAGTCTTTAAAACGGATCTGAAAAACAGCCGTGAAATAAAATTGCAGGAGTGGACTTTACGCCCATGGCATAAAAAGTTACGTGAATCGCTGGCACATATTGTTGCACCAATGTTGTAACTCTCCCTCAGGGTGAGTAGTCCTAAAACCTAAAACGGCAAATTTCCCAAATCCAAATTCCCGCCGGAAAGAATAATTCCAACTTTCTTGTTTTTTAAATCAATTTTCCCTTCCAGAATAGCTGCCAAAGGAACGGCAGAAGATGGTTCGATAATAATTTTCATTCGTTCCCAAATCATGCGCATGGCTTCAATAATTTTTTCCTCTGAAACTGTGACAATGTCATCTACTTTATCCATAATTATAGCAAAGTTTCGTCTCTCCAAGTGAAGTCAGTAAACCATCAGCAATGGTTTTAGGGTTTACAGAAGGAATGATTTTTTTTGCCTGAAACGAACGATAAGCATCGTCTGCACCGGCAGGTTCAGCTGCAATTACTTTACATTTTGGTAATAAATGTTTTGTTGAAATAGCTGTTCCACTCAGCAAACCTCCTCCGCCAACCGGAGCCATAATAATATCGAAATCGCCGAAATCTTCAATCAATTCTTTAGCAGCAGTTCCCTGCCCTGCAATAACATTAAAATTGTTGTAAGGGTGGATTTCAGTTGCACCTGTTTTTCAATAACTTTTGCCAGCGTGCTTTCACGCGCCTGCAAATGTTGGTTCGCAAAAAGTAATTTTTGCGCCGTACCGGCCACTGCTTTCTTTTTTATTTCAGGAGAATTTTTTGGCATAACAATATGAGCTGCCACTCCCTCATTCTGGCAGCCAGTGCCAACGCTGCCGCATGGTTCCCCGATGAATGCGTTGCAACACCTTTTTGGGCATCTTCCTCTGAAAGCGAAAAAACAGCATTACAGGCTCCCCGAAATTTGAAAGCCCCCACCTTTTGAAAGTTCTCACATTTAAAAAACAAGTTGCCACCAACAATTGCATTTATACTTATTGACGAAAGTACCGGTGTTCGGTGGACAAATTCTTTTATTCTTTCATGAGCTTGTTCAACATCGGAAAATACAGGGATATCCATGTTATGATGATTTTGAAAATGTATCGTTCAGTAAATTATAATCGGTTTTGTAAATCGATTGGTCGGAAAGTTTTTTTATTCGTTTCAATCCTGAAATATAAAGGTAAACTACAAATGCAATAAAAAAGACAGTTAACCATGCAAGCCCTGTAAACAGGATAAAATCATAAATGCCGTGTAAAAGCATAGGAAACAGCAACGCTTTTTGTTTTAGTTGCTTTCGTTCTTTTTCGTAAAATTTTGCCAGTCCAAAATAAAAACCCATGGTTACACCAAAAATCGCATGTGCCGGCACAGCAGTTATTGCCCTTACAATTCCGGTATGTATTCCGCCACTGGTTACATACAATATGTTTTCCACCCCTGCAAAACCCAGCGAAACAAAAACGGCATACACAATTCCATCGAATTTTTCATTGAATTCGGGACTTTTCCATATCAGCAGATACAATGCCGTAAATTTTAATAATTCTTCGGAAAATGCAGCCACAGCAAAAGCATTCCAGGCGGCTGCCATCAGTCCGCTGAAATTAGCAGTAAACTTATTTAAAAATAGTTCAAGAAACATAACCGGAATTACAGTTAAGGCTCCCGAAAAAAGAGCAAACAACAGCAATCGCAATGGTTCTTTTTCATATTTGTCGCGGAAATAAACATATCCGCCAATGATAAAAACCGGCGCCAGTGACAAGACGATAAGATCCATATCAATTGAATTTTGGCATTTATATCCGCTAAATTAAATGTTTGTATGAAAGAAAAATGCTTTCACCCCTTTAACTCCCGGAACTGTTTTAAATACCCCGCCAGCCTGAGGATACTTTTCCAACTCTTCGTCACTTGTTTCAGTTCGTGCTGTGGTAATATAAAGTGTTCCAAGGTCATCATCGCCAAATGCACACGAGGTAACATTTTTTGCCGGCACTTCAATTTTCCGGATTAATTCTCCGGATTCGGGATTCCAGCAACCAACTGCCGAGCCGCCCCAAAGTGCAACCCACAGGTTTCCATCTTCATCAATTGTCATTCCATCCGGCGATCCCAGTTCAGGTGCCACTTCAACAGCGATTTGCGGATTACTGATTTCGCCTGTTGCATTATCGAAATCGTACTTCATTACCTTTTGCGTTGGCGTATCGATGTAATACATTTTGGTAGCATCACTGTTCCACACAATACCATTTGAAATACTAACCTTATCGATCATTTTATGAATTGAACTGTCTGCATCGAGTCGGTAAAGAGCCCCAGCTTCCTTTTTATTAGTTGTGCTCATTGTGCCAGCCCAAAACCTGCCCGACGGATCACATTTACCATCGTTGAAACGGTTATCAGGAATATCTTCTTCCGGATCCACAATCCGTTTTTTTGTTCCCGTTGCCGGATCAAAATCATAAATACCTTGCTCCAGGGCAACGAGTACATTTCCATTATCCTCAGGAACAACTGTACCAATCATTTGCCCGGTAAACATGGCTTTGTTAAACCCGGTTTTTGGATTATAAAAGTTAACAATCTTCCCTTTGATATCGATCCACATCAATTCACCTGTTTTGTAATCCCAAATAGCACCTTCACCCAAATCAGATTTTGAATCGATAACCAGCGCCACATTCCCGGATTTCTGTGTAGAGCATCCGAAAGTAACAAGTACCGATAAAGCAACTATTTTTAGTAAATTTTTCATCTGTTTACAATCAACTGAATTCTGTTTCCCGGGAACAACAATATAAACTGATGGTTCAAATACTCTGGATCAGCTTTTTCATAATCAGTGTCATTTTAGGTTCAGCTTTCATTGCCACTTCCTGCACTTCATCGTGTGTAATTTCAACAATTTCGCCCGGAACTCCGCTATCGGTAACGATAGAAATTCCAAACACTTTCAGGTTCATGTGCCTTGCCACGATCACTTCCGGCACGGTTGACATACCCACAATATCAGCGCCCAGAAAACGGAACATTTTGTATTCAGACGGAGTTTCAAAAGTAGGTCCTGAAACGCCAACATAAACCCCTTCTTTCACCTGGATATTATGTTCCAATGCAATTAAGCGGGCACGGTTTCTTAATCGTTCATCATAGCAGCGGCTCATATCCGGGAAGCGGGGACCCAGTTCCTCCATATTTTTACCACGCAACGGATGTTCAGGAAAGAAGTTGATATGATCATTTATAATTACAATTTCACCCACGTTGTAATCCGGGTTCAACCCTCCGCTGGCATTCGAAACGAAGAGATGCGTAATCCCAACCATTTTAAGCACGCGTACCGGATAAGTTACTTCTTTCATATTGTAACCTTCGTAAAAATGGAATCGTCCCTGCATAGCCAAAACTTCCTTTTCTCCGAGTTTTCCATAGATCAATCGTCCGGCATGCCCCTGAACTGTTGAAACCGGAAAATCCGGAATTTCACTGTACGGAATTGCTTTGATGATCTCAATTTCATTGACCAAGCCGCCAAGTCCGGTGCCAAGAATAATCCCAATTTCAGGACTGGCGTTTATTCTTTCTTTGATATAATTCGCGGTTGCTTTTATTTTCTCCAACATAATTCAAAATTTTCTGATTAAACTCTTTCCCCTCATTTTCAAGGAATTTTACTTCTACCGGAAGATAATACAATAATTTCTTAAATTCATCCGGTAAGTTTTCCATGTCTTTTATACGTGTAGAATCTTTTTCAGTAGTTACAATAATCTTTTTCTCCGAATCCATTTCATTAAACTTCTGCATGATCTTCTGAATATCAGCTTCAGAATAATAATGATGATCGGGAAACGAAAGGATTTCAATTTTATTTGAAAACTTTTTTAAATGATCAACTACCAGTTTGGGCGACGCAATTCCGGTAACCACCAAAATGCTCCATGATTTATCGGTATCGAAACCCTCATCATAAACAGCATCGTCAAAAACAGGTCTTAGTTTTGTTTGTACCATCGTAGAAAAAAACAGACTTTGATAAGGCTTTAACGCCACTTCTTTCTGAAGAATCCTGCGCATAATTGGTGTCACTTCATCGGGGCATTTGGTAAAAATAATGACATTTGCCCGTCTCATCTGTGCAGCACCTTCACGCAACCGACCAGCCGGGAGCAAGCAGTCTTCTTTGATCTGCCGATTATAATCAATAAGTAAAATATTAATTCCCGGAGTAATTCTGCGATGTTGAAAAGCATCGTCGAGAATGATGACATCAGGAGTCTTTTCCCCATCATCTGTCAATAATTTTTCAACGCCTTCCACTCTTTTTTCACATACTGAAACGGTTTGTTTCGGAAACTTCTTTTTTATCTGCAGTGGTTCATCTCCCACCTCGGTTACTTTTGAATTTAATTCAACACGGACAAATCCTTTTGTTTTGCGTTTATATCCTCTGCTTAACGTTGCCACTTCAAATTTTTCCCTTAACAATTTTACCAGGTATTCCACGTGTGGCGTTTTCCCGGTTCCCCCAACAGTAATATTCCCGATAGAAATTACCGGAACATCAAATTCCTGTGATCTCATCAGGTTAAGATCATATCCACGATTGCGCAGATAAACACCTAAACCATATAACCACGAAAGGGGAAATAAGAAGAATTTTAACATAAACACCGGATTTTTCGAGATAGTCAGCTAAGATAAGAAATTGTATTCATCAATTAAAAGTTCTGAATTCAGAAAATGAAAAGTGGCATTTTCTACGCTACTGTTCATATTTAAATTATCCTTAATCTTAAAATTTTAATGAACTTATTCTACCACAAACTCCTGATGCCACCTGCTCCATTTCGACCAGTTTCCATTTGAATCTTTCTGTCTGATGCGACAAAAATAGGTTTCTCCTGCTGCCAGGCTTGTTTTTCCTGTTCAATGTTCCTGAAAAATTACCCGTCTTTAAATTGATCATAACTTTTTCATCCTGCCCCAATTCTTTTGATTTAAAAACTACATTATTCCCCCGGTAATCTGAGGCAAGCTCAACTTCCCATGCAGCCAGTTTTGCAGAACCATGGTAAGGAGTTTTATGTAAAACGGGATTAGCCGGACAAACCACCGGACCGATCGGCTTTGTGGAAATCACAAAATTATCGAACCAGCGATTTTCAGTTTTCACCGCGCCACTGTTCCAGTAAGATTCAAGAAAAACCGCATTGATACCATGCTTTATATAACTTCCCCGAAGATTGAGGTTTTTACGTTCTGCTTCCAGCCTGCCATCGATCCATAAACGACAAATGCCATCGTTTTCCCCCGGCGTGTTGAGCTTAACCATCGATTCAACCAATACCCAGTATCCCGATTCTTCAGCGGCAGAAATTAAAAAATCAGAAGTTGGTTTATTTCCCAACCATTTCAGATTTTCAAAATCGTTATAATGAGTGGTTTTAATTGAATCAGTTTGTTCGTAAACTCCGCGTGCGGGGTCAAGCGTTAGTGTGTTACCGCTACCACTCCACACGTGAGCAATCATGGCCTGTTTCCAGTTATTGGAAGAAACAATGCTGGTTGCCCTCGACATTTTTGCAGGCGCCCCTTCCCATCCGTATTCGTGTTTTACATAAAAACGCCAGTAAATTTCGTCAAAGTGCTTCCCTTTTCGAACCACAGGTTTGTTCGTCGGAAAATCGCCAAATGCCACCTTCCGGTTCCCTTTGCCAGTTACATCGCCTTTGTTAAAACCGACTTCCATTGAACCGCCTTCAGTCCCAAAATTGGTATTATGATCGATAATACCCGCCGATTCCAGGTACTCTTTTTTTGTTGAAAAATCGTCATACCAAATTACATTAGCACTGTTTTTTTGAGGTTGCACTGCCGACATTTCAATAAAATCAATATGCGGGACTTCTACCGTTTGCTGCACACCTTTAACGCTATCATTTCTGCCATTAATACCAACAACAAAAAAGAGTAAAATAAAGGTGCTTAGTTTTATCATTTTTCTATCTAAAGATTTTTCCCGGCTTGCTTAGTTCACATAAATATCATACGGCATTCTTGCATAAATACCTTTCATGGTTGAAGCCTTTTTTACGTATTCGTAATACTTATAATTATCGCCAAGTTCATTTTTCAATAACCGTGGCACGAACGTTACTGGCACCTGATTTAAACAATTCCTGTATCGGATCGGGTAATTCGGGCAACGAAACTGTTCTGTAATCTTCCAGCCCGGCTTTTTCAGCTGCCCGTTTTATGGCGACATCGAGGCCGCCAAACTCATCAACCAAACCAATTTCTTTGGCATTTTCGCCACTCCATACGCGGCCCTGAGCTATCGAATCAACCTGTGCTTTTGTCATGTGCCGACCTTCAGCCACATGCGAGATAAAAGTATCATAACTTTGATCAATATAATTCTGAAACAATCTGTTTTTCATACGCCGTCATTGGCCGGGTCACCGACAGGAAATCGGAATTTTTATTCGTACTAACTGCATCGGTTGTAATTCCAATTTTGTCATTCAGTAATTCTCCGAAATCGGGAATTCTGCCAAATACGCCAATGGAGCCGGTTATCGTATTAGGTTCCGCAACAATAAGGTCGGCGGGACAGGAAATGTAATAACCTCCTGAGGCTGCAACATCACCAAACGACACTACCAGCGTTTTTTCTTTTGCTGCCAGTTCAACTTCACGCCAGATTTTTTCAGAATCAAAACCTGATCCCCCGGGAGAGTTAACACGTAAAACAATAGCTTTATAAGTACTGTCCTGACGGACTTTCCGAATTACTTTGCTCAAATCGTCGCCGATAATTGCACTACCACCAGTGAAGCTAATCATACCTATCTCGCCCGAGGCATAAATAACCGCAATTTTATTCCGGCTGTATTTTACTTTTTCCCCTTTCACCGAAACATCGGCATAGTCTGGCACACTAATAACCGGAACTCCTTTTGTACCTTCAATCCCGGTAATTTCTCGAAGATCGTCAAGTACCTGATCTTTGTATTCAGCAGCATCAACCAACCCGGATTTTACCAGGTCCTCTCCTTTTTTGAAGGTTTGAACTTCATCGGCCATCGTATTTAATTCATCCACAGAAATATTCCTGGTTGCTGAAATTCCTTTCAGCATATGATCCCAGAGGCTATTCAGATAAACCATCGTTTGTTCGCGGTTTGCCTTACTCATTTTGTCCATCATAAAAGGTTCTTCAGCAGATTTAAATTTCCCGTGCCGGATAACCTGTACATTCACGCCAATTTTGTCAAGAGCGTTTTTGTAAAACATCATTTCACCGCCTAATCCGCGAAAGTCGAGCATACCCAACGGATGAATTACAATTTTGTCGGCAACAGTTGCCAGGTAATATGCTTTCTGATCCAGATTATCGCCATAAGCATAAACCGGTTTGTCGCAATCTTCTTTAAACTTTATCAACATATTTCTGATCTCTTCCACCGAAGCCATTCCTCCGCCTACCGTCGATAATTTCAGATAAACACCTTTTATACGGTCATCATCAACGGCTTTATCCAGCGATTTTTTAATATCGTCGAGCCCAATTGTTTTTATCCGTTCAAATCCCGGAATATTAAGATTTTCAAAAGGATCTTTGGTAGCCCGGTCAACAACACTTCGTCCTGCATCGATAACCAGTAATGAATTGTTTTGAACACTGACCTGTTTCTCGGTCGATGAGATTAATACCCCGATCACCATCATAAAAAAGAAAAAACCGATAATAGTAACCGCTATAATTCCGACAATCGTTGCCAGAACGTACTTAAAAAACTGTTTCATTTGAATTGTGTATTTATTTAATAATTATTTTTATTTGCTATAGAATTGGTATCGTCAATTTTTAAGTATTACAAATATACGAATCTATGCACAAGGTTTTTCTGGGTATTGGAGGAAACATTGGAAATAAAAAGCTAAACTTTATAAAAGCTGCACATTTAACCGAAGCCCGGTTAGGTAAAATTGTAAAAGCTTCGTCTGTTTACGAAACACCGCCCTGGGGTTTTGTTTCTGAAGATCACTTCTGGAATCGGATATTTTTAATTGAAACAGAACTGGAACCCGAACAACTACTGGAAGAAATTCATGAAATAGAAAGTGAATTCGGACGGAGAAGAACCATCGGGAAATATATTTCGCGCGAAATGGATATCGACATTATCTATTTCGACGATATTTATATTGAATCGGAAAAGCTCATTATTCCGCATCCGCGAATCCAAAACCGAAAGTTTGTTTTGGTGCCGTTGGTTGAAATGGCCCCGGATTTTAAACACCCCCTGTTGCGATTAACCAATCTGCAATTGCTTGAAAATTGTAAAGATGAATCTGTGATTATTAAGATTCATCCGGAGATGATTAAAATTCAAGTTGTTACTGTGTTTTCACTCTCCCTCTATTTCAAAAGCCTCTCTACACATAGAGACGGACGATTTTGTCCCGATAATTATCGGGATCGAAATCAGGGTGAGTTAAAGAACAGATAAAATTTTCTTCTCCCTGAATGTCAATAAGGAGAGATCGAAATAACAAATCCTTTTCAAATACTTTAGCTTGAATGTGACTTGCTCCCGGAACCCGCCTAGGATGGGAAAAAACACGTTTGGCAGATAGAGGAGTTATATCAGTATGGATCATTATCAAACAATTATAGGTGGTACTGAACTCTTGAGCTGAGAAATATTCAGGATCTTTTACTGAAGAGAATCCGACAAATCGTTATGTTGATCAAAGAAAATAAAATGATTACTGAAACTAGCTAATCTTAAAAATCTTCTTCATTTTCTGGTTAAAAACTTCCGGGGGACTCGTTAAAAAACTGTTTAAGCCATGGGAAAAGTTTAACCCGATTCAGTTCCCGCTGATGATCGATCAGATTGACAAGGATAACCCGCTCATCATCGTCAAAATCAAAAATATCAGACTTGAATTTCTTCCAGGAAAACCGACAGGTCATGATCTTCTCCCAACTGCTCAGTAATTTTGTTCAGCTGGTCCGATTTCATCCTGAAATACCGCGGGATGCATGAATTTCAGAAAGTCGAGCTGATACCAAAGCCGTTTGAGTTTTTTGCGTAATTCATGTAACTGAGGGGCTTCGGAATTGGCATCCACCACCAGGTAGATATTCATAACTCTGCTGAAATGAAAGACAGACCTGCTCTTCCAACTGGTACAACGACGGTCTTCCGCTTCCGAAACTATTAACCCGGACATCAATATCCTGAATAAAAGCATAAATTTTTTCGCACCCGTCTTCTGCCAGAAATTGCTCATCAATCCGGGTTTTGTTTTTCTCCACCAGAATCTCACGGGCTGCTTTTATCTTTTTCTCCGGCACCAGTTGATTACCGGCAATAATCTTATCGAACAACTGAAGATTAACATACGATTCCCGTATTGGCGACAAAAATGCACCAAACTGTTTTATTTTCGTTCTGCATTCTTCCACAAACTCATCGGACAGATCGTCGTAAAAATGAAGCAAACCCCGCATTCGTTTAAACGACTTGCGAAATTCGTGCACCGAAAGGTTGGGTGAAATATTCCCCGCCGAACAAAAATAAATAATCTTTTCTGTCTGTTTTTGGAAAGCTGTAATCAGCCTGTTTCCCGTTTCCTGAACCATAACCTTTTAAATCTCAGGAAGGGCAAATATAGAATAATTCTAATTTAATTAAAAACCGGGTGCTTCTCCCGGTAATTCCCCGATAACTTAAATTAATTGACAAACAAATTTCTTAGAACAATTTTAAATTATATTTAATAATCTATTGTGTTTCAACAAATAGAGAAAAAAAAAAACGATCTGCATCACCCTGAAAGTTTTATATCATATTGTTTTTTACTAAATTAGCCTGAACCAAAAAATCAACCCATATGAATCCTCGACAAACAAAATCTAAAAACAAATTTATCTGACAAAGCCTCCTGTTCCGTTTCCAAACACGAGGCGATAGTTTTATTATGGAATTTTACCTAAGCATTCTAATAATTAGTTCTCCGATTAAGGGCAAAAGCAACCCGGCCCTTTAATGAAAGGGGGTGCGTAAATTAAGTATGTTTAACCTACAGGAATTCCTTATCTCCTGTTTAAAAACCAAAAACAATGAAAATAAAATTAACTCTCTTTAGCGTATTTGTCTTCTTCCTGACCTTAAATGGATTCTCCCAATTAAAAGTAAATTCAGGTGGTCAAGTTGGCATCGGCGTGGTGCCTGATGCAGGCTATGATCTTTGTTCTGAAACAGCTATTTTTAAATCAGGTACCAACTATACACATTTAATTATTGCCGGTGATACACAAACTGGTGGTTACAACAGGGCGATGTATCCAAGCGTTAATCACGGATGTTGGGTAGGTCTTTCGGACAAGGCATTTAATGCCATGTATTCATATAATTTTACAAACCCATCGGATGAAAGACAAAAAGAAAACTTAAGAAATATAGATAATGCCTTGGAAATTGTTTTACAATTAAAAGGTGTGAAATACGATTTTAAGAAAGAGTATTATGCCGAGGGGAATATAGCTGATGAAAAAGTATTGAATAAATTAGAAAAAGAACGAAAAAATAAAGTCGGGTTTATTGCACAGGATGTAAATAAGATCTTGCCGGAAGTGGTACGATACGATGATTCCACCGATGTTTATGGCATCAATTATTCCGAGATAATTCCGGTGTTGGTAGAAGCGATGAAAGAACAACAGGCGCAAATTGAGGAATTAAAAAATGAACTGGCCGACTGTTGCCAGGGAAGCCTGAAAGTGGGCACAATAAATAATTCTGAAAATTTGAATATTAATGAGATACAACCAAAGTTATACCAAAACGCTCCGAACCCTTTTAGTGAACAAACCAATATCAGGGTTGAAATCCCTGAAACCGTGCAAAATGCGCAACTCCATATTTGCAATATGACCGGAACGCTTTTGAAAACGATTCCGGTTAACCAAAGAGGAGAAGGAAACGTAATTATTAATGCCAATGAATTTGTTGCAGGTATGTATTTGTACAGCCTGGTTTGCGATGGGAAAATTGTGGATACGAAACAGATGTTGTTGACAAGATAAATTAAAATACCTAAAAGTATTATTGTAATGAAAAAACATACTAATAATGTGTTATTGGTTTTTTTCTTTCTTCTTTTGGTTACCCAACCAGCTATCTCTCAAATGACGGTAAATATTGGAAATGATACAACTTTTTGTGCTGGTCAATATCCAGACACAATGTACTTAGGAACAAATTTAATTATAGAAAATGGAATCGAACCATATTTATTTAGCTGGAAATGTAAATATGAATTATCACAAAACCTAGTATTTACAGCAAGTGATTTTTTAAATGACACAACACTAGCTTCCCCATATTTTAAAGGATGGGTTACTGAGACTGAACCTGAAAAGATTAAGTTTTATTTAAAGGTCATAGATGCGAACAGCAAAAGTGCCTTGGATAGTGTAAATGTATCTTTTTCAGGATGCAGTTGTCCTACAGGAACAATTGTTGTCGAAATTAGTAAAGGTGACAGTATTTGGTTAGACGCTGGAGGACCAAAAGGCAAATATTACAAATACAAATGGGAGCCTTCATATGGATTAACTCGTTCTGATAGTTCTGCGACATGGTGTAAACCAGAAGTAAATACTTTATATTCATTGGTTAGTGTTGATACTTTTGGATGTACTTGTTCTTGTGGCATCTATGACATTAGAGTATTAACTACAGGAATAGATGAAACTAACTTAATAGAAAGTAATTTATTAAATATTTGGCAGGAAGGTCAAAAGATATATTTTGAAAATCCATCTAATAAAGAAGCCACAATATCAATATTATCACTAAGTGGAGGCGTTTTGCATACTTTCAAATGTTCTGACAATAATTTTGAAATAGATACCCTTCCAATAGTTCGAGGTATCTATATAATTAAGATACATATTGAAGGTTATACAGGTAATATTAAAATAACAAATTTATAAACATGAAAATAACTAGATTTCTTATACCTATTATAATAATTATATCAGCTGCCAATTTATCTGCACAGGAATCCATATTTTATATACAGATTGAAGATTCAACAATTGCACCTGATATTGTGGTCCAAAAGTCTGGAAAACCAAAGTTTAAAGCAAAAAGACCCGAACTTGATTCTATCTATTCAAAATATAATATTAGCCTATTCGAGAAAGCCTTTCCCGGGATTAAAAAAAATAGCTTAAAAAATGTCTATATAATAAAATGTGATGATGAAAAGTTAGGATATGAACTTATGAATAAATATAGAGTTAAAATACCCCGTTTGGAATATTTATGTGAACCAAGTCTGACATATACCCCTAATGATTATGGCTTAGCACTTGGGCAAACTAACTTAGATTTAATAGATGCTAAAGATGCCTGGGATATTGTGTTGGGTCTTCCCAAAATAGATATTGCTGTTACTGATACTTATTTTGATTTGAATCACGAGGATCTAAACATGACATTAGTTGGTGGCACAAATAATCCATATTCTGTCAATTCGAACTATGTCTACCATGGAACATCCGTTGCTGGTTGTATTGCAGCTATTACTGATAATAATACAGGTTTGGCTTCTGTTGGTTTCGATACTGATCTTTATGTTTCATCAGTATTTGCGTTTGATAGTGAAGTTCGAAGGCTTGCAGAGGCAGGTTACAGGGTTATTAATTGCAGCTGGATAAACTCATGTACTTATAGTACAATTCAAAAAGAATTATATGACTATATCAGGAATGATTTAAATACTGTTGTTGTCTTTGGTGCAGGGAATGCCGGTAATTTGCATTGTGGAAATAATAATCCTGCATATCCTGGGTGCTATGATTCAAATGTTGCCGTAACTTCGGTAGGACATATGAATAACATTGGTACCACACAAAGTCCTGTTAATAACAACTGGAAAGATGTTCATGAAGAAGTAATCGGGGATTCTTTATCTGCTCATAAACATCACCCAACAATTGATATTTGTGCTCCCGGCTACAACGTAAGTACAACTGATATTATGGGTTCAGGATATGGAGGAAAGAATTCAGGAAATTATACATCGGCTTGGGGAACATCTTTTGCTGCTCCACAAGTTTCTGCTACTGTCGGTTTAATAATTTCTGTAAATCCTTGCTTATCAGCAAATGAAGCTGTTGATATTTTACTGGAAAATACAGATGACAGCATATATGATATTGCTGAAAATGAGCAATATATTGGAAGGTTAGGTACTGGCAGGTTAGATGTTTATGCTTCTGTCAGTGCCGCTGCTGAATCCGCTACTACTTACCTGGAAGATTTGTCTCTTTCTGGCAATCAGAATATTGAGGACAATTACGCGATTCGCGTGGTGGATAATGTTACAATTGCTTCAGGGGCTAATATTAGTTTTATAACCCGCAAGGAAGTTACCATTGATAAAAATTTTGAGGTTGTTTCTGGAGCGGAATTTACTATTGATGTCGATTTAAATAATTCAATAAGCTGTAATTGATAAATGACAAGCCAGGCTAAAAAGTCCAGTTTATCTTAAAATAGAAACCTCTTTTTTAAAACTATTTCAATTAACTAAAAAAGTGTAGGAAACGCAATTATTAATGCCAATGAATTTGTTGCCGGAATGTACTTATATAGTTTGGTTTGCGATGGAAAAATTGTGGATACGAAGCAAATGTTGTTAACAGAATAAAAGTATATCTCATCAACATAAGGCTTAACAAAATGAAATATATCGTTATAGTATTTTGTTTAATTTTATCATTTTATTCATATGGAAAGAACAAATATGATAAAGTAATATTAGATAAAAATGAGAATTCGGTAAAAGTTCTATCTTCAACCGAAAATGAAATAATTTTAGAATGTTCAATAAGTAATTATTTGAAGTCTCCTATTAAAATTGCAGATCAGGATTTTTATCTTGTTGATTTAAAAGGAGAAAGTTGGATAAAACAAAAAGGTAATCCCGAACTTCCTAAAATTACCAAAAACATTGTGATTCCAGAGATTTCTGATTATAAAGGAGAAATAGTTTCTGAAAAGTATATTGAGGTTGAACTCCCAATAGTTCCATCAAAAGGGATATTGCCACGAACTATTAATCCTCAAGATATTCCATTCACTTTTTCCGAAACATATACTAAAGATGAATTTTTCCCTGCTTTAAATTTCGATTTAGGAGAACCATATTTAATAAGAGATGTAAGGGGGATCAACGTCAATTTTTATCCTTTTTTATATAATCCAGTAAAAAGAATCCTGAGAATATATACTAAACTGATTCTAAAAATATCTTTTTCAGGAATTAATAATATTAATACAATACAAAGGAAGGAACGTTCTCACAACAAATATTTTGAGCCAATATATAAAACTCATTTTATCAATTATCAATCCTCCGATGAAGCTTTAAAAAGTGCGAATACTGTAGGAGAAAACGGCAAAATGTTGATAATATGTTATGACGATTTTATGGACGAAATGCAAGATTTTGTAACACACAAAAATGATAAAGGGTTAGTTACAGAAATAGTAGGTATGAGCACAATTGGCTATTCTCCATTGTTAATCAAAAATTATATACAAGACAACTATGATTATGACCATTCTTTAACTTTTGTTTTACTTGTTGGAGACAATACACAAGTTCCTAGTGAGATTTATTATGGCGGAGGATCAGATCCTTCTTATTCCCTGGTTTCAGGGACTGATTATTATCCTGATATAATCGTAGGACGTTTCTCAGCAGAAAATGAAAGTCAGGTGGAAACTATGATCGAAAGATCTATAAATTATGAGAATATGGCTGAACAAGCATGGTTGCACAATGGAGTTGGAATTGCAAGTGATGAAGGCCCAGGTGACGACGATGAGTATGATGATGAACATATAAGAAATATAAGGAATGATTTATTGGAATCCTGGCGTTATAATCAAGTGTATGAGTTTTATGATGGTTCACAAGGTGGTAATGATGCGTCTGGAGACCCAACATCAACTATGATCAGCAATTCAGTTAATGGAGGTATCTCAATAATTAATTATGCTGGTCAAGGTACTCAGACTAGTTGGTATACATCGAATTTTACAAATTCTAACGTTAACTCACTGACAAATGATAATATGTTGCCCTTTATTTTTTCAGTTGCTTGTCAAAATGGAAATTTCACTAATGGTACCTGCTTCGCGGAAGCATGGTTGCGTGCGACAAATAATAGCACAGGAGAGCCAACTGGAGCCCTTGGATTTTATGGAGCATCTACAGACCAAAGCTGGGATCCCCCAATGCAAGCTCAAGATGAATTTAATAACCTACTAATAGAAGGAGAATATACAACTTTTGGGGCACTTTGTTATAACGCATCTTGCTCGATGATAGATGATTATGGTTTCTCCGGAAAAGATGATTTCCTAAATTGGAACATCTTTGGAGACCCTTCGCTTGTGATTTTACCTAATTGTGCATATACCTATGTTCAAGAAACAATAAATACTGATAAAACTTATAATTGTGAAGTAATAGAAATTGAAAACACTTTGATTCAAAATAATGTTGATGTAGTTTTTAAGGCTGAAAGTGTAACAGTCAACGGAACTTTTGAAGTTGGTATTGGCTCTACTTTAGAAATAAAATAAATAGTAAACTATGAATAATATATTTACAAAAAGAGGGATGAATGCTATAGTTGTTGTCCTTGGTATTCTAATTTTAACCGTAGGTTGTAGTAAAGAGGAAAAATTGCAAACACCAAAAGAGGAAGATAAGATCCAATTTTTAAAGTCTGCTTTAGGTGGATGCAATGGTAATAGAGCTTATGTTGCAAAAGAGGAAGAAGAAGACACAGTCATTTTTACGTTTCTAAATGACACACTAAACATTTTCACCGGGCTAAATTATATTTGCTGTGCACCGTTTGTTACCGATTGCAACGTGATTAATGATTCTATATTCATATCAATCGCAGACACATGCACTAATTTATACCACACTTGTTACTGCCGGTGTTACTGCTATTATACTTTTGACTACTATTTTGAAATAACAGGGAATAAAAATTATCATTGTCAGGTGTTATTGAATAATCCTGCAGAGGAAAATCCTATTTTATTTTATAGCGGTGAGATTGATGAAGCTATATTGGAAAATTGACTGGAGTTATGCTAAAACAAGGATGTCTTCTGTTTTAAGTAGTTGCTATTACAGTTGGTATCCTTTACTAAATACCATTTAAAACCATACGAGTTAACCAAAAAGGCAAAGGCAACGTAACTATAAACGCTAACGAGTTTGCCGCGGGAATGTATTTGTATAGTTTGGTTTGCGATGGGAAAATTGTTGATACAAAACAAATGATTTTAACGAAATAGTACCTGTGCCCAAAGACTATTAACTAAGATGCCCGGATGATTTTGTTTCCTTAAATTTGAATATTATGAAAAGCTACTTATTAATTATCCTGTTTTTCTGCTCCATTTCATTGGCGGCTCAAACCTACCACCCTTTTCCAACAAAAAACGCGATGTGGACTGAGATGTATTACAGGCCATATAGTCTCGACACTTCAAATAGACAAATATTTCATTGTTATGCGCTGAAAGATGAGGATACAATCATAAACGAAAAACTATACCATAAAATCTATCACTCGGTTGATACCATTTTTACAGAGGACAAACTTTGCGGGGGAATCAGGGAAGAAAATAAAAGAATTTACTTTTATCCTATTGATTCACTTGAGTACATTGGTTATCCAGTTTTTCCCGGCAGAAAAGAAGAAATTATTTTATACGATTTTTCTCTGAGAGAGGGGGACTTAATAAATAGTGATACGTTTCGGTTATTGCTTGCTGATTATCCCGGTAATCTGAAAGTTTTTAAAGTAGACACCATTTTAATAGGTCAGGAATATAGAAAAGCCTTCCATTTTGGTAGCCTCAATCAATCTAAACCAGATTCCTGGGCAATTTGGATTGAAGGAATTGGCTCAATAGGAGGTTTGCTATTTCCTACCGTTGGGGCATGGCCAGAAAGTGGAATTGATAGCTATTTAATTTGCAATAAGCAGGAAAATAATAAAATATTCCATATCTCCAGTGACTTTAATGACTGCTTCTATCTAATGACCTCCTCGGTAATAAGAACTGCACATGAACCAGGTATTAAAGTAACGCCAAATCCTGTAAATGCAAAGGGCTTTGTTGAATTAGGTGGATCTCATTTTAGCAAAATGAGTCTTGTTAATATGTATGGAATGACTTTGCAGGAGTACAATGTAAAGGGAATGAGTTCGCTTGAAATATACAAAGAAAATTTACCATCGGGTATTTATCTTTTGGTCATTGAAGATTTCAAGGGAAATATGTGTACAGCTAAATTGATATTCGAATAACCGCTAAAGGCGTCACTAGTTTTAGTCATTTACTCTCTGCGCTAAAGAAGATAGTCATACTTGCAATTAAGAATTCTAACTATTTCAATTGTGATTGTCCATTATTTATAAAGCAAATTAGTTCTACAAAATTTTAAACACTTAAAAATGAAATATTTGATACTAATACTATTACAATGCAACGCCATACTGCTTCTGGCTCAAAACAAAAGCATTCATTTTAAGGATGGAGTTTCAGATAAAGAGATTGTAAGTAATTCACCTAAACGTACGGTAGTCGAATCGTCAAATTACATCGAATTAGACTACTCTTTCGATGATGCTGAGATTAGAACTATCAAGCAAGATACTTCCGTATTTCAACTACTCAATATTCAAGGCATGGGGAAAATGGACAATGTAGGAAAACCTGCGTTGCCTTGCTACAACGACATCCTGGCTGTCCCTTCAAAAAACGGGCTGGGAATAAAAATAGTCGAAGCCATTTATCAGGACTTTAAAGGCTTCAACATTGCTCCGGCAATAGAACCTCAAATTGATTCAACCAGTAAGTCGCCAATCAAATATACTTTGGATAAGAACATATATGATGCAAATAGCTTCTATCCTTCAGCAGTAGCTGAAATCCTTTCGGTTCAGGATTATCGTGAAGCGCCAATCGCGTTTATTCAGATACGGCCGGTACAATATAATCCAAAAACCAAAACTGTTCGTTGTTACTCCAAAATTAAGTACCAGGTGACATTTTCCTCAAGCCTAAAATCCCAGGTTTCTTCAGTAACGAATGATGGTAATTTCGACATTTTAAGAAACGTGATTTCCAACACAACCATTTCAACGGAATCATCTTCAAATTCTACGTTAAAATCAGCAAACGTTGCAATGCCTTCGAATAGGAATTATATCATTATTACAACAAATACCTTTCTGAACGCGGCTAAAGAATTTGCCGATTGGAAAACCAGGCTTGGTTTTAGCAGTGAAATTGTTTCGCAGCCAAGCTGGACAAGCGCTCAAGTAAAAGCCGCGATTAACCAACGATATACAAACTGGACGCCAAAACCTGATTACTTTGTAATTATTGGAGATCACGAAAACGTTCCGGGGGAAGTCTATTATAGAGCTACCGCAGTTGAGCCCCGTAATTACGCAACAGATTTATATTATGCCTGCATGGGCGGGTCGAGTGATTATACTGCCGATATGGCGCGAGGAAGAATATCAGTAAGTTCACTTGACCAGGCATTTACTGTGATCAGAAAAATTATTAATTATGAACGAAACCCAAATACAACCAGTTCTTTTTATAGCAATGGGTTAAATTGCTGTCAGTTTGAGGATAAACAGGTCCCTCCCGATGGAATTGAAGACACGGGATTCACTTATAGCAGTGAAATGATTAGAAATTATATGATTTCTAAAACTTATACTATAAATAGGGTGTATGCTGCCAATCCTTCCGTGTATCCAAGATTTTATAATAATGACGAGGGGAATGGGCAAGCTATTTCAAGTGATTTAAGAAAAGACATATCGCCATTCTTCCCATGGTCTGGGGATAACAGTAATATCACAAGCGAAATAAATACCGGAAAATTTTATGTACTATATAGGGGACATGGCCTTGAAAACCTATGGATGAAACCTGTATATACTTTATCAGACATTAATAATCTAAATAATGGAAATAAACTCCCGGTAGTATTTAGTATTACCTGTAAAACTGGTGGTTTTCTTCAAACAGAATGTTTTGCTGAAAAGCTTCTCCGACGTTCAAACGGGGGCGCTGTGGGTATTTTTGCTGCATCACAAGAAAGCTTTAGTGGCTGGAATGATGCGTTGGCCGTAGGCATGTTTGATGCAATTTGGTCAAATCCAGGCCTCGTCGTGCCATTTGGAAGCAAGATACAAAATCCAGCTCCACATTCAGACATTTATCAAATGGGTAAAGTTTTAAACCAAGGACTTTTACGTATGGCGGAAACCTATGATATATCCCGATATCAGAATGAAGTCTTCCATTATTTTGGCGATCCTGCAATGGAAATGTACACTGCAGCGCCATCAACATTTTCGGGTGTAACTGTATCGGAGACTAGCACATCTGTTACAGTCAACACTGGCATAAGTGGTTGTAAAATTACAATTTGTAGTTTGCTCGATATGGGAGCTTCATGCTATGAAGTTGCCCCTAATGTTTCAAGTTACACATTCAATGGCGTTGTTAAACCGTATTACATTACAGTATCAAAACATAACTACAAACCATATACATATCCGCAGGAACTATATTTACAGAATTATTCCTTTGCTCAGTACCGGTTAATTGAAGGTACTAATATAAACGTCGGGAGCAATGTAACAACTTCCTATGCACAAGGTCCGGTAACCATAGAAAATGGAGCCAATGTAACTTTAGATGCCGATCAGAATATTTTAATAGCAAATGATTTTGAAGTCAAATTAGGGGCCAATTTTGAAGCAAAATAAATTTTACAAGGGATTCCACCTCTTTTTGAAAGGTGGAATCCCTTGTGCTTTAGTTGGCTTGAATGGTAAAGTCATATGGAAGACTGAGACTTATTTTTAAATTTACAAATTTACGGTTATGAGAAAAAAGATAATTCTGGTTACTCTCTTTTTCCTGCGAGGACTGATTGTCTCTGCGCAGCCCGACTGGGTTCCCCACCGCTGGAGCGGTTTTGTAAACCGTGTTTTGCTTTCAAAAGCAATAAATTATTTGCCTTAACGGAAAAGGAAAACAACTAAAATAATGATATAAAAAATAACAGTGTACTTTTAGTGATACCCTGACTTTGAGTCAGGGTATCACTAACTAATATCTTATTAATCAATCACTTCAAACCCGCAATACGGAACCAAAACTTTTGGAATTCTAATTCCTTCCGATGTCTGGTTATTTTCCAGCAAAGCAGCAACAATTCGCGGTAAAGCAAGCGCACTGCCATTTAGTGTATGCGCCAGTTGCGGTTTTTTGGTGTCTTCATCGCGGTAACGCAGTTTTAACCGGTTCGCCTGAAACGACTCAAAATTGGAAACCGAACTTACTTCGAGCCACTTTTTCTGTGCAGCCGAATACACTTCAAAATCATAAGTCAGCGCCGAGGTAAAACTCATATCGCCGCCACAAAGTCTTACAATGCGGTAAGGCAATTCCAACTTCTGAACCAGCGATTCCACATGCTTTACCATTTCATCCAGAACATTCGTACGAATGATCGGGATGAGCAATCTGAACCACTTCCACTTTATCGAACTGGTGCAGGCGGTTTAACCCGCGAACATCTTTTCCGTAAGAACCTGCCTCGCGGCGGAAACAGGCGCTGTAGGCTGTATTTTTATATGGAAGATCTTTTGCTTCAACAATCATATCGCGGTAAATATTGGTTACCGGAACTTCTGCCGTCGGAATCAGATACAAATTATCCACCGTAACGTGGTACATCTGTCCTTCTTTGTCGGGCAACTGGCCGGTTCCAAAACCCGAAGCTTCGTTTACCACCAGTGGAGGCTGAATTTCCTCATAACCGGCATTGCGGGCTTCATCCAAAAAGAAATTAATAAGCGCCCGCTGCAGCCGCGAACCTTTTCCACGGTAAACCGGAAATCCTGCCCCGGTAAGTTTTACACCCAACTCAAAATCAATGAGGTTATATTTTGC
Organism: uncultured Prolixibacteraceae bacterium; assembly: GCA_963769925.1. Lineage (GTDB taxonomy): Bacteria > Bacteroidota > Bacteroidia > Bacteroidales > Prolixibacteraceae > Draconibacterium. The sequence goes on from CAVYOB010000034.1 coordinate 36,586, forward strand.
AGCCAGTTCCCAATGCGGAAGTGCGTCTTCAGCCAGTGTTGGAGCTTCCCCCGATTTTTTCACCACTTCGTTATCTTCTGCACCTTTTCCAAACGGAACCGAATCATGCGGCAAATTGGGAAGTAGCACCAGCAAATCAGTCACTTTCTGCTCAATTTCCGAAAATTGTTCGTCAAATTTCCGGATGTTTTCCTTTAATTCCGAAGTACGCTCTTTTGCAACATCAGCTTCTGCTTTTTTACCTTCACGAAATAAAATTCCGATCTCTTTTGAGATTTTGTTCATCTCAGCTTTTGCCTGGTCAGCCTGACTTTGCAACTTATTCTTTTGCTGGTATAAATCAACTATTTCTGTAACAATCCCCGATGCATCGAAATTCTTTTTCTTTAGTTTTTCAATCACCAGTTCCGGGTTGTCCTGTATGAATTTTAAGTTGAGCATGTTCTTCCGTTTTAAATGAAAGCACAAAACTAACAAATGAATTTTATTGAAATCAGGTTAAATAACAAAATATTCTTAATTTTAATTTGAGATCAAAACTGAACTAAAAATCATCTGACCAATGAAAAAGAAGCTCGTCAAAAAAATAATCCTTTTTGTTATTGTTATATTACTCATTGCCGGAACCTGGTTTGTCTGGCCGCGACTTCCGATAATTACTGCATTTGCTGCCAAAGGAATGTGCTCAAGTGTATTTCTGGCCATAAAACACCCGAACGTGTGAAGCCGAAGATCTTTCCTTTTTCCCGATAAGCCTGGCAAAATCGGTAATCGATTATGATGAAAAATCAGTGACTTCAACGGTTTTTGGTCTGGCAAAACGAAAAGCGGTTTATCGCGAAGGGTTGGGTGCTGTTATTGTTTTGGAAACACCGGAAGAGAAATTAAAACAATCAGGGTTTGCACTTCCCGATCCGGGATATTCGCAGGATACAATTCCATGGCCAAAAGGAGATATGATGCCGGAAGAGATGATTACAGGAGTAAATTATGAAAGATTAAATGAATTAATTGATACCTGTTTTGATGCATCCGGAGAGTGAGCCTTTCAAAAAAACATTGGGAATTGTAGTGGTTTACAATAATCAGCTGATTGCAGAAAAATATTTTAATGGATATGATTATAAAACCATGTTTCACGATTGGTCGATGACAAAAAGTATTACCGGTGCATTGGCCGGAATTTTGGCCGATGAGGGAAAATTGGAGGTTGATGAACCTGCGGGTTTTCAGGAATGGCAAAATGATGACCGCAAAAATATTACGGTAAAAAATATTATTCAAATGTCTTCGGGGCTCGATTGGTATGAAAACTATTTTACCATTTCTGATGCCACAGTAATGCTGATGCAAAAAGATGATATGCTTTCTTCGGTTATCGATAATAAACTGGAATATTCCCCCGGGAACGCACTGGAACTATTCTTCGGGCGATGCCAATCTGTTTTCGGGGATAATCAGAAACAGGATCAATAACGATGATAATTACCATAATTTCATTTATACAAAATTGCTTTATCCGACTGGAATGCTTCATACAAAAGTGGAAACCGATGCAACGGTTTGTTTGTGGCTTCATCGTACAGTTATGGCACTACCCGCGATTGGGCAAGATTTGGAATGTTGTTTCTGAATAATGGGGTTTTTGCCGGTGATACAATTCTTTCGAAAGAGTGGGTTGATTTTATGAAAACACCGGCTGCAGCATCAAATGGGAATTATGCCGGAACTTTTTGGCTGAAAGAATCAAATCCTGAATATGCTTTGGTTGATGTTCCAGACGATGTGTTTTTTGCCGATGGATTTCTTGGGCAACGCATTTACATTATTCCTTCAAAAAAGCTGGTGGTTGTTCGAATGGGTTACAGTTTAAAACATTTCAATTTAAATAATTTTTTAAGAGAAATAATTAAAACATTGCCGGAGAATTAAGTAATAATGAATTCGCCCTTGTTCAGTTTACACCTCAAATTAATTATTCCAATCGTATAAATCTGTGTGGATTAATAACTTGAATTGGTTTTTTAAACTCATCCCGAATATCATTGAAAATCTGTTAGTAATCCTACAGACAAAACTATTTAACAAAAAATAAGATATTTAAGACTACTTAATAGTTTTTAGCATTTTTTATACCAACTTATTTCAATTTCTATTGTCTAAAAGGCATGAAAACAGTTGATATTAATTTTAAAAATTAAAGTCATGAAAAATTTAAAAATTGGCTTGATGTTGTTCCTAGGAGTTCTGGCATCAGGAAGTTCGATGGCATTAGAAACTTTAAGAGTAGATATTATTCCCGGGCAAAGAGACAAAGCACAGGTAGATGTATTGGAAGCACCTGACAGTAAGTTTAAAGTTGAATTAAAAAACAGTAACGGGAAAATAATTTTTGCTGATGATAAAGAGCCCTTGTCGGCTGACTATAAAAAAATGTATGATTTTTCGAAACTTGCCAATGGCAAATACACCTTTGAGGTAAAGCAAGGCGACGAAACAGAGTTAAAAAATCTCATTGTCGCCAACGGGAGCGTTCAGATTATTGGTCAGGAAGAACAAATCTCTCCTTCTTTTAAGTTGGAAGGGAAATTCCTTGATTTTACATTCCCAAATACAACAAAAGTGCAAGATTGTTAATCTATGATAATGATACGAACAAACTGGTATTTCAAGAAAAACTCGATCCTGAATTTGATATTCAGCAGACACTTAATTTAGCTGGATTGAATACAGGAAAATACAAAGCAGTGCTTATTAGCGATCATGCTTCATACCCTTATAATTTTTATATTGGTTAACATTGATATGACAGAAAATAAAAAGCGAATCCGAGAGGGATCGGCTTTTTTACGATTATACGATACAAGATTTTGACTGGTTCAATGAATCGAACTCATACTGAGTCCTTAGGGATTTGACCTTGTCTTTACTAAAATCAAATCCTTGCGGGATTTTAATGCGGTACGCATTAGAATTTAGTAAAAACCATCATGAAGCACAATCTACAACGGTACGGTTGGAAGAAATTGGCAATTAAAAAGTTTTGTATTTTTAAAACAAAAAATGGTACCAGGCACATACACTCAAATCTATCTTCAGTTTGTAATCGTAGTAAAATACAGGGAAGCACTGATTCAGCCCAAATATCAGGAGGAAGTTTTCCCGTTTATGGCAGGTCTCATAAATGCGATGGGACACAAAAGTTACGCTGTAAATGGCATGCCAGACCATGTGCATCTTTTTATGAGTTTTACACCTTCAAAATCTCCTGCAGAAACTATTAAAGAGATCAAGCGTGCGACTACAAACTTTATTAATGAAAAGAAATGGTTTCCCGGAAAGTTTCAGTGGCAGAGCGGATATGGATGTTTTTCTTATGGGAAATCTCAGGTTGATGCTGTTGTAAACTATATCCTAAATCAAAAAGAGCATCACCGAAAAGTTACTTTTAGGGAGGAATACCTGGCTTTTCTTAAAAAGTTTGAAGTGGAGTATGATGAACGCTATCTATTCGATTTTTTTGAATAGTTGAAGTATTTTGAAGAAATCGAACTCATACTGAGTTCATGTCCCTGTTCCAACGACTTTGGTTATTAAAATCGAACCCGTACCGGGTTCATTTCTCTCCACTTCATATTGTTTATTTACTATAACCGAACTCATACAGAGTTCTTCCGTAATCGATTTTATGATTCGTACTAATAATCAAATCCTGCGTACCGGCAGGCAGTTTACAGGATTTTTATCGAAAGTATCTTCAAATTTTTCAAACGTTGAATAAAGAAAACGCGGTACGCGTTTGATTATAGTAACTGCAAACACAACAGGTAAAACTACAATGCGGTACGCATTGGATTATAATAATAAACCAGCGAAATCAAAACAACAACCCGGTACGGGTTGGATTACAAACCCAACATTAATTTGGAGAAAGGTAAAAATTACGGTCAGCAAAAAGTTTTGTATTTTTAAAACAAAAAATGGCTGATCAAAAGTTAATTATCCCAATCGAAAAAATCAAAACTGATTTTCAAGCGTTTTTAGAACCCGAACACAACCGAAGAATTATTTTTTCCGGGCCGTTTGGAATTGGAAAAACCTATTTTTTGAATGAATTCTTTAAAGAAAAAACTGAATATTTTCCGATTTTCCTACGTCCAATAAACTATTCACTGCTCTCAAATGAAGATGTTTTTAAGTTTATAAAGTATGACATTCTAGCTCAACTTATTAATCAGAAGAAAATCAATATTGATAATGATATTAAGGCCTCTTCTTCTGAGAGCTTAAAATCCTTTTTTAAGAATAATAAACTATTAGTTTTAAAGAACCTTTTAAAGATTATTCCAAAACTTGGCGGATTTTCAGATAGCATTGAACAAGTTGAAGAATTGTATTTAAAATATCGGGAATCAAAGGAAAAGTTATCTAAAGAACTTTCTGCTGAACAAGTACAAGTTTTTAATAAAGAATTTGAGGAACATTTTTTATCTGAATTTGACAATGTTTCTTCAATAATAAAATATGCAATAACTAAAGAAGAATTGCAAACTGTTCTAGTAATTGATGATTTGGATCGTCTTGATCCTGAACACATTTTCCGTCTGTTTAATGTATTTAGTGCGCACTTTGATTTAGTTAACGACGATTTCAACAAGTTCAATTTTGATAAAATCATTTTTGTTTGTGATATCGAAAACATCCGTAAAATATTTTCTCATAAATATGGATTAGACGTTGATTTTAGTGGATATATTGATAAGTTTTATTCATCTGAAATTTATGACTTTAATAATAATCAGGAAGTATTAAATTATGTTGATAAAATATTCCTACGTTATGAGAACAATAATCTTCAGAGGGGTGGATCTCAATCCAGTATTTTAGGAATAATTAAACCAATCTTTAGTGACCTTATATTAGCAAAAACTGTAAATATGAGAATGGTTAAGAATATTGAACAAGGCAAGCATGGTTTTAGAAGACCATACATATTAAATTATTTTAGGCCAGAGGTTGTTAAAAACTATAATTTTCAAATTTTGCAGGTCGTAGACTTTTTATTCGATATTTTCGGGAAGGATATTGATAATTTGCTTGATTCAATTAATAAAACAAAAAAATTAGCACGAAACAATGCAAGCATGTTTAAAGAAGTAAATTTAAAACATTGTCTGCCAATTCTTAATAAATCAATAAACACAAAATCAAAAGTATGGACATCACCATGGGGCAAAAGTATACAATACGAATTGAAAGAACCAATAAGTACAGAGAAAGAACTATACTTTGGTGAATTTCAAAATTCAAATAATGATTGGATTTTAACAAGAAATTATTACGATTTTTTAGAGATCGTAGTGAATAATTTGAGGAGCATGGGAGTCTTTGATAATAAGGATAATTAAAAAAAAGCCGACCCCTCACGGAACCGGCTTTATATCTCTTATCTAATTACTTCGTACTTAACGAAATCTATTCCTCTTTAAATGCTTCAATCAAAATCTCAAGGATTTTCTTTCCGGCAGCGGCAACGCTTGTTCCCGGGCCAAAAATGGCAACTGCACCGGCATCGTATAAATACTGGTAATCCTGTGCAGGAATAACACCGCCGCAAATTACCATAATATCATCGCGACCCAGTTTTTTCAGTTCTTCAATAATGGCCGGAACCAATGTTTTATGTCCGGCAGCCAGTGAAGAAACACCTACCACATGCACGTCATTTTCAACGGCTTGTTTGGCTGCTTCTTCCGGAGTCTGGAACAGCGGTCCCATATCCACATCAAAACCAAGATCGGCATAACCGGTAGCAACTACTTTTGCGCCACGGTCGTGTCCATCCTGCCCCATTTTGGCAATCATAATTCGTGGCTGGCGGCCTTCCATTTCTGCAAATTTTTTCGCCAGTTTCTGAGCTTCTTTAAACTCGTCTTTTCCTTCAATTTCTGATTTATACACGCCTTCAATTGTTCTGATTACTGCTTTATATCTTCCAACAACTTTTTCACAGGCATCTGAAATTTCACCCAAAGATGCACGTTTTTTTGCTGCATCGATAGCCAATTCCAGTAAATTTCCTTTTCCGGTTTCAACCGCTTTGGTAATTGCAGCAAGTGATTCCTGAACTTCTGCTTCATTTCTTTCGCACGCAGTTTTTTCAAACGTTCAATCTGCGACAAACGAACAGCAGTGTTATCAATGTCCAGAATATCAATCGGATCTTCTTTTTCCAGTCGGTATTTGTTCAACCAACAATGGTTTGTGTACCACTGTCGATTCTGCCTTGTGCACGTGCAGCTGCTTCTTCAATACGCATTTTCGGAACACCGGTTTCAATTGCTTTTGCCATACCGCCGAGTTTTTCCACTTCTTCAATCAATGCCCATGCTTTATGTGCCAGTTCGTGTGTTAACGATTCAACATAATAAGAACCTGCCCATGGATCGAGCGAACGGCAAATTTCGGTTTCCTGTTGCAAATACAACTGTGTGTTACGTGCAATACGTGCCGAAAAATCGGTTGGCAATGCAATTGCTTCGTCAAGTGCATTGGTGTGCAAACTTTGTGTGTGACCCAGTACAGCAGCCATTGCTTCAATTGCCGTACGACCCACATTGTTAAACGGATCCTGTTCAGTTAACGACCAGCCCGAAGTTTGCGAGTGTGTACGCAGCGCCATCGATTTTGGATTTTTCGGATTGAACTGTTTTACCAGTTTTGCCCAAATCATACGTGCAGCGCGCATTTTTGCAATTTCCATAAAATGGTTCATCCCAATAGCCCAGAAGAACGACAAACGTGGTGCAAATGCATCGATGTCAAGTCCGGCTTTGATACCGGTGCGAAGGTAATCCAAACCATCGGCCAATGTATAAGCCATTTCAATGTCGGCAGTGGCACCGGCTTCCTGCATGTGATAACCCGAAATGGAAATGGAGTTGAACTTCGGCATGTTTTGCGAAGTAAACTCAAAAATATCGGCAATAATTTTCATCGAGAATTCAGGTGGATAAATGTAAGTGTTCCGCACCATAAATTCTTTCAGAATATCATTTTGAATGGTTCCTGAAAGTTGTTCCAAAGTTGCGCCTTGTTCCAATCCGGTTACAATGTAAAATGCCATAATCGGAAGCACTGCTCCGTTCATAGTCATCGATACCGACATTTTATCCAGCGGAATTTCGTCGAACAGGATTTTCATATCCAGAATTGAATCGATGGCCACACCTGCTTTACCAACATCGCCAATCACACGCTGGTGATCAGAGTCATAACCACGGTGTGTGGCAAGGTCGAATGCAACCGACAAACCTTTTTGTCCGGCAGCCAGGTTACGTCGGTAAAATGCATTTGATTCTTCAGCAGTTGAAAAACCTGCATACTGACGAATCGTCCACGGACGCATGGCATACATCGCTGAATACGGTCCACGAAGGAAAGGTGCCAAACCTGCAGCATAATTCAGATGTTCCATTCCTTCCAAATCTTCTTTGGTATAAACCGGTTTTACCGGAATCTGCTCCGGAGTTAACCAGTCTTTTTTGATATTGTTTTTTGCCATCCAGTCGGCAGTATCCGCTTTCTGCTGGCTGCTTTTATGTTTATATCTTTAAAATTCGGTTTCATATTTTTAAGATTTTGGATACAAGATTATAAGATTCAAGACATTAAGAATGCCATTGAATTTGACAATTCATCTCGAATAAGTGATCTTTTATTTACTTTTTGTAATATGTTTAAATTTTCAGTTATTAACAGTAAATAATTAAATCTTTGGCAAGAATTATTTGAGTTTCTAATTCAAATAATGAACCTAACTGCATAATCAAGAAATCTTCTGAAATTCTTTATCATATATCTAGTCCTATACCTTTCTGCAATATTCGAGGGAATTGAACACAGCAGCTCTCTCCTAATTTGAGAAGTAAGCCCATAAATTTCTTCTTCAGGAAAATTAGCTAGTCAACGTGTAAAACTTTTTACAATTACTCTGCTTTTTTGCCATATTTTCTAATTCGTGAAATTATGCATTTCTTCTTTTGTCTTAATATCTATATCTATCGTTTGAATATCTATATTACTAAGCTTTGCTTGATATTTTTCAACTCTTCCAGAATATTACTTTTCACATGAATGAAATTGGTAATTCCTTTTTCTTCCAAATCCGCTTTACAAGCAGGATTTCCGGCAACAACCAGAATTTCATTATCAAATTTTTCAGCAGCTTCCGGTGCAAATTCAGCATATTCATCATCTGAACTGCAAAGAACAACAATATCAGCATTTTTAGCTTTTGCAGCAGCAACACCTTCTTCGATTGTTTTAAATCCGTTGTTGTCGATTACTTCGAAACCGGCAACAGCAAAAAAGTTACAGCTAAACTGGGCTCGTGCTTTCCGGAAAGCAAGGTTTCCAATGGTAAGCATAAATGCCACCGGACGTTTGTTTTCTTTTGAATAAACATCGGTTTTGTAACGAAGCGCTTCAAAAGCCTGAGCTCCACGATATGGTTTTAATGTTTCAACTTCGGCTCCTTCAACAGCAAAATCAACTGGTTGGAAAACTGAAGCATCCATTTCTTTGGAAAATTTTTCATTGAAATTAGGAAACTGGTTGGTTCCCAAAAGATTTTCGCGTCGAAAGCAATGTTTTGGTCGCGTTTGGCAGCCATTGCTTTTAATTTCATTCTGAATAAATCCTTCTTTGACAGCAGCAATAAACCCACCTTTTTCCTGAATTTCAAGAAACAATTTCCAAACTTGATCAGCAATGGAATCAGTCAAGGATTCAATGTAATATGAACCCGCAGAAGGATCGGCAATTTTATCGAGGTGCGATTCTTCTTTCAATAACAATTGTTGGTTACGTGCAATTCGTTCTGAAAATTCAGTAGTTTCTTCATAAATCGCATTAAACGGCAAAACAGTGATGGAATCGGCTCCACCCAAAGCAGCCGACATGGCTTCGGTTTGTGTACGAAGCATGTTTACATACGGATCGTAAACCGTTTTATTGTAATGATTGGTTTCGCTGTGAGCAATCAGTTTTGCAGATTCTTCATTTTCGGATTGTAAGCTTTTACAATTTTTGCCCACAACAATCGGGCTGCCCGGAGCCTGGCAATTTCCATAAAATAGTTGTTGCTGATGCCAAAATTGAATTTAATATTGTTAGCAACTTCGTCAACACTCAATCCAAGTTCGGTTAGCCGAGTTAAATATTCTGCTCCCTGAGCCAGTGAAAAAGCCAGTTCCTGAACAATGGATGAGCCACTATTGGAAAACGATTTACCATTTATACCAATTACCCTGAATTTTGGAAGAGCTGATGTCTTTTCAACAACAGCCATCAGGTTCTCAAAAGCCTCTATCTCCCATTTTGCCCTTGTAAGACAAAGTCAGCAACCGGATCAATCGATGTGGATGAGACAACTTTTGAATTGTCCCATTTTCCTTCTGAAACATATTCAGCAAAAACCTGGGCACAATTGCAATTATCGCCAATGCAAACAAAATTAATTTCGGCAGCTTCAGGCATATGTTTTTTAACAAAATGTCAAAATCAGTTTTTGTAATTTTATTACAGGAATCGAGATGAAATCCGAGCGAAGTAATTCCTTTCCCTAAGACTGCAAGCGCTTTTTTATTTGCATCTTCGAGATCTTTAACAAAGATATCCTGACGAACAAGCCAGTCGCTGTTATTTTTATTGTTCCCTCGAACAAAAGGAAATTCTCCCGGTAACGTATTTAAATATTGAATATTTTCAAGGTTTTCCCGGCGATAATACGGACGGATGTTAAATCCTTCGTATGTTCTCCAAACCAGCGCCCTTTCGTAGTCTTTGCCTTTTAAATCGGCATTGATTTTTGCTTCCCACTCTTCTGTAGAAACGGGTGCAAAATCGGTGAAAAGTTTTGGTTCTTTTTCTCCCATGTTGAAAATTGTTTAATAAAATCGAGGTGCAAAATTAGTGTAATTAAAAGATTGGTGAGCAGAACAGTTTAAGTTTTTGGATTAGTGCCGGATACAAATTTCACAATAATTTAAGTCTTAAAATACAAAGGTAACAATCGAAACAACTATTTGTAATTTAAGCATTAGGAATTAAGAGATTTATCCTGTTAATCAGATTTTTTTCTTCTAAAAAAACTTGCTATAAATGATAGATATTGTGATTGAAACCACAGCAATGTCAAGAAAAACCAAAACTCTGAACCTGATGTCTATACTGGACATGTCGACAAAAATGAGCCTGATTGCAGAAGCAACCATCGTCGCAATTGCCAGCCAGCGGTATTTTATATTTTTCAGCAGCAGCTTAAAAAGAAAAACAATATACCTGCAGCAATCCATGAAACTGTAATATATGATTTTGGCATTGCATGGTAAAATGAAATCAATGTCATAATGAATCCTGAAATCAGGAATAAATTCCGGATAAAGTCAGTTTTCAGATTTAACCGTTCTTTCTTCCAGTTAATAACACGGGCAGTAATAAACGCTACCAACATAAAAGCAAAATTGGTTCCGACATCATTTACCGGTTCTTTCAGATATAAAATCAACAACAGTATAAACAGGAATATATTTGCAATAACCATAAAACGGGAACGAAACCACAAGGCCACTGAAACAACAAGAAAACTTTGGACTGCCAGAAAAAGATATGCTTTCGGCAAGAGAAAGATGCCATAAATAAAAATACTCATCGCAACAAAACCATAAATAGCATAAAGCGGCGCTGCTATTTTAAGAAAGGATTTCTTTTTTAACAGGAATGAATAAAGAAGACAGAAAAAAGAAATAATTCCACAAATAAAAATAAACTGTTTTGTAAAATAAGTTACTACGGTTAATGCCAGTACTGTCGTAAATCCAAGTCCGTTCCAGATAATTGCTGAAATGATTAATTCTTCAGAATTATCTTCCTTTTTAGGAAGTATAGCCAGAAATGAAAACACAACAGCGTTGGCAATAAGATAAATAATCCCGAATTCGTGTTCATTACGGAATTGTGGCAATTTAGTTATTATGGGATTATTTAATAACCAGTTTAACTGGACAAAATAGATGATTGTAATAAAAAAGAATAACATTTTAATCCAGTTAAAACGCTGATACATTAGAAGTGAGAGTATTGAAATCACCAAGGTAATTGTCAATATAAAATGTGTAGAATTGCTCACGACACCAGAACCCAACAAAAGCAGCAACACGAAACCGAACTGAAACTGCGATTGCTTTTTATAAGCCATAAAAAGAAAATAAGCTGTAACAAGAACAAGGAGAATCAATACAATTGCCGGATTTTCAATTACGGGATTATCTTGAAAATAATATAGCCTCAACGTGAGATAATAAAGAATAATGTGACCATTGAAAAAAAGTAATTTAGAAAGATATGAATAAGCTTTTCTGGCGTAAAATGAGGCAATATAAATTGCCGCAACTATAGTATAACCTACAATGGCCGCAAATAATGCATTTCCTGAATTGTGAATATTTTGAGTCAGAAATGTTACACCGAATAATAGCACAATATTACCAAGCCATGCCATTCCGTATTCACCAATACCAAATTCGATAGAACCCCTGGGTTTAAAAGGCAATTTGATTTCAATATCAGAATCTATTTCTCTTTTTTCTGTTCCTGATAGAATTGCGCCTTCATGTGTAATTTTATGAATTGTTCCTTCCAAACTGGTAATACGTTCTTCCAGTTTGTTTAGTTTTTCATGGAGGGCTGTCAGGCTAAAATGTTCGTCATTTTCAATATTCATAGGTTTTCCTCCAAAATAAAATGAACATTAACCCCGGTATTTCACAACTTATATCTTAAACTACTTGTTTCTTCCATGGCGGAACCAGCCATAGAAAAAATGACAGAATTAGAAATGGCAGTATCATCCAGAAAACAGCCATAAGAGAACCTTCGGCTCCAATTAATCCAAGTTTAAAGCTCGTAAATCCCAGAAAGCTTTTTGAGAAAAGTTGTCCGCCAATTACCACATTCCAGCGCATGGAAAATACGCCCAAAAAGAACAAGACAGCTTACAATTAAATACATGGGTTTCCGTAATTTTTCCTTTGGAAGGTGTATTCTGAAAAATCCAAGTGTAAGTAATGGAATAATTGTTCCTAATAACCCCTGAGAAATAAAAAGGGTATAGATTAGTTTACCTGTAACCAGCATATGCAAAATTTCGAAAGACTCTTCAGCTTCATAAATCCTGTGAACCTGATCGAGCGATTCAAGTGTGAAATCAAGAATCAGCATCATAAACAAAAATTTGCCAATTTCATCCAAACAGGCCATATCAATTTTAACTTTTCGAATCCACGAAACAGCCATATACAGAAACATAATAAGTGCAATTCCTGAGACCATGGCAGACAGCAGGAAAATTACAGGCATCATTACAGATGACCACCATGGATTGGCCTTCACCGAGCCAAATATAAAACCAACATATCCGTGTAAAAGGAATGCTGAAGGAATACCAACAACGGTAACAATATACCCGAGTTTTTCGTCCCAGGCAAGGGCTTTTGGAGAAAGGTCGGTTACCCCAAGAGTAAGTATTTTATAAATACTGCGTTTAAAGCCTGTTGATTGTTGCGACCAAAGGACAAGATCGCGGCGATAGTCAAACCAAAGTTCCAACAAAAGAACGACCATGAGGTACCATAAATAGACAAAACCAAAAATGGCCATCGCCGAACTAAAATGCGGAGTCATCAGAATTTCATAAGCTCTGAAGGGGTGCCCAAGATGTGAAACCAGTGGTAAACCAGCCACAAGCAAAAATGCTAGCGCTGTTAAAAGTGCCAGGTGGTAAGTTGGGCGAAGGACTTTTACCTTAAAGACACGTTCCAGTGAAGCAAGTATAAAGGCACCTGCAACCAATCCGGTAATATACGGGTAAAGTACAATCAGTATTCCCCATTGCAATACGATTTCATTGGGATAAATAAAACCGTCAACATGTTTTAGAATTTCATATAAATGTTCCATTATCGTACCTCCGAGTTTAATCCATTATAAAATAATTTTGAACCGGTATTTAAATTTGGTTTCAGTACTTGCGTATTGTGATCTTTGAGAAACTTATGCAATTCACCGTTCTCATCATGAAGATCGCCATAAATTCGGGCGCCGGTTGGACAAACTTCAAAACATGCAGGCTTTAAGCCTTTTACTATGTCGATGATAGCACAAAGTACATTTGTCGGCTGTTTTTTTCTCCGGATGGAGATACCGGCATCCGTAAGGACAGGCCTGAACACAATAGCTGCAACCCATACAATATTCCTGGATCAACCAATACAATACCTTCAGGACTTACAAAAGTCGCCCCAACCGGACAAACCTGTACGCAAGGTGATTTGTAACAATGATTGCACATTTTAGGAACAAAAAACGTTTTGAAGATTTCCTCTTCTGGAACAGACTGTTTAAAACCATCGATTCCTCCATTGGGAGACTCTACTTTTATCGTTCCATCATTTTTAATGGTATAATGTTCCACCCATGAGCGGAAGTAAAAAGGTTCTTCGGGAACATTATTTTCCAGTTTGCACGATTTGGCACACATTCCGCACCCAATACATTTTTCAATGTCGATACCAATGCCGTACCATGGTTTTGTCGGATCTTCCGGCTCATTTGCAGCAAATATGAGTGCTGAAAACGGCTTCATTGCTGATGTAGCTAAAATCGTTCCTGCTACAGCAGCCGATTTTTTTATAAAATTTCGTCTTGTTGAGTTCATTCTTTTAATTCTGTTACGGCATGTGGATTATGACAGTCAATACAATTTTCTTTTTCCGGGTGATGTTCTTTAATATCTACCTGCGTAATAACTTCCGGATTTCGGGCTGCATTAATACTGTGACATCTTCCACAAAATTCTCTACTGCCGTTTTTTACCAGGAAATCTTTAACCTCGTAGTCATCAGCATGTTTGGCGTTTGGTCCATGGCAAACTTCACATGAGAGTCCCGCATGTTGATCTGAAGCAAGCTTTTCAGCTTCTGTATCATGGCATTCAACGCAAGTAGCTTTACCTGCATAGTGAATTGGAAGGGCCCCGATCTCATCAATCGAATTTGCCCTGTAATGACCATATTTGCCAAAAGAATCAGGAACTAAAAAATGTCTCGCTACCAGAAAAAGTGCAATGAACAACACAAAAAGAGGAATCAATCTTTTTAGCTGTACTGGCATAATTTTTAGGTTTTAGTTATGTAACTCCCTAAAATTAAGCACATAATAAGCCTGTTTTACGAGCGATTGTATGACATTTATCAACAATAAAATGGATATAATACAAGACGGGTTATGTCTTTTATATGCATATGAACTGGCCATTTGAGCTATTTGAAAAATAAGGATTCTGATAATCAATATGAGTTATCTGGAAAAATGTCATTCAATTTAATCAAACAAAATTGCACCACAAATATTTAACATTTATTAACATTTAATTACAAACGCCTATAAATGCAAGTATACAATATATTAATTACATTTTTTGTTTAGTATTTTATTTTTTTTATTAAACATTTTTTGTTTATGTTTGTATTAGTATTTGTTAAACAAAATGAAAAACAAGAACAAGTTCAGAAACAGAAAACTTTTAAAAATTAGAATCATGAAAACTCAAAAATTAGAAAAAATGAAATTTTTACCACTTGTATTCCTGATTGGATTACTTGCTTTTACTTCGTGTAACAACGATGATGATAATATGGATGAACCAGCAATGGGAAATACTATTGCAGATATTGCCATTGCTAATCCTGAATTTTCAATTTTGGTTGAAGCGTTAACGAAAGCGAACCTGGTAGGTGCTGTTGCAGATGAGAATGCAGAGCTGACGGTATTTGCTCCTACTAACGATGCTTTTGTTGCGCTTCTTTCAGATTTAAATTTAAGCTCTCTTGATGATGTCCCCAGTGAAACATTGAAAAGTATCTTATTATATCATGTAATTGGCAGCAAAGCCATATCAAGTGATCTGGAATCGGGTTATTATCCAACTCTTTCAACTTACAACGACAATAATATGTCAATGTACATTAAAGTTGACAATGGCGTTTTTATTAACAAAAATACCAAAGTTACAACTCCCGACATTATGGCTGATAATGGTGTTATTCATGTGGTTGACAAGGTAATTCTTCCTCCATCAGTTGTAAACATCGCCGTTGACAATGAAAATTTTACCACACTGGTTAATGCAGTCGTTAAAGCTGGTTTGGTAGATGCTTTGAGTGCAGAAGGTCCATTCACGGTTTTTGCGCCTACCAACGCAGCTTTTGAGGCGTTATTTAATTCACTCGGAATTTCAGGAATTGACGATTTAAGTGCTGAACAATTAATCCCGATTTTAACCTACCACGTTGTATCAGGAAATGTGCTTTCTACTGACCTGGTAAGTGGCGAAGTGAGCACATTGAATCCGGAAAGTAAAATAACAGTTGATTTGAGCTCCGGAGTAAAAATCAATAACAGCAAAGTAATAGTCGCCAATATCCAGGGATCGAACGGAGTAGTTCACGCGATCGATCAGGTGCTTATACCGGAATAATTCAAATTTCACAGATAAATTAATATATAACAATTAAAAACAATTAGAAATGAAAACAATGAAACAAATTTTCACAGCAATGTTTGCCCTATTATTTGTAATGGGTTTAACTATTCAATCAAATGCAAAAGATGGCAACAGTTCTTCAACAGTAGTAGAAATTGCAGCTTCAAATCCTGATTTTTCTACTTTAGTAGAAGCAGTTAAAAAAGCCAATTTAGTAGATGCGTTAAGCGCCGATGGTCCGTTTACAGTATTTGCTCCAACAAATGAAGCTTTTGACAAACTCTTCAAACAATTGGGAGTTAGCGGAATTAAAGATTTAACTGCAGAACAACTTACTCCAATTTTAACTTACCATGTTGTTAGCGGCGAGGTTATGTCAACTGACTTATCGAACACTTCAGTTGCAACATTGAATGGCAAGAAAATCAAAGTTGACCTTTCAAATGGTGTTCACATTAACGACAGCAAAGTAATTAAAGCAGACATAAAAGGGAAAAACGGGGTGATACACGTTATCGATAAAGTATTAATTCCTGAATAATTTATTCACCGTGACAAAATAAAATTATAAAAGGATTCCTCCGGGGATCCTTTTATTTTTATTACTATGAACAATATCGCATAGTTTTACGATATAATAAAAAGTGTTTAAATTTGCTAGCATCAGGTTAAACAAAAAATATTTTAGTACAGCACTGAAAAATGAAAGAATCAGGATACTCCATAAAAGATCTGGAAGTTTTATCAGGGATAAAAATGCATACCATTCGCATTTGGGAGAAACGCTATGATTTGCTTAATCCTCACCGAACTGACTCAAATATTCGATGGTATGACGATAGTGATTTAAAACGGCTTCTTAACGTTTCATTACTTACAAAAAACGGATATAAAATCTCAAAAATTGTAGGATGGGACGATAATGCGATAAAAGAAACTGTTTTAAAAATATCGGCAGAACAAAAACAAAGATTCAGACTATGTCAATCAATTATTATTGGAAATGGTTGAAATGAACACAGCTGGATTCACCGAATTAATTAACGAAATTCTGAAAAAATACGATATCGAAGAAGCCTATTTCAATGTCTTTTTCAATCTGTTTAACCGTGTTGGAATGTATTGGCAGGTTGGTTCCATTTTTCCTGCACAGGAACATTTTGTAACCAGTTTGATTAGACAAAAACTTATTGCTGCAATCGATAAGCTTGAGATTAAGCAAAGGAAGAATTCTACCATGCTCTTTTTTACCCATGAAAATGATTTACACGAAATGGGCCTTTTGTTTTATTCTTACCTTGCACAAAAAAACGGCTTCGATGTTTTTTACCTTGGACAAGCTGTACCGTTTTCTGACCTGAAAAAAATCAGCAAAATAAAAAACATCGATTACGTATTTACTACGTTTATTAATTCAATCTCAAAACCGGATCTCGAAGATTATTTAAATGAATTAAAGATTGTATTTCCAAAACAAAAGATTTTTATTAGCGGGCAACAAATACAAAAACATGCACCCTCACTTCCGCGCAATATAAAAACGATTAAAGATTATGCTGAATTCAGGAAGTATTTAGGTAATCCTGAATAATCAAAAAACCTCATTCAAAATTTTTGAACAAACTATATCTAACCACAAGGAATATAGTTATTCGTTAATTTTTCTAAAAATTGATTTAGGTTGAAATATTATCTTAAATACCACCTTTAAATTTCATAAATTGCAATTTGTTTGGAAGCTAATAATATGGAAAAACTGTACTGGTCAAAAGAAGTTTTTGGTTCAAAGTTGGAATTAAAGCAGGGGAATGACCTCATTGGTAAAATTCAATGGGAAAACATGTTTAGCTCAAAAGCACAGGCCATTATCAATGGCAAATTATTTATACTTAGCAGAGAATTTTTTCTTTCAAAACTGGAAATTTATGACGCCAATGACCAATCGTTGTTGGGAACTGTAATGGTAAATTTATTTAGCCCGCGAAGTGATATAGTGCTAAACGGGAAACGATTTGAATTAGAGATTAGTAATTTCTGGCAGTCGCGCTGGGCATGGAAATACAATGGTGCTGAAATCATAACTTTTGTTTCCAACGAATTTATTACCAAAGATAAGGGCGACATTGAGCTTTCAACCACGGTAACTGATGAAGTCGAGATTTTAATTCTGTTGGGATTGTTTGTCCGTAATCAGTTTGTGCTTTTTATGCTGCTAATACTTTTTGTAATCCTGATTATAATTGTATAAACTCGATTTAAGCCAACAAATTACTTCATTATTCTTTCAAAAATCACCTACTGATTTAATCCGAACCACACTTCCATTTCGCCTAATCCACGATTACTCCAGGCATAGTAGGGTACTAGAGTCAGGTTTTTCGATTCAAGTTTTATGACCCCTTGTAACAAATCAGGTTCGTATTTGGCAACAAATATATCGTCACTTTTTACGTCCTTGTGTAACACACCATCAGGGTTATCAACCTGCTCGGCACAATAAACAATTGGTCCACGCTCAATAGCAACTTTACCTGTAATATCCTTTACATTTTCATTAGGAATAACTTTTCGTACCGTCATTGGCAGCACAATCTCAACCTCATCCCCTTCTTTCCATTTTCTGTCGAGTGATAAATAGCCATTTATTTCAGGGGTCTCTGCCAATTCGTTGTTAATCATAAGTTTTACACCGTTCCTGGAATTTTGAAAATAGTGATACAAATCGCTTGGAACAGGTTGGTTTTTAGCCCATCCCGGCACACGAATCATCAGGTTAAAAGAAACCGGTTTATCGGCAGAAATTTTAAATTTTATATTTCCTTCCCACGGGTAATTAGTCACTTGCTCAATCTGAAATTCAGTATTTTGAATAGTGAAGTCTGTTTTACTTGCTGCAAAAAGGTTTGCATAAATGGTATTGTTCTTTTTGAGCATACATATAATTGGGAACTGCCGGAATAAACCTTGACAAATTTGAAGGACAACACGAACAGTCAAACCACGGTTTGCGTTCTGTAGCCCCCTGATTAAACGAATCTTTCCCTTCGAATTCAAGTACATTGGGATAAAAGAATGTATTTCCTTCAAACGATATGCCGGGAAGAACTGCATTATAAAGTGTTCGTTCCAGCACATCAATGTATTTACTTTCCCCTTTCATCAGGAACATACGTTGATTCCAAAACACATTGGCAATGGCTGCACAAGTTTCGTTATAAGCATGGTTCGGAAGCTGGTAGTTTGCACCAAAAGCTTCGCCATCGTATAATGCACCGACTCCCCCAGTGATATAATATTTCTTTCCAACGACATTTTCCCAAATCTTATTGATTGCGTCAATATAACTTTGGTCACCGGTCAGGGCAGCAACATCAGCCATTCCTGAATACATATATCCTGCACGTACTGCATGTCCCTCGGCTTCTGTTTGTTCAACCACGGGTTTATCATCCTGCCAGTATGCACCGTTTTTCCACATATCGTTGCTACTGTAATCCCGTATATCGGAGTGTCCGCGTTGATCCAGGAAAAATTTGGCAAGATCGAGGTAGCGTTTATCGCCGGTAACTCTGTACAATTTTGAAAGCCCGATCTCAATTTCCTGGTGCCCTGGTGCATCGTGCCTTTTATCAGGACCGTAAACTGAAAGAATTAGCTCTGCATTCTTTTTGGCAACATCCAGAAAATTAGTTTTCCCTGTTGCATTATAATGAGCTACAGCAGCCTCGTACATGTGACCAACATTATACAACTCATGACTATGCATGCGAACCATTTCCCAGCGATGTTTCCCCTCACGTTCAGTCATCGCCGAATCACCTTTGATGGTTCGAATGGTGTACAAATAACCATCATCTTCCTGTGCCGCAGCAATTTTTGCAATCAAGTCATCAAGATATTTATCCAGCTTCGGATCGTATTTTTGTTGAAGTGAATAAGCCGCGCCTTCCATAATTTTGTAAACATCTGAATCATTGTATCGAATGCCTTCAAAAGTGCCATCAATCAATCCACCTGCCACTTCAAAGTTGGCAATCCGGTGAGTTTCCTCGCATTTCTGAAAACAATACGGAATGGTTACATCTCGGTTTGTTGCAATTCGCTTCGACCAAAAATTATCAGTTAATTCTACTTTTTGTGATGAAACAGCCTGAATAGGATAATCCTTCTTTTGCGGTTCATCTTTTTTGCAGGCAGTGAATAAAATAATGAGGGAGACCATAATAATCCGACTTTTCATAACAACAAATTTGATTTTTGTGTTGATTTCTTCAAAGATATTTATTTTGTAAAAATCCTGTTCTTTTATTATCAACTGATTTTCAAAACGCGAATTAAAAAACCGCCCTTGCGTACAAAAGCGGTTTAATTATAATTGAGTAAGCATCTATCCGCAAAAACGGCAAGATAACTTACGGAAAAGCACCAACAAGAGTTGATGCTTGTATTATTATCCTGTATAGTCAAATCAGTTAATGTTTTCACCCCTCTTTAATTCTCCTCTCAAGGGGAGACATTGATACCGATTTATCTTGAGAGACGAAGGGTGAAGAAACACACATATATAGATTGAACTTCTAAACTATTTCACTTCCGATCCGTTTTTTACTTTCTGGTCAGGAGAAACAATGGAAAGTGTACCATCAGCATTTTCAGCACAAAGTATCATTCCCTGTGATTCAATCCCCCTTAGTTTTTTTGGTTCAAGATTTACCAAAATTGAAACCTGCATACCGATCAGATCTTCCGGTTTGTAGTATTCTGCAATGCCGGAAACTACCGTTCGTTTGTCAATGCCGGTATCAATTTTCAGTTTCAGTAATTTTTTGGTTTTTGGAACTTTTTCAGCTTCCAGAACTGTACCCACTCGGATATCCATTTTTCCGAAATCGTCAAACTCAATACTTGCTTTTGCCGGACTTGCTTTTGCTACAGCAATTTCGTTGGCCATTTTTGTATCCATCAATTTTTTTAGCTGAGCCTCAATTACACTGTCTTCAATCTTTTCAAACAGTAACTCAGGTTTATTTACTTTATGCCCTGCAAGCAATAAATCGGTTTCTCCCAGTTTTTTCCAATCCTGTTTTTCATAATTCAGGAAACCACGGAGTTTTTCCATGCTGAATGGAAGGAAAGGCTCCAGACAAATGGTTAGGTTTGCCGTGATCTGCAAACAAATATTTAAAATGGTTTTTACCCGTTCGGAATTTTCTTTGATTACCTTCCAGGGTTCTTCATCTGCCAGATATTTATTCCCAAGTCGAGCAAGATCCATCGCATTTTTCAGCGCTTCACGAATACGAAAACTGTCCAGGCTTTTTTCAACTTCAGCCTTAATTGTTGAAATAGATGCCAGTGTTTCCTTATCATAATCAGTAAGTTCTCCGGCAGCAGGAACTACACCATCAAAATATTTATTTGTTAAAACCAGTGCACGATTGACAAAATTGCCAAGAATGGCCACCAACTCGTTGTTATTCCGCGTCTGAAAATCTTTCCAGGTAAAATCGTTGTCTTTTGTTTCCGGCGCATTAGCTGTTAAAACGTATCTCAACACATCTTCTTTCCCTGGAAATTCTGCAAGGTACTCATGCAACCAAACTGCCCAGTTCCTCGAAGTTGAAATTTTATCGTTTTCAAGATTTAAAAATTCATTGGCAGGAACATTTTCCGGAAGATTGTAAGTCCCTTCAGCTTTTAACATACAGGGAAAAATAATACAATGAAAAACAATGTTGTCTTTCCCGATAAAATGCAGCATCCTTGTTTCCGGATCTTTCCAGTATTTTTCCCAGTCAGTTGTTAGTTCTTTTGTAGCCGAAATATAACCGATTGGCGCATCGAACCAAACATATAATACTTTCCCTTTTGCATCCTCAATCGGAACAGGAACTCCCCAGTCAAGATCACGGGTAACGGCACGTGGCTGTAAACCACCATCAATCCATGATTTTACCTGACCATAAACATTGGGTTTCCATTCTTTGTGTCCTTCCAGAATCCATTCCCGCAACCACGGCTCATACTGATCGAGCGGCAAATACCAGTGTTTTGTTTCCTTCAAAACCGGTGCGTTTCCACTAATCATCGAAGTTGGATTGATCAATTCAGTTGGACTTAATGAAGTTCCGCAATTTTCACATTGGTCGCCATAAGCTTTTTCAAAACCGCAGTTTGGGCAGGTTCCGATTATGTATCGGTCGGCCAGAAACTGTTGATTTTCTTCATCGAAATATTGTTCCGAGGTTCTTTCAATAAATTTGCCGGTGTCGTATAATTTCTTAAAAATCTCAGAAGCAGTTTCGTAATGAATTTTTGAACTGGTACGTGAATACACATCAAACGAAATTCCGAATTTCTGAAACGATTCTTTTATGATGCCATGATAACGATCAACAATATCCTGTGGTGTAACACCCTCATTTTTAGCTTTCAGTGTAATCGGAACACCATGCTCGTCTGATCCACCGATCAATAAAACATCTTCATTTTTTAGCCGGAGATAGCGGGCATAAATATCTGCCGGAACATAAACACCGGCGAGGTGTCCAATATGAATCGGGCCATTTGCATACGGAAGCGCAGTTGTTATCAGTGTACGTTTGAAATTATTCATTATGAAACTTTTTGATTTTCCTAACATTGATTAAGGGTGCAAAGATAGTTGAAAAATTAAAAACGGTATTGAAATTAAATTGGTTTACTTTTGTGCGAAACTTTAAAATAACCATGAATTTTTCACATATTATTTTCGATCTCGACGGAACACTTACCGATAACACACTTGGCATTAAAAATTCATTGCGATATGCATTACAGAAAATGCATTATAATCCAATTCCTGATCATTTACCTGATGAATTTATTGGCCCGCCATTACAGTGGGGTTTTAAAAACCTGTTTGGGATGAATGAAAAAAACACGGCGCTGGCCGTTGAATATTTCAGGGAATATTATGGTGAAAATGGCTGGCATGAGAATGTGCCGTATCCCGGAGTTTCGGAAATGCTTGCAGAATTAAATTTTGTCGGCAAACAGCTATTTGTCGCCACATCAAAACTGGAAAAATATGCGTTGAAAATCATTCAGCATTTTGAATTCGACAAATATATTCTTCAACTAAAAGGAGCCGATTATGGTGGCGCAAAAGCTACAAAAGCAACCATTATTTCTGAATTGATGAATTCAAGACAGCTAACTCCTTCCAAAAAAATTGTTATGGTTGGTGACACCGTTTTTGATATTGAAGGCGGAAAAGAAAATGGATTATCTACCATTACAGTTAACTACGGTTTTGGAAAAGAAGATGAATTGAAGGCTGCAACCCCGAATTATTTTGTGGAAGATGTTGAAGAATTATATGAGATTTTGGTGGGTTAGTCATGTCGTTATAGACGTCACCTTTTTCATTTTCATAAAAGCAAAAAAGTAACCATTCTTTTATTCACACACCTCTAATTATTAGATATTTTACCATTTTTATTCACGATTTTTTTATAGTTATCTTTGTGATTAAAATAAGAATAATACGATGGATAAAATTAATTTACGTTGGACTGAATTGGGAGTTCCGGGGGTTGCCAGTTTGATTCATGAAGTTGAAGGCTATCACAATGAAAATATAAATGCTACTACCGGCTTTTGTATGTTTTCAAAAAATGATTTTCAAAAAGAAAAATTGATTAGTTTAATATCTATCAATTACGGAAATGTAAAAGATATATTTGAAAAAAATATTAGGATTCACGATAAAGGTTATTTCTGTTATGCGAATTATGAAGGTTCTGATTATAACAAAATATTATGTCAGTTAGAATATGATCTACAACCATATAACAAAACAATGAATGTAGAAAACCATGGTTTAGAAGTCCAAAAACCTAGTCATGAAAAAGTTTTTTCTAATTTAGAAAGTAAAAAATTGTGCTTTAATAAAAACAAATTTAAAAGACACTCATTGGTGAGTTTCGCTTTAATAGAAAATGTTAGATTGTCATTCTTTGATGGCTATAGCAAAGAAGATTTTTTATACATATCATATCTGAGATGGGAGAATGAGAAGCTGGATTTAATAAAAAGAAGGTTGAATGAAATAATTGGTATTGAAGAAAATGTTATAATACGTAGTGTTAAATTCCGAGGAAATAGAATACCTGATATTGATACTTTTATAAATTAAGTTAACTATTTTTAATAAATGAAAACTCCACCCTATCTTCGGCCCGGATCTAAAATACGCATTGTTGCACCGGCAGGAAGAGTGAGCGAAAAATATATTATTCCTGCAACGCAATGGTTGACACAACAAGGATACAAAGCCGTTTTAGGCCAGCATATTTTTGCACAACATTTTCAGTTTGCAGGTACAGATGAGCAACGTCTGTGCGACCTTCAAGCAGCATTAGATGATCCGGAAACCAATGCTATAATTTGTGCACGGGGCGGTTACGGAACTATCAGAATTGCAGATCAGCTTGATTTCACAGCTTTTAAAAAGAATCCAAAGTGGATTGTTGGTTTTAGTGACATTACCATTTTGCATTCCTGTTTGAATCGGCTTGGATTTGCAACTGTTCACGGAACAATGCCACGCTATTTTTTTGATAAAAAAGGAGCAGAAACTGAAAATCTGAAAACATTAATGCAGCTTCTTACCGGGGGAAAACCTTCTTACAAATTTTTAGTTTCAGAAAACAACAAGCCTGGTGTTGTATCTGCTGAACTGGTAGGGGGAAATCTTTCCATTATTGCCAGTTTGCAGGGAACCAAATATGAGCTGGATACAAGAGAAAAAATTCTTTTTCTGGAAGATATCGATGAATATTTATACCACACCGATAGAATGATGCACCAGTTGAAACTTTCAGGCAAACTGGAACATTTGGCTGGACTTGTAATTGGTGATTTTACGGATATAAAAGATAATGAATCGCCATTTGGAAAAACTGTTCAAGAAATAGTTGCTGAGGCTGTTTCAGAATACAATTATCCGGTTGGTTTTGGATTTTCGGCCGGACATAGCAAAAGGAATCTGGCACTTGCTTTTGGGGAAAAATGGGAACTTAACGTGTCGGAAAATAATGCAACGATTAAACTGCTTTAAATAATTTTGACAACTCAAAAAGAAATTGGAGAATTGGGCGAAAAGCTGGCCCGACAGCATTTGCGAAAACTCGGATATGAAATCCGCGACAAAAACTGGCATTACGGCCATTTGGAACTCGATATTGTTGCCCTCGATAATGATCAACTGGTTATTGTGGAAGTTAAAGCAAGAAGCGGGTTACGTTACGAACATCCTTCGGAAGCAGTAACTTCACAAAAAATGAAACGCATTATTGAGGCCGCCGACGCCTACATTCTGGAAAACAATCTTGAGATGGAAACCCGTTTCGATGTAATCACCGTCATCTTCTTTGAAAAAGGCCATGAGCTTGAGCATTTTAAAGATGCTTTTTATCCTACACTTTAAATTTTGAAATTAAAAGTATTCTACTATTTTTACCCCCGTAAAACCATAAAAATGAATATAGAAGAACTCCGCGAATATTGTTTATCGTTAAACGGCGTTACTGAAGAGTTCCCGTTCGATGAAACAACACTTGTTTTCAAGGTTGCCGGCAAAATGTTTTGCCTTACCGACCTGGAAGATGATTTTACCATTGCACTAAAAAATGATCCCGAAAAGAATATAGAGCTTCGTGAGGAGTTTCCGGTAGTTAAACCGGCCTACCACATGAATAAGCAACACTGGAATACCATTCAGGTGGAAGGTTCGATTTCGGACGACATGCTTAAAAATTTAATCGATGAATCGTACGATCTCGTGGTAATGAAATTAACCCGAAAACAACAACAGGAACTCAAAAATTACTAATTACATATCAACATGCGCTTTTTAATATTTAGTCTGGGGCTGATTTTTTTTCTTTTAAGTGCAAACGCCCAGGAAAAAGAGAATTTCACCATTATTAAAGAAGTCAAGCACCTGCCTGTTATTAGCCAGGGAAGTACCGGAACCTGCTGGAGTTTTGCAACTACCAGTTTTCTTGAATCTGAAATATTAAGGAAAGGGTTGCCCGAAATGGATCTTTCGGAAATGTATTTCGTGGACTATGCATATCTCGATAAAGCCGAACAATATTTGCTCTATCACGGACATAACAGTTTTTCACAAGGTGGCCAGGCTCACGATGTATTTAATGTTTTGCGGGAACACGGATTGTCAACCAACGAAGCTTTCCCGGGAATAAAAGTAGATGGTCGTTTCAGGGATCATGATCTAATTAATGAGTTAAATATTAAAGTAACCGAACTGAACAAAGAAAAAAAAAATTTTGATGCTTCAAATCTAAAATCCCTAAAACCAATTCTGAGAAAATACATTGGTAAAATACCTAAAAAAATTGCATTTGATAATAAAAAATATACGCCGGAAGAATTGCTGAAAAAAACAGGCATTGATCCGGATGATTACGTCGAAATCACTTCATATACTCATCACCCATTTTATAAGCCCTTTGTTTTGGAAGTACCTGACGACTGGGCACATGGATTGTATTACAATATTCCGGTTGATGAAATGATAGAAGTAATTCTTAATTCTCTGAATAACGGTTATTCTGTTTGCTGGGACGGTGATACCAGTGAGAAAACTTTCAAACATAAGCAAGGCAAAGCAGATGTTCCGGAAAAACTGGTTGGAAAAGTTGATCAGGAATTACGGCAGAAAACATTTATGAATCGCACTACCACTGACGATCACTTAATGCATATCATTGGTATTTCTAAGGATTCCGAGGGAAAAACCTGTTTTTACACCAAAAATTCATGGGGTGCCGAAAGTAATGATTATGGCGGGTATTTAAATTTGACAGAAGATTATGTTCGCCTGAAAACCATCGCCATTCTTGTACATAAAGACGCTATTCCCAAAAAAATTCGAAAAAAACTGAATCTGTGATGCGCGAGTTCCACCTGACTTCAGAATACATTGAGCTGATAAAATTACTTAAACTTTTACGAATTGCAGAAACCGGAGGTCATGCTAAAATCATGGTTGAAGAAGGTGACGTATTATTAAACGGTGTCCAGGAATTCCGTAAAAGAGCAAAATTGCGCACTGGTGATGTAATTGAGATTTTAGGAGAAAAGATTTCAATTCAGTAAGCAACCATTTAAAATCCAAATCCATCTTAATTAATGTGTTCTGGAATATTTTTTAAATATTCCGGGAATGATTTTAAACATTTGTTTTTAAATTGAACTGATGTAACTTGCATCAGACAATAAAAACCGAATATCTTCTTTTTGATCTTGTTAAATAAACAAGTTTGATCTTTTTCGGGATTTTAATACTAGAGAACTGAATTGAAGCAACTTTAATACCTGAACAATGAAAAAACTCTACCCGATTTTATTTCTGCTTGTTGCAATCATTTCAAATGCACAGAATTTTACCGCTGATGATTATATACAATTCAAAAACAGTGTAAAAGGAATTTCCGATGCACAACTTCAGGAAATGTACTCCCGCCCCTCAGAATTTTATTACAAGGGTTTTGAAGGCTTTGACGCTTTAAACACGGTAAGTTACCTGGATTCAATGAAAATAAAATTCGGATTAACCGGAGATGAGCTTTCATTGGTAAGTGATAACCTGTTTTTTGTAACCGAACGTTTAAGCTATCAAAACTTCGGACAGGCTTATAACTCTGTGTATAACTCTGACCTTCCTGTGTTTATTTCCACAGACGCTATTTTACACGCTCTTCATATGTCGTATGATAAAATACTAAAGAACCTGGAGCAAGAAATTATGTCATCCAATCTGGAGGAATTTCTAAAATCGTTGTATGATAGTTTCAGAACTCTGGAGCAAAAATATAAAGATGATGAAGCTTTGACCAATGGATTAAAGGACGCGGATATTTACGTCACCATTGCCTATTCGTTAATTACCGACCAATTGCAGGCACCACACGTTGCAGATACAGAAGAAATAAACAAAGTATGGGAAGCTATAAAAAATGAGCAGGTCGTTTCAATGTCATTATTCACCTATCCTTCCCGTCCCCGAACCCTTGATTTTAGTCAATTCACGGTACGAGGTCATTATGTTTACACTGAACAGGATATGTGGATGGGACTAAAATCGCTTGAACCTTATTTCAGGGCAATGATGTGGCTGGGGCGAACTGATTTTCTGCTGACACCTCCTCCTGAAAATCCATGGGAGCCATGGACAGAAGAAGAAATTCTGAGAATGAATATCGGAGCATTTATGGTAAATGAGTTAATGCAAAATTCAGAAAAACTAAATTTACTTCAGTTTAACGAACAGGTTATTAATTATTTAATTGGGGAAAGCGATAATATCACGCCTGCCGAATATCAATCTGTTCTGAATCTGAATAAAATAAATTCTGCCGAACAATTAACCGATACAACAACTTTTCATCAACTTTTAGAAAATTTAAATACCAATTCTGAATTCGGACAGGAAATTCTAAGCGATATTTTTTTTATGGATCCCCAAAGTGACAAACCGGGAGTTTTACCAATTTCTTATCGCGTTTCTGGACAACGGTTTATTCTTGATTCTTATGTTTTGGGAAATCTGGTTTATGATCGTCTCATTTCAAATGGTGTTAAAATAATGCGAATGATGCCAAAGACATTAGATGTCCTGTTTCCGCTGGGGAATAACGATGTCTTGCCGCTGCTGAAAAATGAATTTGAGAAATATCCTTATGCAGAACAAATGGCTAATTTAAGATACCTTGTTGATAACAAACCGGAAGATTATTGGACAGGAAGTTTATACAATGTCTGGTTAAAAAGTATTCGTGAATTGAATCCTGAGGATCGGCCAAACCAACCACTATTCATGAAGACGGCAGCATGGCACCATGAAAAAATAAATACACAACTGGCAAGCTGGTCGCAGTTAAGGCACGATAATTTGTTGTATGCAAAACAATCTTACACCGGAGGTGCAGGTTGTTCATTTCCTTATTCATATGTAGAACCTTATCCTGAATTTTATGCCCGTTTAAAACAGTTTGCGGAAAATGCCGGTAATTTCTTTAGCCAGCTACCATCCGGAAATACAGAACTTAACCGAATTGTACAATTCTTTCCAAGATTTGCTGAAATAAACGGGAAGCTGGAAGTTCTTGCCCGAAAAGAACTTGAAGGCACAACATTTACAGATCAGGAGAATGAGTGGCTACAATCCATGCTTTTTCAATCGCGGGGAGAATGTGGAGCCCCACCTTTTTCAGGCTGGTACACCGATTTATTTTATGATATATGGGATGCGACTGAAAATGATTTTACCATCGTTGATATTCATACGCAACCAACAGATGAATTTGGTGCTCCCGTAGGAAAAGTTCTGCACACCGGAGTTGGCAAAGTTAACATGGGAGTATTTCTTGTAAATTGCCCTGGTTCCAACGGAGAAATAATGGCATTTGCAGGCCCCGTTATGTCGTTTTATGAAAAAATTACTGAAGATTTTAAACGCATGACCGACAAGGAATGGGAACAACTGGTTTATGACGATGATATTCCATCCCGGCCTGAATGGACCAATATTTATATGGCTGATGTGAATGGTAGTAAAAAAGAAAAGTCTGTTGAATTACCGTCAAAATTATATACCGGAGTTATTGATATTCAAAGGAATAATAATGAGTTGACTGCCTATCCAAATCCGGTAACCGATAACCTAACTATTTCTTTTTCGACGGGCAAACGCCTGGAAGGAAAGATTTTAGTTTATAATGCAACAGGAATTTTAATTAAGAATACGGGAAACCAATGGCTTGAACCAGGAACAAACCGGATAAACATATCTTTTAACGGACAGGAACCAGGACTCTATATTGTAAAGTTCGAAGCAGGTTCTTCGCTGTCATCGGTAGTTAAAGTAATTAAAAAATAAAGGCCCTTCTTTTTTGAAGGACCTTAAATATGCATGGATAAAAACTCTCACTTCTGAACGTGAACATCCATTTGCGGGAAAGGAATATTAAGACCTTCCTTAGCAAAAGTTTTATATACTTTTTCAATTAAATCAAAATGGATTCCCCAGTAATTAGCAGCGTCGGCCCAAACACGAACCACCAAATTAACTGAACTGTCTGCCAATTCTGATACGGCAATAAATGGTTCCGGGTCCTTTAATATTCGTTCATCAGCATTAATAAGTTTTAATAATACATTTTTTGCTTTATCAACATCATCTCCATAAGCAATTCCAAAAACAAAGTCAACCCTTCTTTGCGCTTCTGTGGAATAGTTAGTCATTGAACCTGTTGAAAGACCACCATTGGGAATTATCACTGTCACATTATCGGGCGTTTTCAATATGGTATTAAAAATCTGAATTTCCCTAACACTACCTGCATGTCCCTGGGCAACAATATAATCCCCTACTTTGAAAGGTTTAAAAATCAGGATCATTACGCCACCGGCAAAATTTTGGAGAGTCCCGGAAAGTGCCATGCCTACAGCCAGACCTGCTGCTCCAAGAATAGCGATAAATGAGGTCATTTCAACACCAAGCATCCCAATCACACTGATAAAAAGCATAATTTTCAGCAATATGCCAATCATGCTGTTTAAAAATCCACGTAACGAAACGTCAACATCTCTTTTTTCAAAGGTTTTGCGAACTGCTTTGTGAATGATTTTGATAACCCATAAACCAATAATCAGCGTCAATATAGCTCCAACCAACTTAGGTCCGTAAAGCATAACCAAATCATAGATTTTTTGTGATGAACTGTCAATAATTTCCATATAAGTATGTTTTAAGTTATTTTTTTTTCTTAATACAAATTACGTAAATGAAAGTTCAAAAAAAGAGGGCTATAAAATTAACCCTCTTCTCTCTAACTTTTTAAACCTGAAAATTATGCCGTTTGCCCCAAAAACCGTATCGTATTTTGTACGGTCCCTAATTTGTTTAATTCTTCGTCGCGTATTGAAATATTAAAAATTCCTTCCAGATAGTAAGCAAAAATAGACCAATCTACCTGGTCAAATTGTAAATCATCACTATAAGATGTTCTCAGACTGATGTTTTTCTTTTCAACACCTGTTTTCCGGAGTACCCGGTAGAGGTTTCTCCTGATTCTTTTTTCCTCCATAATTGTGTCTAATTGTCTTTGTTTTCTGTTTCTAAAAAAATCGAATAAATGATTTCAATGTTCAAATATAAAAAAAATTAAAAAAATAAATACTGTCATTAACAGATTTTAATTGGCATTTATTAATTAAATAACTGATATTCTGCTTCTTTTTGTTTGTTCTGTATTTTAAAAAAAATTAAGTGAGGTCATTTCTGATTAAGCTATATATTTCCAGATCATGGAATTTATTTTCAATCAATTCTCCGTTTCTTTCTATTCCTTCAAAATAAAAACCAAGCCGTTTTGGGATTGCAGCACTTTTCTCGTTTCCTACTGCAACTTTAATCTGAATTCGGTTCAGTTTTAATTTCTGAAATGCATATCGGATCAATTTCTGAGCACACAGCGTAATTATTCCTTTCCCCTGCATTTTTTCCGCCAGCCAGTACCCCAGTTCAGTTTTTTTGTTGGCCCAGTCAATATCATTAAAACCAATCAGCCCGGCAAATTCTTCATTCACCCAAATACTGTAAATCGCCTTTTTCCGACTGTTATCATCGTCTGAAACGCTCTGAATAAACAACTTTGTATCCTCCAATTGCTGGGTGTATTCAACAAAAGGCAGCCATGTTTTTAAATACTTTTTGTCGCGAACAACAGTATCAAAAATTACCTGAGCCATTGAAAGATTTATTTTTTCGAGCCTAATTGTTGTGCTTACCCTAATGTGTTCCATGCGCTTTTAGTGTATTTGTATTGAACAAAAAAACCTGCTGAGGAAACCTTCGTGTTTGTTCACACGAAATCAGCAAAATATTGTTATTTAAAAAACATACGCCTTCAGTTTGCGCATCTGTAATCGAATCCATTTGGATAAACGACTTCTTGCCAGAGAAAAAGTGATCGTCCTTAAAATCCGTAAATAACCATAAAAACGGGACATAATCTCTGTATCCAACAAGGGCCAGAATTTTTTCATCAGGACTGAAATCTGCACCAGTTACTAATCCGTTTACATTAAATGTTTCATAAGGTTGGAGGCTGTATTTTCCCTCCTTTTCAGGAACTTTATATACCGTAGTGGTTTGATTTACCCAGTTTTTTGTAAAAAGGTACAATTCCTTGTTTAATTCGACCATAGCTTCACAATCGAATGCCGTTTTATGCATGCCCGATTTAAAATTATGTTGATCTGCATAATTAAATTCAATTACACCCGCTTTAATGTCATCGTGTTTTTTGTTCAAATCATCTTTATCAACCTTATAAATTCTAAGATTTTTACGGTTTCCAAAATTATTACCAAAATCGCCTATATAAATGTTTTTTTTATTCTGGGCAATTTCCTCCCAATCGTTGTTCCTGGCATTTTTTAATTCAATTCTTTTTTGAATCTCGCCTAAAAAATCGAATCCGTAGATTTTGTTTTTTCCTCCACTATCATTTATGGTCCAAAATAATCCATCGTAAAATATCAGTCCCGAATTTTCGTTCAGTTCATTGGGCAGTTTACTAATAAATGGCTCCGGGCCAATTTTAAGTGAAACTGATTCAGGAGGAAGATTTAACGGAGGAGCCTTTTTCTTACTCCGAATATTACAGGAAACAAGTAGGATTAAAAATGAAAGCGTAAGCAGAATAAACTTCATCTCATTTAATTATTTTTCTTTCTTTTGTATTCGATGGAACTCTCTTAAAATTAATTATACTTCTTTGATATTAATTAATTGTCACGGTCGTTTCATCTTTTTATCTTTACAGCAATTTTTGTCAAAAGTAGGTCAATTTTAATAAAATTTTAGTCAATGAAAAGGATTCTGTTTTTTATTACGCTGGTGTTAACCGCATTTATTATTTCGTGCGGATCAAAAGGAAAAAAATCAGACGAAACTATTGTATCAATCAAAACCGACCTTGGAGAGATCAAAGTAAAACTTTACGACGATACCCCGCTTCATAAAAAGAACTTCATCAAACTTGCCAATGAAGGTTTTTATGATGGACTTTTATTTCACCGGGTGATGAAAAATTTTATGATCCAGGGAGGTGACCCGGAATCAAAGAATGCTGACAAATCGGTTCGTTTGGGAGGAGGCGGCCCGGGATATACAATACCTGCCGAAATTAAACCAAATCATTTCCATAAACGGGGCGCATTGGCTGCTGCCCGTCTGGGAGGTCCGCAAAATCCTGAAAAAGCATCCAGCGGTTCACAGTTTTATATCGTACAAGGTGAAGTTTACCGCCCGGGACAGTTGGATTCCATGGTTGAAATAATCAACTCGCACCGAAAAGAAGCCATGTTTCGTGAAGTCGTTCAGAGCAACAACGATAAGTTAGCGGAGTTCCGGGAAAAAAATGACAGAGACGGATTTAACGAATTTATTGTAGAGCTCAGGGAAAAGGTGGATAGTATGTACAATGCAGGACCTAAGTTTTCGCTGACGGACGAAGAGAAACAAATTTATACTACTATCGGAGGTTATCCATCGCTGGACGGAGAATACACTGTTTTTGGAGAAGTTGTTGAAGGAATGGATGTTGTAGATAAAATTGCAGCTGTAAAAACCGATCGGAATAACCGGCCTGAAGAAGATATTCATATGAAGGTTGAAGTGATTAAGTAAAAAATGATTCGTTCTTTTCTTATAATTTTTGTTTTAAGTATTTTTTGGCTAAATGCAAGAAGCCAGTCAACAACCGTTCTGATTTCCACGAATTTAGGCAACATGAAATTCCGATTGTATGATGATACGCCAAAGCACCGTGACGCTTTTATTGAACTGGCAAAAGAGGGTTATTACAACGGAACATTATTTTACAGGGTAATGCCGGATTTTCTGATACAAGGCGGATCGAAAAGTTCAAAAAATGCACCACCCGGGAAACGAATCGGATACGGTGATCCTGATAAAACCGTTGATGATGAAATTCGTCCGAACCACTTTCATAAAAAAGGGGCACTTTGCGCACCCCGCCAACCCGATGAAATAAATCCATTCAAACAATCAGACATTTCCCAGTTTTATATCATAAAAGGAAGAGTTTTTACACCCGGCGAACTGGACACCATGGAACTTGCAGTAAATCGTCCAATCCGAAATAAAATCATTCAGGAAATTATGACCCCGGAAGTACGTGAAAAACTAAAACAACTAAAAGCAGAAAAGAAAGTAACTGAATTCAGGGAACTGGCACAGGAGATCATGGATAAGATCGAAATTCAGTACAAACTGAATCCAAACACGCTAAAATTTTCGCAAGAACAACGTAAAGCATATACTACAATCGGGGGCTATCCCGAACTGGATGGGAAATATACTATTTTTGGAGAATGTATTTCCGGGTTCGAAACCATCGATAAAATTGCTGAACTAAAAACCGACAAAAACAACCGTCCGTTTACTGATGTCAAAATAAACGTAACGATTTTAAACAAATAGTAAATGAAACATTCGGCTTTTTGGGTGATCATTCTGGTTTTACTTCTTCTCTTCCTGTAAACAATGGAGGAAAGGATAAAAATGCCACAGCTCAAAAAGCAGCTACGGAAAAAAACACGGCAGAAATTAAAGAAACCGGCTGGGAAGAAGTTATGCCAGCATTAGTAACACTAAACACTTACGACGGGAACAGGATTTTGGAATCAGGGCAAGGATTTTTTGTTGCTCCAAATATAATTGTAACCAGGTATTCGCTTGTAAGCAGTGCTACCAAAGTGGTCTTTTCACCTTTTGATACACCAAAGAATTATACTTTAACAAAGTTTATCGGTGTTGACAGGATTAATGACCTGATATTACTTTATACTGATTCTGTTCAGCGTAAACCCATAGAACTTTTTGAAGGAACACCTCCAAATTCAGCCAAAACAATTTATATTCCACCTGTATCAGGAAAAACCATACAACTTTTTACGGGAAAGTTTCTTAACCTTACAACAATCAGAGGAGCCAAACGTTACAGGGTAACTAACCGGGTTAGAAAATCAGCTTTCGGAATGCCTTTGTTTGTTTCCAACCGTCAATCGATTGGGGTCGCTTACTCGGCAGTTGTGAGTTATGATATGCAAAGCCTGGTAATTCCGTCCATTTATATAACCGATTTGTTAAAAAACAGCCAGCCAAAGCCTACCAGTCTTGAATCACTCAGTTCGAATACAAATGAAGCAGTAGCTGCCGAAAATCGCAAAATAAAAGGGTTGGTTCTGGAAACTGATGCCGGAAATATTACCATTCGTTTATTTAATGAAACACCGGAATACCGTGACAATTTTATTAAACTAGTAAAAGAGCATTATTACGATAGTCTTCTAATTCACCGGGTAATAAAGAATTTTGGCATTCAATCCGGAGCCGCTGACACACGTTATGCGAAGAAAGGAGACATCATAGGTTATAAAGGTCCCGGATATACCATTCCGGCGCATATTGTTCCTGGATTATTCCATAAAAGAGGGATGATCGGTTCACCCCGAAAGCCTGATACAAGAAATCAGCGTCGCCGATCAGACGGATCGCAGTTTTATATTGTTTCCGGGAGAACATACACAGACAGGGAACTGGATGAACTGGAAAAACAGAATAACTACAAATTCTCTGCAGCCCAGCGCGAAGCTTACAAAACTGTTGGAGGTGCACCGCATCTCGACGGAACTTATACTGTTTTTGGGGAAGTAATATCAGGAATGGATGTAGTTGATAAAATTGTTCAGGTAGAAACCGACAATGAATGGCGTCCACTCAAAGATATCAGACTGAAAAAAATTATTATTCTGAAATAACAGGATTTATCAGTAGCACAAAATGAATAAAGGGCAAATCTCAAATCTTCTTCGAAAACTCAGATTGATTTATCTTCTTGACCGGATTAGGTTTTATATTGAGAAAGCAAAAAACCGGGAAGAAAACCGGACGTTTAAAAAAGAACATCCGAATATTGCATTACCACCTGACTACCTTATTTATGAATCATTTAGAATTAACTATTCAAAATATTATTCTGAGAGTTATGAAACTGCATCCTGGGTTATTGGCCACATTCAAAAACATATTGAACTAAAAAATAAAAAGATTCTTGACTGGGGTTGTGGACCTGGGAGAGTGATACGTCATTTGCCAAAAGTTGTTGGAAATGGGTGCAGTTATTACGGAACCGATTACAATGCACGATCAATCGATTGGTGTTCAAAAAACCTTACTGATATTGAGTTCAATACCAATCAATTAAAAGCAGCACTGCCATACAAAGACAATTTCTTTGATGCAATTTACGGACTTTCTATTTTCACCCACCTTTCGGAACAATTACATTTCGACTGGATGAGCGAATTAACCCGGATTTTGAAACCGGAAGGAATTATGTTTCTAACTACCCAAGGTGATAATTTCAGAACTAAACTAACAAACCAAGAACTGGAAAAGTATGATAACGGAAACCTTGTTGTCCGTGGAAAGGTTAAAGAAGGACATCGTACATTTTCAGCTTTTCATCCAAAAGAATTTATGAAAAAGCTTTTCGGAAAAGTTGAAATTCTGGAACATATTGAAACAAAACCTTCAGGCAAATCGTGGCTGCCACAGGATATTTGGATTGTTAGAAAATAAAATAAATTTATCCGACTGAAAGTAATTCCGTAATTTCCATATCGGGTTTCAGCCAAAAAGTTTTTAACCCTGCCTTTTTAGCACCTTCGATATTTTCTTCCAGATCATCAATAAACAATGTTTCTGTCGGATTAATATTCGCTAACTCAATCACTTTCAAATAAGATTTCAATTCAGGTTTGTGTTCTTGAATTTCATGCGAATAAAATATCTTTTCAAATAAAGTAGGAAATTCAATTTTATGATGATGAAAGAATTCCTGATGCAATTTTTCAACATGAATTTGGTTGGTATTGCTGAATAAATACAATCGATATTTTTTACCCAATCGTTTTAACATTTCTACCCGTTTATCCGGAATATTGAGAATCATTGCGCACCAGGTGCGATCAAGTTGTTCATCAGTAGCTTGCGTATTTTGAAGCAGTATTCGAAGTCGTTTTCTGAATTCGGTTGGAGAAATCCGGCCTGTTCCAAATTTATAGAAAACCGGATCAGAATAGGCCTGTGAATTATCAACCAACTCAGGATTTAATCCAAGTTGGTGAAATGCTTTTATTGATGCTTTAAAGTCGAGATTTAACAAAACATTACCTAAATCGAAAATGATATTTTTAATGTTGGTGAGGTCAATTTTCATTTTATTACTTTTAACCGTGCGAATATAAACATTAAAACAGGGCAGGTGAAAATCGGAGGAAAACATTATCATACTATTTGGACAAAACCTGGCGATAACTCTATTGTTCAGGTCATTGATCAGCGGAAATTACCGTTTCAGTTTGAGATTTTTGAGATTAAAACCGCGGAAGATGCTTTTTATGCCATCAGCGAAATGGTAGTTCGCGGCGCTCCGTTAATTGGTGTAACTGCCGCTTACGGAATGTATCTTGCATTGCTAAATTCCAACAAAAAAGATGTTTTATCATTTCTGAATGAAAAGGCAAATTACCTGAAATCGTCGCGGCCAACTGCAGTAAATCTTGCGTTTGCTGTAGATGAAATGTTGCATTTCATCACCTCCAAAGTTTCGTCCTCTGATTTGCTGCAAAAAACGCTGGAGAAAGCCAACTCGATTAAACAAAAAGAGATTGAATACGGTGAAAAAATAGGCAACTTTGGAGTTGAGATCATAGAAAAAATTTACCAGGAGAAAAAGACAACCGTAAATATTCTCACTCACTGCAATGCAGGCTGGCTGGCATGCATCGACTGGGGAACAGCAACTGCTCCCATTTACAAAGCACGCTTAAAAGGAATTCCTGTACATGTTTGGGTAGATGAAACCCGGCCCCGAAACCAGGGTGCCCGGTTAACTGCTTTTGAACTTGGAGAAGAAGGGATTCAGCATACGGTAATCGCGGACAATACAGGAGGACACCTCATGCAACACGGGCAAGTCGATGTAGTATTGGTTGGCAGCGACAGAACAACATCTACCGGAGATGTTGCCAATAAAATTGGAACTTATTTAAAAGCACTTGCGGCAAAAGATAACGGTATTCCTTTTTATGTTGCACTTCCCTCAACTTCAATTGATTGGAAACTAAAAGACGGCATTTCAGAAATACCGATTGAAGAAAGAAACCCGGAAGAAGTAGCTGAAATTGAGGGATGGGACGGTTCGCGAATACAAAATATTCGTCTTATTCCTGAAAAATCAACTGCTGTCAATTTCGGATTCGATGTTACACCCGCCCGACTTATTACCGGGTTAATTTCAGAAAGAGGAATTTGTGCCGCAAATAAATCATCTATCTTAAAACTTTTTCCAGAACATACATTATGAAAAAAATAGCCATAATAGGAGGATCTGGTTTTGAAGATTCAACCATTTTAAAAAACCCAGGTGAAATAACCATTGAAACGCCTTATGGAAAACCATCGTCAACTTTTAAAACCGGCCAAATAAAAAACGCTGATGTGGTAATTCTTTCCCGCCATAACAGAGACCATTCCATTCCTCCAACACAAGTTAACAACCGGGCAAATTTATGGGCTATAAGGGAATTAGGATGCACCCATATTCTGGCTACCACGGCCTGTGGGAGTTTGCGCGAAGAGATAAAAAGAGGCGATCTGGTTATTTTGGATCAGTTTATCGATTTTACCCGGCATCGCAAGGTTACTTTTTATGAAGAATTTAATGACAATAAACTTTCCCATACTCCAATGGCCGATCCGTTCGACAATCATTTACGCAATCAATTAATTGAAAAGGCAAAAGATTTAAATCTTGACTTTCATTCTAAAGGAACAGTGGTTACGATTGAAGGGCCGCGTTTTTCAACCCGGGCTGAATCAAATATATTTCGCCTTTGGAGTGCAGACGTTATTAATATGTCCACAGCACCTGAATGCATTTTGGCTAACGAACTTTCTATTCCTTACGCCGCTATTGCAATGAGCACCGATTACGATTGCTGGAAAATTGATGAAGATCCTGTAACATGGGAAGAAGTACTAAAAGTTTTTCAGCAAAATGTAAAAAATGTAATTCGGCTTATAACGATGACCATTCCATCTATTTAACAAATTTTACAACACAATGTGCTATTCGGCATAATCCTCGTATTGTCTTTGGCACATATTTTGTTTTAACTATAGCAACTGTTTCGAAGCCATGAAACAAAATTTAGAACCGTTCAGTTAGTTCTACATAATTTCAGCCAGAAATGGCTAACAATTCCCAGCGGCGCTTTTTTAAAGGTGCCGCTTTTTTTATGCCCCAAATCACTTCATTATTTATCTATCCTCTGTATTTTTAATAAAATTTTGAGAAACTATTATCATTTTGAGAAATGAACAGAAGAAAATTTAACAAAACTATTTTTGCCGCAACGGCAGGATTTTCTTTTTCCTCATTTTTGGCTGATGCACAAACCAAATCAACTTCCAGTATTTTACTGGGAGGACCCGTTTTTGAAAAATATAATTCCCCGGAAGAATGGATCAAAGCGTTACAGGAATTGCGTTACCGTGCTGCTTATTGTCCGATAAATCCAGGAGCCGATTCAATTACAATAAACGCATATAAAGATGTTGCAAAAAAAGCTGGAATAGTGATCTCGGAAGTTGGCGCCTGGAGTAATCCAATTGATCCGGATGATGAGAAGCGAAAAGCCGCCCTTGAAAAGTGTATTCGCTCACTTGAGCTGGCAGATGAAATCGGAGCAAAATGTTGTGTTAATATCAGCGGATCACGAAATCCAAATCAATGGGCAGGGCCACACAAAGACAATCTTACCCCGGAAACTTTTGATTTAATTGTTGAAACAACACGAAAAATAATTGATGCAGTTCATCCAACAAATACATTTTTTGCGCTTGAAACCATGCCCTGGGCATATCCCGATTCGGTTGAATCGTACCAAAAGTTAATAAAGGCCATCGACCGAAAACAGTTTGGTGTCCATTTCGACCCGGTAAATCTGGTGGTAAGTCCGCAAATTTATTTTAAAAACGGGGAAATGATTAAACACGCGATTAAAGTTCTTGGCCCAAATATTAAAAGTTGCCATGCAAAAGATATTTTGTTAAAAGAAGATGAACTTACTCCACATCTTCCGGAGGTCAGGATCGGGCTGGGAAACCTTAATTATCAGGTTTTTCTGACTGAACTAAACAAGCTTAACCCGGTTCCGCTGATGCTTGAACATTTAAATTCAGCGGAGGAATATCAATTGGCTGCTAATCGTATACGAGAAGTTGGGAAAAAGCTTTCTATTTTTCTGTAATACAGTGAACAACGGATTAAAATTCGATTTAAATTTACGGTGTTTTTAAATTGATTTAGTGTTGTATTTAAAATTTGAATGCCGTGTCTAAATCGCACGAAACACAGAAAAACTTAAAAAAGGCACCCAAAAAAAGTGCTAAAGAAAAGAAAGCTGAAAAACGGGAAAAGAAACTGTTCCATAAGAGCGAAACACACTTTGACATTAAAAAGGTATTTGACGAATCGGCTAAACAGTGATTTGTCAAACTAAATTTCTTTTTCTCGACTATTTTTTAATTGGCTGCACTAACAAAAAGTATTGCAGTCAAATAAATTTTTGTTCGTTTGAAAATCAGTTCCAATAAGTTCAATTATCAGGCATGCATAAAAACAGGTTCAGTTTCTTTAGCCAGCGCCAGTAATTTGCTGGTTTCAGTTTCAGTTATTGGTTTATAATCATTCATAAATTCCAGCGCCTTTAAAAACAATGTATGTTCTCCCGGAGGAATTGCAGCTGTTACATTTTTAGACAATGTATATTTCAGCGCCATTTCCATAACTGCTTCATCGCTTATTGGTTGGTACCAAACGTTTTTAAATATTTTTTTCTCTCCATTTCCAAGTCGGGTCAAAGCCATTGCCTTTAAAGCCAGAATTCCCATACCGCGTTTTTCGGCTTCTGCGAAAACCTGTGGTCCAAAATCTCCTGCATTCCAGCAAACAAAATTGATCGGGAACAATATGGAATCGAAGTCAAAGTTTTTCATTGCCAGTAAAGCTGCATCTACCGAATGTGCCGAAAAACCAAGATGTTTTACCTTACCTTCTTTCTTGGCATTTACAAAAGTTTCCATAGCTCCGCCGGGGGCGAACACTTTCTTCACTTCTTCAACCGATGTCAGAGCATGCAACTGATACAAATCAAAATGATCGGTCTGCATTTTCTTTAAAGATTCTTCCAGTTCTTTTTGAGAACCTACAGCATCTCTCTCGGTCGTTTTGCATGCCAGAAAACAATTCTTACGGTATGGTTTTAAAGCAGGCCCTA
Organism: uncultured Prolixibacteraceae bacterium; assembly: GCA_963769925.1. Classification (GTDB taxonomy): domain Bacteria; phylum Bacteroidota; class Bacteroidia; order Bacteroidales; family Prolixibacteraceae; genus Draconibacterium. The sequence goes on from CAVYOB010000034.1 coordinate 77,705, forward strand.
ATCTGTCCTGTGCATTTCCGTAACTCGGTGCCACATCGTAGTAGTTCACTCCCAAATCATAGGCTTTGGAAACTAATTCATTGGCTAATTCCTGCGGATTGTCATTTAACATTATTCCACCCAACCCAATTACGGAAAGCTTTTCGCCAGTTTTTCCAAGTACCCGTTTTGGGATTTGGAAATCGGCAGAAAAATTATTTCCAAAATTGCGGATCGCCGGGACAGTTAATGCAACTGCACCAAGTGCACTGTTTCTGATAAATATTCTTCGTTTCATATTTTGATTTTTTTGAATTGTAAGTTGGTTTCCTCTAATTTAAGAAAATTTTGTTGAAAACAGGGATTTAAAAAGCTTCGGATGTAAAAAAGAAAAGGTGCTTTTAAAACACCTTCTTTTCTTAATTAATTTTATTATCCCTCGTATTTAAAGGAAACTTTTAGTTTGGTTCGGTAATACTTTATTTTACCTTCATGAATGTGCATGTCCATTTGAACAACTTCAGCAATACGCAGGTCGCGTAACGATTTTGAAGCCACATCAATGGCATTTTGGGCAGCCTTTTCCCAGGATTCAGGACTACTGCCAACAAGTTCAACAACTTTATAAACACTATCTGGCATAACGTTAAATTTTAAAAGGTTATAATTATCTTTAAATTGTTTAGTTCTACGTTACTTCTGGAGAATTGTTCAAAAAGATGACGCAGGGAAAACATGAAATAAGCATTACATAAAATATCCAACCTATGACATTTGAAACACTAGTTACTCAACGGCAAAGTGTTAGAAAATACACAAACAAACCTGTTGAAAGAGATAAAATAAAAAAACTGATAGAAGCAGTTCGTCTTGCACCTTCAGCCTCCAACTCACAACCATGGAGGTTGATTATTGTGGATGAGCCTGAACTCAAAAATCAGGTTGCAAATGCGACGTTCAGTACGATGGTTGCATTTAACAAATTTGCTCTGGAAGCTCCCGTAATAGCCGTTTTGGTAATTGAGAAGCCAAAACTAATAACCCAAATCGGAGGAAGTTTAAAAAGACAGGAATTCCCTCAATACGATATTGGAATTGCTGCTGCCCATTTCTGTTTACAAGCCGCTGAGATTGGGTTGGGGACCTGCATGCTTGGCTGGTTTGATGAAAAGAAAATTCAGCAACTTTTAAGCATTCCCAAAAAACGAAAAATTGGACTGGTAATTACGGTTGGTTATCCTCCTGAAGGTTATAAGCTTCGCAAAAAAACAAGAAAACCCTTAGAGGCGATTTGTAGTTTTAACAATTATGAATAAATTAATTTAAAAACCGGTATTCATCCAGTTCAAAAGTATCATTGCCTTTTCCGAAAAGAGTTAGCCAAACCGCGTGCACACCGGTTGTTTTTTTAATTTCAGCCGAAATATTCTGCCATTTTCCGTTTTCGTCACCGGGAATATTTATTAACCCGATCTGTTTTCCCCATGGTTGATCAAGTCGAATTGAAATACTTCCACCATTTTTTAAAGGTTTTAGACGGAATTTCACTTTGTCTGCACCATCTTTAAAATCAATGTATTTAAATGCCACATTATCCTGATTTTCGATACCACCTAACTCTTCATTTCCAGTTTCAAACAATTGAATTCTTACATTCCCAAACAGCAGGCAAGCCCTTTCTGCATCTATTTTTTCGAATGCGCTTAATGGTGGCCCAGCTCCTTGTGAGGTCATCTCAACTTCATTAATACTGCCATCATCATTAAACGCAATTGGTTCAACACAGGCTTTCCTCATCATCCGGCTGTTATGTGTAGCCCGATGATAAAAAACATACCACTTCCCGTGAAACTCGACAACTGAACCATGATTGTTCCAATTCGCCGGATCGCAATGATCATTATTAATAATAACACCACCGTATTTAAATGGCCCAAATGGAGATCGACTGGTAGAATAACCAATACAAGTCGGTCGGTTTGCAAAACTCAATTGCGCGTAAATAAAGTAATAAATTCCATTTCTCTTTATCATGTAACCACCCTCATGAAAACGATGTTCTTTTTCATTTACCACTCCGACTTTAATCGTAGCTGTATCAATTTCGGTCATGTTGGATTTAAGTCTGGCAATTTTAGCTTGAAATTGTCCCCATATATAATATGCCTGACCATCATCGTCAATAAAAACACAAGGATCAATTTCTTCCTTACCTGCGACCTGAATTTTCTGCCCGTTAATAAATGGCCCGGTCGGTGAATCACTGGTTGCTACTCCTTCTGCAGCTTTTGAATCTGGCATGCAATAATACAGGAAGTATTTCCCATTTTTGAACTGGCAATCCGGGGCATAAAGCGGTGCATCGGAATAAGGTACCTGGTCATTTTCTCCTTTCGATGAAAAAACATTTTCCGTAATATCCCAGTTTTGTAAATCAGCAGTTGATAACACATGGTGCCGGTAGGAGCAATAATAATCCGGGCTTTCATCGAGTGATCCATAAATGTAAAGTTTCCCGTCTGCCCAAACATGTGCCGAAGGATCTGCAATATAAACACCAGGAGGAACGATCGGATTTTGTGCTTTTCCCTTTAGTTGACAGATCAACACAATCACTATCAGGAATGATATTTTTTTCATTCTAAACCCGCCTTTTTTTGTCTGTAGATATTATCAGAATCTAATATTTTTAAGAAATTCTCCGCTTGATTTAAGACAGCCAATTCCATCGGGTTCATTGTCCCTTTCCACAATGTAATGCTCGATTCCCTGTTTTTGTGCTTCTTTAAAAATTGGCTCAAAATCAATAATACCTGAACCCGGACAAATAAAATCCTGATCCGGTCCGGGAGCCATGTCTTTAACATGTAGAATTTTAATTCTTCCGGGATATTTCTTTAGCATTTCCAATGGATCACCACCACCTTTTTTCACCCAGTAAATATCCATTTCACAATTCACCACACCAGGATCTGTTTCGTTCATCAGGTAATCGAATGGCAACCCCTCCTCCATTTTCTGAAATTCCAGATTATGATTATGCCACAATAATTTAAGTCCATTCTTTTTTGCTTTGACGCCCAGTTCATTCAAATATTCTACTGATTTTTTGCAGTCATCAAGTTTGAAAGGACCACTTGTTAACCATGGCCAGTAAACCACAATGTATTTCATTTTCAACTCGTTTTGTTCATCAAAGTATTTTTGTGGTTCTTTCAACATTGGATCCAGACTGGTGCCGCTTGCAACCGGTTTTATTCCGATTTCTTTGCAATAGTTCAAAAACTCATGAGGTGAAGAAGCATAATTACTCCCACCTTCAAATTCAGTAAATCCGAATTCTACGGCCTTTTTTAATGTATCTTTCCAATCGGCTTTTAAAGCTGCATCGGCAATTCCTGATATAAATCCAAAGCTTTTTAATTTATTTGTTCCAGGTTTAGCGATAAGAGAAAATGGATTGGAAACAATTATTGCTGCGGTGCTAAATGCACTGGTTTTAATAAAATCTCTTCTTGTATTCATATTTATGCTAATATTCTGAAATTCTAATCTTCAAACCTTCATTAAACTTCCGGTAATTTCCAGGGAGCCCTGTATTCAGGTGTGATCAACTCGTTGGCTTTTGTACAATTGATAAACCGGTTATTTTTATCATCCCATTCAAGCACATTGACGCCAACCCGGGCAGCAATATTCGGAATGTGTGCATAAAGAGCTGCTGCTCTCCCCGTTTCTGGCGGACACGATGTTTTTTCCCTTGTTTTTATGCATTCCAGAAAATTATCAACATGTTGCCGGTGCGCATCCTTGCTTTTATCGTAAAAAACTTCTTCTGTTTTGGGAGCTTTCTTTCCTTCATCCCATTCAGGATACAAATGATACCTGTTCCGATTTGCTACAATCATACCCTTTTCTCCGATATACTGAACTCCGTAAGGTGTATCAAACGGTCCCTGCTGAACTCCGGCTGTCATATCCCAGTTGATTACATAGCCGTCCTTTGGGTAAATAACGTTCATCGTATCAAATGTTTCCCGGGCCATTTTTTGTTTTGAAAGATTGGATGCATAAGTAAGTACAGTTTTTGGGGCTTCAACTTTTCCACCGGCCCACATTCCCATATCAAGCAGGTGAACTCCCCAGTCTGACATCAATCCTCCGCCATAATCCCAGTAATGTCGCCACGTGCCGTGAAAACGGGCAGTATTAAATGGCCGCTTTGGCGCAGGACCAAGCCAAAAATCATAATCAACACCTTTGGGCACAGAACTATCAGGCACTGGAACTGTTCCCAGTCCATAATTGAAATTTGCCCAGATATTTACTTTTCGGAGTGTGCCAATTTCCCCATTTTTAATCAGATTAACTGAGTCGATAAAAGTTTTATTATCGCGTTGCTGCTGGCCCACCTGAACAACCCGGTTATAACGATTGGCCGCTTTTACCATAATATTGCATTCGCCAATGGAATTTGCCATTGGCTTTTCAACATAAACATCTTTCCCGGCCTGACAAGCCGAAACCATGATCAGACAATGCCAGTGATCAGGCGTTCCAATGATCACAGAATCGATATCTTTGTGTTCCAGAACTTTTCTAAAATCACTGTAAATTTCAGGAGTTTGGTTGTAATCATTTTTAACGTTTCCCAATCGCTCATTTAATACGTTCTCATCGACATCGCAAAGAGCGACACAATTTACAAGCCCGGTATCCAAATGATGTTTTAAAATGCCAAAACCCATGCTGTGGCAACCTATTAATGCCACATTTATTTTATCGGAAGGAGACACTTTTGCCGACCAAATTTTGGATGGGATAACAGAAGCAGCACTAATGGCTGAAGCAGCAAGTGCCGATTTTTTTAAGAAATTTCTACGTGATGGATTCATAAAAGCCAGGTTGTTGGTTTATATGGTGCAATTTACAAAAATCAATTTCATTAAATAAGATTTGAAAAACAATTCTGTAGCTTAACAATTTTACTTTTGTAATTTATAATAATAAATTCTTTAGAAATGGGAGTATTGACTGTGGAAGGTATTTTCGAGGCTACACCAACTAAAATATGGAAAGTGCTTACCGACAAAAATGAAATGAAGAAATGGTATTTTGATCTGGAAGAATTCATTCCTGAAATAGGTTTTGAATTTCGGTTTTGGGGAGGTCCTGAAGAAGGAACGCAATACCTCCACATTTGCGAAATTACCGAAGCCGTACCTTTAAAAGTTCTGGAATACTCCTGGCGTTACGACGGATATCCGGGAATTACCAATGTACGGTTTGAGATTTCTGAAACGGACGACTCACCGGCAAAGACAAAACTTCGATTATTTCATAGTGGACTTGAATCTTTCCCTGCCGACAACCCGGATTTTGCCCGCAAGAATTTTGAAGAAGGCTGGAAATATATTATTGGTACTTCGTTAAAAAATTATCTGGAACAATAATCAGGAATTAACTTCTTTTTTAACCGTTCTAACTCCGAAAACCGGGCCGGCACGATGTCCTTCATGTGGTAAAAACTTAACCGTGATTTTATTTTTTCCTGAAATAAGGTTTTGAGGAATTTGATAAGTAACATCGATAAATTCTCCCGGTTTCTTATTTGAAATATTCTCGGTCGCGATTTTTACATTATCAACAAGAATATCAAAAGTCTTACTCCCGGTATAACCTCCCCAGTATTCTACAACCAAATTAGCAGGTTCATTCTTATTGACTTTCATTTCACAGGTAAACCAGCCGCCACGATCAACTTCACGAAACTTGCGGTTTTTGTTTTCACCAGTCCAGGTTTTAAAATCTTTAAACTGATGATCGCGTTCCGGCTGCATTTCCCCAGGCTGGAAAAAATCGATGGTCGCGGCTTCCAACCGTTTCTTTTCCTCTATTTTTTCGAGATATTCTTTTTGTTGCTTTTCCCAACCATTTTCAGTAAACATATCGAAATAAACCGAATAACTTCGGTTGTAAATGGTGTATAACGGAATAAGTTCAAAATCATGCGGCCGTCCGACATTTTGTGAAATAAAAGCATTGATTTTCCCATCTTCCGCCTGCAGCCAATGTTCCGGATTTCTGTCTTCAGTCATAATTACCGGAACATACATCGGATCATAACGTTTTGGATCATTTTCATCGCCCAGGTTTCCTGCCAGCACCAGTGGACCGTAAAATACAGCAACCCGGTTTGAATCGTCCGGCATTGTTTCCAAACGAAGCGTAAACGGAAAATTAATTTCTACTACATCGCCATCTTTCCAGTATCTTCTCAAACCTATAAAACTTCCCGGTTTTTCTGAAATGCGATGTTTTTTCCCATTGATTTTTATTTCCATCCCCTTGGTAGCCCACGCAGGATAACGGATCTGAACCGTTAAAGGAGTAACTTCCTGACATGTAAACTCAAGCCGGCTGCTTTGTTCTTCAGGAAAAGCAGTGATTTGGTTCACCACAAGATTCTTTTCGGGCCAGTAAAGTTCAGCTCCAATAAACTGGCTCACATACAGCTCATCATTATTGTGAAAAAATATATTTCGTGCATATTTCGAATGATTTTCCATTCCCGTTCCGATGCAACAGGTAAAATCATTCGGGATCCTGAAACTCTTTGTGCCCACCCATTTCCAGCGACTGATTATAAAGCACATGTCCGTTAACCGGATCCTGCGATGACAAAATCTGGTTCAACATGGCACGTTCATAAAAATCGGCTACTTTGGGTGAAGCGTCCCATTCAAATAAGTGCCGCGAGAGTTTGAGCATATTGTAAACATTGCAGGTTTCTGTAGTTTCATTACTCAAGAGGTTACGAAGTGTATCAGCCGGCCCAAAATATTCATGATTCCCGTTTCCACCGGTAACATACGAATGGTGATTTACTACCGTTTTCCAAAAGAATTCGGCAGTTTTCCGATCAGTAGTGTCGCCTGTCAATTCATAGCGACGCGCCAGTCCGATGAGTTTCGGAATTTGCGTATTACAGTGTTTCCCCGAAAGAATATCGATACCTTTTGAAAGCGGATCAAGAATGGCTTTATGCTGAAAAATCCGCGACATTTTAAGGTATTTATCGTTCCCGGTTTTAGCATACAATTCTGCTAACGACTCATTAATTCCGCCGTGTTCGCAATTCAACATTTTCTGAATCTGATCCTCGTTCAATCCAGAAACAACAGTATATAGCCAGTCAGCAAATTTTCGGTTGATTTCAAGGGCTTTTTCATTGCCACATAAATCGTAGGCATCAAAAAGCCCGGCCATCACTTTGTGTTCAGTATAAAAAGGAACCCAAATTCCATTTAAATCGAACCCCTGAGCTCGGATATCGCCTTTGGCTACTTCATCTTCAAGAATTCTTTTTCCATTCGGAAAGGCACCGATATAACCATCACCATCGGCTTGCTGGCAAGTGTCGAGCTCATTAACAATATAATTTACCCGATCGAGGAACTGCTGGTTACCGGTTGTTTGATACATTAATGCACAGGCGCTTAAATAGTGCCCCAAACTATGTCCTGCAATGGTATTGTCTTCCCATCCGTGATAATGTTCGGCTTTTGGTTTCAACCCTGCTTCAATTCTGAATTTAGCCAAAAAACGGTCAGGCTCATAATTCAGTAAAATCTGTTCATTTAATTGTGTTGCATGAAGAAATGGTCCGTCAAGAAGTTTTACCTGTTTTAGTTCGAATGGAAGTACTTTAAATGTTACTACTTCCGGACCGCCGGTAACAATCCGTTCATTTTTTTGATTACACGATAATCCAGACAACATTGCCAGGATAAAAAGAAATTTGAAGTATTTTATCATGGTGTATTGATTTCTGGTGCTTCCCTAATATTTTTATTCCTTCATAACCCACAGATCCGAGGCCCGGGTCCTTCATCCAAATGGTATCTCTTGTCCGAACTGCCTGGCCTTCAGTTTTATATTTACCAATTCCAACCATATAAAAATTGCCTTGTTTCCCTATATAAAATGGATCAAAATCTTTTTCCTTTAATTCTTCCATGTAGGTTTTGGCATTTTCTTCGTCTTTAAAACTTCCGCCAACCAGATAGATAAATTGGTTGTCCGGGAGCAAATTTTTCTTCTTTTTTTCTTCTGTAAGAGAGGTGATGCACTGAATCCTTTTGTTCTTCCGTTGCCTGAACCATTTTTGCTGAATCAGGAACAGTAACCAGTGGCTTCTTCTGCCTGACTTTCATTTTTCGGAGGTGCCTGAATAACCGTTTTTGGATTTGTATATTCCGGCTTCTCCTCCGAAACATTTTTGACAACAAAAACGCCTGCAACAATTACAGGTATTAAAATCAGCAAGTACCAGTACCAACCTGCCTTCTTTTTCTTTTCTTCTTCAGATTTAGGAGTTTCATTTGTTGCTTCCACCTGTTCAGGTATTAGCTCCGTTTCTTCAGTTGCTGAATCCGAAACAGCTTCCGAAACTTCATTTATTTCTTCTTCCGGTGTTTCATCGGTTTCCTGAACTATTTCATCTTCAATAGGTTCTGATTCTTCATCTGTTACTTCCTCCTCTCCATTTTCAACAGGTATTATCTCCGTTTCTTCCTCAACAACAGGTTGTTCATCCGGTTGATTTTCTTCGTTTATTTCCGGTTCAGGTTGTTGTTCTGCCAGTTTTTCGAGTGAAACTGCTTCCAGTCCAAATGACTCTGCCTGCAGATTTTCTTCCTGAAAAGGTGTGAACTGTATTTCATTTTTTTCATTGGAATACAATTCGCCTATTTCTTCCAGCGTTACTTTTTCTCCTTTATCGAGTTGAAAAATAATGTTATCCCGATCTTTTTCGATGATCTTCAACGCATCGAAATGCGAAACCTGTTCAGCATTGGCTACATAATCAACCAAAAGCCCATCGTTATTCCTGATATTCGATGAAAAAGAAATTTGCCGTGATGGTGGTTTTATTTCCTTTTCACTGATTTCAGCAGGTTTATATCCTGAAATAAACGCCCCAAAACCGGGAATTATCACTGTTTCATATTCCAGGAGCAAATCGCGTACATATTTTTCTAATTTCACCTCTTTCACTTTTTTCAACGTAAAATTATAAAAACATCTTCTTGCATAGCTGAAATAGAATAATATTATTCAACGAAATGATCTTTAAATTATATTTCAGCACACCCTAAAAGTTCCTTTAATTTCCTACTTTTGCTACTTAAAATCAGCAAAATGAGCCGCAAAATTTTAGTTACCGGAGGCACCGGTTATATTGGTTCTCACACGGTTGTGGAACTTCAGACATCAGGTTTTGAAGTGGTAGTTGTTGATGATCTTTCTAATTCCGGAATTGAAGTTCTTGACAACATTGAAAAAATAACCGGGACAAAACCAGCCTTTGAAAAATTTGATCTTTCGGAAAGGGAAAGAACGGATGATTTCTTTCGTCGAAATACCGGAATCGATGCAATTATTCATTTTGCTGCCTCGAAGGCTGTTGGTGAATCTGTGGAAAAGCCATTGCTGTACTATCGTAACAACCTGGTTTCGATGATAAATTTGCTGGAATGCCAAATTAAATACAACATTCCTTCAATGGTTTTTTCGTCGTCATGCACAGTTTACGGACAACCTAATATTTTACCGGTAACCGAACAAACCCCGCGCAAAGATGCTGAATCACCTTATGGAAATACCAAACGGGTAAACGAAGATATCTTAAAAGACACAATCACGGCAAATCCAAAACTGAATGGGATTGCGCTACGTTATTTTAACCCTGTTGGTGCACATCCTTCAGCGTTAATTGGAGAACTGCCATTGGGAATACCTCAAAACCTGGTTCCTTTTATCACTCAAACTGCAGCAGGATTGCGTGATGAACTAAAAGTTTTTGGCGACGATTATGATACACCTGACGGATCAGCTATTCGCGATTACATTAACGTTGTTGATCTTGCAAAAGCGCATGTAGTTACGGTCAACCGGTTATTAAATGGTAAAAGCAAATTGAATTACGAAGTTTTTAATCTTGGCACAGGAACAGGCGTTTCGGTACTGGAAATGGTAAAAGGATTTGAAAAAGCTACCGGAGTTAAACTAAACTACAAAATTGTAGCCCGTCGTACAGGCGATACTGAAAAAATCTGGGCCGATACAACTTTTGCAAATGAAGAGCTGGGGTGGAAAGCAGAAAAGGGATTGGAAGAAACATTGATTTCAGCCTGGAACTGGGAAAAAAATCTTAGGGGAATAAAATAAAATCATACTTATTTTACGGTTTTTTGCGTTTAAGTGAAAAACTAAAAATGCGTCGGTCCCTTTTCTTCCTGTTTCTTTTTACACCTGTTTTACTGATCGCACAGGGGAAAAACACCTATTTATCGCTGGAAGTCGGGGGAAGCGGGATTATTGCTTCTGCAAATATTGCAAGATCTTTGATCAAATATGAACGCTTTAAAATCATTGCTCAAACCGGTATAGGATTAGCACCTAAAACAGCCAAATCGGAATATGCATTTGATTTTCCGGTACAGATCGCCTGTGATTTTGGAGCACATGGAATTTTATTTGAAGCTGGGATCGGATCAACATTTATATTTAAAAGTAACCTCGATAAAACACCGGCTCAACCGGCTACCAATGAAATATATTTGTCACCAATTGTTGGATTTCGGCATGAATCTACCAGATGGTTCGGTAGAATTTTTGCCTGTCCATTGTTTCATGCAACCGGCAAATCACTATATGACAATGTTACGACTGATTTCATAAAATTTGGCATCGGGATCGGTGCTATTTTTTAGTTATCCGGTTTTATTAAATTTGCAAAAATTTTAACTATGAAGACCATACTTATTACAGGCGGCGCTGGATTTATCGGATCACATGTAGTCCGTCTTTTCGTTGAGAAATATCCTGATTATAAAATCGTTAACCTCGACAAACTAACCTATGCCGGCAACCTGGCCAACCTGAAAGATGTAGAAAACAGTCCCAATTACGAATTTGTGAAAGGCGACATTGTAGACGGGGAATTCATTCTAAATCTGTTTCAGGAAAAACAATTTGATGGCGTGATACATTTGGCTGCCGAGTCACATGTTGACCGCTCAATTTCGAATCCGACTGAATTTGTTTTTACCAACGTTATCGGTACCGTTAATTTGCTGAATGCCGCCAAACACATATGGAAGGATGATTTAAAGGGGAAAAAGTTTTATCATATTTCCACTGACGAAGTTTACGGATCGTTAGGCAACGAAGGCATTTTTACGGAAGAAACAAGGTACGATCCGCACAGCCCGTATTCGGCATCAAAAGCCAGTTCCGATCATTTTGTACGTGCCTATCTGGATACTTTTGGGGTTCCAACAGTCATTTCCAATTGTTCAAATAATTACGGTTCATTCCAGTTTCCGGAAAAACTGATCCCGCTTTTTATTCATAACATTAAAAACAAAAAACCACTTCCGGTTTACGGGAAAGGTGAAAACATTCGCGACTGGTTGTGGGTAGTCGATCACGTCCGGGCCATTGACGTCATTTTTCATAAAGGTGAAGTTGGGGAAACATACAATATTGGTGGTTTTAACGAATGGAAAAACATTGACCTGATCCGGGTTATTTGCCGTACTATGGATAAGAAGCTGGGAAGAAAAGATGGGGAGTCGGAACAACTGATCACTTTTGTGAAAGACCGCGCCGGCCATGATTTACGTTATGCTATCGATGCCACAAAAATTAAGCATGAGCTGGGCTGGGAACCATCACTTCAGTTTGAGGAAGGTATTGAAAAAACCATCGACTGGTACCTAAAAAATGAAGAATGGCTGGAAAATGTAACTTCAGGAGAATACCAGAAATATTACGAAGAACAGTATGTGAAAAGATAAAAAGCTCCCTAAATCCCTCCAAAGTAGGGACTTTAATATCTTCTGGCATTCAAAAAATTGATTTCTTTCATATATTAACTTTCTCCCCAACCTTGAAGGGGTCAGGGGAGGCCAATTAATAAATAATTCCCCAACCTTTTCACAAATAGTTTTTTATACTATCTTTGCGCCACATTTTCAAAAAATAATTTTAGAATTATGCCAGTAAAAATGAGACTAGCGCGGCACGGCCGCAAACGTTATGCCTACTACCACATTGTGGTAGCAGATAGCAGGGCGCCACGAGATGGCAGGTATATTGAAAGGATTGGCTCATATAATCCCAACACAAATCCTGCTAATATAGATCTCGATTTTGACAAAGCTTACGACTGGCTTGTAAAAGGCGCACAACCTACCGACACCGTTAAGGCAATATTGTCATACAAAGGTGTACTCTACAAAAAACACCTGATGGGTGGAGTGAAAAAAGGAGCATTTGATGAAGCAGAAGCCGAAAAACGATTGGAAAAGTGGATGGCTGAAAAAGAAGCAAAAATCCAGGCAAAAATCGACCGGCTGTCAAATGAAGCTGATGCTGAAATGAAAAAGCAGTTGGATGCCGAAGCTAAAGTTAATGAAGCAAAAGCTGCTGCAATTGCAGCCAAAAATGCCGAATTAGCTGAAGAAGCAAAAGCTGCAAAAGAAGAAGTAGAAGCAGAAGATGAAACTGCTGAAGAAGAAACAGTTGCTGAAATTAAAGAAGCTACAGAAACAAAAGAAGTAACTGCTGAATCGGAAGAACCGGTTGCTGAAAAAGAAAATGTAGCAGAAGTTGCTGAGGCAGAAGAAACAGTTGCTGAAATTAAAGAAGTTACTGAAACAAAAGAAGTAACTACTGAATCGGAAGAACCGGTTGCTGAAAAAGAAGATGTAGCAGAAGTTGCTGAGGCAGAAGAAACAAAAGAAGTAGCTGCTGAAACACAAGAAAAACCTGAAGCAGAAAAAGCTGCAGAGGAAAAGGAAGAAAAACCCAAAGCATCAGCTGAGGAAGAAGCTCCGAAAGATGGGGGTGCTGAATCGTAAAGAAGTACAACACATCTGAAATAGAAAACCATTCGTCGGCTGACGGATGGTTTTTTTTTGATTGCCACTACACTATTATACTATCTTTGTAAATATGGAAACAATACCAAAAGCTGACTGCGAAAAAATTGGTTTCTTCCGAAAAACGCATGGAGTTCACGGGGATGTGGTCCTGGAGTTTGAGCCTCAATATGAATATTCTGTTGAAGAAGCCGAACGGTTTTTTGTGGAAATTGAAGGGTTGTTGGTTCCTTTTTTCCTAAAAGAAGATGGACTCCGTTTCAAAGCCGGCAACAGCGCTATTGTTACCTTTGATGATGTTGAAACTGAAAAATATGCCAAACGTCTGATTGGGTGTTCTGTTTACCTTTTTCAATCTGAAATTATTGCTGAACCGGAAGCTATCCTTTCTCCCGACTTAATCAATTATATGGTCCTCGACGAAAAAAACCATGAAATTGGAAGGATTACTCACATCGACGACTATTCCGGAAATATTGTTTTTACAGTTGATTACAATGGAAATGAAATTCTTATTCCTTTTAATGAAGATTTTCTACTGGAAGCCAATGACAGGAAAAAAATAATTAAACTGCAACTCCCTGAAGGATTGTTCGATATATAGTTTTTATATCATATTTTTTTTCAGGTGTAACTTCCCTAATATTTGCACGTCTTTATAAAATCAGAACGGAAACTAAAATCTTTCAAAAATGAAAAACAAAATCTTATTTCTCGGATTGTTTCTTTTAAGCATTTCCATCGTTAATCCTGTGTCAGCAGAGGAACAGGAACGTAATGTACCATCGTTTTCATCAATTGGGTTGCATATTTCGGCCAACGTACATCTGAAACAAGGAGGAAAACAAAGTGTTAAAATTGAAGCAAAATCATCGGTATTAGAAGATATAATCACCGAAGTAAAGGGCGGAAAGCTACATATACGTTTTCCTAAAAACTATATCTTCCACAAATTTAATCCAGGTAAAATTGAAATTTATATTACTGCTCCTGACATTGATGGACTATCCGTATCCGGGTCAGGAAATATCGAAGCTGATGAATTGAATACGAAAAAACTTGATTTGGCAGTTAGTGGAAGCGGTAATATTGAAATTGGCGATCTTTCGGCTGACCAGGTTAGTGGCTCTATTTCAGGATCGGGCGAAATAAATATTGATGATGGTGGCGTAGCAGATGAAATGACAGTATCTATCTCAGGATCAGGAAACATGAAAGCTTCCGGATTTGAAGTTAAAGATGTAACAGCGCATATTTCGGGTTCCGGAAATTGTTCTGTAAAATCCAACGGATCGGTTAAAGCCCGCATTGCCGGGTCAGGAAGTGTGTATTACGCCGGGAATCCTTCCATTGACTCATCAGTGGCCGGATCAGGCCGGGTAAAAAAAATGTAACATAAAATATTTTTTAAAAAGCAAAGCCATTGTAAACTATAACAATGGCTTTTTTTCTATCTCTTTCATTTCCCAAAATTAATACCTAAATTATAACACATTATTCACCTTTAAATTAAACTTACTATGGGAATGTTAAAAGAATTCAAAAGCTTTGCCATGAAAGGCAATGTGCTCGATCTGGCCGTTGCTGTAATTATTGGCGGCGCATTCGGAAAAATCATTACGTCGTTCGTAAACGATGTGCTGATGCCCCCCATTGGATTGCTCCTGGGTAATACCGATTTCAGCAACTTGAGAATTATCTTAAAACATGGCAGTGATGCAATAATGAACGGTGATCAGGTGGTAACTCCTGCTGTTGCCGAAGTTGCTGTTAAATATGGCGTTTTTGTAAATACTATTTTGGATTTTATTATCGTGGCATTCTCCATTTTTATGGTAATTAGAGCCTTTAACAAAATGAAAAAGAAAGAAGCCGCTGCGCCACCACCTGCTCCTCCAGCACCAACGAAAGAAGAAGTTCTACTTACCGAGATTAGGGATATTTTGAAAGAAAAGAAATAGAGACTAAAAGGAACTAAAACAACTGCTCCAATGAACGGGGCAGTTTTTTTATTTTCTGATAATATCAATTTTCCCTCCGGGCCCCAGCTTTATTATACTGGATGGTTGTGCAGGTGTTATATCATCCTGGCGATACTGAACAATATAATCTACCTGATTTTTTATTTCTTCAGAAACTTCAGCAAAAAAACCCGGCGATTTTTCACCGCTTATATTTGCTGAGGTTGAAACCAACGGACGACGAAAACGCTGTAAAAGCTGAGATGTAAATTTTTCTTTGGTAAACCTGATGCCGATACTTCCGTCTTCAGCAATTAAATTTTTAGCCAGATTTTTGGCATTCGGGTAAATTACTGTCAACGGCGTTGTAGAAATTTCGATCAGGTCCCACGCCACTTCAGGAACATCGTCAACATAACGATCCAGCAATGCCGGATTTTCCATCAGCACCAACATACTTTTGTTGTCTTCCCTGTTTTTTATTTGGTAGACATGCTTTACTGCTTCTTCATTCGTTGCATCGCAACCAATTCCCCAAACAGTATCGGTCGGGTAAAGAATTATTCCTCCCGATTTCAGTATTTCAACTGCTTTTTTTAAATCTTCCTGCATTATTATGATAACAATTCCAGAATACAAAGAAATCATTTTTTCGGAAAAATATTCCGGATGGAAAATCCTGGCTCTTTCATTTCCTTTCTGAATGAGTTCATTCCTGACAGATTCTTTTGTAAGAACATTTTTTATTTGCTGACCCAATTCTTTAGCATCAGACGGAGAGCATAAAATAGCCGCTCCTCCCGCTGTTTCGGGCAGGCACGAAACATTACTGGTTATAACTGGGCATCCACTGGCCATCGATTCAATGACAGGCAACCCAAAACCCTCATACACCGACATGTAAACTGATAATCGCGCATCCCGGTATAAACGGGCCAATTCTTTCCGAGGAATATTGCTGAGCAGTTTTACCTGGCTATCCATATTATTGTCAGAAACAAACTTCAATATCTCAAATGAATAATCAGTAGGTTTGCCAACAAAAACAACCTGAATATCCAGCTTCTTCTCCTTCAACGCCTTAAGCAATACCATCGGATTTTTTCGTGGTTCTATGGTTCCAACAGATAAAATATAATCCTTTTGCAAATCATATTTCTGAAAAAGATCTTCTGTTTCTTTTGGTTTAAAAAAAGTAGGAGAAACCGACTGGAAAACAATTTCAATCTTTTCAGGATCAACCTTAAAGTATTTTACAAGATCATCTTTGGTTTGTGAACTAATGGCAACAATTTTCTTTGCAGCCGAGCAGGCATATTTTACTTTGGCATAATATATTTTCCGGTCGATAGGCTTATAAAATTCCGGAAATTCCATAAAAATAAGGTCGTGGATAGTTACTACTGCCGGAACATCTGTTTTATGAATCCCTTCAGGAAGTTCATTACTCAGCCCGTGAAAAACATCCAGCTCATGATTTTTTAGCTGACGGCTAACAGAAAAACTCCGCCAAAGCGATTTAAAAATTTTCGACAGTGAACTGTCAGGCGAAATAACATCAAACTCCTTGTAAGTTGGTGAACATATCCTCTTTTATTTCCGGGGTAAATAACACATAATGATTATCGGGATAATACTTATGTAAAGCATTCAATGTATTTCTGCTGTAATTACCGAGTCCGGAAGTGTTTAAAAATGCCCGTTTTGCATCAAAACCTACTTTCATGATAGTTGATATAATGTTTGTTATATTAATACGAAAAAGGCCGGATTTTAGTTTCCGACCGGGCATTTTTCATTAATCATAATTATACCTGAAAATCTCCCAACCCTTCAAAATCAAGCGTAGCAAAATAATCTTCTACTGTCTCCGCGCGCCGTATCATTGCAACATCTCCATTTTCGCGCAACAGTAATTCGGCTGATTTTAATTTTCCGTTGTAATTGAAACCCATAGAATGTCCGTGTGCACCAGCATCATGAATTACAACAATGTCATCCGGTTCCAGTTGTGGTAACATCCGGTTAATAGCAAACTTGTCGTTATTCTCACAAAGCGAGCCGGTTACATCGTACTTTTCGCTGTGAGGTTCATTTTCCTTTCCCAGCACCGTAATATGATGATAAGCACCATACATGGCAGGGCGCATCAGGTTAGCCATGCAGGCATCTAATCCTGCAAATTTTCTGAACGTATTTTTTATATGACGGACTTTTGTAACCAGGTATCCATAAGGCCCGGTGATGGCACGGCCCGATTCATAAAATAGCTTTAGTGGGGCCAGTCCATTTGCAACAATCATGCTGTCGTACAATTTTTTAATACCGGCACTTACATATTCCATATCCACCGCTTTCTGCTCCGGTTTATATGGAATTCCAATCCCTCCGCCCATATTGGCAAATTCGATTTTTATCCCTGTCTTTTCTGCAACTTCTATTATCAGTTGAAAAAGAATTTCTGCCGTTTCAATAAAATAATCAGGATCCAGTTCATTGGATGCCACCATGGTGTGAATACCAAAATGTTTTACTCCCTTTTCTTTCAGCAAGCGATATCCCTCAATCATTTGCTCGTGTGTCAACCCGTATTTAGCTTCTTCCGGGTGACCAATAATCAGGTTCCCTTGTTTCAGATCGCCGGGATTGTATCGCATACAAATCGTATCGGGCAACCCTACATTTTTTTCAAGAAATGCAATGTGCGAAATATCGTCAAGATTAATAATGGCTCCCAAATCTTTAGCTAGCTGAAATTCATATGCCGGCGTATCATTTGAAGTCAGCATAATTTCTTTCCCGCTCATTCCCACTCTTTTTGCCAGTTCTAGTTCTGCAACGGAGCTACAATCGATACCAAAACCTTCTTCCCTGAGAATTTTCATTAAATAGGGATTAGGTGCTGCCTTTATGGCATAATATTCCTTAAACCCTTCATTCCAGGAAAATGCATTTTTAAAATACCGGGCATTCTCACGAATGGCCTTTTCATCGTAAATATGAAATGGTGTCGGATAGGTTTCAATTATTTTTTCAATTTGTTCTTTTGAGAATGGTGCTGTCTTTTCGGCCATAATTACTGTTTTGTCAAGGAGTACAAATTTACAATATTATCACAGAACAGGTAGAATTATTCTAAATAAAGAAAGCCCGGACAAATTAAATTAACTCCGTGTTTACAAATTAACCACTATATTGAATGAACCAAATTCATCGCTGCTTTAATTCCATCGGCTGCACTCGATACAATTCCACCGGCATATCCACTCCCCTCACCTACAATATAAAGATTATGAAAACCTGTACATAATCCGTCTTTCTCCCGCACAACCTGCACCGGTGCCGATGTTTTACTTTCCAGCCCCAGTAATATACCGGTTTCAAATCCATTCATTTTTCGGATAAAGTCAATCAGGCCAGACTGCATAGACTGGACAACTGAAGATGGCAACAATTCCCATAAAGGTGCCGACATGATTCCCAACGGATAGCTGCTTTTCGGTGACTCATCTTTCATTCGTTGCTTTAAAAAATTCTGAATGCTGCATGTTGGTGCGCTGTATCCGCCTGCCAATTCGTAAAACTTTTGTTCGAGCTCATTCAGGTTTTCCAGTGTTTCAATTGGAGAAACAGTTTTCCCCGCCAGTTCATCAGGGTGAACCCCGGCAACACAGGCAGCATTGGCAAATTCCCCGTTTCGCTGGTAATAACTCATGCCATTTACAATATTGGTGTTGGCATAAGCAGTTGCCGGAACTACCATCCCCCCCGGACACATACAAAACGAAAAAACAGGATGATAACCGTCGGCTGATGATGTTAACCGGTACTCCGCCGCCTTTACACCAGGGAGTTTTACACGCCCCCATTGTGCCAGGTTAATTATTTCTTGCCGGTGTTCCATTCGGCTGCCAATGGCAAAATTTTTTGTTCTGAAAGGAACACCTCGACGTATCAGCATTTTGTAAGTTTCATAAGCTGAATGTCCCGGAGCAATAAATAAAGCATCTACGGGCAGAATTCCCCGCTTTGTAACCACTTCAGAAACCTTGAAATTTTTTATGATAATATCTTCCATCAATGTTTCAAAAAGAAATTTTCCTCCCATTTGCTCAAATTCGGCGCGGAGATTTTTTACAATCTTCCGTAAATTATCGGTACCCAGATGAGGGTGTGCCATGTATTCAATTTCTGCAGGCGCCCCGGCTTTTATATAACTGCTAAGTATGAATTGTTTTTCTTCGGAAATATGTTTTGATCGCGAAGTAAGTTTACCGTCAGAAAATGTTCCTGCGCCACCTTCTCCAAAAGCATAATTATTCCGGGCATCAAAGGTCCCGTTCTTTTCAAATATCCTGATTGACTTTCCACGTTTATCAACGTCAGAACCTCTCTCAATTAGGGTAACATTAAACCCGGCTTTCTGAAGAACAAAAGCTGCAAAAAACCCAGCGGGACCACTGCCTACAACAATAACCAGTTCTTTTCTTTTTTTATAAGGGATAAGAAATTCTTCTTTTTTGAAAGGTTCACCTCCACTTAACTCAGGAGAACTTACAACTACTTTTACAACCCAAAAAATATTGGTTTTCTTTCGTGCATCAAGACTTTTATTTTCAATCTTATAAGAAAAATTTTTTATATGTAGGTGGTGCGAAATTTTTTTTTCAAGCTGTTCATTGCTGAAATCAGTGGGTAGTTTTAGCGTTAAAGAAGCATATCCCATAAATTGGTTTTTTGCTAAAATTAGCGAAAAAACAAAAGGAACTGTTTACAATATCCAAAATAAGGATGAAAAACCAAATTCGATAATTTATCCTTTAATTTCGCCGGTTCATCATCGAAAATTGACCGTCCGTAAATTATTAATTTACTGTTTCCCTTATTTATATAAACTTTAAAAACTGGAAAACAAATGCTTAACTGTAACCTTTTTAAGCAATGGATGTCATACAAGTTAAAATATATTTGGTAATGCAGACAAAATCAGTTGAATCCTTTTTTTTACACCTGATTTTCTACTGTTCGTCGAATAAATAGAAGTGAAAGCCAAAGAATTATACAATTTTAAAGCAGAAAACAAAAAGTCATGATTAGCATTAAAAATGTTCACAAGTCATATGTAACAGGGAATAATTCATTACATGTTCTGAAAGGCATCGACATGGAAATCAACCAGGGAGAATTTGTCTCGATCATGGGTTCTTCCGGGTCGGGCAAATCAACATTGCTAAATATTCTTGGAATTTTGGATAATTACGATGAAGGAACCTACCATTTAAATGGCACACTGGTTCGTAATATGAGCGAGAAACAGGCTGCGCGTTTACGCAATGAATTGGTTGGGTTTGTGTTCCAGTCGTTTAATTTGATTTCGTTTAAAAACGCGATGGAAAATGTAGCACTCCCACTGTATTACCAGGGAGTAAGCCGCAAAAAAAGAAACAAAATTGCGATGGAATACCTCGAGAAAATGGGGCTTTTGGAATGGGCAGATCACATGCCCAACGAAATGTCGGGGGGCCAAAAACAGCGGGTTGCCATTGCCAGATCTTTAATCTCGAAACCGAAAATCATTCTTGCCGACGAACCAACCGGGGCGCTCGATTCACAAACTTCTTACGAAGTAATGGAAATTCTGAAAGAGATTAATGCTGAAGGAATTTCGGTGATCCTGGTAACTCATGAGCATGATATTGCTGCGATGACCCATAAGATCATCCGCCTCAAAGACGGGGTAATTGGGGAAATCATTAAAAACGGTGATTTGAAAAATTTCCAGCATCAGTACATGAAAGAATTGGAAACAGCCTGATTTCCAATTTTATTTTACAGTTAGTTTTCTTAAACCAAAAACTTTGAATCAGAATGTTTGATATTGACAAGTGGCAGGAAATATTAGCAACCATCAGAAAAAACAAACTTCGCACATTTTTGACCGGATTTAGCGTCGCATGGGGAATTTTCATGCTGATGATACTTCTTGGCTCCGGCAACGGGTTAAGTAATGGCGTTTCAGCAAATTTTATGCGAGATGCAATTAATGCTATGTGGCTTTGGAGCGGCCGCACAAGTATTCCTTACAAAGGGATGCAGGAAGGAAGACAGATCCAGTTTACGAATGCTGATTATGATTTAATAAAAAGTATTCCGGGAATTGAACGTACTTCCGGCAGATATTACATTGGAGGAAACATGTTCTCTTACGGAAGTGAATATGGTGAATATACTGCTGTAACCTGTCATCCTGATTTAAAAGAGGTGGAATCGATCGAAATTGTGGAGGGCCGCTTTATAAATCAGGTCGACATTAATGAAACAAGAAAATCGGTGGTACTGGGAAAAGATATTTACGATGCATTATTTAAAGGGAAAGAAGCTATTGGAGAATATGTCCGTGTAAATAACATACCTTTTAAAGTAGTTGGAATTTGTAAGGAAGGCGGAGGTACGCGTCACCGGAACGCTTACATTCCGGTTACTACCGGGCAGAAAGTTTTTAACGGGGCCAATCGTTTGCACAATTTTGCGTTAACCATTAATGCAAAAACGCTGGAAGAAAGTCAAGCAATTGAAAAAAGAGTAAGAGAAACAATTGCGAGAAAACATAAATTCGACTCGACAGACGAATCAGCTCTTGGGTCATACAATAAGCTGGAAGATGTTATTCAGACCATGAAAATTTTCCAGGCCATTAAAATTTTTATCTGGATTATTGGAATTGGCACATTGATCGCCGGCGTTGTTGGTGTAAGTAATATTATGCTGATTGTTGTAAAAGAACGCACCAAGGAAATTGGTATTCGTAAAGCTATTGGCGCTAGTCCGGGTTCAGTTATTGGTCTTATTTTGCTGGAATCAATTCTGATTACAACTGTTGCGGGCTATATTGGTCTGGTTCTGGGAACCGGATTGATGGAAGGGTTGAATTTCTTAGTTGAGAAACAATTTGCTGCTTCGGCTGCAACCAATGGCGGACAGGGAGAAACTATTTTCAGAAATCCTACGGTTGATATCAATGTGGCTATGATGGCAACATTCCTGCTTGTATTTGCCGGAGCTGTTGCAGGATATATACCTGCAAAACGTGCGGCAAAAATAAAACCTATTGAGGCGCTGCGTGATGAGTAAATTTCGCGTGTTTATGAAAAGTAATTGAAAACAAGAAACAGAAAACTTAAAACCGGAAACTACAATGTTTGATTTAGATCTTTGGAAAGAAATATTGAGTGCCCTGAAAAAAAACAGGATGCGCAGTTTTATGACTGCCTTTGGGGTTTTCTGGGGAATATTCATGCTTATTATTATGTCGGGTGCCGGGAAAGCATTGGAAAATGGAGTAATGGACGGAATCAAATCATTTGCCTCTAATTCGGCTTTTTTCTGGACTGAACCAACCAGCAAACCATATAAAGGTTTTCAGCGTGGCAGAAGCTGGATCTACAAAAACAAAGACATTCAGTATATTAAAGCAAATATTAGCGATATTCAATACTTATCGCCCAGGCTTTTTGGATCAAATTCCAATGGAGGCGATAACACCATTCGGGGTGATTATGCCGGCGCATTTAACATTTACGGCGATTATCCCGAATTCTTCAAAATTGATCCCTGGACACCTCTTCAGGGAAGGCTGATCAATAAAATAGACATTTTACAAAACCGCAAAGTCTGTAACATTGGTGAACGCGTAGTAGAAGTTATGTTCGATAAAGATGAAGATCCAATCGGTCAATACCTGAAAATTAATGGCGTATATTTCCAGGTAGTTGGAGTGATAAAACCTGAGACGCGGATAAATATTGGAGGTGGAAGAAAAAACGAAACTATAATCATCCCTTTCACTACCATGCAAAAAACTTACAATTTTGGCGATCGTGTCCATTTCTTTTCATTAACATCGGAGCCCGGTGTGCCGGTAAGTAAAATTGAAACCCGTTTAAAAGAATTACTCAAAGCACGGCATAATATTGCCCCCGATGATATTCAGGCTGTCGGTTCATTTAATATCGAACTGGAATGGAAAAAATATATGGGACTTTTTAACGGCATTCAAATTCTAACCTGGATTGTAGGAATCGGCACCCTGCTTGCCGGAATCATTGGTGTAAGCAATATAATGCTGGTGATCATTAAAGAAAGAACACAGGAAATCGGTATTCAACGTGCTATTGGAGCTACACCCGGGAAAGTGATCATGCACATTGTTGCAGAAAGTGTTTTTCTTACCGTAATGGCAGGATATATAGGGCTTGCACTTGGAGTTGGATTACTCGAATTATTGAATATGGTACTTGAAAGTGGTAATCCGGACGAAATATTTTTCCGGCATCCGGAAATTAGTTTTCAGATGGCAATTGCTGCATTGACCGTGTTGATTTTTGCAGGAATTTTTGCCGGACTTATTCCGGCCAAACGGGCAGTAAGTATTAAACCAATCGACGCTTTACGCGATGAATAAATAAAACAACTATAAAGAAGTCATGAAACGAATCCCTGCAGTTGGGAGGAGTTGAAAACAAAAACATGGAAAATATTAAAAATCAGAAGAGATGAAAAAAGTATTCAGAATTTTAGGAATCGTAGTTTTAGTTGTAGCGTTTGGAGGAACTCTTTTCTTCCTGTACAACAAATCGAAAAAGAAACCGGATGTTTTTGAAACCAAGAACCCGTTTGTCAGCAATGTGGTGATGAAAACTGTTGCTACCGGGAAAGTGGTTCCACGTTTCGAAATTGAAATTAAACCGCAGGTTTCAGGTATTATCGATGAACTTTATATTGAAGCCGGTGATAAAATTACCAAAGGACAGGTAGTCGCCAAAATCAAAATTATACCTGATATGGTAACCCTGAATGCCGCAGAAACTCGACTGAACAGGGCAAAAATTAATTTTGAAGATGCACAGATTGATTATGAACGTCAGCAAAAGCTTTTTGATAAAAATGTGATCTCATACGAAGAGTTCAAAAACTCAAAAGTTGCTTATGATTCAGCAAAAGAAGAAGTCACTGCAGCAGAAAATAACCTCGATTTAATTAAGAACGGTGTAACAAAAAAGGCAGAAAGTGCTACTAATACGCTGGTTCGTTCAACCATCGACGGGATGGTACTTGATGTTCCGATAGAAGTGGGGAATTCTGTAATTCAGGCCAACACGTTCAATGCTGGAACTACCATTGCAACGGTGGCCAATATGAAGGATATGATTTTCGAGGGAAATGTTGACGAAACCGAAGTTGGAAAGATTAAGGAAGGGATGCCCATTGAACTGGAGATTGGAGCTATTGACAAAGAAAAATTTGAAGCAACGCTGAAATACATTTCACCTAAAGGAGTTGAGTCAAATGGAGCCATTCAGTTTGAAATTAAAGCTGACGTAAACCTGAAACAGGGACAGTTTATCCGTGCAGGCTACAGTGCCAACGCCAATATTGTTCTCGATCGGAAAGACAGCGTAATGGTCATCCCGGAAGGAATGTTAAAGTTTGACAACGATTCGTCGTATGTTGAAGTACAGGAAGGCACAGAACAGCAGTTTGAAAAACGATTTGTAAAAACCGGCCTTTCCGATGGCATCAACATTGAAATTACGGAAGGTTTAAAAATGGAAGACAAAGTAAAAGGAGAAAAAATCGACCCAAAAAAAATGAAGGAGAACGAATCCGCTAAAGGATAATTCGTTTGTTACCATAGTTTATGTAATTTTGCACGATTAAAAACCATTATACAATGAAGAATTTTTTCATCTTATTTGCCGGACTGATTCTGGCGTTTTCAAATATTACAGTTAATGGACAGAATACCTGGTCGCTACAAAAGTGTATTGATTATGCCCTTGAAAATAATATTCAAATCAAACGTCAGCAGTTGAACACAGGTTATTACGAAAACCAGGTCAGCCAAGCAAAATCAAACCGGCTCCCTAATCTTAATGTTCAGTTAGGTAATGATTACAGTTTTGGTCGTTCGTTAACTTACGACAATACTTATAAAAATGTAAATTCATCAAGCCTTTCAGGGGGCGCAAGTACAAATATCACTCTCTGGAAAGGTTTTACATTAAATAACGAAGTTAAACGACAGCAACTGGATTTAGGTGCATCATTAAAAGATCTCCAAAAAGCCAAAGATGATATTATGCTGAATATTGCAGGGGCTTATTTGGAAATTTTGTTTGCTGAAGAAGTTGCAAAGATTTCAGAAGCACAAATTGAAGTCACCAAACAACAGATAAACCGTACACAGCAATTGGTTGATGCAGGAAGCCTTGCAAAAGGATCACTGCTGGAAATACAGGCACAACTGGCACGCGAAGAACTGCAAAATGTAAACGACCAAAACAGTGTTCAACTTGCATATTTAACTTTGTACCAATTTCTTGATTTGCCTATCGCGGAAAGTTTCAAAGTTGAAAAACCTGTTCTACCCGAAATTAAGGCCAATATTACCATGGCCAATTCGCTCGATGTTTTTAACAATGCAATGAATACACGACCGGAAATTCAGGCTGCACAATTGCGCGTAAAAAGTGCCGAGATGCAGCTGGAAATTGCGAAGGGAAACCAATATCCTACTTTAAGTTTTGGTGCTAATTATTACAATCTTTACAATGACAAATACACCGATATTCTGGGCAATAAAATTGAATTTGGCAAGCAATTAAAAAACAACAGGCGTTCTTCAGCTGGTCTTACACTAAACATTCCGATCTTTAACCGGTTCCAGGTAAAAAATGCCATTTCAAATGCAAAGATTCAGATCTACGATTATCAATATCAGTTACAAACTGCAAGCAACGTATTGCGTAAGGAAATAGAACAAGCCTACACCAATGCACTTGCTGCATTAAACCGTTATCTTTCAACTCAAAAAGCAGTGGTTTCTATGGAAGAAGCTTTTCGGTATGTGGAAGAAAAATTTAATGTGGGCATGGTAAATTCGGTGGAGTATAACCAGAGTAAAAATGACTTAACCACGGCACAGTCGCAAATGCTGCAGGCAAAATACGAATACATTTTCCGAACAAAAATTCTGGATTTCTACAACGGAATTCCTGTTTCGTTATAAAAGGAAAATTATCATTAGGAATATCAAATATAAAAGCTCACAGGAATCATTCTGTGAGCTTTTATATTTGATGCAACTTGCAGTTTTAGGCTGAAAAGTTTTGGATTTTACAATCTTTTTTCACCGATTTCGATATATTTACGCTTTTTAAACCTAAGTCAATTAAAATCGATGTTCAAAGTACCACATTTGGTTTTGATTTGTTTTTTGTTTTTCGGTTATTCTGCATTTGGAATCAATCCGGTTAAAAAGTACAAAAGCGATACTACACTCAGCAAATACAATAAGAACTTTGTGTATAACGTAAAAAAAGCCACAGCTCCGATTTCCATCGATGGTGTGCTGGATGAACCCGACTGGTTATTAGCACAGAAAGCAAAAGACTTTCGCCTGGTTTTACCCATTGATACTGGTTTCGCTTATCAGCAGTCGGAGGTTATGATGACCTATGACGATAAAGCGCTTTATCTGGGATTTATTTTTTATGATTCCATTCCCGGGAAACGAATTATGGAATCGTTTCGTCGCGATTTTGCCTTCGGGAACAACGATAATTTCCTGGCTTTTTTTGATACTTTTCTGGACCAGACCAATGGCTTTTCATTTGGCATTTCAGCTTCCGGAGCAAAGTGGGACGGTGTTATGTCAGGTGGATCGGCTGTTAATCTCGACTGGGATTGCAAGTGGGAATCGAAGTTGAAAAATTACCCGGATAAATGGACGGTAGAAATGCGCATTCCCTTCAAATCGATTCGTTATCCAAATGGCAGTAAACAATGGTACGCCAACTTTAGTCGGCTCGATTTAAAATCAAATGAAAAATCGGCTTGGGCACCGGTTCCCCGACAATTTCCAACAGCGTCGCTTGCCTATACCGGAGTTCTTAATTTTGCTGAGCCTCTGCCAAAACCACGAACACAGATTTCGTTTATCCCATATATTTTTGGCAGCTATTCCAACGATTTTGAAAATGGTAAAGGTGCAAAATACCGGAAAGATTTTGGTTTTGATGCCAAGGTTGGACTTTCCTCATCGATGAACCTTGATTTAACCTACAATCCCGATTTTGCACAAGTAGAAGTCGATCAGCAGGTAACTAATATTAGCCGTTTTGAACTTTTTTTCCCGGAGAAACGCCAGTTTTTCCTGGAAAACAGCGATCTGTTTTCAGGATTTGGCAACAGCAGTGTCACACCTTTTTTCTCCCGTAGAATTGGGTTGGATGCACCCGTTCAGGGAGGAGCAAGATTAAGTGGTAAAATAGGAAACGACTGGCGGATCGGTTTTATGAATATGACAACAAAAAAGACCAAGTGATTTTCTATCACGCAATTTTACTGTAGCATCGGTACAGAAGAAAGTATTCGCGCGCTCCAATTTCGGGTTTATTTTTGTGAACAAGGAATATTTCAACGTGCCGACTGATACCACGATGTTTAATCGTGTTGCCGGGTTCGATTACAACCTGGCCAGCAAAGACAACGTCTGGAGCGGCAAATTCTTTTATCATCATTCGTTCCAGCCCGATAATCCTGACAAACAATTTGCACAGGGAGCCAGTCTTGATTACCGTACCAAACATCTTCAGCTTGAAATGGTACAACGTTCAGTAGGAGAAAATTATAACGCTGAAGTCGGTTATGTACAGCGCACCGGATATAACTTTTTTAGCCCTGAGGGAACTTATCTTTTTGTACCAAATAAGTGGATCGTCAGTCACGGAATAAATGTGGATTTTAAATATTATTTCGATCCTGAATTTCATAAAACTGAACATGAAAACAGTTTTAGTTACCATTTTGAATTTCGCGATCGTTCAACGTTGAATGCAGGGTACAAAGATTATTTTATACAATTGGGTAAAGACTTTGATCCCACTAATCCTACTAACATAGGCGGAACATACCTGCCTGCCGGATCAAAATATAATTTTGGAAATGTGTTCGTAAACTACACTTCTACCCGAAAAACCCTGTTCAACTGGAATGCAGAAGCAGCCAAAGGAAGCTTTTACAGTGGAAATATTCAATATGTGCAGGGAGAATTTGGATATCGTTATCAGCCGTACGTCAATTTTGCGATCAATTTTAATTATACTGACATAAATCTGGGTAGCCCGTTTGAACATGCTAAACTGTGGCTGATCGGACCAAAACTCGATGTTACATTTACCGATAAAATTTTCTGGTCTACGTTTGTACAATACAACAAGCAAATTGATAACATGAACATAAACATGCGTTTGCAGTGGCGCTATCAACCTGTTTCAGATATATTCCTGGTTTACACCGACAACTACATTCCGGGAAACTGGAATTCCCGCAACCGGGCAATCGTATTGAAAATGACTTACTGGTTGAATTAAGATCAATCAAAGAACCTGATATCGTTTAATGAAATGAATAATTTTCAACATTAATAAAATGAATTATCTTTGTAAGTCTTTCAACAAAATCGATTTTTAATATTGAAATTAAAAACGTAAAAATTCAGAATCAAAATGAAAGTTACCGTAGTTGGAGCAGGAAACGTAGGAGCAACATGCGCACAAATTGTTGCTGAAAAAAACATTGTACAGGAAGTCGTACTTCTTGATATAAAAGAAGGCATCTCAGAAGGTAAAGCCCTTGATTTATGGCAAACCGCACCAATTAACTATTATGATTCGCGGCTGATTGGTTCTACCAACGATTATTCAAAGACAGCAGGTTCAGAAGTAGTGGTTATTACTTCTGGTGTTCCCCGAAAGCCCGGAATGAGCCGCGACGACCTGATCTCCATCAACGCAGGGATTGTAAAAAATGTAACTGAAAATGTGGTGAAACATTCACCAAAAGCTAAAATAATCATTGTTTCCAATCCTTTGGATGTAATGACTTACGCAGCTTATACTACTGCGAAAAAACCGAAAAACGAAGTAATGGGAATGGCAGGAATTCTGGACACCGCCCGTTACCGTGCTTTCCTCGCACAAGAACTGGATATTTCTCCGCGTGATATCCAGGCCTTATTAATGGGTGGCCACGGCGATACAATGGTACCACTACCTCGTTATACAACTGTTGCAGGTATTCCTGTTACCGAACTAATTGACGAAGAAAAATTAAATGCTATTGTTGATCGCACCAAGAAAGGCGGTGGCGAATTAGTTAACCTGATGGGAACATCGGCATGGTATGCACCTGGTTCTGCAGCAGCTCAAATGGTGGAAGCCATTGTGATGAATCAAAAACGTGTTTTCCCTTGCTGTGTAAAACTGGATGGAGAATACGGATTAAACGACATGTTTGTAGGTGTTCCGGTAAAACTGGGTAAAAACGGCGTTGAAAAAATTATTGAGGTTGGATTAAACGACGCAGAAAAACAGATGCTTCATGATTCAGCAAAAGCAGTAAAAGGTGTAATGGGTATCCTCGACGGAATGAAAATTCTTTAAACAACAAATAATTCATAAAATAAACGGTTGATTCTTTTGGAGTCAGCCGTTTTTTTATACCAATTGTTGTAAAAAAACGCTGCAAAGCGGCATTTTTTATTTACAATGGTTAATGCCAATGGATTTCTAAAGGAGCAAAACTAGAATAATGAAGTTTTGCTATGTTTTAGAAACAAATCGGTATTATTTTTACATATGCGAATAAAAATACCCATACAACTGGTTGAGTTGGAAGATCACAATTTTCACATTGCTTTGTCTTCCGATTTTGAAGATGGGAAACAAGGTACCTGGGTAATTGATACCGGAGCTTCTAAAACTGTGTTCGACAAAAACCGAAATGATGATTATGATTTGCTTGGTGAAGAAGATGAAATTCATTCGGCAGGAATAACAGACCAGCCTATGATTTCTGCATTAGCAGAAATGAAGCCATTTAAAATGGGGAAATTAAAAGTCCCCGGCTTAAAGGTGGCGGTTATTGATCTTTCGCATATTAACGCCCTTTACCGAAAAACCGGTGGACCAGAAATTTGCGGATTAATTGGCAGCGATTTTCTGATTAAATACAATGCAGTAATCGATTACAGGAGAAAGATATTAAGGCTAATCGTTTAACCTGAAGTTGTATTCTTTTAACGTTTGAGGAATAATTTTTTCAATATATATTTCCAGTAAATTTTTAGCAAATTCATCTATATCCCAGTCAAAATCTTCCAACGCTTCAACGGTTGAATTCCATACAAAAATCCTTGTTTTTACCGCTTTGTTTTCAGTCTGAACTTCCAGATCATCACAACGATATTCATCCCCTTCATAAAAAGAAATGACGTCAAAAGAGCGTTCGTCCAAACCTTTCAGCAATAAGCCCCTTACTTCAGAATGACTACTCGTTATAATAGCAGGAAAATCAGCGTCTTTCACTTGTCTTCGTTGATAGCCTTTTAAAACAGCACGCTCCGAAACAAATGGTTTACCGGTTAGTTTCTGTATAATTTCAGGAAAACACAACGTTCCGTAAACAAAAAGAGAGACCATTTCTTTTGTCCTTCAAAAGTTTTAGCTCAAAATTAACAATTCGTTTTTGCAAACCTGAACTATTTAGGTATATTTGCTCCGCTCAAAAGAATCGATAACAGGCAGAAGAACAAATGAATATCAAAATAAAACTTGACAAAGAAACAGTTGCTGAAACTGGCACTTTTTGTGGCATTATCGGGGTTGCTGCTTTGTTTGATAATTATTTTGACAAGAACCCGGTTCATTGGGATGAGATAGAGGCTGGCACAAACGATCAGCACAACGAACCAAATACGGTTTACCTGTTTAGCCAGCTGAATATGCCTGGTGTGAAAATTGAGTTTCAAAAGCCGGCCGTTCGGAATCTGCAACCCAAAACTCATGACCGGTTAATTCAGAAATATCACCAGATAAGGAATTACCAGGTTTTAAAAGCCGAAGTAGAGCCTAAAACCTCTCCGTTGATTTCGGTGTATCACTATCTGGCTTTCAAAAATTATTTCTTTACCGACCCCGACGACGATCCCCCGTTGCTTTCATAACGTCTGTATCAGCATAAAAGAATGCTGCAGGCCGGGAAAAATTATTTTTTCAACGAAGGTAAAATGTTGGAATAAAATCATTGAGTAAATATTTATAAAAATTAATCATTAAAAAATTGACATAAAATGCAAAACAAAGGTGCAATTTTATCATTTGCGATTCTGTTAGCTGCCGTTTGTTTATACCAGCTTTCGTTTACATGGAAAGCAAGACAAGTAGAACACGCAGCCGTAGTGTATGCACAGGGCGACTCGGAGAAAGAGTTTAGATACCTTGATTCAATGAATGACAAGGTGGTTTATAATTTCCTAGGGCTAAAAAAATTCACTTACAACGATGTAAAAGGACTGGAAATGAATCTTGGCCTTGACCTAAAAGGCGGGATGAACGTAACATTGGAGGTTCAAGTAAGTGATTTGATCAGGGCCTTGTCAAATTACAGTACCGATTCCACTTTTAATGCAGCTCTTGCTCGCGCACAAGCTGAACAAAAAAACAGTCAAAAAGATTTTGTTACTCTTTTTGGTGAAGCTTTCGAATCCATTGATCCGAATGCAAAACTGGCATCCATATTTAATACATTGGAACTGCGCGACCGAATTAACTTCAATACAACCAATGCTGAAGTTTTAAAAGTTGTTCGTGATGAAACGAATGCAGCAATCGATAATGCATTCAATGTTCTTCGTACCCGTATTGACCGTTTTGGTGTTGCCCAACCAAACATTCAACAGTCGCAAACGAACAAAGGACGTATTTTAGTTGAACTTCCGGGAGTAAAAGATCAAACGCGTGTTCGTAATCTGTTACAGGGAACAGCTAAACTGGAATTCTGGGAAACATACGAAAACAGCGATGTTTACCAATATTTACTTGCCGCGAATCAACGGATCAAAGAAATGAATGAGCTAAAAGCAGAAGAAGATTCTGCATCTGCAGCAAATCCAAAACCAGTTGAGACAAAAGCGGTTACCGATACTACTTCTTCTGAAAGTTCGCTGTTGGATGAATTACAGGACAATACTGCATCTGATTCAACCGGTATCGATAATCTTGCCGACGTTCAAAAAGATTACCCACTGTTTGCCATACTAAGACCAAGTACTGATCAGAGCGGACAATTGTATCCCGGCCCGGTAGTTGGAATGGCTCATTCAAGAGATACTGCACAAGTAGATCGCTATTTAAGCATGCCACAAATTAAAAGTCTTTTCCCACGTGATATGTTTTTCCGCTGGACAGCTAACCCGGTTGATGCAGCTAGTAAATATTTCCGGTTAATTGCTTTAAAAATTACGACCCGCGATGGCAGGCCACCACTGGATGGTGATGTTATCACAGATGCCCGTCAGGATTTTGACCAGTTTGGGTCGACCCCTGAAGTTGCCATGACCATGAACAGTGAAGGCGCAAAAATCTGGCAGCGAATGACCAAAGAGAATATTGGGAAATCCATTGCCATCGTACTTGATGGAAGCGTTCGTTCGTTTCCAACAGTTCAGGGCGAAATTGCAGGAGGCCACTCAAGCATTACCGGTTTGAAAAGCATTGAAGAAGCGAAAGACCTTGCAAATATTTTGAAATCAGGAAAAATGCCAGCGCCTGCACATATTGTTGAAGAGGAGGTTGTAGGTCCATCGTTAGGTAGAGAATCAATTCGCTCCGGAATGTATTCGTTCATTTTTGCATTTATGATGGTGCTGATATACATGTTATTTTTCTATAGTAAAAAAGCGGGTTTAGCTGCAAACGTTGCCTTGCTGGCCAACTTATTTTTCCTGTTTGGAATTTTAGCTTCTTTAGGTGCCGTACTTACACTGCCTGGTATAGCTGGGATTGTTCTTACTATGGGTATGGCAGTTGATGCCAACGTAATTATTTATGAAAGGGTACAAGAGGAACTCCGAGCGGGGAAAGGTGTCAAGCTGGCTATTTCCGACGGTTATAAAAACGCGTACTCAGCAATTATCGACGGACAGGTTACAACGCTTCTTACAGGTATTGTACTTTATTTGTTTGGTTCTGGTCCGATTAAAGGTTTTGCAACAACTTTGATGGTCGGTATTTTAACTTCTTTATTTACGGCTATCTTTTTAACCCGTCTTATTTTTGAATGGCAGCTTAAACGATCCAAAAAAATCACCTTTACAGCTAAAATTACTTCAAACTGGATGGTTAATCCAAAAATCAAATTCCTTGATAAACGTAAAATTGCTTACGCCATTTCAGGAACGCTGATTGCGATTTCAATTATATCATTTGCTGTACGTGGATTTAACCTCGGTATCGATTTCCAGGGGGGCCGTACTTATGTTATCAGCTTTGACCACGATGTAAAAGTAGCTGATATTCAGAAATCACTGGAAGCAGAATTTGGCTCAGCTCCTGAAGTTAAAACTTTTGGCGCCGATAATACCGTTCGTATTGTTACAAAATATAAAATCGACGACAATTCACAAAATGTTGACAATGAGGTAGAAGAAGCATTATACGACGGTCTGAAAAAAGGAGGTTTTATTGCCCAGAATGTTGCTTACAACGATTTTATTCAGAACTATCGACAAAGTTCACAGAAAGTGGGGCCAACCATATCCGATGATATCAAAAAGGATGCGGTAATTGCTGTCACATTTGCGTTGATCATTATCTTTCTCTACATCATGATCCGGTTCAGCAACTGGAAATATGGTTTGGGAGGTGTATTATCGCTGGCACACGATACAATTATTACACTCGGATTTTTCTCGGTATTCCACGGTATTTTGCCATTCTCACTTGAGATCGACCAGTCGTTTATCGCGGCTATTTTGACAGTGATTGGATACTCAATCAACGATACGGTGATTGTTTACGACCGTATTCGTGAGCACCTGAAAATTTATCCGAAACGTAATTTAAAAGACAATATGGATCACGCCATGAACAGCACACTTCGTCGTACAATGAACACTTCAATGACCACACTCGTGGTATTGTTGGTAATCTTTATTTTCGGTGGCGCCAACATTCGTGGATTTATTTTCGCATTGCTGGTTGGTATCGGCGTAGGTACATATTCATCAATCTTTGTAGCAGCTCCAATTGTTTACGAAACACAGATGAAATTCAAAAAACTGATAAGAAAAACTGCGTAATTGCTGAACTTGTCAAAATGAAATACTCAAAAGGCAGCCTGATCCGGGTTGCCTTTTTTGTTTCTGAAATAAATTCCCATTAACAAAAGGAACTTCAAGTAAATTGTTGCAGAAGTTTATAAACGTTATTCAATAAATTTACGTAGTCTTGACAATACACTTTTTAAGCTATTTTTTGAATAAGGCTGCATTTCAATTTGTATATTTGTGCGTTTAATAGTTGATACAATGACAAACTATTTTTTGTTTATAAGCGGTGGGGAACTTGTGTTGGTGATGCTTTTGGCTTTACTATTTTTTGGCTCAAAAGCAATTCCGGATATTGCAAAAACACTGGGAAAAGGGATGCGTGAATTTAAAAAAGCAACCAACGAAATAAAACGTGAAATAGATTATCATTCATCTGATTTGAGAAAAGACATTGATGATATTTCTTCTACAATAAATAGGGAAACTAACGAAATAAAATCTAAAATCAACGATCATACATCTGACTTTAAAAAAGATGTCGATGAAATTTCCACGAAAGTTAATAAGGATACCAACGACATAAAAAAGGGAATTAAAGATCAGTTAAAAGATTAACAGGCATCCCTTAAATCACCATTTCTATGACAGTATTACACATCATCCTTTTATTGGTTTGTTTTGTGTTACTGGCACGCGTTGTCGATCTTTTTTTTATTGCATCTCTCGATAAAATTTCAAGCGATTTAAAACTTTCCAGCGATGCTGCAGGAGCAACATTAATGGCAATTGGGTCAAGCGCACCGGAACTGTTTGTAGCACTCTTTGCTGTACTCAAACCCGGGAATCACCAGGTTATAGGAGTAGGCAGTATTGTGGGCAGCGCTATTTTCAACCTAATGGTAATTATTGGAGCTGCCTCATTGGTAAAAGAAACAAAACTGACCTGGAAACCTATGATTCGCGACCTGGTTTTTTACTTGCTGACGGTTGCCCTGCTGGTATGGTTTATAAGAGATGGTTCATTTAATATCACTGAATCAGTCGTTTTTCTCTGTGTTTATCTTGTATATGTTATCGCCGTGGTTTACTGGAAACGATGGTTCCCATACGAAGATGCTAATTATCAAGAGGACGTGCATGATACCCGTGGAGAGCAAAATCGTCTGACAAAACCAGTTGACAGCCTTCTAAAACTAATTTTTCCTTCGAAAAAAAGATATTACCTCGTTTTCTTATTCTCTATTTTAACCATTGCCGGGCTAAGTTATATTCTGGTAGAATCAGCCATCGTAATTGCACACAATTTAAACATTCCTGAATCGATTATTGCACTCACTGTTTTGGCTGCCGGAACTTCTGTTCCTGATTTGTTCTCTTCTGTAATTGTTGCCCGCCAGGGAAGAGGAGACATGGCTGTTAGTAATGCTGTGGGTTCCAACATTTTTGACATTCTTGTTGGGTTGGGGCTTCCATTTGTAATTGCAATGAGTATTTCGGGAGGGGAAATAAAATCGGGTGGAAACCTGACTTTCTCTTCTATCATTTTGTTCGGATCAGTAATCTTATTGATTTTACTACTTTTACTGCGTAGATGGAAAGTGAGCCGAATCACGGGTATTATTTTACTCAGTTTATACGTTATTTATATTGCATTCGAAATTTACCGTATCTATGGTCTTCCATTCTAAAAAAACATCAATTTGATAAAAGCTGAAAACATAAAAAAATCGTTTGGGAGTCTTGAAGTTTTAAAAGATATAAACCTTCAAATTCCGAAAGGAAAGATCTATTCGATTGTTGGTGCAAGCGGTGCAGGAAAAACGACACTACTCCAGATTCTGGGCACGCTAAGCAAACCTGAAAGCGGAACCTTATTTATTAACGATAAAAAAATCTCTTCACTTTCCGAAAAACAACTTTCCGCTTTTCGTAACACTGAAATCGGGTTTGTATTCCAGTTTCATCATCTGCTACCTGAATTTACAGCACTTGAAAATGTCTGTATTCCGGCGTTTATTGCAAAGATCCCAAAAATAAAGGCGGAGGCCAAAGCAAAGGAATTACTCGAATATTTGGGTTTAAACGACCGGATGGAGCATAAACCATCGGAGCTTTCTGGAGGCGAAAAGCAGCGTGTGGCTGTTGCACGCGCTCTTATTAATAATCCATTAGTGGTACTTGCCGATGAACCTTCAGGAAACCTTGATTCAGCAAACCGTGAAGAATTACACGACTTGTTTTTCAAGCTTCGCGATGATTTTGGGCAAACCTTTATAATTGTTACTCACGACGATCGGTTTGCTCTCCGGTCAGATAAAATCATTCATATAAAAGATGGCATTATTGTAGATTAAAAATGCAACGCTGCAAGACTGGAACGATGAATCACTCGGAACTGAAAGACTTTTTGGACGAAAAAGCAGCAAAGTATAATCGTCCTGATTTTATTATTTCCGATCCAATACAGGTTCCACATCGATTCTCACAAAAAGAAAATATTGAAATTGCAGCCTTCTTAACCGCCACTATTGCCTGGGGAAACCGGCAGTCAATTATTAATAATGCCTTGAAACTGATGAACTGGTTGGATAATCAGCCATATGATTTTATTTTGAATGCTTCACCCGTTGAAAAAGAAAAACTTCAAGGTTTTGTACATCGGACTTTTAACGGCCGGGATTGCCAGTTTTTTGCTGAATCGCTAAAAAACATCTATAAAAATTACGGAGGATTACAACACGTTTTCGAAGAAGGGTTTCAAAAGAATAACACCGTAAAATCAGCTTTATCCCATTTCCATAAACGTTTCTTTGAAATTGGCGGAGAACGTACCCGGAAACATGTTTCAAATGTAGATAAAGGAGCATCGGCAAAGAGGTTAAACATGTTTTTAAGATGGATGGTGAGAAAAGACAATACTGGTGTTGACTTTGGTCTCTGGAACGGGATTCCGACTTCTGCACTAATGCTTCCGCTCGATGTTCACACCGG
Source organism: uncultured Prolixibacteraceae bacterium (assembly GCA_963769925.1). Taxonomy (GTDB): domain Bacteria; phylum Bacteroidota; class Bacteroidia; order Bacteroidales; family Prolixibacteraceae; genus Draconibacterium. Next base: position 114,760 of record CAVYOB010000034.1, read on the forward strand.
CAATGTCGCACGAAAACTGGGTTTGCTGCAACGAAAACAAAACGACTGGAAAGCTGTAGAAGAAGTTACAGCTAACTTACGCTTATTCGATTCATCCGATCCTATTAAATACGACTTTGCGCTTTTTGGGTTGGGGGCTTTTGAAAAATTTTAGAAAACCTAATTTTGCATTCGACCGATAAAAGAGTACATGGGACACAATAATTATTTTCAGTTTAAACAGTTTCTGATCCGGCAGGATAAATCAGCGATGCGAGTTGGAACCGACGGGGTTCTGTTGGGTGCCTGGGCAGATGTTACGGAGGCAAAAAACGTACTTGATATTGGCACAGGAACCGGGTTGATTGCGATAATGCTTGCGCAACGTACACGATACAACACGAATAACCGGTATTGAAATCGAACACCTGGCTGCTAAAGAAGCAAATGAAAATGCACAGAATTCTCGCTGGTCGGAACGAATTAAATTTATTCACCAAAAGTTTCAGGAATTTGCGGAACAAACAACCAAAAGATTTGACTGCATTGTAACCAATCCACCTTTCTTTTCCAACAGCGAAAAAAATGCCAATAGCGAAAAATCGGTAGCCCGGCATAATCATCAGTTACCATTTGGCGAACTACTAAAAGGAACTATAATTCTGCTGACCGAAAATGGAAAGCTATCGATAATTCTTCCTGTTCCCGAAGCAAAGGCGTTTATTGAACAGGCACATTTCAACAGATTATTCCTCTCCCGACTGATGGAAATAAAACCTTCGGTCAGTAAAGCTCCCAACAGATATTTAATGGAATTCACAAAAAAACAGGTCCCTTTGAAAAAGGAATCACTATCTATCCATGCAGAAAACGGCGTTGACTACACCGAGGAATATAAACATTTAACATCCAGCTTTTATCTGAATTTTTAGGCCAGAAAAAGAAACGGATTAAAAATCCGATCCATTTTTTCGGAAAATTTTTGAATACTGGAGTGATCTATTCGGGATGTCGTTTCTTCAACATGTGCAACTTTCCTAACGACCATCTTTTCAAAAAAATTCATTTTCTGAAAGTTAAACTCACCGCCAAAGTAAGCACTTGCTTTTGCCATCAAAAGCAACTCTTCCGGAAACGACTGATCTAGTTCGCGTCGTGCTCCCTCACCCTCTTCCATGCAGCAGATAAATAATCCTACTTCTTTTCCAAGCAACAAATCAAGATTACTATGACAAAAATCTTTAACTTTTTTCTGAATTCTGCCGGCATGAATTGAGCCGCCAACAACAATCCTGTCAAATTCCATAAGATCAGGAATTACATCTTTTTTTAAGTTGCAAAGCTCAACGTCCGGGTCCAGGTAATTTTTTAATTCAATAGCTGTTTTCTCTGTGCAACCGTGATGGCTACAGTAAGCAATTAATGTTTTCATGGTTCTAATTTTCGGTTAATATTCTTATGGCTTTTTCAAAAATTACGAGTAAAATTAAGCCTTTGGAGTGAACAATTATATGTTAAATCGGTTAACATACACAAAAAATCGGCCAAAAATGATACTAAATTGTCTTTTATTTGTAAAAACCGTTTATTTTTGCAAATACTTTTAAGCATATACCATGACAATAAATATGAAACCGGAAATCAAAATTAACACGCACTTTTACAAAGTTGAAGACATCAGGCAACTTACGGAAAACACATTTATTCTTTCACTTCCACAAAGCAGATTTAAATTTGAGGCAGGACAACACATTTCACTTTCGATTTTGGGAGATTATCAAAGCAGGGAATACTCCATTTATAGTGCGGAAAACAATGAAAATCTTGAAATACTTGTAAAAGAAGTAGAAGGCGGATATTTTTCGCCAAAACTGAAACACCTTAAAATAGGTGAACAAGTGGAAGTACATGGTCCGTTTGGAAAATTCGGACTGAATGAAAAACACAGAAATACACACAAGCATGTTTTTATTGCCAGCGGAACGGGAATTGCACCTTTTCACAGCATGGTAAAAAGTAATCCCGGACTTGGATTACGCCCTTATTCATGGAATACGTTATGTTAATGAAGCATACGAGATTGAAGATTATGAACGTGCCCGTGTTACGCTATGTACTTCGCGTGATGAAAAAGGTGATTTTAATGGCCGTCTTACCGAATACCTGAAACAAACCGATTTCGAAAAAAATTCCAGTTTTTATCTGTGTGGCAACAGCGATATGATTTTCGATGCTATGGAGATTTTGAAAGCCAAAGGATTTGACCGTGAAAGTGTAACGGTTGAGGTTTACTTTTAATTTAAATTTTATCTGTAACTCCTTGCAACATTATTTCCCGGTAAAATAGTCACGGGCTTCAAGTTGTGTTAAGTTATTGGTTTTTACACCGGTGATTTTAAGTGAACTTTTTTCAGAAATTTTACTCCCGTTTAGAGAATAGGTTTTATCAAGAGAAATGGAAGCAGGCATCAGATTTTTGTATTCTGTACTGAATTTATAAACAATATTTTGCGGATTCAAAGCAGATTCTTTCCCTATAGCCAGTGATCTTCCCTGCCGGCTGTTTTTGGGCGAGTGTATTTCTCCTTCAATGCTAATTACAGAGTAATCATCTTTTTGGATGGTAATTTTGCCCGTATAATCGGTTGCATAATAATCACCCGATCCGGTTAGTGTTGGCTTTTTTTGTGAAAAAGAAATTACCCAGCATTCTTTCCCTAAAATTTTTGGTTCGCTATCCAGCGTTAACTGAAATCCATCCAAAATTTCAGGATTCAATACTGCAGAACGCATTCTTACCCAGTCGAAACTCAGCAAATCATCCAGTTGCGTTGTTCCCGTTGAAAAACGGTAATCCTCATCCCAATCCTTTTTTTGCAAGGCATACTTTAAATGTTGGTAAGCATCCAGTTTTCGAAGGCGATGAATATCCGGTTTGATCATAAACCAATACATCGGCCAACTGCTTTATCGTAATTGTATCATCAATTGTTTTTGAATTGGTATAAGTAGCAGTATAATTCAGCGGACCCGCTACCATGTTGTAAGGAATATTCTCCGCAGCCATGGTCAAAATCCTGATCAGTAGTTTAGAACGCGCAGCTACATCAACATTTTCGATGTCGTAACTTTGCGGCTGAAGTTTAATAATATTAAATTCTTTTTCGAACAATTGGCTCACTGGAAATTTTTGATTTACAAAACCCACTGCCGAAAAATAAATATCTTTTTGCTTGAACTCATCCGGAATCTTTAATTCAAAATCTCCGTCATTGTTACTTGCTGTACCGTAAAATGTTCCTTCAAGGCCAATGTTGGTGTAAGCTACAGGTTCATTGGTTTTTGCATCAATTATCTTTCCCTTAATTGTTGCAACCACCTTTCCCGACTGCTGTGCGTAGCTTCCAAAACTGGTTAAGAAGCACTATAAAGAGTATATAAACGATTTTCATTCCTGGCAATTTTTATTAAAAATAAGAATTTAATACCATATCCTGTTTTAATAACGTTATTCTTAGGAATTATTATTTGTTATCTTTGTTAAACAGCCATAAAAAAGATCATGATTCAAAAACATTCTACCATAATAATTGCATTATTTCTGATTGTGTTTTCCGGTTGCGTTTCAAAAAAGAAATTTGTTGAAATGCAAAATGGAAGAACAAGAGCCGAAAAGCTGGCTCGCCAACTGGATGATGAAAACAAAGCCAAAGCTGCGCGAATTGAGGCCCTAATTGCTGATTTCGAAGCGATGAAAAATGAATTGCTGGTAAACAATGCCATAAAAGAGCAGCTTATCGATTCACTAAATGGCGCTGCTTTTAAGCTAAATGAAAATCTGAATTCTCAGAAAGAATCACTCCAGGAAACCAGTTTTAATTTGAATTTTGAGCAGAAGCGGTTAAATGATGCACTGAATGAAAAAGATAAAAACATTACGAATCTTAAGGAAGAAGTGACCCGGCTGGAAAATGAGGTCTCTGAAAAAAACTCTACAATCGACCAGAAAAATTTTGAACTCGGAAAGCTAAAAGATGAGTCCACTGTTTTGAACGGAAAAATCCAAACCGGAGACAGTAAACTAACTGAATTACAAGATCAACTTGAATAAGATTAAAGGCTGAAACAAAAAAACTTCAGCAACAGATCAGCGAAAAAGACGAAATTATTACACGACTGCAAAACAACATAAAACTTCTTAAAAAAGAACTCGGGCAATAAACTACATAAAGCTAAACCAATGAAGAAATTTTTACTTACCGGGCTTATAGCCCTTTTTGTACTTTCGCTTACTGCAGGTGAAAAGGACGGATTCAAACCACTTTTAAACGGTAAAGATCTTAACGGATGGATAGTTCACGGAACTGAAAAGTGGTACGTACAAGATGGACTTCTGGTGTGTGAGAGCGGTCCCGACAAGAAATACGGATATCTTTCCACGGAGAAAGAATTATTACAATTTTGAGCTGGAACTTGAATTTCTGCAGGAGGCTAACGGCAATTCCGGTGTGTTTTTTCGTTCTACATTTGAAGGTACAAAAGTAAGCGGATGGCAGGTGGAAGTGGCACCACCGAATCACGATACAGGTGGCATTTACGAGTCTTACGGACGTGGCTGGCTGGTGCAGATTCCGGATGACAAAGAAAATATCCTGAAAATGGGTGAATGGAACAAAATGAGAATCCGTGTAGTTGGCGGTCATGTTACTACCTGGCTGAATGGTGTACAAATGGCCGATCTGGATGATGAAAAGATTGCTGAAGGGAAAGGTGCCATTGCTTTACAAATCCACGATGGTGGAGGGATTAAAGTAAAATGGCGGAACTTAATGGTGAAAGAGTTGTAAGAAACTTCGTATTGACTCTCTCCCAATGACAAGGAAATAAATAGTTGAAAATTTTCCTATTTGGTTTTAGAATCCTTTTCTTCGGAAAAGCCCGGGGAAGTTGCTTTTTCAATTTTATAATAGTGAAAATATTCGATAATGGCAGCCCGCACCTGATATTCCGTTGAGGTATAAGGCAACACATCTTGCGCATTAAACCATACCATAAAGGAGTCGGCATCCGCTTCATTCATGCCGGTCAGTTTCATTACCATTTCCTTATTATAATTCAATGAATGCATTTCCCAGTTCTTTTCAAGCGCAATGGCCTTCCTGAACTTCACGTTTTCGTTTTTCACGTTTACTCAGATAATATTGCCAGTAGGAAACCGGATTAAAAAAAGCAGCTAAAATCGAGCGGAGAATCATTAAATGCGTCGCCTCGTAATTCAGGAGCAATATCAGTGGGCTTACCAGTTCCAAGACCAAGATCAACTTTGGGTTTGTCACCTTTAACCTGTACTTCACGAAGTGCGTAATTCACCGGTAACATTTTAAAAACCAGCATATCCTGACCGGAATAATTGGAAGGAACTTTCACAACAAATTTCATAAAACCAACCGATGTTACATCCAGTGAATCAATATTCAGCATCTCCAAAGTAAAATAACCTTCCTGGTTGGTGATTGTGCCGCTGTGCGTACGATTGTTAATAATATTGGCGTAAGGGACTGGAGTACTGTCGGCCGCACTTATAATTTGCGCATGTATGCGAATCAATACAGGATCAACAATATCATCCTGTGTCCACCCCTGAAAAGTAAAAACAAGCAAAACAAAAAGCAATATATATTGTCTTCCGAACATTCGGTTTATTTCTCGCTGCTAAAATATTTTAAAAGAAGTTATTTCGGGCCAAGATAACATATTTTAACTGGACTTTTAACAAGATTTAAGGGGATAAAAGAGTGTTGCAATTTTATTACTCAACCAACTGAAAAACCGGATCCAAAAGACAATTCTCAATATTAAATCGAACTAAACTTGAGGTAAAGGCAAGCTCAGAAAATAATAATTCTGTAATTGCATATCAGGTATTAGCCAAATTATAAAAAAGCCGGCTTAATTAATTTAAGACGGCTTCATTTTTTAAACTCCCATAACAATTTCAGGAGTTTACTAATTTATTGCTCTATTTTTTTGAAAAACGAAATACCTTAACTGAATGTGGTGGAATTTCAATAAAAACAACCGGCTTGTCAATCTTAACATCTTTATGTTCCCATAAATCGCGCACCGTATAATCTGCAAGTTTATAGGGATCATTCGACCAATAATTCTGACTGGCAGCTACAAGCAGGTTAAAATCCACCTGTACTTTTTTAACTTCATCGCCACGGTTTAACAAACACGCTGCTTTTTCCTGGTTGGCAAGACTTTTAATCCAGATTTCATAATCGCCATTATCGCGATAACAAAAACCCTGTTTCCCTAATTTGTCCTGATCAAGCGCAATAATTTCATCGTTCATCAGAATTTCTTTTGTTTCAGGTGTCATATTTGCCAGATCGTTTCCTGCCATTAATGGAGCAGCCATCACACACCAGAGTGTAAAATGCGTTTTATATTCTTCAGGTGTCATCCCACCGTTGCCCACTTCCAGCATGTCAGGATCATTCCAGTGGCCGGGTCCTGCGTAACGTGCAAGTTCCCGGTTTTTATCGAGGATAGAAAGCATCGATTCATAAGTATCGCGAATGTCTCCGGTTGTTCTCCATAAATGGCCCACATCTTTGGCCCATTCCCAAGGTTTTGCAGTTCCCCATTCACAAAGACTAAAAACAATCGGACGACCGGCAGCATAAAGTGCATCGCGCATGGTTGAATAAGAAGCTTTTGCATCCTGCGTAGTGGTATTACACCAGTCATATTTCAAATAATCGACACCCCAACTTGCATAAGTCCTGGCATCCTGGTATTCATGGCCTCTTCCACCCGGTCGGCCAGCACAGGTTTTGGTGCCCGCGCATGAATAAATTCCGAACTTCAATCCTTTTGAATGGACATAATCCACCAAATGTTTCATTCCGTTTGGAAAACGTTCAGCATCAACTACAATTTCGCCATTTTCATCGCGGCTAACCTGCCAGCAGTCGTCGATTACAATGTATTCATAACCGGCATCCTGCATGCCACTTTTAACCATTGCATCGGCCATATCCATAATCAATTGTTCGCTGACATTACAACCGAATTTATTCCAGCTATTCCAACCCATAGGTGGCGTTTTGGCCAATTCGTCAAATTTCTGCCCGGAGGCACTCAAAAAGAAAAAAACCGTAAGAATTCCCAAAATTTGTTTTTTCATTTTATTGAATATTTATTTAGTTAGTTATATGTCTTTCAAAATATGCAACGTCAGCAATTATTTTAGCCCTGCAATCCGTTCTTCGAGTACTTTTATTTTAGCTTCTGCATCAGTTTGCTTGGCACGCTCTTTTTCAACTACTGCTGCTGGTGCATTATTTACAAAATTAGCATTCCCCAGTTTTTTCATTACTGAATTCAGGAACCCTTTTGTGTAATTCAATTCTTCTTCCAACTTTTTTATTTCTTCATCAACATTTCGAGTAATTGTAATCGTTGGTTCCGAAGAAGTAACTGTAATAACAGCAGTTTCTGGAGAAATGGTAATATTTTTGCCCGTAATGTAAAAAGTTGAAGATCCAACCATAAAAGAGGGAGCATCCAAATCTTTAGATGTTTCAGTAATCGAATTGATATTACACATTTTAGTTACAATGCTATTAAAAGCTGGATAATAACCTTTATCACCGGGTTTAATGGCAATATTTATTTGCTCTTTATTTTTTATCCTGTTTTTCGTTTTGAGGTTTCTAATTCCTGAAATAGCTTCCTTTACATTCTCAAAAGCCGAAAGTAATTCAGCATCAAAATTTTCAGCTTTTGGAAGCTGGCTGATCATAATACTTTCCCCTTCTTTTCTTTCTGATAGCAACTGCCAGATTTCTTCGGTAATAAACGGCATAAACGGGTGCATCAACCGCAGCATCTTGTCAAATAACTCAACAACTTCATTGTAAGTTTTTAAATCGATAGGTTGCTGATAAGAAGGTTTTACAATTTCCAGCAGCCAGCCGGAAAACTCATCGCGAACCGATGTATAAACCGTCATCAACGCCTCTGAAATCCGGAACTGATCAAATTGATTATCTAAAGTAGCTGTGACTTCACTTAATTTATTTCTAAACCATTTGATCGCCAGTTTTGAGTGTTCCGGTTGTTCAATTTCAGATGAAACCTCCCAGTTTTTTACCAGGCGGAATGCGTTCCAGATTTTTGTAGCAAAACCTGCTCCCTGTTGTGGCAGGCTTTCGTCAAAAAGAAGATCGCCACCTGCGGGAGAACAAAGTAGCATTCCAACACGTACACCGTCAGCGCCATATTTAGCAATTAAATCCAGTGGATCCGGCGAGTTTCCCAATGACTTTGACATTTTCCTTCGCTGTGCATCGCGTACCATCCCAGTGAAATACACATTTTTAAACGGGTACTGGTTTTTGTATTCATAACCTGAAATAATCATCCGCGCCACCCAAAAGAAAATAATATCCGGTGCAGTTACCAGGTCAGATGTTGGATAATAATATTTTATGTCCTTATTTTCCGGATTACGAATTCCATCGAATACAGAAATTGGCCACAACCAGCTAGAGAACCAGGTATCCAAAGCATCTTCATCCTGTTTCAGATCATTTAAAGTAAGATTGGTATTCCCAGATTTTTCTTTAGCCTGTTCCAATGCCTGTTCTGCTGTCTCTGCACAAACAAATGTTCCGTCAGGCAAATAATACACTGGAATCTGGTGTCCCCACCACAACTGGCGGCTGATACACCAGTCCTTGATGTTGCTCATCCAGTGGTTATATATATTTTTGAATTTTGCCGGGTAAAATTTAATGTTATCATTCATCACATTTTCCAGCGCCGGCTTTACCAACTCATCCATTTTCAGAAACCACTGTGCTGAAAGTTTTGGTTCAATGATTACATCAGTTCTTTCAGAGAAACCTACTTTGTTGGTATAATCCTCAATTTTGGCAAGATTTCCTGCCTTTTCCAGTTCAGGAATAATTCTATCACGAACATCAAAACGGTCTTCTCCGATAAACAACTCGGCTTTTTCACTCAACGTTCCGTCGTCATTAAAAATATCGATGGAAGGCAGGTTATGTTTCAATCCAATTTCATAGTCGTTAATATCGTGTGCCGGTGTAATTTTCAAACAACCGGTACCAAATTCCATATCCACATATTCATCTTCAATAATAGGAACAGAGCGATTGATAAGCGGAACCAAAACCCGTTTCCCTTTAAGGTGTTTGAAGCGTTCATCGGCAGGATTTACACAAACCGCAGTATCTCCCAAAATTGTTTCCGGTCGGGTTGTCGCAATGGTCACGAAACCATCCTCGCCCTCTATTTTATATCTCAAATAATACAGTTTCCCCTGCATTTCTTTGTAGATTACTTCCTCATCAGAAAGTGCAGTTTTGGCTGCCGGATCCCAGTTTACCATGCGAACACCCCGGTAAATCAGTCCTTTATTAAAAAGATCAACAAAAACTTTAATCACAGATTCACTGCGGGCTTCGTCCATGGTAAAAGCAGTGCGTTCCCAGTCGCAGGAAGCTCCCAGTTTTTTCAGCTGTTCCAAAATAATTCCACCATGTTTGTCGGTCCAATCCCAGGCATGTTTCAGAAATTCATCGCGGGTTAAATCGTATTTGTCAATTCCTTCCGCACGAAGTTTATTTACCACTTTAGCTTCTGTGGCAATAGAAGCATGGTCAGTTCCGGGAACCCAGCAAGCATTCATTCCTCTCATACGTGCACGGCGCACCAGAATATCCTGAATGGTATTGTTGAGCATGTGTCCCATGTGTAAAACGCCGGTTACGTTTGGCGGCGGAATTACAATGGTATAAGGCTTACGTTCATCAGGTTCAGAATGAAAATAGTTGTTTTTCATCCAGTACTGATACCACTTTTCTTCAACTTCTGTCGGAGTATATTTGCTCGGAATTTCCATATGAATCTTATTCGACTAATTATCTTAAAAAATGAGCCACAAAAGTACAAGGAAAAGTTGAAAAGTAAAACAAGAGACTATTTGCCGGAATACTTAGTTAATATTGAGAAAAGATAGTTGTTCGGGAACCGGCCACAAATAACATTTTACATTTAGTTTTCTCCCTCTTCAGGAATGGAGGGAATCAGTATTTCGTCGTCGTATGATATGGACTGACGGTTTAAAAATGACGCTGAAAGCGAGGTATATCCGCGTTTTGAAATATGAAAAACCAGATTGATAAATTCATTCTCATTTTTTACCTTGATCACAATTCTATACCCTACGTTTGTACCGGATCGATCATAATCGTCAATGGGTTGCATAAATCCCATTGGACTGTTTTAAAGGTGGTTAAATCACGTTCGTACTTGTTCCCGAAATAGGGTAAATAGGAAAAAATGCTGTCGCCTCTTACTTCTACACCAAAATCGCTAAGCAGCCGCATTCTTTTGGTATTCCTGAGATTAGCGTTTTCCGCTTTAAAAACAAAATTTCTGCTGTTTAAAACTTCTCTTATTTGTCTGATTTGTTCTGCTTTTAATTCGGCTTTTTTCGTTTTCTACTTTTTCTGTCGGAGTTTTGTGAATAAACCGAAATAATTGAAATGATGGGAATAACAGTAATTATGAAAGTTTTCATTGTAAGATGAATTGAAATCGGTAGCTTTTGTAAAGATAACTTTTATTCAGGATTTTTCTATACCTAAAAGCACAAGTAATCATAGAATACTGCCTGTCAATTATTTAACTTCAAATAATACCACTTAAGAAACGAACATGAAATTTTGCAGCTTAATCAATCAGCCTATTTGAAAAAGAAATATTGGTTCTGAAATAAATGGACCAGATTATAAACCGGTTGAAACTTTTCTACGTATATTTCCAGCAATAAGTGTTCTCTCTTGATGAATAAATTTATAATTAATTGTTTGCGAATTAACCATAAGTTAACTCTGATTACCTGAGAACCAATTGTTAATGATTTATCAGCGTTGAGAATTTTTTGGTAATCCCAAAAATATAAAAAGTATTATCTTCATTAAAAAAACTTAAAACAACTCTTTATGAAATCTGTGCATATTGTTATTCTTATCGCGGCACTCACAATGATTTCTTGTGAAAAAGAAGGTCTGGATGGATTTACTTCTTTAATTGATATTCAACCGGAACCAGGCGGGACAAACTGCAGTTCTGGCGGATTAAAGATTATGACCGGTATCGATTTTAACAAAAATGGACTACTGGATACGGAAGAAATTGATGAAACAGAATACGTTTGTAATGGCGAACCCGGAAGTGACGCGAAATTATCCTTGATTGATATACAGGCTGAGCCTTCGGGTGAAAATTGCACTAGCGGTGGGTATAAAATAAGCAGTGGTTTTGATAGCAACCAGAATTCTGCTTTAGATGAAAATGAGATTCAAAACATTTCCTATTTGTGTGAGAGAAGGTTGGTCGGTCCACAGACGGACTACCTTAAAAATGTAGTCTACAAAGCAGAAACGGATGGTTTTCTATTTGTAAGCTCTTATTTAAGTAACAAAAGACTATTTATTAATCCTGGATTTATAGTTTTTGCAGATACTACTTCGAATCCCACATCCATAGTTGCCGAAGGAGTATCACCATCTACCATGACTATTCCAATACAAAGTGGATTTTACTGGAAAGTACGGCAAATCGACGAAGCTATGCTTTCCATTGCATGGTTTTCGTTGCAGAATTGATCAACCTGGATCAAGCAATAAATTCCCTTTTAGAAAAGTGCAACTGAATCTGTCAAAGGTGTACAGATTGGCTAAATCGAAAAACGTTTGCCCATTTTCATTCCAGAAATACCAGCTCTTATAAGCGAAGCCGGAATTCCGGGAATGAATTTGGCCACTCATTGGTTTAACAGTAAAACTCGTCTCCTCACAAATGCTTTAATTCCGTCAATCTGCATGCCGACAGTAGAAAAACGGGGAATGCAACAAGAAAATACGTGATAATAATGAAGTTCCCCGATCAATTGTGTTTATAATTAACTTCAGGAATATGCTTGTATTTGAATATAACGGCAAATATAACAGCAACAACTAATGAATAGCCTGCAAAAACATACCATGATTCCGGCCAACCTGCAAAATCAACAACCCAACCGGCAATATATGATCCAATAAATGCTCCAAACCCATTTGTCATAATCATAAATACACCTTGTGCACTTGAGCGAATAGCAGGATCCGTTTCATTTTCAACAAAAAGAGAGCCCGAGATATTGAAAAAGTCAAATGCAACGCCGTAAACAATCATTGATAAAACCAGCATCCATACCCCGCCACCCGGGTTTCCCAATCCAAGTAATCCGAAACGTAAAACCCAGGCTATCATACTGATTAGCATAACTTTCTTAATTCCAAATTTTCGCAGGAAAAACGGTATCAATAAAATACACAAGGTTTCGGATGTTTGTGATAAAGCGATAAGTATGTTAGCGTGTTTTACTCCAAAAGTATCCTGATAAATTGGCATTTTACCAAAGAAATTGGTGAGATAATCGTTTCCAAATGCATTTGTAATTTGCAACGACATGCCAAGCATCATGGAGAAGATGAAGAATATTGCCATCTTCTTTTGTTTGAAGAGTGTAAACGCCCGCAATCCCAAATGATCGACCCAGGATTTCTGATCAAAATTTTTAGTTATATCACAGTTGGGTAGAGTGAAAGAATAGATACCAAGGATAATTCCGATTCCCGCTGACAAATAAAGCTGATTAGCAGTTTGGGCAAAACCGACCAAATCGACCAGAACCATCGAAACAATAAATCCAACCGTACCCCAAACACGAATGGGAGGAAAGTCTTTTACCGTATTGAATCCTCCTTTGGTCAAAGCGTTATAAGCTACAGAATTGGAAAGCGCAATGGTAGGCATATAAAACATTACACTCATCAATATCATTGGATAAAGAGCTCCATATTCCGTTTGCGGAGCGGCTGCAATTAGAAATGCCGCAGCAATGAAATGGGATATTCCCAGTAATTTTTGTGCAGGAATCCAACGATCGGCAATTACACCCATAATACCGGGCATAAATAATGATGCGATACCCATTGTTGCAAAGAAACTTCCGATTTGAAATCCTTCAAAATGAAGATTACCCCCAAGATACGCCCCTAAAGAAATTAGCCAGGCTCCCCACACAGCAAATTGCAGGAAGTTCATGACAATCAACCTTAATCTTATTGACATAAATTTTTGTGCTATTTGTCTCTTTTTTTGATTTCGTCCCGGATGATGGAAGCCTTTTCATAATCCTCATTTTGTATGGCTTCCGTCAACATTTCCTTTAATTCATTCAACGAATATTGTGCATAAGCTGAGCTTCCTGCCGATTCAACATCATCGTCAATAAAGCTACGAACCGGTGAGTTTTCATCATCCAACTGGAGAACAATTCCTGCTTTCTTTAAAATATCTTCTGTGGTATAAATGGGACATCGGAAACGTAACGCAAGTGCAACTGCGTCGGATGTCCTGGAATCGACACGAATTTCTTTCCCGTTCATTTCACAAAGCAGTTCCGAATAAAAAATCCCCTCCTCCAACTTATATATAGTAACCTCAAGCAATGAAATATCGAATGCAAGTGCAATATTCTTTATCAAATCATGTGTTAACGGTCGTGGTGGTTTTAGCCCTTCCAGTTGTATGGCAATTGCCTGTGCCTCAACCGGGCCAATAATAATCGGAATTCTGCGATCCCCATTTTCCTCCGCCAATACCAATGCGTAAGCCCCTGACTGTGTTTGACTTACCGAAAGACCCAAAATATTCAGTTGAATTTTTTGCATGCCAAGTTGATCCTGTTTTTCAGACCAAACAAATATAACAATCATTTTTAGCTATACCAGAATATTGGATTTTAATTATTGAAAAGCCCGTTTTATTCCCCCTCCCATGAGGCCAGATTCAGTAAAAGTGTGCGTGCAACAAAAATCTCCTTTTTAGATGTAGTTTTTTGTAATTTTCTTCGACTTATTGTACAGAAACCAAAAAGATGAGCCTACAAAAACAAAGTAAAAAAGAATTCAGTCAGCGGATCGAAAAGCATCAGGCGATCATTCATAAGATCACCTTTGTCTACACTAATGATCCAACAGACCGGGAAGATCTTTTTCAGGAGATTTGCCTGCAGCTTTGGAAAGCATTCCCCAATTTCCGGGAAGAAGCAAAATTCAGTACATGGATGTACAGGGTTGCCTTAAATACTGCCATAAGCAATGTTCGGAAAAACAGAAACAAACCAATTTTTGAACCATTGAATGAAAATGAAAACGTAGCCGATATTGGACACAAAGAAGCAGAACAATTAAATCTTTTAAACCGGGCCATTTCAAAACTGAATTATATAGATAAAGCCATCATTCTGCTTTGGTTGGAAGAAAAAAGTTACGATGAGATCGCCTCGATTATGGGAACATCGAAAAGCAATGTAAGTGTGAAACTGGTGCGTATTAAACGCAAACTGGAGGAACTGGTAAACGAAACAGAAAAACAGGAATTATGAAACGAACATGAATTTTCATTATTCAAGTTAGCAAAGAAGAATAATTAAAATTCATCTAGAGTTACATCGAATACTAATGAAATTAACAATTTTAATGAGATGAACGACAAAAAATTAAAAGCCATGTGGAACAAAACAGAAAATGTAATGGGAGCTTCAAACTATGAAAGCTCGACCATCGGGGAATTTCTTTCCCGTAAATCAAACGACGCTGCCCAAAAGATCAAAAATATGATCATTTTTGATATTGCACTGAAATCTCTTTTAGTAATTGTATTCGGGATCAATATTTTATTCTATTTCGGTACCAGTAATATAGTTACGGTTTGCATTACTGGTATTGTGTTACTTGCCTTGCTGATTTGGTTTCAGTTTAAAATGCTGAAAAGGTTTATACAAGTTGCCGATCATAATCAAAGTACCAAAGATAATCTGGCTTCAATGCTTACTTATTTAAAAACCAGGTTCTACAGTACCTTGGTGGCAGTTTCAGCTACTTATTTGTTCGTTTTCATCGGTGGTTCGTTGATGTATTTTTATGCTGCTCATGGAGGAGTATGCCCACTGGACGGAATTGATATCATCGTATTTTTAGGATTTATCCTGACCGGAATTGGCATCAATTTTTTTGTTAACAAAGCGCAGGTAAAATACCAGATAAAGCATCTGGAACTTTGTTTGTCGGATCTGAATGATGATGCTATGTTTTTTGCAACAGAAAACATTGAAATGCAGCGCAAACAGGATCGTACAAATAGACTTTTACTTGCCCTTATTCTTATGGTTGGCTTTTTATTGCTGATCGCTGTTCTTATCAATGCTTTTGGATAATAAAACAATGATGACTAAATCATTTCAAATTAACTCCCAATAATTTGCTAAATATTTTAAAATAACTACTTTTGCAGTCCGAATTTTGAATCGTTCAGGCCAAAAAAGAGGAGTCAAAAGTGATTCACGCCTGGCGGTGTAAACATTAAAATTGAAATTATGTACGCGATTGTTGAAATTGCTGGACAGCAATTCAGAGTTGAAAAAGACAAAAAACTTTTTGTACATCAACTGGAAGCCAAAGAAGGCGACTCGGTTGAGTTCGAAAAAGTTCTTCTGGTGGATAACGATGGCAAAATTGCTGTTGGAACTCCCACTGTAAAAGGCGCTAAAGTTACAGCCAAAGTGCTGGAACATGTAAAAGGTGAAAAGGTATTCGTCTTCAAAAAGAAAAGAAGAAAAGGTTATCAGAAAATGAACGGTCACCGTCAGCAGTTTACTCAAATTCAGGTTGAAACCATTGTTGGATAATATTAAAAAATTTTACCATGGCTCATAAGAAAGGTGTAGGTAGTTCGAAAAACGGACGCGAATCGGAAAGTAAACGACTAGGTGTAAAAATTTACGGCGGTCAGTTTGCAAAAGCTGGTAATATTTTAGTTCGCCAGCGTGGAACCACTCATTATCCGGGAACAAATGTAGGAATGGGAAAAGATCATACCCTTTTTGCATTGATCGACGGAACTGTTGTTTTCAGAAAGAGAATGAAAAATCGCTCTTATGTTTCTGTAGAACCTGTTGTTGAGGTTGAAGTTGCTGAAGCACCGGTTAAAAAGGCTAAAGCAGAGACAAAAGCAGAGGTTAAAAAAGATGTTAAAGTTGAAGCTCCAAAAGCAGAAAATGAAGAAGCTCCAAAAGCTGCTCCTAAAAAAGAAGCACAGGCCGACGATCTTACAAAATTTGATGGTGTAGGTCCGAAACTGGCGGAAATTTTAACCGAAGGAGGTTTTACATCTTATGCTTCTGTTGCTGCCGCTTCTGTTGAAGATATTCAGAAAGTGCTGGAAGCTGCCGGAAGCCGTTACGCTTCTAAAGATCCGGCTCCATGGATTGAACAAGCTAAAGAACTGGCAAAATAAGAATTGCAGAATTTTTATCAGGCTTTGAAAATATTTAAAACCGTCTCAAAATATTGGGGCGGTTTTTTTATCTGCTAAATCCCCATTATTTAATGCACCTTTAATTTGAATGATTTATCTCATTCATTAATTTATCTTCAATATGATTTTTTAATTTTATAATTGATTCCCCTGACACAACAAAATTTCTTGATCGTGATTAATGTTTTATTCAAATTATAATGCTCGCGCGTAATACCAGATGGCAAGCTTTATTTATAAAACAAACATTTGTTTTTAACGTTTAATAAGTCTAACAGATGTTGCAGAATGTCAAAATTCAGAATTGAGATACAAATAACACTTATCGCTTTAATTATTGGAGCTGCAGTTGTTACCACAGGTTATTTTGCATATAAAAGTCTTTCAAAAATTGTTTTTACTATTCACCAGGAAACGAGGCCGGATAACCGGTTGTTTCTTATGAAAGATATTGCCAACGATCTTGATGCTTTAGAAAATAACGTGAGGCTCTATTCTTTAACCAACAACAAATCAGACTTAAAACTTTACGACACGATTCAAAACAGAATCATAAAAAACATCGGTGATTTATCTGATTTATCAGTTGCCGATCTCAACGATAAAATTTTAACTGATTCGGTTGCAAAGTTATCAACGGAAAAACTGGAATTATGGCACAATGTTTTAAACCTTCATCTTTCTCCAAAAGAAAAAACGCCTGCTTTTTCTGAATTGTATTCAAAACTTGAGCAACAAAAAACAGATACAATAATTGACAAACGTGAGGTTGAACGGAAAGGATTAGGGAAAATTTTTAGTCGCAAAAAAGTAATCGTTGATACTACTTTTGTCGAACGTCCTATACAAAAAGATTCGATCCGGCAGGAAATTCAGAACCTGGAATCGAAAATGGCAGAAGAAGATCAGCGGGTAAATGTGCGCGAATCGCAGCTAATCGAAAAAAACATTGCTATCACAAAAAAAATAAATCAACTGATTGCTGCATCTGAAAGCAGGGAAAATGCCTCGTTAATAGCTAAAACAAAAGAAGCCGACCAAATGGCTGAACTTACATACAAGCGGTTGGCTATTTTCTCCATTGCTGCGGTAATTCTATTGTTGCTGGCACTTTTTGTATTTTTTAATTACCTGAGAAAATCGAGAACTTACCAAAGAGCCCTTCAAAATGCTAAGGCTGAAGCAGAAAACCTTGCAAAGGCAAAAGAACAGTTTGCTTCAAATGTAAGTCACGAAATGCGAACTCCCGTAAATGCAATTTATGGTTTGGCCGAACAGTTGCTTCAGCAAAAAACAGAAGACCAAACAAAAGAACAAATCTCGGTGATCGCGCAATCTGCAAATCACCTGAAAAATATTATCAACGACACACTTGACTTTTCCAAGATCCAATCGAACAGATTGAAAATCGATGCTGTCCATTTTTCACCTGCAAAAGTGTTTTCCGAAGTAATCGGTCTTGAGCAGAACGAAGCAGTAAAAAAAGGAATAACCCTGAACTTTGAAATAGAAGGAAAACTTCCTGACGCACTGGTTGGAGACCCGATGCGGTTAAAACAAATCTTACTTAACTTGATTGGAAATGCGATAAAGTTTACCGACAAAGGTTCTGTTATTTTGCGTGTTAAATCAATAAAGAAAAAATACCTGACCCATCATCTGGAAATGACGGTTTCTGATTCCGGGATTGGTATTCCCAAAGAAAGCCTCAAACATATTTTTGATGAGTTTGTCCAGATTGAGAATCAAAGCGGGAAAAAGTTCAGCGGCACCGGGTTGGGATTGTCCATCGTAAAAAAATTAGTTGAGCTTCAAAAAGGATCGATAGATGTAAAAAGTGAATCCGGAACAGGTACTGAAATTAAAATCATCATCCCATTTCCGGAGGGGAAAAAAGAAAATATTGAAGAGCTAAAATTTGATTCGGTTGTAATTCCTGAAACATTCAAAAATTTAAAGGTGCTAATTGCCGACGATGAAGAATTCAACCTGTTTTTGATGCGTTCAATTTTAAAAAAATGGGGAGTTTATTATGAGCAGGCAATGGATGGGAATAAAGCAGTAGAAGCAGCCATCAGGGAAAACTTTGATTTTATTTTAATGGATATTCGAATGCCTGGGAAAAGTGGAATAGAGGCAACAAAAGACATTCTTTCACATAAACCTAATACAAATATTATAGCAGTTACTGCTACCAAAGAAGAAATAGATAAAGAAAAATGTATTGAAGCAGGCATGAAAGGATTTTTGCTGAAACCGTTTGCCGAAAAAGATCTTTTTGATCAGATCAATGCATTACTGAAAGTGGATTCTGAAAGTAGTGGTTCTCCTGTTAAACACTCAAAAATAAACCTGGTAGAAGCTAAACATCTTGCCAACGGAGATGAAGCATTTTTAAAAGAAATGAGCCAGCTTTTTCTGAAATCGACAAATAACGGGTTTGCTGATATCCAAAAAGCAATGGTTAAAAAGGATTATGAAACCATTGCTGAAGTTTGCCATAAAATGGCCGCCCCTTGTAAACATTTCAGCGCCGATGATCTTTACCAAACAATAAAACAGCTCGAAGAAATGGCTGACAATAAAAACAACTGGACAAACATTTCAAAACAGGTTAAACTTTTGGAATCTGAGATCAGCGAGGTAAATAAAATCATGCACGAATCACTAAACGTATGAAATGCATGTAAAATCTTTTTCTCCGGTAAAAAAAAGTTATCTTTCAGATAAAATTAATTGACGGTAAAAAATGGACGATAAACCTTTCAAAATATTTGTAGTTGAAGACAATGAATGGTACAACCGGTTACTTGTACATAATTTATCGTTAAATCCTGATTATGAAATTGAATCTTTCTCGAAAGGGAAAGATTGTCTGAACAACTTGCACAAAAATCCTGATGTAGTTACACTCGACTATCGTTTGCCCGATATGCAAGGGCTTGAGGTTCTAAAAAATATTAAAGCTGAAAACCCCGATATACAAGTTATTCTCATTTCAGAGCAAGATGATATCGAAGTAGTTGTTGAACTCCTTAAATACGGCGCTTACGATTATATTGTAAAATCCAATGATATCAGGGAACGATTGTTAAACACGGTTCAGAACATTCGGAAAGGCATAAATCTGAAACGTGAAATTGTTTCGCTACGAAGTGAAATTAAAAAGAAATACAGCTACCAGAGCACCATTATCGGGAACAGTCCGGCCACGGAAAAAATATTTAGTTTAATTGAAAAAGCTACCCGAACCAATATTTCGGTCACAATAACCGGCGAAACAGGAACCGGGAAAGAACTGGTTGCCAAAGCCATTCACTATAATTCGCCAAGGGCATCAAAGCCTTTTGTTGCAGTGAATATGGCTGCCATTCCGAAAGATCTGGCTGAAAGTGAACTTTTCGGACATGAGAAAGGAGCGTTTACCGGCGCCAATTACCGTCGTATCGGAAAATTTGAAGAGGCCAATGAAGGAACCCTCTTCCTGGATGAAATCGCCGAAATGGACATTTCACTTCAGGCTAAACTTTTAAGGGCGCTTCAGGAAAAAGAAATCGTTCGCGTTGGAACCAATAAACCTGTAAAAACCGATTGCCGTATTATTGTTGCTACCAACCAAAATCTTCAGGAAGCGGTGTTAAAGGGAACTTTCCGGCAAGATTTGTATTACCGTTTGTTTGGGTTACCCATCGATCTGCCTCCACTCCGCGAAAGAGGAAACGACATTATTATTCTTTCAAAATATTTTATTGGTGAATTCTGTAAAGAAAATAATCTTCCGTTAAAAACAATATCAAAACAGGCTGTCGATAAACTTTTTTCTTATCCCTTTCCCGGCAACGTCCGGGAATTAAAATCAGTCATTGAATTGGGCATCACTCTTTCTGATCAGGATGAAATTAGCGGTGAAAATATTATTCTCGGAAATGAGGCTTTTTTGAGTGATGATATTAATGCGGAAATGAGCCTTCGGGAATATAACATCAGAATCGTAAAAAAATACCTCGAAAAATACGACAACAACATCAAACTGGTAGCCGACAAACTGGATATAGGAGTTGCTACCATCTATCGGATGCTTAAAGAAAAAGAAGCAGAATAAACAGACAACAATTCGTATTTATTTTCCCTATTCTTTTCTATCGTTTTGATAATCTCGTATCATAATGATTTGCATTTTGCCCCAACATTTTTTACAATATGCTGATAATGTGCTCATTATAAATGATAAATTTATTGGCATTGTTTTGGGATTAATAGAAACAGTTCCTTCGGGACACCATGCCCGAATTATAAAAACTAAATTATTTAAGGAGGAAAAAATCATGAAAACTGAAAAAAAATCATTGGTAAAAAACGTATCAATTATCGTTCTTTTGGTAGCAGTTATTGCTGCTGGCTTGTTTGTGATTATAAACAAGGAGAATAAGATTAAACAATTAAATACACAGTACTCAAACCTCAATACCATGTACGAACAGAGAGACTCTTTAGTGAACGACTTCAACAACACCTTCGACGAGATCGAGAAGAGTCTGACTTTTGTAAAAAACAAACGGAGCCAATTGTCTATTGAGAAAGAAGAAGGAAATCCTTCGCAAAAAGAGGCTGTTGTTGCTGACATAAAACTGATGAACACAATGCTGGAAGAAAGCAGCAAAAAAATAGATGACCTGGAAAGCAGACTAAAAAAATCCGGCATCAATATCAAATCATTTAAAAACAGGATTGCTGAACTGACAAAAAATGTGGAAGAACAAAACGCCAGTATCGAAAGATTTAAAGCTGAATTGCAGCAACGTGATGAACAAATTGCACAAATGGATGAAAAAGTGACAGACCTCACAGCCGACGTTCAGGAAAAAGATAATTCACTAGTAATGAAAGACGATTCTTTAAAAATGCAATCGAATTTAATTACAAAGAAAGACGATGAAATGAACAAAGCATATTTTGCTATGGGAACTTATAAAGAGCTAAAGGACAATGGTGTTGTTAAAAAAGATGGTGGTTTTCTTGGCATTGGCAGAAACGAAAAAATCCGCACAAACCTGGATGACAGCTCTTTCACACAGGTGGATAAAAGAAGTACAGATGTATTTCCAATATTTTCGAAAAAAGCAGAAATGATTACACAACACCCTGACAGTTCATACCGGTATATTTATGACAATGACCAGATTGCATATCTGAAAATTGAAAACCCGGATGAATTCTGGAAATATTCAAAATATGCTGTAGTTGAAGTAAAATAATCATAATCAACTATTTGCACATTTAATAACTAAAACAGAAAACATGAAAAAGAGAAAATTAATTTTGATGCCGATAGTATTGTTTGCTTTGATCTTTGTACAATGTTCTAAAGATGATGATAGCAGTGGGATGGGAAATAAAGGAGAAGTAATGTTAAAAGTTACTGATGCACCTGCAGACGATGCCAACATCAAGGGTACCTTTATTACCATCGCCGATGTTAAGGTTGACGGGCAGTCACTGGAAGGGTTTACAAAACAAACCATTGAAATTTCTGCCTATCAGAAAGGTGAAGCAAAATTGCTCTTTGACAAAGAATTAGAGGCCAAAACCTATAATTCTGTTTCCATTGTTTTGGATAATGAAACGGATGAATCGGGAAACGCGCCCGGATGTTATGTTCTCACTTCAGACGATAAAAAGAACAACCTCGCTTTAAACGGAAGCAGTGAAAGTGAAATTACTTTTTCAAAACCAGTTAATGTGGAATCCAATAGCCAAATTTCACTGGTAGTGGATTTTGACCTGCGTAAATTAATTGTGAGAAACACTGATATGCCCGAAGAAAGTGGGTACAAGTTTGTTACTTCAACTGAAATGGAAAGCGGAGTACGAATGGTAAATGAGCAAGACTGTGGTGAAATTACAGGAAAAGTAAATGCGACTTTAAATACCGACAACGATGTGTATATTTTCATTTACAAAAAAGGAGAATTTAATAAAATCGTTGAAAGTCAGAAGCAGGGAAGCAGTAACGTTTTGTTTGCCAACGCTGTTACCAGTGCAAAGGTTGAGAATGACGGAAGTTATATGCTTTCATTTATTGAAAACGGTGATTACGAAATACACCTTGCAACCTACAAAAAAGAAACAGAAAACAAATGGACTTTTAATGGAATGTTAAATGCAGATAGTTCTGTTTCCGGGCTTTTGCTCAACAACCTTTCTGTTGAAGCCAATTCTCAAATTGAGTTGAATATCGATGTTTTAAGCACAGTATTAAATTGATAAGTTGTTTAATGCGAAAGATTAGGTATTACCTCAAATACTAATTTTTTGGTAGATAAAGACAACAGAACTCCGGGTACTTGCCCGGATTTTTTATTGATTGTTTTTTGCATGTTCATTCAGGTTATTTTAATAATTTTAGCTAAAAATTAACCGGAATCATGACAAATCAAACGCTAGCTAATCTTTACACACATTCATTCCATAAAAACTGGAACAATTTAGTTTTTTCCGATTACGAAGGAAACGATTTTAAATACAGCGATATCGCAAAAATTATAAAATCGCTTCACCTGTTTTACCAGATTTTGGGAATCCGTCCCGGGGACAAAATTGCTGTGCTTGGCCGCAATTCTGCGCACTGGGGAGCTATTTTCCTTTCGGCAATTTCAGCAAAACTGGTCATTGTTCCTGTCCTTCCTGATTTTAATGAAACAGATACCAATCATATCATCAACCACTCGGAAGCAAAAATTGTTATCGGAGCCAAATCGCTGCTTGGAAAAATTGATCTTAAAAAAGCAGAAAATCTTCTGGCTGTAGTTGTACTGGAAGATTTCTCGATTTACAGTGCAAAAGATGAAACCACTAAATACAAACTTGAAGATGCCTTTCAATATTATCGCGAAAACACGTTGGCAGCAAATGCCTTTTCCTTTGAAGAATGGGATAAAGAAGAAATCTGTGTTATCTCATACACTTCAGGAACATCAGGATTTACCAAAGGCGTTTTAATACCGGAACGCAGCCTGGTTTCAAATATTATTTTTGCACAGGAGCACATGCCACTAAAACGGGGCGATCAAATTGTTTCATTTCTCCCAATGGCCCATGTTTACGGATTGCTTTTCGAGTTTCTTTTCCCGGTAACGCTAGGATGTCATATTACTTTCTTAAATAAAATGCCTTCTCCTGCCCTGCTGACAAAAGTATTCAGTGAGATAAAACCACATCTTATTTTATCGGTTCCGCTTATTATTGAAAAGATCTATCAAAAACGGTTACGGCCAACACTGGAAAAACCTGTAATGAAAATATTACTGGCTATTCCCGGAGTTTCAGGCTTTCTTCTGAAAAAGATCCGTGCTAAACTTATGGAAACTTTTGGCGGAAGATTTTTCGAAATCGTTATTGGTGGAGCACCATTAAGTGCTGATGTCGAAAAATTCTTTAAACGTATTCGTTTCCCGTTTACCATTGGTTATGGGATGACAGAGTGCGGACCACTTATCAGTTATGAATCCTGGAACAAAACGCGCACAGCTTCAGCAGGCCGGTTAGTTGATCGCATGAAGGTAAGAATTGATTCGGAGGACCCTTACAGCGTTGTGGGTGAAATTCAGGTAAAAGGCGAAAATGTGATGCTGGGTTATTATAAAAATGAAAAAGCCACTAAAGAAAGTTTTACCGATGACGGCTGGCTGAAAACCGGTGATCTGGGAATTATCGATAAGGACCAGTTTATTTTTATTCGAGGCCGATCGAAAAATATGATCCTTGGGCCATCGGGACAAAATATTTATCCCGAAGAAATCGAGGCCAAACTCAACAATCAGTTGTACGTTGCAGAATGTGTGGTCATAGGGCGTAATCATAAACTGGTGGCCCTGGTTTATCCCGATGTTGAAGCCTTAAAACAGGACGATAAAGATGAAAGCGCACTTCCTGAAATTATGGAAGAAAATCGAAAAAAGACAAATGCTGAACTTCCTAAATACGAACAAATAAGTAAAGTTGAACTTGTAACAGAAGAATTTGAGAAAACACCAAAAAGAAATATCAAACGATTTAATTATGTTTAATTAAACATCAAAATCACCAGCTAAACCAAAAATGAAAGAAACAATTTTTCCTGAACCTCCTTCCGATCGGTTGTTATCGCTTGACTTTTTTCGCGGAATCACTATGTTTTTATTGGTAGCTGAAGGAACTGAATTGTGGAATGTTCTTGTGCAAGATCCTATTGCGGGAACATTTCTGGAATCCTTTTTTCGGCAGTTTCATCATCACCCCTGGCACGGACTGCGATTCTGGGACTTGATCCAACCTTTTTTTATGTTTATCGTAGGTGTGGCGATGCCTTTTTCGTATGCAAAACGATTAAAACGCGGTGATTCTAAAAGACAGATCACCAGGCATATTATTCAACGGTGTATCATTCTGCTTGCGTTTGGCGTTGGACTACACTGCGTTTATCGTCATAAATTAGTTTGGGAACTCTGGAATGTACTTTCCCAATTGTCGATGACCATTTTAATTGCTTATTTTCTGATGCGGTACAAACCTTCGGTACAAATTATTGCATCTATCGGACTGTTACTACTTACCGAAATCCTTTACCGAAATTTTTCTTTAGAAGGATATAACCAACCGTTTGTCAAAGATCAAAATTTTGGCAGTTGGATGGACATGGTGCTGATGGGGAAAATAAATCCTGGAGGTGGTTGGGTAGCAATTAATTTTATTCCAACTGCAGCACACACTATCTGGGGTGTTGTAACTGGGCAACTACTTTTATCAGGTAAACCAGCCATGGAGAAGTTCAAAAAGATTGTTTTTTTCGGTCTGATAATTTTAGTGTGTGGATATACCCTCGACTGGACTTCGGTTACTCCAATTATTAAACGAATTTGTACCTCATCTTTTGTTTTGGTTTCCGGCGGATGGGCACTTTTGGCGCTGGCATTCAGTTACTGGCTCATCGACATCAAAAAGGTAAAGAACTGGATTTTCCCTTTTGTGGTTGTAGGAACCAATTCGATCTTTATCTATATGTTTTCAAATACAGTTGGCGGTCAATGGTTTAATGGCTTTGTGGCCATTTTTACTCATGGTTTTTTAGGATGGGTTGGTGCAGGTGAATTTGTTAAAGAACTGATTACTTCACTTACCATATTGGGATTAGAGTGGTTACTCTGTTACTATTTATTCCTGAAGAAAATATTCTTCCGAATTTAAAATTATAACAGTTGAGAATCAGGCTAAAAAAAATTAATGAACATACTAGCTCAGGGTTAAGTTACCGTTGAAGAATATGAAGGTTAAGAAACTTTCTGTTTGAAAAAAATGACGGGTCGAAAATTTTATTACCCGCTGGTTAAAAGAAGTTAAAACCTGGTTATTTGAAACAAATTGAATGTTTGACGCGTAATGTACAGCACACTTTGTATAAATTGTTAGCACGTTCGCTTACAGGATTGATTGGTTGTTGAATTGTACAAGGTTTAAGAGTTATTAGTTGTTTACAAGAAAGCGGTGGATTCACCGCTTTTTTTATTTTACCGAACAACATTTTCAGGTCCAATTTAAAAGCAATTATCTGAATTGTATTTCAGATTGTTTCCTGGTGAATGAAACCGGATCAAATACCTCTAAGAAAATTTAAGAATGCAGAGAGTGCGCAAAGGCATATTGCTTTTTATATTTATTATCACTAACTTTTATAAAAAATCAAAAGGCCGATAAATTAATATTTACCCATTTAAAAGTGTTGGAATAAACCAGAGCATCTGTTGGAAGAAAATGTAATGTTGATTAAGCTGCATTAATAGTCCTAATTTAAAATACAAACAGATGAAAAAAATCATTCTAACCTTTATTATTCTTGCAGGAATACTTTATACTGCAAACGCCAAATCGTGGCGGGTAAACAACACTCCGGGCATAAATGCCGATTTTTCTACTTTAGCTGCTGCTCAGGAAGGGGCTGCCGAAGGAGACACTTTATTTATTGAAGGTTCAACTACTTCGTATAGTAATTTTATCATTACCAAGAAACTTATTCTTATCGGACCAGGTTTTTTCCTTCTCGAAAATGATCTTTCGCAGGCAACCAAAATTACTGCAAGCTTAAGTCAACTTGAAATTAACCAGACAGCTTCAGGCACCGTTGTTTCCGGACTTGTTATGAGCCGGTTGTATAACAGGGCAAATAATGTAGTTATAACTCGAAATAAGGTTTATGGTAACACAAATGACTGGGGACTTTATCTTGCCTGGGATTATGATTTACATGATGTTGTAGTAAGTCAGAATTATTGTTCTTTTATTAAAAAAAGTAAAAAAGCAAAAAATACATTGATATTTAACAACATCGTGATCGGTAATATTGATATGGGCGAGAACGCAGATGACTTTACTGGAGTGATAAAAAATAACACAGTTGGTGGTAGAATTGACGTTATGAATGCAGTGGTAAAAAACAATATTATTTACGCAACAGGTGAAGGATACAAACAAGCGGAAAATTCGTACACTTATAATTTGTATGCAGGCGCTTCTGTTCCCAGTGGAACCGGCAATGTAGCCAATATTGATATGAATACGGTTTTTACTGATTTCACGCACAAAAATGTTGACAATGATTTTACTTTGAGGGAAGGGTCCCCTGCAGCAGGTGCCGGCGAAAATGGTACTGATTGTGGTGCATTTGGAGGTGATCAGCCTTACGTTCTTTCAGGCATACCTGCAATTCCTCATATTTACGAGGCTATTATTCCTACTTCGGCTTCCAATGATAGCGGATTAAAAGTGTATATGAAAATCAAAACCAATAACTGACAGATAAACGAATGAAGACAAAAAGGTTAATAAGAACCAGTTATACACTCTTATTTCTTTTATTGCTCTTTGATTTCGGAACTCTTGGTGCTGTTACCCGAACAGGTACTACTTCAATTTCAGGAGAACAGTCTGTAAAGGAAAACAGCAGGGAAGTAATAATAAGAAATATCAGAACTATTGGTTCAGATAGATTAAGCACAGAAGCCAACATTGTCAGGATGGAGTACTTTTTCGATACTGACCCGGGATATGGAAACGGAACATCCGTTGAATTTACGCCGGATACTGAGGTTGCGCTTGAGAAAACTATTCCGGTAAATACTTTATCTGAAGGAATTCATATTTTTTATATCCGTGCATGTGATGATGAAGGACACTGGAGCCAGACTTACAACAGGATATTTCTGAAAACACCATTGCAAAATGATAATTTTTATAACATTACCAAAGTGGAGTATTTCTTCGATGCCGATCGAGGATTTGGTAAAGGAATTGCATCAGAATTTACTGCAGCGAGTGATATTGTACTTGATAAAATATGGTCTGTAAATTCGTTGGTCGAAGGAATTCACATTTTATATGTGCGGGTGCAAGATGAATTTGGCCACTGGAGTGAGACTTATAATAAGATTTTCTTAAAAACAAGAATGCAAACCGATGATCTGTATAATATTGTTAAAGTGGAATACTTTTTTGATGTTGATCCGGGTTATGGAAAAGGCATTACATCTGAATTTTCTGCAGGGAGCAATATTATACTTGACAAAATATGGCCTGTGAATTCTTTGAACGAAGGAATTCACATTCTGTATGTAAGGGTACTGGATCAACCGGGTCACTGGAGTGAAACTTATAATAAGGTTTTCCTGAAAACAAGACTGCAAACTGATAATTCATTCAACATAACAGAAGTAGAATACTTCTTTGACAATGATCCGGGTTACGGGAATGGTGTAAAAATGGAAATTTCACAAAACGATCAGGTTACTGTTGAACATGTTATTCCGGTTGATGACCTGAACTATGGCATCCATCATTTGTACGTCAGGGGTAAAGATGCTAACAAAAAGTGGAGTCAGCTTTATCAAAGAACATTCTTGAAATACCAGGGTCATAATATTGTTAAAGTTGAGTATTTCTTTGATGAAGATCCGGGATATGGAAACGGGACGGATTTGCCGGTTTCTCCTTCTGAAATAGTTATTATCGACGATGTTTTAGACATACAGTCTCTTTCTACCGGCACCCACATGCTGAATGTACGCGCTTTAAGTGAAAATAATCTGTGGAGTGATGTATATACTTATTCAATAACCGTTTTGCTCACTGATGTTAACGATCTTGCTAATAGCAAGACTTACATAATCGTGTATCCGAATCCAACAAAAGGGTTGCTGAATATTGAGGTAAACAAAATAACAGAACCGCTCAAAATTCAAGTCGTTTCGGCAAACGGTTCAATTCTTTTAACTAAGGAATTTTACATCGACGGTAATGCAACTTTTGATTTAAGTTCATTTTCCAACGGGGTGTATATTTTGCGGTTTATTTATAATAATGAAGTAAGAACACAAAACATTGTTCTTAATAAGTAACTATTCTATTTGCAAAAACAGGGGTTAATGTTAGTAGCCCCTGTTTGTTTTTGCATATTCTTCAAACATTGTAATAGCCTTGCATAAAACACCTGCAGACCCCCGGAAAGTTCCCGAACCACGTGGTTTGTTGTCAACGGTGTACCATTCAAAAAAGCCATTGTTATCTTTTACACGCTTTACCATGGGCTGAACTTGCTCGTAAGCTTCATTTACAAAACCATTTTTTATCAGCTGCTGAATCATCCGGCCTCCAAACCAGGTCCAGTCGCCACCATTTTGGTAGCTGTATTCCGGATTCATGATCTTGTTGGCAAAAAATCCTGTCGGGTAAGGTGGATACAATGTCAATCCGATTGAGGCCGCACCAGCTTCCTTTACACGTTTTACCATTTCATCCAGTGAAGCTTTAATTTCTTCTTTGCTAAGCAACCCCGCTTCAATGGCAATGGTTGTTCCACCAAAATAGAAGATTTGGTTTTCATTAAAATCAGGCGGGAAGGGAGAACCCTTGTCAAGATAAATATGCGGAATGAATTTTTGATTTGCCTCGTCCCACAAATATTTACGTGCGTTTAATTTCAGATTGTCTCTGATTTCTACCCATCTTTCAGACTTCTCAGGAAGCATTTCAATAAAATCATTCAGGGCAATAATAAACATGGCATTATCATAAATATCGATCGCAGGATGCGTGTTTTGGTCCAGATCAACACCCCAACCATGTTCAGGCTGAACATCGCCCCAGTCGGCAGTGGTTGCGCCAATAATCAGCCCGTATTTTTCATTAAACCGATGATTCATCAGAAAATCCATGGCCCATTCCAAGCGTTCAGCAACGGTTTTATCTCCTGCTTTTACGCCCAGAAATGCAGAGTCACCGGTTACTTTTATGTATTTGTAAACTGCCTGAATCAGTGAACTTTCCTGATCAGTTTCAACCGTATTTTTATGCCCGGCGTAACGGGGTTCGAGTTCAGAATAAGAAAAATCAGTTTCTGTTGAGTTAATCATTTCGCGTGGTGTAAATCCATCGATGATATTGCCGTCATCACCCTGCATTCTGAAGAAGACCAGCAGGTTTCCCTTTAACTCCTCTTTTGGAAAAACTTCAGCCGAAAGTTCAATAAATGTATTAAAATCTCTGATCCAGACTTCGCGGTAACCATCTCCGGCATTAAAACCCGTACTGATTATTTCCAGCGCTTTTGCTTTTGTAAAAGCAAAATTTTCATCATTCAGAATTTTCTTAGCCAGTTCCTTGTCCACTTTTGGTTGTTGAGAGCAGCCACCAAAAATGAAAAGCAAAATCAAAAATGTAAGTGTCGGATAATATCTTTTCATTCTACAAATCCATTTTTAATGCCTGTCCGTTCCAGAGTTCAACAACTAACTGTAATTTTTTAGATGAGGCCGAAGTTGCCAGATGCGATAAATCGAGTTCAATACTTTTTTGTTCTCCGGGGAAAAACGTCAGATAATTGTCAGTGAAAAATACCGGAAGCACCAATTCACCCGATTCTTTATCCACTACTTTCAAACGAGTAAAAAACGCAGTTTCCACGCTACCATTTTGAATATTAATTTTCACATTTTCCTGATTCGCTTTATCAACTGCAAGCCGAAGTTGAACCGGTTTTAATGTTTCAAAATCCTGTAAATCTGAGGGTGAGTGAGTTAGCCAATACAAATTTTCATCAATTGTTTTTCCTGATTGATCTTTCAAAATCAACCTGACGAACCAAATTCCTTCCGGTCTTTGATCTTTATCTAGCTTTCCTGCAATCTCATGCGAATTAGATGCTACATTCACCGAAGAATTTTGCTCATTTAGTTTCTTGCCATGCAGATCAAAAAGAACTGCTTGCACCGTTAAATTCTTTGCATCAAATAAGGTTTGATTCACAATACATATTGCAGAGTCGTTTAAGTTTAGCTGAACATGTAATGGTGTTGCTCCATGCTGAAATCCGTAAAATCCGCCGTTTTGCTCCAGGAAAACATCATAAAACTGTCCACGAAGAGCCGTCCATGGATTTTGATTTTTCCACACCAGCATTCCGGTGTACTTGTTCCACATTCCCGAATTAAAACCCTCCTGCAAAGCGCGGTACTGCTCGTAATTTACTGCCTGTGCCTTTTTACAGAAATCATCAATTCCTTTGATTTCCCCAAAGTTTTCAATATGATCGCCGTAACCAATATACTTGTGATATTGCCAAACCGAATTAGCACGATCTCTTCTTGGAGGCCTTAAATCTCTCTCATCCATCATTTTGCGCATGGTTTCCACATTTGGCATTCCCACAGAACCTGTCTCAGGATTAAAAGGAAACGACTGCGTAACAAAAAACCGCAAGGGATCCTGAATTCCGTAAGGACCGTCGCCGACACCGCCAATTGTGTTTCGTTCAATGCTGTCGGAAGT
This sequence comes from uncultured Prolixibacteraceae bacterium, assembly GCA_963769925.1. Lineage (GTDB taxonomy): Bacteria > Bacteroidota > Bacteroidia > Bacteroidales > Prolixibacteraceae > Draconibacterium. The sequence goes on from CAVYOB010000034.1 coordinate 146,059, forward strand.
GGAATAATTCACATAAAACCTTGTCCCATCGTATTCAGGCATAATTTGATTTTCCAGTTTAGCATTGATATCATCTGGTGGAGGAAATTCGTTTCCACCAACCCACATATACAAACTCGGATGATTGCGAAGCAATTTCACCTGGTCAATCACTGAACTAATAAAAAGTGAATGATCATCGGGGTAAGCACGTCGTCTTTCCTGTGTTTCCTTTTTTTTCGGATCGAGCCAGCACCCGTTGCAATCGCCGGTAATCCATAAATCCTGCCAAACCAGAATACCGTATTTATCGCAGGCATTGTAAAATTCAGGCCGCTCAGTTATCGAACCTCCCCATACACGGATCATATTCATATTCATGTCGGCGTGCATTTTTACTTCAGCTTCATAACGTTCCGGTGACAGCCGCAGCAACAAATCGGACGAGATCCAGTTGCCACCTTTGATAAAAACTTTCTGTCCATTCACCAGGAATGTTCTACCTCCAACTTTTTTATCGAAATAATCATCGGTTTGCCGGATTCCGAAATTTACTGTTTCCATATCCGAAAGTTGGTTTTTCTGTTCAAACCGAAGTTCAAGCTGATTCAGATTCTGCGGCCCCATTCCGTTTGGCCACCAAAGTTTTGGATTCTCTACTTTTATTTCTGGCAAATCCAGTTTTATCTGATCTCTTGCCTGCAGTGTCACTTGTTTTTTCCATTCTTTTTCACCCAGTTTCGCCATCAAAACTCCTTGCTGAATCTCATTTGTCGCATTTACCAATTCTGCTAAAACATCAATAAAAGCAGGTTTTTGTTTTTCACCCGGAATTCTTTTCCCCGGAACTCTTGATTTTACATATGGATTCCGAATATCAACCGAGCCTGTTATTTCCAGGGAAACCTGATCCCAGATTCCTGTATTACGGTCAGGAACAGAACAAACCCAGTCCCAGCCGGGAGTGTACTGCTGCGTTACCGAACGTGCAATAACTCCGTCGCCACCCTGACCGCCGTTGACTTTACCCACAGGAGTTGGCGGCTCCACCAAAACTGCCAAACGATTTGGCCCTGATTCATTTAATAAATCAGTGATCAAATATTTCTCCCGAAGAAACATTCCTTCGTGTGTATCCGTGTTCACACGTTTCCCATTCAGAAAAATATTTGCCTTGTAATTGATTCCTCTGAATTTCAGCCAAACCTGCTGACCGGAATTTAACACCGGCAAATCAAATTCATTCTGAAACCAAAACGTATAATATCCCGCGCCTGTTTCATAAATATCCGGAATCAGCTCGTTGTTCATTCCAAAAAAAGGATCGGGAACCTTGTTGTTGTGTAGCAATGTAGTTAAAACGGTACCCGGAACAACCGCATTCATCCAGTCGTAAAGCTGAAATTCCGGTTTAGAAATAACAGTTCCGTCAACGGTAATTTCACTGGCACGTTTGGCTTTCCAGTTTTTGTTTAACAGAATTTCCTGTTTTTGAGATAAAGCCATTTCTGAAAGCAGTAACAGAGAAGTTACTACCAATGTCATTCGATATTTCATATCACTAAGTTTAGTTTTTCAAATTTAATGATTTCTGATTTGTTTTATTAAAACCGGAGTCGGCCAAAATTTCAATAAACGACCATAAGTCGTTACTCTGAATTCATTTCAGGGTCTGGATTTCAATAAATAAGTTCTTGAAACCCCGTCTGACCGGACGGGCAGGAAGTTTAATATGACGTACTAAAATACTTTTTAGGATATGTATGCTCTGTGAAATAATCAACGAACCGGAGATTTTAAATAACTGGAAAGAAAAAAGAATAAAAGGCTACTTGCGTTCCTTTACTTCTTTGGCATCGATCATTTTATAGATTTTATCAGCACGCCTTAGCTTTTCATCAATCTGCACTGAAATATATTCCCCTTTTTTACCTTCTTCCACCGGCTCAAGGTCAACCCTGATCTCTTTAACAATAGTTTGAACCACGCCGGTAGTGGGGCCGGAAATTGTAATCTCGTCACCAACTTTTAGGTTATTCGTTTCGAGTTTGAATTCGGCTACTTTTATATTGGTGAAATAGTTGGTGCACTTGCCAAGATAAAGTTTCCGTTTGGTAGCCAGCGAACCATAATTTTTACTCCACTCTCCAAGCCGCTGTCCCAGGTAATATCCATCCCAAAAACCACGGTTAAATACGGATGCCAATCGATTGTTCCAGACTTCAACTTTTTCGGGAGTAAATGAATTATCAAAATAAGCGTCAACAGCTTCGCGGTAACATTCCACTGTGGTTTTTACATATTCGGGAGAACGTGCACGCCCTTCAATTTTAAGGACTGAAACACCCGCATCAAGTACTTTGTTCAGAAAATGAATGGTCTTCAAATCTTTGGGCGACATGATGTACTCATTGTCAATTTCAATTTCAGCACCGGTTTCCTTATCGGTTACAATATAAGCCCTGCGGCAGGTTTGCAAACATGCTCCGCGATTGGCCGACGAATTCATTTCATGTAAACTCAAGTAACATTTACCACTAACTGCCATACAAAGCGCACCATGAGCAAACATTTCCAACTGAATTAACTTTCCTGACGGGCCGGTAATATTTTCCTTTTTTATCTGGTCGCTGATTTCCCAAACCCGTCCAAGATTCATTTCGCGGGCCAGAACAACTACATCAGCAAACATGGCATAGAATTTCACCGCTTCAATATTGGTAATATTTACCTGTGTGGAAATATGAACTTCAAGATCGATGGAGCGGGCAAACTGGATTACCGAAACATCGGCAGCAATTACTGCAGAAACACCAGCTTCTTTTGCTGCCTTCAAAACTTCGTGCATTTGTTGCAGTTCGCCATCAAAAATTTCAACATTGAGTGTGAGATAGGTTTTTACACTGTTTTTGGAAGCGATGTCAACAATTTTGCGAAGATCATCGAGCGAGAAATTATTTGAAGAGCGCGATCGCATATTCAGGTGTTCCACTCCAAAATAAACCGAACCTGCCCCACCCTGAATTGCTGCCATTAACGATTCGTACGAACCTACCGGTGCCATTATCTCAATATCTCTTCGCTCCATTTAATTTTATTTGGGGGACAAATTTAGATATTTCCTTGTATTAATTGTCTCATATGTAAATCACTTTCATTTTAGAAACAATATTTCAGTGAATTAATGGACTAAACAAAAAAATCCCGGATTTCTCCGGGATTTTATTCTGAATCAACATTCCCAATTAATTAATAAGCTTGTCGATTTTGATAAATTTTTCTGAACTTGTCATTGATATTCCACAACGAGCAGGTGCTTCACTATCGTAAGTATTTCCGCAGGTCGGACAAACATAAAAAACAACAGGCAACGATTTTACATTGTTACTTTCCAACGCAGCCAATGCTTTTTCATACATCGGTTTATGTTTCTGCTCTGTTTTATAAGCGTAATTCAGGCTCATTAACGAGAATTGGTTTCCTGCTTTATTAGCATTTACAATAAATTCAGGATACATAGTTGTAATTTCATACGTTTCACCGGCAATTGCATCTTTTAGATTTTCTTTTGTAGATTTTACAGTAAATTCAGGCGTGAAAGACGGAGCCTGTTGATTTCCTTGTTTTAATACAGCTTTGTGGTTTCCTGCATGAACTTTTTCTGAAGTAGATGCTGCTTTAAACAGCATTGCAATTTCGTGGTAACCTTCTTCTTCAGCCTTTTTACTATAGGCAGCATATTTAGCACTGGCAGTCGTTTCGCCTTTAAAAGCTTCTTTCATATTTTCATAGTTCAACTCCGATGCATTTGCTGTTGCTGAAACCTTATCTTCTGTGGTAGTTTTTTCGGCATTCGATGAATTACCGGTAAACGGGGACAGCAATATTACCGCAGTAACTGCTGTTAAAATTGTAATAAATGTCTTTTTCATTTTGAATTGTTTTTAGAATTTAATTTTACGTTACAAAGATGCAACGGCTCTGTTTCAAACTTCCTTAAGCAATTCTTAAAATCTTCTTAATAAATTCAGGAAGGAAAATGTAATGAAAAGGTGGTACCTACACCTTCCTGGCTAGTTACATTTAATGTAATGTTTTGTAAGGCAGCAAGTTTTTGTACTATTGAGAGCCCCAGCCCGCTTCCTTTAATAACTGAACTTCTTGATTCATCAGCCTGATAGAACCGGTTAAAAATGAATGGCAAATGTTTTTGTGAAATACCAATTCCATTGTCTTCAATTAATAATGTTTGTGAATTTGTATTCCAGTTAAGTAATACATGTCCGTTTTGTTTGCCGTATTTTATGGCATTGTTTACCAGGTTATCAATCATCAGTTCGAGAAAAAACTTGTCCCCCTTCACCTGGATTCCGGGTGGAAGATTGGAATAAATAGTAATGTTTTTATCTGCAGCCTGTTTTTCCCACTTTTGTTTGAATGCTTAAAACAATCGGGCAGAAGTGCAATTGATTCATTCCTGACAATGGTTTTCCCTGAATCGATGCGTGCCAGTTGAAGTAACTGTTCAAGTAAAGCATCCAAACGATCGACCATTTGTATGATTCCTGAAATTTTTTCCTCATAAATTTCAGGTGCTCGTTTCCTGCGAATAAGTACTTCCAATGTCCCGCGAATAGCTGAAAGAGGGGTGCGGATTTCGTGTGAAGCATCGCTGGTAAACTGTTTTTGCTGCAACATACTTTTTTCGATCCTCTCAAACAAATCATTAATGGTTTGTGTAAGGTCGTATAGTTCATCTTTATGAGCTGGTAATTTTAATTTTTTACCTATCGTTGAATCGTCGATGACAGAAGCAGACGCAATAAGTTGATGTACCGGTTTTATGGCCCGTGAAGCAGCAAATGATAATGTGAAAAACTGAACTAAGAGTACAATAGGAAATGAAATGATTAAAACCCAAATTAAATTGCTCAGTACATTAAACGATTCTTCTCTTGAAACGGCAATGGTCAATTCTCCCATTACTTTTCCATTTTTATTATTTATCAAAAATTGCCCAAGCCGGACTATTTGTTTATCTATTTCACCATTGTAAAAAGTATTGCCTTTTGTTTTGGGATTTTCAAGCACCTGGTTCCCCGGCAAATTTGCCGAGCGAAAAATTACATTTCCGCTCGTGTCTTTTACCTGTAAAAAGGTGGGATTTACCTCTACCTGACGGTGTTCAGCTTCTTCCCATTCAGGCATTTTATTAATAATTATGGAATCCTGAAGCAAGAACAAATTACTGGTCACTTCTTCTCTTTCCGCATTAATGTCTTCATCAAGATGATTATAGGCTGTTTTATAAACTACAAAACATATTGCAAAAAAAACCAAAGCTGTTGTAAAAGCTACAGCGAGTGTATTAAAAAGGGCAATTCTGTTTTTAAATTTTAAGGCCATTCTTCCTCTATTTTATAACCAACGCCGCGCACCGTAGTAATTACAGAAGTGCTTCCGGGTTCATCCAGTTTTTTTCGTAACGCATTTACATATACGTCGATCACAGATGTATCATAATCAAAATGAATATCCCACACTTTTTCTATAATTCCTGTCGGCGGCAGACCTTGCCTTTATTCCGTAAAAAATATTCGAGCAGCGAAAACTCCTTTTGTGTCAGGTCCACCGGTAGCCCGTTTTTCGAAACGACGTGTTTTTCAATATCCATTTCAATTCCTGCCGCTGAAAAAACTACGGGTTGCGTTTCGCCTTTTCGCATGTGAACACGAATTCTTGCCAGCAGTTCTTCAAACGAAAAAGGCTTGCGAATGTAATCATCGGCACCGGTTTCAAGGCCAAAAACCACATCATCGATGGTATCTTTGGCTGTTAAGAAAATTACAGGGACTACTTTATTTTGCTTTCTGATATTACGACAAATTTCAATACCAGAGAGGCCTGGTAACATCCAGTCGAGTAAAATAACATCATATTCTTCCAAATAGTCGAGGGCAAGTTGCAAGCCTTGTTTACCGTTGTTGGCGACATCAACCGCATATCCTTCTTCTTCCAAACCGTCGCGGACAAAATTGGCAATCGATGCTTCATCTTCCACAATCAGTATTCGCATAATTTAATTTTTGCTTAATCAGTTTCAAAGTTACTGAAAGATTTAATTTTCATCAGAGAAATCACCAAAATCAGGTAGCGCCAATTGTACTCCGGCAGCATGTTTATATACCAGCTGTCCACCTAAATAACCAGTAATAGTTACTGACCCGGCCAGGGTTGCAAAAAGAAGAACAGAAACCCAGGTGACCCACCGTCTGCTATGTTTGAAATACAATACTGTTACACGAAACAAAGCTATAATAACTACCAGCCAAAGTGTAACAGTGGCTGCTCTTTCGTGTAAATCCAGCGGGTTTTTGAGCGGTCCCTCTTCAATTCCGTCGCCTGCCAGATTGCCGCTAACGTAAGCAAAAATTGCTCCTACAGCCCCCAACAGAAGAAGAAATAATGCTGCATTTTTAAAAAAATCTCTTTTTGTGACCATTCCCAAAATTTCTGAAAAAAAACCTGCCATTATTAAAGCAATTGGAAAATGGATAATCATTGCATGAAAATGTGTTGCTGAAATCATGATGTACTTTTTTCAGCAAATCTATGTGCGCAATGGTTTAAAACAGATTAGACCTTCCTTAAAATTGGCTTAAAAAAGCTGATATATTTATATCCTGCTCGTAAAATGAAAAATAAAAAGATCGAGAAGTAACGGTAATAAAAAAAAGGCCAGACTTGAAGCCCGGCCTGATTTATTTTAAACAAATTTCTCTCGTTTTTGCAGGTTAAATAACCCGTATAAAATAAATACAATCATTCCAACCCCCAGAAAAATCCTGTTTTTGGAAATGAGCCCCTGCCAAATAACTTCATTTAAATTATCCGGTATTTGAAAGGGATTTAGAAAAACATTCCATTGTGTTCTTGCAAGGCATCCTGAGAGAATAATTAATGCAACTCCAAATAAAACCATAACAACAGCCGTTCCGTTTCCATTTTTAATCAATGTTGAAAACATAAAAGCCATTGACCCCATAAAAACTATCGGATACATTAACTGATAAGACATTTCCAAAATATTGATCTCGTATAACAGTATTGATGCCAGCCATGCAAAAGCGAGAATAATAATAAACATCAGCGAATAAATCATTATCAGCCGTACTAGCCAAACTTTATACCTGTAATTTGGTATTCCGAATAATATTTCCAGCATTCGCGAATCGTCGTCGTTTTGAATTCCAAATACCGAAGGATAAAAAATCAGCAAAATTCCCGGGAATATTAAAAGATTATAAATGGTACCTTCTGTAATCGTTTCCTGGTTCAATACTGATTTTATTGCAAAAAACAAAAAGATACCCAGTGCTGCCAATAAAAACCAAATAAATTTATTAGCAAAAATGATTTTCAGATTATACCGAATCATTTTCAGGAAATGAATAACCGGTTTTTAATATTTATATTTTTACTCATTTACTTTTCTTTTTATACAAAATCTTTAAGCAAACATAAATAAGCATCTTCAAGATGTGGAGAAACATTTATCGCATTTTCTGCAGGTTTTTCTTTGGCAAGGCAACGAACTTTAATATTTTCTCCATCGCGCATGTGGTGAACAATCAGTTGTTTATTTGCAAAAGTATCGAATTCTTTTGCAGGCATGGTAAATTGCCATACAAAATTGTTCCCAATATTCACCATATCGTTAGGTGTACCAAAATATTTCAGATTCCACGGTTAATAACTGCAACCTGGTTACAGGAACTTGAAATATCTTCAATAATATGTGTTGAAAATATTACAATTCTTTCCCGACTCAATTCAACAAGCAAATTACTGAAACGTATTCTTTCGCGTGGATCGAGACCTGCAGTTGGTTCATCAACCACAAGGATACGTGGCAAATTCAGAAGATATTTGTGCAATACCAATACGTTGTTTCATACCGCCGGAGAATGAACCGATTTTATCGTTTCTTCGCTCATACATATGAACATTTTTCAAAACATATTCCAATCGTTCATTTCTTACAGTAGTATCTTTAATTCCTTTCAAAATAGCCTGATAATCCAGGAATTCCCATGCCGACATATTTTCGTATGTTCCAAAAGCCTGTGGCAGATAACCAATCAAGCCCTGCAGTTCTTCCCTGTATTTTTGGGTATCGAATCCGTTTATCCAAATTTTACCATAACTCTGTTCAAAAATACCACAAATAATCCTCATCATAGTTGATTTACCAGCACCATTTGGACCAAGTAATCCAAACATACCTGTATTAATTTCCAGCGACACACCATTTAACGCTCTGAATGGTTTTTTCCGTTTTCCAATAATTGGAATTTGACGAACCATGGTAAAATATCCCCTACGCAATTTGCCGAATTTACCTTAATTCGGGCAATATTTAGGTTCTTCTTCTGAATATATTCACCGGAACTATAAATCACCAGCAGTAACAACCAAATAACAGCAACAAAAATTACCATTCCAATATTATCCCAGCGTCTGAAAAATACAAACAGAAATACCAATGGAGAACCCAGTAAATGACATTTTTGATAATCCGATTTGATTTAAGATAAACTCTTTTGGATGTAGCTTCATATTTGTTCATGAGAACCTGGTTAACAGGAACATACAACAAGAATAAAAAGAAATAAACGGCATGTGCGAATACCCACATCCATAAATTGCTCTCCACATAAATAAATGTAAAATAAACCAGGAAGATAAATAATGGAACCTGCCAAACCAGATCATAAAAATCACGTATATGTTTAAAATCTTTAAGTAATCCTGCACGTTCCCTGATTTTAATGCCTGATTTCCATTCACGCGTAAACGGTTGTCGCGATCGTATATTTTAACCAATTTTCTGACTTTAATTGTAATTGCCTTCATTTTCATCAACCACTGTTGAACTGGCCTGACGCAAACTGGTCATAACAAAAGCAGTTATACCCGGAACTGCAACAATAACCACATCATAAAATCAAGCAGCTGCCAGAAAAATCATCAACTTTGAAGTAAATATAAAGCGAACCAACTACAAAAATGATCAGTTGAATGACTTTTAATCCCCCAGTGCAGCGATTTAATCCAGTTAAGTGCATTTTCAAGGCCAGCATATAAGCGTTGGAATAAAAACAAGCGTCAAGAAGTGTACTAAATGCCAATCCCCCAATTACAGTAATTGCAAACGGAGCTCCAATAGCACCAACATATTCAGCTTTTCCCATTGCCAACGGAAACATTGCCACAATAGTTGTAATGGCGGTAATTAAAATCGGGCGAACCCTCGAAAGGCCTGCAGTCATTAAAGCCCTTGATTTGCGAAACCCGCTTTTACGAAGAATATTGGTGTAATCAATTAAAATAATCCCATTATTTACAACTACCCCCAGCAAGAATAAGAAATCCCATTAGCGTATTTGCATTGATATAAACTGTTTCCTGTAAAAATAATTGCCAGCAATGAACCTATGGCTGCCAGAGGTACGGAAAACATCAGTACAAATGGAATTAACCAACGATTCAAATACCGATGCAAGAATCATCAGAATTAAAATAAATGCTGCTCCAATAAGAAAATAAAACTCATTAAACTGATTTTCTTCGTGAACAACCTCAACGGCAACACCGGAAGGAAGTTTATAATTTGCAACAATATCGTCGATTTCCAGACGGTAAGCTTCCAATAAGTCATTTGATTGTTCTGCTTCATCGACAAAACTGTAAGTAACTTCAATTTGTTTTTCCTGATTCACGCGGTTAATTCTCGACATACCTTCAGCATAAACCAAGTCGGTAAAATCCTGCAAATCATATGTTGCACCTGCAGAATTACTAATCTGGAAGCCTGCGTAAATCATCCATCTTCTTTATCAGCTGTCATTCTTCCTCTTCTCCATCCTTAAGTCTTTCCTTAATTATAATTTCGTATTCTTCGTGCCCTGTTTAAAGGTTGCTCCTGAAGTAAATTCGCTTGAGAAAGAACCCAGTTCCGATGCAATGTTTCTTAAATTCAGTCCATAATCGGTTAAAAGTAACTGGATTAAAATGAAGATGGATTTCAGGTTGGTTACTGGAAACACTGAAACGAACATTTCGTATAGATTCCAGATCTTCAATATAATATTCCAAATCTTCGGCCACACCTTTCATAACATCAAAGTCCTCACCTTTAATAATAATCTGTTCCTGATTTGAACCTATTCCTAAAAAGCGGCTGAAATTTCTGTTCCACCGCCGCCCTCCGCCGCCGCCACCGCCAAACCACCACCTGATGAAGAAGCGGACAATACTTATATCGGCCTGCCTGATATTATTTACTTTATCTCTGAACTTCATTTTGATTTCAGCAACGGTCCGGTTATTAATATCTTTAAAATCATCTTTTAAGTAATAGTCAAAGTTGCATCTTCTGCCTGTATATTCTGATGCAACGTCTTTTATTTCCTGTATGTCTTTTAACCTGCCTTCAATATCGGACACCAACACATCTGTCGATTCAAGTGTTGAACCGGTTGGCATTGTAACCGACATTTGAAACTGATTTTCTTCAACCTCCTGAAGAGAAGAAACACTTAAAGCCAACGTAATGAAAATGGTAATAAAGAAAATTATAATCGCACCAATTACTGTTCCTGCCGGTCTTCTCAGACTGATTTCAGGAGTAAAATATATATTTGAACAATCCGGTTATTTGTTGTAACCTTTTCATAAAAAATATTATGCGAAGATTTACCTCTCAACATCACATGGGCCGCCATTGGAATCAGCAACAAAGCAACAAAAAGAGAAACCATTAATGTGGAAACAATGGAAACTCCAATGTTATTTCCCAACAGTTTTACCAGGTAATCCGAAGAAAAGAGAAATGGAAGAAAAACGGTTACTGTTGTTAATGTTGCTGCTACTATCGATCTCCAAACTTCTTTTGTTCCCTGAACGACCGCTCGCTCCGCATCGTACCTTTTCCCCGATAACCGGTAAATATTCTCCAACACAACAACACTGTTATCGAGAAGCATACCTATTGCAAGAACCAATCCAACGAGTGTTAAACTGTTCAGCGAAATATTAAACGCATAAAAGAGGTTGAAAGAGGTAAAAACCGAAATTGGGATTGCCAGTGCAATAAATGAAACAATTTTCAGGTTTTTCAGAAACATCCATAATACAAAAATGGCAAGTAACCCTCCGACCAAAGCCAGATTCATAATTTGGTCGATGTTATCTTCCATTGTCTCAGCCACATTTACTTGCTCAACTATTTCAACATCTTGCGAAGCAAGATCTTTGTTAAGTCTTGCAATTTCTTTCTTAACTTCATGAGACAAATCAATAAGATTGGCCTGAGATTCGCTGAAAAGAACCATAGAAACCGATTCCAAACCATTGATTCTGCTGATCGTTTCTACTTCTTTTACTCCGAAATAAACCTGTGCAACATCTTTCAGGTAAATTGGTCCATTGGCAACCACAATGTTTTCAATATCTGATACATTTTTGTATTCCGAAGTAACTAAAACAAAATATTGTTTTTTCGAATCGTGTAAATAGCCAGCAAATGTCCTTTGCGTGTTTCCCCCGGCAATTGCTCTTTGAATTTGTGAAGGAGTGATATTATAAGCCTCGCATGCAGCTTTATCGTAAGTAACTTCTATCGTCTTTTCCTGTCCGCCAAATACCTGAACCGTAGCAACTCCGTCAATATTTTCAATTTTGTTGGTAATCTCCTCATCAACTACATTTCTTATCCTGTTGGCACCCTCACTTCCCCGCACCTGGAGTTCCATAAAAATATTGGATGTTAATGTCCCGGCATTTCGGTTTACATTTACTGTAAAATTATCATCCAGAGCTTCAGCTGCCTGATCTATTTTTTCCTGGAGCCTGAGAAACAGGTATTTTGTATTTACATTCTGTTTGAAATTAACCTGAATGGTAGCAGACCGGCTGTTCAGAGAAGTTTCCATGCTTTCAATTCCTTCCATTGTCCCTATTGCACCTTCAATAGGAATAACAGCCTGTTTCTCCATATAATTCGGATCGACTTCGTTTCGCGAATTGATCTGGACACTCAGGGTTGGAAGTTCTGCATTTGGCATTAACTCGACAGGAAGTTGTTTATAAGAGACATACCCGAGTAAGGTAAGCCCGATAAACAACATACTTATGAGTACTTTTCTATTTATGATGAAATTCATCCTTTGAAAATTCTTTTAATATTATTGTTCTACCAATGTTTCTTTTCTTCTCACGAAAAGGTCCTTAAATCTGTCCAGAACATCGTAAACACAAGGAATTACCACAAGTGTCATAAGTGTTGAAGTTATTAAACCTCCAATAACAGCAAGGGCCATTGGCGAACGTAATGATGCACTTTCTCCAAAACCAATCGTTAATGGTAAAAGAGCCAGAATGGTTGTCAAACTTGTCATAATGATCGGCCTGATTCGTTGCTGGCCAGCTTGTAGAATTGCATCTTTTCTGGACATTCCATCGCGAATTAACTGATTTATTCGGTCGACCAGAATAATGGAGTTGTTTACGGCTATACCCGCCAGCATAATTATACCTATTATGGCCATTATGTTGAAGTTTTTACCCATTATGAAAAAAGTAAAAATGGTTCCAACAACTGCAAGCGGAATAGTAAGTAAAATGGTAAATGGATGAATCAGTGACTCAAACTGCGATGCCATAACCATGTAAACAAGTACGATGGACAATATTAAAGCAAATCCCAGATTATGCATCGATTCCTGCCTTTTTTCTTCCTCTCCCGTAACTTTTATGCTGTAATCGGGCCGCAACTTAATATCTGACGTAGCCTGGACAATTTTATTTGAAATTTTATCGATCGCCGCGCCCTCTGTCATCTGAGCTGTAACCCTTCCAATTCTTGTTTGATTTCTTCTGAATATTTCCTTTGGAGAAACACTGTAAGTTATATCGGCAATTTCGTCGAGCCTAAAAACCTGTCCACCGGATGTAATCGTCAATCCATTAATTTCAGACAGTCCTTTTTCAGGAACTTTGATGACAATATCTTCCATTTCGCCATCCGATTCCAACTGACCAGCTGTCTGGCCCTCCAATTGAGATTGTATCTGGCTGATAACGTTTTGAACATTAATATTATAAACACCAGCTCTCACCCGATCTACCTTAACTTCAACTTCAGGTGCACCGTCTTCAATCGAAGTCTGAACATTAAAAAGTTCGTTCATTCCCAGCATTCGCTGTTTAACTTCGTTTACAATGCGATCGATCTCATTCATTTCTTCCCCGCGCACTTCAACAACAACAGGAGCTTCACTGGTTCCCAGGATAGTTTGCAAAGCACTTTCTTCTTTTGAAAAACTAACTTCCAACCCCTCAACACCAGAAGTCATATTGTCAATGGTTTCAATAACCATGTCCGATGTAATCGGAGAACCATCTTTTAAAGCAATCATTATCTGGGCAGTGTTATCACCTTGAAAAACCGTATTTTCATCGCCCTGAATACCAGTGTTTGGCCCAACATGAGAATAAATCATTTTTAAATTATCACCCAGATATTCCTTAACAATAGCTTCGATATTCTTTACAGTTGCATTAGTCCTCTCCAATTCCGTCCCTTCTTGTAGTTTAACGTCAATTGTAAATTCACTTACTTCTGCCTTTGGCATAAATTCAGTACCAATTTTTGGTATAATCAGATAAGCGCCTGCCACCAGAAGAATTGCTGCAAAAATTATAATCCATTTGAAATTTAATATCTTATCAAGGAATCGGGCATATCCGCCGAGTTTTACCGATTTTTGTTTAAAAACAAATTTTTTGTTTCTGTAAAACCTGTGATACATCATCGGGATAAGAAAGATAGCCACAAACAGTGATGATATCAATGAGAAGGCCACAGTCCATGCTTCGTCTTTAAACAGTTCTCCCGAAGCGCCATGCAAATAAACGATGGGAAGAAAAACCACAATGGTTGTTAATGTTGATGCCGTAATTGCTCCCCCAACCTGCGCCGTACCGGTAATAGCCGCATCCCGGACGCTCATACCATTTTCATGGTTTCGGAAAATATTTTCCATTACCACAATTGCATTGTCAACCAACATACCTGCACCAAGTGCAAGGCCACCCAAAGTCATTATATTAATGGTGAGGTGATTAAAGTACATTAAATTAAAAGTGGCAATAACCGAAATCGGAATTGCAGCACTCACTATTAATGTGGTTCCAATACGTCTCAGGAATAAAAATAAAATGACAACTGCAAGTAAAATACCCAGTAAAGCCGAGTTCTGTACTTCTTTAATGGCCTGGCTAATAAATTTGCCCTGATTAGATACAACCGTTAATTGATAGCCTGGTAATGCTTTTTCAATATTAACCAATGCTTTATTGATTTGATCAACTGCTTTAACAGTGTTATATTGAGTTTCTTTGTAAACAGCTAATCCGATACAACGTTCTCCGTTAATATGAATAATGTTGGTTGGCTTTTTATTTTCTTTAAAAACCGTTGCTACGTTTTTCAGAAAAACAGGAGCCATTTCCACATTTGACTGACCTGTCCCGGTTACAGCCCTGGTGGCTTTATATCCAACAATCAAATTTTCAAAATCCTCCGTTGTTTGAAGCATGCTTACACCTTTTACAATGTATTGTGTTCCCAGTTCACTAATCCTTCCTCCTGAAACACTTCGGTTAAAAGCTTCAATTCTGGTGGTAATTTCGTCAACGGTGAGATTTTGTGCATCCAAACGATAAGGATCGGTTTGTATAACAATTTCACTTTCCTCCTGACCGGAAAGTTCAACTTCAGCGACTCCTTCGAGCCTTACCAGCTCATTACGTATATAGTTTTCAGCGGCTTTCCGGATTTCGTTCATATCTTTTATTTCGCTATGAGTCAATCCGATGATCATTACCGGTGAAGTATTTGGATCGTGTTGAGTAATTTTAATATCGTCCAGACCACTGATGGAATTTAAAGCTTTCTGTAAATCCAGAAAAGCTTCATCCATGTCTTTATTCCAGCTATATTCAACTGTAATCTGTGCTGCGCCTACTTTTGAAACAGAAGTAACCTGAACAACATCCGGCTGGCGAATAGCCAACGCTTCGATGTTTTCAACAAATTGTTTTTCCATTTCTTCAGGTGGCCGTTCGCCAGACTGTATTTCGACAAAAATCCTTGGTGAATTTAGGTCGGGAAATAAATCAATCCCCAATTTATCAAACGATATGTAGCCTAAAAGAATAACTCCCAGTACTACCATCAAAATTGTTATCGGGTAATTGATAGAAAATTCAGTTAATTTCTTCATGTTAATTGTTTTTCTAATAAAGATCCCCGGCGAATTCTTAAAGAACAATAGTAATTTTTGAACGATTGCGTAATGTTTCATAACCATCTGTTATCAAACGGTCATTCTTTTTGAGCCCGTCAACAATCTCAACATTATCCTCATTTTGCAAACCTATTTCTAATTCTATCGGTATTCTGCAGTATTATTATTACCAACTACAAAAACATACTTACCGCGGTTATTCGACATAATAATATCTTTAGGAATCACAATAGTACTGTCCTTTTGAGCGGTTATAATATCGGCTTTGACGAACATTCCGGGTCGCAGTTTCAACTCTGGATTATTTATTTGAATCGTCCCTTTAAAAGTACGGGTTTCACTACTTATCATTGGAGAAAGTTCAGTAACTGTTCCCATCAATGTATCTTCGGTTAATGTATAACTGGTAATCAATGCTTTCTGTCCTAGTTTTACATTGGGAATATTTTTCTCAGGAAGGTTAATTTCCATGTACATTTTACCGTAATTCATTAAAGTAGCAACCTGTGTTCCTGAGGGAACTATAGTTCCATCAGTAAAATATGGAAGATCAACAATAACCCCGTCAAAAGATGCCTTCACATCCATCTTTGCCAGATTGAGAAGTGCGCTCTGATAATTCTTTTTTGCATTCAATCTGGATACATCAGCATTTCTTACATCGAATTCAGTAGCGCCGCCTTTTTCTAAAAGCGATTTTTGTTTGTTATACTCATCTTCTGAAATTTGCATGTTCAGTTTTACCGACTCCAATCCAATATTATTAACATATTCTTCGTCTTCAAGATGTATAATAACCTGGCCTTTTTTCACTCTGTCGCCTATTTTAAAAGGCTTTCCTGTTTGAGGATTATTTACAATATGGTATTGCCCGGCCATCTCGGTAGATAATACTATTTCCGATGCTGCTTTAGCTGTTCCGGTAGTATTAATGTACTGTCTGATACTCTGTAATTTAACATTCTCGACGGAAACAGGGGAAGCTAATTCGGTCCCTTCATTTTGAGTTTGATTGTTACAGGAAACAATAGCTGCAACAATGCCCAACAATAAAAATAATCTTATATTTTTCATTTTAAAATTGATTTATTTCTGGTTTAATTTTTACTATCATTCAAATATAATTCTTTCGGTACAACCGGTGTATTGGTCTCAAAATCGTATAATGACTGTATTTTAAGATTCAATAGTTGAATTTTATAATTAATCTGTGACTGTGCAAAAGAAATTTCAGCATTGGAAAGCTGTTGCTGTTGCAAATTCATGTCCATACCTGTTAATTCACCATTTTTATATCTTTCCTGCGCAATTTGATAAGTTAAATCTGCATTTTTCTGATTTTGTTTTGCAATTTGAATTTGGTTCCATTGACCATCCAAACTCCTGGCTGCCTCACGGATAGAAATAATAATATTCTTTTTTTCCTGTTCAAAATCAATTTTAACTGACTCCATGGCTGCTTCCTGTGCTGCTACCCTGGCCTTTTTTTCACCCCAGTCGAAAATCGGAATATTAAAAGATACAGCCACAGATGGGTTAGTTACCCTGTTATCTTTATTGTAAATTAAGCCTATATTCGGGTCATCTCCCGTAATACCCAATCTTACATTCATGCTTCCAGAAAATTCATTTTGTGCTTTTGTCTGAATCATCGTAAATTCACTGTTCTGAATATCAATTTCCCGCTGACGAAGTTCCATCCTGGTATTAAGACCATTTTCTATTGCCTTATCAACATCAACTTTAACAGGCTCTTCAGTTGAAACATCAGGATGAACAATTGAGAAATCGTGTACAAATCCATTCCCAAAGTTAATTTTAACTGGTCCTTTGCATTCTCATAGCTAACTGTTCTGTCCTGCACGGTTGACTTTGACTGCTTAAGGTTCAATTCAGCCTGGTATAATTCTTCCATGGGAACCAAACCTGCTTCAGTTTTACTTTTAACAATATCGTAGTTTGCCTGTGTATTATCTAACTCACTTTTTGCAATTCTCAGGTTTTCCTGCAACATATAAACATTATAAAATTGCTGAGTTACATTACGTTCCATATTTAATCGTTGCAAAGCATAACTAATATTTGCATTTTCGTAATTTAACTCCAACTGCTTAAGCTTCATTTTTAATCTATTATACGTAAACAGCGGCTGAGATAACATTAAATATAAATTATTGTAGAAAACTTCATTTGTTTTGGTTACCAATTGCTGTACCCCATTTACAAATTCGGTAGTTGTTGATTTACCACTTTGCCAACCAAACTCATTATTAAGCGAAATGGTACCATCGGTAAATAAAATGGGTTGAGAAACCGTGAAAGTAGTGCTTGATGTTATATTTTGACTGGTGTACCAATCTGAAAACCTTGTATCAAATTTCTGTTACGACTGAAAGAAATTGGTTCCACAGCTAAAGAAAACCTGGATTTTAAAGCAGCCCTTTGAGCTTCAAGGTTTTTTTGTACCCTTTCAATATTCAATTTCGATTGTATAATATCCGGGCTTCCTGTTTCTGCATATTGTAATGCTTTTTCCAGCGTTAATAGTTCCTGGGCATTTGTGCCCTGGATTCCAAACAGAAGCACAAAACACAACATAGCAATTCTTTGCAACGATTTAGTTTTTAAAAGATTCATTTTTATTGATTTAATTGTTTATTGCTTAACAAATTTCACAGCATCGGCAAATACCATACTCATTTCCGATTTATTTGAAAGTTCAACCAGCGCTGTATCGGATGAAAAGCTAAAAGTACCTATAAGATTCCATCCTGTTTCAGCATCATGAATATCTAATGCCTGTTCTACATTCCCCTGATCGCAAACAATTGTAAAATTGTATTTCCCATTTTCACGCGACCTGTCTCCTCCTCTGCCCCTTCTGAATGATCTTGCTTTATATAAATGATAATAAACCTCGTAGTACCCTTTATTTTTAATTGGCACATGCCATTTGGCAACCTGAGAGCCATCACCACTTTTTATATAGTAACCAGATAGAATATAATTTCCATAAAATTCTGTATTCGTTATGTCTGTCCAATGTGTTGGAGGCCGAAAGTAATCCATCCCTTCATACTTTGCAGTATCTTTATCACTGTCAACAATCCATTTTTCAAGTAAACTTTCCCTTTTATTCTTAGTATATTCGAATTCAGGATCTTCATTATCAACTATGATTTCGCCAGGCTGAACCAAATTTACCGGGATATCGGAAATGGTTTGTCCTTCATATGGGATTGCTTTGGGATCTTCTTCAATATCCCTGAAATTTTCATCCAATACCTGGGGAATATTCTTCGATGTCATGGTGTTAATCATAACATTTCGTGGTTCAGATTCAAGAAGATAACTTATATCCTTTGTTTGATGGGCTTCCAGGTAAATAAGTTTATTAACCAAATCCTCAGAGCCGCCAAAACCCCCAAAACCGCCACGTCCACCTCCTCCTAACCGGAATGTTAATTTTACTAAACCTGCAACATCAGAAAAATTGGTAGCCTTTAACTTGACCATAGTTTCCATCGCCTCACCTGATTTTACCTGAACTGCTGTTACCGGAGAAAATAAAAATCCGGGTAATCTTTTTTCTTTAAACCAATTATCCATTACAGGAGTTAATTCGGTATTAAATTGCTCCTTTAGTTTTTCATCAAATTCGTCGAATGTAATGTTTTTAAAACGGTATTCCTGAAGCAAGTTATTGAGGAATGTTTCAAACTCAGTTTCTCCGGCCACATATTGTACTTTTGAGAAAAGTGCGTCACCTTTCAGTTTTATTACCTCATCGATAATATCCTTTTTATTTGGATCCTCGAGAATTTCTTCAAATGAATGGTCTTGCAATGCAATGTTTGCTTCTTCATCATCACTTAATCCGGTGCTGGACATGTTTCGCATAAAAATCGATCTCATATCCAAATTCTGGCTTTTCAAATAAGCCTCAAAAATCCTGTTAATAATGGGCCATCTGTCTGATTTAATGTTATTCTGAAAATTGTAAATCATTGGAAAAATGAAGTATGGATTTACAGACTGGGTTACATTAAAACTACCTCCGCCAAAACCACCACCATTAAAATCTCTTGTCTTTTCCTCGGTAAATGTCCGGACAAAATTACCAAAGATCCTCATTTGCAATTCCTGGGGCGACACATCACCTCTGTCTCTACCCCACTTTTGCATCCTTTTTTTCATGCCTTCAAAATCAGCCTGTTCAATCATAAATGCTTTTTCAGGGATCAAAACCTCCTCTGGTTGAACATATTCCTGCCTTGAAGTCCACGCACGTTCGTATGATTTTAATTGTGCAGGTACCTCAACAAGAGAAAATCTTTTAAATGTATATTCAAGATTATAAGTCCTTTCGAAATCACCAAAATACTCATCTACCAAACTTGGAATAGTATCCTTAATTTCATCAAAAGCTCCGGAAAAGAAATCATGCCCTTTAATATACCAGATACCATATTCAATACTATCTTTCTTAACCTTAACTTGTTTATAATTACCTATGGCTAAGGATAATTGAGTAAGAGGATGTTCGTTGTTGAATGTAAATTGGCCGTCAGAAGTTTTACTTATTTCACCTTGAGATATAGCTTGCAGGCCTGGCAACGTTTTTACTTTTAAACTGAAGTTAACAAATTGATTATGTGCCCAACCTACATCTTCAGAACTGTAAGTTACTCCCGCCCTTACATACCAGTTTGTTTCAGGAGTAAGCAAAACATAATTTGGCTTAATAAATGCATATCTTTTATCAACATTCACTACAGATTTTCCATACTTTTCCTGTCTTGTTTCCTCGTCGATATCAAGGTAGCATAATGCTTCGTTTATTTTTCCAGAATAAGTTATTTCAAGGGCTGCTGTTTGTTCAGGAAGAAGATTTACATCATTGGAAATGATGATTAAATGCTGTTTTCGGTCAAATGGCACTTCAGAGCCGTTTAATTTCAACCCGGTTATTTTTAATCCGTTATTTAATGTAAAAATCAATTTTTTAAGCGGTGTACTATTCTCATTTAATATTTTGATTCTGGAACTAACCTCAATATTATTCCCTTTATGTTCGAGGTTTATTGCATTACTTAAAATGCTGGGAATATTCTCCTTTGCATATTCATTATTTAATTCTACAATTTGATTTCGTAATTTATCTGTTTGTTTAAAATTATTTACATGATTATAAGCCATGTACCCGCCCATTCCAATAAAAAGGATACCAAAAATCAAAGAAAAAATGGTCATCGATTCTGACTGTGGTAATCTTTTTAAAAGAAATATAGTAAGGAAAATAAAACCTGAACCTAAAAAGAAATAAATCCCCCGGTGATTGAGAATGACATTAAGGTTCCCAAATCCGATAATATCAGATTTCAGCATCGGGATATTGAATGCCATATAGTCAAATATATAATAATATTGCGCCTTAAGAAGAAAAAGTGTAATTCCAATATATCCTAATATTAATACGAATGTAATTGCCTGATTTCTGATTACGCTCATTAATAAAAAAGAAAGCCCCATTATAAAAACCAGGGTTGGAATACTAATAGTTACAAAATAAAATGCGTATGATTGCCAGTCAATTGGTATTTTTTGAGCCAGCATATTAAAAATTAAAGCCAAAATAACAACCAGAATATTCAATAAAAGAAATACCTGAAGGTTTCCGATTGTTTTTCCCAGAACATATTCACCATTTGTCATCGAACGCATATAGATAACCTCAGTTGTATCCAGTTTTTTATCCCGCTTAAGAAAATCGGAAGCAAGAAAGACAGCAATAATTGCCTGTGCTATATTTAAAATCAAAAGATTAAAATACGGTATTGCACTGGGAATACTTCTAATTGCCCAACTTTCGGAGCCTGTGCCTTCAACTACCATCCCAAAGTTAACTCCAAAAAGAACCAGCAACGAAAGAACACTAAAAATCCGGAAAAACCAGCTTCTCATTAACGTCTTCCTTTCGTATTTGGCAATGGAAAATATGTTGTGAAAAGATAATATCATTATTTATTGTTTTTAGCTTTTAAGCGTTTGACCATTGATTCAGATTATTCTCCATAAAATGAACATAAGCATGTTCAAGGTTAGGCGCAATTTGTACCCCGCTATAACCATTTATACTATTAGCAACTACCTGAACTTCCCATCCACCTTCCGTTGGAATGGTAGAAATAACCGGATATTTCTCGTTGATTTCGAGGTATTCTTGTTCGGTTGCCTGTATCAGCCAAACATTTCCTTCTGCTTCTTTAACCAGTTGTTCGGGCGAACCGGAAAACGCCAAATTCCCTTTGTTGAGCAGCGCCATGTTATCGCAAGTACTCGAAATATCGCCAACAATGTGAGTAGAAAGAATAATAATTACATCGCGTGTGCTTAGGTTAGAGAGCAAATTTCTGAAACGGATTCTTTCTTCGGGATCTAGACCAGTAGTTGGCTCGTCAACAATAATAATTTTAGGGTCGTTTATCAGTGCCTGTGCAATTCCCAGACGACGCTTCATACCACCTGAAAGTTTATTGGCATTCCGATCTCTGGCTTCAAACAGACCTACTTCTTCCAGCATCTGTTCTACTGCCGACTTCCTTGCTGCCGAGTTTTTCATCCCGGCCAACCGTGCAGCATAATCTAAAAATTCATATGTTTTCAGTTTTGAAAAGAAACTAAAATCCTGTGGCAGGTATCCCAACATACTTCGAATTTCGCGCCGGTTTTTAGCAAGGTCAAGATCATTTATGGTAACTTTTCCATTGGTAGGTTTCATTAAAGTAACCAAAATCCTCATCAGGGTTGATTTCCCTGCACCGTTAGGTCCCAACAGACCAAACATCCCGTTAGGAATTTCAAGGTTCAGGTTCTTTAAAGCATAATTTCCTCCCTTGTAGATTTTGTTGAGATTTTCAATTTTTATATGCACTGCAAAAATCTTGTAATTTATTAAGTACTGACTTGGACTTTAGTCGAATTAAATAGTTTAAAACACATCCACATTAATGACAATTTATTTTAAGCCTGCGTTCGAACACAAAAAAAGGCTTCTGAAAACAGAAGCCTTTTACCAATTGCCCGGTTCTTTTTTATTTACGAACTACATAATGATGCTCAGAAAAATAATCAGAAAGAACCACGTCGTATTCGCCATTATTAAGATTTGAAAAATCAAAACTTTTTTGCATATCTATATCTTTCCCGAGATTCAAACCGGTAACATGTTTTCCATTCTCATAAATGTTCAAATAAACACTTTTTTGGGCAAGGTTTAAAAATGAAAGCTTTAACCGGTTGTCAGAATACATGAAAAAGGGTTCATATAACTGTACAGTCGGTCCTACGCTTATACCTTTTCGGGTGACAAATAATTCACGGTTAAGGCTCTGGACTCCGTAGTTAACACAAACTTTATATTTCCCGTAACTTACATCTGAAAGATCAAAAAACCGGTCAAGTTTCTCCAATTGTGTTTCACTTTTCCAGTAGTACAAAATCTCTCCGCTTTCACACATAATAGTTATTTCAACCGGACAAGCGGAAACCGATTCGAAACTAACAAGCGTCTTTTCTGCTTCAGTAGCTTTTATGTCCATTTTTGGGGTATCGGTGGCAAATCCTATTGCTGCAATAAGAATTACCAAAGTGGTTAATATCCATCTTTTTGTTTTCATGGCTGTTTTCTTTTAATTGTTTATTATATTGACTACCAAGTTAGTCAGAGCGTTACACTCAAAAATAGCTTTGTTGACCAACTGTCCGGTTTTGGAGACGAACTTCACATATACTTCTGTGAACAACCAGTCAATTCAAAAAAAGTCGCTGATTACATCGACAACATTATATATTAATTCGTATTCCTATCATTAAATTCGTAATTTAACATGAAAGATTCCGCGAGTAAATACCATATGAGATCAATACCGGTAATAACTGTTCTGCTGTTGATTATTAATATAAGAATCAACGCACAAGAAGCCATCAGCATTTCATATAATTATGGTAATATTTTACCTCATAACACAGAAATAAAACCTCTTGTAAAAGGCCCTGTACATGGTTTTACATTAAATTATTATTTCCCAAACCGTAGTGGGAAGGAATGGCGAAACTTTTTTAATCTTCCCAACTACGGACTGAGCTATAACTTTAAATCATATGGTTATCCTGAAGTACTTGGTGATTCACATTCACTTACGGCATTCCTGCAAATGTCAGCTTTACCTAAACGCAGGTATTTTGATTTTGGCGTATTATTTTTTTCAGGAATTGGTTATTTTACCAAAATTTACGATGCTGTCGAAAATCCTTTAAACAAGGCAATTAGCTCACATTTGAATATTAGTGGTGATCTCCGGTTTTACGCCAAAATCCGTATTCATCCGATTTTTTTGGAATATTCTTTGGGATTAAATCATTTTTCCAACGGTTTAATAAAAGCACCTAACCTGGGAATAAATGTAAGAAACAGTAGTTTTACCATAGGATACGAGTTTGAAAATCAACCCATTCACAAAAGGATTCTAAGGGCAGAAAGGAATATCCAGTCCCGAAATGAATTCTGGATTTACGGAGCAACCGGAATCAAGGAAGTGGATGGCATGAATCAAAAAAGATATATTCCGGTGAATGCTTCTCTTAATTATACTTACCGAACTTCTGTAATTAATAAAATGGGAATCGGATTTGATTTTGTTTATGATCCATCACTGGAAAACTTTGCCTCCATCAATTATAATTACAATGGTAGCCCACCTTTAAATTTCAGATATGGAGTAAGTTTACACAATGAATTTATTTTTGGAAGAACCGGTTTATTTACGTCTTATGGCTTGAATTTAAAAATGAATGAATATTACACCAGACAACGATATTACAAAGTTGGGTTTAAATTTTACTTCAAAAATATCATAGGAGTTGCATTATTGCGCGCAATTCCTTTATTTCGGGCCGACTTAGTGGAAATTGGCGTTGGATATCGCATTTCGCCAAAAAGTAAAAAACACAAAGAATGAATGTTCAGATACTTCAACTTTTAGAAGGAGCAAAACAGGCACGGGGATTAACAGTGATTATTGATGTATTTAGGGCTTTTTCTACGGCTTGCTATGCTTTTGATCAGGGAGTTCAGAAAATTATGCCGGTAGGAGACATTAATGAAGCATACCATTTAAAAGACCAAAATCCCGGATTCATTCTTGTTGGTGAACGAAACGAACAAAAGCCACCGGGTTTTGATTTTGGAAATTCTCCGTCGCAACTTTTAAAAGGAAATATTAAAGAGATAACAATTGTTCATACTACCAGCTCAGGAACACAGGGAATTGCAAATGCAACTAAAGCTGACGAAATAATTACCGGAAGTTTTGTAAATGCAGGTGCAATTGTTCGTTACATTCAAAAAAAACAACCTGAAACAGTTTCGCTGGTTTGTATGGGATATGCCTGTGAATATCCAACCGATGAAGATACTTTTTGTGCTGAATTCATTAAAAATGAATTGGAAGGATATCCAAATGACTTTGAGAAAATGGTCGCAATAATCAGACAGGGTTCCGGTGCAAGGTTTTTCGATCCTGAAAAACAAGAATGGGCACCAGAAGCTGATTTTGATTTATGCATGAAAATAAACCGTTTCAACTTTGTATTAAAAGTCGAAAAAGAAAATAACACAAAGTACCTGCGGAAGATTGAAATTTAATACTTTCAGCAATTCAAACGGATTAACTATTAAAATGAAGAAATACGATTTTGACGAAATAGTCTCGCGCGAAGGAACCAACTGTATAAAATACGATGCCCGCGACTGGGTTTTCAATACCAACGATGTGCTGCCTCTTTGGGTAGCCGACATGGATTTCAGGACTCCGGATTTTATTGCTGGTGCCATTAAAAATCGTGCAGATCATGAGATTTATGGCTACACATTTAAGCCTGAATCCTATTTTGAAGCGATAATTGGATGGATGAAACGCCGCCATAACTGGGATGTAAAAAAAGAGTGGATTTCATCGAGCCCGGGAGTTGTGGCCGGATTGACATTAGTCATTGAAACATTTTCAAAACCAGGCGACGGTGTAATTCTGCAACCTCCGGTGTATTTTCCTTTTTTCGATTGTGTGAAAGGCACCAAACGAAAAATGATCGAAAATCCGCTGAAACTGGTAAATGGAAGATACACTTTCGATTTTGATGATTTAAAATCAAAAATCACGGAGGATACAAAACTGCTGTTGCTTTGTAATCCGCAAAATCCCGGTGGAATGGCCTGGACAAAAGAGGAACTGGAAGAACTTTCAAATATTTGTCTTGAAAACAAGATTATGGTAATTTCTGATGAAATCCATTCTGATCTCATTTACAAAAAGCATACACATATTCCTTTTGCGAGCCTTTCGGAAGAAGCAGCAAAAAACTGTGCCGTTTTAATGGCGCCAAGCAAAACATTTAATGTTGCCGGGCTTTCGACCTCGCTGGTAATTATTCCCGACAAGACTAAATTTGCGAGGTACGAAAGAACACTGGGCGTTGGTCATTTGGGAATGGGAAATCTTTTTGGATCGGTTGCCCTGGAAGCGGCTTACACGCAAGGCGATGAATGGCTGGAGCAATTGCTGGATTATTTGTGGGATAATTATTTGTTCCTTAATGAATTTATTTCTGTCCGGATTCCTAAAATAAAAGTAATGAAACCTGAAGCCACTTATCTCGTGTGGCTCGATTTTACAGAATTCAGAATGAAAGATGAAGAACTTTCAAAATTTATTATTGAGAAAGCAAAAGTCGGATTGAATAACGGCGGGAGGTTCGGAAAAGGTGGCGATGGCTGGATGCGGATTAATATTGGTTGCCCGCGAAGTGTTTTGCAGGAAGGATTGGAAAGGATGGAAAAAGCTTTTAGCTAATAATTATTGAAAATTAGCATTTATCCATTGCACAGCATCTGCTGTATTGATTTCTCTCATGCATTTAAAATGTTTTTTCGGACATTTCTGATAACCAAGTTTTGAACATGGCCTGCATTTTAAATTACTAACCTCCATTAATTTTGAAGTTTGATCTGCCAGATAGGGAACCATCCCAAAATCGGGAACCGTGTTTCCCCAGAAAGAAAGTATCTTTTTATGAAATGCAGAAGCGATGTGCATCAAACCTGTGTCGTTGGTTAAAACCAGGTTAGCCTTTTTAACTAAAGAAGCCGACTGGTTTAGACTAATCTTCCCGGCATAATTTAATACATTTCCATTAGATTCCGAAAGCACTTTTTCACCTTCATCAAACTCACTTTTCCCACCTAAAAGAATAACCGGAAAATTGATATTATTGCATATTTCCGATACTTTTTCAAGCGGTAACTTTTTGGTATTGTAAGTACCTGCTATTACAAAAGCAATGTAACCATTTCTGAAAGGAGCAGGTAAATCACTTTCAGGAAAAACTTCATTGTCAGGAATAAAAAAGTCAAGCCCCTTGCCATCATTTTTTACGCCCAAAGGCTCAACTGTTTCCAGGTAACGATCGACAATATGTTTGTTTGGTAACCGATTGATTTTAAATTTGATCAACAGAAATTTTTTCCAGTTTAGCTTATTTACCGAATAAGAAGTAGCGCTGAGATTTCTTTTTATCCGGTTACTTCGGAAATTTTGATGAAGATCGATAATATAGTCGAATTTCTCCTTTTTAAAATCTTTGATAAGCACGGCTACATTATCATTCAGAATGTGAACTTTTCCGATGTGTGGATTTGAAGTGAGTATGGGTGCAAATTTCTTTTTGGTTACAAAATGCAGTTCAACATCTTTTACCTGATTTTTTAAACATCGCACAACCGGTGATGTAAGAACTACATCGCCAATAGAGCTTAGCCGGATAATCAGGATTTTTACCTTCATTTATAAACTAAAATCCCCGAAGATAACAACCTTCGGGGAAAATTTATAGTAATATTTCCTATTTAAGCTGATTCAACCAGAACAATAATCTGATTTGCTTTATTTTCAACCACTCCTCCATCAACTTCAAAAAAGTGTTCTTTTCCACTGGCATCTTCAACTTTAATTTTCCCTTTTTCGAGTGTTGAAATGATTGGGGCATGGTTATTCAGCATTTCAAATGCGCCTTTACTTCCCGGTAGCTGAACCAGTTTTACTTCACCTTCAAAAACTTTCTTTTCGGGTGTGATAATTTCCAGATGCATAACTTTCACTTTCAGTATTAATTGTCAGCCAGCAACCGCTCACCTTTTTCAATCGCCTCTTCAATAGTTCCAACCAGGTTGAAAGCGGCTTCCGGGTACTGGTCAACTTCACCGTTCATAATCATTCGGAAACCTTTGATGGTATCTTCAATAGAAACCAGCTTTCCCTCAAGACCGGTAAACGCTGAAGCAACATAAAACGGCTGGGAAAGAAAACGCTGAACACGACGCGCACGGTGAACCACCAGTTTATCTTCTTCTGAAAGTTCATCCATACCAAGAATCGCAATAATATCCTGCAGCTCTTTATAACGCTGCAACAACATAATCACATCCTGTGCACATTCATAATGTTCATTCCCCACAATTTCAGGAGTAAGAATACGTGAAGTTGAATCCAGCGGATCAACTGCAGGATAAATACCAAGCTCTGAAATTTTACGGTTGAGCACCGTTGTCGCATCGAGGTGCGCAAATGTAGTTGCCGGAGCAGGGTCTGTCAAGTCGTCTGCAGGAACGTACACAGCTTGTACCGAAGTAATTGACCCCCGATTTGTTGAAGTGATCCTTTCCTGCATGACACCCATTTCAGTAGCTAATGTTGGCTGGTAACCCACTGCTGAAGGCATCCTTCCAAGCAAGGCAGAAACTTCGGAACCTGCCTGTGTGAAACGGAAAATATTGTCAACAAAGAACAAAATGTCACGTCCACCTTCTGATGTACTATCACCATCGCGCAAACTTTCAGCAATTGTTAGTCCTGATAACGCAACACGAGCACGTGCTCCCGGTGGTTCGTTCATCTGTCCAAAAACCATTGCCAGCTTTGAGTTTTTAAGTTTACTGGAATCTACTTTTGAAAGGTCCCAGCTTCCTTTTTCCATCGACTCTTTAAACTCCTTGCCATAATCCACAATATCAGCTTCAATCATTTCCCGAAGTAAGTCGTTCCCTTCACGTGTGCGTTCTCCCACACCGGCAAAAACTGAAAGACCACTGTGTGCAAGTGCAATGTTGTTAATTAATTCCTGGATCAACACTGTTTTTCCAACACCGGCACCACCAAATAAACCAATTTTCCCTCCTTTTGCATAAGGTTCAATTAGGTCGATTACTTTAATCCCAGTATATAAAACCTCTGATTCTGTGGTTAAATCTTTGTATTTAGGAGGTTCATTATGAATATTTAATCCATCTTTGGGAAGCGCTTCCATCCCATCGATCGGGTTTCCAACAACATTGAGCAGTCTTCCCAATGCAGCTTCTCCTTTTGGCATAATAATCGGATTGCCAAGTGAAGTTACTTTCATGCCGCGGCGCAAACCATCGGTTGAATCCATTGCTACACAGCGAATCGTATTTTCACCAATATGCTGCTGGCACTCTATAATTAAATTATCTTTCCCCTCTCTTGTAACCTCTAATGCATGATTAATTGAAGGAAGATCGCTGCCTTCTCTTTCAAAACTGACGTCAACAACAGGCCCGATTACCTGTATGATTTCACCAACAATTTGAGCCATAAATATTTAGATTTAAAAGCGGTTTAATTTATTATATTAAGAACAACAAATTTAATATTGTTTTACGTTTGGACAATCAAAAAAACGCTATTGTGGAGCATATTTAACATGCTATTTAATGCGGTTCAACATATTGTCGCTCAACGAAAGAAGAGCTGATTTTCTACTTTCTTCCAAAGGTATTTCCCGGTATATTTTTAACGTTTGTTGGAAATAATAATCGATTTTCTGTTTAACTATTTCTTTAATTTCCAATTGATTATAAATTCTCGTAACAGCTTCGATTTTCTCGTTGGCATCGAATTCTGTTTTACCAAGCCAATCCAGCAGTTCCGATTTTGTCTCGCCTTCAGCATTTTCCAGCGCCTTAATCAGCAAAAATGTTTTTTTATTGGTCAGAATATCACCGCCAATTCGTTTTCCAAACGATTCCCGATTGCCAAATGTATCCAGCAAATCGTCCTGTAATTGAAAAGCCAAACCAAGGTTAAGACCAAACTGATATAAATAATCGGTAATAACAATTGGCGCATCGGCCAGTAATGCCCCGGCTTTTAAACCGCAGGCAAGTAGTACCGCAGTTTTAAGTCGAATCATCTCCAGATATTCATTTTCCGAAACATTGAGGCGGATTTCAAAATCCATATCCAATTGCTGTCCTTCACAAACTTCAACAGCAGTTTTCGTAAACAAGTCCAATGTCTCTGTTAGTTTGCCGGTTTTACTTTCCAACAAAAAACGGTAAGAAAGAAACGCCATAACATCTCCCGATAAAATAGCAGCATTTTCGCCGTACTTTTTATGAACGGTTGACTGGTTTCGCCTGACATCAGCCTTGTCCATAATATCATCGTGCAAAAGCGTAAAATTGTGAAAAACTTCAATGGCTAAAGCTGCCGGCAAAGCAGTCGCAACATCATCGTGAAACAGATTATTACTTAGCAAAAGCATTACCGGACGCAATCTTTTACCCCCCATTTTCAGCGAATAATCTACAGGGAGATAAAGGTTTTTAGGACTACTGTCTTTTATCAGCTCCGACCGAACGGTGATCTCTTTTTCAAAAATTTCCCGAAGTTCTTTTATCGAATGCATTTTATTTTGTTTCGATTTCGTCGTTGTGTGAGATTTCAAGGTCCTCCAGTTCTATATCTTCCTCTTCATCGTAAATATGCAACAATGGTTCCTTAAATGAACGCGTAGTAGTCAACCGGTCGAGGCCAAGTAAGAGCGATGGCAACAAAATAAGGTTAGCTGTTACGGCAACCACAAGTGTCAACGATACAAGAACTCCCATTGCCTGTGTTCCACCAAAACTTGAAAGGGTAAAAATTCCAAATCCAAAAAACAATACGATAGAAGTGTACAACATACTCACCCCGGTTTCCTTTAATGCCAAAACAGCCGATTTACCAATGTCCCAGTTGGTTACCTTTAACTCCTGTCGGTATTTGGCCAGAAAATGAATGGTATTGTCCACTGAGATTCCAAAAGCAATACTGAAAACCAATATTGTAGAAGCTTTTATAGGAATTCCTGTAAAGCCCATAAATGCTGCCGTAAAAATCAGCGGGATGATGTTTGGCGTGAGCGACATTATTACCATTCGCCACGAAGAAAACATGATAGCCATAAATGTGGAGATTAGTATAAACGCCAGAATCAGGCTTGTAAACAGGTTCTTCAGTAAATACTCGGTGCCTTTAAACGAAATAATACTCGAACCCGTTACAATTACGTTATAATCATCTTCAGGAAAAACCTTTTTAACATCTGCATAAAAGTCTTTATATAACTGATCCATCCGTTTAATACCTACATCTTTCATCCTAATGCTGATCCGGGTAAACTGGTGCGTACTGTCCATAAAAGAATGAAGCAGTTTAGCATTTTCGCTTCCTGTTGAAGCATATTGCAGGATGAAATTCTTTTCGCGGTTGTTGGGAAGGCTATAATAATCTTCGCGACCATTATAAAAGGCCTGTTTCGAAAATTTCAATAAGTTCAGCAACGAGGTTGGCTGCGAAAGTTCAGGATATTTGGCCAGTGCTTTTTCCAGTTCATCAATTTTTTTGAAAGTCGAAAGTTGCATTACCCCTCCGGGCTTTTTAGTGTCGATCATGATTTCAAGCGGCATCAAACCTTCAAAATTGCTTTCAAAAAATTTGAGATCTTTATAAACCGGGTCACTCTTGGGAATATCATCAACCATATAACCTGATGTTTTCATCAGGGTAATTCCGTAAATCCCAACCCCAACAATAGCTATTGTAACAATATAAACTGTTCGCCTGTAATTTTTTGTGATTTTTATCAAACCCTGTATAACCCAGGTGGTAAACCCGCTATCGAGATGACGTACATGCCGCGAAGACGGAGGTTGTACAAAACTGTAAAAAATAGGGATCAATGTGAGCGAAAGAACAAACAATCCAAGGATATTTAGTGAAGCCACAATACCAAATTGCCGCAGAATATCACTTTTTACAATCACAAATGTTGCAAACCCCGAAGCAGTGGTAAGATTGGTTAAAAAAGTAGCATTTCCAATTTTAACGATCACCCGCTGTAATGCCTTTATCTTGTTTCCGTGACTGACAAATTCATGGTGAAATTTATTCAGCATATAGATGCTGTTTGGAATTCCGATAACAATAAGCAACGGTGGGATCATTCCAGAGAGAATGGTGATTTTGTATCCAAACAATTCCAGCATCCCCATTGCCCAAACTACACCAATCAATACGATCAGAACAGGGAAAAATACCGCTTTAAATGATCGGAAAAAGATAAATAATACCACAATACAAATGGCCAGTGCAAGTACACTGAAAAGATATAACTCCTTCCTGATTTTTATAGAATTTACCACCCGGATATATGGCAACCCGGAATAATGAAGTTTTATTCCCTCATTTTTTTCATACTGGTGACAAATTTTTTGAATGGAAGTAATCATCTGCTCCCGCGTCTGGGTATGCATTTTGTCTTTATTCACCGTAATTGCCAATACGTAGGCATTCGTCTTATCATTGTACAAAACATTCCGGTAAAACGGTAACGATCTAAATTTTTTCGCTGCAATATCGAGATCCCGCTGATTGACAATTGTATCGGGGAACACCGGCACAACCTGGAATTTTTTTTCAGCCGTATTCTTTACAAGATTGTATGAGTTAGTAACCGAAAGCAGATTCTCCACACCGTCAACTTTGGAAAGTTGACTACATAACTCTTCCCATTTTTTAAACTTGTTATATTGGAAAAAAGCTGAGTCTTGAACTCCCACAATGATCAGGTTTCCTTCTTCCCCAAAAATTTTAGTAAATTTCTGGTAATCTTTGTATGCCGGATCTTTTTTAGGAAGCAATAAAGCATAATCATACGACATCTCCACTTTTGTAGCATGGTAACCAAAAAATATAGTGATCACCGACAGTACCGACAGTAATAAAATCTTGTTTCGAAGGATAATACGGGAGACTCTTACCCACATACGTTCTAACTTAAAGACCACGAAAATAAGACAAATTATCGGATTATGAAAAGCCGCTTTTAAGTGGAATAAAGCATTCTTCAGACATTCTTAAATTTCCTGTTTTATATTCCAATAACAGAACAGGTGCTTTTAGTATTTGTGCAAAAAAATGTTTTATAATTTGCGGGTGAAAGATTTGATTAAAGTTTTCTATCCAAATATTATTTCGGAGGTGTGTTGTTTAAAATTATTATCTGTCTAAAAAGTTATATTTAGCTTGTCTTGCCTTCCATCTTTCGCGTGCATATTTTTGCATGTCGGTAACGGTATCTTTTTCATCTACAATTTCAAGCCCTAAAAGCGTCTCAATTATATCTTCCATGGTTACAATTCCATCCATACCTCCGTATTCATCAACAATTAGGGCAATATGTTCCTTTTTCTGCAAAAGTTTTTCCCAAAGTGCAAATAACACCATCGATTTAGGCGCAATAAATATTTCTCTTTTAATATCTTTCAACTTTAATTCATGCTTATCTTCAGCCAGTTTTTCGAAAACAGTTTGACGGAATACGTAGCCGGTAATATTCTCATCATCACCGGCATATATTGGAATGCGTGAAAATTTAAGATAGTTTTTATTTTTTAAGAAATCATTTAAAAAAAGATTTTCATCGGCAACAGCAACCACCACCCGCGGAGTCATAATTTCCGTCACCTTTACATTTTTAAGTCGAAGTATATTTTGAATTATCTTATGTTCCTTTTCTGAGAAAACTCCTTCATCGGCACCGATACTTGCTAATGCAGCAATTTCTTCCCTGCTGGTGGTTGGTTCTGTTTTATTTTTCGAAAATATTTTCGTAATAAATGCAGACATAACAACAAGCGGATAAGTTATCACAATCATTATGCTTATTGTAACTGAGCAGATTCTGGCCAACATTCTCCAATACCTGGCGCCAATGGTTTTAGGAATAATTTCAGTGATAATTAATATTAAAATTGTAAGTATTGCTGATATGATTCCGAATGAGGCTTCACCGAAAACTTTAACCGCTTGTGCTCCAACTCCTGCTGCCCCGATAGTATGAGCCACTGTGTTCAACGATAATATAGCCGACAATGGTTTGTCGATATTGGTTTTTAAATCGATAAAATTCTTTGCCCATTGATTTCCTTTCTGATGTTTAACAATGAGGAAAGATTGTGGCGTGGAAAGAAGCACAGATTCCATTATTGAACATAGAAATGAAACAAATAACGCAAGAAACAAATATGCAAGCAGTAAAATCATACCTCTTTTTTACTATCATATTATAGTAACCTTTAATACAATTTCAGTTACTAAAAATTAATTCGCTTTTTATAAATATATAAAAGTATGGAGTGTAATAAAAGTATTTTGGTGATTTCAGTAAATTACAGTAACTCGAATGACACATTTTACTCATTTAACATTGGTAGAATAATTATTTCTGTAATCCCGAAACGGCTACAACTCCTTCTGTAGTTCTAAAAATCAAATAGTTATCAGAAATAGCCGGGGTTGATATCACTTTTTCAGCTAATCTATTTTCCGCCAGAAGTTGGTATTCAGGCCCTGCTTTTATTGAATAAACATTACCATCGTTATCCGTAATGTATATAATTCCATCGGCAGCTACAGGTGATGAAGTGTAACTATTTCCGGAACCTGCTTTTTCAGCATAAATTTCTTCACCTGTTTCTGCATTGTAGCAGGTAAGTTTACCGTTCCATGCCGCATTGTACAAATAACCATTATAATATAGCATGGTTCCTATATATGAACCACCCCGGGGATGAGACCACTGAACTCCTTCATTTGTAGTTTCATTATCAGCCAGTGTTATATTACCACCCGCATTTTTCTTTATGGCCAGAATTGGTGACTGTCTTCCGTGGGCACTATTAAAATATATCAGTTCCGGGCCAACAATCGGAGTTGGGATTTGAATATCGCCACCACCCGACATACGCCAGATTTCTTCGCCGGTCTTAAAATCGTAACCTCCTCGATGCTTATATCCGTTAACTGCAACTATTGGCTTATCCCCATTAAAATAAATATTCGGGGTACACCATCCGGGATATTCGTCGCGTTGTTTCTTCCAGAGTTCTTTTCCCGTTGCCAGGTCATAAGCTGCTAAAAAAGAATTTTTCATTACATCACACTGAATGATAAGCACATCGTTGTATATAAGTGGTGAACTTGCAAACTCCCACTGGGCAGTTGGGACCAGAAAAAATACGGATTGCAGTGTGCCAAAATCTTTTTTCCATTGCAAATTGCCTTTCATATCGTAGCAATACAATCCTTCGGAACCAAAAAAACCCACCACATATTTTCCATTGGTTGCAGGCGTTTCGTTGGCATGCGACGACATCGGATGTCGTTTTTGTTTTGGAACACCGGAACATGCCGTTCGTTCCCATTCAATATTACCTGTAAGTTTATTAATACAATAAACTTTCCAGTCGTGAACCGAAGAATCCTGCACAGGCATAATCGAACCATAAATTCCTGTAGCTACTTTCCCACTATCCTCTTGGCTCACTGCTGTTGTAACAAAAATATGATTGCCCCAGATAATGGGAGAACAATTTCCCAACCCGGGGATTGGTGTTTCCCAAGCAATATTTTCACCTGTTTCACCATTCCATTTTTCGGGCAGGTTGGCATTATCCAGTACACCGCTGGCAAAATAACCCCTATACATGTTCCATTGTCTTTCGGGGTTCATGGTTTGTGAATAACCTTCAAAACAAAAAATAACGAAGAAAAGCAGGTAAATTGTTTTTCGGATCATGATGGTATTTTTTTTGGTTGCCTCCAAATTAATCATTATTTCGATTTTTGCAGCAAATTACCGTTCCTCTTCAAAAAAACGGAGATTTATAAAAGACAGTCCCTGAATTTTTTTAAGTAGAATTAAAAAGTAAATTATTTTTATGAAATTTACAGCTATTGAATCCTTTCAGAAAAATCATGATCATTGATAAATCAAAACTTATTGTCCGGGAAATCCTTCCATCAGAAATACCGACCTTCGTAAAATACAGGCTTGAATATATTGCTGAACTCCAGGGGAAAAATCATGAAGAAGGCAATCTTCAACTTCAGCGTGCAATGGAAAATTATTTTGAATCGGCCATTGAAAAGGGACAATTTTTAGCCCTGGTTGCTGAACTGGAAGGCACCCCAATAAGTTTTGGCGGACTGATTATTAAAACGATACCGGGAGATTTTAAACAACCTGTTTATCTTGAAGGCGATATTCTGAATATGTACACCGTGCCCGAAGCCCGAAAACAGGGAATTTCATCGATAATTTTGGAAAGGTTAATTGAAGAAGCAAAAAAACTGGGGATTAGCAAATTAGCCTTGCACGCTTCAAAAGACGGTGAAAATATGTATCGGAATTTTGGTTTTTCGGAACCGAAATATCCATATCTTGAAATGGTTTTAAACACCACTAACCTTACGCACTGAAATGGAAAACAAATCAGTAAAAAAAAGAAATCCATGGGCGTGGATCCCGACAATCTATTTTGCCGAAGGAATGCCATATATCCTGGTAATGACCGTTTCAGTGATTATGTACAAACGGCTGGATATTTCGAATGCCGAAATTGCCTTTTATACCAGTTGGCTTTATTTACCCTGGGTAATCAAACCTTTCTGGAGCCCGCTGGTGGAGCTTATTAAAACCAAACGCTGGTGGATCGTAACCATGCAGCTTTTTATCGGAGCAGGCCTGGCAGGCGTGGCGCTAACTCTACCTACTTCGTTCTTTTTTAAAGGGACACTTGCATTTTTCTGGTTACTGGCCTTCAGTTCCGCTACCCAGGACATTTCCATCGACGGATTTTATATGATGGGACTGAACGAAAATCAACAGGCTTTTTTCGTCGGAATCAGAAATACATTTTACAGAGTGGCTATGGTTGCCGGACAGGGATTGTTGGTGATGCTTGCCGGATATCTGGAAAGTTCAGGCTGGTTGGGAAAACTTGCCGGAGAGAAACAAATTCCGGTTGCGTGGGCAATTACATTTGGGTTGATAGCCATTATTTTTGTTGTTTTTGCCGTTTATCACAAAATATTTCTTCCGTTGCCTAAAGAAGACATTCAAAGAACCAACAACAAATTTAAAGAAATCCTGTCAGGTTTTGGTGAAACCATTGTTGCATATTTCAACAAAAAAGAAATCTGGACGATTCTGGGTTTTTTGTTGCTTTACCGGCTTGGTGAATCACAACTTGCAAAGCTGGCTTCGCCGTTCCTGCTTGATTCTCCTGACTCCGGCGGACTCGGATTGTCCACTTCTGAAGTTGGACTGATTTACGGTACCATTGGAATTATAGCCCTGATTGTTGGGGGAATTACCGGTGGATGGCTGGCTTCAAAATTTGGCTTTCAAAAAATGCTATGGCCTTTTATTTTTGCTATGAATCTTCCAAACCTGGTTTACGTTTATCTTTCATTCGCCCAACCAACACAATACTGGATTGTTGCCGGATCGGTTGCTGTTGAACAACTGGGTTACGGTTTTGGATTTACAGCCTATACGCTTTACATGCTTTTTGTTTCTGCAGGAAAATATAAAACAGCTCATTTTGCATTCAGTACCGGAATTATGGCTTTTGGAATGATGATCCCAGGAATGATATCGGGCTGGATACAGGAACAGGTCGGATATCAGCATTTTTTTATCTGGGTTTTGATTTGCACTATTCCGGGTTTTATTATGGCCAAAATCATTCAAGTCGAAAAGAATTTCGGAATGAAAAAAGATGAGCGATAAAGCTTTTTAAGTCAACTAATAATTACCGTAAAAACAGTTTTGCCAAATCGAGCCAAATGTTGTTTGTAGTATTAAACGATTTAATCTATCGGCGTAAACTGGACATAATCCCAAAAAAGCATGCCAGCCACAACATTCCTGACTGTTATGGTATGTTCAGCAGTGGTTTTGAAATCGACCTCACCAACTACCTGCAAACCTGCCTGGCCACCCGTACCACCATATTGTCCCTGATAAAGATATGGTGTGCCTACTCCATCGATGTATGCAACGCAGTTTGTTATATCGTTCCAGTTTGGCTGAAAGATTGAAACTTCATATTTCCCTTTCATTACCTTTGGAAAAGTGATTGATATCGACCACCAGCCATTCATACTTAAACAGTCGTCATTAATCAGTGCGCCAGTATTTATAGGTTTATAATAGTATAGCATGTAACTCCCGGTCCATTTAATTCTGGCAAAATCATTATCGCCATCAAAAAACCGTTTATAATTAGTTTTATAATAAGCTCCTTGTTGAAGATCAAAAAAATCGGTGGTTTCAAAAATAACAGTGACTGGTTTTGGTTCAATAACAGGCATTAGGTTATTAATTGTGTGAATCGCCCCGTTCTTAGCCGGAATATTTGAATCCGGAATAATAAAACCAGTATATTCTTTTGTTTTACTGTCAAGGTTTATTTTATAATCATCATCAACTGTCATAGATACATTATTGTCTCTGGACAATATGGGATAAATAGTGGTATTAAAATCAGAAAGGTAAAAACAACCCGTTAAACAATGATATTCAAAATAGCGGTAGAAAGGATTATCCAAATAAGTTATACTGTCAGGATTAGATTTGCACCAAACAATCAGATCATTAATATTAAATATTCCATTTCGGTTATAAACTGAATCTGGTACGGCAAAAATTGTGAAACGTGTACGAGCAGTTTTATCACCATATGGAAAATCAATAATTTGAAGGGTATCCTTTAACCCGGTAAGGGTCAGACCTTCAGTAAATATTTTATAAGAAGGATCTTCAGATACCTGCGTGTAAACATCTTTATACAGCGGATCCATTACCCTGTTGATGATATGAATATATCCGTTTGCAGTTTGAATATTTCTTTTAATAATTTTTGAATATTTACCAACAATAATATCAGCTCCCTGAAACTCAGTAGCCACATAATCACCCAATCCATTCGTTTCCCTGAGCGCTCCAAGTCCAATATCATTCGTGTTAATATCAAATTTAACAATATGATTAAGCGCCAAATCTTTTTTGAAAGAGTCGCTAAAATCATCAAGTGAATTGACATTTTTTAGTTTATAATAGGCAAACATTGCTTCATTGTTAGGTAGAAAAAGAGTGTATGGCCCTCTAACATTAAGCACAGATTTTATTCCTGTCTCATCCAGTAGTTTATTAAATTCCGAAAAATTATCAGGATATTGTGCAACATAATCACCTATTAAAAGGTCCTGTGATTTTGGATTCCATAACTGCGGTTCCTGAGAGCAAAATGAAAAAATAATGCTTACAAGCATTAACAGAATGAATCGGAGTTTATGATTTATACTTACGAGACTAATTGGAAAGAAATTATTTTTTTTCATCGATTTAGTTTTAAAGTTAGTCAGTATAAATTAATTGTATCGAATTAGATTATTATATATTTAATTGTTTGGTGGTTTATTTAGCGCTTTAAATTGTCAATCCAAACATTATTTTCAGCCCTCTTTTTATTTATTATTACTTCAGAGATTCCAGTATTAATAATTATAATACCATTCTTTTCAAATAAATAGCTGTTGTTGTTTTCGTCAATTTAAACTCGTCCGGGAAAACCCGACTGCCGTCACGCAAGTAACATTCAATTTATCTCTAAATCAAAACAGCTTCTAAATTTATATTGAGCTTGACAAAAATACAAATCAAATCGAATAACTTAATTATTTTCCTATATACTCTTGAAAATAAAATGAGTATTAAATAAATAAATTAATTTTTTAATGGCTCATTCCTATGTACATGCCACCAAAATAAGGAATCAGCCAAATCAACCACACAAACAAACTGTAACGATGAAACTTAACTCGTAATTTTTCATTTTTATTTCGAATAACAATCGTTGCCCAAATTGCATGTGCCAGCATCAGCCAAAGTGCAATCTGTCCGGTAAGTGTATGAGTGTTCAATAAATCAAACGGGTGTTTTGAAATAAAATGCATAGCTGTTGTTCCTGTAACATCGAAGGTAAATCCAATCCAAAATGTGATGACATGCCATTTTTTAAGGTACTTTGAAATCCTTTCAGCCCAAACTCCGAGTGAATAAAAGATTAGTGCAAGAGTGATGGTTACAGAAGAAAAAAGTAATATCCCGGACATATTCCCCAGTTTAAAAATTTTGCTGAAGATAATTGTTATTCTGAAAATGCTCCCCCGAAATCTTATTTTTTGCTTTATCCAAAAACAATTATAATTACATTTTTTACATGATACTTCCCTCGTCCGCAAACATCATTTAGTAACTGTAAACCGCAATATCAATTACTCCGTAAATAAATCATGAGATTTGAAAGCATTGACTTCAATTTAATTTTCTATTTTAACCGATTCTTCTGAGTATTAATTTTAAACCAACAATAATGCGAAACAAAATTCTATTCATTTTTTTTATTGTTTTCCTGCTGGCACCCAGCGTCATTCTGGCTCAAAACAAACCTGTTACTAAAGCAAATTACCGGCTGGCAGAACGCTTTTCTCCTGAAAAAATTAAGCGGATGGTATTCAGTACCTCAGTAGAACCAAACTGGATGGAAACCGGCGATAAATTCTGGTATTCCTATAAAACTTCGGAAGGTGAATTCTTTTATATCGTTGATCTGGACAGAAAAACAAAAACGCCGCTTTTCGATAATAATAAAATGGCGGCAATGATCACCCTAATAACGAAAGATCCATATGACTGGCAGCATCTTCCGCCAATAAAACCAAAATTCAAAAAGAACGATACCGTTTTTCAGTTCGATGTAACCAGCACTCAGGACGAAGAAAAAAAGAAGATTGAGGAAAACACGGAAGAAAAGTCGGATTCCGTAAAAGTCGATGACACTAAAAAAGGAAAAAAAGAAGACAAGGAAAAACCAAAAAAGAAAGTCTTTCATTTGGAATATAATCTAGCAACCGGCGAACTTATATGAACAAAAAGACTGGAAGGAAGAAAAAGAACATCCGTCGTGGGCTAACATGTCGCCCGACAGTTCATATGTAGTTTTTGCCCGTAATTACAACTTGTACTGGATGGATAAGGAGAACTACCTGAAAGCTTTGGAAGAAAAGGAAGACGAAAAAGATTCTACAATTGTTGAACACCAGCTTACAACAGAAGGAGAAAAGAATTATGAATTTGGTGAAGGGTACACGCCAAAAGAAAATGATGATGCAGAAACCATAAAAAAAGAACAGGAAAAACGCAGAAGCGCCAGAATTTTGTGGTCACCCGACTCGAAAAAATTTGCTTTGGAACGAGACGACAGTCGAAAAGTTAAAGCACTTTGGGTAATCGATGTATTAAAAGAGCCACGCCCCGAACTTGAAACCTATAAATATGAAATGCCGGGTGAAAAAAACATTCCCCAGGAAGAACTCTGGGTATTCGACATGGCGAAAAAAGAAGGCAAACAGATTGATGACTCAGCATTTACTGACCAGTCGATTATGATTTCACGGGCCAACCTGACCAACAAAGAACGAATCAAAGATTACGTGCCTCGAATGTGGCTTTCGAAATCTTCAGATAAACTTTATTTTATCGCGCACTAGCCGCGACCTTCACAAAATTGATGTGTGTGTGGCCAATACCGAAACAGGCGAAGTTAAAACGCTGATCAAGGAACGACTGAATACTTATGTTGAAGAGAAGAATCCGGTGCTGCTGAATAACGAAAAAGAAATGATCCACTGGTCGGAACGTGACGGCTGGGCTCATTTTTATTTGTACGATACGGAAGGAAATCTGAAAAACCAAATCACTTCAGGTCCGTGGCACAGTAATTCGATTGTAAAAGTGGATGAAAAAAACCGCGTTATGTATTTTACCGCTAATGCACGCGAAAAAGGTGAAGATCCTTATTACCTCCACTTTTACAAAGTTAATCTCGACGGAAGCGGGCTTACTTTACTTGATAAAGGAAATTTTAATCACAATGTTGAAATGAGTGATTCGTACCGCTATTTTATAGACAATTATTCAAGAGTAAATACGGCTCCGGAATCGGAAATTATGATAATCAGGGGAAACTGGTAATGAAACTTGAAACCGCCGACTTAAGCAATCTTTTTGCTGCCGGGTACAAATTCCCCGAAATTTTCAAAGCTAAAGCTGCCGACGGAATTACAGATATTTTCGGAGTGATGTATAAACCGTTTGATTTTGATTCAACAAAAAGTTATCCGGTTGTTGAATATGTTTACCCAGGCCCGCAAACCGAGGCTGTGAACGCTTCTTTCTCGCCACGAATGGATAGAACCGACAGGTTTGCACAACTTGGGTTTATTGTAGTTACGCTGGGAAATCGCGGAGGTAATCCAAACCGCTCGAAGTGGTACCATAACTACGGGTACAACGATTTGCGCGATTATGGGTTGGCAGATAAAAAGTATGTACTTGAACAGTTGGCGGATCAACATAAATATATCGATATTGAAAAAGTTGGAATTACGGGGCACTCAGGTGGTGGTTTTATGTCAACGGCTGCCTTGTTGCAATATCCCGATTTCTTTTCCGTGGCTGTTTCGGAATCAGGAAACCACGAAAACAACATTTACAACCGGTGGTGGAGCGAAAAACATCATGGGGTTAAAGAAGAGACCGATGAAAACGGTGAATCGAAATTTATTTACGATATTGAGAAAAACTCGCAACTGGCTAAAAATCTGAAAGGGCATCTTTTACTTGTAACCGGAGATATTGATAATAATGTACATCCCGGAAATACGATTCGTATGGCTAACGCACTTATAAAAGCCAATAAACGATTCGATTTTTCCCTTTTGCCTGGTCAGCGGCATGCTTATGGCGATATGACAGAATATTTTTTCTGGCTGAAAGCCGACTATTTCTGTAAATACCTGATTGGCGATTATTCAATCAGCACCGATATTTTTGAAATGAATCGTGAGCATAAAATGACTCCAAGTAAAAAAAGAGCAATTGACTAGTTTGAAATCAAGTATAAAAAATAAAGGTGACCGAATGTTCTGGTCACCTTTATTTTTACATTTATAATTTTATATTTAACCTTCTGCCACTTCCGGGGCAGGTTTCTTTTTGTTCTTACTACGTTTTTCCATCCAGTGATAAATAATTGGGAGTACCATCAACGTTAAAAAGGTAGATGTAATCAACCCGCCGATTACAACTGTTGCCAACGGTCGCTGTACTTCTGAACCCGGACCGGTATTAAATGCCATCGGGATAAACCCGAGACTGGCAACCAACGCCGTCATCAGAACCGGGCGTAACCGGTCGGCCGATCCTTCTACAATCAGTTTTTTCAATTCTCCCTTTTTCTCTTGTCGAAGTTCATTGATGTGATCGATAAGAACAATCCCGTTCAAGACCGCAACACCAAATAATGCTACAAACCCAATACTTGCCGAAACTGACAAATACATTCCGCGCATCCACAGTAAAAATACTCCACCGGAAAGCGCAAACGGAAGGTTCAGCAAAATTAAAATGGCATATCTCATCCTTCCAAAGTTCAGGTAAAGCAATCCGATTATAATAAAAATAGAAAGTGGTACTACCAGTAATAAATGACGCATGGCGCGTTGTTGGTTTTCAAAAGTCCCACCATAATTAATAAAATAACCCGCCGGAATATCAGCCTTCGTTCCAATTTCTTTTTGAAGATTTGCTACATAAGTTCCCAAATCGATATTTTTAATGTTGATCCCAACGATCAACCGGCGCCAGCCATTTTCACGCTGAATTTCGCGAGGGCCTTCCTGTAGATCGATTTTTGCCACCCGTTTTAAAGGAACAAATTCGCCATTGGCCAAATGCACCGGAACATCCTGAATTTTGTACAATTCGTTACGAATGTCAGCAGGATAACGAACTACTATTCCAAACCTGCGCTGGCCTTCATACAACTGACTTGCTTCCTGTCCCCCGATTCCGGCCTCAATAATTTTCTGCACATTATCCACATTCAACCCAAACGAAGCAACTGCCTCGCGGTCAATCTCGATGGTCACATAAGGCTGGCCTATCGTTTGCTCAACATAAAAATTGTCAGTTCCCTCCAACTGTGGCAACATCGTTGAAATATTTTCCCCGATTTTGCTGAGCACATCCAGATCTTCACCATAAATTTTAACTGCCAGGTCCGATTTCACTCCGCTGGTCAATTCATCAACACGCATGGCAATAGGTTGTGTGAAATTGTATGCCAAACCTGGTTCGGTTTTCAGATAAGGTTCAATTTGCGCTACAATATCTTCTTTTGTTACTCCTTTTCGCCATTCTTCCGTTGGTTTTAGAACTACCCAAACATCAGTTTGGTGTACTCCCATCCAGTCGTTGGCCAGGTCGGACCGCCCTGTTTTAGGAACAACCGTTTTAATTTCAGGAATATTTTGAACCAGTTTCCCGGCCAGCCAGTTGGCATTCTCAATCGATTCGTCGAGCGTTACCGATGGCATACGTACCTGCTCAATCAGTATCGATCCCTCATCAAGTTCGGGCAGGAATTCAGTGCCTAACTTTGTCATAAGAAACATTGAAACTACGAAAACTAAACCTGCCCCGGATATTACAATCCATTTTCGATCCATATATTTTCCCAGTTCGCCAATGTAAATC
This sequence comes from uncultured Prolixibacteraceae bacterium, assembly GCA_963769925.1. Taxonomy (GTDB): domain Bacteria; phylum Bacteroidota; class Bacteroidia; order Bacteroidales; family Prolixibacteraceae; genus Draconibacterium. The sequence continues at coordinate 190,320 of CAVYOB010000034.1, forward strand.
GGCCTTAACCAGTTAATCAGGCGGTTCTTTCGAACTTTAACACCTTTTCGGAAAACAATGGCAGAAATCGCCGGCACAAAGATCAGCGCCAGCAGCAACGATCCCAACACAGCAGCCGCAACAGTAATCGCCATTGGCCGGAATAAAATTCCCTCCATCCCGCTGAAAGTCATAATAGGAACGTAAACCATCAAGATGATCAGTACACCAAAAAAAATGGGCCGCACTACCTGTTTTGCCGATTTCAAAATAACCTCACTTTTATTTTGATTCTTATCTTTTTGAAGCCCGTGAATAATATTTTCTACCATTACCACTGAACCGTCAACCACCATCCCAAAGTCGATGGCACCCAGGCTCATCAGGTTGGCAGCCAGTCCAAATTCCCGCATCCCGATGAAGGCAAACAACATGGATAACGGAATTACCATGGCCACAATTAATGCCCCGGAAATTTCGCCAAGAAGTAATAACAGCACTACAATTACAAGGAAACCTCCTTCCACAAGGTTAGTTGAAATCGTTTCAGTTGTTCTGTTTATTAAATCCGACTGATCATAAAATTTTTCAATTTTAACGCCCTTGGGCAGATTTTGATTAATGTCATCAATCTTACTTTCAATAGCAGAAATAACTTTCCGCCCGTTTCCACCACGGAGCATCATTACAATTCCGGTTACCACTTCACCTTTACCATCCTGGGTAACACCGCCCTGCCGGATTTGAGTACCAATTTCAACCGAAGCAACATCGCGCACAAAAACCGGTTTGTTATCTACATTGGTTATAATGATATTTTTAATATCGTCGATCTTGTTGATTTGCCCAAAACCCCGGATAATAAACTGTTCTCCGTTATGCTCCAGATAGTTTCCACCAGAAACACTGTTATTATTCGATATGGCATCCATTACTTCGGAAATACCGATGCCAAATAACCGTAACCGCCCGGGCTGAACCATCACATTGTACTGTTTTACAAAACCACCAAATGAATTGATTTCGGTAACTCCCTTTACAATTTTTAATTGCGGAGCGATCAACCAGTCCTGTATTTCCCGAAGATCAGTTAGCGAATAGTTATCTCCTGTAACCACATATTGGTAAATCTCGCCCAGGGCAGTTGTAATCGGCCCTAATTGAGGGCTTGAAACATCGGGCGGCAGTTCGTCTGAAATGGATTGCAAACGCTGACTCACCATCTGCCGGGCAAAATAAATATCGGTTTTTTCTTCAAATTCAACGGTAACTGCTGACAAACCAAATTGTGAAATGGAACGTACCTGCGCCACATCCGGTAATCCGTTCATCGCAGTTTCAATTGGATAGCTTACCAGTTTTTCTACATCGAAAGGTGAATAGCGGCCTGCTTTTGTGATTACCAAAACCTGCACCGGTGTAACATCAGGCAATGAATTAATTGGCAACTGAATGAGTGAAAAATAGCCGGCAACTGCCATTAACACAACCAAAGAAAGCGCTACAAATTTCTGCCGTACACTGAATATTATAATATTTTTAAGCATGTTTCCCTGTTTGTGTGGTTATTCTTCAGCTATGATATCGAAACGTGAAAGCGCCTTCAGACTAAAGATCTTTGTACTGGCAATTTCCTCGTTACTGGCTAATCCGTTATTTACAAAAACATATTTGTCTCTTATTTCAGAAACACCGATCGGACGTTTTTCAAAAATGCCTTCTCCTTTTTTCACAAAAACAACGGGCAGGTTACCATCATAAGTAAGTGATTCAATTGGAATAGCAATTATTTCCTTCTTAGAAGAGGTAATTATTTCAAGCCGCACATTTTCGCCGGGTTTGGGCCATCCTTCAATAGTAGGAAGCAAAATATTGGCAACCACAGACCGGCTGTTCTCATCCAGTCCCGGATTCAGCGACTGAACTACTGCTTTGGCAATTGTTTCCTGGCTTTCCCTTTTCGAAATAATTACCGAGTCACCGGGGGTTATCAAACGGGCGTCGTCCGGAGAAAGGTAACCACGTATTAATACCACACGGGCATCTAAGACCCTGGCAAGATTTTCCAATGCATTAACCGATTGCCCCAGTTCTACGAAAGTGCGTTCAATCACTCCACCAATCGGGGCATGAATTGTCAAAACCGGTTCTATATTTTTTGCTTTGACAAAAGATTCAATTTCATCATCATCAACACCAACTGCTTTTAATTTGGAATAAGCTGCCCTTGCTGAAGCCGATGCTCTTTCATATTCCGAGGTAGCACGTTCAAGCTCATTTTCCGAACTTATCGTTTCCTCTACCAACTGTTCGAGTCGTTTTAACCGGTTAGTCTGGAATTGAACTTCAGCATAAGTCTGCAAGTATTCTGAGACCATATTACCAAATTCAAGACTTTGTACGCGAAAGATTTCTTCTCCCTTCCTTACAAGGCTTCCTTCGTATTTATTGATTTGGCTTACCTGCCCGTCAATGGGGGAACTGATAATACTGGAATGCTCTGGGGCATTAAAAACAACTCCGGGAGCAGCCACTGAATAATCGATAAAATTACTGCTGACTTTAACGGTTTCAACATTCAGCTCTTTTTGTTCCTTTTCAGTAAGTTTTACAAGTGAGACCTGATCACCAGCCGACTGCAACGACGGAGGTAACTCCATTTGTTCACTTTTTGTACTGTTATCCTGCTTTTTATCACCGCAGGAAATAATTATGGCTGTGACTATAAAAAATGCCGCGAACCTAAGTATATGATGTTTCATATTTATTTGATGTATTTAATTTTAATAAACAAGGTCTTTATCCAGGTAAATTTCAAGAGCAACAAGTTGCATATAGTAATCGCGCAACGCACTTAAATAGCGTTGCTCGCTGGCAAGGTAAGTTTGCTGTGCATTCAGCAGGTTAAGTAAATCAATTTCTCCTAACTGGTAAGCTTTCAATGTCATGGTCTGTAACTTCGATGCTTTGCTTTTCATGGTTTGGTTAAACCGGTTTATGATCGAACGACTAACTGAATAATTATGCCAGGCATATTCAATCTGGCGTTTCATTTTTAGTTTAATTTCTTCCTGTTTCCACCTAATCTCAGTTTGTTTCGCTTTTGCCATGCTAATTTTCCCTTTTTGGTCGAGCGGAAGCCAGATCGGAATTTGCAGCCCTACTTCAAATCCGTTGTACTTATATCCTGTTCCAAAGTTTTGTTTGTAATAATCAAGCCGGATGTTGGGCAAAATATTGCTTTTAGCTTCTTTAATATAATATTCGGTTGCATTAAACTCATGAAGAGTGGCCTTGTAATCCGGCTGCTCTTCCTGAACAGCCAGCGCAAAAATTTGTGATATTTCTATGTCGGATGCCTGCAACGTATCGGTAAACTGAATTGAATAATTTTGATCTTCAACCGGAAGTCCCATCGCATAAAACAGGCTATACCGAGCCTTATGTAAAATCCATTGCGACTGATCGAGGTCGTTTCTGGCTTCTTCCCTTTTTAATTCAGCATTAATCAGGTCGATACCATTTCCCATTCCGGTCGCTGATTTTGTATAAACAGCTTTATAAAGGTCTTCCGCAAGCTTTAATTGATTTTGTTTCGATTTTTGCAAATACCTGGCGTACAATACTTCAATGTAATAACTTTTTACTTCAGCTTTAATTTCACGCTCTCTCGAAGCAATTTTAAATTCGAGTGATTTAACATCTTCCGAAATTCCTTTAAGCCTGTACGCAGCCGTTAACGGGAAGTCAAGCTCTTCGGAAACGGTGAACCTTTGTTCAGCATACATATCTCCCGGCTCAGAAGAACTCATGCCTTCCTTAAAATAACTAACCGATGGTGCCGAAATACCGGTTTCGGTACGCCAAACATTTTGCCTTTGTTCCAGTTGCGCCCTGAGTTGCTGTAATTCTGTATTCCGGGTGAAGGCCGATTCAACAGCTTCCTTTATGGTAAGCAAACTATCCTGCTGCCCAAATCCCTGAAATGTCAAGAATAAACTTATAATTAGAAGTGACTTTCGTGTAAACATAGATAATTAGTTGATTTTTTTATAAAGTTATGATATATCTGGCATATAAACTTATGATCGTAATATATTGTTTAACAGATATACCCTATTATATTTCAGGTTTTTTTCTGTAATATTTCAGTTGTCAATTCAAGCCAATTCAAATTAGACACACCTTTCTGAAAAAACTTACTCTTTAACAATATTATTCCATAAAAAAACAGGTGACGAAAATCGCCACCTGTTTTTTAGCAAATATGAAATGTTTTCTATTTTACAAACGATGCATTAGCAAGATAGTCGTAGCATTGTTTTACCCCTTCAAACTGGGTCATTCCACCACGGATACCTTCGATCTCAACATAATATTCATCCAGCCCGTTTTCATAAGCTTTCTTGAAAATAGTTTCAAAATTCATCATACCTGACTGTCCAAGAACTGCACGATCTTTTATATGCAGTATAGGGAAGCGACCGGCATGTTTTTCAAAATATTCAACCGGGTCGTTCTGCCCCATCACAGTCCAGTACACATCCATTTCAAAGAATACCAAATCGGGGTCAGTTCCGTTAAGCATTAAATCATAAACCATATCGCCGGCAGGAGCCCAGCGATTACGCGGTTTATTCTTATCTTCTTCTTTCACAACACGCTCTTGAAATTCCCCGTTATGATTATGATAACCCCAGCGAAGATTGGCCGCTTTTGCAATTTCACCGGCTTTGTTAAAAACTTCGCAAACAATAGCAGCCTCGTCTTGACTTTCCATACTTGGCATACCAGGTTGAACAATCGTTTTTACACCAACTTTTAAATGATCGTCAACTGTTTTCTTCCAGAAATCAGCTATTTCACCCATATTTTCTTTGGTGTATTTTCTCATCGGAGGATTTACATGTGTCCCCGTTATTTTCAGCCCGGCATCCTTCGCTATTTTGTTAAATTCACTCATTTCATAGCCATACATCTTCCTGTCACCGTAACCTGCACATTCAGCAGTTGTATAACCAATATCCACCACTTTTTTTAATCCGGCAGGAACATCATCGGTGAGCTCTCTCCCAAGTGAATAAAGCTGAAGTCCAATTTCTTTTTTGCGCGCAAACATATTACTATTTGTTTCAGCAGCAGATGCTTTAACCATACTGCCACCAAACATACTACCAACCGTAATCATGCCCAGTTTTTTTAAAAACTCTCTTTTTGTTTCCATAATTTAATTTAGATTGAAATTTTACTTGGTGTTGAATTATTTGATTTTAAAAGGTTTAAGTTAATTTAGATTGAATCGGCATTTGATTACAATCTTTACGCAGACGAAATTAATTCTTTTTATATTATAGGAAAATTTTATCCGAATAACTTTACTAAGCTAATTGTATTGATTATTTAAACCAATCTATTTAGTCGAATGACTTTATACAAATTATTAGCATAAGTAGGAATGACCAAAAAGAAAAATAAACTGGCTTCATCAACCGCAAATTAACTAGAATGAAACCAGAACACTATAAAAACCACAAAGACAAAAAATAAAATATGTTTGACCAAATGGGAAAATAAATTTCAATTTTTTTGAAAAATTAATAATTATTAATATATTTGTTGTATCAAATAATGATATATCAAGTATGGGATTTAATTTTGAAAACTCAGTAGGATTTCATATCAACAAAACAGCAAGTTTGATGCGAATTAGTTTGTTGCGGGCGTTCCAGGAACAGTATCCTGAAATTACGGTAGATTACTGGGTAATTTTGAATCGCCTCTGGAAACAAGACGGGACGATTCAGATTGAACTGGCCCGACTAACTGCTAAAGACAACGCCAGCATGACGCGCATGCTCGACGGAATGCAGAGAAAAGGACTTCTGAAACGTCAACCCGATAAAAACGACCGGCGTGCTTTCCGGATTTTTCTCACCAAAAAAGGAAAAGAACTGGAGATTCCGTTAAAAAAGATTGCTGCAGAGAACCAGGCTAAGGCTTTAAAGAACATTCCAGATACAGACGTTGAAAACCTGAAAAAAACATTAAAAACAATATGCGATAATTATTAAAAATTTTAGATAGTTATTTGATATATCAAATATAGATATATCATATGTTTAAACTTAAAATAAAAAGTATCATGAAAACACCATTTTCCACAGAACAATTTTTTAGCGTAATTGAAAAGTACAACACCAGTGTATTTCCCATGCAGTTTGTTATTCTGATTGCAGGATTGCTTCTACTATTTTGGATTTTTAATGGGAAAAAGCAAAACAGCAAAATCCCGGGCACATTCCTGGGTTTGCTTTGGTTGTGGATGGGAATCGGTTATCACTATCTGTTTTTTACAACCATTAATAAAGCAGCCTGGTTATTTGGCAGTTTGTTTATATTGCAGGGAATTTCTATTCTGGCTGAAACACTTTTGCACAAACGATTTAACCAAAAATCTGTCGTTCCAAAACAATTAAATGCCGGTTATTTCCTGATGATTTACGGACTGATAATTTATCCAGTTGTAAGTTATTTTTCCGAAGATTCATTGATTTCGACAATTTCTACCGGACTTCCCTGCCCCACTACCATTCTGACTTTTGGCTTTATCCTGACCTATTCAAAAAAAATTCCGCGTTATCTCTTAATTATACCAACGCTCTGGTCATTAATCGGAATAAGTGCGGCCCTGAATTTTGGCGTTTACCAGGACTTTGTTATGGTGGTTGCAGCGTTAGTTGTAAATGTTTGGATACTCCGGCGAAAATCTTCAACAACCAAAATATTTTCACCGGTAATTGAGGAGTGAACTCAGAAAAATAGTAGAACGAATCCTGATTTTGGTTCGTTCTACTACCGTTTTCACCCAAAATAATACAAATCTTTTCCAAAATTATATAACAAACTAATATTATAACTCTTCTATATTTGCGTCGAACAATATATGAAGTATGGAAAAATATACATTGAAGACTGATTTAAGCTGCAAACATTGTGTAATGAAAGTGGAACCGGTGTTAAAAAATCAACCTGGAATTTTTGATTACTCGATTGATTTGGAACATCCGGACAAATTGGTTACCATTGCATCAGAAGGTGCTGACATAAAAGAAGTTATTTCCAAATTTAATGCTGTAGGTTATATGGCAGAAAAAATATGAAAAAGTTTAAAAAGTAAATTTATTTTACTGATGGAGAACATTTTAAAAAATATTGTGTTTTTTTGTAGTAAATAAAAAAGTAATGTTAAAGGCTTTCAGTCATATAATTTTATCGATGGTATTGTTGGTTTCAACAATAGGGATGACTGTGTCGAAACATTACTGTGGTGGCGAAATAGTTTCAGTTTCGGTTTTTCATGAAGCTGATTCGTGTTGTGACATGAAGGGGTGTTGCCAGAACGAAAATCATACTTACCAGGTAAAAGATGATTTTTCATCGCCGGTAATTACTGCAATTCCGGTTTTGGCAGAACTGGATATCCTTGGACATGATTTGCTTGCAAATGAAAGTTTGTTAACAGTACCTGAATCGGAAAACCCGGTTTCATTTATTGCCAATTCGCCTCCTCCAAAAACAATTCAAACCGTACTTTCCCTGAAACAGGTATATCTTTTGTGATTTTATTATGATAAACAGAATCTTTTATTGAAAAGATTCTGATCGGTTATTGCTGGTTGCAAACGACCCAATAATCATTGATCAATAATAATTCATAATTGATAAGATATGCTGAATAAAATCATTCGTTTCTTTCTTGAAAATAAACTGGTTACATTCCTGATACTGATTGTTATCATCGGCTGGGGAATTGTAAGTTCACCTTTTAACTGGAACACAGGAATTCTACCTTCCGATCCGGTGCCGGTGGATGCCATCCCCGATATCGGAGAAAACCAGCAAATTGTATATACCGAATGGACGGGCCGTTCGCCACAAGATATCGAAGACCAGATTTCATATCCGCTTACCACATCTTTGTTGGGTATTCCCGGAGTAAAAACCATTCGTAGTAATTCCATTTTCGGACTTTCCAGTATCTACATCATTTTCGATGACGACATTGACTTTTACTGGAGTCGCACCCGAATTCTTGAAAAATTGAATTCGTTACCTGCAGGAACGTTACCTGCTGATGTAACCCCGGCACTGGGACCGGATGCAACTGCTTTGGGACAAGTTTACTGGTACACGCTGGAAGGCCGCGACAAAAACGGAAATCCGGCCGGTGGCTGGGATCCACAGGAGTTGAGAACCATTCAGGATTTTTACGTGCGTTATTCGCTGACCTCTGCCAAAGGGGTTTCTGAAGTGGCGTCTATCGGCGGGTTTGTAAAAGAATACCAGGTGGACATTGACCCTAATGCCATGAAAGCATACGGAGTTAATGTATCGCAAATTATGGAGGCGGTTAAAAACAGCAATCTGGATATTGGTGCCAGGACGCTTGAATTTAACCGCGCTGAATATCTGGTGAGAGCTATTGGGTATATCAAGAATCTGAAAGATTTGGAAGAAAGCGTTGTTACTGTCTGTGATAATGTTCCGATTCGGCTGAAAGATGTAGCCAAAATAAATTATGGTCCTGCTACACGCCGTGGAGGTTTGGATAAAGGAGGCGCCGAAGCAGTGGGTGGAGTTGTGGTTGCCCGTTATGGTGCCAACCCGCTGGAAGCAATAAACAATGTAAAGGCCAAAATTGCAGAAATTGCGCCCGGATTACCATCAAAAACGTTAAAAGATGGTACAGTCTCTAAAGTAACCATCGTTCCGTTTTACGACCGCACCGGTTTAATCAAGGAAACTTTGGGAACACTGGAAGAAGCGTTGTCGCTTGAAGTGCTTATCAGTATTTTGGTCGTAATTGTTTTGGTGCTTAATCTCAGGGCTTCGTTACTAATTTCCAGTTTGCTTCCTGTCGGCGTATTAATGACATTTATTGTTATGCGTCAGTTTGGTGTTGATGCCAACATTGTAGCGCTTTCGGGTATTGCCATTGCAATCGGCGTAATGGTGGATGTCGGAATTGTGTTTACAGAGAACATTATCCGGCATCTCGAAATGAAGGAGAACGAAGGTGTCCATGGTAAAAAACTGGTAACTGTAATTTACGATGCTACGGTAGAAGTGGCAAGTGCAGTAATTACAGCGCTGGCAACCACCATTGTCAGTTTCCTTCCGGTTTTCGCTATGCAGGCAGCCGAAGGAAAGTTGTTCCACCCACTTGCATTTACAAAAACATTTGCGATGCTTTCGGCACTGGTCATTGGAATTATAATCATCCCGATGATGGCCAATATCATTTTCTCCATCCGTTTCGACAAAAAGAAAGTGCGGTTAATATTTAACGGAATACTTGCGGTTGCCGGTGTAGTTCTGCTGATTTTAAGCGGAAACCTGATTGCACTGGTACTGGTTGCCGTTGGAATAAATAACGTTTTGGAAAGCCGCTGGCCCGAAGAAAAAAGAAAATATGTCAATTACATCAATATTTTATTAACATTATCGGTTGTCGTATATTTTCTGGCAAAGGTTTGGATGCCGCTCGGCGCTCAAAACAGCCTTTTAGCCAACTTCCTTTTTGTAATCATCATTATAGCCACAATCCTCGGAGTTTTAATGACGATTGTACATTTCTATCCTGAAATCCTGAAATGGTGCCTGGCTCACAAATGGCAATTCCTTAGTATCCCAATTATAGTCGTACTATTTGGGATAATGATTTGGCTTGGATTCAGTAAGATGTTTGGATTCATGCCCGACAAGGTGAAAGAAACCTCGTTCTGGAAATCGGCTGAAGCCAAATTCCCGGGTGTAGGAAAAGAATTTATGCCGTCTCTCGACGAAGGTTCGTTCCTTCTAATGCCGACAACCATGCCTCACTCGGGGATCCAGGAAAACCTCGATGTAATTGAGCTTTTAGATAAGAAATTAAACTCCATACCTGAAGTAGAAAATGTAGTTGGAAAATGGGGGCGTGTAAATTCAGCTCTTGACCCAGCACCGACTTCTATGTACGAAAACATCATCAATTATAAATCGGAATACATTCTGAATGAAAAAGGGCACCGTATGCGTTTTAAAGTGAACAATGACAATGCCTTTGTTCTGAAAGACGGACGTGTGTACAATCCCAAAGATGGATTTCAGAAAATTGAAAAAGAAGATTTAGTTGAAGACAAAAACGGGGAATATTTCCGTCAGTGGCGCGACAATATTCACTCGCCGGATGACATCTGGCAGGAAATCATCAAACAGGCAACGATTCCGGGACTGACATCAGCACCAAAATTACAGCCCATACAAACCAGGCTAGTAATGCTGCAAACCGGAATGCGCGCACCCATGGGAATAAAAGTTTTCGGGCCCGATTTGGAAACCATCGAGAAAGTGGGTTTGGAACTGGAACGCCAATTGAAACAAGTGGAAGGTGTGTCACCCATGTCAGTTTTTGCTGATCGTGTAGTAGGAAAACCTTATCTCGAATTGGAGATCAACCGCGATGCCATTGCCCGTTACGGCTTAAGCATAAAACAATTACAAAATGTTTTAAGCGGTGCAATTGGAGGTATGCAATTGACTACTACTGTTGAAGGCCGCGAGCGGTTTCCTGTGCGCATGCGTTATGCCCGCGAATTCAGGGACAACCCAGACGATTTGAAAAAGATATTGATACCAACGCCAACCGGGACACAGATTCCACTTGGGGAACTGGTAAATATCAAATATACACGTGGCCCGCAGATGATAAAAAGCGAAAATACTTTCCTGGTTGGTTATGTTATTTTCGATAAAAAACCGCAGTACGCCGAGGTTGATGTGGTGGAAAACGCACAAAAATACCTGAATGAAAAAATTAAATCAGGAGAATTTGTGTTACCTGCCGGAGTAAGCTACGTTTTCACCGGAAACTACGAAAACCAAATCAGGGCTACCAAACGCCTGATGCTTGTAGTTCCCATTTCGCTTATTCTCATATTACTGATTTTGTATTTCCAGTTTAATTCGGTTACGGTTTCACTTATGACCTTCTCCGGAATTCTGGTTGCATTTTCAGGTGGATTTTTAATGATTTGGCTTTACGGTCAGCCATGGTTCCTAAATTTTAATGTGGGCGGAATCAACATTCACGAGATGTTTCAAATGCACACCATTAACCTGAGTGTGGCCGTCTGGGTCGGATTTATTGCCCTGTTCGGTATAGCCACTGATGACGGTGTAATTGTGGGAACCTACTTAAAACAGGTTTTTGCACGAAACCATCCCAAAACAATAGCCGAAGTGCGGAAATCAGTTTTGGAAGCCGGATCACAAAGAGTACGCCCGGCTATGATGACCGCTTCCTGTGCAATTATTGCCCTATTACCAGTATTAACTTCCACCGGTAAGGGTTCCGACATAATGGTTCCCATGGCCATCCCATCGTTTGGAGGGATGTTAATTCAGGTAATGACCATGTTTGTGGTTCCTGTTTTCTATAGTATGTGGCAGGAAGGAAAAGTAAAACGCTCACTCAAAAAACAAAACGCTTAGCCATGAAAAGAATACAATATATAATAGGAATTATGTTGCTGTTGTTTTCATCTGTAGTTTCAGCACAGGAAGATTTGAACAGCTACCTGAAAACCGCTGCAGAAAATAACCCTGGCTTAAAAGCACGGTTTAACGAATATATGGCAGCATTGGAAGTGGCACCACAGGTAAAAGCACTCCCCGATCCGCAGGTAGCGTTCGGCTATTTTATTCAGCCGGTGGAAACCCGGGTTGGGCCACAACAATTCAAAATTTCTGCCTCACAAATGTTTCCCTGGTTTGGAACGTTAAAGGCTAAAGAAAATGTAGTTGTACAGGCAGCAAAAGCAAAATACGAAGCATTCCAGGAAGTCAAGTCGAAATTATTTAATGACGTGCGCAGCACTTATTTCAACCTTTATTTTACACGGAAGGCAATTGCTATAACAAAAGAGAATCTGGAAATCCTGAATTCCATTCAGAAAATGGCATTGATTAAAGTAGAGGCAGGACTGGTTCCCGCAGTTGACGAGTACAGGGTTGAAATGGAACTGGGCGACCTGGAAAATCAACTGGCATTATTGAATGACAAATTTGATGCGCAGGTGGTCATGTTTAACAACCTACTGAATAATCCTGCTAACGATCCCGTTCAAATTCCTGATATCCTTTGGGAAACAGAACCGTCAATTTCAAAAATGGCAATACTCGACAGTATCAGGGTACAAAATCACCAGTTACTGAGCCTTGATTTACAGGCAGAATCGCTTCGTTATAAACAAGATGTAGCGCAACTGATGGGAAAACCCGATTTCAAAATTGGATTCGACTACACAATTGTTGGAAAAGGAAGTAACAATATGGCCGGAACTGATGCAATTATGCTTCCGACTGTAGGCATTAGTATTCCGCTCTACAGGAATAAATACAAAGCAATGGTGAATGAGGCTGTTTACCAGGAAACCGCTAAAAAAGAGGAAAAGATAAATCAACAGAATGTTCTGGAAACGGTATTTGAACAAACCTGGAAAGACTTTTCGGATGCCAAACGCAGAATTACATTAAATGTAAATCAGGCCGATTTAGCGCAAAAATCAATTAAACTGCTGGAAACGGCATATTCAACAGATAGCAAAAATTTCGAAGAGATCCTTCGAATGGATCGCAAGCTGTTGAAATATAAATTGGAACTGGAAAAGGCACGTGCCGACAAACAGGCAGCCCTTTCGTTTATCGATTATTTAATGGGGAAATATGACATCCCCAAAATATTAAAGTAAATAATGAATGTCATTGCTGAAAAAATTTCAAAAAATTTTCAACACAGATTCCGAACAATCGTCCCGCACTAGCGTAGAGCGGGAGAAGAGGGAGAGTTACTGAAAAAGTGAATTATTATCATGAAAAAGATAATTCAAAACATAAAAGAAAATTACAAGCTGGTACTTATCGTGCTTGTAGCCGGGTTGTTATTAGGGTGGTTGTTTTTCCATTCTTCCGGCAATAGAGTCACCGCGGGAGAAAATACGGAGACTGTTGAAACACATGATCATGCTCATGAAGAAGCAACTATTTGGACCTGCTCCATGCATCCGCAAGTCAGAAGTGACAAACCAGGAAAATGTCCCATTTGCGGTATGGATTTGATTCCGCTTAGCTCACTCGAATCGGACGATGGGCAAACCGATCCGAATGCAATCGTGATGACCGAATCGGCAGCCAAACTGGCCGAAATTCAAACGCTGATAGTAAAGAAAAGTACTCCTGAAAAATCGTTATACCTGCAGGGAAAAGTTCAGTCTGACGAACGGAATATCGCCGAATTGACTGCACGTTACGGAGGTCGTATCGAGAAGCTGTTTGTAAATTATACCGGGCAACAGGTAGAAAAAGGCGAAAAGCTGGCTACCATCTATTCACCTGAGTTGATTACTGCCCAGCGTGAACTCCTCGAAGCAAGGAACTATAAAAACTCGCGGTCTGCTCTTTACAACGCAGCACGCGCAAAGCTAAAACTTTGGGACCTTACAGATGAACAGATTTCAGCGATTGAAAATGAAGGAGAACCCAAAGTATATTTTGATGTTATTTCACCCATTTCGGGTACAGTTACCAAGCGGGGTGTGACACAGGGAGACTATATAAAAGAGGGAAATTCTCTGTTTCAGGTCATCGATTTGAGCCGTGTTTGGGTATTGTTTGATGCTTACGAAAGCGACCTGCCGTGGCTTAAAAAAGGCGACATGGCTGAATTCACTATCCAGTCGTTGCCGGGGAAAACTTACACAGGCAAAGTCATTTTCATCGATCCATTAATAAATCCGACAACACGTGTGGCAAAAGTTCGGGTGGAATTGAATAATCCGCGGATGGAAATTAAACCCGAAATGTTTGTGAATGGTTACATCCAGTCGAAGATCGCAGCGAATAGTAAAGATTTGCTCATTCCTAAATCTGCGGTACTCTGGACCGGCAAAAATGCAGTGGTTTATGTTAAAAAAATAGATGCAAAAAATCCAACATTCAATTATCGCCAGATTATTTTGGGCCCTGAAGCCGGTGATTTTTATGTGGTGGCCAGCGGACTGGAAGCAGGAGAAGAAATTGCCACCAACGGTGTATTTAAAATCGATGCAGCTTCCCAGTTGCAGGGGCTGCCAAGTATGATGAATCCCGATGGTGGCGACTCAGGAGCTGGAAGTATGCCGGGAATGGATATGGGAGGCGGAAATAAATCCATGAATAAAAAAGAACCGGCTTCGAATGATGCATCGTCAAAATCTGTTGAACCCGATCCAGCCTTTAAAGCACAGTTGACTAAAGTGTACGAAAACTACATTAACATGAAAAATGCGTTTGTGGCTACCGATGCGCAAAAAGTAAGTCAGGATGCTAAAAAAGTAGAAAATTCTATTCAATCGGTTAATATGGAACTGTTGAAAGGCGATGCTCACATGGAATGGATGAATCAACTGAAAACACTGAACAGCGAGATAAAAGCAATTGCCGCTTCTTCCGATATTGACGTACAGCGGCAAGCATTTTCAAAGTTTAACGAAGCTTTTTACAAGAGTCTGAAAATGTTTGGTCTGAAAAAAGATACTGCGTATTACCAGTTCTGCCCAATGTACAATGATAATAAAGGAGCTTACTGGTTAAGTGAAACGAAAGATATTCGTAATCCTTATTTCGGAGAAGAAATGTTGGGATGCGGAGAAACAAAGGATACAATAAAATAAAATTCAAATTATTAACCATTAAAAATTAAAAAAGATGAAAACAAAAATTTTAAGTTTAGTTGCAATTTTTATGTTAGTCACTGTTACCGTTTTTGCCGGAAATAAAACGGAAAAATTTAAAGTGTACGGAAACTGTGGAATGTGTGAAACACGTATAGAAAAAGCAGCCAAATCAGTTGACGGAGTTTCAAATGCCGACTGGAACAAGGACACAAAAATGATGGAAGTTACCTTCGATGATTCGAAAACCGATGTACATAAAGTAGAAATGGCCATTGCAAAAGTGGGCCACGATACCGATATGCACAAAGCAACCGATGAAGCCTACAATAAACTTCCAAGTTGCTGCAAATACGATCGTACTGCTGAAAAGACAGAAACGATGGAAGGCATGCATGATATGAATTAGTTCTTTCCCAGTATTTTGGCATTATTGTGATTAATGTTAAACGGATAGATTATCTGACATGAATCACTTAAAAAACATATAAGATGAAAGCAAAAATTGACTTGTTGATTATAAGTGTAATAATAATTTTAGGATTTACCGCATGCGATAAATCTGAAGAAACACCTGATAATTCTATCGAAGGAACTTATGTAGGCACATTAACAACTGAAGGATTAAAAAGTGCCAACGGAGTAATTCCAGGAAGTACCAGTGCAACAGCAGATGTAACAAAAACCAACGACGGGGAAATTGAAGTACGCTGTTTTAGCGATGAACTGGATACCACTTTCATGCTCAATTATTATGAAAATTATGACAGCATAATGGTGTGCCTGACCAGTAATGCTTTCGAAGAAATGTATGGTCACATGATGGGCGAAAATCACATGGGTGGTGGAATGATGGGAGATGCCAACAATGGAGAGACAGAATGGCAGCACCACCTGAACGATGAGCATCAATCCGGAGACAAACATTTTGGCGGATTTGACACAATGAATCACACTTTTGGCTATCAATTTGAGATGATGAATGGCGATACACCTTACCTGCTTGATTTCCAGGGATCGAAAAATCAATAGATATTATAAATCATTCTTAAAATAATATAACATTAATTATCAATAGTTTGGTAAATTTATTGATGGGAAAAGGTAGGATGGAGGTTTCCCGGAACAAAATGTTCCGGGACTCCATTCATAATAAGAAAGGAGTACATTATGTATTTAAAAATTTTGATATTATCGGTCATCATGGTGGCCTTCACCGTGTTGGCACTGGGTGTGAAACTACTTTTTAACAAAGAGCCTTCATTATCAGAGCATGCATGTGCCGCGGAAGATGGCGAATTAAACAAACTAGGTGGCTGTGCAGCTTGCGAAATTCAGAAACTGGCTCATTGTTCTGAAAAAGAAAATAAATAAAGAAATAGGAGAACCGAAGCAGGAAGTTGGGTTTTGGGGAGAAACTTCGGTCCTTTTAATTTCAATATATTGAAATTAAAATCCATAGAATTATGAAACTGATTAAAGCATACATACGTCACCGAATGGTAGAGAATGTGTACGACGCTCTTAAAAAGAACGGTTACTGTTGTATGACCTTTGTGCAGTGTGAAGGCACGGGGCAGTATTCCGATCATGAAAAAAAACACATCAGCGACAAATATCCGTTTGCCGATGCATACAAAGTAATTAAGCTCGAAATGCTGGTAGCTGACGAACATGTTGAACCGGTAGTGGATATTATTCGCAAAAATGGCCGTACCGGTTACAGTGGCGATGGGATGATTATCGTTTCACCGGTGGATGAAGTGTATAAAGTACGTACCGACGAAAAGGGAATAATGGTCGTATAAATTAAAACAGATACTCATGGATATCAATATTAAAAATATGGTTTGCAACCGCTGCATCATGGCGGTTTCGCAAATATTTAACGAAGCCGGAATTAAGGTGGAAACTATTCAACTGGGAAAAGTTAAAACTACTGAAGAGGTTGATCCTGACAAATTGGATTATCTTAATAGTCGGCTTGAAAGTGTCGGCTTCGAAATCATTAACGATTCAAAAAGACGGATAATCGAGAAGATTAAAACAGCCACCATTGATTTTGTATATCATCACTCCGCGGAAAACAAAATGAATTTCTCGGAATATTTAATTGATAAATTGCATTTGGATTACCCTTATTTAAGCACACTTTATTCATCAGTTGAAGGGACAACCATTGAAAAACACCTTATCAATCTTAAAATTGAACGGGTAAAAGAATTACTGGTTTACGACGAAAAAAACCTGAGTGAAATTGCCTGGGAACTGGGTTACAGTAGCGTTTCACATCTGTCGGGGCAGTTTAAGAAAATAACGGGATTTACTCCTTCCTATTTCAAAAAACTGGGAGAACAAAAACGTAAATCATTGAACGATGTGTAATTAAAACCATGCACTGACAGAGTTAATTTTTGAATCTTTTTTTTTTAACGTCGTTTATACTTGTTTTCCATTTCGACGCCAAAGGCCTAAGCGCTGAAGTTACTTGTCATTACCACCTATTCCACATCAGTGGATCGGCCTCTTTTGATCAATCCCGGAATCGAAACAAAACCTTATTGAGAAGGAGAAGTTTTCCCGAGAACCCGGAAAGGAAATCACTCCTTCGAAGTTGGGTTTTGTAAAGATGAAAGGTGAAGATAAAAAGCAGCCTTGAAAAGCACGTTTAAGTGAAGGCAAAACCAAGCTTGTTTGGATTTTGCTGAACGTAGTGCTTTCAGCAATTTTCTGCTTCGTCTTTGCTTCAAGGCAAAGATGAAGGCCTCCGGCAGGAGAAAAAATATTGTTTGATAACAATAAATAGTTTGAAAAATTATAATACACCGGAATTTCAGTGTTAGCCTGATGGAAAAAGGTTTTCAGAGATAAATAATTCGCGTATCCGAGAAAAGAAAACGAATACGCATTAATTTCATTAAAATCATATAAATCAATTTAAAAATAGTGTAACGCTTTCAGCGGCAGCAGCTATTACCTTTATAGTAGAAATTTTAAAACAACAAGTTATGAAGAATGTAAAGGAAATATTAGCAGCTAAAAAGAGAAAACAGAATGTAATACATTCAGAAGTAAATGAACACCGGCATCATCACGAACACCACGGTAATACCCAAACAGGAACCCGTTATCAATGTCCGATGAAATGCGAAGGTGAAAAAACGTATGATGAACCCGGCAATTGTCCTGTATGCAACATGCATCTGGCACCGGTAGAATAATCAAAAGAATTTTAAATCTTAAAAAATTACAGTCATGAAAGCATTAACATTAATAATTACAATGATTGCATTTATAACACTGAGCAGTTACACACAGAAAGACAACGTCGACCAACTCCTTCAAAAAAAGGACAGTCGGAATGAAGTCTTTAATAAAATCATGAATAATCGTGGGCTGATGCTTGACTTTATGAATGCTATGCATGGCAACCAGCAAGCCATGATGATGTGGAACCAGAATTACCGACACATGCAAAGTAACGGGACAGAAACGAATAACAATTATTCAATGATGGGCCGTGGTTATATGATGGGCGGAAATTACGGAAATCAAAAAGGATCTGCCAATACCGAAAACAACGGTAATGAAGATTCTTATATGGGATTATGGTCAGATGATGAATCAAATGATGAATAATCCGAATCTAATGAGCGGATTTATGACCAACATGATGAATACTTACGGACAGGATTCAACTTTTGTCAACAACATGGCAAAAATTATGGCCAGTGATCCGCAGTTAATGAATCGTGCAATGCACGATTATAATAATCAAAATGGTACAATGGGAATGAATGGTTCCCGCTATGGAAATGGAATGCAGCACATGTACTCCGGAAACAAGCGCATAACTCATGCGCACCAATAAAAAGTAATATACTGTTGTCATTTCGAATCCCGCCGGAAGGCGGGATGAGAAATCTCATTATTATAGCAGATTTCTCCCTTTGGTCGAAATGACAGAACATTGATAAATAATTTAAAATAAGAAAAGGAGGAAAATCATGTACGGAATGTTAGGATATAATATGCATGGATACGGAATGCACGGAATAGGCTGGGGTCTGGGAATGGGTTTCGGTTGGTTATTTGGTTTAATAGTCTTAATTCTTGTAATTTGGGCTGTTACCAGGGGAATCAATGCAGGTAGTCATCATTCAACTCCGGGAGAAAAGAAATCAGCTCTTGATATTTTAAAAGAACGTTATGCAAGAGGTGAAATCAATAAAGAAGAGTTTCAGGAAAAAAAGCACGACATCGCTTAAAATCCAGAAAGAAGAAAACACTAAGTTATGGATAAAATAAAAAAATATGTTTGCCCCATGCACTGTGAAGGGGATAAAACCTACAACCAGCCTGGCGACTGTCCGGTGTGCAATATGCACCTCGTCCCGCTCGAAGAGAAGGATGAAAGCCGGAGAGTCACCCGGCTGGAAGTGGTTTACATGACCGCAAACACCAAATTACACAAGAAGAAAAAGGGACACAGTATTATTGCCCCATGAAATGTGAGGGCGACAAAACTTACGATGAACCCGGCGATTGCCCGGTATGCAATATGCATTTGGTTCCTGTGGGTGAAGAGCCACAAAAAACCAACGGCCGACATCATCACCACGAACACCATCAACATAAAGAAACAAATGACAACAGGCAGTAAAGGAAAATATTATTGTCCTATGCGTTGCGAAGGCGACAAAACGTATGACGAACCCGGTGATTGTCCGGTTTGTGGTATGCACCTGATGAAAGAAGAGAGCAGACCGGCAGGAAGTAGTAAAACCATTTACACCTGCCCGATGCACCCGGAAGTAAAACAGGATCACCCGGGAAGTTGCCCAAAATGCGGAATGGATTTAGTTCCCGAAAAAGGAGAAGAGGTTAGTGAAGAAGAAAAAGCTTACAAAAAAATGGCCCGTAAATTCTGGCTGGCAGTGGCTTTAAGTGTGCCGGTATTTATCATAGCCATGTCGGGCTTGTTTTCGTTTTACATCTTGAAAACATTGCTTCGGAAAAAGTATGGAGCTGGGTAGAATTTGCCCTGGCTTCGCCGGTCGTTTTTTATGCAGGCTGGGATTTTTTCAAACGGGGATGGAGTTCCGTCCGGCGCCGCAGCCCAAATATGTGGACACTTATTTCCATTGGCGTGGGAGCAGCTTACATTTTTAGTGTAGTGGCTTTGCTGGTTCCGGGCATTTTCCCTGCCCAGTTTAAAGATGCACAGGGAAATGTACATGTTTACTTTGAAGCAGCTGCCGTAATTTTAACACTGGTTTTACTCGGACAGGTACTTGAACTACGCGCACACAGCAAAACCAATTCTGCCATAAAAGCATTACTTGGACTGGTTCCTCCAGTTGCACGGGTAATCCGCAATGGTGAAGAGGTGGAAATTCCAATGGAAGAAGTAACAGAAGGCGATATTCTGAAAGTAAAACCAGGTGAAAAAGTACCGGTTGACGGAGTAATAACCGAAGGAAATGCCGTGATTGATGAAAGTATGATTACCGGTGAACCGATTCCAGTCCGATAAATCGGTTGACGACAAGGTAACCGGCGGAACCATTAACGGCAAAACAGCATTTGAAATGAAAGCTGAAAAAGTGGGCTCCGATACCTTGCTGTCTCAAATTATCGAAATGGTGAATGAAGCCGGCCGTTCACGCGCACCCATCCAGAAAATGGCCGATGTGGTGGCCAAATATTTTGTGCAGATTGTGGTTAGCATAGCAATCTCACATTTATCGTTTGGGCAATTTGGGGACCGGAACCGGCGTATGTTTATGCATTTGTAAATGCCATTGCGGTGTTGATTGTTGCCTGTCCATGTGCATTGGGACTTGCAACCCCAATGTCGATTATGGTCGGTTCGGGGCGAATGGCACAATCAGGTGTGCTGGTAAAAGATGCCCGTGCCATTGAAGAAATGAATAAAGTAGATACACTTATCATTGATAAAACCGGTACCATAACCGAGGGAAAACCTTCCCTGAAAAATTATAAATCGTTTGGTAAAATGAGCGATGAAGAGGTGCTGAAACTGGCGGCTTCCATTGATGCCAACAGCGAACACCCCATTGCCGATGCCATTGTTGACCGGTGCAAAAGCAAAAAATATTAAACCCGAAAAACTTGAAAATTTTGAATCGGTAACCGGGAAAGGTGTACAGGCGATTTACAAAAAACAAAAAGTAGGATTGGGAAATCACCGCTTACTGGAAGATTTTGGAGCCACACTTAACGGAGAAGTGCAAAAAGAAGCTACAAGAATGGCAATCAACCGGGCAAACTGTAATGTATCTTGGTTTCAGGAAATAAGGTTGAAGGAATAGTAAGTGTTGCCGACACCATTAAACCAACTTCTGCAAAAGCCATTCATTCGTTACAGAAAATGGGGGTAAAAGTACACATGCTCACCGGTGATAATAAGTTTACTGCCAAAGCTGTGGCTGACGAGCTTCACCTCGACGGATTTGTAGCCGACTGTCTGCCCGAAGACAAATACAAAAAAGTAAAAGAACTCCAGGAACAGGGACACATTGTAGCCATGGCTGGCGACGGAATTAACGATGCACCTGCGCTTACACAGGCCAACATCGGAATTGCCATGGGCACCGGCACCGACATTGCCATGCAAAGCGCTGAAATCACACTGGTAAAAGGCGATCTGAACGGTATTGTCAGGGCCCGCGAATTAAGCCACAAAGTGATGCGCAACATCAAACAAAACCTGTTTTTTGCTTTTGTGTACAACTCACTGGGCGTGCCAATTGCAGCAGGAATATTATTTCCGTTTTTTGGTATTTTACTGAGTCCGCTAATTGCTGCAACAGCGATGAGTTTTAGTTCGGTTTCAGTGATTTCAAATGCATTGCGATTGAGGAAGAAATAGGAATGAAAAGCTTTGTATTGAATAAAATGCGGGTATTAAATTGATTCCATTACAATCTCTTCTTGCTTTAATAATTTGTGATGGAAAAGTATTTTGACTGATTTCAAATTCGTTTTCGATTTTAAACCCTGCATTAATTAGGTTTTGTTTGAATTGAACCGGCCGGCAACCGGTTAATAGTTTGGGAAATCGTTTGGCTACCCAGTACCAAAACTTGTGAATATTCTTTGTTCCAAAAGAAAAAGTTGAAATTACCACATTCCCATTGTTTTTAAGTACACGGTAAAATTCCGAAGCAATTTTATCAAAATATTCTACTGGTAATAAATCCACCATGTAGCTGTTTATCAGTAGGTCAAAGTTGTTATCTGGAAAATTCAAATGCAGGGTGTTTCCTTCGTGCAACTCAAAATTCTTGTTGCCATATTTTTCCAGTTTTTTAGCCGCCTTTTTTAACATGTCAGGAGATAAATCAATCCCAACATTTTCACCATCCGGATTCTGTTTTATAATTTTTTTCAACATCTCCCCCGTTCCGCAAGCAACATCCAAAACTTTATTCCCATTCTTAATATTGGCTAATTTCAGAACAACATTAGCTGCTTTACTTTCAGTTAACCGTCCCCAAAAATCGTAAAACCAAATCACCTGTTTGAATTCCTTTTTGGTTTTATCCTCGTTAATTTGTCTTTCCAGCACTTGCATTATTATTGTTTTAATTACCTAACGATTGAAATTAAATTTTGGTTATTCATACTCCTAAAAATTTGTCGCAAATCATCTAAAAAGATTTGTATGAAGCAATTGTAAAATTTTATAACGTAATCTGAATAAGAGTATTGATCGTTGAATCTTTACTGACATTAAAATTTCACATCATGAAATCACTAAAAGAATTATTTACGGAAAGAAGCCAAAATGAAAGTGTAGATACATTATCTTTTCGAGATAAGCTTCAAACTCAAACAACTACCATTTTATCAGTCCATTGGGATGCGATGGAGATAAAATTTATGTTACTCCCGGTAACAGTACTGTTTGCAATATGAAAGTGATTCTCCTATTTCAAAATTCGTCTTCATACAGGCATGAAAATCAGAAACACGAACTTGGACACCGTTAAGATTGTTATAAATAGAAATTATCCTAAATTTATGAATTTGAAAAACCATTAAAATTTTAAATATCATGGCAATTAAAAAAGTTTGGATAGAAGAAGGATGCACCGTATGTGGATTATGTGAAGAACTGTGCCCTGAAGTTTTTGAAGTAGATGATGAAGCAGTTGTAAAAGACGGAGCTGATATTGAAAATAACGAAGAGGGAATAAAAGAAGCAGCAGAAAATTGTCCGGTTGAAATCATAAAGTTTGAAGAATAGAAGACAGGATAACATTATAGCTTTTTCAATTTATCCTGCATGCAGGTGTTGTACATTTACAACATTTGCGTTTACGATTCCTTTTTCAAAATCGGAAATATTTTGAAGCGTAGTTTCTGCAATATGCTCCAGCGCTTCGCGCGTAAGAAAACCCTGATGTGCGGTAATAAGTACGTTGGGCAGACTGATCAGCCGGGCAATGGTATCATCATCAATAATCATTTCCGAAAGATCCTTAAAAAACAGTTTTTCCTCTTCGGCATATACATCAATTCCCAAAGCTCCCAACCGTTTTTCCCGAAGCGAAACAATCACTGCTTCTGTGTCAATCAGTTTGCCGCGACTTGTATTAATAAGCATCGCCCCCTGTTTGATGAGTTTCAGATTTTGAGCATTGATAATACGGTATGTGTCGCGATTAAGCGGGCAATGCAATGAAATAATATCCGATTGAGAA
Source organism: uncultured Prolixibacteraceae bacterium (assembly GCA_963769925.1). Classification (GTDB taxonomy): domain Bacteria; phylum Bacteroidota; class Bacteroidia; order Bacteroidales; family Prolixibacteraceae; genus Draconibacterium. Next base: position 213,781 of record CAVYOB010000034.1, read on the forward strand.
AGTAACTCGTCTACTGAAACGTATTCTACACCTTGTTTTTTGAGCTCATCGTCAGGATAAGGATCGAAAGCTTTAAATTTCACATCAAACCCACTCAAAAGATGAATAAATGCATGACCAATTGCACCGGTGCCAATTACGCCGATAGTTTTACCGCTGATATTAAATCCAGTCAGGCGTTCAAGCGAAAAATTTCCTTCACGAATACGGTTGTATGCT